>CAVXZM010000001.1:0-125166 GCA_963766315.1 uncultured beta proteobacterium
TAGGGGCTGCGATGGACGTCTCCGCGCGGGGGAAGGGTGTGGGCTCTAAAAAGCGCCCCCTAGTACGGTGACTGTCGGCCAGTTGCGGCACCCAGGAGCGTCCGCTTTCAAGCGCCAACTCCCACCCTTCTTATCGCCTTGGGTGGTTTGGCCGAGTGAAAACCCGTCGTTCGCGGATGCGGCGCAATCGATCAGCATGCACTGTGCGACAGCGAGATCACGACGAAGAGCCTTGATCATCGCTGGTCAGGGAACCCTGATGGGTCCGATGCCGCCTAATGGTCAATGCGACGCGGAATTCGCAGATTCATCCGGCGCGACGAAAGACCCGGACAGCGCAACGGTCTCCTCGCAGAAATAACCGTTGCGGCCGCGTCGCTTGGCCTCGTACAACGCTGCATCTGCGCGCCGGAGCAACTCGGCGTCGTCGGTATCACCCGCGTTCCAGAAGGCCACGCCGATGCTGGCCGTGATCTCGAACAGCTGTCCCACCAACGCTAGCGGAGCTCGAAGCGTTTCAACCAGCTTGCTCGCAAGCGCCTGCGCGTCGGTCGCTTCGCGCAGGCCCTCCAGAATGATCGTGAACTCATCGCCGGCGAGCCGTGCAACCATGTCGGATTTCCGAACGCAATCACGCATCCTCGTCGCAAACACCTTCAGCACCTGATCGCCCGTCTCGTGCCCAAGCCTGTCGTTGATCGTCTTGAAGTGGTCGATGTCCAGGAACAGTAGCGCCATTGAGTTGCTCGGGGTGGCGCGCCTCATCGCCTGCTGTAGCCGCTCAACAAAGGACGCCCTGTTCGGCAGGTCAGTGAGCGTGTCGAATTCAGCACGGCGACGCAGTCGATCCTCGGCCACCTTGTGTGCGTTGATGTCGGTGTACGTTCCGGCCAGCCGCAGGGCTCGGCCGCCGGCCTCGCGTTCCACCACGCGCCCGCGAGCACGCACCCAGAGCCAGTCTCGGGAGCGTCTGCGAAGCCGAAACTCGGCTTGATACTCCGGCACGGTGCCCGCCAAGGCTGCCTTCGTGGCCGCCTGCATCGCATCCAAGTCGTCAGGATGCACGAACGACCGCAGTTCGCTCGACGACGCGGTCTGGTCGACCGGCAGATCGTCACGCATCGCCGACGCCTGCGCACTGTGATAAATGCGATCGGCACGGATGTCCCAGTCAAACAAGGCCAGCCCCGAGCCGTCCAGAGCGAGGCTCAGCCGCTCCTCGCTGCGGGCGCGTTGCAGCTCAGCGTTGTGACGAGCCGTGACGTCGCTGATCAGCCCGTACACGCCTTGGACTGCTCCGTCGCTCCCCAGTTGGGGAACAAGTGTGACCTCGACTTGGCGTGGGCCGTGAGGCGTCACCATCTCGCGTTCATAGACAACCCGCTCACCCGCGAGTGCCGCGTCGAGGTGGTGACGAAAGCCGCTGTAGGCCTTATCACCATAGACCTCACGCAGACTTCGCCCGAGAAGAGAAGCCGACTCGATGCCCAGCCAGTCGCGATAGGAGTGATTGGCGAAACGAAAGCGCTGTTCCAAGTCCCAGCGCGAGATCAGCACCGGCAGACTGTCAGTCACTTGTCGCAGCTGTTCTTCACTGCTGCGAAGCTGCTCGATCACCCCCTGCAGTTGGGCGTCGACTCGTTCGCGCTCGCTGATATCCAGGTGCGTGCCAACGATCCGGATGGGTCGATCGTTCGCATCGCGCTCCACAATCATCGCTCGGCTCGAGATCCAGATGTAGTGGCCATCCTTGTGCCTCATACGATGCTCGCAGTCGTACGCCACGGTCTCACCGCGCAGATGCGGCTGGATGGCGGCGTCGACGAGCGGGCGATCGTCAGGATGTATCAGTTCCCGCCATTCACCGGCCTGCGGCAGGCTGTCTTCGGGGGAAAAGCCGAGCATCTCCCGCTCGCGCGCGTTGATAACGAAGTCGCCACTCGGAACGTGCAAGTCCCAAAGCCCCAGATCGGCCCCTCGCAGCGCAAGTTCGAGGCGCTCGGCGCTTTGTTGTCGATCCTTCGCGGCATTCGCTGCAATACGGTCGAGGACCTTGCGCCGCCGCTGGCTGAAATACAGCCCTAGGCCTGACCCGAGCACGACAAGAACGTAGAAAAAGCCGAACCGCAGCACCTTGTCGTACCACGGCGAATAGATGGCCGACAGTTCTCGGCTGACCGCAGCCACCATGGGCTTGTCCATCTGGAAGTCGGACCGCTCGAGTGTGCGAATGGCGATCATGCGATCGTCGCCGGTAGCCAGGACCTTGCCGATCATCAAGGTCGCGGTCTGCCCGCTCCGCTGGTGGCGAGTGAACATCGAATCAGGCTTTGCCAAGGTCATTCCAAGCGCTTGTTCGTTCACCGGCATGTTCACAAACACCCGGCCGTCGCCATGGGCGAGGGCCGCACGCATGTCCGGGGCGTAGAGCACGGATCGCAGCACGACCTGAAAATATTCCGGGTCCAGAGCCGCCAGGACGAACCCCGCGAACTCACCCCGGGCGCTTATCAAAACCCTGCCGATGGCGACCACCAGCGGTCCAGTTGGTGGCTTGAACGGTGCGGAGACATAGAGCACGGCCGGGTTCGGCTGCTGGCGCGGTGTGATGAAGAAGTCGCGCTGGCTGGCGTTCGTGCCGAGCAATTCGGCGCGGCTCGATGCCACAACCATCCCGTGGGCGTCCAGGACGACCATGGTGCGAACGCCGGGCATGGCGTCGCTCAACAACTTGAGTCGGCCGGAGAGGCCCGGATCGGTGCCTCCAGACCCCGCGCGTTCGAGTTCGTCGCGGACTCCGGTTAGCGCACTGTTCGCACCTTCCAGTTGACGGATCAGGTTCTCGTCGACGACACGAGCCTGGGTCTGAAGGCGGTTACTCTCCTGAGCTTCCAGCGCGTTGCGTTCGCGGTAGAGCGCAACGGACAGGACAACGCCAAGCAGCAACAGCAAACCGCCCAGGACCATCCACTCGACGCGAAAACGCCGGGTCTGGGCAGTGATTGGGTGGCTATGTGCAAACAGGAATGGTCCGACAGTTCTGTGTTCGCCAAGTCGCACTCGACACCTATCAGTTTACGACCTTAGCGTCACCCACCTTTAAGAACCGACGCAGACATCACCCGCCGGACCGCATAGGGCGTTGCGCGCTGTGTCGTTTGCCTACTTCGGGACGCTTCCTCTTCCGATCCGCCTTGCTTGGACCCACGGTTCGCGTTGGCTCGTCGAGTAGATGCCATGTAGGACTGCCCAAGCGACCCCCGTTGAGCTAGAACGGGATTTCCGAACTTCTGTAGCGAAGGAGAACGGAAATGGCGACCACCCAGACAGTCCTACTTGGCAAGGATACGGCGACCGAGCGCGGCGAGCTGTACATGAGCTTGGAGCTCGGCGACAAGTCATGGAAGTTGACGATCAGCGACGGCCGTCGCGGTCCGAGCCGGTACAGCGTCGGCGCCGGTGACACCGCTGCGGTGCTTGCTTGCGTGGCCAAGGCGCGAGCGCGCATTGGTGTGAGCGCCGAGGCCAGGGTGCACGGCTGCTACGAGGCCGGCCGCGACGGCTGGTGGCTGCACCGTTGGCTGATCGATCAAGGCATCGACAACATCGTGGTGGACTCGGCCAGCATTGACGTCACCCGGCGTGCCCGGCGTGCGAAGACCGACCGGCTCGATGGCGACAAGCTGCTGGCGATGCTGCTGCGCCACCACGGCGGCGAGCGCGCCTGGTCGGTGCTGCACGAGCCGACGCCCGAGGACGAAGACGCGCGCCGCGCGCACCGTGAACTGGAGCGGCTGATGCACGAGCGCACGGCCCACACCAACCGCATCGGCTCGCTGCTGGTGCTGCACAACCTGCGTCCGCGCATCATCGTCGGTGGACGCGACTGGGCGGGCTGGTGTGACGCCCACGGCATACCGACCGAGACGAAGCGTTGCGTCGACTGCGCGAGGCGTTGCCCGGACCTCTGCTGCAGCAATTGCTCGAACAAGGCGTTCGATCAGTGATGAGGAGGCCGCGCGTCTAGCGCTGTCCGGATGACCGCGGCATAGGAAACATCCGGCGCTAGTGGCTGTCAAACCGATCCAGGTTCATCACCTTGGTCCATGCTGCGATGAAGTCGCGCACAAACTTCTTCTGCGCGTCGGCACTGCCGTAGACCTCGGCCAAGGCGCGTAGCTGCGCGTTCGAGCCGAAGAGGAGATCGACGCGCGTGGCCGTCCATTTGATCGCGCCGCGTCCTGCGGTCGCGACCTTCGAACGATCTTCGCGTCGACGTAGGCTTCCACTCGGTGCGCATGTCAAGCAGGTTGACGAAGAAGTCGTTGGTCAGGGCGCCGGGCCTCTTTGTGAAGACGCCGTTGTGGGTCTGGCCTTCGTTGCGTTCCCAAGACGCGCAGCCCGCCGACAGCGCGGTCATCTCCGGCGCGGTCAGGGTCAGCAACTGGGCCTTGTCGATCAGCAGCGCCTCGGCCGGCATGCAGAAGCGGGCTTTGGGAAGTTGCGGAAGCCGTCGGCATAGGGCTCGAGGGAGCGAAGGATTGCACGTCGGTCTGCGCTTGTGACGCGTCGATGCGGCCCGGCATGAAGGGAAAGGCACTTCATGCCCGCCGTCCTTGCGCGGCCTGTTCGAGGGCAGCTGTCCCGGCCAGCACGATCAGGTCGGCGAGAGAGATTTTCTTGCCGGCGGTCGGCGCTGTTGAACTCGCTGCGGATGCCTTCCAGCGCTTGCAGCACCTTCGCGAGTTGCTCGGGCTGGTTGACGGCCCAGTCCTTCTGCGGTGCCAGGCGGATGCGCGCGCCGTTGGCGCCGCCCCGCTTGTCGGAGCCGCGAAAGGTGGAAGCCGACGCCCAGGCGGTGGACACGAGCTGCGAGACCGTCAGGCCGGAGCCCAGCACGTTCTTCTTCAGCGCCGCAATGTCCCGTCATCGATGAGCGCGTGGTCGACCCGGGGAGGGGGTCTTGCCAGACGAGCTCTTCCGCCGGCACCTCGGGGCCCAGATAGCGGGCGCGCGGACCCATGTCGCGGTGCGTGAGTTTGAACCAGGCGCGGGCGAATGCGTCGGCGAACTGATCGGGGTGGGCGAGGAAACGGCGCGAAATTTTTTCGTAGGCCGGGTCCATGCGCAGCGACAGGTCGGTCGTCAACATGGTGGGTGCGCTGGCGCTTGGACTTATCGTGCGCGTGCGGAATGTGCCGGCCCCGGCGCCGCCCTTGGCCACCCACTGCTGCGCGCCCGCGGGGCTCTTCGTCAGCTCCCATTCGAAGCCGAACAGGTTCTCGAAGAAGTTGTTGCTCCACTGGGTGGGCGTGGGGTCCAGGTGACTTCCAGGCCGCTGGTGATCGTGTCGCCGCCCTTGCCGCTGCCGAAGCTGTTCCTCCAGCCGAAGCCCTGCGCCTCGATGCCGGCAGCTTCCGGCTCTTCGGCGACGTGCGACGCCGGAGCCGCGCCGTGGGTCTTGCCGAAGCTGTGGCCGCCGGCGATCAACGCCACGGTTTCCTCGTCGTTCATCGCCATGCGCGCGAAGGTCTCGCGGATGTCGATGGCCGCGGCAATCGGATCGGGGTTGCCGTCGGGCCCTTCGGGGTTGACGTAGATCAGGCCCATCTGCACGGCGGCGAGCGGGTTTTCGAGATCGCGCGTGTGCGGCACCTGGCTGTCGTCATCTTTCACGAGCACGGCGTGGGCTTCTTCGACGCCGGGCGAGCCCTGCGAGTAGCGGATGTCGCCGCCGAGCCACTTCGCTTCGCGGCCCCAGTAAACGTCCTGATCGGGCTCCCACACGTCTTCACGGCCGCCGCCGAAGCCGAAGGTCTTGAAGCCCATGGTTTCCAGGCCGACGTTACCGGCGAGGATCATCAGGTCGGCCCAGGAGATCTTCTGACCGTACTTCTGCTTGATCGGCCAGAGCAGCCGGCGTGCCTTGTCGAGGCTCACGTTGTCAGGCCAGCTGTTGAGCGGCGCGAAGCGCTGCTGGCCGCGGCCGGCGCCGCCACGCCCGTCACCGATGCGATAGGTGCCGGCGCTGTGCCAGGCCATGCGGATGAAGAGCGGGCCGTAGTGGCCGAAGTCGGCCGGCCACCAGTCCTGCGAGTCGGTCATCAGGGCCGCGAGGTCCTTCTTCACGGCAGCCAAGTCGAGGCTCTTGAAGGCAGCGGCGTAGTCGAAACTCGTTCCCAACGGGTCCGATTTGGAGGAGTGCTGGTGCAGCAGGTCGAGCCTGAGCGAGTCGGGCCACCAGTCGCGGTTGGTGGTGCCGCCGCCGGCGGTTTGGTGGAGAGGGCACTTGGCTTCGGTGCTCATGGCGGGTCTCCTGGATGGTTGCGAATCGACCAAGCAGTTTCGGCTATCGAGTCGACGATGGCCAGCGAGATTCATCATCGAGCGCAGGGGAAAAGGAACGGTTCCGTTGTCGCGGACGATGGGATGGCTCGCAGCAGGTGCTCGCTGATCAGCTTGGCGACCTTGCGCACGACATTGACCCATCGCTAGGCGCGCGGCGCGCCCGGCATGCCGGCCGTTACGCTCTCCGTAGGGCCTCAGGCGCCCAGCGCTCGAGTACCGCACCAATGTCAGCGCGGGAGGCGGGCTTGGTGAGGTAGTCGTTCATGCCCGCCTCGAGGCAGGCCTCGCGCGCGCCGCTGTAGACATCACCGGTGAGCCCGATCACCGGCACGCGCGGGCGTTGCAGCCGCGCTTCCTTGCCGCGCCAGTGGCGCGTCGTCGTCAGGCCGTCCATCTCCGGCATATGGCAGTCCATGAGCACCAGATCGACGACTCTTTGCTCCATTAGGTCTAGGGCCTGTTCGCCGCTGCCGGCCGTGAGCACCTGGACGCCGAGGTCGCGCAGCACCGCTTCCATCACGATCTGATTGACCCTGTCGTCTTCCACCAGCATGACATCCGAGCCCTTGACGTATGAGGCGGCTTACTGGCTGACAGCGGAGACGGCGGCGCGCAGCGCCAGCAGGTAGCTGTCGACGCCAAAGCCGCAGATCTGGCCGCGCACGATCTCGGCGAACACCGAGTGGTGGCGAAACTCCTCGCGAGCGTGGATGTTGGACATGTGCAGTTCCACGACCGGGCAGGTCAGGATCGCCAGCGCATCGCGGATGCCGTAGCTGTAGTGGGTCCAGGCCCCGGCGTTGATCAGCACCGCGTCCTTGCCCTCGCTGTAGGCGCGGTGGATCCGCTCGCACATCGCGCCTTCGCTGTTGGTCTGGAAGCTCTCGACCTGGGCGCCGAGTTCGGTGCCCAGAGCCTGAAGCCTGGCGTCGATCTCGGCCAGCGTGATCGTTCCGTATTGCTTCGGGTCACGCTTGCCGAACATGTCGTGGTTGATGCCGTGCAGCATCAGAATCGATTTCATGGCGCTTCCTTTAGTAGCGAACTTGGGCAACCGTCCGCAGTTCGTCGGGCGTGGCCGTGCCGAAGCCGAAGAACTCGAGGTAGGCCGGAATCTGCTCGAAAAGCATGTCGGTACCGACCTGGATCGCGCAGCCCTTGGCCCGCGCCGCGGCGAGCAGGGGCGTGATCGCCTCCTTCATCACGACCTCGCCGACGAAGGTGTTCGGGGCGATGCGCGAGACGTCGAAAGGGAGCGGGTCGCCGTCCTTCATTCCTAGCGGCGTCGCGTTGACGATCAGATCGTAGCCGGCGGGGTCGTTCGAGCCGGTCTTGACCACAGCCGCGGATAGTGCTCGCGCAAACGGCTTGCGAGCGCCTGCGACGACGCATCGAAGGCGTCGTACAGCGCGATCTCGCCGGCGCCCGCGGCCGCGAGCGACGCGGCGATCGCGCAACCGACGCCGCCATTGCCGGAAACGAGGACGCGGGCGCCCTCGAGCCTGACGCCCTTGCGCTGCACGCCGCGCACGAAGCCGGCGCCGTCGAACTGGTCGCCGAGGAGGCTGCCGTCGGGACGAAGCAGGATCGCGTTGCAGGCGCCGGCCACCTTGCCGGTGGGCGTGACCTCGTCCATCAGGGCCACGGTCGTGACCTTGTGCGGCATCGTCACCAGTGCGCCGCGGATGTTAGTGAACCTGAAGATCTGCTTCAACGCGGCGGCGTAGTTCTCGGGCTTCACGCCCATCGGCACCACGACCGCGTCGATCCCCTTGCTGTCGAACCACGGGTTGTAGATCATTGGCGCCTTGAAGGCCTCGGTCGGATAGCCGAGATGGGCGATGAGGGTCGTCTTGCCGCTGATCATGGTTGCCTCCAATCGCCAGGGATACTCCTGATCAGGACCGCTTTCTCGAGTACAGCTGAAGTCAGTATAGGTGTGGGTCTTGGGTACTTCGACGACCGGCCTCACGCGGCGTGCCCTCGTATGCGCCGCGCTGCCGACGCTCGCGCTTGCGCCGCTCGGCGCGCGCGCTGCCGACTCGCGCGTGCCGATCGGCGACATGCACAGCCACTTCGGGATCATCACCCGGCCGACGCTGTCCAGCACCGACTTCGCCGAGGAGCTGCGCGCGCAGCGGGTCGCGCTGATCGCCTGGTCGCTGCCTTCGGACTTTCGCTGGGTCCGTGCCGTCGACACCGGCATCGAGCAGGCGCGCGAGCCTGTGCCGGGCGAGTTGTCGGCGTTCTTTCGCGAGCGGCTGCTCCGCATGAAGGCGTACGTCGAGCGCAGCGGCCTCAAGGGGGTGCTCGCCGGCAGCGACGTCGACGCCTGCCTTGCCGGCGACTCGGGTGTGGTGCTCGCGTCCGAAGGCGCCGACTTTCTGGAAGGCCGCGTCGAGGATCTCGGTGCTTTTTACGCACTGGGTCTGCGCCACGTCCAGCTCGTGCACTACATCAGGAATCCGATCGCCGACTTCCAGACCGTGCCGCCGATTCACAACGGCCTCAGCGATGCCGGCAAGCGCCTCGTCGAAGCCTGCAACCAGCAGGGCCTTCTCGTCGATCTGGCTCACTGCAGCTGGCCCGCGGTCGAGCAGGCGCTCGACGTCGCGCAAAAGCCGCTGGTCTGGTCGCACAGCTGGGTCGACAAGAGCGAAGGCCATTGGCAGGACGGCGTCGGCTACCTGCAGCGCCGCCTCTCGCTGGCCCAGGCAAGGAAGATCGCCGATCGCGGCGGTGTCGTCGGCCTGTGGGGACTCGCTCTCGCCAGGCCCGGACCGAGCCGCACGCCGGGGCAGGGCAACTGGACGGTCGCCCGTGGCGACACGCGCGGCTATGCGCAAGAGATCGCCAACCTGGTCAACTGGCTGGGCGCCGATCACGTCGCCATCGGCACCGACATCGAAGGCGTGGGCACAAGCTGGTCGGTGAATAACTATGCGCACGTGCGCAGCGTCGTCGATGCGCTGCAGGACATGAAGCTGCCCGCGAGCGCGATCGAGCAGGTGGCCTGCGGCAACTACGCGCGGGTGCTCAAGGCGGCGCTGAGGGCCTGAGCGCTGCCGCGCGCCACCTCGTGCGTGGGCGACGATCGCGCCAACGCATCGTCGCTCGGCTCGCACTTTTGGAAAGAACGGTAATCAATCGTGTGAAAAGACGCACAGGAGAGAGCCGAAGCGTAGATTCCGGCTCTCATCACAGGGAGTCCGCGCACTAGCTGAATCGATGGACACTGCCAAAGCAGTCAGCCGGCTTCGATCGCTGGCCTCGGACAGCACGCGACGCTCGAAAACGGCGGTGCTGCGCGATGTCTTCCGCGAGATCGAAGTCGCGATCGCTGCCGGCGTCTCCCAGGTCACTATCGTCGACGAGCTGCGTAGCCTCGGCCTAGCGATGTCGCAGGATGCCTTTCGCAGCGCCTTGCGACGCCTGCGCGCCGAACACGCCGTGACCGACCGCGACAGAGGGGAGCGCGCGACCGACTTCGCGATGTCGCCATTCAGGGGGCGTACGTCGTTCGCTGCCACCACGTCTTCGGGATCGCTTTACGACGTCGAGGCCTTGAGCCGGCTGCTCCGGGCCTCGCGCCCGGTCGACCTTTCGTCGCCGATCCAGCGCGCCTAGCGCCGGCGCCGCAGCGGCGCTACGGCGGCGTGCGACCCGTGCGCAGGAGCGTCCAGCACAGGAGCGTCACGACGAGAAAGACGACGATCAGGACGAAAGCCACGGCCAGCGCGGCAGACAGCAGCGCGTTGTCGAGATTGCGTTCGCTCCACGACGCGAGGATCAAGGTCACGGATCCGACGACCAGCCAGCGCCGGAGATAGGTCGGCAGCCATTTCGACAGACTGCGGTTGTGACGCAAGGCTGCGGCGCGTTCGAGATCCGACCCGGTGCTGGCGTCGCGGAACAGCCAGCCGTAGAAGAAGTACCGGCCGATGGCGGCACGAAGCGATCCGGAGCGGACCCCGGCCGATTCGGTCGATCCGGCTTCGGACATGGCGCCAGCCTACGTCACGCATCCACGGAAGGCGCGGCGCGCGGCAAGTGCCCATGGCGGCGTGATCGGTACCCGAAGCGCACGTCACGCCGTGCTGGCCGATGCGCGCCGGCTCGATGCCACGCGCTTGCCGCAGAGCCGGCGCGCCCGCACTCGAATCGCTAGGGCTTCGTTCCCGTGGCCCTGGTCTTCGCAGCCGACGTCGACGGGTCCGTTGACGCGCCGGCCAGCCGATCGAACAGGCGGGCGGCGACTTCCCGTACGGTGGCATCCGCGGTCACGCCGACGTTGCAGAGCAAGGCTTTGGCAGCAATCTGCGCTTGCGAGGCGCAACCGCTGCCGTCGAGGTCGGCGAAGCAGCCGTTGATCGCGAAATAAATGTTCTCGGCCATGTTCTGAAGCGCATTGGCGGGGCCGGCGAAGTCGCTCATTGGCAGCAGGCCCATTTCCTCCTGGGTCAGCGCCAGCGCCTGCCGGGCGGCGAGACGATAGGCATCGGCGTCGACAGCATCGAGATTGCGGTCGGCACGATCGAGCGCGACGACGAGATCACGGAGTTGCCTGATCCTGACATTCATGGCGGTCTCCCAAGGCCAGAGCCATCGAATCGGCTGTTTGCCTGCCGCCTTGAGCGATCTCCGGCATCGACGCGTGACCGGAACGCGTCAAGCAACTCTCGGGCCACACCGCGTTGTGCGCAACCGTATCAGCGCGCCGACGCGCTCGGCGAGAGGGATGTCGTTCAGAAGCGCCGATGCGCCATACAAGTCGTGACCAGCACGCGCTTCAGAGGCGCGCGGGCGACGCCGATATCAGCGGCATCGCCGCACCGGACTTCGCCATGAAGCGTCCACACTCTTTCACCGTCAAGGTTGCGTTGGCGCTCGCGGCGTTGCTTGCGGGCGGTGGCGCCGGCGCAGGCGGCGGCCTGGCGCCGAGCCCGGCGCCGAAACCGGCTGCGAGCAACTCGTTCAACGTTCTCCAGAACGCGCCATTGCCTGGTGCGCCGGTCATCCTGCCGTCGTACGGCACCGCCATCCCTCCGGGCAAGGCCGTGGTGACCAATCCATACGCGGTGCCCCTGTTCCAGAACGCCGGCACTCTCGGGGCCGTGCGCTAAGGGCGGTTCGTCGGCGAAGACCGCGGTGGCGTCGCGCCGCGCGCGACGGCGCATCATGGCGTGTTGCTTCACGCGATAATCGCCATGGCCACGTTGCCCGGTTTGCCGCAGACAGACGAGCCCGAACCCGACGCGCTTCCGGTCGAGCCCGACGACGGTACCCAGCTTCCGGTCGCTCCCGAAACGCCCGGACACCTGCCGGTGACGCCCCCCAAGGCCTAAGGGCACTCCCAGGGTGCGTGCGAATTCGAGCCGGTGCACAATCCGCGGCGCTCGACGCGGGCGTGCCGGAGATTTGCCGATGATGGTGCGGGTGTGGGCGGTGGTGATCGCGGTCTTGGCCGTGCTCGGCTTCGCCGCCTGGGCATCCGATTTCGTGACGATGCAGGGCGAGCGGACGATCTATACCGTCGACTGCGTCGGCGGCGCATGGCAGGCGGACCACTGCAGCGGCCAGCTCACGGCAGGCGCCCGCTATCGCTTCCGCGCGCTGAAGCCTCACGGCGAGGTCATCTTCTGGACCGTCGGCGCGTCCGAGCCGTCGGGCAAGTTCCCTGATTGCGTGATCCAGGACGGCCGCAACTGGGTCTGCAAGGTCTGCCCCGATGCCGCGCGCTCGATCACGCTGCAGATGGCGCAGGGTCTGCCGGTGCCGGCGGCCACCGTGACGCGCCCGTTCCGCGCCGTCACGAAATGGCGCTGGCTGCTGCTGCAGCGCGGCCTCACGGCCGATCGCGACGTGCCGATGGTCGACCGCGGCCGCGCCGCCGCCTGACAACGCTACGAGCGCGCTTGGGCCGCGCTCGCTTCGATACGTTTGCGGCGCGTCGCGCGCGGCGCGAGGACGCCGGTCGCCAGCGCCGTGCCGACGAAGATCACGGCGCAGCCGAGAACGACCGGCCACGTCAGCCGCTCGCCGAGAAAGACGCCGCCCCAGAGCACGGCGAAGAGGGGAATGAGGTAGGTCACGGCAACTGCGTTCGACGGCCCGGCGTTGGCGATCAGGCGGAAGTAGAGGATGTACGCGAGCCCCGTGCCGAAGATCGCCAGCAGCCCGGCCATCTCCCAGGCATGCGCGGAAGGCGCGACCTCCGGCCAGAACAGCGCCGCCGGCAGCGCCAGCATGAGCGCCGCCGCGACCTGGCTGCCGGCGGCGATCGCGAGCGGCGGCACGGCGCCGAGCTTTTTCTTGGTCAGGCTCGGCGACACGCCGTACGACATCGTCGCCAGCAGACATGCGGCGATCGCCCAGGCGGACCCGCCCGGGCCGAAGTCGGCCTTGTCCCAGCCGATCCAGACGACGCCGGCAAAGCCGATCGCCAGGCCCGAGCACGCGCAGCGGCGTCATCCGGTCGCCGAGCCAGAGCCAGGCGACGATCGCGGCGAAGAGCGGCGTCGCCGAGTTGAAGATCGCCGAGAGGCCGGCGTTGATCGTCAGCGCGGCGTAGGCGAAGCAGAGGAACGGCAACGCCGAGTTGGTCAGGCCGACGACGGCGATCGTCCGCCAGTGTCGGCGCAGCGCCGCAAGCTCGCCGCGCGCGCCAAGCAGCGGCACGAGCAACAGCGCGGCGCCCGCGACGCGCAGGAAGACGAGGGCGATCGGCCCGAACGCCGGCACGGCGACCCGCATGAACAGGAACGAGCCGCCCCACAAGGCCGCGAGCGCGACCAGCTCGCCGATGTCGCGCGGTCTCAATGGAGCTCCAGCTGGCGTGCGCCGCAACTCGCCGCGTGCCGCGCGCTCGGCTTCGATGCGCAGGAGCGAGGTCTTGCGCGCCAGGCCGCCGGCATAGCCGGTGAGCGAGCCGGTGCTGCCGACGACGCGGTGGCACGGGACGATGATCGAGACCGGATTGCTGCCGACCGCGGCGCCGACGGCGCGGCTCGCCGAAGGAACGCCGAGCCGGCGCGCGATGTCGCCGTAGCTGCACGTCGCGCCCGGTGCGATGCGCAGCAGCTCGGCCCAGACGGCACGCTGGAACGGCGTTCCCTGGAGGTCGAGCGCGACGTCGAAGGCGACCGATTCGCCGGCGAAGTAGGCGTCGAGCTGACGCGCCGCCGCACCGAGCAGCGGATCGTCGTCGCGCTCGGGCGCGTCGATCGCGGCCGGGTGGTGCTTCTGCAGCTCGAACCAGGCGCCGGCGAGGCCGGTCGCGCTGCGCGCGAGCAGCAGCGTGCCGAGCGGCGAGGCGATGCGGCGCTGGGCCGTGCAGCGTCGCAGGATCGAAGTTGTGGCGTAGGTCATGGCGTGACTCCCAAGTGAATTCCAGAGACGAAGGAGGGCGTAGGCGCGCCACGGACGCCACACTTCGGCGTGGGCTTCGGCGGCACGTGCCGTGTCGATGTCGAAGAGCTGGCGCATCGCCTTGAGCGCGGCGATGTCGCCGGGCGGGAAGGCATCGGGCCAGCCGAGCGCGCGCATCGCGATGTAGTGCGCCGTCCACGGGCCGATGCCTGGCAGCGAGCGCAGGCGCTCGACCAGCGCCTCGGGCGATGCGCCCGGCGCAAGCAGGGGAACGAAGCTCGTCCCACTGCGCGGCGAGCGCCTGGATCGCGCCGGCGCGGCTGCGGATGATGCCGAGCTCGGCGATGCGCTCGATCGCGACCTGCGCGAGATCGCTCGGCGCCGGAAAGACGCGGTGGACGTCGGCCCAAGGCGTCGCGACTTCACCGCCGAAGCGCTCGACGAGGCGACGCGCCAGTGTTCGCGCCGCGGCGACGGTCACCTGCTGGCCGAGCACCGCGCGCACCGCGAGCTCGAACGCAGTCGATGCTTCCGGGCAGGCGCAGGCCCGCCGTGCCGGGCAGGCTGACGAGGCTCTCGGCGATCGTATCGGGCGCGGCGTCGAGGTCGAGCCAACGGCGCGCGAGCGCGATCACCGTGCCGCTCGCCGGCCCGAGCGACGGCGCGAACGAGAGGTGCACGCGTGCCTGCGCCGGCGCGAACCGCACCTCGAGCCAGCCGGCATCGGGCCCGGCGACGCCAGCGCGAACGGTGCGGCGAATGCCTTGGTCGTCTGTGCTCTCGATGCCGGGGATCGCGCGCTGGGCGATGAAGGCAAGCAGGCTGGCGCTGTCGAGCGGCGGCCGGTAGCCGAGCGTCACCGTGATCGCCGCGGCGCTCCCTTCGCTGGCAGCGTCGTCGCCGGCCACGCCGTTTCGCGTCCCCGGCGCGCCGCGCGCGCGGCGCCGCGCGGCGCAGGCGCGTCGGGTTCATGCGATAGCCGTCGACGAACGCGGCGTTGAAGCGGCGGAGGCTGCGAAAGCCGCTCGTCAACGCGATCTGCGCGACCGGCATCCGGGTGTCGGTGAGGAGCTGCTTGGCGAGCAACAAGCGGCGCGTCTGCAGGTACTGCAGCGGCGTCACGCCGTGCTCGGCGAAGAAGATGCGGCGCAGATGGCGATCGCTGACGCCGAGCCGGGCGGCGATGTCGGCGACGCTCGGCGCATCGCCGTTCGCCGCGAACTCGTCGAGCGCGTTCGCCGCCTGGCGCGCGAGCGTCCGCGACGCGTCCATCACCGTCCACGGCAGTCCCGGGCCTGGGGCGATCTCGGGCCGGCACTTCAGGCACGGCCGGAACGACTCGGCCTCGGCCTGCGCCGGCGTCGCGAAGAAGCGGCAGTTGCGCCGCGCCGGCACGCGCACGCGGCAGATCGGACGGCAATAGACGCCCGTCGACGTCACGCCGACGAAGAGGCGGCCGTCGAAGCGCGCGTCGTGCGCGAGAAGCACCTGGTAGGCGGCGTCGCCATCGATCGTCATGGCGCCATTATCGTCGCCGCGCCCCTCGTGACTCGCCGTTTTCGGACATGTTCCGAAGACGCCCGGGATGGGATTTTCGACCGGCGCGAGGGGTTCGATGAACCTCTTCGCCGCGAACGGCATTAACCTCGGAATGGGGGTGCCTTGTTTCGTACGTTTCCGGTTCGAGGGCAGGCTGCGCCGGCCCGCAAGCGCAGCGCCGACGCGTCCGATGCGGCGCTCGTCGAGCGCACGGCCGCGGGCGACCTGCACGCCTTCGAGGCGCTTTATCGCACTTATCATCCGCGCCTCGACCGCTTCCTCGGCCTGATGACCTCGCGACGAACCGTCGTCGAGGAGGCGCTCAACGACACGATGCTCGTCGTCTGGAGAAATGCCACCGCGTACAACGGCACAAGCAAGGTGTCGACCTGGATCTTCGCCATCGCCTATCGCACGGTCTTGAAGACGCTGCGCGAGCAGGACGAGCCGGTCGACGCCTCGGCGATCGACGAGCTGTCGTCCGAGGAGCCCGGGCCGGAGCAGCGGCTGAGCGCCGGGCAGACCCGGGCGGCCCTGCTGCGTGCCCTCGACGGGCTCTCGATGGAGCAGCGCAGCGTCCTCGTCCTGGCCTACTTCCATGACCTGCCGTACGCCGAGATCGCGCGCATCGCCGGTTGCCCGGTCGATACCGTGAAGACGCGCGTCTTCCATGGCCGCCGCCGGCTGCGCGCGCTGCTGCGCGACGAGCGCGGGGAAGCGTCATGAAGGCGCGCGTTCTGCCGCTCGACAGCAGCGAGCACCGGATGGCGCAGGAGCTGCTGCCGTGGTTCGTCAACGGCACGCTGGCCGCCACGGAGGCGGCGCCGGTCGCGGCCCATCTCGCCCAGTGCTCGCGCTGCCAGGCCGATGCCGCGGCGCTGGCGGCCGTGCGTGCGCGTGCCGGTCGACATCGACTCGGGCGGCAGCGTCGAGCGCGGCTGGGCCGCCCTGCGCGGCCGCCTCGATGTCCGGCCGAGCGAGACACGGCGCAGCAGCGGTCATCCGTGGTGGAAGCTGAGCCTGCAGGTCGCCCTGGCCGCGCAGGCCGTCGTCATGCTCGTCCTGGTCGGCGCCCTGGTCGCCACGACGACGCGAACCGAGCCCTACCGGGCCCTGGGCGGGTCGCCCGAAGCGGCCGAGGCGAATGCGCTCGCCGTCTTTCGCGCCGATGCGACCGAGCAGCAGATGCGCGAGGCGCTGCGCGCCTCCGGCGCCCGCATCGTCGGCGGCCCGACGATCAGCGATGCCTACCTTCTGCGCATGGCCGATCTCCAGCCCGCGGCCCTGGCGCGGCTGCGCGCCCAACCCGGGGTGCTGAGGGTCGAGTCGCTTCAGGGGGATGCGAAGCGATGAAGGCGCTCGTCGTCGCCTGTCTCCTGTTCGGCCTCGTCGTCGCGTCAGCGAGCGCGGCCGACGCGGACAGCGCCGCGCCGACGGCCGGGCCCGAACGGCAAGTGCTGGTGCTGCTGAACCTGCCGCCGGCGCATTTCCGTCCCGACGGCAACTACACCGCCGGCTATGCCGACGCAGCCGGCAGCGCGACGCGACGTCGCGTCGCCGCGGCGCTGGCGCTCAGCAATGGCCTGAGCCTGGCGACCGATTGGCCGTTGCCGATCCTCGGCCTCGACTGCTACGTCATGGACGTGCCCGCGCCGCAGCGCGCCGACGACGTCGCGATCCGGCTGGCGCGCGATCCGCGCGTCGCCTGGGCGCAGCCCATGAACGTGTTTCGCCCGTTGGGCCACGACGACCCGCTGTTCAGCCTGCAGCCCGCCGCGCGCGAGTGGCAGCTCGATGACCTGCATGCCACGGTGACCGGACGCGGCGTTCGGGTCGCCGTCATCGACAGCGGCGTGCAGCTCGATCATCCGGACCTCGCCGGCCAGGTGATGGACAACGCGAATTTCGTCGGCGATCCGAACGCGGGCGGCGAGATCCACGGCACCGCCGTGGCCGGCATCATCGCGGCCCGCGCCGACAACCACCTCGGCATCGCCGGCGTCGCGCCCCGCGCCCGACTGCTCGTCTTGCGCGCCTGTCGCCAGGCCGCACCGGCCGACACGTCGTGCACGACGCTGAGCCTGGCCACGGCCCTGCATGCGGCTATCGAACGGCGCGCGCAGATCATCAACCTGAGCCTGGGCGGACCGCCGGACCGGCTCATCGAGCAGCTGATCGTGGCGGCGCTCGAGCGCGGCATCGGCGTCGTCGCTGCCGCTGATCGTTCGTTGTCGAGAGGCGGCTTTCCGGCCGCCGTACGCGGAGTCGTCGCCGTCGTCGACGAGACGTCCGGCGCGGGGCCGCCGGGCATGGTCGCGGCGCCGGGAACCGACATTCCGACCACCTTGCCGGGCTCGCGCTGGGCCATGGTGTCGGGGACTTCGTACGCGGCGGCGCACATCAGCGGCCTGCTCGCGCTGATGCTCGAGGCGCAGGAAAGCGCGAGCGGGCCGAGCGAATCGGTCATGCGTGCGCTCGTTCTGCGGGCTGATGGCCGCGTCGATGTCTGCGCGAGCATGCTGCGCGCCGGGGCGCCACACGCCTGTGCCAGCGGGGCTGAGTTGGCCGCCGCGATCGCGCGGCCCTGACGTGCGCTCACGCGGCCCCTTGCTGCGCTGGGGCCGCGGGCTCGCCGTCATGGCCGTCGGGCTGGCTCTGCTCTCGCCCGGCCACGCCCAGCTCGGCGCGACGGCGACTGCCGATACCGACTATCGCTATCGCGGCGTCTCGTTGAGCGACTCGCAGCCGAGCCTGCGCCTGACGGTCAACTACGACGCGGCCGAGCGTTGGTACGTGGGCGCCTCGGCCGCGGGCGCGAGGCTGACCGGGGGCGACAGCTACACGCAGCTGCTGGGCTACGCCGGCTGGTCAATGCCGGCCTTCGCGGGAACCAGTCTCGAGCTGGGTCTCGACGGATCGCACTTCGCCGGCATCTCCGGCTACGACTTCGCGGAGGCGTACGCGGGCCTGCTCGGCGAGCGCTGGAGTGCGCGTCTCTACTTCGCGCCGAACTACTACGGCCGGGGTGTCAAGACGCTCTACGCCGAGCTCAACACCTACCTGGCTCTCGACCCGCGGAGCCGGCTCTTCGCTCACTTCGGGGTGCTGTATCCGGTCAGCGGCGCCGTCGGCGACGCCGACCGAACGCGCGGCGACCTGAGCCTCGGGGCGGCGCTGGTGCTGCACGCCTGGGACCTGCACCTCGCGTGGGTGGCGGCGACGCGCGGCGGACCCTACCCGGCGGTCTACAGCGGACACCCGACAGCGCTCGTTGCGGGCGTGTCGGTCGCCTTTTGATCGTCGTCATCGCGGCCTGAACCTTTGCCGGCGCAGCTGGCATACACCGTCAACTCTGGCGTGCAAGGGGCAACGCTGAGCGGGGAGTTGTCGATGACTTCATTGCGTTCGATCCTGGTCAGCACGGCGGCTCTCATCGCCGCGGTCGCGGTCGCATCCTGCGGGGGCGGGGGTGGCGGCGGAGGCGGGTCGCCGGCGCCGTCCGCCGCCATGAGCGGCTACGTCTCGACCCATCTCATCTCCAATGTCAACACGGCGAGCAATCCCAGCAATCCCTACAGCACTTCGAACGCCGATCCGAATCTCGTCAATGCCTGGGGCATAGCCTTCAATCCGCAGGGGTTCGTCTGGGTCGCCAACAACGGCACGTCGACCTCGACGCTCTATGACGGCCACGGCGTGGCGCAGTCGCTGGTCGTCGCCATTCCCCCGGGCAATGCGGGCAGCGCCAGTCCCACCGGCATCGTCTTCAACGGCACGTCGGGTTTTCAGGTGACGCAAGGCGGGCTGACCGGCGCGAGCGCCTTCTTGTTCGTCGGTGAAGCGGGCACCTTGTCGGGCTGGTCGCCGACCGTCAACATGACCAACGCCGTCCTCGTCGTCGACGGCGCGGCGCAGGGGAAGGTCTACAAGGGCCTGGCGCTCGCCACCGCAGCTGGCGCGCCGCTGCTCTACGCCGCCGACTTCCACAACGGCGTCGTCGATGTCTTCGATGCGAACTTCGCGCCGGTCGTGCAAGCCGGCGCGTTCAGCGACAGCAGCCTGCCGGCGGGCTACGCGCCGTTCGGGATCCAGGCGATCGGCAACCAGATCTTCGTCAGCTACGCGATGCAGGACGCTGCCGCGCACGATGATGTCGCAGGCGCGGGTCTCGGTGCGGTCGACATCTTCGACACCGCGGGCAACCTCGTGAAGCGCCTGATCGCGCCCGGCGGCAAGCTCAACGCACCTTGGGGGATGGCGATGGCGCCGGCCAATTTCGGCACCTTCAGCGGTGCCCTGCTGGTCGGCAACTTCGGCGACGGCAAGATCAACGCCTTCGATCCCGCGACCGGCGCCTTGCTCGGCACTTTGACCGACCCCAGCGGCACCGTGGTCGCGATCGACGGCCTGTGGGGGATCGCCTTCGGCAACGGCATCAACTCGCAGCCGACCAACACGCTCTTCTACGCGGCCGGCCCGGCGAACGAGCAGAACGGCGTCTACGGCCGCATCGACTTCCAGTGATGTCGACGCACGTCTGCGCGAGTCAGGCCGATTCGAAGCCACCGCGCTTGCCGGCACCCGCGACGAAGCGCCGGGCACCCCCATCGGCCTCGCCCGAAGCGAGGGTCGCGCGTCCGAGTGCGAACTCCTGGGCCAGCGCGTCGACCATCGCCAGCCCCGCCTGGCGTCGCGCGCTGAGACGATCGTTGCGCAGGCACTGCTGCGGAAACGCGGCGATCTGACGCGCGAGCGCTTGCGCTCCGGCCAGCGCCTGGCCGGTCGCGACGACACGGTTGGCGAGGCCGATCGCAAGCGCCTCTTCGGCACCGACGGCACGGCCGGTGAGGATCAGGTCCATGGCCCGGCTCTCGCCGATCAGGCGCGGCAGGCGCACCGTGCCGCCGTCGACGAGCGGAACGCCGAAGCGGCGGCAGAAGACGCCGAACGTCGCCGTCGCCGCGGCGACGCGCAGGTCGCACCAGAGGGCGAGCTCGATGCCGCCGGCGACCGCATAGCCTTCGACCGCGGCGATCACGGGCTTCGTGAGCTCGAGGCGGGTCGGCCCCATCGGTCCGTCGTTCGCCATGTCGTCGTCGAGAGTGAGGGCACGGCTGTCGCTCGCACCGAGCCCGGCCGACGAGCTGCCGCTTGCGACCGTGCGCAGGTCCGCGCCGGCGCAGAAATGGTCGCCGGCGCCGGTGAGAACGGCAACGCGTGCGAGCGCGTCGTCATCGAACGAGCGAAAGGCGGCGGCGAGGGCGCGCGCCGTCGGCCCGTCGACGGCGTTGCGGACCTCGGGCCGGTCGATCGTCACGGTCCAGATCGCGCCGATCGCGGTCGATGCGAACGGTCGTCATGCGTGCACCTCTTCGCGCGGGCGGAGCAGCGAATCATAATTCGGCCGCATCGAGGAGACCCGTGCAGGCGTTGCAGATCGTGGTGGTCTCGGACTACACCAACCCGAATTGACTGCGGCGCTTCCGGCCTGGCTCGCTCGCCTGCGTCAGCCGCGCTCGCCGCGGACGATCGCGCTCTGGCTGGCGCTGTGGCTGGCCGTCAGTCGCCAACCTCGCGCTCTGGCGCGAGCTCTATCGCATCGGCGGCGGCGCGGCCGCGTTCGGCGCCGGCGTCGGCGTCTTCATCATCGTCCTGACGGCAACGTCTGCGCTCATGCTGCTCACGGCATGGGGCCGCTGGATGAAGCCGGTCTGGATCGCGGTCCTGCTCGCCGCCGGAGTCGCCCAGCACTTCATGCTGACCTACGGCGTCGTCATGGACACGGCGATGCTCGCCAACACCGCGCAGACCGATTCGCGCGAGGTGCGCGATCTGCTCAGCTGGACCTTTCTCGCCAACATGCTGCTGGTGGTCGGCGTGCCGGCGTTGCTGCTCGCCTGGGTGCCGGTGCGGCGCACGCCGTGGCGGCAGCAGCTGTGGAAGAACGCCTTGCTCTTCGTCGTCGCGATCGCCGTGACCCTGGCCGGCGCGTTCGCAATGTTCAGCCGGCTCGCGCCGCTGGTGCGCAACAACATGCACCTGCGCTATATCGTCAACCCGATCGCCGGCTTCACCTCGGCCGTCGTGGTCGGCGTCGCGCCGCATTTCCGCAAGAGCAAGGAGCTCTGCCGATCACCGCCGGCACCGCGCTCGGCGCGAGCTACGCCGGCCAGGGCAAGCCGCCGTTCCTGGTCCTCGTCGTCGGCGAGACGGCGCGCGCCGATCACTTCTCGCTCAACGGCTATCCGCGCGAGACCAATCCCGAGCTGGCCGCCGTCGGGGTTCTCAGCTTCCGCGACGTGCACTCGTGCGGCACCGACACGCGTGACTCGGTGCCATGCATGTTCTCGCCGCTCGACAAGGTGGCGTTCGAAAAGCGCAGTGCCGAGCACGAGAACCTGCTCGATGTGTTGCAGGCGGCAGGGCTGGCCGTGCTCTGGCTCGACAACCAGGCGGGCTGTAAGGAGGTCTGCGCCCGCGTGCCGACGCAATCGACGTCGGACCTGCCGCCGGCGGTCGCGAACGAGCTCTGCAGCGGCGGCGAGTGCCTCGACGAAGCGCTCCTGGTCGGCCTCGACGAACGCATCGCCCGGCTGCCGGCAGAGCGCCGCAAGAAGGGCGTCGTGCTCGTCATGCACCAGATGGGCAGCCACGGGCCCGCGTACTACAAGCGCTCCGGCGCCGGCGCAAAAGCGCTTCCTGCCTGAATGCACGAGCACGACCCTCGGCCAGTGCGAGCCCGGGCAGCTGATCAACGCCTACGACAACACGATCGTCGCGACCGACCATTTCCTCGCCGGCACGATCGCCTGGCTGCAGCGTCACGGCGACGAGTACGCGCCGGCGCTGCTCTACATGAGCGACCACGGCGAGTCGCTCGGCGAGCTCGGCATCTTCCTTCACGGCCTGCCTTACGCATTCGCGCCCGAGGTGCAAAAGCGCGTGCCGTTCATCGCCTGGTTCGCGCCGGCGATGGCCGCACGGCGCGGCCTCGACGTCGCCTGCGTCGGCCGCTCGCTCGGGATGCCGCTCAGCCACGACAACCTTTTTCATTCGGTTCTCGGCCTGCTCGACGTGACGACGCCGACCTACCGCGCCGCGCTCGACGCGTTCGCCGCCTGCCGCAACGCGAAGGCGAGCTGAGAAGACCGGTCCGCCTCCGACCGTCGGCGCCGCGCGTCAGGAGACGATGTAGGCGGCGCTGCCGGTCGCGAGCAGCTTGCCCTCGGCGTCGCCGAACTCCATCCGCGCCGACGCGACGCGCGAGCCGAGACGAAGGACCTCGCCGCGCAGGACGAAGCGATCGCCGAGCGCGGGACGCAGGTAGTCGACGCGCAGGTCGATCGTGCCGAGCTTGGCGAAGCGGCGCATCCGCTCCATCGGCGCCTCGTCCATGTGGCGCGCGCCGATCGCCGCCATCACGGCGATGCCGGCCATCGCGTCGAGCGTCGCGCTGATGACGCCGCCGTGCAGCCGCTGATGCGCGTAGTGGCCGATGAGATCGGGCCGCATCGCCAGGTGGCCGGTGACGCCGCTCGGCGCAAGCGTGTCGATGCGCAGGCCGAGCACGTGGTTGAACGGGATGCGCTCCTCGAACAGCAGCGTCAGGGCGGCGACGAATTCGTCTTCGAACGCGGGATCCGCCATCTGCTAGCGCGCCGGCAGCGTGTGCATGTACTTGGCGATGATGCCGAGCATCACCTCGTCGGCACCGCCGGCGATCGAGCCGAGCCGGCCGTCGCGGTAATAGCGCGCGACCGGGTTGTCCCAGGTGTAGCCCATGCCGCCCCAGTACTGCATGCAGGCGTCGGGAACGATGCGCGAGAGCCGGCAGGCCTTCAGCTTGGCCATCGACGCCCACTCGGTGACGTCGGCGCCGGCGACGTATTTCTCGGTCGCCATGTAGACCAGGCCGCGCAGCGACTCGACCTCGGTCTTGAGCTCGGCGAGCTTGTAGTGGCAGACCTGGTGGTCGAGCACGCTCTTGCCGAAGATCTGCCGCTCGCGCGCGTAGTCGGCCGTCTGCTGGATGCAGTTGAGGAGCGACTGGATCGCGTGCGCCGCGGCCCAGAGCCGCTCCTCCTGGAACTGCACCATCTGGTACGTGAAGCCCATGCCTTCCTCGCCGACGCGGTTCGTCTGCGGCACGCGCACGTCGTCGAAGTGGATCAGGCCGGTGTCGCTCGACATCATGCCGATCTTGCGGATCTTCTTCGCCTTGGTGATGCCGGGCGCCGTCATCGGAACCATGATCAGGCTCTTGTTCTTGTGCGCGGCGCCCTCCGACGTGTTGGCGAGCAGGCACATCCAGTCGGCCTGCAGGCTGTTGGTGATCCACATCTTGGCGCCGTTGATGACGTAGTCGGCGCCGTCCTTTGTCGCCGTCGTCTTGATGCTCGCGACGTCGGAGCCGGCGCCGGGCTCGGAGACGCCGATGCAGCCGACGGCGTCGCCGGCGATCGCCGGCACGAGGAACTCGCGGCACAGCGCCTCGCTGCCGAAGCGGGCGAGGGCGGGCGTTGCCATGTCGGTCTGGACGCCGATCGCCATCGGCACGCCGCCGCAGGCGACGTGGCCGAGCGTCTCGGCCATCGCCACCGAGAACGAATAGTCGAGGGCCATACCGCCGTACTTCTCGGGCTTGGTAAGGCCGAGCAGGCCGAGCTCGCCGAGGCGCTTGAACACCTGGTGCGCCGGAAACTCCTCGGCCGCCTCCCAGACGTCGACGTGGGGATTGATCTCCTCGTCGATGAAGCGCTTGAGCGTGCGCTGGATTTCCTGATGCTCGTGCGTCAATTGCATCGGCCGATAATCGCACGACCGTTCGCGCCCGCCATCGCGCCTTTCCCCGAGGAGATTCACATGCCGCACGCCATGATCTTCGACGCCGTCCGCACGCCGCGCGGCAAGGGCAAGAAGGATGGCAGCCTGCACGAGGTCAAGCCGATCGATCTGCTCGCCGGCCTGCTGGTGAAGCTGCAGCAGCGCCACGGCTTCGACCCGGGCGCGCTCGACGACGTCGTCATGGGCGTCGTCTCGCCGGTCGGCGAGCAGGGCTCGGTGATCGCCAAGACGGCGGCGCTCAAGGCCGGCTGGGACGTCAAGGTCGCGGGCATGCAGATCAACCGCTTCTGCGCCTCGGGCCTCGAGGCGGTGAACATCGCGGCGCAGAAGGTCGCGAGCGGCTGGGAAGACCTGGTCGTCGCCGGCGGCGTCGAGAGCATGTCGCGCGTGCGCGATCGGCTCCGACGGCGGCGCCTGGTCGCAGGACCCGGCGACCAACTTCGAGATCGGCTTCGTGCCGCAGGGGATCGGCGCCGACCTGATCGCGACGCTCGCCGGCTGGGACCGCGACGACGTCGATCGCTACGCGCTCGACGTCGCAGCAGCGCGCCGCCGCGGCGCAGTCGGCCGGGCGCTTCGATCGCTCGGTGCTCGCGGTCGACGACGCGATCGGCCAGACGATCCTCGAGAAGGACGAGTTCATCAAGCCGCGCACGACGCTCGAGGGCCTCGGCCAGCTCAAGGTCGCGTTCGCCGAGCTCGGCGCGATGGGCTTCGACGCGGTCGCGCTGGCGCGCTATCCGCAGGTCGAGCGCATCGAGCATGTCCACACGGCGGGCAACTCGTCGGGGATCGTCGACGGCGCGGCGGCGGTGCTGATCGGCAGCGAGGCGATGGGCAGGACGCTCGGCCTCGCGCCGCGCGGCCGCATCGTCGCCACCGCGCTCTCCGGCGCCGACCCGACGATCATGCTCACCGGGCCGATGCCGGCGACGCGAAAGGCGCTCGCCAAGGCCGGCCTGACGATCGACGACATCGACCTGTTCGAGGTCAACGAGGCGTTCGCCGCGGTGCCGATGCGCTTCATGAAGGAGTTCGGCGTGCCGCACGAGAAGGTCAACGTCAACGGCGGCGCGATCGCGATGGGCCATCCGCTCGGCGCGACCGGCGCGATGCTCGTCGGCACGCTGCTCGACGAGCTCGAGCGGCAGAAGCCTCAAGCGCGGCCTGGTCACGCTCTGCGTCGGCGGCGGCATGGGCATCGCGACGATCGTCGAGCGCATCTGACGCCAGCATGGAGACGATCCGCTACGAGATTGACGGCGACGGCATCGCCACGATCACCTTCGACGCGCCCGACGCTCCCGTCAACACCATGACCGCAGCGTGGCAGCGCGACCTCGCCGCCGTCGCCGCGCAGGCGGTCGCCGACAAGGAGCGGATCAAGGGCGTGCTGCTCGCCTCGGCCAAGGCGACCTTCTTCGCCGGCGCGGCGCTGAAGGGCCTGCTCACGCTCGAAGCGAAGGACGCCGCCGCCGGTTTCGCCGGGATCACCGCGACGACCGCGAGCTACCGCAAGCTCGAGACCCTCGGCCGGCCGGTCGTGTCGCTGCTCGCCGGCTCGGCGCTCGGCGGCGGCTGGGAGGTGGCGCTGATCGGCCACGCCCGCTTCGCCCTCGACGACCCGAAGATCCGCTTCGGCATGCCCGAGGTCACGCTCGGCCTGATTCCGGGCGCGACCGGGATCACCAAGACGGTCCGTCACTTCGGCCTGATGGCGGCGCAGCCGTACCTGCTCGAAGGCAAGCTGTTCGGCGCCGCGCGAGGCGCTCGAGATCGGCTGGGTCGACGGCCTCGCCGCGCACGCCGGCGAGCTGCGCGCGATGGCGCTCGAGTGGATCGCCACGCACCCGGACGCCGTCCAGCCCTGGGACCGGCGCGACTACAAGCTGCCGGGCGGCACGCCGGCGAGCCCGAAGATCGCCGCCGCGCTCGCGGTCGCGCCGGCCATGCTGGCGCAGAAGACGCGCGGCCTCTATCCCGCGCCGCAGGCGATCCTCGAGGCGATGGTCGAAGGCGCACTCGTCGACTACGACACGGCGGTGCGGATCGAGGCGAGAAAGCTGGCGCGCGTCATGGTCGGCCAGAACGCGAAGAACATGATCCAGGCGTTCTTCTTCGACGCCAACGCGATCAAGGCGGGCCGGTCGCGGCCGAAGCGCGCCGGCGGTCTGGCGGCCGGCGAAGGTCGGCATCCTCGGCGCCGGGCATGATGGGCGCGGGCATCGCCCACGCCAACGCCGCGCGCGGCATCGCCTGCGTGCTGAAGGACGTCTCGCTCGAGCGCGCCGAGGCGGGCTTGGCGGCGATCCGCAAGATCACGTCGGCCGCAGGTCGCCAAGGGCAGGCTCGACGAGGCGCGCGAGGCGCGGCTGCTCGCGCTCGTCACGCCCGCCGCCGACGTGCGCGCGCTCGACGGCTGCGATCTGATCATCGAGGCGGTGTTCGAGAACCGCGCAGCTCAAGGCGGCGGTGACGCGCGAGGCCGAGCCGATGCTCGCGCCCGACGGCATCTTCGCCAGCAACACCTCGACCCTGCCGATCACCGGCCTGGCGACGGCGAGCGCGCGGCCCGAGCGCTTCATCGGCCTGCACTTCTTCTCGCCGGTGCACAAGATGGCGCTGGTCGAGATCATCCGCGGCAAGCAGACCAGCGACGACACCGTCGCCCGCGCCTACGACTACGTGCTCGCGCTCGGCAAGACGCCGATCGTCGTCAACGACTCGCGCGGCTTCTTCACCAGCCGGGTCTTCGGCACCTACGTGATGGAAGGCGTGGCGATGCTCGCCGAGGGCATCGCCGCGCCGCTGATCGAGCACGCCGCGCTCGCCGCCGGCATGCCGGTCGGGCCGCTCGCGGTGCTCGACGAGACCTCGCTCGCGCTCTCGGTGCACGTGCTCGAGCAGACGCGCGCCGACTTCGCCGCCGAAGGCAAGAGCTACACGCCGTCGGCGGGCGAGGCGCTGGTCGAGAAGATGGTGAAGGAGCTGGGGCGCGCCGGCCGCGCCGGTGGCGGCGGCTTCTACGACTATCCGGCCGGCCAGGCGAAGCGGCTGTGGCCGGGCCTGAAGGCGTTCGAGAAGAGCGGCATCGCGGGCGACGTCGCCGAGCTGAAGCAGCGCCTCCTCTACCGCCAGTCGATCGAGACGGCGCGCTGCCTCGCCGAAGGGGTGCTGACGAGCGTCGCCGAGGCCAACATCGGCTCGATCCTCGGCATCGGCTTTCCGGCCTGGACCGGCGGGGCGATCCAGTTCATCGCGTCGGAGGGCAGGGACGCGCTTTCTCGCCAACGCCGCTGCGCTGGCGGTGCGCTACGGCGAGCGCTTCGCTCGTCTCGCCCGAGCGTGCGCGTCGGCGCTCGCTACTTGAGCGTCAGGATCCACTGAACGAGCTGCTTCGCCTCGGCCTCGTTGACCTGCGGATTGGCCGGCATCGGCACCGCGCCCCAGACGCCCGAGCCGCCCTTCATCACCTTCTCGGTGAGCTTGGCGACGGCGTCGGCCTGGCCGGCGTACTTGGCGGCGACGTCCTTGTAGGCCGGGCCGATCACCTTCTGGCCGACGGCGTGGCAGGCCATGCAGTTTTTCTTCTGCGCGAGCTCGGGATTGGCGAACGCCGGGGCCGAAAGCATGCAGGCGGTCACGATTGTGGCGAGGCGGAGGGCTGTCATGGCGGTCCAGTGTCGCGGCGACGCGCCGCTCTTGTTACCATGAGAATAACGGAAGGAGCGCGCCGAGGTTGACTGAAGCCTGCTCCCGACGCCTGGAGAACTGCATGTTGTTCGTGATCATCGGCGTCGTCCTGATCGGCCTCAATCTCGCCAAGATCGGCCCCATCGGCGCGTGGAACTGGGATATCTCCGGCGACCTCTGGAAGTTCATCGTGCCGTTCCTGGTCGCCGTGGCCTGGTGGGTCTGGTCCGACACGTCGGGCCTGAACAAGCGGCGCGAGATGGCCCGCATGGAAAAGAAGAAGTCCGACCGGCGCAAGGAAAACCTGGTCGCGCTCGGCTTGGACAACCGCGCCCGGCGCAAGGCGCAACGAAACGCCAGGCGGCGGCCGCTAGCGCGGCGTCAGTCGCCGTCGAGCACCGCGCCGCGGCTCGCGCTCGACGCATTCTTCGCGAACTTGGCGAGCACGCCCCGCGTGTAGCGCGGTGCCGGCGGCCGCCAGGCGGCGCGGCGCCGTTCCAGCTCCGCCTCGGCGACGTTGAGCTGCAGCAGCAGGCGATGGGCATCGATCGTGATCGAGTCGCCTTCCTTCACCAGCGCGATCGTTCCGCCGGCGTACGCCTCGGGCGCGACGTGACCGACGACCATTCCCCACGTGCCGCCTGAAAAACGCCCGTCGGTGACCAGGCCGACGGACTCGCCCAGGCCCTGGCCGATGAGCGCGCTCGTCGGCGCGAGCATCTCGGGCATCCCGGGCGCGCCCTTCGGGCCGAGGTAGCGCAGCACCATCACGTCGCCGGGAACGATCTTGCGCTCCATGATCGCCGCCATCGCCGACGCTTCGTCGTCGAAGACGCGCGCCGGCCCGGTCATCACCGGCTTCTTCAGCCCGGTGATCTTGGCGACCGCGCCTTCGGTCGAGAGGTTGCCCTTCAGGATCGCGAGGTGGCCGTGGGCGTACATCGGCTGCTCGATCGGCCGGATCACGTCCTGGTCGGCGCGCGGCGCGGCGGGAAGCTCGGCGAGCGTCTGCGCGATCGTCTTGCCGGTGATCGTGATGCAGTCGCCGTGCAGGTGGCCGGCCTCGAGCAGCACCTTCATCACCTGCGGAATGCCGCCGGCGCGGTGCAGGTCGACGGCGAGGTGCTTGCCCGAGGGCTTCAGGTCGCACAGCACCGGCACCTTCTGGCGCATGCGCTCGAAGTCGTCGATCGTCCACTCGACGCCGCCGGCGTGGGCGATGGCGAGGAAGTGCAGGACGGCGTTGGTCGATCCGCCCGTCGCCATGATCACGGCGACGGCGTTCTCGATGCTCTTGCGGGTGACGATGTCGCGCGGCTTGAGGTCGTTCCTGACTGCCTCGACCAGCACCTTCGCCGCATTTTTCGCCGCGGCGACGATCTCGTCGTGGACGTTGGCCATCGTGCTCGAGTAGGGCAGGCTCATGCCGAGCGCCTCGAACGCCGAGCTCATCGTGTTGGCGGTGTACATGCCGCCGCACGAGCCGCTGCCGGGGATCGCGCGACGCTCGATCTCGCCGAAGTCCTTCTCGTTCATCGTCCCGGCGGTGAACTGGCCGACCGCCTCGAAGACGCTGACGATGTTGAGGTCCTGGCCCTGGTAGCGGCCGGGCAGGATCGTGCCGCCGTAGACATAGATCGCCGGCACGTTGGCGCGCAGGATGCCCATCATCCCGCCCGGCATGTTCTTGTCGCAGCCGCCGACGACGAGCACGCCGTCCATCCACTGGCCGCCGACGCAGGTCTCGATGCAGTCGGCGATGACCTCGCGCGAGACCAGGCTGTACTTCATGCCCTCGGTGCCCATCGCCATGCCGTCGCTGATCGTCGGCGTGCCGAAGATCTGGGCGTTGCCGCCGGCCTCCTCGATGCCCGCGACTGCGGCATCGGCGAGCTTTTGCAGGCCGGAGTTGCACGGCGTGATCGTCGAGTGGCCGTTGGCGACGCCGATCATCGGCTTCTTGAAATCGCCCTCCTCGTAGCCGAGGGCGTAGAACATCGACCGGTTCGGCGCGCGCGCGACGCCCTCGGTGATGTGGCGGGAGCGGCGGTTGATCGGCATGGCCTGGGATGGTGCTGAGCGCAGGCGGGGATGCTGATCGTAGCGCCGAGCGCGGGTGCCTCGCTCGCAAGGACGCCGCGGGCCGCTCGATATCATTCCCGCATGCTCGTGCACCCCCAGTTCGACCCGATCGCGCTCGACCTCAACCGCTTCGGCGTGCCGATCGCCGTGCACTGGTACGGCATCACCTACCTGGTCGGCTTCGGCCTGTTCCTGTTCCTCGCCTGGCGGCGCGCGCGCTTGCCGCAATTCGCCGCGCGCGGCTGGACCCGGCGCGACATCGAGGACCTGCTCTTCTACGGCGTGCTCGGCACCGTCGTCGGCGGCCGGCTCGGCTACGTGCTGTTCTACAAGCCCGCCTTCTATCTTTCCCACCCGCTCGAGATCTTCGCCGTCTGGAAGGGCGGGATGGCGTTTCACGGCGGCCTGCTCGGCGTGATCGTCGCGATCGCGCTGTTCGCGCGCGTCCGGCGCCGGCCGTTCCTCGAGGTGACCGACCTGGTCGCGCCCTGCGTGCCGACCGGCTTTGCCGCCGGGCGCATCGGCAACTTCATCAACGGCGAGCTCTGGGGGCGCTTTGCCGACCCGGGACTGCCGTGGGCGATGGTCTTTCCGCAGTCGGGCTCGCCGCTGCCGCGCCATCCCGTCGCAGCTCTACCAGTTCGCGCTCGAAGGCATCCTGCTGTTCGTCGTGCTCTGGATCTACGGCAAGAAGCCGCGCGGCCTCGGTCAGGTCTCGGGCGCGTTCCTGATCGGCTACGGAACGCTGCGCTTCATCGCCGAGTTCTTCCGCGAGCCCGACAGCTTCCTCGGCCTGCTCGCGCTTGGCATGAGCATGGGGCAGTGGCTGTGTCTGCCGATGATCGTCGCCGGCGTGATCCTCTGGCTGTGGGGGCGCGGCCGGGCGAGCGGCGATCCCGTCGCGACGTTGCGCGCCCGGGAGGCCTGAGCCGCCGATGCGCCAGATCTTCCTCGACACCGAGACGACCGGCCTCAGCCCCGAGTCGGGCGATCGGATCATCGAGATCGGCTGCGTCGAGCTCGTCAACCGACGCCTCACCGGACGACAGCTCCACTTCTACGTCAACCCGGAGCGGCGCAACAGCGTCGACGCCTACAAGGTGCACGGACTGTCGGACGAGTTCCTCGCCGACAAGCCGCTGTTCGCGCAGGTCGCCGACGAGCTGATCGAGTTCGTCCGCGGCGCCGAGCTCGTCATCCATAACGCCGCCTTCGACATCGGCTTTCTCGATGTCGAGCTCGGCCGGATCGGCCGGCCATCGATCACCGTCCACGACGTTCGCGTCACCGACAGCCTGGCCCTGGCACGCGAGAGCTTCCCGGGCAAGTCGAACTCGCTCGATGCCCTCTGCAAGCGCTTCGAGGTCAACAACTCCGGCCGCGACCTGCACGGCGCGCTGCTCGATGCCGGCCTGCTGGCCGAGGTCTACATCCGCATGACGCGCGGCCAGGACTCGCTCGTCATCGACGCCGCCGACGCGCTCGCCGCCGACCTGGCGGCGCGGCCGATCGACTTCAGCGCGCTCGAGCTGATCGTCATCCGGGCCGATGAAGACGACCTCATCGTGCATGAGGCGCTGCTCGCCGAGATCGACAAAGCGAGCGACGGACACGCGGTCTGGCGCGTCGCGACGGTGCTGTCGACGCCCGGTGCCATGGCACAATGAGCGACCTTCCGCAGCGGTCCTCTTCCAGGGCCGCGCGCGGGCGGTTAGCTCAGCGGTAGAGCACTGCCTTCACACGGCAGGGGTCGCAGGTTCGAACCCTGCACCGCCCACCAGCTCAGTGATGGTTTAAAGCGACATCAATAGGACGACTTGGGTAATTGGTCGCCTAGTGTCCTAAAAACGTCCTAAACCCCACTCGAAGTCACCTATCGCCGTTCTGACTGGACTGTCTAAACGTCCATATGCAATTCAGGTCGTTCCGTTGCGCAGAAAGGTAAGGCTGCGGTCTCTTCGACCATCGAAGGCTGATCGAGGAGCAAGGCCAAGGCTCCAGACTGAGTTTCCTGTCTGCGACCATCGTCGATCCCCCTGGCACAAGCGTTGCTCAGGCCGCTGCGCGATGTCGTGCTGATCTCGGTAAAACCTGACTGGTGAACGATCACCGGATGGAGCGGGCGATCGAAGTCACGGCCGGGAGAAATCCGTGCGTTACAGGAGTCCTGGATACTCATTCCCATTCGACAAGCTGAGCGGGGTCGATTGAATGCGGTATCGCCGGCCACGAATGGACTGACTGTCTTGCCAGTCGATTCCCCTGATTCGGGTCACTACAGCGGGATCGACAGCCTGCGCGCGCTCGCAGTGCTCTCGGTCCTGCTGTTTCACGCAAATCTTGGCATGTCCGGCGGCTTCATCGGCGTCGACGTGTTCTTTGTCATATCCGGTTTTGTCGTCAGCCTGTCGGTCGCAAAGGCTCCTTCCGAAAGCCTGCTCTCGCTCACGACGTTCTTCTATGCACGTCGCCTGCTGAGGATTGGGCCGGCCCTCGTCGTTTGTCTTCTGGTGACCACGGTGCTGTCATGTCTATTCGTTCCTCGCGCCTGGCTCAGCGAGACCAACGCTCGGACCGCTCTGGCGGCATTTCTCGGCTTGAGCAATTTCGTCCTCGCGCGCACCGCGAACGACTACTTCTCGCCGAACGCCGAGTTCAACCCTTTCACGCATACATGGTCGCTCGGGGTCGAGGAGCAGTTCTACCTGGTCTTTCCGCTGCTGATGTTCTTTTTCATCGGCCAGCGATCCGCCGCCGAAAGAAGGCGGTCATTGGCGATGCTGACCGTGGGGTCGTTGGCGTCGCTCGCGTGTTGCGCTTGGTGGACCCTGAGCCGACCGGCATTCGCCTTCTATCTCATTCCGGCACGATTCTGGGAGCTCGCCGTCGGCGTCGCGCTCTTCATGTCTGCGGATGCATGGCAACCGCGGCTCGCGCGCATGAGTCTGGCGACCGCGCGCCGCGCCGCCGGCGCGCTGCTCGTCGGACTGGCTGGTGCCATGTTCTTCACCGATGAAAGCCTCTTTCCCTTCCCGTGGGCGATCGTGCCGGTCCTGTGCACGGCCGGGCTGATTGCGGTGATCGTCGCGTGCGGGAGCCACGTCCTGCCTGCTGCCTTGACGGCCAGGCCCATGATCTTGGTCGGACTGGCCTCGTACTCGCTGTACTTGTGGCACTGGCCGGTTCTGGTTCTCTTTCGCTGGACTGTAGGACTGGAGTCTCCGGCGCACAAGGCGCTTGCAGTGGCGCTTGCTTTCGCCATCGCCGCGTTCTCGTACCGGTATGTGGAGTTGCCACTGCGATACGCCCAACGGATCCGCCGGGCTCCCCAGAAGATGGTCGTTTTCGGCAGCCTCGCCGCGGTGGCCGTGACGCTGGGTGCGGCGGCGTTCCTGTTCCAGATCCAGCCGAAGATCTCACTCAGCGTCACGGCAGACGCCGAAATCTGGCTGCCCGATGTGGGGATCGACCTTTCGGCAACGGCGCCACCATGCCAGGTGGCCGTCGACTGGAAGCCGCTTGAGGGGGGCGGGATTTTGAGCTACGTGCCGACTGGCTGCGACCTTGCAAAGGACTCCAGAAGAATGTTCGCGGCGGGTGATTCCCATGCCTGGGCCTATACGTCGATGCTGCGAAGCTACTCGGCCCGATCCGGCGTCGCGGTGCACATCATCACCAAGGGCGGCTGCTCTCTGTTCGATCTGCAACGGCCGATGGCGGGCTCCAACTGCAAGGGGTTCACCGATGCGGTCCTGCAGGAGCTTGGCCGCCGGATGTCATCCGGCGACATCCTGTTCCTTCCGTCACTGAGGGTGCCACGGTTCATTGATCAATGGGGAAGCGTCAAGCCCGGCGCGCCGACAGAGGCGGAAGCCTCGGCGCGCAAGGCGGCAGTGATCGAAGCCGTAACCCTGCTGCAGCCGCTCGCAGCCAGCGGCGCGCTGATCCTTTTCGAGGCGCCCAAGCCGATTTTCAAGGCGCCGCCATTCCGTTGTTCCGACTGGTTTAACCGCAGCAACGCGATTTGCGCTGCGGGCTTCGAGATAGATCGCGCCGCCCTCGAAGAGGTTCGCCGTCCCGCCTTGGCTTCGATCGACGAGGTCGTGACTCGTGTTTCCAGGGCCGCGGTCTGGGACCCCTTGCCCATCCTTTGTCCGGGCAACACATGCAGCGCGTTCGCGAACGGCAGGCCACTCTATTTCGACGGCGATCATCTAAGCGGATTCGGCAACGCCGTCTTGTTCGAGGCCTTCGCCGAGCGTCTGCGCGTGGCCTTCGACCAGCCGCAATGACATGCAGATCTGGCCGCCGTGGTGTGAGTGAGGGTCTGACGGTCAGAGCCAGATCAGGTCGACGACCCAGTCGCGATAGTTCCCGCCGATGACCGGCTTCGCTTCCGGGTCAGGCACCTACGCGTCGCTCACGCGACGACCGCCACCCCTCGACAGGCCGACGCCTCGACGAACAGCGGATAGGTGTCGCCACTGACACAGGTACCCAAGGTGTCGGGATTGGCCTGCGAGTCGACCACCGCCGCGTAGCGAGCGCAGCGATGATGATGAAGGCAGCCGACCCCGAAACAGGGTCGCAAGCGCGATAGCGCTTCGCTTGTCGCCGCCCCGCCTGCAAAGACCGGCCGGGGAAGAGCCGCAGGGTCCGCAGAGCCGGACGTTCGATTCGGTAGCGAGTGCATGAAGTGAGAACGATCGTCGCGCGTCCAGCGTTGACGTGCAAGGGTTAGCCTGGACTGTTCGCCGATATCGCCGGCAACCGTGGCGGCTTGGCAACTGACGTTCTCGGCGCGCTGGCAGCCGCAGCGCGCACCGCTGGGCCTCAGCGCGGCGGGCGACGGACTTCGCGCTCCAGCGTCTCGTTGACCTGATCGAGCTTTTCGGCCGACTTGGTGAGGCGCTTTTCGACCTTGTCGGTCTCGGCGACCGCCCGTGCGACGTCGCCGTCGCTGGCGCCCTTGGCGATCTTGGTGTCGAGTACGGCGTGCACGACGGCCAGGTCGTCGGCCGCCTTCTTCACGTCCTCGGTCGCCTGCTTGTTCTTGTCGAGGGCATCGGCGATCGGTGACGGCGCATCGTTGCCTCGGCGAGATCCCTGGGTTGAGTTCGACATGACCTCTCCTCGTGCACACTCGCTTTGCGTGGCGGGTCGATATTCGGGGATGCGTCCTACATTATGGTCGCTGGCTGCCACGGTATAACGACCCCAAGCCGCTTCCGAATGAGCCACGCCACGAGCCTTGGGTGTCAGAGATGCCTCTCGTCACCGTCCTGATTGAAGACAGCTCGACGATTCGCGAGAGCCTGATCCCTGCTCTGGCCGAGGTCGCGAACGCGAAGGTCGTCGCCATCGCCGAAACCGCCGCCGAGGGCATCGCCGCCCTGCGCGCGCATGCCGACACGTGGCGCCTTGCCGTGGTCGACATGTTCCTGAGGAGCGGCAACGGGCTCGAGGTGCTGCGCGCCTGCGGCACTCGCCGTGCCGATCAGCACATGCTCGTCCTGACCAACTACGCCACGACGGAGGTCCGGAAGAAGGCGATCGATGCCGGCGCCGACGCGGTGTTCGACAAGTCGACCGAGGTCGACGCCTTCTTCGAGCTCTGCCGGACCTATTCGTCGGAGTGACGAGCGCCTCGCGCGGCGCCCTATGATGGCGCTCGGGAGGAACGCCATGGATCTCACGAGTCTGACGATCAGCGAGGCGGCGAGTTCGCTCGGTCGCGGCGAATTCAGCGCCGAGGCTTATGCCGAAGCCTTGCTCGCACAGGCAGCCCGCGGCGTTGCACTCAATGCCTTTATCCACCACGACCCGGCCCAGGTGCGCGCGGATGCGCGCGCCGCCGATGCGGCGCGTGGACGCTCGACGTCGCTTGGCCCGCTGCACGGCGTTCCGCTTGCCCTGAAGGACAACCTCGACACCGCGGCAATGGCGACGACCGGCGGCACGCCGGGATTGCGCGGCCATCGCCCGGCAAAGAACGGCGTCGTCGTGCAGAAGCTGCTCGACGCGGGCGCGATCGTCTTCGGCAAGACCAACCTGCACGAGCTGGCGTACGGCATCACCAACAACAACGCCGCCTTCGGCCCGGCGAGGAATCCCTACGATCCGAGCCGCATCCCGGGCGCGTCGAGCGGCGGCGTCGGCGTCGCGGTCGCGGCGCGCATGGCGCCGGGCGGCATCGGCTCCGACACCGGCGGCTCGGTGCGCATCCCGGCGGCGCTCTGCGGCATCGTCGGTTTCCGGCCGACGACCGGGCGCTGGTCGCAGGCTGGCATCGTGCCGATCTCGCACACCCGCGATACCGCCGGGCCGATGACGCGCAGCGTCGCCGATTGCGAGCTGCTCGACAGCGTCATCACCGGCAGCAGTGCCGCCTCGGCAGTCTCGCTCAAGGGGTTGCGTCTCGGCGTGCCGCGCGCCCACTTCTGGTCCCCGCTCGACGCCGAGGTCGCGCGCCTGATGGAAAGCGCTCTGGCGACGCTGAAGGAGGCGGGCGCGGTGCTGATCGAAGCCGACATCGCCGACGTCGGCCGGCTCGACGCGGAAGCAGGCTTTCCGATCGCGCTCTACGAGACCGTCGTCGACCTCGGTGCCTATCTTGCCGGGCACGGCTCGTCGCTCGACTACGCCGGGCTGGTCGCGCAGTGCGCGAGCCCGGACATGGCCGGCCTGCTGCAAAGCCTGCACGGCGAGGGCGCGATCCCCGAAGCCGCCTATCGCCATGCGCTCGATGTCCTGCGTCCGCAACTGCAGGCCGCCTATCGCGAGCATTTCAGGCACCACGATGTCGCCGCAGTCGTCTTGCCGACGACGCCACTGCCCGCCTCAGCGATCGGTGAGGACGAGACGGTGCTGCTCAATGGCGAGCGCGTGCCGACCTTTCCCACCTTCATTCGCAACACGAGCCCGGGCAGCGTCGCCGGCATCCCCGGCATCAGCCTGCCTGCGGCCTTGACGAAAACGGGCCTGCCGCTCGGCATCGAGCTCGACGGGCCCGCCGGCAGCGATGGCCGATTGCTGGCGATCGCCCGCGCGGTCGAGGCGATCCTGCCGAAGATGCCGGCGCCCAAGGGCTGAGCTCGCAATCCGCTTCGTTCCCGAAGAAAAATCCTGTCCGCGCCGCGGCCGCAGGTTCAACCAGAAGACCAGGAGGACTGATTCATGGGCCACGACTTCATCCCCGCGCGCCGGCGCATCCTGACCGCCGCTGCCGGCACCGCCGTGCTCGGCACGGCGAGCGGCCTGGTCCGGGCGCAGGCGAACGATTTCAAGATCGGCTTCTTCATCGCCCTGAGCGGCCCGGCGTCGCTGTTCGGGCCGACGCAGCGCGCCTGCGCAGACCTCGCCGCGGAGAAGATCAACAAAGCCGGCGGCATCCTCGGCCGGCAGGTCAAGCTGATCTTCACCGACGCAGGCGGGCCGCCCGCCGAGACCGCGAAGTCGGCGGTTCGCCTCATGCTCGAAGACAAGGTCGATCTCTTCATCGGCTCGCACGACAGCGCCACGCGCGAGGCCAACATCGCGACCATCAAGGCGCGGACGCCCTACATCTACTCGCCGGTCTACGAAGGCGGCGAATGCTCGCCCAACGTCTACTGCCTCGGCGAGACGCCGCCGCAGCAGGCGCAGCCGGCGACCGAGTTCCTGGCCAAGGAGAAGAACGCCAAGACCTTCTACCTGATCGGCGACGACTACGTCTGGCCGAGGAAGTCGAACGAGCAGATCAAGAAGTACGTCGCCCAGTACGGCGGCAAGGTCGTCGGCGAGGAGTACGTGCCGTTCGGCGCGCCCAACAAGTTTGAGGAGGCGGTGACGCGGATCAAGGGCGTCAAGCCCGACGCCGTGATCGCGACGCTGGTCGGCGCTGACAACGTCAACTTCAACCGCACCTTCGCCGGCTTCGGCCTCGACAAGTCGATCGCGCGCCTGTCGATGCTGCTCGAGGAGAACACGCTGATGGGCGTCGGCGCCGAGAACAGCGCCAACCTCTATTCGTGCATGGGGTTCTACGCCAACAGTCCTTCCGAGGTGACCAAGGCGTTCAAGGCCGAGTACATGGCCAAGTACGGCGCCAAGGCGCCGCAGCTCGCGACCATCGGCGCCGATTGCTATTCCGCCCTAAACCTTGCCAAGGCGATGTTCGACAAGGCCGGCTCCGGCGACGCCAAGAAGCTGACCGCTGCCTCCGAAGGCCTCTCGTTTGACACCGCTTCGGCGCGGGTGACGATGCGCGGCCGCCAGGTCGACAAGGACATGTACCTGGCGAGCTGCAAAGGGCACCGAGTTCGAGGTCTTCAAGACCATCAAGGCGGTCAAGAGCGGCACCGCCTGCAAGGCCTGAGCCAGTGCGGCGCGGCGCTTCGGCTTCCGTAGCGCTGCGCCGCTGACCTGGCCGGCGGCCGCGCGCGGATGGAGGTCTTCACGGCCCAGGCGCTCAACGCGCTGTTCGGCATCGCCTCGCTGGCGATCCTGGCGCTCGGCCTGGCGGTCGTCCTTGGCTTGCTTGGCGTCCTCAACCTCGCCCACGGCGAGCTGGTGATGATCGGCGCGTACTGCGCCTATGTCGCGCAGACCAACGGCTGGCCATATCTCGCGGCAGTGCCTTTCGCTCTCGTCGTCTGCGGCGTGCTCGGCTACGTCGTCGAGCGCTGGCTGGTGCGCCCGCTCTACCAGCGGCCGTTCGACACGCTGGTCGCGACCTGGGGCCTGAGCCTCTTGCTGCGCAAGTGCGCCGAGGCGATCTTCGGCCTTGGCTACAAGAGCCTCAAGGAGCCGATCGGCGGCACCGTCGACGTCCTCGGCGCGACCTATCCGCGCTATCGCCTGGTACTGATCGGCGTCAGCGTCGTCGTCTTCGCCGCCCTCGTGCTCTGGTACGCGCGCAGTCGCACCGGCACGCGCATCAAGGCGATGGCCGGCAATCCCGAGCTCGCGCGCGCTCTCGGCATCCCGGTCGCGCGCTACGCGTCGGCGACGTTCGTCGTCGGCACCTGCCTGGCCGGCCTCGGCGGCGTGCTGATCGCGCCGCTCGTGCCGGTGCAGCCGTTCATGGGGCTCGACCACATCCTGATGTCGTTCTTCGTCCTCGTCGTCGGCGGCCTCGGCAGCGTCGGCGGCCTGCTCACCGGCTCGACGATCATCGGCGGCGCCAACAGCGTCGTCTCGGCGCTGAGCGACAGCACCGGCGGCTACTTCAGCGTCCTCGCGCTGGCGATCCTGTTCCTCTGGCTCAAGCCGCGCGGCATCCATGCGCGCAGCTGATGCGCCGCGCCGCGGCGTGCCGGCGCTCGCCCGTGCTGCCGCCGCGATCGTCGCGCTGCTGGCGTTGCCGTTCGCGGTCGGCGACTTCTGGGCTTATCAGCTCGGCCTGCTGTACCTCTACGCGATCGCCGCGCTCGGCATCGGCCTGTGCTGGGGCCGCGCCGGCTTCCTGCCGCTCGGCCAGGGACTCTTCTTCGGTCTCGCGGCATATCTCTCGGGGCTGGCGCTGATCGCGTTCGAGGAGAGCCCGTGGTGGCTGCTCGGGCTGATACCGCTCGCCGCCTGTGCCTCGGGCGTGCTCGCCTTCGTGATCGGCACGCTGGTCTTTCGCCGGCGCGGCGAAAGCGGGCCGTACTTCTCGATGATCACGCTCGCGCTCTCGCTGCTCGCCTACCAAGTCGCCAACAACTGGGAGTCGGTGACCGGCGGCTTCAACGGCCTGAAGGGCATCCCGGGACTGCCCGGGCTGGACAGCTACACCGCCGCCTACTACGTCGCCGCGCTGACGCTGATCGGCGCCGTCCTCGGCACGGGCTGGCTCTATCGCGCGCCGCTCGGCGTGCTCTGGGCGGCGCTCGCCCACAACGAGCGCCGCATCGTCATGTTCGGCTTCGACAGCAACCGCCTCAAGGCGGTCGCGTTCGGCGTCAGCGGCCTGCTCGCCGGCATCGGCGGCGCGCTCTATGCGCCGCAGCAGGGTCTGGTGACGCCGCAGCTGTGCGGCTTCGGGCTCTCGGCCGACCTCGTCATCTGGGCCGCGGTCGGCGGCCGCGGTCGGCTGCTCGGGCCGGTGCTCGGCGCGATCCTGATCGGTGCGCTGACGAGCGCGCTGCGCGATCGCTTCCAGTTCTGGGAAATCGGCATCGCCATCGTCTTCATCCTCGTCGTGCTGCAGTTTCCGCAAGGGCTGGTCGGACTGTTCGCGCCGCTCGAACGCTGGTGGCGCGGCTGCGCGCGCCGCAGCGCGCCGATCGCGGCGCCGCCCGTGATCAGCGCTGAGGGTGTGGCGCGCCTAACGATCGACGCCGTCGAGGTGCAGCTCGGCGACGTGCGCATCCTCGATCGCCTGACGCTCGCCTTCGATCGTCCCGGCATCTACTGCGTGATCGGACCGAACGGCGCCGGCAAGACCTCGACCTTCAACATGCTCACCGGCGAGCTCGCGGCGCAGGCGGGCCGGGTGAGCTTCGACGGCCGGGCGATCGATCGCCTGCCGACGCACCGGATCGTCCGCCTCGGGATCGGCCGCAAGTTCCAGATCCCGTCGGTGTTCGCTCGCCTGGCCGTCGCCGACAACCTGGCGATCGCGCTCTGGAGCGGCCGCGCCGGTGCGTTCGCGCTGCTCCGGCCGCGCCTGCGCCGCTGGTCGAGCGCGCTGCGCGACGAGCTGGCGCTGCGCTATCCGTTCCTGGCCGACGCCGATCGCACCGCGGCCGAGCTGTCGCACGGCGAGCGCCAGGTGCTCGAGCTGGCGATGGCGCTGCTCGGCGAGCCGCGTCTGCTGCTTCTCGACGAACCCTGCGCCGGCTTGTCGCCGCAGGAGACGGCGGCGGCGATCGAGGCGATCCGCTGGGCGAGCGCGCGGCGCGGCGCGACCATCGTCGTCATCGAGCACGACATGAGCCTGGTGCGCAAGCTCGCCGACCACGTGTTCGTGCTGCACAACGGCAGCCTGATCGCCGAGGGCACTGTGGCCCAGGTCCAAGCCAACGCGGCGGTCCAGGCGATCTACGTCGGAGCCGAGAAGTGAGCGGCGTGTTGCGGCTCGAGTTCGCAGGCGTCGTTGGCGGCTATGGCGACGTTGTCGTCGTCCGCGGCGTCGACGGCGCGGTCGCTGCCGGCGAGGTGCTGTGCGTGATCGGTCGCAACGGCGTCGGCAAGAGCACGCTCCTGAAGCTGCTGTTCGGACAGTTGCCGTGCCGCGAGGGCAGCGTCCGCTTCGAGGGCCGCGCGTTCGACGGCATCGAGTCGGCGCGGCGGCGCGCCCTCGGCATCAGCTACTGCCCGCAGGAGCGCCCGGTGTTCGACGACCTGAGTGTTCGCGACAACCTGACGCTGATGCGCGCCGATCGCCGCCTGGACGTGTTCGCGCCGTTCTTCGCCCGCTTTCCGATCTTGGAGCGCCGGCTCGAGCAGCACGCCGGCACGCTCTCGGGCGGCGAGAAGAAGATCCTGTCGTTCGTGCGCGGCCTCTCGGAAGCGCAGCCGCTGCTGTTGCTCGACGAGCCGAGCGAAGGCGTGCAGTGGGAAAACATCCTGCACATGGCGGCACTGATCGAGGCCGCGAAGAGCGCCGGGACCGCGCTCGTCGTCGTCGAGCAGAACCTGGCCTTCGCCGAGATCATCGCTGACCGCTATCTCGTCATCGAGCAGGGCCAAGTCGCGCTTGCGGGCCGCCGCGGCGAGATCGATCGCCGGACGCTGCTCGGGCACCTGCACGTGTGATCCGCGGGGCCGTTCAATCGAGCGGCGGCAGGAGCTTTTTCAGGACGTCCGGATCGACCGGCTTTTGCAGGTAGTGATCGACGCGAGCGAACGTGCCCGAGACGCGCTCGTCGTCCTTCTCCCGGCCGGTGACCGCGATCAGCACGATGTCGTCGCCATAGCGGTCGCGCAATTGCTGGGTCAACTCGAAGCCGTCCATTTCGGGCATGCCGACGTCGAGCAGCACGCAGTGCGGCCGGTGCCGTTCGACCAGCTCGAGCGCCTGGCTGCCGCCGGTAGCGATCCAGACCTTGTAGCCTGAGATCTCGAGGGCAGCGGCGAGCGCCTCGGCGGCGTCGGCCACGTCGTCGACCACGACCACCCTGACGTCGTCCTCGTTCATCGAGGGGATTGTCCCATTGCGGCGCGTGGGAGCCTCGCCCGGCTAGCCACGCGGCTTGATCGGCGTGTAAAGCTGCTCGGCGGCCGCCTCGGGCTTCATCAAGCGCCAGCGCTCCAGGTCGGCCAGCTCGGCCACCGAGCGGTGCGCCTCGTCGGCCTTGATGATCGGATCGAGCTCGAGAACACGGCGAACGCAGCGCGCGACCCACTCGTCGTTGTCGCGCACGTATTCGCCTCCGACCTGCACCCGCTCGACCGGTATCCGCTCGGTTCGCTCGAAGCTGCTTTCGCCCTCGAAGTCGGGCGCCTTCTCGAAGCTGGCGCTGGCGATGTCGCTCGCATGCAGCCGCGCCGCGAACTCCTGGTCGGCGGCAGTCTCGGGATCGATGTGGCCCTTGGTCGCCCAAAGCCGCGTGGCGACGTCGACGAAGGCGTCGGGCGCGGCGCCGATCTCGAGGTTGGCGAGGTGGATCGTGAAGCGATCGACCCATTGCTCGCGGGTGACGTTGAACTCCATGACGTCAGGCCGGCGCGGCGGCTTGTGCCGCCTGCCACTCGCCCCCCACGAGGAGCTCGTGCGGGCCGAACTGCGCCTTGTAGGCCATCTTGCCGCTTCCTTCGATCCAGTAGCCGAGGTAGACATGCGGCAGGCCGAGCAGACGCGTCTGCTCGATCTGCCAGAGAACGTTGTAGGTGCCGTAGCTCGTCTTCGGCTCGGGCTCGAAGAAGGTGTAGACGGCGGACAGGCCGTCGTTCAGGACGTCTAGGATCGAGACCATCTTGAGCGCGCCGTTGCCGCCGGCGGCGGGCTCGCGAAACTCGACCAGGCGTGAATTGACGCGGCTTTGCAGCAGGAATTGGGTGTACTGGTCGATCGAGTCGTGGTCCATGCCGCCGCCGATGTGGCGCCCGGCCTGGTAGCGCAGGTAGAGCTCGTAGTGCTCGGCGACGAAGCACAACCGCAGCACGCGCGCCTCGAGGTGGCCGTGCGCGCGCCGGGCGCGGCGCTGGCTGCGCGTCGGCACGAAGGTCGCGACCGGGACGCGCAGCGGCAGGCAGGCGCGGCAGCCGTCGCAGTAGGGGCGGTAGGTGAACATGCCGCTCCGCCGGAAGCCGTTCGCGACCAGCCCCGAGTAGGCGTCGGCATGGATCAGATGGCTCGGCGTCGCCACCTGCGAGCGCGCCATCCGGCCCGGGAGATAGCTGCACGGATAGGGCGCGGTGGCGTAGAACTGCAGCGAGGCGAGCGGAAGTTCTTTCGGATGCGTCACGGGCGGGTGTCCTCGGGCGCCGGTCGGTCGCCGACCGGCATCACGCCGATCTGCTCCCACAGTCGCAAATCATAGGACCAATCGGCGACGTCGTCGTTCGCAAGTGCCGTGCCGAGACGGCGCCTGAACTCGCTGCGGGCGATCTCGCGGCCGCCGAAAGACGCCAGATGGGCAGTCCGCTGCTGGCAGTCGATGGTCTCGATGCCATGGCCGCGGCAGAACGCTACCAGCGCCGCCAGGGCGATCTTGGAAGCGTCGCTCCGGCGCGCGAACATCGATTCGCCGAAGAACATCCGGCCGAGGCTGACGCCGTAGAGCCCGCCGGCGAGCTCGCCGTCGATCCAGGTCTCGAAGCTGTGGACGCGGCCGAGCAGCGTGCCAGGCGCGGTAGGCGGCGATCATCTCGGCGACGATCCAGGTGCCGGCTTCGCCGTCACGCGGCGCCTGCGCGCACGCCTCGATGACGCGGCCGGTGGCGCTGTCGACGCGAACGCTGCGCGCCCGGCGTGGCGATGAAGCGACGGATCGTCTTCCTGAGCGACCGGCTGAGCTTGAACTCGGCCGGTAGCAGCACCATGCGCGGATCCGGCGCCCACCAGAGGATCGGCTGGCCGTCGCTGTACCAGGGGAAGATGCCGTGCGAATAGGCCTCGGTCAGCCGCTCAGGCGAGAGCTCGCCGCCGGCGGCGATCAGGCCGGCGATGTCGCCCGGGTGCTGTACCACCCGCTCGGGATCGGGCAGCGGGTCGGCCGGACCCTGCAGCCAGCGGATCACGCCGCCGTCAGGGCGAGACGCTCGCCGCGGCGAGCGGCTTTTTCTGCGTCACGACGACGCCGTTCTTGACCGCGACGATCTCGGCCAGGATCGAGACCGCGATCTCGGCCGGCGTGCGGCTGCCGATGTCGAGGCCGATCGGGCCGTGCAGGCGCGCGATCTCGGCTGCGCTCAGGTCGAACAGGGCGAGCCGCTCCTTCCTCTTCGCGGTGTTGCCGCGCGAGCCGAGCGCGCCGACGTAGAACGCGGCCGACTTGAGTGCTTCGAGCAGCGCCAGGTCGTCGAGCTTCGGATCGTGGGTGACGGCGACGACGGCGGTATGCGGATCGAGGCGCAGCTCGATGGCGAGGTCGTCCGGCATGGCGGTGCTGAAGGCGGTCCCGGGGACGTCCCAGGTGAGGTGGTACTCCTCGCGCGGGTCGCAGACGATGACCTCGAAATCGAGGCCGAGCGCCATCTGCGCGAGTGCGCGCGAGAGCTGGCCGGCGCCGATGACGAGCATTCGCCAGCGCGGGCCGTACAGGGCGCGCATGGTCTTGCCGTCGAACGCGAAGCCCTCGCCGCGTCGTGCCGGCTCGACCCGGACCGCGCCGGTCGCGAGGTCGACGACGCGCGCGACCAGCTCATGGCGCTCGGTGCGATCGAGCACCTCGGCGATCCAGGCGGTGTCGCCGAGCGGCTCCTGGACCAGGCGCAGGTTGCCGCCGCACGGCAGGCCGAAGCGCGCCGCCTCTTCCTTGCTGACGCCGTAGGCGACGAGCGACGGCGTGGCGACGCGCTCGCCCTTCCTGACGCGATCGATCAGGTCGTCCTCGACGCAGCCGCCCGAGACCGAGCCGGCGACGAGGCCGTCGCCGCGCATCGCCAGCAACGCGCCCGGCGGACGCGGCGCCGAGCCCCAGGTCTCGAGCACCGTCACCAGCCAGACGGCGTGGCCTTCGGCGCGCCAAGCGTGCGCCTGTTGGAGAACTTGCAGGTCGAGACTGTCCATGGGATTGGGGCGCCGTGAGGCGCGCTCATGGTAGCGCCGCTAGATCTGCCCCAGCGGAGCAGGACAACGACGATCAGGACCGCCAGGCCGAGGCCGCCGCTCGGGCCATAGCCCCAGCTGCGGCTGTAGCGCCAGCGCGGCAGGGCGCCGACCAGGGTCAGGATCAGGACGATCAGGAGCAGGCTGGCAGGCGCCATGGATACTCCGGCGGGCCACCGCGCGCTACTGCATGAACCAGCCGTGGCTCACGACCAGCGATTGGCCGGTGAGCGCGTTGGTCGGGAACGCGGCGAAGAAGAGGGCGGCCGCGGCGACGTCGGCGGTGGTCGTGAATTCGCCGTCGACGGTCTCCTTCAGCATCACCTTCTTGATGATGTCGTCCTCGCTCATGCCGAGCGCCTGCGCCTGCTCGGGGATCTGCTTGTCGACCAGCGGCGTGCGGACGAAGCCGGGGCAGATCACGTTGGCGCGAACCTTGTGCGCCGCGCCTTCCTTGGCGATCACCTTGGCCAGGCCGATCAGGCCGTGCTTGGCGGCGACGTAGGGCGCCTTCAGCATCGACGCTTCCTTCGAGTGCACCGAGCCCATGTAGATCACGCTGCCGCCGCGCCCCGAGGCGTACATGTGCGGCAGGCAGGCCTTGGTCGTGAGGAAGGCGCCGTCGAGGTGGATCGCGAGCATCTTCTTCCACTCGGCGAACGGAAACTGCTCGAGCGGATGGACGATCTGGATGCCGGCGTTGCTGACCAGGATGTCGACGCCGCCCCAGGCCTTGACGACCTCGGCGACGGCGGCGTTGACCTGGCCCTCGTCGGTGACGTCCATCGCCACCGCCATGGCGCTGCGCGCCGCTGGCCTTGATCTCTGCGGCCGCCGCCTGCGCCGCGCCGAGGTTCATGTCGGCGATCACGACCTTGGCACCTTCGCTGGCGTAGACGATGGCGATTTCCTTGCCGATGCCGCTCGCGGCGCCGGTGACGATGGCGATCTTGTCCTGGAGTTGCTTGCTCATGGTGAAAGGGTCCTGGGTGATGAGGTGGGGGTGACGGTCTTGGCGACGTCGTTGTCGGCGGCCGCGAAGTCGAACACGTGGACGCCGTGCGACGGTATGTCGCGGCCGAGCCAGCGCGGATCCTCGAGCGTCGTCTGGGTGTCGGTCATGCCGGCGGCCCAGTGCTCGAGCATCGAGGTGCGCGAGAACTCGTAGTCCTTCGACTGGCTTTCGTAGTGCTTGCTGCGATAGATGAGGTGGACGACCGAGACCGCGGCCTCCGCCGGCAGCGCGGCCAGGGCTCTTCGCGTCGGGGTCGTCGCGCAGGCTCGCCGGCAGCTTGGCGACGAGCCGCTTGGCCGCCTGCAGCGTCGCCTGGCGCCTCAGCTCGAAGGTCGTGTTGAGGCGGGTCCGGCTCGAGAAGCGGATGTCCTTCTCGCGCTCGTTCGCCTCGCCGAGCGTCGCCGGCATCGCGCCGCGCGCGGCGAACAGGTCGACCTGGAACACCAGCCGCTCGCGCCGTCCCGGCTGGTCGAGCACGTACTGCAGCGGCGTGTTCGAGACCAGGCCGCCGTCCCAGTAGAACTCGCCGTCGATCTCGATCGGCGGAAAGCCCGGCGGCAGCGCGCCGCTCGCCATGATGTGGCGGGCGTCGATGACCTGGCCGCGGCGCGCGGTGTCGAAGTACTTGAAGTTGCCGTTGGTCACGTTGACCGCGCCGACCGAGAGCCGGACCTTGTCCGAATTGAGCAGGTCGAAGTCGATCAGGCGTTCGAGCGTCTGCTTGAGCGGCTCGGTGTCGTAGTAGCTGATCGCGGCCAGCGTTCCCGGCGGCTGGAACGGCGCCGCCGGGATCCGCGGCAAGAAGAAGCCGTTGACGCCGAACAGCATCGCGATCGTCGCGTTGGTCTCGTTGACAGCGTCGCGCGCGCCGTCGAGGCGGTGCAGCCCGGGCGGCAGCGCCGGTGGCGCGAACGGGAACGACGAGACGCCTTCCCAGAACTCGCGCAGGCGCTCGACCCGCCGCTCGGGGACGTTGCCGGCGATGAGCGCGGCGTTGATCGCGCCGATCGAGATTCCGGCGACCCAGTCGGGCGCCTGCTGCATCGCCGCCAGCGTCTCGTAGACGCCGGCCTGGTAGGCGCCGAGCGCGCCGCCGCCCTGCAGCACGAGGATGCATTCCTCGCGCCGCGCGGCGCCGTTGCCGCGCGGACGCGTCGTCGCCTTCGGCCGCGCCGCGACGCGCCGGGTCCGCGTCGCCATCAATGGCGCCAGCTGCTGTCGATGCGATCGAGCCGGCGCAGCAGGCCGGGCCATATCAGGTCGCCCGGGCCGGTGTTGAGCGTCGCCATGCGTCGCCTGCTCGGCGCTGGTGCGCAGGACCTCGGGGCCGATCGCGATCAGCTCGCCCGTCGCCAGCGCGCCGCCGGCCTGGGCGCGGATCTGGACAGCGCAGGTCGTCTCGAAGAAGTACATCGACGCGAACGCCGCCGCGACGTTCTTGCCGACGGTCAGGAGGCCATGGTTGCGCAGCATGAGGAAGGTCTTGTTGCCGAGGTCGGCGACCAGGCGCGGCTTTTCCTCGTCGCGCAGGGCGACGCCTTCGTAGTCGTGATACGCCGAGGCTGCCGAGGACGAAGATCGAGAACTGCGAGATCGGCAGCACGCCGCCTTTTTGCGCCGAGACGGCGACGCCGTTCAGCGTGTGCGTGTGCATCACGCACTGCGCGTCGTGGCGCGCCGAGTGCACCGCGCTGTGGATGACGAAGCCGGCCGGGTTGATCGGAAACGGCGTCTCCTGGAGCACCTTGCCCTGGATGTCGATCTTGATCAGGCTCGAGGCGGTGATCTCGTCGAACATCAGGCCATAGGGATTGATCAGGAAGTGCTCGGTACCGGGAATCTTCGCCGTGATGTGGGTGAAGACGAGATCGTCCCAGCGGAACAGGGCGACCAGGCGATAGGCGGCCGCGAGATCGAGGCGCGCCTGCCATTCCTCGGCCGAAACACGGCCCTCGAGCTGCGGGGTCAAATGGGCGAGATCGCTGGGTGCGTTCATGGCAGCTTCCTCGTGAAAAAAGGCGGACGGAAGCGAAGTATCCACGAGCCCGACGCGGCACGTGAAGCGCCGAACACTTCACGATTTTCCGCCCTGTTACCGCGATCGGCGGATGAACGGTGGTCGTCGCGCCGGCGGCCCCGCGATCGGCACGTGACACTTGCGCATCCCCACCATTTTCCGAGTCCGCGCCGATGCAAACTTCGTTCGATCAGACCCTGCCGCACAACTCCCGCTGGGACCAGGATGGCGCCGAGTACGTGCGCTCGAACATCGACTGGTGCGCGCGCTGCTCGAAGCGCCTCGTCGGCCTCAATCCCGCGCTTTCGTTCGAGCATGCGCTCGATCTCGCGCACGAGTTGAGCGGCGAGGACAACCTGCGCGCGAAGAGTCCCGAGGCGGTGGCCGAAGACCTGCACAAGATCGACCTGCGCACCGACAGCTGACAGCGGCGATGAGCTGTTGCGGCGCGGCTCAGAGACGGTTGAGGCGGTCGGGGCGCGGCTGCCCAAACGTTCCGGCGAGCAAGAAGAGGTGCGCCGCGAACGCCGCAAGCAGCAGCCAGCCGGCGTCGTCGTCGGCAGCGCGGGCGGTCACTCGCAGTGCGAGGGCGGCCGCGAGCGTCAGCGTGCCGAGCGAAAGCGCGCCGAGGACGAAGCGGCGCTGCCCAGGGCGCCGCACCAGGCGCGGACCGGGGCTGAGGATGCGCATCCAGGCGCCGACGAAGCCGATGCACAGGGCCAGCGCAACCGACGCCGAGATCCAGCTGCCGTGGTGCGCCGGCCCGAAGGCGAGCAGATCGTCGCCGGCGACGTCGAGCAGACCGAACAGGGGCGAGAGGAAGACCAGCGCAGACGGCATCACCAGCATGGCTGCGAGACAAAGCCGGATGCCGACATTGTCGGTCAGCAGGCTGGCGCGATAGAGTGCGGTCTTGGTCAGGGTCATCGATGATCCCGATCGGCTCCCCGCCATCATCCTTTGTTTTGGTTCGCTTGCGAACAGCCGGCAGGCGGGCAGCGGGCGAAGATGCGCGGAAGTTCACGGCGCCTCGAACGGGAGCACGAAGCCATGTTGCAATCGGGCGCGCTCGCACTGATCGGTGCCTACCAGCGCCATCTCTCGCCGAGGAAGGGCTATCTCTGCGCCTTGCGCGCCAGCCGCAGTGGACGCTCGTGCTCGCGCTACGGCGCGCGCGCGATCGCTCGCGTCGGAGTCAGGCGCGGCGCGATCCTGCTGTGGCGACGCTTGCGCGAATGCTCGGCCGCAGCGGCCGCGCTCGCGCAGGCGATGTCGCCCGAAGGCCGATGGGAGGCGGGCGAGCGACGCGTCTTCGGCGGCTGCGCACCGGCGGTGAGCGAGGGTCGCAAGCTCTGTTGCGGCAGCATCATCGGCGGCCTGCTGAACAGCGGCAGCGACCGCCGCTAGCGGAGGGCGCCGGGCGGGCTACGGCCGCGCCGCGATCAGGTCGATCTCGATGAGGCCGCCGCGCGCGAGACGGGTCACGCCGACCGTCGTTCGTGCCGGCAGCCGGCCGGCGGCGAAGTAGCTGGCGTAGAGCGCATTCATCGCCGCGTAGTCGCGCTCGAACTCGGTCAAAAAGACACGCACGCTGACGACGTGCTCGAGGCCGAGCCCGAGGCCGCGCAGCACGCGCGCGAGGTTGTCCATCACCTTGGCGGTCTGGGCGGCGATGCCGTCGGGAAGCGCCAGGGCGTCGTCGTCGGGGTCGGTCGCGAGCTGGCCGGTGACGAAGACGAAGCCGCCGGCCTCGACCGCATGGCTGTAAGGCGCGACCGCTCGCGGCGCGCCGGCGATCAGATGGAACAGCGGCGTCACGGGGCAGCTCTCACGAGCCCGCCGAGGAAGGCGAGCCCGGCCATGATGAGTCTGACCTCCGCGGCGTAGATGGCGAGCTCGGTGGGGGCACGGGCGCTCTGATCGAAGTACCGGGACCGGCCACTGTGCCACGGCTGGGCCGCGCGCAGACGCCGGCTCGCCGCCGAGCGCCAACTGCGACACGCGACAATCGCCTTCTCACGACGAGAGCGCACGATGAATCGAGCTTCGCTGTTCTCCTGCGCTGCCGCTGCGTGGCTCGGCGCGCTCGCGGCCACGCCGGCCGCGGCGCAGCCGCAGGTCACGGCGCTGTGCTCGACCGATCAGGCCTGGTGCGAGCTGGCGGCCAAGGAATTCCAGGCCCAGACCGGAATCAAGGTCCTGCAGGCGAGGAAGGCCACCGGCGAGGCGTTCGCGCAGATCCGCGCCGAGGCGGCCAATCCGAAGACCGATCTCTGGTGGGGCGGCACCGGCGATCCGTTCCTGCAGGCGGCCGAGATCGGCCTGCTCGACGCCTATCGGCCCGACTACCTGAACGATCTGCAGGCCTGGTCGGTGCGCCAGTACGCGATGAGCGGCAACTTCGTCGGCGGCTTCTACACCAGCGCGATCGGCTTCGGCTGGAACGAGGACCTGCTGAAGAAGAAGGGCCTCGCGCCGCCGAAGTGCTGGGCCGACCTGATCGACCCGAAATACAAGGGCGAGATCGAGACCTCGCATCCCGGCTCGAGCGGCACCGGCTACACCATCATCGCCGGGCTGGTCCAGCTGATGGGCGAGGATGCCGCGTTCGACTACCTGAAGAAGCTGCACAAGAACATCACCCAGTACACGCGCAGCGGCACGGCGCAGGCCAAGAGCGTGGCGCAAGGCGAGGTCGGCATTGGCGTCAGCTTCATCTTCGGCTTCGAGAGCGAGCGCCAGCAGGGCTTCACGATGGTCAAGAGCGCGGCGCCGTGCGAAGGCACGAGCTACGAGATCGGCGGCATCGCCCTGGTCAAGGGCGGCAAGAACCGGGAAGCTGCGAAGCGCTACTACGACTGGCTGATGAGCCCCGCCGGGCAGAGCCTGGGCGCGAAGGCGGCAGTCGCTGCAGTACCCCGCCAACAAGACTTTCAAGGTCGACCCGCGCGATGCCCACGCTCGACTCGGTTCGCCTCGTCAAGTACGACTTCGAGCGCTTCGGCCGAGCTTCCGAGAGAAAGCGCCTGATCGAGCGCTGGGAGAAGGAAGTGAACTCGCTGCCGCGTTGACTAAGATCGAGTCATGTCTCTCTCACCGTCCCTGGCTCATCGCAGCCTGCCTTTGCCTCTCCCTTGCCGATGCCGCCGGCGCGCAGGCGGCGAAGTCGGTGTTCCTCGAAGACCTGACCTGGACCGAGTTGCGCGACGACCTCCGCGCCGGCAAGACGACCGTGATCGTCCCGGTCGGCGGCACCGAGCAGAGCGGGCCGCACATGGCGCTCGGCAAGCACAACGTCCGCGTCAAGGCGCTCGCCGGACGAATCGCCGAAAGCCTGGGCAACGCGCTGGTCGCGCCGGTGATCGCTTACGTCCCCGAGGGCAGCATCGAGCCGCCGGCCGCGCACATGCGCTTTGCCGGCACCATCAGCATCCCCGAAGCGGCGTTCGAGACGACGCTCGAGTACGCGGCGCGCAGCTTTCGCCGCCACGGCTTTCGCGACATCGTCCTGATCGGCGACCACGGCGGCTACCAGAAGAGCCTGGTCAAGGTGGCGGCGAAGCTGAACCGCGAATGGGCCGCCTCGCCGGTTCGCGTTCACGCCGTCGAGGACTACTACCAGGCCGCGGCCGGCGGCGACTACGTCCAGGCGCTGAAACGCGAAGGCTTCAGCGCCGCCGAGATCGGCACGCACGCCGGCGTCGCCGATACCTCGCTGATGCTGGCGATCGATCCGCGCCTGGTGCGCAGCGAGCGGCTGCGCGACGGCACGCCGCTCGGCCCCGCCGAGGGCGTGCAGGGCGATCCGCGCCGCTCGAGCGCGGCGGCGGGCAAGCAGCGGCGTCGATCTGATCGTCGCCCGAACGCGCGAGGCGATCGAGAAGGACGTGCAGCGGCGTTGACCGTTCGGATACCGGCGGCAGCGCCGCTTTCATGACCGTGGAGCTCATTCGTTGATCCTGCATTCGACCTTTTCCTGCCGGCACGCCGCCGCCGTCGTCTTCGCGACGCTCGTCGCGACGACGGCGCCGTCTCTCGCCGGCGCGCGCCGCCGGCCCGATCGAGACCGTCGCCGGCATGCCGCCGGTCAGCGACGCGACCAACCTGTACGGCGACGCCGGCGCGGGCAAGCTGAGCGACGCCGTGGCGGGCGCGCTGCCGCGCGTCTACGTTCCCAACCTGCGCTCGAACGACGTCTACGTGATCGACCCGGCGACGTTCAAGGTGGTCGACCGGTTCAAGGTCGGGCTCAACCCGCAGCACGTCGTGCCGTCGTGGGACCTGAAGACGCTCTGGGTCGCCAACAACGCCGAGGACACGACCAAGGGCAGCCTGACGCCGATCGACCCGCTGACCGGCAAGCCCGGCAAGGCGATCGCCGTCGACGATCCGTACAACATGTACTTCACGCCCGACGGCAAGGAGGCGATCGTCGTCGCCGAGGCGTTCAAGCGGCTCGACTTCCGCGACCCGCAGACGATGGCGCTCAAGTCGTCGCTGGCGACGCCGCAATGCGACGGCATCAACCACGCCGACTTCTCGATCGACGGCCGCTACGCGATCTTCACCTGCGAGTTCGGCGGCATGCTGGCCAAGATCGACATGGTCGAGCGCAAGGTCGTCGGCTACCTCAAGCTGTCGACCGGAAACATGCCGCAGGACATCCGCATCTCGCCCGACGGCAAGGTCTTCTACGTCGCCGACATGATGGCCGACGGCGTGTTCATCGTCGACGGGCAGAGCTTCAAGGAGATCGGCTTCGTCAAGACCGGCAAGGGCACGCACGGCCTCTACCCGAGCCGCGACGGCAAGAAGCTCTACGTCGCCAACCGCGGCTCGAACAAGATCCACGGCGCCGAGCACGGCACGGGCAGCGTCTCGGTGCTCGACTTCGCGACCCGCAAGGTCGACGTCACCTGGCCGATCCCCGGCGGCGGCAGCCCCGACATGGGCAACGTCAGCGCCGACGGCAAGTGGCTGTGGCTCTCGGGCCGCTACGACAACGTCGTCTACGCCTTCGATACCGCCAGCGGCGCGGTCAAGATCATCCCGGTCGGCCAGGAGCCGCACGGCCTCACCGTGTGGCCGCAGCCGGGCCGCTACTCGCTCGGCCACACCGGCAACATGCGCTAACGCGGAGGTCTTCATGTTCAAGGCGATCCAGCTCAGCCAGGGCGACGACCGGAAGACGATCGCCCGCATCGAGACGCTCGACGAAACGAGCCTGCCGGCGGGCGACGTGACCGTGCGGGTCGAATACTCGAGCCTCAACTTCAAGGACGCGCTCGCGATCACCGGCCGCGGCGCGATCGTCAAGAGCTGGCCGCTCGTTCCCGGCATCGACCTGGCCGGCGTGGTCGAAGAGAGCGGCGCGCCCGAGTGGCGGCCGGGCGATCGCGTCGTCGTCAACGGCTGGGGCATGGGCGAAAGCCACGGCGGTGGCCTGGCGCAGAAGGCACGCCTGCCGGCGGCTTGGCTGCTGCGCCTGCCGCCCGCGCTCTCGACACGCCAGGCGATGGCGGTCGGCACGGCGGGCTACACCGCGGCGCTGTGCACGATGGCGCTGCAGCGGCACGGCATCGCCGCCGGCGCGGGGCCGATCCTGGTCACCGGCGCATCGGGCGGCGTCGGCTCGGTGGCGACGGCGTTGCTCGCCGGGCTCGGCTATGCCGTGACCGCGTCGACCGGCCGGCCGCAGGAGAAGCGCTACCTCGAGGATCTGGGCGCGGTCGAGGTGATCGATCGCGCCGAGCTCGCCGCACCCGGAAAGCCCTTGCAACGCGAGCGTTGGGCCGGTGCCATCGATTCGGTCGGCAGCCACACGCTCGCCAACATCTGCGCCGCGACCCGCTTCAATGGCGCCGTCGCCGCATGCGGTCTGGCGCAGGGCGCCGACTTTCCCGCCACCGTGATGCCGTTCATCCTGCGCGGCATCACGCTCTACGGCATCAACTGCGTCTACGTCGACAATGCGACGCGGACGCGCGCGTGGGAGTTGATCGCGAGCCACGTCGTCGGTTCGAAGCTCGACGAGATGACGAGCGAGGTCGCGCTGTCGCAGGCGATCGAGTCCGCGAGCGCGCTCCTCGACGGCAAGCTGAAGGGCCGAACGGTCGTCGACGTCAACCGCTGAGCGCCGCCGCGCCTGGCTCAGGCGGCGCGTGCCTTGTCCAGGGCCGCGAGGTTCGGCTTCGGGATCGGTCGCGTCGTCTCGTAGGCGCGCGCGGCGCGCAGCACGAGCGCGTCGCCGAACATCGGGCCGACGAGCTGCAGGCCGATCGGCAGGCCGTCGCTCGTGAAGCCGCACGGGATCGTGCACGCCGGCTGCTGGGTCAGGTTGAACGGATAGCTGAACGGTGTCCAGCCGAGCATCGCCTCGGGCGTCATCGGACTGTGGCCGGCCGGGCGCGCCGGGAACGCCGGCACCGCGACCGCCGGCGTCGCGACCAGGTCCCAGCGCTGCATGAACTGGCGCATGTGCGATCCGAGCTCGCCGCGGCGCAGGTGCAGGCGCTGGACCTCGAGCGCGCTCAGCTTCGCGCCGAGCATGGCCTCGGCGCGAAAGTCGGGGTCGACGAGTGTCCTGTTGCGCCGCGCTAAGGCCGTTCCAGATCGTCCAGGCGCCGGCGAACCAGAGCCCGGTCGTGATGTCGAGCGGATCGTCGAAGCCCGGATCGACGCGCTCGACATGGGCACCAAGCGTGGCGAGCTCGCGCCACCGCGGCGGCGACCGCCGCGGCGACCTCGGGATGAACGTTCTTCGCGTAGCCGAGCGTCGGCGACCAGGCGATGCGCAGGCCGCGGATGCCGGCGTCGAGGCCCTGCGTGTAGTCGCTCGGGTCGGGCGGCAGCGAGGTCCAGTCGCGCGCGTCGGGCTGCTTGATCACGTTCATCATCAGCGCCGCGTCGGTGACGCTCATGGCGTGCGGGCCGAGGTGGGCGACGCTGCCGAAGGGCGAGAGCGGATGCGCGGGAACGCGGCCGAAGCTCGGCTTCAGGCCGAAGTTGCCGCAGAACGCGGCCGGGATGCGGACGCTGCCGGCGCCGTCGGTGCCGACCGAGAGCGGCCCCATGCCGGCGGCGATTGCCGCCGCCGTTCCGCCCGACGATCCGCCCGGCGTTCGCTGCGGGTTCCAGGGGTTGCGCGTGATGCCGGTGAGCGGCGAGTTGGTCTCGCCCTTGCAGCCGAACTCCGGCGTCGTGGTCTTGCCGAGGATCACAGCGCCCGCCTCGCGCAGGCGCGCCGCGACCGGCGCATCGACGTCCCACGGCTGCGCAGGATCGATGGTGCGCGAGCCGCGCAGGGTCGGCATGCCCGCGCACCAGGATCAGGTCCTTGATCGAGACTGGCACGCCGTCGAGCGCGCCGCAGGGCGGCTGCTGCTTCCAGCGCGCCTCGCTCGCGCGCGCGCCGGCCAGCGCTTCATCGCCTGCGACGTGACAGAAGGCGTTGAGCGCCGGATTGAAGCGCTCGATGCGCGCCAGCACGGCGCGCGTCGCTTCGACCGGCGAGGCCGCGCCGGAACGGTAGAGGCGCAGCAATTCGACGGCGCTGCGATCGGCGAGGTCGGTGGCGTCGGTCATGGTCTGATCTCAGGTGCGCGGAGGCGAGCTCGCATCGGCGGCAAGCATCGTGTCGCGCAGCAGTCGCTTCATCAGCTTGCCATTGGCGTTGCGCGGCAACGGCGCGTCGCTCCAGGTGATCGTCTCGGGCACCTTGTAGTCGGCGAGGCGCGCGGCGCAATGGGCGCGCACGGCGGCGTCGTCGCGGGCGATGCCGGGCGCGTGGACGAAGGCGTGGACGCGCTCGCCGAGCACCGGGCACGGCCGGGCGACGATCGCCGCCTCGACGATCGCCGGGATAGCCCATCAGCGCGTTCTCGACCTCGACCGAATAGACCTTGTAGCCGCCGCGATTGAGCATGTCCTTCTTGCGGTCGAAGATGCGGACGTAGCCTTCGCCGTCGACCGAGCCGAGGTCGCCCGAGTGCCAGAAGCCGGCGCGTGAACGACGCTGCGGTCGCTGCGGGGTTGTCCCAGTAGCCGGGAACGACCATCGGCCCGCCGATCCAGAGCTCGCCGGTCTCGCCGGCGTCGACCTCGCGGCCGGCGTCGTCCATGACGACGATCTCGGCGCATGGCAGCGCGCACGCCGACGCGTGTCGGCATGGGCGCGCGTCTGCCCGGCCGGCATCATCGTCGTCGGCGACGTGGTCTCGGTGGCGCCGTAGGCGTTGACCAGCACCATGCTCGGCAGCGCTTCGGCGAGCGCGTCGATCGTCGCCACCGGCATCGGCGCGCCGCCATAGCCGCCGATGCGCCAGGAGCGAGAGATCGCGCCGCGCGAAGTCGGGCGCGAGCAGGCAGAGCTGGTACATCGCCGGCACCATCAGCGTGTGCGTGATCCGCTCGGCCTCGACGCGGGCGAGGAAATCGGCGGCCTTGAACTCGGCCACGACGACGATCGTCGCGCCGACATGGACCATCGTCGCGATGGTCGCGATCAGGCCGGTGACGTGGCTCGCCGGCACCGCGAGCGCGCCGCGGTCGTCGGGCCCGAGGTGCATGCAGGCGGCGAAGTGCAGGACCGAGTGGACGATGTTGAGGTGCGTCAGCATCGCGCCCTTGGGCGATCCGGTCGTCCCCGAGGTGTAGAGGATGACGGCGGTGTCTTCCTCGGCGACGGCGACGGCACGGTCCAAGCCGCGTTCTGCGCGCCGAGCTGGCGCAGCGCGAGCGGACTCGGTCACTGCCGACGCGCCGTCGTCGACGGCGATGCGCCAGCGCAGGCTCGGCACCTCGCTCCGGTCAGGGACGCGATCGGCGCGCTCGCCGTCGAAGACGATGCGCGCAGGCGCCGCACTGCGCCAGCATCCAGGCCAGGCCCGGTCGCTGCTCGCGAACGCCGACCGGCACCGCGATCGCGCCGAGCGCTGCAGCGCGAACAGGACGAAGAAGAACGCTGCCCGGTTGCCGATCAGGAGGGCGACGCGATCGCCCTGGGCGATGCCGAGCCCGGCCAGGCCGGCGGCGATCCGCGCGACCTCGCTGTCGGCCGCGGCGTAGCTCCAGCGGCCTTCGTCGCTGACGAGCGCCGTCGTGCGTCGGCCGCTCGGCGACGGCGCGCGCGAACAGGCCGTGCAGGCTCTGTCGGCCGTTCGGCGAAGCAGCGGACGATCCGGTCGCCGCCGAGCGCCTCGCGCCGCATCGCCGGAACCGGATGGCCGAGCCAATGATTCGTCGCCACCGCCCTCACTCCTATGCGGCTGCGGCGCTCGCGCTCGGCGTCGCGTTGGCGCCGCGTTCGATCACCACCTCGGTGTCGACCAGAGCGCGCGAATGGTTCAGGTCCGACTGCGCGATCAGCATCGCCAGCCGGCCGCCGCGCAAGGCGCCGATCACTTCGGCGAGGCGGCTCGAGAGAGCCGGCGCGAGCCCTTCGAACGGCTCGTCGAGGAGCAGCAGGCGCGTGCCGACGGCGAGCGCGCGTGCCAGCGCGACCATCTTCTGCTGCCCGCCCGAAAGCAGCAGCGCGCGCCGCTCGCGCATCTCCCTGAGCTCGGGCAGCACCTCGTAGACGAACGCCAGGCGCGTCGCCGGATCGAGCGAGCGGCGAGACCCAGACCGGCACCAGGATGTTCTCCTCGACCGTCAGGCTCGGCACCAGGCCGCGGTCTTCGGGCATGTAGCCGATGCCGAGCGCGGCGCGGCCGTGGCGCGGCACGCGGCGAGGTCCTGGCCGTCGAAGGCGATCCGGCCCGAGGCGATCGCGAGGTGGCCCATCAGCGCGCGCATCAGCGTCGTCTTGCCGGCGCCGTTGCGGCCGACCAGGCCGACCATCGTGCCGTCGGCGACGGCGAGCGAGAGGCCGCGCAGGACCTGCACCGAGTCGATCGCGACGTGCAGCGACTCGACGCTCAGCATGGCGCCTCCGCGCGCAGCGTGCCGGTGACGTAGCCGGCGCACCTCGTCGTTGGCGAGCGCCACTCGTCGGCGCGGCGTCGGCGATGACCCGGCCGCTGGCGAAGGCGATCACGCGGTCGGCGTAGCGGGCGACGATGTCCATGTCGTGCTCGACGAAGAGTACCGTCATCGGCTCGGCGCCGAGCGCCGTCATGATGATGTCCATCATCGGGAATTTCTCTTCGGCCGAAACGCCGCTGGTCGGCTCGTCGAGGAGGAGGAGCTGCGGCTGGCCGGTCAGCGCCATGGCGACGTCGAGCAGCTTCCTGACGCCGCCGGGCAGCTCGGCGACGCGCCGCTCGCGCTGCCCGGCGAGGGCGAAGCGGGCGAGCAGGGCGTCGGCGGCGCGGACCGCGTCGGCGCGCCGCGCCGGCTGCCAGAACGAGAGCTGCGCGCCGCGGCAGGCGGTCGCGACCAGCATGTTCTCGAGCACCGTGAGCGCGGGGTAGAGCTGCGGGATCTGGAACGAGCGGGCGACGCCGAGCCGGGCGATCGCGCGCGGATGCAGCGCCGTGATGTCGCGGCCCGGCGAGGCTGATCGAGCCGGCGTCGGGCTTGAGGTAGCCGGTGATCATGTTGACGAACGTCGTCTTGCCGGCGCCGTTGCTGCCGATCAGGCTGACGCGCTCGCCGGGCGCGACTCGCGATGTCGATCGCGCTCGCAGCGACGAGCGCGCCGAAGCGCTTCTCGATGCCGGCGGCGTGCAGCAGCGGCGTGGCGCTCATGGGCGCGCCTCGCTGCGTCGCCACGGCGCGCGCTCGACCCAGAGCGAGCCGATTCCGCGTGGCAGGAAGCGGATCACGAACAGCAGGAACAGGCCGAGCGAGAGCTGCCAGGTGTTCGGGAAGTACAGGCTCGAGAACGAGCGCACGACCTCGAGCACGGTCGAGGCGACGAAGACCGCGAGCACGCTTTGCCAGCCGGCGAGGATGGCGACGAAGACGAACTCGCCGGAGGTCGTCCAGTAGCTGAAGTTGGGATCGATGTGGCCGAGCGACATCACCGTCAGCGCGCCGCCGGCGCCGCCGGCAAACGCCGCGAGCAGGAAGTTGATCGCCATCACGCGCCGCACCGAGCCGCCGAGGTACTCGACGCGCAGCTCGTTCTCGCGCACCGCGAGGCTGACGAGGCCGCGGGTCGAATCGAAGAAGACGCGCGCCGCCAGCGCCAGCGTCGCGGCGATGACGATCGTCACGGCGTAGAGCACGTAGCCGACCCGGGCATCGGCGAGCGTCTGGCCGAACACCGTGACCCGGCCCATGTTGAAGCCGTCGGAGCCGCCGAGCGACTCGGTCTTGACCAGCACGCCGAACGCGACCATCGACAGCGCCAGCGTCAGCATCGCGAAGAAGATGCCGCGATAGCGCGACAGCAGCGGCGCGAACGGCGCGACGACGAGCGTCGCCGCGACCGCGCCGACGAACGCCAGGCCGACCGCATCGGTGAAGGCGAAGCGCTTGAACGCCAGCGCCGCGGCGTAGGCGCCGATCGCGAACACCAGCCCCTGGCCGAACGAGACCACGCCGCCGCGCATCATCAGGACGATGCCGAGCGAGACCAGCCCGCGCGCCGCCGCCATCGTGACCAGGAAGGTGAACCACTTGGGCAGGAACAGCCCGGCGACGAGCAGCGCCGCCGTCAGGGCGATGCCGCCGAGCGAGGAACGCCGACCCTCGCGGCGCGGGCGACGGCGCGGTCGGCCACTAGATCTTGCGCGCCTGGGTCTGCTGGAACAGGCCCTCGGGCCGGACCATCAGCACCAGCGCCATGACGATGTAGATCGAGAACAGCTCGGCCACCGGCGCGAGGTGGACCGCGAGCGAGCGTGCCAGGCCGACGATCAGCGCGCCGATCGCCGCGCCCGGGATGCTGCCGAGCCCGCCGATGATGACGACCGCGAACGAGACGATGATGACGCCGACCGAGACGCCGGGCTGGACCGAGATCATCGGCGCGGTGAACGCGCCGCCGAGCGCGGCGAGGAAGATGCCGATCGTGAACGCGCCCATGTAGACGCGCGAGACGTCGACCCCCATGCTCGCCGCGACCTCCTCGCTGTGGATCACCGCCAGCACGATCTTGCCGCGGCGGGTTCGGTTCAGTCCCCACCAGACGGCGACGCCGACGACGAGCGCGAGCGCGACCAGCAGGAAGTCGTAGCCGACGTAGACCTGCGGCCCGATCTCGACGTTGCCGAACAGGCTGTACGGCTCGGACACGTAGTACGGGATTGGCGCCCCAGATCAGCTTGGTCGCGTCTTCGAGGATCAGGAACATGCGCATAGGTGACGAGCACCAGCAGAACCTCGTCGCGGCCGTAGAAGAAGCGCAGCAGGCCGCGCTCGGTGAGCGGCGCGACCAGCGCGGCGACGACGACCGCCGCGAGCAGCATCGCCACGAGCGACCAGCCGGGCGCGAACTTCATCGTCGCGAACCAGCCGACGAAGCTCGCCGCCGCGTAGGCGCCGAGGGCGTAGAAGCTGCCGTGGGCGATGTTGAGGATCTTCAGCACGCCGAACACCAGCGTCAGCCCGAGGGCGACGATGAACAGCCACGACGCGTAGGTGAGCGCGTCGATCAGCGATCGTGGCGGCGAGGTTCATCGCGAATCCCGCCGCCGCGTCAGGGGCGTGCGCTCAGCACTTGGCGCCGGGCATGCCGGCCTTGAGCCAGTCCTCCGACTTCATGTTCGGCGGCGGATTGACGCAGTCGGCGGGGAAGCGCTGGATGTCGTCGAGGACGACCATCTTCTTGGCCGCGTCGTAGCGCGTCCTGCCGATCGCCGTTTCCTGCACCGCCTGGTGGCCGCCGCCGTTGGCCATGCGGATCCGGCCGGCGGGCGAGTCCCACTCGAGGCTGGTGAGCGCGGCGGCGAGCTGTTCGCCGGTCGGCTTCTTGCCGCCGTTGGCGGCCATCGCCTTCTCGACCGCGAGCTTCAGGCCGAGCAGCGACTGCGCCATGCGGTACGGCGCCTGGACCGGGTAGACGTTGTAGGCCTTCTGGTAGATGCCCACCACCAGTCGTTGAGCGCCGACTTGGGCGCCATCAGGCCGTAGGCGCCGCGCGCGCCGAGGATCGCGCCGTCGGGCATCTTGTCGCCGAGACCGGGCAGGACGTGGTCGGCGGCGGAGAGAACGACCTGGGTGCGCTTGAACAGGCCGCGCGGCGCCCGACTGCAGGATGAACGCCTGCAGGTCGCCGCCCCACAGGCTCGAGTGCGTCACGTCGGCCGGCTTGGCCATCAGCGCCGAGATCTCGGTGCCGTACTGGCCGGCGCCGAACTTCGGCAGCAGGTCCTCGGCCGGCTTGGCGTTCGGGTACAGCTTGGCCATCGCCAGCACGAAGTCCTTCTTCGAGTCCTGGCCCCAGGCGTAGTCCTGGTTGATCATGTTGAAGGTGTCGGCCTTGACGTTGTGCTGCTTCAGGTACAGCGCCAGGGCGACGTTGTCCATCGTCGCGTGCGCGGCGGTGCGGAACACGTAGGCGTACTTGCCGTCCTCGAAGATGCGCGGCGTGCCGCAGTCGTAGAGGATCAGGAACTTCTTCATCTCCTCGGCCACCGGCGCGACGGCGAGGCAGTCGCCCGAGCCGACGTAGCCGACGACGGCGTCGACCTTCTCGCGGTCGTAGAGGTTTCTCAGCTCCTGCACCTGCTGGGTCGCGCCGCCGTTCTCGTCGACGTAGACCGGCTCGATCTTCAGGCCGCCGAAGCCGACCTTGTTGTAGGGCGCGGGCGCGCTGCCGGCGTTGAACGCCTCGATCAGCACCTTGGCGCCGTTGACCGCCGGAATGCCGAAGCTTTCGGCGGCCTGGCCGGAGAGAAAGCTGACGATGCCGACCTTGAAGGTCTCCTGCGCCACGGCCGGGGCGCAGAACGCGGCGGCGGCGAGGGCCGCCGCGGCCAGGCCGGGACGCGAGGTCGTCGGAAGGAGGGTGCCGCGTCGATGATCGATAGCCATGGGATGTCTCCGGGTTGGGGCGCGCGGCGACGCCGGCGCGGCACGGCGGCGGTCGCGCGCTCTGCCGTGTGCGTGCAATGTAGTCGGCCGCGTGCGCCATCGATAGCGGGTTTTTAGGAAGGCGGAACGGGCGGCACGTGTGGTGCGCGAGCCGCGAGGGGCCGCGGCCGAAGGGGCTACATTCGCCGTCTTTCCTCTCCCGGAGCATTCCATGCCGATCCGCATCGCCTCGCTGTCCCGCTCGCTCCACAAGAACGGCCAGCGTCTTCACCTCGCGATGGCAAGCCGCGCTTTTTCGAAGGGCCCGGAGCATCCTGCGGCCGAGCAGGAGCAGGCGCTGCGCGACGAGCGCGAGGCCCTCAAGGCCGAGCAGAAGAAGCGCCGCGCCGCCGCCGCGCTGCCCAAGGCCAAGCCGGTCAAGGCGGTGAAGGAGGCCAAGGTCCCGAAAGCGAAGGCGCCCAAGGCCGCCAAGCCCGCCAAGCCGCCGAAGGAGGCCAAGGCCGACAAGGGCAAGAAGCCCTCGCGCGCCGACAAGCTGACCAAGAAGGCCGAGAACCTCGAGGCCGCGAAGAAGGCCGACCGCAAGTCGGCCAAGACCTGACGGTCGCGGTCGCCCGGCGCGGCCGTCGCGCCGCTACTCGAACACCTCGTCGCCGGTCGGCTCGTAGTGGGGAACGCGTTCATCTGATGGCGCAGCGTCGACAGCGCCAGGTACATGCGGCGCCGGGCGCGGCTCTGGTTGCCGAGCGGCCGATGCTCGGCGATGCGAGTGCCACGGGTTGTACGAGAGGCGCCTGGCGAACTCCATCTGCGCCGGCGAATCGAACTTCTGGCGCGGCAGGCGCAGCGTCGCCACCGAGACGCGCGGCGAGAGCCGCTCGGGCCAGAGCACCGCGGCGTTCTCGATCGGCATCAGGTGCGGGTCGGTCTGGCGCTGGATGCGGAAGTCGAGCTCGACGTCGCCGGCGTCGAGCGCGCCGACCATCGCCTCGCGCAGGTAGTCGTCGGGCGGCCGCAGCGGCAGGCGCGGGATCGGCGTGCGCTTGTTCGTCTTCGGCCAGACCGAGTACTGCATCGCCTGGCCTTCGCCGAGCAGGTAGGGCACGCAGCTGAAGTAGGGCGCCTCGAACGGGCTGCTCTGGGTCTTGATCAACAGGCCCTGCATGATGCCGTCGAGGATGTGCGGCCGGTGCAGGTTGACGAAGTAGAAGATCGACGCGTTCTTCAGGCTCTCGACCTGCAGCTGCGCGTTGGCCTTGACGTCGGGCGTGACGAAGGTCGGCGTCGAGACGCCGAACATGTCCTGGGTGAACTTCTCCTCGTCCATCAGCTTCGGCCCGGGAACGCCCATCAGCTTGATGCTGATGCTCATGAAGCCGACGTCGTCGATGTCGGGCGTGATGTACGGGCCCGGGCCGGAGAAGCGGACCCACGCCTGGTACGTCTTCGGCGCGGCGAAGATGCCGCGCCGGAGCTCGGCCGGCAGGCCGTCGTGGACGATGAACTCGGCGCGCACGATGCCCTGCGTCTTGGTGTTGCCGCCGCGCTCGAAGCCGCCCGGCTTCCAGAGGCCGCGCATCTGCGCCTGGAAGCTGGCGATGATCGAATCGACGAACTCCTCTTCGCCGGGCAGCGGCTTTTCCTCGGCGAGGGCGAGCTTCTCGTCGACGCGCTGGGCATTGATCAGGTAGGTGACGAAGCGCGCCAGCGGATCGCGCAGCACGGCGTCGAACGCCGGACGGAAGAACGGATCGAAGCGGCGCTCGAACTGGATCAGCGCGAGCGCCGTATCGGAGATGAAGTCGAGCAGCTTCGAGCCGGTGTTGGCGGGCGGGACCGGTCGACTCTGGTTCGAATTCATCGCGGGTCCTCGTTCATTGCATGGTGGCCAGGAAGCGCAGGGCGCGGATGCCGGGCAGGAAGAAGTAGGCGCCGCCGAGCACGGTGACGAACTGCGGCAGGCCGGCGAGGCGCTCGTCGGCGCCGCCTTCGCGCGGGATCGAGAAGCCGTCGGTGGCCGTGCCGTCGGCCGCCGGCAGGCGCGTGCCGAGGAGCGGATCGCTTTCGTTCGGCAGGCCGTCGAAATGCACGCCCATCGCCCACGCGTTCTGCACGAACTCGAACTGGCGCGCGATGTTGGCGCCGAGGCAGATGAAGTGCAGGCCGGTCTCGGTGCCCACTGCCGGCGCGGCGAGCGCCTGCGCCATCGGCACGCCGACGCCGTACTCGCGGCCGCGGCGCAGCAGGCGATGAAAGCGCGTCGACGCGACCAGGTCCTGGTCGAGCGCCGCGGCGTCGAAGCCGAGCGTGCGCATGGCCCACGAGACGATCCCGGGCGGACCCGGCGGCAGGTCGGCGTTGCGCGGATTGCTGCGCCGGATGTGCGCGCCGAGCGGGCAGCGAACGCCGTGCGGGTCGGAGCGGTAGGTGAAGGCGTTGAGGTCGCCGGGAACGCCGCCGCCTTCGATCGCTTCGTCGGCCGGGCCGACCAGCGGCACGCCGTCGCGGCTGCGGCCGACCATCGCGCCGGCGATCCGCTCGCGCAGCCCGGGATTGCCGCCGGCACAGCGGTCGACGAACTGCCAGAAGCCGTGCACGTCCTGGCGCATCTGGCGCATGACGAGGTAGCTGCCGTTGCGTCCGAGGTCGGCGAGGTCCGGGGCGTCCTCGGCGCGCGGCAGGCGCGGCCCGGCGACGCGCAGGGTCGAGCAGCGGCCGGTCGGTGTAGCCGCCGTATTCGTTCGGATAGCCGAGCAGGTACTCGCCGAGGCAGCTCAGGTTCGAGTAGTCGCTGCGCTCGCCGTCCTTCGCGGCGCGCTTCCTCTGCCAGTCGACGAGCGGCTGCGAGATCCCGTCCGTGAAGCCGAACGGCTCGACGCCGTCGAGGTCGCTGGTCGTCAGGCACGCCACGCGCTCGAAGCCGGCGCCGCATTGCGCCTCGATCGCGCTCTGGAACGCGGCCAGCTTGCCGGGCAGCGCGTAGAGCAGCACGGCGACATGCGGCACGCGCGCGCCGGCGCCCCATTGCCAGCGGCTCGGGTCGTTGGCGCCGACGTCGCCGAGACGGCGTGCGCGGTTGGCGTCGCTGGCCATCCCAGAGACGAAGTCGGCGGCGAAGGCATCGACGATCGTGTCGGCGATGCCGAGGGCGCGCATGCCGTCGGCCGTGAGCGCGATCTGCAGCGCGGTCTCGGGCGGCGGCTCGACCGTCTCGGCGGTGCAGACCGGAACGGCCGCGAGCCAGCGCCGCGCCGCGCTCGCGGTCGGTGACGCGCAGGAGCAGGAACGACGCCTCGGTGTGATGCTTGTAGCCGAAGCGCACCAGGCCCTGGATGTCGTCGAGCTCGACCGGCAACGCGGTGCTCATTGGGATACCTCCGCGCTGCGCGCTTCGGTATCCGCCTTGGAAGCGGCCCGGCGGCTCATAGCAACCTCAACCAGGCGAGCGCTTGGGCATCGCTCATCGTCGCTTGCTCCAGGCCTTCGCGGATGCGATGGTTGCGCTTGAGCTCGACCAGCGCGAGCCCGGGGTAGGCCTTGTACCAGACCTGCGTCGGCAGCTGGTGCCGGCGCTGGTAGTACTTGAACTTCTGCTCGATGCGCGAGCCGCCGTGCACCAGCCAGCTCGTCCGCGGCCAGCCGACGCCGTTGCTGAACAGCAGGTTCAGGCCCCAGCCGACCTTGTTGATGAAGTCGTCCATGTAGCCCTGGTGGCTGCCGTCGTAGTTGCTGACGAAGACGACGCGCGTGCTTGTCGTCGAAGAAGAACCAGTGCGCGAAGTGGATCGTCTGCACGCGCGCGAGAAAGCCGCGGGTGAAGATCTGGCGGCAGGCGTAGTCGGTCAGCACCAGCAGCACCGTCAGCAGCCAGCGCCGGAAGAGCCCGGCTTGACCGCGCCGATGGCCGTGTACTGGTTGGTGAGGTCGCGGTCTTCGAGCTCCTGCAGTGCTTCGAGGTCGGCGGCGCAGCGGGCGCGGGCAGAACTCGGGGTCGCTGGCTCCTCGCGCGTGCGCAGCAGGAGGACGAGGAGCGGCGCGGCGACGATCAGGAACGGCAGGGCGACGATGCCGACCAGCGGCACCGTCAGCGCAGGTTGGCGAGCTTGGCGATCTGCCAGCCGAGGGGCGTCGGCGCTGCCGGCGTCAGCGCCAGCCGGCCGGCGCCGATCTCGGCCGCGACCCAGGCCGACGAGCTCGCGCCGCACGCGCTCGGCCTCGCCGGGCGCGGCCAAGCGGCCGGCGCGGCACGCGCGCGGCAAGCGCGCGTTGCAGCGCGCTTTCCTCGCGGATCTGGCGCACGGTGCGGCCGACCCAGTTGACGAAGCTCGCCGCCGACGGCTGGACGTGCGCGCGCATCCAGGCCAGCAGATCGGCGCGGTCGGCGAAGCCTTCGCAGTGGCCGAAGATGCGCGCCAGGCCCGGGCCCGGCGCGCTCGGCCAGATCGGCGAGCATCGATCGGCCGGGCCGTCGCAATCGCCGAGGAAGACGAGGCAGGTCGGCAGGTCGCTGCGGCTCGACGCCGTGGACGCGCAGGTCGGCCTGCAGCGCGTCGTCGAGCAGCGCAGGCGCGCGAAGTGAAGCCGCTCGAAGCGCGCGAACGGGACGACGACGTTGCTCCGGGTCGGCGATCCCGGGCTCGGCGTTCATCGAGTGCAGGAGCGCGCGCAGGGCCGGCTCCTGGCCGGCTGCTGACCGGCGCGACCACCAGGAAGTGGTCCTGCGGCGTCATGCTCAGAACTGGAGGCAGAAGTCGATCAGCCGGTCCTTGGCCCAGTAGACCTTGCCGAGGTAGAAGCCCGGGCCGATCAGGCGGATCTCGTCGCGAACGTAGTGCGCCACGAGCGAGGTCTCGGAGTAGTCGAGGACGATGCACTCCTTGCCGTCGAGCCAGCTCGGCGTCTTGTAGACCTTGGCGACGATCGCCTCGAAGCCGAATGCCAGGAGCTTGTTCTTCAGCAAGCCCTTCTCGGCGTCGAACACCTTGCCCTGCCAGCCGAAGTGATTGATGACCGTGGCGATCGGCATGCTGTACTTGGTTCCCGGGGCGATGATCGCCGTGCCCTCGGCCGATCCGTTCGGGATCGGGCCCGCCGGGCTGGCGCGAAACAGGTCGTCGAGCTCGGCTTGCGACATCGCGAGCAGCTGGTTTGCGTCGTAGGCCATCGGTCACTCCTTGCGGTTTCCCGCGGTCAAGAAGACGTTGCCGGCGCGCGTTCGCGCGCCTGGGCGCGGGCGTCGTGCAGGATCGCATCGGCCGCCTTCTCGGCGACGATGTACACGGCGCTGGCGATGAAGAATCCGGGGATGCGCGGGAACACCGACGCGTCGACGACGCGCAGGCCGTGCGTGCCGCGAACGCGAAAGGCGCTGTCGAGCACGGCGGCCGGGTCGCCTTCGGCGCCGATCGCGCACGACCCCGATGCGTGGTGGCCCCAGGCGGTGTCGCGCACGTAGTCGGCGATCTCCGCGTCGCTCGTCGACCTGCGCGCCGGGAGCGAGCTCCTCGGCGATCAGGCCGCTGGCGATCAGCGGCGCGGTCAGCCGGCGCACGAAGCGAATGCCGGCGACGACCGCGGCCAGGTCGGCCGCGTTGCCGTCGCTGCCTTCTTCGAAGTAGCGGAAGTTGACCAGCGGCGGGTCGAGCGGGTCGGGCGAGCGCAGGCGCACGCTGCCGGCGCGGTTTTCGGTGTGGGCCTTGAGGATCGCCCAGGTCAGGAACTGGCCCGGTGCCGCCGATCAGCTTCGGAAAAGCCGGGCCGATAGCCCTCGAAGCGCGCCAGCAGCGCCATGAAGAAGAGGTCGGGCTCGGGACGCTCGGGCGCGGAGCGGCTGATCAGCGCGAGCGCCGCGCCGTTCGATGCGTACATGCCGGCGCGGCTCGCGTTCCAGCGTCGCCAGAGCGGATCGTCGCGGGCGAAGGTCGCGCCGTCGAGCACGCGCCAGGGTCGGCGCATGCGGTGCGTCAGCGCCACTTCGTAGCGGTCCTGCAGGTTCGCGCCGACGCCGGGCAGATCGACCCGGACGGCGATGCCGTGCGCGCGCAGACTGCGCGGCCGGGCCGATGCCCGAGAGCATCAGCAACTGCGGCGTGTTGAAGGCGCCGCCGCACAGGATCACCTCGCGCCGCGCGCGCACTTCGCGCGCTTCGCCCGCCACCTCGCTCGCGCCGACGTGAGCGCGGTAGAGGCGCCGGCCCTTGCGGTAGGCGACGCCGCGCGCACGCCCCGACGGCGTCGAGGAGGACTCCGGTCGCGAGCGCGTCGAGTTCGACGTGCAGCCGATCGCCGTGCGCCGCGGCGACCTCGAGCAGCCGCTCGCGCGTTCCGGCGCGGCGATGGCCGCGGGTCGTGAGCGGCGTGTAGCAGAGGCCCTCGAAGCTGCCGCGGCCCCACGGCCGCGCGTTCGGATCGCCGCCGCCGCGCAGCCAGCGCAGTGCGCTCGCCAGCGGCGTCGCCAGGCCGCCGACGAAGGTGCGCGTCGTGCCGCGCACCATCTGCACCAGCTCGTCGTCGCCGAGGGCGGCGAGCGGGATCGACTTCTCGGTGCGCAGCCAGCCGTCCCAGCCGTGGCCGGTGGGATCGATGCCGAGCCGGCGCAGCGCGCGCCAGAGCGGCGCGTGGCGGCAGTCCTCGACCCGGCGCGCATAGCGGCGCATCCGCGTCGCGCGCCACGACGCGTCGCCGGTGAGCGCGGCGATGTGGTCCCAGTCGGAATCGTGCGGCGGCATGTAGATCATCGCGTTGTGCGCGGTGCAGCCGCCGAGCGTCGCCGCGCGCGGATAGAGGACGCCGGCGCCGGCGCGGTACTTCGGGTCGCGCGCCTGGCGCGCCTCGCTCTCGTAGTGGCGCACCTGGAAGTTCCAGCTCATCGCCGGGTTCTCGCAGGCGTAGGCGTGGAACGCGGGAACGTCGTAGTCATCGGGCATTCGCGCCGCGTCGCCGCCGCGCGCATCGCCGCCGGCCTCGAGCAGGAACACGCTCGCGCCCGCTTCGACCAGGCGCGCCGCGAGCGTTCCGCCGCCTGCGCCCGAGCCGACGATCACGTAGTCCCACTCCAGTCCTTCGGGCCCGGCTGCCATGTGGGGCGTGCGACGCCTCAGAACGTCTTGAGGAAGGCGATCAGGGCGCGCTTGTCTTGATCGCTCAGCTCGGGCTCGGTGCCGAACGCCTTCTCGTCGGCGCTGAGGCCGTCCTGCTGGTTGAACTCGGCGGTGCCGAAGTAGTGGCCGCGGTTGACGACGAAGTCCTTGCACTTGCTCAGCTCCATCATCGGCCCCTTGAGGTTGGCGAAACGCTGGCGCAGGTCGGCATCGCTCGCGCCTGCCGGCGCGGTGGCGAGGTCGTACTTGAGCTTGACCAGGAACTCGGCCGATCTTGGCGACGTGCGCCGCCTTGTCGCCGAGGTCGTCGCTCTCGGCGCGCAGCTTCAGGTTCGAGAGCAGCGCACCGGGATGCCCTGCGGGATCGGCCCGAGGACGATGTCGTCGCCGCCGCCGACGAGCCAGGGCAGCCAGCGGTGCAGCGTTCCCTGCAGCGGCTGCAGCGCTTCGGGAACGAAGCCGGTCGGGACCGTCACCACGCTGCGCTCGGTCGTGCGGTCGATCGTGCCCGGCACCTTGGCGCCGAGCACCGAATCGCGCTCGCGCTTCTCCGGCCAGAGCATCTGCTCGATCGACGCGTCGAAGACCTTCATCCGCGCCGCCACCGACGGGCTGGTGTCGAACGGGCCGACGCTGTTGTTGAGCAGGAACGGCGCCGTCGACCAGAGGCTGATCAGCGACGGCACGCGCGTGTAGCCGCGGCCGCCGGCCGGCATCTGGTACGGCATCGGCTCGCCGGTGAACGGGTCGTAGAACGTCACCGTGCCGACCGACGGCAGCTCCTTGTACGGTGTGCGACGAGAAGTTGTCCCAGATGTTGCCGGCCAGCGCGTTGGTCGCGAGCGGGCTGCAGGCGTTGGTGCGCAGCAGCGTCACCGGGATGCGCGCGTCGGTCGAGAGGTAGTTGTTGTCGAGGAAGTCGGGCGCCTGGACGATCTTGCGCATCTGCTCCTTGAACTCGGGCGTCTGCGTCCGCTTCCAGTAGCGCTTGAAGCAGTCGAGATAGCCGGCGCCCTGCGCAGCTCGCCGGCATACGGCGCGGGCATCGCGGCGGCGCCTTGCTCGAATGGCAGCGCGCGCAGGTGTCGGCGAAGACGATCTTGCCGCGCTCGAGCGTTGCCGCGTCCTCGGTTTGGTACTGGGCGCCGCCGGGCGCGTCTTTCAGGCGATCGGGCTGCGCCGCCTTCAGGAAGAAGAGCGCGGTCGTTCGGCGTTCCCGCCTCGGTCGCCTGCCAGTAGCCCGAGTTCTTCTGCGCGTCGGCGATCTTGATCGGCGAGATGTCCTTGCCGCCGACGACCGGGTTGAAGTGCAGCAGCCATTCCTCGCTGAACAGGCCGATGTTGAGATAGACGCGGTTGAGCGCGCCGAGCAGGCCGACCGAATCGGCGCCGTCCTTCAGCACGTGCATCGTGCGCACCGCGTCGGGCTTGGTGAAGTAGTCGGTCAGCGGGCCGCTGCTGACGAAGTCGTTGAACTGCTTGTTGTCGAGCTCGCCGCCGGCGAGCTTCTCGTTGCCGAGGCGCTTGGCCAGCTCCATGCGCGCCATGAACGAATAGACCGCGTTCATCGTGCGCGGGTTGTTGATGCCGTCGGTCGAGACCAGCGAGGTGTCCATGCTGCCCGGGCGGAAGGTGTGGGCGAGCTGGTACATGTAGTTCTTGCGGCCCTCGGGCTTGTTGGCGTTGAAGATGAAGAGCCGGTCGACCCACATGTACTGCGCGCCCACCGACGAGCTCAGGTTGGCGTAGGTCGGATGCGCCGGATCGGCCGGCGGATTGATCGGGCTCGGGCCGACGTGGCAGAAGCCGCACGACATGCCGACGCGGTACGGCCGCACCAGGTCCTTGCGGTTGTAGTAGCTCGGGTCGGTGTAGTAGCGCTCCGGGTCCCAGGCCTTGGCGGCCTTCTCGTCGAACGCCGGATTGGGAAACAGGCGCAGGCCGACGATGCCGCTGGCGTAGCCGTAGAACGAGCCGACCGGCTGCGTCGTGCCGTCGCCGAGCGGCTTGCCGCGCGAGCCGATGGCGACGCCGGGATACTTCGCTTCGTCCTCGAACGGATCGGCGGCGCAGCCCTTGCTGCGCACGTCGAGCCAGAGGCCGCGCCGGCTCGGGTCGGCGCCGGCCGCCTTCTCGAAGCACGGCTCGTTGACCAGGCCGAAGTAGCTCCAGCGCGATTCGCGGTCGTAGCCCAGGCTCGGGTGCGAGCTCACCACCTTCAGCAGGTCGAAGGCGCCGAAGGTGTAGTCGGTCATGCTGTTCCAGAAGCGGTCGTTGCCGCCGCTCCAGACGATCCACATGTTGCGGCCGGCGATCTCGGTCGGATCGAGCTTGACCGCGCCGTCCATGTCGTGGAAGTAGTCGTCGGCCGAGTGCTTGAACGACGCGCCGTCGCGGCCGACCTGCTTGGCTTCGTCGAGGACCTTGCCAGGCTGCGGCCCCTCGCTGCAGCCCGCGAGGGCGAGGCCGGCGAGCAACCACGCGGCCGCGTGCCAACGATGCAGGACCATGGACAACCCCTTCGTTGCTTTTGTCTCGGGAAGGATGCCAGTGCGCAGGCCGCGGCGCAAGCCGTTCAAAGGAGGGCGGGCTCGATGCGCGTGTCGCCGTCGCAATGGACCGCATAGAGCAGGCCGAGCGGATTGCCATGCGCGGCGAGGAATTCGCGGCGCAGCGCGAGGAACACGTCGCCGAGCGGCAGCGCCGTCGAGAAAGCGTTCGAAGAAGCGCTTCGCCCACTCGGCCGCGAACAGCGCCGGCGTCTTGCATTGCGTGCCGATGACGCCGCGCGCGCCCTTGGCCATGAAGTAGGGAACGAAGCCGTCGTAGAACGCCGGCGAGAGCTCCGCCGACTCGCAGGCGTTGATGAAGACGAGCGGCTTGCCGCGCAGCGGCGTCGACGTCGGCGCGTCGAGGTTGAGGTCGGCGAGCGTGATCGCCGCGTCGCTCAGGACCAGCGACGCGGCATCGGGGCCGCCCGGATCGGCCAGCCCGGCCGAGGCGGCGTGGCAGTAGAAGTAGAGGATCTGGTCGTCGGTCGCCGCGTCGGCAAGGGCATGGACGACGTCGACGCTGGTCGTTCGCGAGGTCAGGCCGATGTGCTTGCGCGCCGCGCTGGCCGCCGCCCAGTACGCCTGCTGCTCGGCCACCACCGTGATGCCGAGCTGGGCGTCGATGCCGCTGTTGACGTTGACGCTGACGGCGAGCTGCGGCTGGTCGCTCGAGATCGCGCTGTCGGTGACCGACAGTGTGGTCTGCAGCGGGATCTCCTCGATCACGTGGCGCATGCCGATGAACAGGTCCCAGTCGAGCTTGGCGCCGGTCGCGGCATCGCCGACGTAGAGCAGGCCCCACGGGATCGGCGCGTCCTCGGCCACGACCTGCAGCTTGAGCTGCTTGGCCGGGTCGCTCGCCGCCTGGCGCAGGAACGTGCCTACCGCCTTGGCGTCGGCGCCGGCAGCCGGGCCGAAGAAGATCTTCTGGAACAGCAGCGCGCCGGCGCGCGCCATCGTCGTCAGTGCCGCGTCGCGATCGGCGGCGGCGATGTCGATGCCGGTCTGGAACACGTAGGCGCCGTTCGCGTCCTGGTACATGACGACCTTCATCAGCTCGCTCCGCAGCGCATCGACCGCGCTGGCGAGAAAGCCGGACTGCAGCGGCAGCCGCGCGCGCGCCGCGACCGCGCCCCAGACGACGCAGTCGTAGCCGGCGCCGGCGAGCGACAGCGAGACGCCGATGTCGCGCGGTTGCAGCATGCCGGCGGCCGTGGGCGGCCGGCCGCGCGCCGTCGCCTCGACCGGCACCGCGCGCGTGCCGCCGACGACCAGCGTGATGACGATGTTCTGGAGGAAGTTGCCGTCCTTGTGCAGCGTCGCCGTCAGCGTCGAGGCGCCGTCGTGCAGCGGCGAGATGTCGAAGCGCGCCTTGTTGCTCGACTTGCCCGAGCGCGGGACGCGCAGCGGCCGGACCTTGTCGGCGATCGTGAAGTCGGCGCTGTCGAGCTGGACCGTCACCTCGACCTCGTCGACGCCGGCAGGGAAGAGCGAGGCCTCGACGAACGGTGCGGTCGTCAGCGCCTCGGCGCGCTGGGCGATGTCGACGTCGAGCGCGAGCGTGTACCACTTGCCGGTGGCGAGGGGCTGGTCGCGCGCCTGATCCTCGAGCGCGACGTTGACCCAGCGCTGCGGCGTCGGCCGTCGCCTCGGGCGGCCCGGGTCCGCCCGGCGCGCTCCGGCTGGGCGCGGCCGTGGGCGGCGGCAGTTCGCGCGTGAGGACTCGTGGCGGCGCTGACCGTTGGCTCTGCGTCGGCGCTCCGGCCGGTTGCGGTGTCTGCGGTCGCTGCTGCTGCTGGAACTGCCTGCTGCGCCTGCGGCGCGGGCGGCATGGCACGTTGCCCGCCGCCGCCGAGCAGCCCGCCGCGCGTCGTCGGCGGCGCCGCGCCGCGGCCACCGCCTGACGGCGAGAGCGTGCCCGTCGGCGGCAATGTCGACGACGACGAGCACCGCGGCCCAGAACACATGCGCGACCTCCGGGTGGGCGATGTCGCTGTGCGCGCCCGACGCGCCACCGCCGTTGCAGATGATCGCGCTCGCCTCGAGGTTGTAGATCGTCGCGGGCTGAAAGCCGTAGGCGAAGGTCGCCGGGCGCATCGGCATGTCGACCGCGCCGCTCGTGCCCTGGATGCCGAACGAGCCGATGCCGCCGTAGGCCGGGAAGTCGTTGCCGAGGACGAGCTGCTGCCGGACCTGCGCGCCGAGCGGATAGAAGCGGCCGACGGCGGTGTCGTGGCTCGAGCGCGTCGTCACGATCGGGCCGCGCACCAGGCCGTCCTTGACGATGCGATGGAAGTAGCCGGCCGTGCCCGCGGCATACGGAATGTCGCTCGCATACGACCAGAGCGAGAGCGCGCCCTGCACCAGGAACAGCGAGTCGACCGGCCGCGGCAGCGGCGGCCCGGCCTCGGGCCCGGCCACCGTCGCCGAGACGACGATGCAGCCGAAGCTGTGGCCCATCAGATGAAAGCGCGCCTTGGGCGCGGCGTTCTGCAGGCTCGCCAGCAGCGCGTGGCCGCCGCTCTCGCCGAAGGCGCGCGCGCGGTCCTTCATCTTCCAGAACGAGAGCTGCCGTAGCGGCGAGAGGAAGAGGCCGCTCACGGTGTCGCCGATGCCGAGCAGCTGCGTCGCCGGCTTGGCCGCGCCGGCGTTGCTCTGGGCGATGATCGCCTTCGGGTCGAAGCCTTCCTGGTCGGCTCCCGGCGGCGCGGCACTGCCTTGCGCGGCCAGGCCCGACTCGGCGAACAGTGCCGCGTAGGCATCGAGCAGCGCTTTCGAGGGTGCGGCGGCGTTGGCCTCGTTCGGAGCCGCTTTCAAGATCGTCTGGATCGCGGCGCGCGCGCGCGGCGTGTCGGCGATGCGCTTGGCCCAGGCGTCGACGTCGCCGTCCGCCGGGGCGTCGCCGGCGCCTCTCGCCGACAGCACGCCCTGGGCGCCCGTCGGAGGATCCTCGTCGCCGAACGGCTTGCTCGGCCAGTGCAGGCCGACGATCAGCGGCGCGAAGCCGCCCGGTCGCTGCTCGGCGGCCGCGCGATCGGCCGCCTGCGCCGCGGTGGCGCCGATCCAGCGGTCGTACTGGTCGATCGCCGCCGGCACGTCGCCCTGCCAGCCATGGCTGGCGAAGAGCACGTCGCTGACCGGCCGCGCCGGATCGGCGACGCGGCGGATCAGCGTCTCGCTCAGGAGCGTGCCGTCGGGCTCGGGCCGCTCCTTGCCGTTGTCGTCGAAGATGACGAGCGCGTAGCTGAGATCGGTTCCGGAAATGGCGCGAACTGGCATGGCAGGCTCCGCTCGATGACGTGACCAAGGCTACCCCTTGGGGCGTCGCTCGTAAATCCAGCCGGCACCCCACGCGTCCGCTCGATGAAGGAAGTCGCCTTCACCGTTCGATCCCACGCCAGCGCAGCCTGTCACGCGCGCGGTTGACCCGGCCCGCGCCGACACCGGACACTCGCGCCCTCGTCTCGCCACGCCGAGCGCCCGCGCGTACCCTCATGAGAATGTCGATCGCCATCACCGGCGCCATGTGCGCCGCCGCTGTCTCTACCGCTGCCGTCGGCGCCAAGCCGACGACGCGCAACCGGGTCGAGATCCCGGCCGAGTTCCGCTGGGACTTCTCGCCCATCTATCCGAGCTGGGACGCGTGGGAAGCGGGAATGAAGGAGATGGACGCGCAGATGGAAGCCTTCGCTGCGCTCAAGGGGACGCTCGCGCAAGGGCCCGGCGCAGCTGCTCAAGGCCTACCAGGCATACGACGACATCGGTAAGCTGCCAGTACCGCCTCTACCGCTATCCGGGGCTGCAGCGCGACGTCGACACGCGCGACCAGGCGGTGGCCGGCCGCTTCCAGCGCGTCGGCGCCGCGTTCGCCAGGTTCGAGACCGCCTCGTCCTGGTTCACGCCCGAGCTGCTGAAAATTCCCCGAAGCGACGGTGACCGGCTGGATCGAGCAGACGCCGGCGCTCGCGCCCTATCGCTTCCCGATCCTCGACGCCTATCGGCAGCAGGCGCACGTGCTCGACGACAAGGGCGAGCGGCTGCTCTCGCTGGCCAGCCAGTTCAACCACACGCCGGCGACGACGTACCAGGAGCTGAGCACCTCCGACATCAAGTTCCCGACGCTGCGCCTGGCCGACGGCAAGGACGTCGTGCTCAGCCCGGGCAACTATGCCGCGCTGCTCGAGGGCAACCGCGACCAGGGCGAGCGCGGCCGCGCGGCCGCCGCCTACCTCGGCACCTACGGCGCGACCGCGAACACCTATGCCGCGATCTACAACGCGCATCCTGCAGCGCGACTGGTTCATCGCCCAGGCGCGCAACTTCCCACCACGCTCGACGCCGCGCTCGACGGCAACGCGATCCCGCGCGCCGTCGTCGAGACGCTGGTCGACGCGACCCGCGCGGGCCGGCGCCGTTCCAGCGCTACGCGCGGCTGCGCCAGAAGCTGCTCGGTCTGCCGAGCTATCACCCGTACGACTCGTTCATGCCGATCTACCAGAGCACGAAGCGCTATCCGTTCGAGGAAGCGCGCGATCTCGCCCTGGCGTCGGTAGCGCCGCTCGGCGACGAGTACGTCGCCAAGTACAAGCGCTTCGTCTCGGGCGGCCGGATCGACGTCTACGAGAACGAAGGCAAGCGCAGCGGCGCCTACAGCGCCGGCGTCTACGGCGTCGGACCGTACATGCTGATGAACTACAACGACACGCTCGACGCCGCGTTCACGCTCGCCCACGAGGCCGGGCCATTCGATGCACACCGTGCTGTCGTACGAGATCCCAGCCGTTCGTCACCTCGGGCTACACGATCTTCGTCGCCGAGGTCGCCTCGACCACCAACGAGCGGATGCTGCTCGACAAGCTGCTGAAGCAGACGAGCGACCCGAAGGAGCGCTTCCTGCTGCTCCAGCACGCCGTCGACTCGATCGTCGGCACCTTCTACTACCCAGGTGATCTTCGCCGACTTCGAGCTTCGCGCGCATCGGCTGGTCGAAAAGGGCGAGCCGCTCACTACCGAGGTGCTGAACGCGCTCTATCCGGCCTGCTGAAGGAATACTGGGGCGACGCGCTGACCGTCGACGACTTCTACAAGTTCACCTGGTCGCGGATTCCGCACTTCTTCCAGTCGCCGTACTACGTCTACCAGTACGCCACCTGCTTCGCGTCGTCGGCGCAGCTTTACGACGCGATGACGCAGCGGCACGCCCGAGGCGCGCAAGGACGCGACCGATCGCTATCTGACGCTTCTGCGGAGCGGCGGCAACGACCATCCGATGGCGCAGCTGAAGAAGGCCGGCGTCGACCTGACGCAGCGGTCGACGATCCAGTCGGTGATCGACCAGATGGACCGGCTGGTGACGCAGATGGAGACCGAGGCGACGAAGATCCCGTAGCCGACCGCGGCGCGACCGCCGCGTGCGTTGCCTTAGCATGGCCGGATGCCGTCAGGCCGTCCCTGCGATCCTTCCTCCGCCTCGACCCGGCCCAGCTGGCCGCGCCGCTGCGCCGCCTTCATCGTCGGGCTCGCTGCCAGCTTGGCGGTCGCGGCGACGGTCGAGGCTCCGGCCGATTCGCCGCCCGCCGCGAGCGATGCCGTCCTCGGCGTCTGGACCCACGCCTACGCCTCGTTCGGGCAGCCCAAGTATCCGCGCGGCTTCGACCACTTCGACTACGTCGACCCGGCCGCGCCCAAGGGCGGGGCGCTCTACCTGCGCAACCCCGACCGGCGGAGCAGCTTCGACAAGTTCAACGCCTTCACGACCAAGGGCGCGGCACCGGCCGGAATGTACGATCTTCATGCTCGAGTCGCTGGCGATGCTGTCGGCGGACGAGCCGCAGACGATGTACGGCCTCGATTGCCGAGGAAATGCTGGTCGCCCCGACAAGTCGGCGGTGACGTTCCGCATCCATCCCCAGGCGCGCTTTTACAACGGCGATCCGGTGACCGCGGCCGACGTCAAGTACAGCTTCGACTCGATGTCGGGCAAGCAGGCGTCGCCCAGCTACCAGACGGCGCTCGCCGGCGTCGAGCGTGCCGTCGTCGTCGACATCGCGAACGATTCGGTTCGACTTGCGCGAGCACTCGAACGACACCGTGTTCGCCGTCGGCGTGACGCTGAAGGATCTTCTCGCCCAAGTGGGCGATCGGCGCCGACGGCAAGATCAAGCCATTCGACACGATCGTCACCGAATACCCGATCACGACCGGTCCTTACACCATCGCCGCGGCGGAGTCGGGCCGCCGGATCGAGTTCAAGCGCAACGCGCAGTACTGGGCGCGCGACCTCGGGCCACGGCGCGGCTCGTTCAACTTCGATCGCGTCGTCTACCGGATGTACAAGGACAACGACGTCGCGCGCGAGGCATTCAAGGCCGGCGAGTTCGACTTCTACAAGGAGTACAGCGCGCGTGCCTGGGCGCGCCTGCACAAGGGCCCGAAGTGGGACGACGGGCGGATCAAGAAGGACCCGTTTCCGACCGGGTTCGGACAGTACCTGCAGTCGTACCAGCTGAACATGCGCCTGCCGAAGTTCCAGGATCGTCGGGTGCGCGAAGCGCTGACCTACACCTACGACTTCGAGATGACGATCAACCGCTACGGCCAATACGCCCGCGCCGACAGCATGTTCAACAACTCGATCTTCGCGGCGCAAGGCCTGCCCTCGCCAGCCGAGCTGAAGCTGCTCGAGCCGTTCCGCAAGGAGCTGCCGCCGGAGGTCTTCGGCCCGGCCTACGTCGCTCCGCGAACCAACGGCGACCCGAAGTTACTGCGCCAGAACCTGCTCAAGGCGCGCGACCTGTTCGCCGCGGCCGGCTGGAAGGTCGCCGCCGACGGCCGCCTGCGCAACGCGCAGGGCGAGGCCTTCGAGGTCGAGTACCTGACGGCGGGTGACCGCAGCTCGACCTTGCCCGAATGGCGCCTCAACTTCGAAAAGCTCGGCGCGACGCTGCGCTTGCGCAGTGTCGACTTACGCGCTGTTCCGGCGCCGACTCGAGGAGTACGACTTCGACATGGTGACGATCGTCGAAGGCCGGTTCACGCTGCCGTCGCCGGGCGAGCTCATCACCAGCTACGGCAGCAAGGCCGCCGACGAGAAGGGCAACAACAACTTTCGCGGCATCAAGAGCGCGGCGGTCGATCATCTGCTCGACGTCATGGCCGAACGCGACCCGGCTCGACGACCTTCGCGATGCCGCGCGCGCGCTCGACCGGGTCGTGATGTGGAACTACTGGCAGGTGCCCGACCTTTACTTCGCCAGCGAGCGCGCCTCGTACTGGGACAAGTTCGGCATCCCGGCGGTGCGGCCGCAGTACTACACGGTCGAGAGCCCGAACGACGAACAGCCGGCCTGGCCGATCACCACCTGGTGGATCAAGGATCCGGCCAAGCGCTGAGCGCGACGGCCCTTCTGACCCAATGCCAACCTGCGCGCCATGCTGAGCTACATCCTCAAGCGACTCCTCCTGATGGTGCCGACGCTGCTCGGCGCGCTGACGCTCACCTTCGTCGTCATCCAGTTCGTCCCTGGCGGCCCGGTCGAGCAGCTGATGGCCGAGGCGCGCGCCGGCCAAGGGGAGGGCGGGGGCTACAAGGCGCGGCGCGACAGCGACGAGAAGCAGATCGCCGAGCTGAAGAAGCTCTATGGCTTCGACAAGCCGGCGCCGGTGCGCTACGTCGAGATGATCGGCAACTTCCTGCGCTTCGATCTCGGCCGCAGCTTCCTGCAGAACAAGGACGTCTGGACGCTGATCAAGGAGAAGCTGCCGGTCTCGATCAGCCTCGGCCTGTGGACCTTCCTGTTCTCGTACCTGATCTCGATTCCGCTCGGCGTCATGAAGGCGATGTACGAAGGGTCGCGCTTCGACGCCATGACGACGCTGGTGGTCCTCATCGGCTATGCGATTCCCGGCTTCGTCCTCGGCCTGCTCCTGATCGTGCTGTTCGCCGGCGGCACGTTCTTCGACGTCTTCCCATTGCGCGGCCTGACCTCCGACAACTGGGCCGAGCTGAGCTGGCCGGCGCGCATCGCCGACTACTTCTGGCACCTGGCGCTGCCGCTCAGCTGCCTCGTGATCGGCAGCTTCGCGATCGTGACGATGCTGACCAAGAACACCTTCGTCGAGGAGATGAGGAAGCAATACGTCCTGGTGGCGCGGGCCAAGGGCGTCTCGCAGACCCGGGTGCTTTTCAAGCACATCTTCCGCAATGCGCTGATCCCGCTCATCACCGGCTTTCCGGCAGCTTTCATCGGCGCCTTCTTCGCCGGCTCGGTGCTGATCGAGACGCTGTTCTCGCTCGACGGCCTCGGCCTGCTGTCGTACGAGTCGGTGGTTCGCCGCGACTACCCGGTCGTTCTCGGCGCGCTCTACCTGTTCACCTTGATCGGCCTGGTCGTCAAGCTGCTCTCGGACGTGCTCTACGTCGTCGTCGACCCGCGGGTCCAGTTCAGCAGCGTCGCGAGGTGACCGTGGCCGCCGTCCTCACGCCTTCGCCCGCCGAGCCCGGCCTTGCCGCGCCGCCCTTGCGGCCCGCCGTGACGCCGCGCTCGCCGAACCAGCGCGCCTGGGCGCGCTTCAAGCGCAATCGGCTCGGCTATCTGTCGCTGTGGCTGTTCGCCATGCTGCTCGTCGTCTCGACGTTCGCCGAGCTGGTCAGCAACGATCGGCCGCTGGTCGCGCGCTACAACGGCGAGCTGTTCTTTCCGCTCTTCCACAACCAGCCCGAACGCCGCTTCGGCGGCGACTTCGCGACGCCCACCGACTGGAAGGACCCGTTCATCACCGAGCAGTTCGCCAAGCCCGGGAACGGTCGCGTTCTTCACGCTGAACCAGCACAGCGCCGACTCGCAGAACTACTTCCAGAAGATGCCGAGCCCGTCGCCGCCCGGCGGCGGCAACTGGCTCGGCACCGATGGCGACGGCCACGATATGGTCGCCGCCCTGATCTACGGCTTTCGCGTCAGCATCTGGTTCGGCTTCGCGCTGACCGTGATCGGCGTCGCCGTCGGCATGCTGATGGGCGCGCTGCAGGGCTATTTCGGCGGCAAGGTCGATCTCTTCCTGCAGCGCGATCTTCGAGATCTGGGGCGCCGTCCCCGAGCTCTACCTGCTGATCATCTTCGCCTCGATCTTCGAGCCCTCGCTGCTCCTGCTCCTGATCCTGCTTTCCCTGTGGGGCTGGCTCGGCCTGTCGGACTACGTTCGCGCGGAATTCCTGCGCAACCGCAGCCTCGAGTTCGTCAAGGCCGCGCGCGCCCTCGGCCTGTCCAACGCCCAGATCATCTGGCGCCACATCCTGCCCAACTCGCTCACCCCGGTCATCACCTTCCTGCCGTTTCGGATGAGCGGCGCGATCATCGCCCTGACGTCGCTCGACTTCCTCGGCCTCGGCGTGCCGCCGTCGATGCCGTCGCTCGGCGCGCTGCTGCGCGAGGGCAAGGCGAACCTGGACGCTTGGTGGATCGTCTTTCCGACCTTCGCGGTCCTGGTCGTGTCGATGCTGCTCCTGACCTTCATCGGCGATGCCCTGCGCGACGCCTTCGACACGCGCAAGTCCTGAGATGCGACCCGAGCTACTCGCGATCGATCATCTGACGGTGCGCTTCGACCACAGCGTCGTCGTCGACGACGTCTCGTTCGCCATTCGCCGCGGGCGAGAAGTTCGCGCTGGTCGGCGAGTCGGGTTCGGGCAAGTCGATCACCGCGCTGTCGGTGATGCGCCTCGTCGCGGCGCGACCGTCACCGGGGCGATCCGGTTCGAGGGCGAAGACCTGCTCACGAAGTCGGAGCGGCAGATGCGCGGCCTGCGCGGCGACGCCATGGCGATGATCTTCCAGGAGCCGATGACGGCGCTAAACCCGCTCTACACCGTCGGCAACCAGATCGGCGAGGTGCTGGAGCTGCACCAGGGGTTGCGCAAGAACCAGGCGCGGGCCCGCGCAATCGAGCTGCTGCACCGCACCGGCATCCCCGAGCCCGAGCGGCGCATCGATTCGTTTCCGCATCAGCTCTCGGGCGGCCAGCGGCAGCGGGCGATGATCGCCATGGCGCTGGCGTGCACGCCCAAGCTCCTGATCTGCGACGAGCCGACGACCGCCCTCGACGTCACCATCCAGGCGCAGATCCTGGCCCTGCTCGACGAGCTGCAGTCAGAGATGGGAATGGCGCTGCTCTTCATCACCCACGACCTGAACCTGGTGCGGCGCTTCACTCATCAGGTCGGCGTGATGGAGCGCGGCAAGCTGGTCGAGCTCGGCGCCACCGCCGACGTGTTCGCCGACCCGCACCATCCGTACACGAAGAAGCTGCTGGCGAGCCGGCCGAAGCGCGTGGTGCAGGTGCTCGCGCCCGACGCGCCGATCCTGCTCGCGGCCGACGCCGTGACCGTGTCGTTCCCGATTCCGCAGGGCTGGTTCGGCAAGCGCATGTTCGACGCGGTGCGCCGTGCGACGTTGCAGCTGCGCCGCGGCGAGACGCTCGGCATCGTCGGCGAATCGGGCTCGGGCAAGACGACTCTCGGCATGGCGCTGCTGGCGCTGCAGCCGGTGGCGGCGGGGCAGGTGCAGATGGGCGGCCAGCGCATCGACAACGCCGAGCGAACCACGCTGCGGGCGATGCGCCGGCGGATGCAGGTCGTGTTCCAGGACCCGTTCGCCTCGCTCAGCCCGCGCATGACGATCGGCCAGATCGTCGGCGAAGGGCTGGCGCTGCATCGCCCGGAGCTGGCCAAGGCGGAGCGCGAGCGACTCGTGCTGGCGATGCTCGACGAGGTCGGTTTGAACCCGGCCAACGGCGTGCACGACGTGCTGCAGCGCTATCCGCACGAGTTCTCAGGCGGCCAGCGCCAGCGCATCGCGATCGCCCGGGCCGTCGTTCTGCGGCCGGAGGTGCTCGTCCTCGACGAGCCGACCTCGGCCCTCGACGTCTCGGTGCAGCAGCAGGTGCTGGCGCTGCTGGCCGACCTGCAGCGCCACTACGGCCTCAGCTACGTCTTCATCAGCCACGACTTGGCGGTGGTGCGGGCGATGTCGCACCGCGTCCTGGTGATGAAGGACGGCGACGTGATCGAGGAGGGCGAGGCCGAGGCGCTGTTCGACGCGCCGCGCGAGGTCTACACCCGGGCGCTGCTGGCGGCGGCGCAGCTCGCCTGAGCGCGGGTCGGCGCGGACGCCGCTTCAGCGAAGCACGGCGTCGATCCGGGAGCGCCAGAACGCGGCATCGGGCATGGCGCCGAAGCCTGCCGCGGCGTTGTCCGCCATGTGGTCCTTGCGCCGCGTGCCCGGAATCGCGCAGGTGACCGCGGGATGGCTGAGGACGAACTTCAGCAGCACCTGCGCCCAGCTCGCACAGCCGATCTCGCCGGCCCACGGCGGCAGCGGCTTCGGCAGCAGCCGGCGCAGCAGGCCGCCGCCGCCGAACGGCATGTTGACGATCAAGGCGACGCCACGCTCGGCGGCGAGCGGCAGCAGGCGCCGCTCGGCGTCGCGGTCGTCGAGGGCGTAGTTGATCTGCAGGAAGTCGATGCCCTTCTCGGCCCGTAGCACAGCCTCGACCTCGCCATACGCTGAGGGCGAGTAGTGCGTGATGCCGAGATAGCGGATGCGCCGTTCCTCTTTCCAGCGCCGCAGCGTCGCGAGCTGGGTGCGCCAGTCGACCAGGTTGTGGATCTGCATCAGGTCGATCCGGTCGGTGCGCAGGAGGCGAAACGACGCTTCCATCTGGCGCATGCCCTCGGCCCGGCCGCCGGTCCAGACCTTGGTCGCGAGGAACGCTTCGTCGCGCCGGCCGTTGGCGGCGAGCAGCTCACCCGTCGTTTCCTCGGCACGGCCGTACATCGGCGAGCTGTCGAGCACCTTGCCGCCGGCGTCGAGCAGCGCCTCGACGACGCCGGGAAGAAGCGCATAGGCGGGCGTTCCCGGCGCCTGATCGAAGCCCACGTACGTGCCGCAGCCGATGACGGGCAGCGCTTCGCCGCTGGCGGGGATCGGGCGCGTGTTCATGCGGCGGCGGTCAGGCGAGGGTTGGGCGCGCAGGGCGACGGGAAGGCCGGTGACGAAGGGCAGGGCGGCCGCTGCTCGCAGCAGACGGCCGCGCGCCGGATCGCGCTGCCGGTCAGGGTGCTGCCGCGAACTTGCCGAGGATGGTGGCGACGCCTTCATCGAGATCCGTGAACACGGCGCCGATCTTGAACTCGCCGCTCGCCGAATACGACGAATAGACGATCTTCAGCCCGGCCGTGAGGCTCATTGGCCCAGTCGCAAGGGGGACGTCGAACGTGACTTTGCACCGCGTGCCGGGCGCGATCGGCCGCGGCGAGAGCAGGCACATGCCGTCGCGTCCGAGGTCCCAGGTCTGGACCTGCCGCGAGGTATCGCCCTGGACCACGGTCGCCGTCTGACGCAACGCCCTGCGTGGGACGACGCGGCGATTGCCTTCGGAGGAAACGGGCAGGCTGCTCATTGGGTGAACGTGGCGCAATTAGTCTAATTGCTCAAGCCCATTCATCGCTTGCGCATCAATCCGGCTGGGCATTTGCCGAATTTGCCGCACAGACGCGATCAAAGCGACTCGCCGTTCAAGGCGAGAGGGGCGGCGCGATCCCGCTCGCATCCTCGAACGGCGCGCCGATCTTGAAGATGCCGCTGGTGCGCGCGACGTTGATGCCGTCGGCCTGCACCAGTCCCTGCATGAAGACGAGGCTGCGCGTCGTGCGTAGTACCTGCGCTTCGCCCTGGACCCAGGCGCCGAGCGGCGTGCCGGCGAGGTAGTCGATCTGCAGGTTGATCGTCGGCAGGAAGCGCTTGCCGATCTCCGGTGCGAGAACGTGTGCCGCTATCGGCAGCAGCATGTCGCAGAAGGTGGCCATCATGCCGCCATGGCAGATGCCCATCATGTTGCAGTGCCGGCGCTCGACCCGAAAGCCGAGCTGGAACGTCGAATCGGTCTGGCGCGCGTAGAGCGGACCGTTGACGCCGATAAAGCCGTCGCCGAAGGAGCGCGCGCGAAAGCCTTCGGGGACATCGGGCGGGGTGGTCGGAGAGGTCAAGGGCAGTGCGCGCGATGAAGGTGAGCGTATGGTGCCAGATCGCTATTCGGCAACGCCATGGCAACATTGCCGCGCAACCCGATCGATCGAAGCGATGAGCCTGCAGTCCGTCCGTGCCTTTTTCGCCGAACGCGCCCCCGACATCGAGATCCTCGAGGCAGCGACCAGCACCGCGACGGTCGCCCTCGCCGCCGCAGCGCATGGCGTCGCGCCGGCGCGGATCGCCAAGACGCTGTCGCTCAGGCTGAATGGCGAGGTGATCCTCGTCGTGATGGGCGGCGAGGCGCGGCTCGACAACCGCAAGTACAAGGACCGCTTCGGCGCCAAGGCCAAGATGCTCGACGCCGCCGAGGTGCTCGAGGCGACAAGCCATCCGGTCGGCGGCGTCTGCCCGTTCGGGCTGCCGCGGCTGCTGCGCGTCTATGCCGACGTTTCGCTGCGCGCCTTTGACATCGTTGTTCCGGCGGCCGGCGACGCCCACGCCGCGCTTCGCATCGCGCCGGAGCGCCTGGCCGAGCTCGCCGATGCCGAGTGGGTCGACGTCGCCCAAGGCTGAGTCGCCGACGGCGCGCCTCTTCGTAGCGCTCTGGCCCGACGCCGATGGGCGCGCGCAGCTCGCCGCGTGTCGCGAGCGCTGGCGCTGGCCGGCGGCGGCGCGGCCGGTCGCGACCGACGACCTGCACGCGACGCTGCACTTCATCGGCAGCTTTCCGCGCGAGCGCATCGCCGCGCTGCGAATGGGGCTCGCCGAGGTGGAGGCAGAAGCGCCGGTTTTGCGGCCGAAGGCAAGCGGGCTCTGGCGTGGCGGCATCGCCGTGTTGACGCTGCAAGCCGACCTGCGGATGGTGGCGCTGCACGAGCGGGTCGGCGCCGCCCTGCTCGCGTCGGGTGTTGTCCTCGAGACTCGACCGTTCATGCCGCACGTGACGCTCGCGCGCCGGGCGGTGGGCGCGGTCGCGCCAGGCGCGCTGCCGGTCTTCGAGTGGCGCGCTGGCGCCTTCGCGCTGGTGGAGTCGCTCGGCGGTGGCGAACCGGCCTACGCGATTGAGGCGACGACGGGCCTCCGCTAGGGCGCGAAATCGATCGTCACGCCCCGCGGCTGGCCAGCCCTCAAACGAAGCGAAACGAGATCGTGCCCAAGGGGCCGTAGTCGGCGTGGATTCCGTCGCCCGCGACGGCGGTGATCGGCCGCGTGAAAGAGCCAGCGAGCACCACGTCGCCGACGTTGAGCTGCTCGTCGTGCGGTGCGATCTTGTTGGCGAGCCACGCGACGCCGGAAGCAGGGTGGTTGAGCACGCCTGCCGCCAGGCCGGTTTCCTCGATCACGCCATTCTTGAAGAGCATCGCTCCTGTCCAGCGCAGGTCCATTGCGTCGGGGCGGACGGGCCGACCGCCCAGCACGATTCCGGCGTTGGCGGCGAAGTCCGAAATCGTGTCGAATACCTTGCGCATGCCCTTGTCGTCGCGGTCGAACTGCTCGATGCGCGCGTCGATGATCTCGAGCGCCGGGCTGACGTATTCGGTCGCGGCGAGGACATTGAACAGATTGACGCCTGGCCCCTTGAGCGGCCTGCCCAGGACGAAGGCGAGCTCGACCTCGATGCGCGGGGCGATGAAGCGTGCGATCGGAATGTCGCCCCCTTGGGCGAAGAACATGTCGTCCATCAGCGGCGCGTAGTCGGGTTCCGTGATCTGGCTTGCCTGTTGCATCGCCCGAGAGGTGAGTCCGATCTTTCGGCCCTTGACGCTTCGTCCATCGGCCTGCTCGAGTCGCACCCATGCCCGCTGGATGGCGTACCCGTCCTCGATCGTCATGCCGGGATGGCGGCGCGAGAACTGGCGCACCTGAACCCGGCTCTTGCGGGCTTCGTACAGCTCGCGCGCCAGCGCCTCGATGAGATCCGTCGACAGCATGGTCACGACTTCGCGAACAAGGGATGAATCGTGCCGTGCTTGGCGTCGTAGACCTCCGCGCCCTCGTCAATCTGGAGCGTGACGCCAACGTGGCGGTGCTCAAACAACGCGCCGAAATGCTCGCGTGCGGTCGCCGATAAAGCGTCACCGGCCTGCTTCTTCACCCGCTCGCTTCGACCCCGACCCATGCGAAGGTGCAGATAGGCAAACGAATAGTCGTGCTTGCCGTCGGCGATCGCGGAGTGCGCCGCCGGGTAGGCGAGGACACGAACGCCGCCGGGAGGAAAGACGGCCTGGCCCGTTTCGTCGTGGATCGACAGCAGGGTGTCGGCCAGCTGGCGGCACAATCCGGCCATGTCGCTGAGCGCGTCCAGGTTGGGCGTGTACAGGATCGTCAGGTGCGGCACTACTCGACCTCCATCACGCCGATCGTGCCGCTGACCGAGAAGATCGGAATCGGCTGAAAGTGGCGTATCGCACCCTGGCCGCGGGCAGCGGCGGCGAGGGAAATGAACGTGCGGATTTCGAACCCGCCCTGGCCTGCGTCGCGATAGATGTCGCCGTCCCGGTACGACAGCAGCGCGGTCTTGTCGTTGCGCTGCCAGCGCGCCATGAACTCGCGATCCCACGCCTCGTTGATCTTGCCCGAGTCGGGCGTCGCGGGCCAATGGCTGATCCCGCCGGTGGCGACGATTGCGATCCGCTCGGGCACCTTGTCCGCCGCGCGGCGCAAGGCTTCGCCGAACGCCCAGGCGCGATGCAGCGGTGTCAGCGGCGGGCCTTGGCAGTTGATGTTGACCGGGATCACGTCGAGGTCGAAGCGCGGCGTCAGGAAATGCAGCGGAACGATCAGGCCATGGTCGAACTTCCACTCTTCGGCGAAGGCGACGTCGGCCGTTTCCATGACTTCGGTAACGATTCGCCTGCCGAGGTTGGCATTGCCCGGGATGCGGGTCTTGGCGATGCCGAGCCACGCCGGATCCTCGATCGGCCCTTCGTATTCGTCGGCCATGCCGATCGCATAGGCGGGCATGTTGTCCATGAAGAAGTTCGCGAAGTGCTCGGCGCCGACGAGCACGAGCGCGTCAGGACGGGCCTCGCGCATCTCGTCGCCCATCGCCCGGAAGGCCGCGTGAAAGGGGTCGCGCAATGCAGGATCGGCCAAGTGCGCGCGGCCGGTGATTCCCGGCGCATGGCTGCAGACGCCGGCGAAGACCAGGCTCATACGCCTGCGACCTTTTCGTCGACCGCCGTCGTCATCGCGTAGACGCCGGCGCGCACCGGCCCGTGTCGCGCGACGCCGTCGCGCATCGCCTGGATGTACTCGGCCCAGGGCAGGCCCAGGTAGGCGGCGAAGTGCATCAGCAGCTGTCCGTTGGTGCCGAGCACGTACATCAAGCCGAGGTCGCCGCGTTCGATCGCAGTGCGCTCGTTCTCGTCGAGGGAATATTCCGCCAGCAGCGCCGCCTGGTCATCGCGGTAGCGCGATTGCACGCGCGCGTCGCGGTTCAGGTGGTAGAGGAATTTCTGCATTCCGTACAGGCTCATGGCGGACCTTCCGTGGCGGTAGCCGGCTATGCGCCCCAGTGGGGAATGTGATGGCTGCCGAGCGACACGGCGACGTTCTTCGGCTCAAGGAACACCTCGTAGCTCCACGTCCCGCCTTCGCGCCCGATGCCGCTCGCCTTCGTTCCTCCGAACGGCTGGCGCAGATCGCGCACGTTCTGGCTGTTGACGAAGCACATCCCGGCCGCGATGGCCGCAGCCACGCGATGGGCTCGTCCGAGGTTCTCCGTCCAGACGTAGCTCGACAAGCCATAGGCAATGTCGTTGCTCTGCGCGATCGCGTCGGACTCGTCGGTGAACGGGATCAGGCAGGCGACCGGCCCGAAGATCTCTTCCTGGGCGATGCGCATGCGGTTGTCGACGTCCGCGAACACTGTCGGCCGCACGAAGTTTCCTTTCATCATGTGAGCCGGAAGCTGCGGCGCCTCATTGCCACCGCAAAGCATCGTCGCGCCTTCCTTCCGGCCGAGCTCGATGTAGCTGCGGACCTTGGCCAGATGCGCCTGGCTGATCATCGGGCCGATGATCGTCTTCTCGTCGAGCGGGTCGCCGACGACGATCCGCTTAGCCCGCTCGGCGAACTTCGCCGCGAATGCAGCGTACGACTTGCGCTGAACGAGAATCCGGCTGCCGGCAGTGCAGCGCTCGCCGTTGTTGCTGAAGATCATGAACAGTGCCGCATCGAGCGCCCGGTCCATGTCGGCGTCGTCGAAGACGACGAACGGGCTCTTGCCGCCGAGCTCCATGCTGAACTTCTTCAGCCCGGCTGCCTGGACGATGCGGTTGCCGGTCGCGGTTGAGCCCGTGAAGGAGATCGCGGCCACATCCGGATGGCGGCAAAGGGGCTCGCCCGCGTCCTTGCCGAAGCCGTGCACGACGTTGAGCACGCCCGCCGGGATGCCGGCTTCGAGCGCGAGCTCGCCGAGGCGTGCCGCGGTCAAGGGCGACAGCTCGCTCATCTTCAGCACCGCAGTGTTGCCGAAGGCGAGCGCCGGCGCGACCTTCCAGGTCGCGGTCATGAACGGGACGTTCCACGGGCTGATGAGGGCGCAAACGCCCACCGGGTGGTAGAGCGTGTAGTTCAGGTGCGTCGGCGTGGGGTAGGTGTGGCCGTCGACGCGCGTGCACATCTCGGCGAAGTAGTAGAAGTTGTCCGCGGCGCGCGGTATCAGCTGCTTGCCCGTCTGGGCGATGACCTGGCCGCAATCCATGGTCTCGGTCCGCGCGATCTCAGGAACGCGGGCCGCGATGAGGTCGCCGAGCTTGCGCACCAGCTTTGCGCGTTCTGTCGAAGGGAGGCCCGCCCATCTCGGAAAGGCTGACTTCGCGGCAGCCACTGCCGCGTCCACCTCGGACTGACCGGCGGCGGCAACTTGCGCCAACACTTCCTGGGTTGCGGGATTGATCGTCTCGAAGTAGCTGCTGCCTTCGACCGGCCTGCCACCGATCAGGTGTTGAACGCGCATGGGTCGGGTCTTTCTACGAGCCAAATGAATCGTCGCCGACGATGGTATTGACCAGTCGGCCGACGCCGTCGATTTCGGTCACGACTTCGTCGCCGACGTCGACGTTGACGACACCGTCCGGCGTGCCGGTAAGAATCACATCGCCCGTGCGCAGGGTCATGAACGCGCTCAGGTACTCGATCAGCGAAGGTATGTCGTTGATCATGTCGGCGGTCGTGCCTTGCTGTGTGACCTTACCGTTGACGGAGGTGCGAAGTGCAAGGGCATGCGGGTCCGGGATGTCCTGCGCGTCGACGAACCAGGGTCCCAGCACCGTGCACGTGTCGCGGTTCTTCACTCGAAGATTGGGCCGGTACCAGTTTTCCAGATAGTCCCGGATCGCGTAGTCGTTGCAGACGGTGTAGCCGGCGACATGGGCCATCGCGTCGGCGCGCTTGACGTTTCGTGCTGTCGCTCCGATCACCACCGCGAGCTCGCACTCATAGTGCATGAAGGTTGCGTCCCCGGGGCGTCGGGTGAAGCCGCGATGACCGATCACGGCGCCGGGCGTCTTCAGGAACACCAGTGGCTCGTCCTTGGCCGTGACCGTGAGCTCCTTCGAGAGCTCCTTGACATGATCCGCGTAGTTCAGCCCGAGGGCGACGATGGTGCCGATCTCGAACGGCGCCAGCCACACCACGGCGTCTTCGCCGAGCACTCTCCCGTCGGCGAGTCGAAGTCCTACTGGGTGAGGCACCGCCTCGTGGACGGCTCCGCCGAAGGCGACCCGGGCAGTCTTCATGCCGGAATCATCCATCGCTTTCGGCTTCCAGGCGACCGTCCAGCCGGCCGATGCCCTCGGCGTCGACGCTGAATGCCTGGCCGGCGCGCGCGCGCGGTGCGCCGAAGGCAACGCCGAGCATGAGGACGTCGCCGGGTCGCAGGGTCATGAAGGCGCTCACGTCGGCGATCAGGCGCGCGGCCGGCCGGATCATCCCGCTCGTGCTCGCGATCCGTGCTTCGGCGCCGTCGAGCGAGATCCGGATCTCCAGCGCATCGGGCTTACCGATCCGGCCGCGGGGCACGACCCGCGGACCGATGAGGCAGGAGCGGTCGAGCGCCTTGAATCGGATCGACGGGCGGTAGAAGCTGTCGTGCGGAAGGCTCAGGTCCGCGACGAGCGTGAAGCCCGAGACATGGTCCAGCGCCTCGCCCTCGCTCACGCGGCAGGCCGTGCGTCCGATCACCATGCCGAGCGAGGCACCGATCTCCAACTCCTCGAACGGCGAGGGGATGGCCAGGGTGTCGCCAGTCGCGGCCAGCGTGTTGCGCGGCTTGATGTAGAGAATCGGCCCTTTCGGAGGGGTCTTGTAAGGCGCTTCGTGGACGACGCCGCCGAGTGCGGCGAGCGCGGCAGCGTGGTTCAGGAGCGGTCCGACGACGACTCCGGAGAGCCGATAGGGCGGGGTTGGGAAGTCGAGGTTCGGTCCGCAGGTCGACATCCCAGGATTCTGGACGCTGTCATCGATCCTTGCGTAGGCGCCGTGGGTCACGGGAACCAAGGTCGTCGGCCCGGAGTCGGTCTGCATCGCAGAGCCCGGCAATGGAGAAATCCCTGACGAATGTTTTCTACGGTCGCCATGCGAACCGGGCGAACATTGCACAGTCGTCCGCGAGCCAGGAAGACCGCGAATCCCGAGCTGGATGAACCAACCACCACGGAACCGACGTGCCGCTGAGGCGTCAGCGGCTTCGGCGCGCCCGTGCGGATTTGCGAGCCTCCTGATTCGCGGCGGACTCCTTGCTTCGCTTGCCATTTCGGCTGGCGCCGCAGGCGCGCAGACGACGATGACGCTGTACGGCGGAGCGCGAGGCGGTGGCGAGTTCGAGGACGCCAGCGGCAGCGGCAACACCTTCAAGCTCGGCAGGGGTGCGGCGGTGTCGGCAAGCGTCGACTGGGAACTCGACGATGGGAGAGTGGGGCAGCTCTTCTATTCGTTTCAGCGCACTTCGCTGCCCGGCCAGGCATTCGGCCGACCGGCCGAGGTCGGCGTCAAGATCAGCTACCTGCACCTCGGGGGGCGGGCCTTCTTCGACGGCGATTCGAGACAGGGTGGCGGCTACGTCGTCGGCGGACTCGGCGCGACTTTCTTCGTGCCCGGGGATTCAGGGTTTTCCAACGAGGTGCGCCCTTCGGCGAATGTCGGCGTCGGCTGGCAGTGGACGCTGGCCCGCAATATCGCGTTGCGCACCGAGCTGCGCGGCTATCTGAGCCTGATCAACTCCAGCGGCGGATTCCTCTGCTCAGGCGGCTGCGTGGTCTCGATCCGTGGAACGACCCTGGCGCAGGCCGAGGGATTGCTGGGCGTGTCGATCGGCTTCTGAACTATCGCATCCGTGCGCCGGGGTCGATCATCGGCCATGAGCTGCAGTCACTCGTCGACGAAACGTCCGCTTCCGCCCCATGAGCAGTCATCCACGAACGTCTGATTTCGACTGGTTCGATAAGCCACCAGTTGTCGTTTGAAGCAATACGTTGGGGGCCCCTCTAATCGCGAGCTGATTCAGATGCGGAGCTTGCACCGGTTTGATTGACACTCTGACCTAACGGAAGGAGTTCTCAAATGGGCATGCCTGGCCCGAAGAAGATCAACCGCTACGGGCTTGAGTTCAAGCTACGCGCGGTTCGCATGAGCGAGCAGCCCGGCGTACTCGTCAAGGATGTGGCCGAGTCGCTGTGCATCCACCCCTTCATGCTCTCCAAGTGGAGGAAGCAGGTCAGAGACGGCGTGCTCAGTGGCAAGTCACCGGTGCTCGATGCAGCCGCTGTAGCGGAGCTACAGCGGCTGCGCGAAGTCGAGGGCAAGTACCGGCAGCTGCAGATGGAGCACGACCTGCTAAAAAAAGCTATCCGGTTTGTCTCAGAACGAAAGGCGAAGTCTTCGCCTTCATCGGGACAAACCGGCAAGCGTTTGGCCCCTCGCGATGATGTGCAGGCAGCTGGGCGTAACGCGGGCCGGCTTCTACGCCTGGCAGGCGCGCGGAGCCAGCCAACACCAGGTCGATGACGCTGCCATCACCGAGCAGATCCGCAGCGTCCACGCGAGCAGCTTGAACACCTACGGCAGTCCGCGGGTGACTCAAGCCATGCGGCAGGCGGGTTATCAATCGGCCGCCGGCGGGTCGCCAGGCTCATGCGCGGCGCACACATCCAGGGCCGCAGCGCGCGGCTCTATCGCCGCCGAAGGGTGGGCCAGAAGGCCTTCTACAAGCGCATCCCCAACCGGCAGCGCCACCTGCAGCTTCAAGACACCAACCAAGTCTGGGTGGGTGACGTCACTTACCTGCGCGTCAGGCAGCAATGGCGCTACATGGCCGTCGTCATGGACAAGTACTCACGCAGGCTTGTGGGCTGGAGCCTGAGCAAGAGACGCGATGCCGAGTTAACCCGAACAGCGTTGCAGCACGCTGTGCGTAAGCGGCGACCCGAGCCGGGCCTGATCTTCCACACCGACCGCGGCATCGAGTACGGCGCCTTCGATTACCAGGCGGCGTTGCGCCGCCACGGCATCGTGCAGAGCATGAACCGTCCCGGTCAGATGAACGACAACGCCCACATGGAATCGTTCTTCCACTCACTCAAGAGCGAGTTCCTCTGGGGCAAGCGGTTCGACAGCGACCAGGAGCTCAGGCAGACTCTGCACACCTACCTGCGGTACTACAACCACACGCGGCTGCACTCGTCTCTCGATCACACGCCGCCAGCTACCTTCGAACAACGCACGACCTAACAACAATGTGTCAACTAAAGCGGAGCAAGATCCTGCCCCGGTAAGGCCGCCGCTGGCGCGTCTCAGTTCAAGCCCCAGAACGCACACTTGTGATCGACGGCAAACCCCGTCTTCGACGTTGGCATCGACTGTTGCAGCGACTGGAACTGGTCGCTCATCGCCGTGTAAGCCGGCCAGGCGGGCGCGCCGAGCGAATTGGGATCCCCGCTGTGGGCGAACTGCGTCCAGTAGCCGACCATCGCGTCAGAGAGCTCCTGTTGCGCGGGAGTGAGTCCGGGGTTCGGGACCGGGGTCCGGGCGAGATCAAAGATGTACCCGACCTCCGACGCGTGATAGGCCCCAGTCGCAAAGCTTATGTGCGGGAAGTAGAGCATCGGCACCGTCGGGTCGTTGAACTCGTACTGGAACGTCGGCACGAACTTCGACAGCAGGCGCGCCGAGATCCGCGCATTGCACGAGAAGACCACGTCAGTGCCGACTGCCCCGAGCGCGACACTCGGATTCGGATAGGCAGCCAAGGGATAACCAAGGCCAGCAATAACCGCGGCGCTTTGCAGGGAAACGCCGAGCGTGGCCGCGATTGCCGGGACGTAGCCCGCCGCCGTCAGCGCCATCCCCGTAGTGGCTTCGGTCTGCGCGACGAAGAGCCGCCACTCGTCGTGGTTCGAGCCTTCGATGACCGGGACGCGATTGAACTGCCCGGTCGAGAATGCGGACAGCACGGTTTGCGGCAGCACGAATCCGTCGAGGTTGGGCACCGTCGTCGCTGCGGTCTGGGCGCCGAGAATCGCAGAGACCGAGAGGCTCCGCAGGCAGGCCGCCGTCTGGCTCGAGCAGCCTGCGGCCGCCGCGAATGCAGTGCCCGAGGCCTGCGCCAATGCGAGCGACGGCTGGCTCAGCGAGTACGCTCCGCTTTCGACGATCGCCTTGTGGAACAGGCCGGTGGCCAGCGGCGAGGCGAGCTCGGAGTGCACGCTCAGGCCACCAGCGGATTCGCCGAAGATCGTCACGTTGTCGGCATCGCCGCCAAAGGCGCGGATATTGCGCTGCACCCAGCGCATCGCCGCCTGCTGGTCCATCAAGCCATAGTTGCCGGACGCGCCCGTCGGGGATTCGGCCGATAAGCGCGGGATGGGCCAGAAAGCCGAGTTCGGCGAGCCGGTAGTTGATCGTGACGACGACGACGCCCTTCGCCACCAGTCGGCTGGGATCGTAGTCGTCACTCTCGCCGACTTGAAGTGCTCCCCCATGGATCCAGAACATCACGGGCAGGAGATGGGGTTGCCCGTGGTTGGTCTTGTCGGGGGTGAAGACATTCAGGAACAGGCAGTCCTCGGCCGTACTCGGGGCCCCGTATGGCGTCGCGACCTGCGGACAGTGCGGGCCGAACGCGCTCGCGTCCAGCACCCCTTGCCAACCCGGATGCGCTTGCGGGGGACGCCAGCGCAAATCGCCGATAAGGCGCGGCGGCATAGGGAATGCCGCGAAATGCCTGCACCTCACCGATGGTCGTGCCACGGATTGGCCCGTTGTCGGTGGCGACGACCGGGGATTTCGGTGCCGCTGACGCAGCGATCGGAGCGATCGCGACCAACACAGCAGCGACAAGGATGCACGTGATCCGGCTTGACGTCATGTCGTCCTCCTCAGGTCGAGATTTCCCACGCTTGCCGATCCTATTTCCCCGCCTTTTTCGCGTCAACGATCGCTCCGGGGTGGATAGCGAGGTAGTGTCTCTAGGTCGAGATATCACCTTTCGGCAAGCAAACTGGGCTTTGCGCTCGCGACGGCCGCCCGTCGGGCAGCGGCCGCTTCCATTTGCGCGCTCGGCGCGTCAATCGGCGGCTTCGGGTCGGAACGTTCTAGGAACTCAAACCGACCCGGGTGGACGTTGCGGGTGGGTCGTACGCAGCCGTTCCGACGCTCGGCGCGATCGAGTTCTCGCACTACGAGGCCTGAAAGCGCGCCGGGTCGCTGCGCCCGCGACGCCCGCTGGGGCGTTGCGATGACGCAGAACCCTAGCGCCTTGCTCATTTGCGGGCGGACGCCTCGACGACAGCCAAGCCTGCGAGGAGTAGTGCGTGGGTCTCGGGCTCGGGCACCCGTACCGCGCAGCGCCCATCCCGTGGGCAAAATGGCGCTGACGCGAGCACCGCAGAAAGGAATGGCGACGCTTGCCGCGGTCACCACGCGCATAGGCGCCGCAACCACGCGACGAGGCGTGCCGCTGCGCCGAGCTCCTACCACGCGCGCACGCCCATCAAGGCGCCGGAGACCAGCGGCACGCCGTTGAGCACAAAGGCGAACTGCCGGTTGCTGAGCGAGCGGAACATCCTCATTCCGCGAAAGGCAGCGAAGAGCGCCACGAACATGGCCTGGATCCCGATCGGACCCGTGTGCACTGCGACATGCCGCGCGTGCATGGCGACGAGCGCAATCAACTGCATCGCGAGGATGAACGGCTGCGTGACGGCGCGCTGCGGCATCGCCTCGTAGCGAGCACTCGATCGTGTAGCGGCCCTCCCCGTTCAGACGATCGTTTCGTCGGTGCCGGCGACGCGCTCGAGCTACAGGAACGAGTCCTCGTCGATGACCTTGATCCTTCCTCGGCACCTGCAGTGGGACACCCCTCATTCACAGGGTTGCGCCCGCCGGCGTGAGCGCGGAGCGTCGATTCGCTGCGCACATGGCGGGGGCTCGTACATCGTCAAGCCGCCGGCGCGTTGTCGGTAACGCATGAGTAACGCGGCGCGGATAGAACGTCATCTTGTCCGCTTCTTTCGAAAGGACCTCGCATGAAGCTCATCAAGGTCGCTGTCTTGCCATTGGCAGTCCTGGCGACTGGCGCGTCGGCGCAGATCGTGTCGAACGGAAGCTTCGAGACCTCCACTGGTGTATTTTTGAGCGATGGAGGCCAAGAGCTGCTCACCAGCACGACCACGCTCACCGGGTGGACCATTGTCGGCGGCGAGATCGCCGTGCTGAGAAGTCCGAATGCCACAACCTCGCCGCCTCCGTGGGCAACAACTTCCTCGACCTCGCGGGCTACACGAACGCCGGATTCCCGAAGGGCGTCTCGCAGGTCCTGACCGGATTGACCGTCGGCCAGACATACGCTTTCTCGATGGATCTGGGATCCGCAACGGCGTCTGCGTCTCGGGCGGCGACAACTGCCACGGGCCGGTCCAGGCTAGCGCCACCATCGGCTCGACCAGTCAGACGTTCACTGAGGCCTCATCAGTCGCAGGAAACATCTGGGGCACCTTCGGGTTCAACTTCGTCGCCACAAGCCCGAGCATGACGCTGACGATCGACGGCATCAGCCTTCCCGCTGGCAACGAATTCATCGGGCTCGACAATGTCTCGGTCGCTCCAGGCGTTGTCGGTGCGGTGCCTGAGCCCGAGACATACGCACTGCTCCTCGCAGGCCTGGCCGCCGTCGGCGCGTTCGCCCGCAAGGGAGCAAGGCGCTGGGGTTCCCCGCCATCGCGACGCCCCAGCGGGCGTCGCGCATGCGGCGACCCGGCTTGCTTTCAGTCCTCGTAGTGCGAGAACCCTCGATCGTGTAGCGGCCCTGGGCGCTCGTCAGCGCGTTGAGCAGGCTTTGGTAGCCCAGCAGCTTGACGGTGCGGTCGACCATGGCGCGCCGCGAACCGAGGCTCGATGACGGAAGCCGAATCGCTCGCTCGTTAGCGGCGCATGCGCGAGTCTGCCAGTGACGGGGCCCCGCTGTATTGCTGACACCCAAAGGTGTTGGCCGAGGGAGCAAAGGGTCGAAAGCGGTCGACCCCTGAGATGTTTACGCCCTCGCGCCCGCTAGAAGCTGGCTGCCTACTTCGTTCTCTTGTCCTTGGCGGGCGTTGGCGCACTCATTGTGGCGGACCAGAAGTCAAGCATCTGCTTCGTACCCACACTCGTGGCGCTTCGCGCAGCCTGTGAGGCTTCGCGCTTGATCGCTGCGGTGGCGTGAGCTCGCGCGGTGCCAACGACCCGATTGGCCCCGCTCATCCACATGCTGAGGAACGGGTTCTTCTTTGGCCAGGGGTTCGTCATATGTTGGCCCTGACTCGGCGCGTGACCGCCCGTGCGCCGGACCGTGCCATCAATGCGACGACTACCATCAACAACGCACCGGCTCCCGCGGCGATGAGGATCGCTCTGATGGGGTCGTCTTTTGTATAGCCTTCGACCGCCTTGGTTGCACGCTGGCGAACCTGACGCGCCTTGTCGATGGCCCGGTTCGCGGCGTCACTGATCCCGCTGCCGGCGTCGGTGACGCCGCCGCTCGCCTGGTCGAGCTCGTCAGCGACCTTCTCGGCTATCCGATCAGCCGCGTGTTCGGTGCGCGCGGCCGCTCGGGCCAAGGCGGCTTCCATGGCCACTGTTTCGTGACTCTGCGTGCCCATGTACTCGAGGGGACGTAGATCATTGCTCATGAGCGTTCTCCTTGGCACCCACGGCGCCACCTGAGCAGCCAATGTAGAGACTCCGCGGCCAAGTGCACAGCGCCGCTTGGTCCGTCCTTCTGTAGGAGCGAGCCGCTATCTATCGGCTCGGCTCCCGATGGCTTAGAACCCAGGACCGTCGCTCACAAAATTCGAACGCCGCTGTACGCCGGCACCAGCGTGCCGTCCTCGAGCCTCGGCCAATAGCGGCGCCCGGCGCACATGTACAAAGCCAACGACCCCTTGCGATCCGAAGCGTTCGAGGTTGCTCGTGGGTTCGCCGCCCGATAGCTGCCGCTGAACTCTTCTTTCGAGATTGATGTCCTCGCCTGAGACCCCGCCGGGGACGGAGGCGTCAGCCCTCCAGGTAGGCGCTGAGCTTTCCAATGATCTCGCGGCTGCCGCGCTCACGGCTGCCGTTGTCGTCGTAGCCGTCGAGGAAGGCGCCCTGTTCCGTCATGATCAGCTTGCGCGCCGCGCCCGACGGGCTTGAACTCGAAGGTGGCCAGCGAGACCGAGATCTTCCGCCCGTCCAGGCGCATCTCGTAGGCGTAGACGATCCGCTCGCCGGGGATGATGTCGAAGTAGGTCGCGTCGAACTCGGTGACCAGGCCGGTCCTCCACTGGCCCTTCAGCCGTTCGCGGCCGCCGACCCGGAAATCCATGGTGCGCTCGACGATGTCCCACTCGCTCATTGGGCGCGGTGAACCAGCCGTTCTTGCCCTCGATGCTGGCGAAGGCGTCGAACACCCGCTGCGGCGTCACGGACGGATAGGTGCGCTCGATGGTGAAGACCCCGTGGGCGACGCTGCGGCTTGGTTCGGTCTGGGCGGTCATTTCGGTTCTCCGTCGGGAAAGCGTTTGAGGTGTTCGCCGAGGCGGTCGAGGCGCTGCTCCCACTCCGCCCGGCGCTGGTTGAACCACTGCTCGGCGAGGCTGAGCGCGGCGGGCACCATGCGGCAGGTGCGCACCCGGCCGACCTTCTCGGAGCGCACCAGGCCGCTGTCCTCCAGCATCGCCAGGTGCTGGACGATGGCGGGCAGCGACATGGCGTAGGGCTGGGCCAGTTCGCTGACCGACGCCGGGCCGCGCGCACAGTCGCTCGACCATGGCCCGCCGCGTCGGGTCGGCGAGAGCCTGGAAGGTCAGGTCGAGATTGACGGCGCTGCGGGGCATCAGCCGTCTTTCAGCGGGAAGTACTGGAAGAAGGGCTCGGCCTCGGCCAGCACCCGGGCCACGCTGGGCCGCGCCTTCAGGCGGCCGAGGTAGGCAGCGAGCTCGGGCCAGTCGGCCAGGGGGACGGCGTAGTCGGCGTAGAACAGCGCCGGCAGGGCCGCGCAGTCGGCCAGCGTGAAGGCCTCGCCCATGGCCCAGGGGCCGGCAATCATCGGCGCGATCAGGTCGTAGCCTGAGCGGATTTGGCCGCGCGCACTGCTCGACCCCGAAAGGATCGTTCTGGCCGTCCGGCCGCATGCGTTCGGCGACGACCTGCTGGAACGGCACGTGGATGTAGCTGTCGATCAGGCGGTCGATGAGGCGGGTCTGCATCGCCAGGTCCGGGTCGGCCGGCATCAGAGAGGCCGCGGAGGGCTGGGTGCGCGCCAGGTAGTCGATGATGACGCTCGACTCCGGGATCGTCTTGCCTCGCGCGTCGTCGCGCAGCACCGGGAACTTGGCCAGCGGCCAGACCGCCTCGAAGGCGGCGCGGTCGGCCGGATCGCCGAGGTTCACCAGGCGCGGCTCGAAGGCGACGTCGGCCTCATAGAGCGCGATCAGCGCCTTCCAGCAGAAGGACGAGAGCGGGTGGTAGTAGAGGGTCAAGGACATCGCAGGACTCAATACTTAAGTGGATGCCTAAGTATGGCGATGAGCAAGCCGAGTGTCAAGCGGCATCGGCGTACGAGGGGCATCGCTGCTTCTTCCTGCCGGGATGTCTAAGAGACCCAACGCTCGAAAGCTGTCGCTCCGAACTGCGCCTCTTGGCCGGTAGCGTGAAACCGGCGTGGCCCCCACTCGAATGGCGGTTTCGAGGCGACGAGCCGACCAGACGCGCAGGCCGCCGACCGCGTCGCCTTCGGTTCCTCGATCGAGCAGCTCGCCCGTCCCCCGCCTCCTCAGATCTCAGTGTGCTCGGCGATCTCCAGGGCATCGTCCACCTCGATTCCGAGGCACCTCACGGGAACTCGAGCTTGCAGTGCTCGGGCAACAACTGGACGGCACGCAGCTTCTTGGTGCGCCGACAGATCAGCGCCGCCTTGGTTCCAGCCGCTCGGTCCTGGCGCCGCAATGACAGCGATCGCCGAACCCCGACGTAGACCGGTTTCGCGCCCGCTAGGAAGGCATTGGCGAACGGATGGAGCCCATTCGTCGCACGTGCTGGCCTCCAGGTCGCGATCTCCCTACAGTACCGGGATGGCTGGGTTGTCGGTAGCGATGGACGAGCCCTCGGTCGGGCGGGCACGGCGCTCGCTCCGCAATGACCTGCAGCTGATCGCGTTGGTCCTCGGAATCTCGGCGTGGGATGCCGGCGTCGTCTTCATCGTGCAGATCGCCGAGAAGCCGGTCGCCTTCGACTGGCTGGCCCGCCTCGGGCACCTTCTGCTGGGCGGCCTGCTGTGCGTCGGCCCCGGCGTGCTGGCGGTTCGACTGCTCTCGCCCAGCTACCCTGAGACCCTGCACCGCTGCGCCCGCACCTTCGTTTCGTTCGTTCTCGGCTCGGCCATCGGCCATGTGTGCGCGGGTCGCTGGATCTACTTTCCCCAGAGCGACGACATCGTGACCGTGCTCCCAAAGGTGGCCTGGAGTCTGCTGATTTACACGCTCGGCGCCGCATCGATCGTCGGTGCGATGTACTGGCTGCGGCGCGGGTCAGTGATCCGTGAGGAGTTACACCAAACGCGCCTCGGCCTGCTCGCCCTGCAGGCCAATCGTGCCGAAGCCGAGCTGATGCGACTGCGCACACAGATCGAGCCGCATTTCCTGTTCAATACGGTGGCAACCGTCGTGCAGTTGGTCCGGACCGACCCGGTCGCCGCGCGCCGCACGCTGGCGCGGCTGATCGACTACATGAGCGCCTCCCGCGCTCACATGCAGCAAGAGGAGACGACGTTGGCCGAGGAGCTCCGGCTCACCGAGGGCTACCTCGAGATCCAGCGACTGCGGATGGAATCGAGATTGCGCTATGCCATCGATGTCGCTCCTGATCTGCGGGACAACCGTGTTCCTCCTGCCGCCTTGCTGACCGTGGTCGAGAACGCGATCAAGCATGGGCTGGCACCGCGCGAGCGCGGCGGTACCCTACACATCGCTGCGCATCGGGAGGACGGCGGGCTGGTCGTCATCGTGGCCGACGACGGCGTCGGCTTGCGAACCTCCAGCGGACGCGGCTCGGGCCTCGCCAACGTGCGCGCCCGGATGCAAGGCCTCTACGGCGGCGATGCCTGGCTGCGCCTGGCCAGCGGGGCGGAGGGAGGAACGACGGCGACGCTGCGCCTGCCGGCCGGTTCGCCGCCCACAGCGGAGGCGTCATGAGCGCTCGCCGACCGCGGGTCGACTGGCGAGGCTGGCGATCAGAGGTCGCCCGGCGGATCGATCGCGCCGTGATCGTCGGAGCATTCGGGCTTGCGGCGTTCTGCGTAGCCTTGATGCACTTCGAACACGCCAACGTCAGTGCGGCCGTCGTCGCGGCGCGCTCGCTGTATTGGCTCACCACCGTGACGGTGACCGTGCTCGCACTCGCGGCATCGATGGTCGCGGTTGCCCGTGGGGCGAGCGCCTGGATTGCCTACGCACTGGCAGGCGCCGTGATCGTGACGGCGGCGGGCGCGGCCGACCTGGCGCTCGCTCCCTACGCTTGGAAGGTCGACTCGGCAAACCGGCACGTCGCGGCAACCGTCGCCGCGCACCTCACGGTCTTGTCCATGCTGCTTGCTCCTGCCGGCATCTTCTATATCTGCGCCAGCAACGCCTCGTACCACGCCAGGCTGTTGCAGTCCCTCGACATCGAACGGGCGGCCGAGACGGAGCGTCTGGTCCAGCAACGGTTGCAGACCGAGCTGGCGACGATCGACCACGATCTGGTGTTGACGGGGATGCGGCTCGCGCTCCCGCTGCTCGCGCGCGAAGCCACGCGAGCCGACGAACTGCTGGGGTCGGTGACGGCGTACTTGCGGGCTGCGCATCAGCGCGGCCCGATCGATGCGCGAGGTATCACAGCCGCGCGCAACGAGCTGCGACAGCTCTGCAGCGATCACAGCCAACAACCTGCGTTGGGATAATCTCATGAGCCATGAGGCACGCGCCATCATTGCTGAAGACGAACGCTTGCTGGCCCAGGGCCTGGGCGATGCACTGGCGGAGCTTTGGCCCGAGCTGCTGATCTGCGCTGCGGTCGAGGACGGCATCCAGGCGCTGCGCGCGCTCGACGAACACGCGCCCGACATCCTCTTTCTCGACATCCAGATGCCGGGGTTGTCTGGGATCGAGGTGGCCCGGCAGGCGAGCGGACGATGCCACGTCGTCTTCGTGACCGCCTTCGACGAATACGCGGTCCAGGCTTTCGAGCAAGGAGCGGTCGACTATGTGCTGAAGCCGCTGTCGGCGGCACGGCTCGCCATCACGGTCGGTCGCCTCAAGAAGCGCATCGGCAGTGCGCCGGCGCGTCTCGACGGACTACTCGATCGACTAGCGGAGCCGCGCGATGGTGGCCATCTGCGCTGGATCACTGCCGCACGAGGTCGGGAGGTTCAGCTGATCACGGTGGGCGAGGTGTGCTATTTCCGCTCGGACAACAAGTACACGTCGGTAGTCACCGCGGACGGCGAGGCGCTGATCCGGGCGTCCTTGCGTGAGCTGATCGAGCAACTCGATCCGGCGGTGTTCTGGCAGGTTCATCGACATACGGTGGTGAACGCCAATGCGATTGCCGGTCTGCTGCGCGATGCGAACGGGCACCTCTGCATCAGGCTGAGGCAGCGCAGCGAGACCTTGCTCGTAAGCGAGAGCCATGCAGCCCGGTTCCGGGCGATGTAGCGGTCGGGCTCGGTGGATGGGAGATCCAGGCCCGAAACGACGCCAGGCCGATCGAGCAGTCCTCCGTGGGGCGTTGAAGGCCTTGTCAGCGACGCGAGGGTCGGGTGAGACATTTCGAACTGTTCGTGTCGCGTCCATTGAATCCGCCGTCGTTAGCATCCATTCGTGTGTGGTGCCGGCGTGCGCCACAGGTGAACCCGGAGAGTTCGACCGATGTTGACGCCCGACGAAGTCCGTGCCGTGCCGTTGTTCGCGAATCTGTCGGACGCGGACCTCGACCGGCTCGTCCGCACCTCCGCCGACATCCGGCTTCGCGCCGGGCGAGTACGCCGTGCACGAGGGCGGGGAGCGCGCGCTGTACGCCGTGCTGTCCGGCAAGCTCGAGGTGGTCAAGAGATTCGACGGGGTCGAGCGCACGCTCGGCTGGCGACTGCCCGGAACGATCTTCGGCGAAGTGCCGCTGGCGCTTCGCCACGCCGTTCCCGGGCGCCTATCGCGCGGCCGAGCCGTCGCGGGTGATGCGCGTGGAGCCGCACCACTACTTCGCCGTCGCCTCGTCGGCGCCCGAGGTGGCCGAGAGGGTCGGCGCCCTGGCGCGCGAGCGCATCGGCGGCCTGCAGGGCATCGCGATGCAGCCACCGAAGGCCCAGATCACGGTCTACGGCGAGCGCTGGGACCCGGCTTGCGGCGACCTGCGCCGCTTCCTGTCGCGCAACCAGATCGTCCACGATTGGGTGACGCCGGAAACGCCGGACCTCGGCCGCGTCGTGGACCGGCGACCTGCCCGCAAGGCGACGGAATGCCCGGTCGTGCGACTGCCCGACGGCGCGCAACTGCAGCGGCCCACGATGCGCGAACTCGCCGTTCGGCTCGGCCTGCAGACGCATCCGCGGGAGGACGTCTACGACACGTTGATCATCGGCGGCGGTCCGGCCGGGCTGGCCGCCGCGGTATACGGCGCCTGCGAGGGATTGCGCACGCTGGTCATCGAGCGTGAAGCACCCGGCGGACAGGCCGGCACCTCGTCGCGCATCGAGAACTACCTGGGCTTTCCGAACGGCGTGTCGGGCGACGAACTGGCGAGCCGCGCACTGCAGCAGGCGCGCCGGCTCGGCGCTGAAATTCTCGTCACGCGCAGCGTCGAACGCATGGATCCCGGGTCGCGCGAGGTCGTTCTCGACGGCGACGATCGTGGTGCGCGCGCTGAGCGTCATCGTGGCCACGGGCGTGTCGTGGCGACGCCTGCTCATCGAAGGGTTCGACCGACTCATCGGCAAGGGCATCTACTACGGTGCGGCACGCAGCGAAGCCGCGGCGACGCACGGGCAGGACGTGTTTCTCATCGGCGCCGGCAACTCGGCGGGCCAGGCCGCACTGCACTTCGCCAATCACGCACGCCAGGTGACGCTGCTCGTGCGCGGCGACCTGCTCGAGAAGAGCATGTCGCGCTATCTGGTCGAGCAGATCGCGAGCAAGGCCAACATTGCCGCGCGCTTGCACTGCGAGGTGAAGGCGGCGCACGGCGAGGCGCATCTCGAGGCCATCGACGTCGTCGATCGTCGGGATCAGACCGTGACGCGCCACGAGTGCGGCGGGCTGTTCGTCTTCATCGGCGCCGATGCCGACACCGGCTGGCTGCCGCAGCAGGTGGCGCGCGACAAGAACGGCTACCTGCTGACCGGCGACGAAGTGCTGAAGTCCGGCCGCTGGTCGCAAACCCGCGACCCGCTTCTGCTCGAAACCAGCCTGCCCGGCGTATTCGCCTGTGGCGACGTGCGGCTGAGCCCGATCAAGCGGGTCGCCGCAGCCGTTGGCGAGGGCAGCATGGCGATTGCCTTCGTGCACCAGTACCTGGCCCGCGAAGGCCTGACGACCCGGCGCTCGTAAGGTGCCGGCAATGAACCCGCCTCACGACGACGGTCAAGGGACGCTGTCTCTCAGTTGAGCTTGATGCCCGCGGCGCGGACGATTTGCTGCGACTTCGCCGTCTCATCGACGACGAACTTATCGAAGGCCGTAAGGTGGCAGCACGAACGGCTCGGCGCCGAGCTTGTCGAGGCGCTCCTTCATCTCGGTCGAGTGTCATGATCTTTGCAACCTCGTCGTGCAAGCTGGTCGATGATCGGCGCCAGGCGTCTTTGCCGGCGCGAACAGGCCGACCCAGAACAGGTACTCCGAACCAGGCACCCCGGCCTCGACCGTGGTCGGTACCTGCGGCAACACGTCGGAGCGCTTGGCCGTGCCGACCGCGAGCGCCTTCAGCTTGCCGCTCTGTACCAGCGACAGCGCCGAGACCATCGGCGCGAAGAACCAGTCGATCCGGCCGGCCACGACTTCGTTCAGCGCCTCGGGCGTGCCCTTGAACGGAACGTGCTGTGCCTGGATCCCGGCGGCATAGCGGAACACTTCTGCGTTCATGTGCGTCGCCGAGCCGTTGCCGGCCGAGCCGTAGTTGAACGTGCCAGGCTTGGCTTTCGCTTGATCGACGAGATCGCGAACGTCCTTGAAACGACCCGGGGTGGTGACCAGCACGTTGGGCAGGCTGGCGAGCGGAGTGACGCCGGCGAAGTCCTTGATCGTGTCGTAGCTGAGGTTCGGATAGAGCGCGGGATTAACCAGATGACCCGCCGAGTGCACGAGCAGCGTGTAGCCGTCGGCCGGCGCCTTGGCGACGATCGCCGCGCCGAGCGTGCCGCCGGCGCCGGCGCGGTTGTCGACGACGACCGTCGTGTCGAGCGCGGGGCCGAGCTTTTCGGCGAGCAGGCGCGCGACGACGTCGGTGCCGCTGCCGGCGGTGAAGGGCACGATGAGCTTGATCGGCTGGCCGCGCGGCCACTCGGACTGCGCGAACACGCTGTCCACGGCCAAGAGGGCCGCGCCCGTCAGCAGCAACGCGTCGCGACGATTCAACATCAACTTGGTCATTCGGTTTCCTCAGCTCAGCCCATCGTCGACCGGCATGTTCTCCGGCACCAGTTCCAGCCCCGACGCCATCGCCTGCAGCACGATCAGCTTGGCGAAGTCCTCCTCGTCCATGCCGTGGCCGATCAGCGTCTGCACCAGGTCGCGCGTGACCGAGGCGAGCGGCATCGGCACCTCGAACTGGCGCGCCGCGTCGAGGCCGAGGTCGAGGTCCTTTCGCAGCAGCTTGGGCGTGAAGGTGACCTTGAAGTCGAGGTTGACGAATGCCGGCGACTTGTAGCGCGAGAAGGTCGAGCCCATCACGCTCTGGTTCATGAACTCGAGGAAGGCGTGGCGCGGCACGCCGGCCTTTTGCGCCAGCACCGTGATCTCGGCCAGCGACTGGGTGACGACGCCGAGGAACACGTTGTGGCAGATCTTGACGATGCGCGCCAGCTCGCCCTCGCCGACGTAGCTCGCCGCCGGCGCGATCCGCTTCAGCCACGGCAGCGCGGCGTCGAACGCGGCGCGCGGCCCCGAGCACACGAACGAGAGTCGGCCGGCCTTGATCACCTTGGCGTTGCCCGACACCGGCGCGGCGAGCATCTGCACGCCGCGCGCCGCCAGCAGCGCGCGCAGCTCGGCCGAGCCCTCGAGCGAGATCGACGAGCACTCGACGACCAGCTTCGGCGCCTTGTCGCCGCTCAGCAGTCCTCCGGGACCGGCGACCACCTGCCTGACGTCGTCCCAGGTCGAGACCATGACGAAGACGATGTCGCACGCGGCGAGGTCGACCAGCGCGTCGGCGACCTTCGCGCCCACCGCCGCCAGCGGCTCGGCCTTGGCGCGGGTGCGGTTCCAGACCGTGAGGTCGGCGCCGCCCTTGGCGAGCCGCTCGGCCATCGCATGGCCCATGCGGCCGATGCCGATCCAGCCGAGCTTCAGGCAGATGTGGTGTTGGCCATGATGTGCGCTCAATACGGGTTGGCGATCGGCAGCTCTTGCGCCGGGTAGAGCGAGATCACCTTCGGACCGCTCGGCGTCAGGATCACCTCTTCCTCGATCCGCGCCGCCGAGACGCCGTCGCTCGCCGGGCAATAGGTCTCGACGGCGAACACCATGCCGGTCTTGAGCTCGATCGGCTCCTCGAGCGAGCTGAGGCGCGAGATCAGCGGCCGCTCGTGCAGGCCGAGGCCGAGGCCGTGGCAGAAGTTGAGGCCGAAGGCGTCCATCTCGCCGCTGATGCCGATCTCCTCGGCGGTCGGGAACGATGCGGCGACGACGTCCGACGAGACGCCGGGCTGCAGCAACGCGATCGTGCGGTCCATCCAGTCGCGCGCCTTCTTGTAGGCGTCGAGCTGCGGCTGCGGTCGCGCGGCCGACGCTGAAGGTGCGGTAGTAGCAGGTGCGGTAGCCCATGTACGAATGGATGATGTCGAAGAACGCCTGGTCGCCGGGCCGGATGATCCGGTCGGTGAAGTTGTGCGGATGCGGGTTGCAGCGCTCGCCCGAGATCGCGTTGATCGCCTCGACGCAGTCGGAGCCCATGCTGTAGAGCCGCATCGTCGCCAGCGCGACGATGTCGCTCTCCTTGACGCCCGGCTTGAGCGCCTGGGCGATGTCGAAGTAGACGCCGTCGACCATCGCCGCCGCCATGTTGAGCAGCATCAGCTCGTCGATGTTCTTGATCTCGCGCGCCTGCAGCATGGTCTGCTGCGCGTCGCGCACGTCGATGCCGAGCTTTTGCAGCTCGAGCATCATCGGCACCTCGACGACGTCGACGCCGAGCGGCATGTCGGCGACGCCTTCTTCGACCAGCAGCGCCTTGATCTCGCGCGCCGCGCTCTTGAACAGCTTGCCGTCGCCGCCGACCGCGCCGCGCAGGCCGAGCAGGCCGGCCTTGCAGTGGTCCTGGCACAGCCACGGCGTGTAGAGGCGGTGATGCTTGGCGGCCGAGCCGAAGTCCCAGATGTACGGATCGCCGTTGCCGGTGAGAAGCGAGTAGCGCGTCAGCTTGTCGCGCGCCCACTCGCCGATCACGGTGCTCGTGGTGTAGCGGATGTTGTGCTGGTCGAAGCAGAGGAGCGCGCCGAGGCCGGAGCGCGCCAACGCATCGCGCGTGCGGGCGAGCCGGTAGTCGTGCAGGCGGCGGAAATTGACGCGCTCCTCGAAGTCGACCTGCATGTGGCCGGGCGCCTGCAGCGGCCGCGTCCAGTCGTGATGCGGATCGATGTCCTCGGGCCGGATGATCTTCGGCTCGCGCGACTTCTTCTTGGTGACCAGGTTTCTCATGGCTGTGTTCGCGATCGTGTCGTGGGGTCGAGAGTCCTATTCGACCTTGGGAATCACGACGCGCAGCGGGCTGTCGAGCCGTTCCTCGACGATGCGCCAACCTGCGGCTGTCAGGCGCGCATCGACCTCCCAGGTGCCGAGGCCGAGCACGGCCGTCCCGTCCTTGCGGAAGTGCCATGCCTGGAGGTGCCCCTTGATTCGCGCGTTGCCGGCGTCGATGCGATCGATTCCCAGAGTCGTCACATGATGACTCGTCACGACGTAGCCCGCGCGCTCGTAGGTGCCGCGTGCCATCGCGACACGACGCGCCAGGCCGGTCATCGACGCCGGCATCGGGCACTTGTCTCCCGGGCAGGTCATGGTGAAGGCGCCGAAGCTCAGCGTGAAGCGCACGTCCTCGACGAAGCATCGGCTCCAGATCGCCGTGCCGGCGTCGACCTTGTTGGCGCCGAGCGCGTCGATTCCCTCGGTATAGCAGGCGGCGAGATTGGTGAGCTGCCGGAGATCTTCGGCGCTTGTGGCCTGCGCCTGCGGCTGGGTCGCACACCCCGCGAGGGAGAAGACGATTGCTCCCATCACGGCGAGAACCATCCTCGGCAGGTGCGCAGGTTTTCGTCGTGAGGTCTTCATGGGTCGTCCCTGAACAGGCTGCGTGGATGGAGGAGGAAGAGAATTTCGGCGCTTCAGCGCACCATGGCGAATGGCTGCGCGGCATGGACCACCTTGCCGCCGACGACGGTCAGTAGCGACACCGTGCGCCCGATCCGGTCCACGGGAACGCTGAAATAGTCCTGGTCGAGGATTGCGAAGTCGGCCAGCTTGCCGACCTCGAGGCTGCCGCGGCGGCCTTCGTCGAAGCTGAACCAGGCACCGTTCAGCGTGTAGAGGCGCAAGGCCAGCTCGCGCGACGGTGTCTCGTCCGCGCCGCGCGTCGGGTTGCCGCCGACGGTCCTGCCATCGAGCATCCATTGCAGGGCGATGAACGGGTTGTAAGTGGCGACGCGATGGGCGTCGGTGCCGGCGCCGACGACGACGCCGGCGCGCACGGCGGTCATCAGCGGCGGCATGTGCTGGACGGCATCGCCTCTGGCGGCGCGCACGCCATCGCCGGCGAAATACATGGCGTCCTGCATCGTCCAGCCGACGCCCAGCGCCTTCATCCGGGCGAGCGACTCGGCGGACACGTCGTCGAGGTGGGCGATCGACCAGCGCAAGCGGCCGATCGGCAGCTCGCGATTCAGCCGCTCGTAGAGGTCGAGCAACACCGGGACAGAGGCACCGTCGGTCCAGTGGATCGTGACCGCCATGCCTTGCGCTGCGGCCCAGCGGATCACTTCATAGAACTTCTCGCGCGTCGCCGCGTCGGGCGCGGTGTTGTTGTACATGGCCAGGGTCACCCGCTCGCCGATGCCGTTGAACTTGAGCATGTCGTCGCCGAATCCCATCGGCAGGAGCTGCGTCAGGTTGCGGTAGTCGGCCAGCTCGCTGCCGGCGTTCTGCGCGAACAGGCTGTAGGCGACGCGCACGGTCAGGGCGTGCTCGCGCCAGAGTTGCAGCAGCGCCGCGTATTGCGGCGGCGCCAGGCTGAAGCCGCCGGGATCGACGACGCCCGTGATGCCCAGGCGGTTGAGCTCGCTGAAGAACTGGCGCGTGCCGGCCAGGTTGTCCATCAGGCTCGGCTTGGGCAGGCGGTCGAACAAGGACGACAAGCCCACGATCTCGCTTTGCAGCCAACCGGTCGGGTTGCCGTTTCCGTCGAGCTGCGCCGTGGTCTTCGGCGGTAGCGCATCGGGAGCGATGCCAAGCGCCTCGCGCGCCTTCGGCGTGATCAGGAGGGCCGAATAGAAGAGCTGGATCCAAGCCGGGTGCTCTCCCGAGGCAGCCTGCACTTCCTGCAGCGTCGGCCTCCGGCGCTCTTCGAACTGCTGCTCGGTCCAGCCGCCCGCCACCACCAGCCACGCTGCGTTCGGCGAGCGCGCCGCGGCGCTACGCAAGCGGGCCATCGCCTCGGCGATCGTGCGGGCGTCGATCCAGTTGACCTCGACCGAGTAGCTGAGCGCGGCGCGCACGGCGTGCATGTGCGAGTCGATCAGGCCCGGAATGACGGTGCGGCCGCCGCCGTCGACGACTTGCGTGCCCGGGCCGACCAGCGCCCGGACCGCCGCATTCGAGCCGAGCGCCACGATGCGCCCGTCGCGCACCGCGAACGCCTCGACGGTGTGCGACGCGCCATCGAGCGTCGCCACCTTCGCCCCTGTCACGACAAGGTCGGCATCGGTGCTCGGCGCGGATATCGCGGGCCCAGAAAACGCCGACAGCGCGCACGACAGGGCGGCGCTCACGATCGCGCGGCTGGGACTCGCTCGGTTGGGGCGCACGGAGGAGTTGGTTCTGACTGCAATAGGGCAATCGATTGCCTTGAATGTAGTTGACAATTCGGTGCTCGATAAGAGGGTCAGGGGTTTACCCCATGGGATGGTGTCATCGCAGGAGGGCAATCGTTTGCGCGATCGTTCGTCGCGTCCGGAATCCAGCCGACGTAGCAACGTCACGATCTCCGACATCGCCCGCGAGGCGGGTGTCCATCCGGCATCGGTGTCGCGCGCGCTGCGCGGCATCGGCGGGAAGGTGTCGGAGGCGACGCGGCAGCGCATCCAGCGGGTGGCCGGCGAGCTCGGCTACCTGCCGAACGCCGTGGCCGCCTCGCTGCGCACGAAGCAGTCGAATCTTGTCGGCGTGATCGTTCCCGACCTCGGCAATCCACTGTTCGGGCCGCTGGTGACGGGCATCGAGGTCGAGCTGCGCCGGCAGGGATTCATGTGCATGGTGGTGCACACGTCGGAGGGCGCGACCGACCGAAGCGACCTGGTGGCCGCGCTGGCGCACCGCCAGGTCAGCGGCCTGTTGATCCTGGCAGCCGAGATCGGCGACACGCTGCTCGACGTCGTGCAGCGCTACCGTTTGCCGACGGTGCTGGTCAACCGCGGCTTCGGCGAGCGGCGTTTCGCGAGCGTCGTCAACGACGATGCCGAAAGCGTGCGCCAGGTGCTCGACCACCTCATGGCACTGGGTCACCGTCGGATCGCGCACATCGCCGGACCTGCCGTGTCCTCGACCGGCAAGGGGCGCCGGGAGGCGTTCGTGGCCCTCATGCGCAAGCACAAGCTCGCCGCGCAAGTCGTGACGGCGAGCGCCTTCACGCGCCAGGCCGGGTTCGTTGCCGCCAACAAGCTCCTCGATGGCGCGTTCGCGTCGACTGCCATCTTCGCCGGCAACGACCTGATCGCCATGGGCGTGCTCGACGCGCTGCGGGCGCGACGCCTGAAGGTTCCCGACGACGTCTCCGTGGTCGGGCACAACGACATGCCGCTCGTCGACCTGATCGATCCGCCGCTGACCACGGTCCGCGTGGCCGTCGAGCAGATGGGGCGACAGGCGGCACAGATGCTGCTCGACCTTCTCGACACGCCGGCTCAGGCACCGGTGACCCTACTGCTTTCGCCACAGCTCGTGGTGCGTGGATCGACGGCGCAGCCCGCAGTGATCGGAACGGGCACACCCCGCATACGTCGCTAAGCGCGTGTCGCGCCGGGATCAACGACTCGAAGTCGTTCCTGCCATCGGCTCGCGGGCTAGGAAGCGGCCGTTTCTGCGCGGCTCGCCTTCGCCCTGGCGATAGGCAACGTTGCCGTTCACCAGTACGCAGTCGATGCCCACGGCCGGCGCCTTCGGCTGCTCGAACGTCGCGGTATCGGCGATCGTCGCCGCGTCGAACACGACGACGTCGGCGAAGGCGCCGACGCGGATCTCGCCGCGGTCCGTGAGGCGGAACTGGCGCGCCGACAGGCCCGTCATCTTGTGCACCGCTGTCTCCAGCGGGAACAGGCCGAGGTCGCGGCTGTAATGCCCGAGTACGCGTGGAAAGGTTCCCCAGAGACGAGGATGCGGGTGCTGGTCGTGCGGCAGGCCGTCGGAGCCGATCATGGTCGCCGGATATTGAGCACGCGCTGGACATCGTCCTCGCGCATCTGGAAGTAGCAGGCGCCGCCAGGCTGCAGGCGCTCGCATGCTTCAACCTGGCTGCAGCCCCACTCGTGCGCGATGCTGGCGAGCGTGCGCGCCGCCATTTCGGGATGCGGCGTCGACCAGGTGATCAGGATGTCGATGATGCCGTCGACCAGTTCGCTGCGCAGCACCGTCGAGCCGGCGATGTACGGATAGCAGTCCAGCGCGATCGCCTGGTCGCGGCGCGCGGCATCGATGTGGGCCAGCGTCTGCACCGTCCGGCCCCAGTTGCGCGGGCCGGCGCACTTGTGGTGCGAGACGACCAGCGCCACCTGGCCACGCCTGGCGGTCGCGAACGCCTCATCCAGCGAATCCAGGACCTTGTCCATTTCCTGGCGGATGTGCGTCGTGTAGACGCCGCCCGCGGCGCCGGTGACGCCGGCAAGCAGCGCCAGCTCGTCGATGTCGGCGGCGGCACCGGTGGCATAGAACACGCCGGAGCTCAGTCCGGCGGCGCCGGCCGCGAGTCCCTCGCGCAGCAGCTCACACATGCGCGACTGCTCGGCCGGCGTCGCCGGGCGATAGGGGTCGTCCATGGTCGCGACACGCAAGGTCGAGTGCCCGACCAGCGCGGCGACGTTGACCGCCGGCCGGGCGGCGTCGACCGCCGCGACGTAGGCAGCCATCGTCGGATAGACGTACTTGTCGGAGCCGCCGAGCAGGTTCAGCGGCGGCGGCACGTTCGCGTGCACCAGCGGCGCCAGGCTGATGCCGCAGTTGCCGACGACGACGGTGGTGACGCCCTGGCTGATCTTCGGCAGCATCTGCGGCGCCGCCAGGACGATCTGATCGTCGTGCGTATGCACGTCGATGAATCCGGGCGCGACGATCCGGCCGCTGGCGTCGAGCACGACCGCGCCTTGCTGCGCCAGCTTCGCGCCGACCGCGACGATGCGCTCGCCCTCGATGCGCACATCGGCAGCGAAGCGCGCGGCGCCGCTGCCATCGATGACGGTTCCGCCGCGCAGCAGCAGGGCGGGTGGATCGGCGCCGTTCGCGGATGGCATGGCAAGCTCCTTGTTGGACGCGTCACGCCGTGCGCATGACCGGATGCGGCTCGCTCTCAGAGCCGCGTTCCTTCAGGACCTGGCGCACCCGTTTGAGCGTCCGAAAGGCGGCCGGCCCGCGCCGCAGGCCGACGCCCACCATCAGGATCTCGAGATAGGTCAGCTGCGCGAGATAGGCTTCGGTGCCGACGCGCATCGCGCGGTCGACCGGAACGACGACCGGCAGCACGACGTCGGCCATCATGGCGAGCGGCGTGTGCGGCTGGCTGATCGCGACGACCATCGCGCCCTGTTCGCGGGCGACCGCGACCGCCTGCAGGAGGCTGCGCATGCGGCCGACGTACGAGATCGCTAGGACCACGTCGCGCTTGCTCATCGTCGCTGCCGAAATGAGTTGGAGATGGGCGTCGAAGTACGCGCCGCCGTTCATTCCGAGACGCGCGAAGCGTGCTTGAGCGTCGCTGGCCATGAACATCGACACGTTGCCGACGCCGTAGCAGTCGACGCGGCGCGCCCCCGCGATGCGCGTCGCGGCGCGCTCGAGGTCGCCCGGAACGACATGGCGTTCGAGATTCGAGAGGGCGCTGACCGCATCCTGCAGAACTTTGTGCGTCACCAGGCGCATGTCGTCGCCGCTCCTGACGGCGCGGTGAAGCGTCGACTTGCCAACCGCCAGCGTGTGCGCCAGGCGCAGCTTGAACTCGCGCAGGCCCGAATAGCCGAGCGCACGGCAAAAGCGGGTGATCGTGGGCGGGCTCACGTCGGCTCGCCGCGCCAGCGCGTCGACGTTGGCGTGCAGTGCGAACTCCGGGTCGTCGAGCATGGCCGCGGCGACCTGACGCTGGGCTTGCGAGAGCGAGGCCGATCGTTCGCGCATGGCGACCAGGAGGTCGCCGACCGGTGGCCGTGCAGGGGAGCGAGGACGACTCACGTTGCGCTCCTGCTAGTCGTCAGAAGTAGGTGCGGATCGCGCCGGTCACGCGGTAGCCGTCGTCGACCGTAAACAGGACACGCCATTTGTCGAACGTCGTGCACGGATGCGAGATGCCGCAGCCGATCAGGTCGCCCACCTGCGGCGGTTCGGCCTCGTCGGCGCCGTAGCGCAGGTACGCGTGCTGGTCGTTCATCGCGGCGATCGTCCAACCGGCCGGCACCGGTCGCGGCGACGCGTCCGCACCGGAGCGAAAACGCTTGCGCGCAATCGGCATCTCGATGTCGTACGAGGCGTCGCGCTTGCCCATGGTCAGGATCGCCAGCCCCGGCTCGGGGCACGACTGCACCCGCGACCACACCTCGAGCGCCGGCTGCAGGCCCGGGCCGCGTCTGCCATTCGCCGCCGCTGCGCGCCTTGACGCCGGCGAGCAGGCGCTCGTAGCTGCCGGAATCGTGGGTGACGTAGCAGCCGCTGCGCAGGATCGTCAGGACCGGCTTCGACAGGTGCATCGGCAGCTCGCGCGCGACGATGTCGAAGGCGGCCGAGCCACCGGCGGTCAGGATGATCGAAGGGCCGGCGAACAGACGCTCGCGATCGCAGGCGATCGCAAGCTCCTGCACGCGGTGCATCAGCGCGCCGACCGTCAGCGCATCCTTGCGCCGCGTCGCCGCTGATCTGCAGGCCCTTCGTAGCACTCGAGGCCCGAGAGCGCGACGAAGCGGCTCGCCGCGACCCGGCGCGCCAACGCCAGCGCCTCGTCGTGCGTTCGCGCGCCGGTGCGCCCGCCCGGAACGCCGAGCTCGATCAGCGCGGCGAGCTTGCGCGGCGGCGGGTCGCTCGCCGCCGCGGCTTCGATCGCCGCGAGCTGCGCGGGCGAATCGACCAGGAAGTGGAACTCGAGATCCGGGTGCCGCTTCAGAAGATCGATCACGGTCCGCACTTCGAGCGCACCGAGCAGCTGGTTCGCCATCAGGACGCGGCGCACGCCGAAGCGCGCGCAGATCGCGAGCTGCTGCACGTTGGCCACCGTCATGCCCCAGGCGCCAGCGGCGAGCTGCTGGGCGAAGATCTGCGGCGCCATCGTCGTCTTGCCGTGCGGCGCGAGCAGGACGCCGGTCGCGGCGGTGAAGTCGCGCATCCAGACGTGGTTGTGCGCCAGCGCCGAATCGCGGATCACCGCCAGCGGCAGCGGCAGGTCGCCGGCGAGAAGGCTCCAGCCCTGCGCGCCGATGGCCGAGAGCGGCAGCGGCGCGGCGGACAGCGGATAGCCCTTGGTCGTCGCGTCGACGACTTCGGCAAGGATCGGGCTCAGGTCGATGGCGTTCATGGCGTCGCTCCGCCGATGGGAAGGATGTCGTCGCGCAGGCAGGCCTTGAAGCGGCCCGGCGCCACTTCGCGCAGCGGCGGCACGGTCGCCGCGCAGGCTTCGTAGGCGTACGGGCAGCGGGTCCGAAAGACGCAGCCCGATGGCGGATCGACCGGGCTCGGGATGTCGCCCTGCAGCAGCCGCCGCGCGCGCCGCGCCTCGGGATCGGGCCGTGGCGACGCGTCGAGCAGCGCCTCGGTGTAGGGATGCTGCGGCGCGCGGTAGAGCGCGTCGGCGGGCGCCACTTCCATGATCTTGCCGAGATAGAGCACGACGATGCGATCGCACAGGTATTCGACGACGTCGAGATCGTGCGAGATGAACAGCATCGTCAGGCCGAAGCGCTCGCGCAGGTCCGAGAGCAGGTTGATCACCTGCGCCTGGATCGAGACGTCGAGCGCCGACACCGGCTCGTCGGCGACGATGAAGCGCGGCTCGACCGCCAGCGCGCGGGCGATGCCGATGCGCTGGCGCTGGCCGCCCGAGAACTCGTGCGGGTAGCGGCGCGCGTGCTCGGGCGCGAGGCCGACGAGCGCCAGCAGCTCGGCGATCCGCTGCGCGCGCGCCGGTCCCGGATGCAGGCCGTGCGTCGCCAGCGCCTCGGCGAGCGTGTCGCCGACGCGCCGGCGCGGATTCAGGCTCGCGTACGGATCCTGGAAGATGATCTGCAGGCGGCGACGATAGGGCCGCATCGCCCGCGCCGACAAGCGGCACGAGATCGACGCCTTCGAAGCGGATCGCACCGGCGCTCGGCTCGATCAGCTTCAGCACCGAGCGGCCGATCGTGCTCTTGCCCGATCCCGATTCGCCGACCAGGCCGAGCACCTCGCCCGGCGCGATGTCGAAGCTGACGTCGTCGACCGCGCGGACGGGACGGTCGCGCCGGCCGAAGTACTTCTTCAGGCCCCGCACGCGCAGCATCGGCTCGCTCACAGCGACGCTCCAGCGCAGGCAGCGCGAGCGCCGACCGGCGGCGATCTCGGCCAGCGGCGGCATCGCGATCGAGCATTCGGGCAGGGCGAGGGCGCAGCGCGGCGCGAACGCGCAGCCGGGCAGGGGGTCGAGCGGGCTCGCCACCTGGCCGGCGATCGCATTGAGACGGCGCTTCGGTCCGCGCGCCGCGCCGTCGAGGGCGCGGCGCGGCAGGCAGGCGAGCAGGCCCTGCGTGTACGGGTGGCGCGGCGCCCTGAACAGCGTTCGCACGTCGGCCTCCTCGACCACCCGGCCGGCATACATGACGACGACGCGATCGGCGATCTCGGCGACGACGCCGAGGTTGTGGGTGATGAACAGGACCGCCATGCCGATGTCGCGCCGCAGCTTGTCGAGCAGCGCCAGGATCTGCGCCTGGATGGTGACGTCGAGGGCGGTCGTCGGCTCGTCGGCGATCAGCAGCAGCGGGTTGCAGGCGAGGGCGATCGCGATCATCACGCGCTGCCGCATGCCGCCCGAGAGCTGATGCGGATATTCGCCGAGGCGCTGCTTCGCCGCCGGGATCTCGACCAGCTCCAGCATCTCGAGCGCGCGCCGCGCCGCGGCAGCGCGCGTCATGCCCAGGTGCAGGACCGCGGCTTCGGCGATCTGGTCGCCGACGCTGAACACCGGGTTGAGGCTGGTCATCGGCTCCTGGAAGATCATCGCGATGTCGCGGCCGCGGAGCCGTGCGCAGCGCGCGCGCCGGCATCCGGGCGAGATCGACGATCGGGCCGGCACGCGTGCGAAACAGGATCTCGCCGCCGGCGACGCGCCCGGGCGGATCGGCGATCAATCCCATGATCGAGAGGCTCGTCACCGACTTGCCGGAGCCGGATTCGCCGACCACCGCCAGCGTCTCGCCCGCGTCGAGCGTGAACGAGACGTCCTCGACCGCCCGGACCAGGCCGGCGTCGGTCGCGAACTGCGTGTGCAGATGGCTGACCCGCAGCAGCGGCGCGGTCGCGGTATTCATAGCGCCTTGCGCAGCTTGGGGTCGAGCAGGTCGCGAAAGCCGTCGCCGACCATCTGCAGCGAGAGCGCCGACAGGATGATGGCGATGCCGGGAAAGACGACCAGCCAGATCGCCTGGTGCGCGAACTGCTGGCCGCTCGAGATCATCGAGCCCCAGGTCGGCAGCACCGGCGGCACGCCGACCCCGAGGAACGACAGGCCCGCTTCGGCGAGCACCGCGTAGGCGAAGATGAACGTCGCCTGGACCAGGATCGGCGAGGCGATGTTGTGCAGGATGTGGATGAAGAGGATGCGCCAGGTCGAGATGCCGAGCGCGCGCGCGGCCTCGATGAACAGCAGCTCGCGAACGACCAGCGTCGAGGCGCGAACGACGCGGGCGACGCGCGGCGTGTAGACGATCGCCAGCGCCAGGATGACGTTCGTCATCGACGCGCCCAGCACCGCGACCAGGGCGATCGCGAGCAGGATGTCGGGGAACGACATCATCGCGTCGACCAGGCGCATGACCGGGCCGTCGAGGCGGCGGAAGAATCCCGCCACCAGCCCGAGCAGGACGCCGCAGACCATCGAGATCACGACCACCAGCGCGCCGATCAGGAGCGAATAGCGGGCGCCGAAGATGACGCGCGAGAACACGTCGCGGCCGAGCTCGTCGGTGCCGAACCAGTGCGCGGCGCGCGGGCTTTGCAGACGGTCGAGGATCTTCAGCGCCATCGGGTCGTAGGGCGTGAGCCAGGGCGCGAAGATCGCCAGCAGCGCGACCACGGTGAGGATGACCGCGCCGGCCAGGACGAGCCGGCGCCGGAAGAGCTTGGCGAGCAGGGCGGAGCGCATCGGCTCAGTACGTGACGCGCGGATCGACGACCAGGTAGAGCAGGTCGATCGCCAGGTTGATCAGCACGTAGAGCGCCGGCGATCACGAGCAAGGCGCCCTGGATCACCGGATAGTCGCGCCGCAGCACCGCCGACACGACCAGGTTGCCGATCCCGGGCAGGCCGAACACCGTCTCGGTGACGATCGCGCCGCCGATCGAGCAGCGCGAAGGTGAGGCCGAGCACGGTGAGCACCGGAATCAGGGCGTTGCGCAAGCGCATGGTGCAGGATCACCCGCGCTTCGGAGGCGCCCTTGGCGCGCGCCGTGCGGATGTGGTCCTCGCCGAGCACGTCGAGCATGCTCGCGCGCGTGAAGCGCAGGATCAGCGCCGAGTTGACGATGCCGAGGACGATCGCCGGCAACACCAGGTGATGGAGCCGGTCGGCGAGCGGCACGCCCGGGTCGCCGTAGCCGGCCACCGGAAACCAGCCGAGGCGCGACGGCGAAGATCTGCATCAGGACCAGGCCGAACCAGAAGCTCGGGATGCTCGCGCCGAGCATCGCGAATCCGGAGAACACCTGGTCGATCGCGCGGCCGCGCCAGACCGCCGAGACGATGCCGCACGGAACGCCGATCAGCGTCGCGATCGCGATCGAGAACAGCGTCAGGAAGAGCGTCGGCTCGGCCCGTTCCCAGAGAGCCTGCGTCACCGGACGCTGCAGGAAGATCGACTGGCCGAGATTGCCGCGCGCCAGCTCCTTCAGCCAGTAGGCGAACTGCACCGGAAGCGGCTTGTCGAGCCCGTACGAGGCGCGCAACTGCGCGATGTCGGCGGCAGTCGCCTGCTCGCCCAGCATCACCGCCGCGGGGTCGCCGGGCGCCAGGCGGGTGATGAAGAACACCAGCGTGGCGACCAGCAGCATCACCACCGCCATCCCGGCGAAGCGGGACGCGAGATAGCGGGTCATCTCATTTCTGCAGGCCCGTGTTCCAGAAGAACGGCCACGGCATCGCCACGTAGCCTTCGAGCTTGGTCGAACGCGCGGTCACGCTGTTGAAATTGCCGACCCGGATGTAGGGCACCTCGGTGTAGACGACCGACTGGACGTTGCCCCACAGGGCGCCGCGCTTCTTGGCGTCGGATTCGGCGTTGAACGCGGCGAGCGCCGCGTCCTTGGCGGGCGAGCTCCACCAGCCCGGGCGCGCCGTCGCCGAGCTGCGGCGGCGTCAGCGTCGGCTCGGGCAGGACGGCCGAGTGCGTGATGTAGATGTCCCACAAGCGCGGGGTCGTTGCGGCGCTGGATCAGCGTCGACCAGTCGACCACCTGCATGTCGGTCTTGAAGCCGGCGGCCTTCAGGTTCTCGGCCATCACCAGCGCGATCCGGTAGTGGAAGTCGTATTGCTGGCTGGTGAGGATCTTGATCGGCGTGCCGTCGTACTTGGCGGCGGCGACCAGCGCCGCGGCCTTCTTGGCGTCGCCCTTGCCGTACTGATCGGTCCCCGCGGTCGAGTAGAACGGCGTGTTCTTGGCGTAGTGGTTGGCCTCGGCGCTGTAGAACTTCGGGTCGCCGAAGCCGGCGCCCAGCATGTCGGCGTCGTTCAGGCCCGGCCTGCACCGCCTGGCGCAGCGCGACGTTGGCGAGCGGGCCCTGCTTGGTGTTGAGCACGAGATACGGAAAGCCGAACGGTGCGGTCAGGACCGGCTTCACATTGGGCGCGGCCTCGAGCCGTGCATACGACTCGACCGGCAGCAGATCGGCGAAGTGGTACTGGCCCGAGAGCGACCCTTCGACGCGCGTGTTGGCGTTGGGCACGGGAATGAAGCGCAGCTCGTCGAGCAAGGCCTCGCGCTTGCCGGCGTAGCCGCTCGCCGGCTCGCTGCGGGCAGCGTAGCCGTCGAAGCGCACCAGCTGCACGTACTGGTCGGGCTTGCGCTCCTTGAACATGTACGGGCCGGTGCCGACGAACTGGGTCAGCGGCGTGGCGATCGAGTCCTTGGCCATGATCGCGGCGAAGCCGTTCGGCAGCGCCAGGTGCGCCAGCAACGGCGCATAGGGCCGGTTGAGCGTGATGACGATGGCGTTCGGCCCCTTGGCCTCGAGGCTCTTGATTTCCTTGGCGACCGCCTTGCCGCGCGGCGCCGTGTCCATCCAGCGCTTGAGCGAAGCGAGCACGTCGTCGGACGTCATCTCGTGGCCGTTGTGGAACTTGACGCCCTTGCGCAGCGGGATCGTGTAGACCGTGCCGCCGTTCGATATCGCCGGCATGCTCTCGGCCAGCATCGGCGCCACGTTCCAGTTGGCGTCGAAGGTGTACAGCAGCTCGTACACGTGCAGCATGATCGTGCCCACCAGGTCGGCGGTCGACGCCATCGGGTCGAGCGTCTGCGGCTCGCCGATCATCGCGATGTTCGCGGCGCCTCCCTTGGGTGGAGCGGCGAGCGTCGCGCTGCTGGCGAGGGCGATCGCCGCAGACACGATGATCGGGGTGATGGCGAGACCGGCGCGCCGGGCACGCAACGCGACGGCAGAACGGTGCGAATCCCGAGGTGGTGCGAAGCATGGGTTCTCCTTTGAGATGCGTGCGCGGCCCGCGCTGGCCGAGCCTGCCGCCTCTGTAATTTATTTACACGCTCGAAGCAGTCTACGCCGTTGGGGTGCTGCGTCAATGCGGCCCAATCCCAGTCGACCCGCACGCGCCGATCGCCGCTCGACCGATGGCGAGGCAGAAGGATGGAGGGTGAAACTTACTTTCACGCAGGCACTGCGCGGACAGCCGCGATGGCGCCTTGACCGGCCTTCGGCCCCTCGACATACTTTCCGTGACGACGAGCACGCATGACTCGCCGACTCCCGGAGACAAGAGATGAAAAACAAACGGGTCGTCCTCGCGGCGGCGTTGATGTCGACCATGTGGCTCGCGCCGCAGGCCCGGGCCCAGACGCCCTGCGTCACGCAGAACATGGCGGTTCCGCCGGGCGCCAACACGAGCGACAAGGCGGCGCCGTTCTTCATCGACACGACCGGCCTCGACTTCAAGACCCAGCCACCGACGCGCGATCCGAACAATCCCAACTATCCGCGCGCCACCGAGCTGCCTGACGGCACGCTGCCGCCTGCCGGCGCCGAGGGCAACTTCATCATCGGCCCGACCCATGCGCCGGCGCCCGAGACCACGCCCAAGGAAGGCGTTGCGAAAGGCACCACCACGACGTTCACGATCTCGTCGAGGGAGAGCACGATCTACAACCCCGGCCTGATCCGCGACGACGTGCCGGGCTGCGGCAACAGCTCGATCATGATCGCGACGACGGCGCCGGGCGACAAATCGAACATGATCGTCACCACCAGCCATCCCGGTACCTGGACGCGCACGATCGAGGTCTATGTCCCGGCGAGCTACGTGCGTGGCACGGCGTCGCCGTTCATCGTCATCGGCGACGGCGGCGCGAGCGGCTGGAAGGACCTGAACGTCATCCTCGACAACCTGATCCAGCAACGCCGCGTGCCGTCGATGATCGCCATCCAGATCGGCAACGGCGGCCAGGATGCCCAGGGCGCGCAGCGCGGGCGCGAGTACGACACGGTGTCGGGCACCTATGCGCAGTTCGTCGAGCGCGAGGTGTTGCCGCTCGTCGAGCAGCGCGCCGGCGTGAAGCTCACCAAGGACCCCGAGGGCCGCGCGACCATGGGGTGGAGTTCGAGCGGCACCGCGGCGTTCACCATGGCCTGGTTCCATCCCGAGCTCTATCACCGGGTGCTGGCCTATTCGCCGACCATGACGAACCAGCAATGGCCGTGGAATCCCTCGCTGCGCGGCGGCGCCTGGGAATATCACAGCGCCTGGACCGGGCCTGCCGGGCCCAACCTGACCGTCAAGGCCGGCGTGCTCACGCCGTCCGAGGCGCCCGGCACGCCGCTGATCCCGAGCGCGGCCGCCAAGCCGATCCGCTACTGGTTCGAGATGGGCGACCAGGACCTGTTCTATCCGAACCCGACCATTCCCGACGGCATGCACGACTGGACGCTCTCGGCCGAGTTGATGGCGAAAGTGCTGGCCGCCAAGGGCTATCACTACCAGTTCGTGTTCGCGCGCAACGCCAAGCACATCGACCGTCCGACCATCGCGCAGACGATGCCGGCGGCGCTGGAATGGCTTTGGAAGGGTTATCCGATTCCATAGTGAGCATCTGCGCGGAAGACTGCTCAGCCCTTGTCGACCAGCACCTCACTGATCTGTACCACCGGCGTCTGATCGGTGTAGTTCGGGATGTCGCCCATGATTTCCTGCGCATGGGGACCGAATCCTCGCTGGAAATCCTCGATCGAGTCGCAGTGGAGGTGCGCCACGAACACGTACGTCGCCGGATCGCCGGGGCTGCCGCCGGCGACGCCCTTGTCGATGACGTAGTACTTCAGCGCCGAGCCCATGCGCGCCTTGACCATCGGCATGTGCTTGTCGAGGTAGTACGCCTGGTCGAACCGGGCGCCAGGCTTGTTGGGGTACATCACGCTCACCTTGATCATCGCGGCTCTCCTTGTATGAAGTGCTCGCCATGGTAGCGGAGCGTGTCGCGCGTAGACCAGGAATTCAGACTTCAGCGGCAGACTGTCGCGTCTTGTTCGGTCAACACCGCTTGCTCCCGAGCGTCGAGCGTGCGCAGGAATGCAACGAGATCACGCCGCTCGGCCAGCGTCAGCGCTGGTGCGCTCCGGCCTTGGAACGTGGCATGCGGGTGCAGCGCATCGCACAAATTGGCGATGCTGCCGTCGTGCATATAGGGCGCAGTCGCGCTGACCTCGCGCAGGCCAGGCGTGCGAAAGGCGCCGGGTTCCGCTGGCGCTGATGCAGGTCTCGCTGCGGCAACGTTGTCGTCGTTGAAGCGTCCGCCGCGCGCATACGCGCTGGCCATTAGCTTCTCGAGGCCGAGCGCGCGGCCGCGGTCGGGGGTGCCGTCGGGCAGCTTCGAAGCGATGCGCGAGGGGTGGAACTCGCCGTCGCTGAAGTTCGGGCCGGCGTGGCACGAGATGCACTGGGCGCGCCCGATGAACATCCGCAGGCCGCGCTGCGCTGCGACCGGGTAGCGCTCCGCTGCGGCGCCGTCGCCGCCGACGAGCGCGTCCCGGAAGGCATCGAACGGCGTGCGATCGCTGACCAGCGTTTCCTGATAGGCCGCCAGCGCCTTGCCGGCATCGACCAGCGCCGTCTCGTTGTCGGCCGGAGGTGCATGGCCGAAAGCCAGAGCGTATAGGCGCTTCAGGGTCTCGTCGTCGCGCAATGCCCGCGCCACATGCGCGGCGTCGGAGCGCATCTCGCGCGAATCGAGCATCGGACGGATGCTTTGCGACCAAAGCGAGTCGTTGGCGCCGTCCCAGCCGAACCAGTGCTGCAGCCGCACGTTGAGCACGCTCGGCGTGTTGCGCGCGCCGGGCTCGGCGCCGAGGGCGCGCGCGCGGCCATCGGTGAAGCGGCGCCACGGCTCGTGACAGGTCGCGCAGCGCAAGCCACCGACCGTCGACAGGCGCGTGGTATGGAACAACGCTTCGCCGAGCGCAACGGCCTCGACGTGACCCGAAACGCGATTGCTCGTATCGCGCACCGTCGGCGGCGGCCAGGGCCCCAGCGAGGCGATGCTCGCCAGCTCATCCGGCCGAAGCGGCGTCAGATCGTTCGGCAGTGCCAAGCTCGCCGCGACCAGCGCGAGCGCACCCATCGTGCCGGCAGCAAGGGCCCACCAGCGCATCGCGCCGGCCGGCTACTTGCCGTTGGGATCGACCCGGCCGTTCTGCTTGTAGTAGTCCACCGCCTTCTTCAGCGCCGTGTATTCATCGCACCGGAGGAAGCACAGCTTGTCGAGGATCTTCAGGTGCTCCTCGGCTTTGGGCAGGTTGCCTGCGAGCAGATACGCCTCGCCGAGATACGAGTGCGCCCCGCGGTGCTGCGGATCGATCTTCAGCGCCTTGTCGTAGTGCAGGAAGGCTTGGTCGAGCTGCCCCGACTTGCGGTAGGAGTAGGCGATCCAGTTCTCGGCGTAGGCATCGGTGTCCTTTGCACGGGAGAGATACGACTGCAACAGCTTGATGGCCTTGTCGTACTGCTTCGCTTCGATCGCGCTCACGGCCTGCGTGTACTCGGGGTCGATCGTCGCACCGGCGTCGCCGCCCCCGCCACCGCCACCCCCGCCGCCGCCCCCACCACCGCCGCCACCGCCCCCACCGCCGCCAGCGGCGAAGGCGAGCGAAGCGCTCAGCAATGCAGAGAAGAAGACGGTGAGGATGCGTCGTGCGCTCATGGTTCGATTCCTGGTGCGGCCCCGATGGTCGGATTGGTTACCGGTTAATTCCGCGATTGCGTCGGTAAGTTCAAACCCGCGTCATCGGACGCGATGAACCGTCTCCTCACTCCTTGCGATAGCTGTCATGGCAGTTCTTGCAGCTCTTGCCGGTATCGCCCACGGCCGTCTTGATCGTGTCGAGACTGCCCGACCTGGCCGCAGCATCCAGCTTCACCATGCTGTCCTGCATCTGCTCGGCGGCGGCCTTGAACTTGTCCTGCTCGCTCCAGATCTTCGGCTCGGCCTTCGTCTCGCCTTTGTCGGTACCGGGAATGAAGGCGACGAAGGGCAGCTTCGACATCATGAGCGCAATGTCGGCGCTGTCGGCTGCTGCCTTGGGGTCGAAGGAGATCTTGCCGTTGGCCATCCCCGCAACCCGGCCGAAGTGCGTCGCCATGACCGTCATCACTGCGCGGCGGTACTTGATCGCGTCCTCGGGCTTCGCGAACTGCGCGTGCGCGGGCAGAGCGCAAAGGGCGGCGGCGAGGCTCCCCGCGGCGACGAGCGCAAGACGTGCGTGCTGATTCATCCGGGCCACTCCTGGTAGGTTGGCGTGGCCAAAGGCGCACGCACCGCGCGATTTCTTGGTCGCGTGTCGCGTATATGCGTC
>CAVXZM010000002.1:0-25246 GCA_963766315.1 uncultured beta proteobacterium
TAGACGACGTCGGCATGGCGCACCAGGTCGTAGAAGATTTCGCGCCCGGCGTCCTGCTTGAGGTCGATGCAGACGCTCTCCTTGCTGCGGTTGAGCGTCATGAAGTAGGCGCCCATGCCGTCGCGCGAATAGTCGGGATGGCCGGCGAGCAGCTCGCGCGTGCCTTCGCCCTTGCCCGGCGGCTCGACCTTGATCGTTCGCGCGCCGAGGTCGGTGAGCGTCATCGTCCCGTACGGGCCCGACAGCATGTGCGTCAGGTCGAGGACGGTGATGCCGGCGAGCGGTCGCATGTCGGTCGCCGGCCGTCGCGGCTCAGGGCTTGGCCGCGCCCGTTTCCTTGTAGATCGCCTGCAGCAGCGGCTGGCTGATGCGGTCGCCCATCTGCGCATGCGTCTTACGCAGCGCCTTCTTCCACTCGTCCCGCTGCGCCGGCGTCAGGTCGATCACGGTCGTCTTGCCGGTCTTCTTGATGCCTTCGAGCGCGGCCTCGTTGGCGCTCTTCGAGATCGCATTGGCGTAGGTCGTCGTCTTGACCATCGCTTCTTCCATGACCTTGCGAATGTCGGGCGGCAGGCCGTCCCAGAACTTCTTGTTGGCGACGACCAGGTAGCCGACGTAGCCGTGGTTCGACTCGGTCAGGAACTTCTGCACTTCATAAAGCTTGAAGTCGTAGAAAGTGGACTCGGTGTTCTCGTTGCCGTCGACCAGGCCGGTCTGCATCGCCTGGTACATCTCGCTCGCCGCCAGCACCTGCGGGATCGCGCCGAGCGCGCGCATCTGCGCGTCGAGCACCTTCGAGCTGAAGATCCGCATCTTCACGCCCTTGAAGTCGGCCGGCACGCGCAGCGCCTTGTTGGCGTTCATCTGCTTGAAGCCGTTGTCCCAGAACGCCAGGCCTTTCAGGCCCTTCGGCTCGAGCTGGTCGAGCAGTTGCTTGCCGATCGGCCCTTGCGTCACTTGGTGCACCTGCTCGAAGTTGTCGAACAGGTAAGGCAGGTCGAAAGCCTCGTAGTCCTTCAGCCCCATGGCGCTGAACTTGCCGAGCGTCGGCGCCAGCATCTGCACGCTGCCGAGCTGCAGCGCCTCGAGCTCTTCCTTGTCCTTGTAGAGGCTGCTGTTGGGGTAGAGCTCGATCTTGACGCGGCCCTTCGTGCCCTCTTCGACCAGCTTCTTCCAGTACTCGGCGGCCTTGCCCTTGGGCGACTCGGCCGGATTGACGAAGCTGAACTTGATGACGATCGGCTGCGCCGTCGCGGTCCCGGCGAAGACGAGCGCGGCGGCGCTGGCGAGCACAAGGCGGCGGGCGAGATGCATGGAGTCTCCGGAGTGGCGTCCTATTTGTACGGACATTTTATAAATGCCTCGACGCGAGCTGAAATCAGGGTTTTCCCTTAACCTAAACTGATTCACGAGGATCGGCCCGCCCGGGGGCCTCGGCCCTCGGTATATTGTCTGTACATATCCGGAGCTTGCTTTGGCCGACCCCGATCCCGCGCCGCACGTCTTCAACGCCTCGATGGCCGCGCGCCTCGAGGCCCTCTACGCAAGCCCGCAGATCGTCGCCCAGCGCCGGCGCTTTCGCGAGCTGCTGCGACATCCGCCCCGGCGAGTCGGGCGTCGATGTCGGCTGCGGCGTCGGCCATCTCACCTGCGAGCTCGCCGACGACGTCGGCGCGGGCGGCCGGATCACGGGCGTCGATGCCAGCGCCGACATGCTCGCCGGCGCCGCGGCGCGGGTTCGCGCTCGGCGGCTCGACGACCGCGTCGAGCTGCGCCGGGGCGACGCGATCGCGCTCGGCCTGCCCGAGCCAGTGCCGACTTCCTCGTCGCGGTCCAGACCTATTCGTACGTTCCCGACATCGCCGCGGCGATCGCCGAGGCGGCGCGCGTGCTTCGCCCGGGCGGCCGGCTCGGCGTGCTCGAGACCGACTGGGACCTCTGCGTCTACGGCTCGCCCGACGTCGAGCTCATGCGCCGGATCTTCGACGGCCGCTGGCGGTTCGAGCACGCCCATCTGCCGCGCCAGCTGAACCGCCTGTTCGCCGACGCCGGCCTGACGCCGACGCATGCCGAGGCGTTCCCGCTGCTCGAGACGAGCTACGACGCCGATTCGTTCGGCGCCGGCATGCTCGCGATCGGCCGCAACGCCGCCGTCCGCCACGGCGTCGACCGCGCCGCCACCGATGCCTGGGTCGCCGAGGTGCGCGGTCGCGGCGCCGCGGCGACTGGTTCTTCTGCCTGAACCGGTTCATGTTCGTCGCCACCAAGGCGTGAGGGCGCTGGCCTACGCCCGGCCGGGCGCGCTACTTCAGCATGAGGTGCGGCAGCCAGAGCGACATCGCCGGCCAGTAGGTGACGATGACGAGGAAGACGAGCATCGTCAGCAGCCACGGCCAGACGGCAACCGTGAGCTCGGTGATCCCCATCTTCGTGATGCCGGAGGCGACGTAGAGGTTCAGGCCCACCGGCGGGTGGCACATGCCGACCTCCATGTTGACGATGATCAGGATGCCGAAGTGGACCGGATCGATGCCGAGCTTGACGGCGACCGGGAACAGGATCGGCGCCATGATCAGGATGATCGACGACGGCTCCATCACGTTGCCGGCGAGCAGCAGCAGGATGTTGACGACGAGCAGGAAGCCGACCCAGCCGAGGCCCATGCCGACCAGCCAGTCGGCGAGGTGCTGCGGGATCTGCTCGTTGGTCAGCACGAACGAGAACAGGATCGCGTTGGTGATGATGTAGAGCAGCATCGCGCTCATGTTGGCGCGACTGCAGCAGCACGCGCGGCACGTCGCGCAGCGTCAGGTCCTTGTAGACGAAGACGGCGATGAAGAAGGCGTAGACCGCGGCCATCGCCGCCGCCTCGGTCGGCGTGAACAGGCCGGTGTAGATGCCGCCCATGACGACGACGATCAGCAGCAGCCCCCAGACCGACTTGCGAAACGCCGCCCAGCGCTCGGCCCAGCTGGCGCGCGGCTGGCGCGGGTAGTTGTTCTTGCGCGCGCGCTACCAGGTCGTGCCGCCGAGCATCGTCGCCAGGGCGAGGCCGGGGATGACGCCGGCGATGAACATCGCGCCGAGCGAGGTGTTGGTCGAGACCGAGTACATCACCATCGCGATCGACGGCGGGATCAGGATGCCGAGCGCGCCCGAGGTGGTGATGACGCCGGCGCCGAAGCGCGGCGGAAATCCTGCCCTCACCATCGCCGGCATCAGGATCGAGCCGATCGCGACGACGCACGCCGGCGACGAGCCCGAGAGCGCGGCGAACAGCGCGCACGCGAGCACCGCCGCCAGGCCGAGGCCGCCGTACCAGTGGCCGACCAGCGAGCTGGCGAAGTTGATCATCCGGCGCGCCACGCCGCCGTGGGTCAGGAAGTTGCCGGCGAGGATGAAGAACGGGATCGCCATGATCTCGAAGCTCTCGAGACCGGTGAAGAGCTTGAGCGCGACCGACTGCAGCGGCACGCTGGTGAAGCCGAAGATGAAGGTCAGCACCGTCAGGCCGAGCGCGATCGAGATCGGCATGCCGGTCAGCATGAGCAGCACGAGCAGCCCGAAGATGATCAGGCCGTTCATGTCTTGGCCGGCGCTGACGTCGTGCGGCGTCACCTCGTCGATGCCCTCGACGTGGCCGTGGTCGTGGTGCGGCAGGTCGCCGGTCTGGTGGAAGTGCCAGGCGACCTGCAGGAAGCGGAAGCACATCAGCGACGAGCCGAGCGGGATCGCCGAGTAGATGATCCAGGTCTGCCACTCGAGGTCGGGCGTGGTCGGCCCGGCAGTCATGCCGGTGACGTCGAGGCCGAGCGCGTTGAAGAACGCGTAGTGCGCGCCGTTGGCCCAGACGAAGTGCGCGCCGAGCGCCGCGACGGTGCCGGTGAAGGCGGCGCCGGCGAGCAGGCCGAAGAGCACGAACTTGGCGCGCGTCTTGTCCTTCATGCGGTTGATGAAGAGGTCGACGCCGACGTGGATGCCGGTGCGAACGCCGTAGGCGGCGCCGAACTTGGCCATCCAGACGAACAGGTAGATCGTCGCCTCCTGCGCCCATGAAAAGTTGAGCGTCAGCAGCCAGTCCTGCAGCCCCGGGATCGGCATGCCCGACAGGTAGCGATGGATGACGGCGACGAAGATGATGATCGTCGCCAGCCCCATCAGGGTCGAGATCAACCACTCTTCGAGGTGATCGAGGACTTTCAGCATCGGCGAACGAACAGAAGCGCGCCGCGGCGCGAGCGCCCATTCCCCCAGAAGCGCCGCCCGCGGTCAAGCGGGCATCCCCGGAGTGCGCCGCTCACACCTTCGCGGGATCGAAGCCGGTCTCCTTGTAGACCGCCTGGATGATGTCCGCGCCGACGCGCGACTCCATCTCCTTGTGCACCTTGACGAGGGCGCGCTTCCAGGCCGCCCGCTCTTCCTTGGTGAGCGTGAGGACTTCGGTCTTGCCGGTCGCCTTGACCTTGGCCAGCGCCGATTCGTTGTCCTTGAGCGCGTCCTCGTTGGTGAACTTGGTCGCGTCGGCCATCGCCTGCGTCAGCTGGCCGCGGATGTCGGCGGGCAGCCCGTCCCAGAACTTCTTGTTCACCACCACCGCGTAGCCGATGTAGCCGTGGTCGGTGATCGTGACGTTCTTCTGCACCTCGTTCATCTTCTGCGTGTAGAGGTTCGAGTGCGGGTTCTCGGTGCCGTCGACGACGCCGGTCTGCAGCGCCTGGTAGACCTCGGAGAAGGCGAGCACCTGCGGGATCGCGCCGAGCGCACGCATCTGCGCCTCGAGCACCTTCGAGCTCTGGATGCGCATCTTCAGGCCCTTCACGTCGTCGGGCTTGACCATCTTGCGGTTCGACGAGAACGACTTGAAGCCGTTGTCCCAGAACGCCAGGCCGGTGATGCCCTTGGCGTCGAGCTTGGCCATCAGGCCCTTGCCGACCGGGCCCTCGGTCACCTTGTGCAGATCGCCGTAGCTGTCGAAGATGTAGGGGAAGTCGAAGATCTCGAATTCCTTGACGCCGAGCGGCGCGAACTTCGACAGCGACGGCGCGAGCATCTGCACCGAGCCGAGCTGCAGCGCCTCCATCTCTTCCTTGTCCTTGTAGAGCTGGCTATTCGGATAGACCTCGACCTTGACCTTGCCCTTGGTCAGCTCGGCGGCGCGCTTGGCGAAGAACTCCGAGCCCTTGCCCTTGGGCGTGTCGGCGGCAACGACGTGGCTGAGCTTGATGACGATCGGCGCCTGCGCCCAGACGCGCGGCGCGGCGACGGCGAGCGCGGTGGCGGCGAGGGCGGTTCGCCGCGTGGTGGTGGGGGTCACGATGCGAGTCTCCTTGGTCTTGGCCGACACGGCAAGACAGGGCACCGATTTTCCTGCGCCGTCGCGCCGACGGCATTGTGGTTATCCGCAGTCGGACAAGGGCAGCCGCCCCTTCGCAAGGTGGCACGCGCATGATTCAATGGCCGCGACCCGCCGCCCGCGCATGTCGCCGGATCGGCGCTACCGCAAGCCATGGACCCTTCCGATCCGTACGCCGCCTGGCTCGGCCGCACCGAAGTGCGGCGCGACAGCGTCACGCCGACGCCGGTCGCTGCGCTGGCCGCGACGCTCGATCGCGACGACCCGGCGCCTGCCGCCGGAACCCCGCTGCCACCGCTCTGGCACTGGCTCTACTTCCTGCCGCTGCAGCGGCAAAGTGAGATCGGCGCCGACGGCCATCCGCGCCGCGGCGGCTTCCTACCGCCGGTGAGCTTGCCGCGCCGCATGTGGGCGGGCGGACGTCTCTCGTTCCTGCAGCCGCTCTGCGTCGGCGACGAGCTGACGCGCACCTCGCGCATCGCCAGCATCGCCTCGAAGCAGGCCCGCTCCGGGCCGCTCGTCTTCGTCACCGTCGAGCACGAGATCGCGAGCGCGGCGGACGTGGCGCTGCGCGAGGAGCACGACATCGTCTATCGCGATCTGCCGGCGCCGGGCACGACCGCGAGCCCCACCGCGGCACCCATCGACGAGACCTTCGCACGCCAGATCGTCCCGGACGACGTGCTCCTCTTTCGCTATTCGGCGCTCACCTTCAACGGCCACCGCATCCACTACGACCGCCGCTACGTCACCGACGTCGAGGGCTATCCCGGCCTGATCGTCCACGGCCCGCTGATCGCGACCCTGCTGGTCGACCTGCTGCGGCGCCAGTTTCCCGATGCGCAGCTTCGCCGCTTCGACTTCAAGGCACTCAGCCCGCTGTTCGACCTCCATCCCTTCAGCGTCTGCGGCCGACCCGACGGCGAGCGGCGCTTCGCGCTCTGGGCGCGCAGCGCCGAAGGGGCGCTCGCGATGCAGGCGACGGCCGAGATCGCCTGAGCGCAACGCCGGAGTCCGCTATGCCGAAGACCGCGCCCGACCGCTTTCACGACATCCGCGACGCGGTGCGATCGCTTTGCGCCGCCTTCCCGGACGAGTACCACCGCGACATCGACTCGCGCCGCGCCTATCCCGAGAAATTCGTCGACGCGCTCACCGAAGCGGGCTGGCTCGCGGCGCTGATCCCGCAGGAGTACGGCGGCTCGGGCCTCGGCCTCGCCGAAGCGACGGTGATCATGGAAGAGATCAACCGCAGCGGCGGCAACGCCGGCGCCTGCCACGGCCAGATGTACAACATGGGAACGCTGCTGCGCCACGGCAGCGCCGCGCAGAAGCAACTCTACCTGCCGAAGATCGCGAGCGGCGAGTGGCGCCTGCAGTCGATGGGCGTGACCGAGCCGACGAGCGGCACCGACACCACCAAGATCAGGACCACCGCGGTCAAGCAGGGCGACCGCTACGTCGTCAACGGCCAGAAGGTCTGGATCTCGCGCGTCCAGCACAGCGACTGGATGATTTTGCTGGCGCGGACGACGCCGCTCGCCGACGTCAAGAAGAAGACCGAGGGCATGTCGATCTTCATGGTCGACCTGCGCCAGGCCGAGAAGAGCGGAATGACGGTGCGGCCGATCGCCAACATGGTCAACCACGAGACCAACGAGCTGTTCTTCGAGAACCTCGAGATTCCGGCCGAGAACCTGATCGGCGAGGAAGGCAGGGGCTTCCGGTACATCCTCGACGGGCTCAACGCCGAGCGCACGCTGATCGCCGCCGAGTGCATCGGCGACGGCTGGTGGTTCATCGACAAGGTCACCAAGTACGCCAACGAGCGCATCGTCTTCGGTCGGCCGATCGGCCAGAACCAGGGCGTGCAGTTCCCGATCGCCGAGGCCTACATCGAGGTCGAGGCCGCGAACCTGATGCGCTTTCGCGCCTGCGAGCTGTTCGACGCGAAGGAGTCGTGCGGCGCCGAGGCCAACATGGCCAAGTACCTCGCCGCCAAGGCGAGCTGGGAAGCGGCCAACGCCTGCCTGCAGTTCCACGGCGGCTTCGGCTTCGCCCACGAGTACGACGTCGAGAGGAAGTTCCGCGAGACGCGGCTTTACCAGGTCGCGCCGATCTCGACCAACCTGATCCTCAGCTACGTTGCCGAGCATCTGCTCGGCTTGCCGCGCTCGTTCTGAGGCCGCTCGTGCAAGCGCTGCAAGGCATCACCGTCGTCGCGATCGAGCATGCGATCGCGGCGCCGTTCTGCACCCGCCAGCTCGCCGACCTCGGCGCCCGCGTCATCAAGATCGAGCGGCCCGGCACCGGCGACTTCGCGCGCGACTACGACGAGCGGGTACGCGGCCTGTCGTCGCACTTCGTCTGGACCAACCGCGGCAAGGAAAGCCTCGCCCTCGACCTCAAGCACGCCGAGGCGCCGGCAATCCTCGCGACCCTGCTGGCCCGCGCCGATGTGCTGGTGCAGAACCTCGCACCCGGCGCGGCCGCGCGCATGGGACTGTCGTTCGAGCGTCTGCACGGAACTCATCCGCGCCTCATCGTCTGCGATATCTCGGGCTATGGCGACGACGCCGCGCGCCCCGGCCCCTATCGCGACAAGAAGGCATACGACCTGCTGATCCAGAGCGAATCGGGGTTCCTGTCGATTACCGGCACGCCCGACGAGCCGGCGAAGGCCGGCTGCTCGATCGCCGACATTGCCGCCGGCATGTACGCGTATTCCAACATCCTCGCGGCACTGATCGAGCGCGGTCGCACCGGCGCCGGCCAGCGCATCGACGTCTCGATGCTCGAGAGCATGGTCGAGTGGATGGGCTATCCGCTGTACTACGCCTTCGACGGCGCCGAGCCGCCGCAGCGCAGCGGCGCCGCCCACGCGACGATCTATCCCTACGGCCCGTTCCCCGCCGGCGATGGCAAGACGGTGATGCTCGGCCTGCAGAACGAGCGCGAGTGGCTGATGTTCTGCGAGCGCGTGCTTGCGCAGCCGGCGCTGGCGCGCGATCCGCGCTTCGTCACCAATGCGCTGCGCACCGCGGCGCGCGACGAGCTGCGCGCGATCATCGTCGCGGTCTTCGCCGAGCTCGACGCGGCGCAGGTCGTGGCCCGGCTCGACGCGGCGCAGATCGCCAACGCGCAGGTCAACACGATGAGCGAGGTCTGGACGCATCCGCAGCTGCAGGCGCGCGACCGCTGGTTCGAGGTCGCGACGCCGGCCGGCCCGGTGCCGGCGCTGCGGCCACCGGGTCGCGTCGATGCCGCCGGAGCGCGTGCCGGCGCAGTGCCGGCGCTCGGCGAGCACACCGAGGCGGTGCTGCTCGAGCTCGGCCTGGGCGCGAGCGACATCGCCCGCCTGCGCGGCGAAGGCGCGGTCTAGTTGTCATGACGCCCCGGTCCTGCCTCGCATTCGCCTGCGCGCACCTGTGTGACGAGCGCCTCTTCGCCGCTCAGCGCGCGGCGCTCGAAGCCACCCACGACTGCCGGGTCTTCGTCTTTCGCGAACAGGATTCGATGGGCGCGATGGCCGAGGCACTGCTCGCCGGCACGCCGCCGCGCTTCACACTGATCGGCCTCTCGCTCGGCGGCTATGTCGCCTTCGAGGTGCTGCGGCGCGCGCCGCAGCGGCTCGCCCGCCTCGCGCTGCTCGACACGACCGCGGCCGGCGACTCCGAGACGCGCCGCGCCGGCCGTCACGCCGACATCGCGACCGTTCGATCCGGCGGCATTGAGGCGCTGATCCCCGAGCTGCCGAAGCGCTGGCTGTTGCCGGCGCACCTTGCGCGCGTCGAGCTCGTCGCGCTGATGGCCGACATGGCCAGGAGCGTGGGCGCGCGCGGCCAGTTCAACCAGCAGAGCGCCATGCTCGGCCGTCCCGATTCACTCGCCGATCTGGCGCGCGTGAAGGTGCCGACGCTGGTGCTGTGCGGCGCCGACGACCTCGTCACTCCGCTGGCCGACCACGCGGCGATCGCCGCCGGCATCAGCGGAGCTCGCTTCGAGACGATCGCCGACTGCGGCCACCTCTCGACGATCGAGCAGCCGGCCGCGGTGACCCGCGTCCTCGTCGACTGGCTGGCCGGGGCCCGCTGACGCAGTGGCTGCGCCCGGCTTCATTCGACGCGCCGCGCCGGCATGAACGTCTTCATCAGCTATCGCCGCGACGACAGCATCCTCGCTGCCCGCTTGCTGCACGGCGAGCTCTCGAAGCGCTACGGAGACGCCAATGTCTTCATGGACATCGAGGATATCGGCTACGGCGACAACTTCATCACCGCGATCGACGCGCGCCTGGACGATGCCGACGTCGTCGTCGTCGTGATCGGGCCGCGCTGGGAAGAGATGATCGAGCAGCGCATCCGCGGCGACGACTGGGTCCGCCACGAGGTCGCACGCGCGCTCAAGCTGCGCGGCGAGAGCCTTGCCGCCGCGGCCGCCGGTTCCGACACGAGCGAGCGTCCACGCCTCATTCCCGTGCTCGTCGCAAAGGCGCCGCCGCTGCAGGGGCCGCTGCCCGAGGACCTGAAGGCGCTCCAGCCGCTGACGGCGATGTCGCTCGACGAGCGGGCCCTGAAGCCGAGCATCAACTCGCTGGTCGAGGCCATCAACCAGAAGTCGTTCGAGACCCGGGTCGGCGACGAAGTCCATGAGAAGAGGGCCCGTTCCCGGCGGCTGGTTCTCGGCGGGCTCATCGGCTTGGCCGTGTTCTTCGCCGGCTGGGTGAAGCTGTTCGACTTCTTCGGCCTCGACACGCGCGTCGCCTCGGCCACGATGTGGCTCGCCGACCTCGTCCCGGTGCCGCCGCCGTGGAGCGGCAAGGTGGTGCTGGTAGGCATCGACAAGGCGAGCGAGAAGGCCATCGGCCGCGGCTTCGATCGGAGCTGGCGCAGCGAGCACGCACGGCTGATCGGCAACGCCGCCGCCGCCGGCGCGCTGGCGGTGGCCTTCGACCTCGTCCTCGACGCGCCCAGCAGCGAGGCTGCCGACGCGTCGCTCGAGCAGGCCCTGCGCGCGACGCAGGCAACGATGCCGGTCGTCTTCGGCGTTCAGGACATGAGCGGCAACGCGCCCGACGTTGTGCCGCGGTTCGCGCCACTGGCGCACTTCGGCGTGGCCTGCGCCGGGCTCAAGCTCGGCCAGGCGCGATCGCTGCCGCTTGCCGTTCAACGCCCGGCGACGCCCGCCGCGCCGGCGACCGCGCCGGCGCGCGAGCGCTTCGTCGTTCATCCATCGCTCGGCCTCGCCGCATACAGCGGCGGCGGCCGCGTCGAGCCGCTCGACGAAGTCGCGCAGACGGTGCAGGTTCTCGTTCCGCGCGAGCAACGCTCGCAGGTGGTGAGCTACTTCGCGGCGGAGACGGTGCGCTCGGCGCAACCCGGCTGCGAGGCGGTCACCAAGGGCGATCGCGCGGCCAGCCAGCTGTTCGACCCGTTTGCGCTGCCCGCCCTGCGCGAGGCGCCGCAGCGGCTCGCCTACGAGCGCGTCGTCGAGGGCGATCCGGCGACGCTCGCCGCGCTGAAGGGGCAGATCGTCCTGGTGGGTGTTCAACTCCCCGGCGAGGACGTGTTTCCGCTCGGCGTGGGCGGCGGGGAGCGCTGGGGCGTCGAGCTCATCGCGGTCCAGATCGACGGGCTGGCGCGGGGCGCGGCGATCCGCCCGCAGGGAGGCATCGCGCAATGGGTGATGATGACGGCCATGGCGGCGCTCGGCGCGGCAGTCGCGCACCGCCTCCGGCAGCGCCCCTCGCCGCTGCGGCTCGCCGTCTGGGTCGTCGTTCTCCTGGTCTATTCGCTGGTCGTGTTCGGTTGGTATCGCATGGAAGGGCAATTGATCGCGCTGCCCTACGGCCTGATCGCCTTCTTGCTCGGCGCCTGGTTGATGCGGAAGCTCACGAAAGGGTCTCCATGAATCCGTTCGGATCGCACCCGTTTCGCCGCTCGATCGCCGGGATCGTCATCGCGGCCATGCTTCTGCCCGTCTTGAGCGCTTGCGTCACGGCCAACCCGCCCGTGACACGGATCGACGGCATCGTCGTCGATGGCCAGCGCGTGGCCGCCCCCGGCGAAGGCGGCTACGTGCGCGTCACGCGCTACGGCACGGTGATGAACGGCACGACGGGCATGGAGCTGATGCCGGGCGACCGGGTCGAGACCGGCCCGCACGCGGAGGCGGTGATCCGCTACCCGAGCGGCACCGAAGTGCTGATGCGGCCGTCCAGCGGCGGCCGCATCGGCTCGTTCACGGAAGTCGTCGGCGAGATCTTCACCAAGGTCAAGGGCGCGTTCTCGGTCGAGACGACCTTCGTCAAAGCGGGTGCGCGCGGCACCCAGTACCTCGTGCGGACGGGCGCGGGCGGGACGACCACGGTCATCGTCTTCGAAGGCTCGGTCAGTGTCGAATCCACCAGCGGTGCGTGGGCGCCGGTCGTCATGGGGCCGGGTTTCGCCACCCTGGCCTACCCGCAACCGCCGCAGCCCACCCGCGCCACCCTCGAAGATCTGCAACGCACCCAGGAATGGGTCGAGCGGCTCGAGCGAATGGTGCCGACGAAGACCGCCGTCTCGGCGACCGGCATCGCAGTCGGTATCGGCGTCGCGGCGGCGGTCGCCGCCATCCTTGCCAGTGGCAGCCATTCGTCGCCGCCGCCGGCAGCGCCTGCGCACGAGCGCCTGCCGACCGCGCCCGCGGCGCCGGCGAGCCCGACCCCGCCGCCCGGAACCGCCTACGTGCCGCGGGGCTCGCCACCGCCGGCGACGACATCCACGGCTCCCACCGTGCCGTCGAGGAGTCCCACCACGACGGCCACCGTGCCGGCGCGCACCGGCATCCCGGCGAAGACCGGCGGGTCGCCGACGACGACGGCGTCTCCGGGCAGATCGAGCGCGGCAACCGCCACGACCACGTCGACGGGCAACGCGAGCGCGACGACCCCGGCGACCACACCGGCCGCCAAGACGGGCGGATCGCCGGCGGCGACCGCGACCGCGACCAAGATGGGCGCGGCGAAGGCGGCCGCCCCGCCGCCGAAGTCCGCGACGGCGGCGCAGGTGGACGAGCGCAAGGCGGCGCCTCCGCCCCCGCCACCGCCCGTCATCAAGTGAGCTCGCGGCGCGCCCGCGAAACGCCGCCTACTCGACCGCCTTGACCATGTCCTCGACGACCTTCTTCGCGTCGCCGAAGACCATCATCGTCTTGTCCATGTAGAACAGCTCGTTGTCCAGGCCGGCGTAGCCCGCGGCCATCGAGCGCTTGTTGACGATGATCGTCTTGGCCTTGTAGGCCTCGATGATCGGCATGCCATAGATCGGGCTGCCCTTGGTGTGCGCGGCCGGGTTCACGACGTCGTTGGCGCCGAGGATGATCGCGACGTCGACCTGGCCGAGCTCGCCGTTGATGTCCTCCATCTCGAACACCTGGTCGTACGGGACTTCGGCCTCGGCGAGCAGCACGTTCATGTGCCCCGGCATGCGACCGGCGACCGGATGGATCGCGTACTTCACGGTCACGCCCTTCTCGATCAGCTTGGTCGCGAGCTCCTTGACGGCGTGCTGGGCGCGCGCGACCGCCAGGCCGTAGCCGGGGACGATCACCACCGTCTCGGCGTTGCCGAGAATGAACGCGGCATCGTCGGCACTGCCGCTCTTGACCGGCCGCTGCTCGGCCTTGCCCGCCGCCGGCCCCGCTTCGCCGCCGAAGCCGCCGAGGATGACGTTGAAGAACGAGCGGTTCATCGCCTTGCACATGATGTAGCTCAGGATCGCGCCCGACGATCCGACCAGCGAGCCGGCGATGATCAGCATCGCGTTGTTGAGCGAGAAGCCGATGCCGGCGGCGGCCCAGCCCGAGTAGCTGTTGAGCATCGAGACCACGACCGGCATGTCGGCGCCGCCGATCGGGATGATGATGAGCACGCCGAGCAGGAAGGCGATCGCGAGCACGAGGTAGAAGTCGAACCGGCTCTCGGTCAGCGTGTAGCCGACGATGAAGACGAGCATCGCGATCGCGAGCGCGAGATTCAGGTAGTGCTGGCCCTTGAACATGACCGGCGCGCCCTGGAAGACGCGGATCTTGTACTTGGCCGAGAGCTTGCCCCAGGCGATGACCGAGCCACTGAAGGTGATCGCGCCGATCGCCGCACCGAGGAACAGCTCGAGCCGGTTGCCGGTCGGGATCGGATCGATCGCGCCGCCCGCAGCCGGCCGGGCGACGATGCCGAAGGCGTACGGCTCGACCGCGGCGGCGACGGCGATGAACACCGCCGCCAGGCCGATCATGCTGTGGAAGAACGCCACCAGCTCGGGCATCTCCGTCATCTCGACCGTCTTTGCGCGCCAGGCGCCGTAGCCGCCGCCGACGACCAGGCCGAGCAGGACCCAGCCCAGGCCGACCGCGGGCGAGAGGTGGTACGACTCGAAGAGCTTGACGATCAGCGCCGCCGTCGTCAGCGTGGCGATCGCCATGCCGGTCATGCCGAAGACGTTGCCGCGGATCGACGTCGTCGGGTGACTGAGGCCCTTCAGTGCCTGGATGAAGCAGATGCTGGCGACCAGGTACAGCAGCGTGACGAGATTCAGACTCACTTCGGGCTCTCCCGCCGGCGCCGCGAGCGCCTTCGGCTTGTCCTTCTTCCGGAACATCTCCAGCATTCGCCGCGTGACGAGGAAGCCGCCGAAGACGTTGACCGCGGCCAGCGCGACCGCGAGCACGCCCATCGTCTTGCCGAGCGGCGTCTCGGTCAGCGCGGCGGCGAGCATCGCGCCGACGATGACGATCGCCGAGATCGCGTTGGTCACCGCCATCAGCGGCGTGTGCAGCGCCGGCGTGACGGTCCAGACGACGTGGTAGCCGACGTAGATCGCCAGCACGAAGATGATCAGGTTGATGACGGTGTGGGAAACGACGTCCATGGCTGCGGTTCTCGTTCGAGTGTTCGGTTCAGGCGCGCTTGACCGTGCCGCCCTGCGTCATCAGGCAGGCGGCGACGATGTCGTCCTCGATCGGACCGCGAAGCCGCCTTCCTTGGTCAGGACGAGCTTCAGGAAGTCGAGCACGTTGCGCGCGTAGAGCGAGGACGCGTCGGCGCCGACCAGCGCCGCCAGGTTGGTCTCGCCGACGATCGTCACGCCGTGCTTGACCACCGTCCGGTCGGCTTCGGTCAGCGGGCAGTTGCCGCCGACGCCGTCCGGGCCCTTGCCCGCGGCGAGGTCGACGATCACCGAGCCCGGCTTCATCGACTTGACCATGTCTTCGGTGATCAGCGTCGGCGCGGCGCGGCCCGGGATCAGCGCGGTGCTGATGACGATGTCGGCCGCGGCGACGCGCTTGGCGACCTCGACCTTCTGCCGGTCCAGCCAGCTCTGCGGCATCGCCCGGGCGTAGCCGCCGACGCCTTCGGCCGCTTCCTTTTCCTCGGCCGTCTCGTAGGGCACGTCGATGAACTTGCCGCCGAGCGACTCGACCTGCTCCTTGACGCTCGGGCGCACGTCGCTCGCCTCGATCACGGCGCCCAGGCGCTTGGCGGTGGCGATCGCCTGCAGGCCGGCGACGCCGACGCCGAGGATGACGACGCGCGCCGCCTTCACGGTGCCGGCCGCGGTCATCAGCATCGGGAAGAAGCGCTGGTACTTGTCGGCGGCGATCATCACCGCCTTGTAGCCGGCGATGTTGGCCTGCAGGAGAGCACGTCCATGCTTTGCGCCCGCGTCGTGCGCGGCGCCGCCTCGAGCGCGAAGCTGGTCAGCCCGGCGGCGGCGAGGGCCTCGCAGACCGTCGCGGTCGAAGGGGTTGAGCATGCCGACCAGGTCCGCGCCGCTTTTCATCAGTGGCGAGCTCGTCGGCGCTCGGCGAGCGCACCTTCAGCACCAGGTCGGCGCCGAGCGCGCCGGCACGGTCGACGATGTCGGCGCCGGCGGCCCCGTAGGCTTCGTCGATGACGCTGGCGGCGACGCCGGCGCCGGACTGGACGCGCATCGTGTGGCCCTGCGCCTTCAGCTTCTTGACGGTCTCGGGCGTCACGGCGACGCGCGTCTCGCCGGCCGCCGTTTCGCGCGGCACCCCGATCAGCATGTGTTGTCTCCTCGCCCGTCCAAAGGGATGACGCGAGCTTACAAGAAAGGCTGCGCCGCGGGCGTTTTGGAAGGCACCCGCGCCGGCTGACGCGATCAACCGCGGCGCACTAGCATCGCCCCATGAGCGAGCGCTGGAAACCGAGCGTCACGGTCGCGGCGATCGCGAGCCGTCGGCGCGGCAGCGGCGCGACTCCCCGATCGAGTACCTGCTGGTCGAAGAGGAGACGCCCGAAGGCCTGCGCCTCAACAATCCGGCGGGCGGTCTCGATGCCGGCGAGTCGCCCGCCGACGCGGTCGTGCGCGAAGCGCTCGAGGAGACGACGTGCGCCTTCGTCCCCGAGAGGCTGGTCGGCGTCTACCTGGCGCGACTCGCGCGCCCGGCCGACGGCGACGACGTGACCTATCTTCGCTTCGCGTTCGCCGGCAGCGTCGGCGCGCCCGATCCGGCACGCGATCTCGACACCGGAATCGTCCGCACGCTCTGGCTGACGCTCGACGAGTTGCGCGCGTCGCAGGCGCGCCATCGCAGCAGCCTGGTCCTGCGCTCGGTCGAGGATGCGGCCGCCGGTCACGCGCTGCCGCTCGATCGCATCGTCACCGACGCCAGCGTGTACGCGCCCGCGCGCAAACCCAGGAGGCCGACGTGACGGGCCCGCCGGCGCCGAGCGCGACGCCAGCCCAACGCCCTCGCCCGCAACGCATCGTCGTCGGCCTCTCGGGCGGCGTCGACTCGGCCGTGACCGCCTGGCTGCTCAAGCGTGCCGGCCACGAGGTCGTCGGCATCTTCATGCAGAACTGGGAGGACGACGACGATGACGAGTACTGCTCGTCGCGCCAGGATTTTCTCGACGCCGCAAGCGTCGCCGACGTCATCGGCATCGAGATCGAGCACGTCAACTTCGCCGCCGAATACAGGGACCGCGTCTTCGCCGAGTTCCTGCGCGAATACCAGGCCGGACGGACGCCGAACCCGGACGTGCTGTGCAACGCCGAGATCAAGTTCAAGGCTTTTCTCGACCATGCGGTACGGCTCGGCGCCGAGCGCATCGCAACCGGCCACTACGCGCGCGTCCGCCACGTGCGGACGCGAGCGCCGCGGCCGAAGGCCGTTTCGAGCTGCTCAAGGGGCTCGACGCGACCAAGGACCAGAGCTACTTCCTGCACCGGTTGAGCCAGGCACAGCTCGCCCGGACCCTTTTTCCGCTGGGCGCGCTGGCCAAGACCGAAGTGCGCCGCCTGGCCGCCGAGATCGGCCTGCCGAACGCGAAGAAGAAGGATTCGACCGGCATCTGCTTCATCGGCGAGCGGCCGTTTCGCGCCTTCCTGAACCGCTATCTCGCCAACACCCCCGGGGCGATCGAGGACGACCGCGGCCGCGCGGTGGGCGAGCACGTCGGCCTGTCGTTCTACACGATCGGCCAGCGCAAGGGGATCGGCATCGGCGGCCTGAAGGAGCGCGGCCAGGCGCGCGGCGCGAGCGATCACGCGCCCTGGTTCGTAGCCGGGAAGGACCTCGCCCGCAACGTCCTCGTCGTCGTCTCCGGTCACGATCATCCGTGGCTGCTGGCGAGCCGGCTGAACGGCAGCGATGCGAGCTGGATCGCCGGCGCGCCGCCGGCGCCCGGGCGCTATGCGGCAAAAGCACGTTATCGCCAGAGCGACGCCGCTTGCACGCTTGACCGCGCCGACCGGCAAGGCGAGATCGAGCTCGCCTTCGACGCGCCGCAGTGGGCGGTGACGCCGGGCCAGTCGGCCGTTCTCTACGACGGCGCGGTCTGCCTCGGCGGCGCCGTGATCGCGTCGTCGGACACGGTTGCGGCGGCGCCGCCACGGTTGTCGCCGCAAAGCGACCGATCGTCCGTCATCGCCCGCCGATCCGCCGAGCGGACATGACAAGACGCGCCATTGGCGCTATGTTTGACGGTCACCTCATGGCTCGACCCATCATGCGCAAGCCCCGTCTTTCGATCCTCGCCCCGCTCATCGCGCTGGCTGCGTTGCCGATCGGGGCCGCTGCCAACTGCTATTCGGTCTATGACGGCCAGAACCGCCTGGTCTTTCAGTCGACGGTTTCGCCGATCGACCTATCGGGGCGTATCTCCGAGACGATGCGCGAGCGTTTCCCCGGCACGTTCATGGTGATGCTGCCCGACGACTCCGATTGCCGCGAGATGCGCACGGGCCCGGTCGTCACCCGCTTCACGCCGTCGGTGCCGGGTGCCGTTCGCTCGCCCGATGAGGTGCTCACGGCCTCGCCGCTGGTCGGCGGCACCGGCACTGCCGGCCCGATCAGCAGTGATGGCAGCTCGGCGACGCGCGGCGGCAACAACCTGAACGTCCGCCGCAAACCCTAGCGTTGGCGCGCGGGCCTCCCCTGCCGTCCGACCGGCGGGCAGGAGATACTTGGCGCACCCGCTGCGCCGTTCGACGATGTACTTGCCCGCCCACTTCGCCGAATCTCGTCCCGAGGTACTGGCGACGCTGATCCGGTCGCACCCGTTCGGCCTGCTCGTCACCCAGAACCGCGACGGCGGGATCGACGCCAACAGCATCCCTTTCGTTCTCGACCGCAGCGATGCCGGCACGCCGGGCGTGCTGCGCGGGCACGTCGCGCGCGCCAACCCGCTCTGGCAGACGGCACGCGGCGACGTCGACTCGCTGGTCGTGTTTCAAGGGCCGCAAGGCTACGTCTCGCCGGGCTGGTACCCGAGCAAGGCCGAGCATGGCAAGGTCGTCCCGACCTGGAACTATGTGATGGTGCAGGCGCGCGGTGCGTTGCGGCCGATCGACGATCCCGAGTGGCTGCGCGCCTTCGTCACCCGGCTGACCGAACGCCACGAGGGCGAGCGCACGGCGCCGTGGGCGGTGAGCGACGCGCCGGCCGATTACATCGAGACCATGCTGCGCGCAATCGTCGGCATCGAGATCGAGCTGACGTCGCTCACCGGCAAATGGAAGGTGAGCCAGAACCGGCCTGCCGCCGACCGCGCCGGCGTCGTCGCCGGCCTGCTACGCGAGGGCGGCGACAGCGCGCTCGCCGCCGAAGTGAGCACGCCCGGCGGCAAGGTTTGAACCGCGCTGCGTTCGCGGCTTGCGCGCTCGTGCTGGCCAGCCTGGCGGCGCCGCACGCGGCCGAGGCCGCGCCCTTCGAGGACACGATCGCACAGCGCGTCCTTGCTTGCACCGGCTGTCATGGCCGTGAGGGCCGCGCCGCAGCCGACGGCTACTACCCGCGCATCGCCGGCAAGCCGGCCGGCTATCTCTTCAACCAGCTGCGCAACTTTCGCGACGAGCGGCGTCACTACGAGCTGATGGGCGGTCTGCTCGGGTTGCTCGACGACGCCTATCTGCGCGAGATCGCCGAGCACTTCGCCGCGCTCGACCTGCCTTACCCGCCGCCGCTCGCACCCGCCGAACCGGCAACGGTTCTTGCCGCCGGCGAAGCGCTGGTGCGACGCGGCGACCCGGGGCGCGCCATCCCGGCGTGCAACGACTGTCATGGCGTGGCGATGACCGGCCGGGCGCCGTTCATTCCCGGCCTGCTCGGCCTGCCTCGCGACTACGTCAATGCGCAGCTCGGTGCCTGGAAGACCGGCAAGCGCAAGGCAACGCCGCCCGACTGCATGGCGCAGGTCGCGACGCGACTGACGCCCGCCGACATCGGCGCGGTCTCGGCCTGGCTCGCGGCGCAGCCCGTGCCCGCGCACGCGAGCGCCGCTTCCGGGCCGCCTGGGGCGCTGCCGATCGCTTGCGGCGGCGTCGACGACGCCCGCGCCGGCGCCATGCCGGGAGCGACGCGATGACGCTCGCTAAGGCAGCGAGGATCGCCGGCGCGGCCGGCGCCGCGACCTTGCTGTTCGCAGCGGCGACGGTCGCCTGGCTCAATCGCGACGACGCGCTCGACGAATCGAAGACGGCGGCCGCCGAGGCCACGCCCGAGCTCGTCGCCCGCGGCGAATACCTCGTCCGCGCCGGCAGCTGCTTCGGCTGCCACACCGAGGCCGGCGCTGCGCCCTATGCCGGTGGCCGTGCGATCGAAACGCCGTTCGGCATCGTTCACGCGCCCAACCTGACACCCGACGTCGCAACCGGCCTCGGCGCGTGGAACAGCGACGACTTCTGGCGCGCCCTGCACAACGGCCGCGCCCGCGATGGCCGCTTGCTCTACCCGGCGTTTCCGTATCCCAATTACACGCGTCTCGCGCGTGCCGACGCCGATGCGATGTTCGCCTACCTGAGGAGCCTGGCACCGGTGGCCAAGGCCAGCAAGCCGCATGCGCTCGCCTTTCCGTTCGACCAGCCGGCCGCGCTCGCGGTCTGGCGCGCGCTGTTCTTTCGCCCGGCGCGCTTCGAAGGCGACGCCGGCCGGACGCCGCAATGGAACCGCGGCGCCTACCTGGTCGAGACGCTCGGCCACTGCAATGCCTGCCACTCGCAGCGCAATGTCTTCGGCGCGACCGCCGGTCCGCTCGACCTCGCGGGCGGCCTCATCCCGATCCAGAACTGGTACGCGCCTTCGCTCAAGGACAACGCCGAGGCCGGCGTCGGCGAGTGGCCCGAGGCCGAGGTCGTGGCGTTGCTCAAGAACGGCATCTCGGCGCTCGGCTCGACCCAGGGTCCGATGGCCGAGGTGGTCGCACGCTCGACCCAGTACCTGAGCGGCGGCGACCTCGCCGCGATGGCGACCTACCTGCGCTCGTTGCCGCCGGCCACGGCGACGTCGGCACCCTCGGCGGCGACCACGACGAGTGCCAACGAGCGCGGCGCCGATCTCTACAAGACGCACTGCGCCGCGTGTCACGGCGATGATGGCGCCGGCGTCGCCGGCGCCTACCCGAGGCTTGCGGGCAATCGCGCCGTGGTCCTGTCGTCGCCCGCGAATCTGGTCCACATGGTTCGCCAGGGCGGCTTCCTGCCGGTGACCGCGGGCAACCCGCGCCCATTCGGCATGCCGCCGTTCGCGACCGTGCTATCGGACCAGGATGTCGCCGACGTGCTCACCCATGTGCGCACGTCTTGGGGGCAGCGCGGTGCGCCGGTCTCGACGCTCGAGGTGAGCCGCTATCGCGGCGCGGCAGCGCGCTGACGCGCGCTCGTGATCTCGCTCAGAACGGAATGTCGTCGTCCATGTCGCTGAAGCCCGACGACTTCGCCGCCGGACGGTTCGCGGCCGCCCCGGCCGGTCGCGCCGCCGGCGCAGCGCGCTCGTAGCCGCCGCCGTCGTCGCCCGCCGGCGCACCGCCGCCCATGCCTTCCCGGCTGCCGAGCATCTGCATGTCGGTGGCGACGATCTCGGTGGTGTACTTCTCGACCCCGTCCTTGTCGGTCCACTTGCGCGTCTTCAGGCGACCCTCGACGTAGACCGAGCGGCCCTTCTTCAGGTACTCGCCGGCGATCTCGGCAAGCTTGTCGTAGAAGACGACGCGGTGCCATTCGGTCTCTTCGGACTTGTCGCCCGATTCCTTGTTCTTCCAGCTGCGCGTCGTCGCGACGCTGACGTTGCAGACCGCGCTGCCGTTGGGCGTGTAGCGCACCTCGGGGTCGCGCCCGAGATTGCCGACGATGATGACTTTGTTGACCGAGGCCATGGGCGGCTCCTTGCTTTACGGGGGATCGGGAAGATTATGCGGCGCACCCCTGGTCGCCGCGTCCCCTCTTGGGAAGTCCCTCCGACGGCGGCGGCCCCGATCGCGGCCGTCGCTTACAGTGGTCCGGTCATGAGCCTTGCAACCTTCGCCGTCCCCACGACCACTGCCGTCGCCGCGCGCGAGGTGCTCGGCGAGGTCTTCGGCTACGCCGAGTTCCGCGGCCCGCAGGAAGAGATCATCGACCACGTCGCCAGCGGCGGCGACGCGCTGGTGCTGATGCCGACCGGCGGCGGCAAGAGCCTGTGCTACCAGGTGCCGGCGATCGTTCGCCATCGCGCCGGCCACGGCGTCGCCGTCGTCGTCAGCCCGCTGATCGCGCTGATGCACGACCAGGTCGGCGCACTCGAGGAAGCGGGCGTCCACGCCGCCTTTCTCAACTCGACGCTCGACGGCGAGGCCGCGGTGCGAATCGAGCGCGAGATGATGAGCGGCCGCCTGGTCCTGCTCTACGCCGCGCCCGAGCGCATCGCCACGCCGCGCATGCTGGCGCAGCTCGACTCGCTCCACGAGCGCGGCTTGCTGTCGATGTTCGCGATCGACGAGGCGCACTGCGTCAGCCAGTGGGGCCACGACTTCCGCGAGGACTACCTCAAGCTTTCGGTGCTGCACGAACGCTTTCCCGGCGTGCCGCGCATCGCCTTGACCGCGACTGCCGACGCGCTCACCCGCGCCGACATCGTCGAGCGCCTCGAGCTCGGCGCGGCGCGCGTCTTCATCAGCAGCTTCGACCGGCCGAACATCCGCTACGCGGTGGTCGAGAAGGACGAAGCGCGGGCGCAGCTGCTGGCGTTCCTGCGCGACGAGCACGCCGGCGACGCCGGCATCGTCTATTGCCAGTCGCGCAAAAAAGTCGACGAGACCGCCGCCTGGCTGAACAACGAAGGCATCAGCGCCCTGCCGTACCACGCCGGGCTCGACGCCGACGTGCGTCAGCGCCACCAGAACCGGTTCGTGCGCGAGGACGGCATCGTCATGGTCGCGACGATCGCCTTCGGCATGGGCATCGACAAACCCGACGTGCGCTTCGTCGCGCACCTCGACCTGCCGAAGAACATCGAGGGCTACTACCAGGAGACTGGCCGCGCCGGCCGCGACGGGCTGCCGGCCGACGCCTGGATGGCGTACGGGCTGGCCGATGTCGTCAACCAGCGGCGGATGATCGACGAGAGCCCGGCCGGCGAGGAGTTCAAGCGCTCGCAACGCGGCAAGCTCGACGCCCTGCTGGTGCTGGCCGAAGCGCACGACTGCCGGCGCGTGCGCCTGCTCGCCTATTTCGACGAGGCGAGCGCGCCGTGCGCCCCCTATCAGAACGCCTGTGACAACTGCCGCAGCGCGCCGGCGACGTGGGACGCGACCGAAGCCTCGCGCATGGCGCTGTCGGGCGTCTACCGCTTCCAGCAGGCAGGTGGCCAACGCTTCGGCGCCGGCCACCTGATCGACGTGCTGCGCGGCAAGGCGACCGAGAAGGTCGCCCAGTTCGGCCACGAGCGGCTGAGCACCTTCGGCGTCGGCGCGGCGATCAGCGAGACGCAGTGGCGCGCCGTGCTGCGCCAGCTGATCGCCCTCGGCCACCTGCAGAGCGAGAGCAGCTACAACACGCTGGCCTTGACCGAGACCTCGCGCGAGGTGTTGCGCGGCGAGGTGACGCTCCTGCTTCGCGAGGCGAGCGCGGCGACGGCACGCGGCAAGGGCGCGCGTTCGCGCGCGGGTCGCGGCGGCGCCGCCAAGCCACCGCCGCGTCCGCTCGACGCCGACGCGCTCGAGCGCTTCGCCGCGTTGAAAGCGTGGCGCGCCGAGGTCGCGCGTGCCCACAACCTGCCGGCGTACGTCGTCTTCCACGACGCCACGCTTGCCGAGATGGCCGATCTGCGACCCGATTCGCTCGCCGCGCTGGGCGGCATCAGCGGCGTCGGCGCGCGCAAGCTCGACGCGTATGGCGAAGAGATCCTTCGCGTGCTCGGCCGATCGTGAAGCGGCGGCGACCCCGACGCTTCAATCAGAACGGCGCTCGACCGTCTCAGGCGCCGGGCATCCGGCGACCGCCGCGGCGACGTACGACGTAGGCAAGCGCGCCGACACCTGCCAGCATCAATAGGAGCCTCTCCGGTTCCGGCACCGGGAGTTTCAGGCCCACGACCATGTCGTCGTAGTCGCCGTCCACTCGCAGGCCGTCGTTGAAGGCGATGATCACGTCGTACAGGCCGCCCAGGGTGAAGGGCGTGAAGACGGTTCCCGCGAACGAACCCAGTACGGCGTAGGACGTGAAGGGACTCCCGGGGTTTCCGCCGTTGCCGACCGAGGTCAACATGGCGAGATCGGCGAACGTGAAGCCCAGGCTACCCGCAGACACCAGCCCCGAGATCGTCGCGCCGACCGGACCCAAGTTGCTGAGCGACCCGGCCGTGCCGAAGGTGAAGGTGCTGCTGTCGATCGCCTCGAAGCCGAGGAAGGTTGCCGTCAGCAAGCCCGCGGTCGTGCTGATGGTGGCGTTGTCCTTGCCGCCTGGCGCAACGAGTGAAGCGGCCGGGCCGTTCGGGTTGTAGCCGGAAAGGGAGGTCACGTCGGTCCCGCCGGAGAACGTGACCTGCGCGTGTGCGCTTGCGGCGACCGCCGCCATGGCGATCAGTGAACTGAGCTTTTTCATGGCTGGGGGTGAAGTGGAGGGGTGGATGGGTAGGTTAGGGGACGTGGAAGTGAGGGGAGCCGTGCGTTAGCTCAAAAGCCCCCGCAGCGTCTAGGTGTTTATACGCAATATCCGGGCCCGGCTGACGGACGGGAAAACGGCCAGATGTCGCCATGGATGCACGCGTTTCGAGCCTTCGAGGCGAAATACCGCGCCGTCGCGGTGCTGCGTGTATCGGTCAGGGCACGGCAGCGAAACTCGACTATGCGCCGCCTCGTGATCAAGAAGGGCCGCAACGCGCGGATCACCCTGTTCGCTTGTGTCCACCGTATCACTCCGATGAGGCTCACTTCCCTTCGCCATGGCCAGCATCGACCCGGACGATGACGCGCTGATGACGGCCTACGCGAATGGCGACGTGGCCGCGTTCGAGCAGCTCTATGCGCGCCACCAGACAGCGCTCTACCGCTTTGTCCGACGTCTCCTGGGCCCGACGCTGTCGGCGCAGACCGACGAGGTGTTCCAGGACACCTGGCTGCGCGTCGTCAACGCGCGCGAGCGCTGGCAGCCGCAAGGTGCGGCGTTCCGCACCTGGCTCTTCACGCTCGCGCACCACCGGGTGATCGACCTCTTGCGCAAGAGCGGCCGCGAGGTCTCGGTCGACGCATTCGAGGGCGACGGCGACGAGCCCTGGCAGCCCGAAGCGGTGGCGTGGCAGCACTGGCCCGCGCCGGCGGGCGCCGCGCCGCAAGGCGAGGAACTCGCGTTCTGGCGCCGCGCCGGTGAGAAGCTGCTCGACTGTCTCGAGCAGCTGCCCCTGCCGCAGCGCAGCACCTTCCTGCTCCATCACGACGACGGCCTTAGCCTCGACGAGGTCGCGCACGCGCTCGAGGTCGGTTTCGAGACCGCCAAGACGCGGCTGCGCTATGCCATGTCGAAGCTGCGCACGTGCATGGGCGCCTATCTCGAGCCGGTGCAAGGCGGAAAGCTGTGACCGAGGGCAGCGAGCGCGACGCCTGGCTGCGCGAAGCGCTGCGCCACGCGCCCGATTCCGGCGCGGCGCCACCGAGCGTGGTCCGTGCGGCGATCCTCGCCGAAGCGCGCGCGGCCGCGGCGCGACCGACGACGGCCGCGGTGGCGCGTCGCGCGATTGATGCGGCGAATCCGCTGCTCGCGCTCTGGGCGTGGCTCGCGCGCCCGCCGGTGGCGGCGGGCTTCGCCAGCATCATGGCAGCAACCCTGGTTGGCTTGATGTGGTGGGACCGGCCGATGGACGAGACGTCGCCGGGCGCGCCGGCGCTCGAGCGCAGCAGAGCGACGCGCGCCCCCGTGGCCGTGACACCCGCAGCCCCCGCGGCGCCGACGGCAAGCGGCGCCGCCCCAACGACCGCAGCGACACCGCCCGCACCCGTCGATGCGACCGCCGCAGCGACTGCCCCGGCGCGAGCGCAAGCCAGACGTGAAGCCAAGCTCGCCGACGCCGCCGACGGCAGCCGGGCGAGCGCGAAGGATGCGCTGGCCAGGGAGCGCGCCGCACCAAGCAAGAGCGACG
>CAVXZM010000003.1:0-89492 GCA_963766315.1 uncultured beta proteobacterium
AACCCTGATTGATTTATTTTCCGATGCGATAAGACTGCCGGCATCCACCCTGATGCCGAATGTCGTCGTCCACGGCCACCATCGCTGAAATCGCCGCCCGCGCCGGCGTCGGCACGGCGACGGTCGATCGCGTCCTCAACAAGCGCCCCGGCGTCAACGCCGACACGGTGCATGCGCGTGCTGCAGGTGGTCGCCGAGATCGGCACGCCGCCGCAGCGCGGCCGGCCGCGGCGCGACGCCAACCTGCGCTTCGCCTTCGTCCTGCCGGCCGACGACACGCCGTTCCTCGAGCTCGTCGATCGCCAGATCGCGCAGTCGGCGGGCGACTTCCGCCACCAGCACATCACCGAGGTCACGTACCGCCTCGACGCCGCCGACGGCGACCAGTTCGCCGCCAGCCTGGCGCAGGTCGCCGAGTGCGAAGGCGTGGCGCTGATGGCGCCCGACCTGCCGCCGGTCAAGCTCGCGATCAACGAGCTGGTGCGCTCGGGCGTGCACGTCGTGACGCTCTTTTCCGACGTCGCCGGCTCGATGCGCGAGACCCACGTCGGCGCCGACAGCCGCGCCGCCGGCCGCACCGCCGGGCTGCTGCTCGGGCGCATGGCGAGCGGCTCGCCGCGCGACACGCTGCTGCTCGCCTCGCAGGCGACGCGCCTGTCGGCCGAGATCGAGCGCCGGATCGGCTTCGCCCAGGTGGTCGAGGAGCGCTTCCCGACGCTGCGCATGCTGCGCATGCCCGACCTGCCGGCCGGCGACGCGGCGACGCGGCGCGCGCTCGCGCGCTTCCTGCAAAAGAGCGTCGACCCGACGCGCGTCGCCGGCCTCTACAACGTCGGCTCGGGCAGCGCCGGGCTGGCGCGCGCGCTCGCCGACGCCGGCCTCGCCGACGTCGTCGCGATGGCCGCGCACGACCTGACCGACCAGCATCGCTCGCTGCTCAGCAACGGCAGCTTCGCCTATCTGTTGACGCAGGACATCCACTACTGCGTCGGCGCCGCGGCGCGCGTGTTGCGCGCGCTGTGCGAGAACGTTCGCGGAGCACTCAACGTGGTGCAGCCGCGGGTGGAGATCCTGACGGCCGAGAACCTGCAATGAGCGGGAAGGCGGCCGGCGGATATGTGTGCCTGGACCTGCAACGAAGGGAGACATCGAGATGAAAGCGATCTTCAAGAAGCTGCCCGCCCTCGCGGCGATCGCGGCGGCCGGCGTTCTGGGGCTGGGCAGCGGCGCTGCGCAGGCCCAGGGCAAGACGATCACGCTCTGCTGGGCCGCCTGGGACCCGGCGAACGCGCTGGTCGAGCTGAGCAAGGACTTCACCGCCAAGACCAAGGTCAACATGAAGTTCGAGTTCGTGCCCTGGCCGAACTTCGCCGACCGGATGCTCAACGAGCTCAACTCGAAGGGCAAGCTGTGCGACCTGATCATCGGCGACAGCCAGTGGATCGGCGGCGCGGCCGAGAGCGGCCACTACGTGAAGCTGAACGATTTCTTCGCCAAGGAAGGAATCAAGATGAGCGACTTCATGCCGGCGACGGTGCTCGGCTATTCGGAGTGGCCCAAGGGCACGCCGAACTACTGGGCGCTGCCGGCGATGGGCGACGCGCTCGGCTGGACCTATCGCAAGGACTGGTTCGCCCGGCCCGAGCTGCAGCGCCGAGTTCAAGAAGAAATACAACCGCGAGCTCGAGGCGCCGAAGACCTGGGCCGATTTCAAGCAGGTGGCCGAGTTCTTCACGCCGCACGATCGACGGCAAGAAGGTCTACGGCACCTACCTCTTCACCGAGCGCGGCTCCGAAGGCATCACGATGGGCGTGAGCAACGTCCTCTACCCGTACGGCTTCAAGTACGAGGACCCGAAGAAGCACTACGCGATGGACGGCTTACGTCAATGGCGCCGACGCGGTCAAGGGCCTCGAGTTCTACAAGGAGCTCTACAAGTGCTGCACGCCGCCCGGGCTGACCAACTCGTACATGGGCGAAGGCCTGGACGCGTTCAAGTCGGGCCAGGTGGCGATGATGATGAACTGGTTCGCCTTCTTCCCGGGCCTCTACAAGGACCCGAACGTCGGCGGCGACAAGATCGGCTTCTTCGTCAATCCGGCCGGGCCGAAGGGCAAGGGCTCGCAGCTCGGCGGCCAGGGCATCTCGGTGGTCGCGTATTCGCCCAACCGTGCCGAAGCGCTCGAGTACATCAAGTGGTTCGCGTCGCCCGACGTGCAGAAGAAGTGGTGGGCGCTCGGCGGCTATTCGTGCCACAAGGCGGTGCTGCAGGACGCCGGCTTCAAGGCCAGCGCGCCGTTCGCCGGCGAGTTCCTGACGGCGATGGACCAGGTGGTCGACTTCTGGGCCGAGCCTAGCTATGCCCAGCTGTTGCTCGCCGAGCAGAAGCGCATCCACGACTTCGTCGTCGCCGACAAGGGCACGGCCAAGGAAGCGCTCGACGGCCTGCTCGCCGACTGGAAGAAGGTGTTCAAGGAAGACGGCAAGCTGAAGTGAGCCGTTGACGGGATCGGCCGGCGCTCAGAGGAGCGCCGGCCGTCGCCTGCCGGCCGAACGATGGACGACAAGGACCGCCAGTAGCGCGCGATGGGAGCCGCCGATCATCTCGCCGTTCGCGTCGCCGAAGCGACGCCCGCGCCTCTGCAGCGCCGCATGCGCGGTCTCTCCGACCGGGCGATCGCCTGGCTCTTCATCGCGCCGACGATGCTGCTGCTGCTGGCGATCAACGTCTTCCCGCTGATCTGGACGATCCGCCTCTCGTTCACCAACTTTCGCGCCAACCGCCCCAACGCCGAGGTGCTCGGCGTCGGCATCGACAACTACGTCTCGATCCTGACCGACCCCGACATCTGGGGGCCGATGCAGGCGACGGCGCACTTCCTGTTCTGGACCATCACGCTGCAGACGCTGATCGGCTTCGGCCTCGCCTACCTGATCGACCGCAAGTTCCGCGGCCACGGCTTCTGGACGACGCTGATCCTGATCCCGATGATGCTGTCGCCGGCGGTGGTCGGAAACTTCTGGGCCTTCATCTACCAGCCGCAGATCGGCCTGTTCAACTACGCGGTGTCGTTCTTCACCGGCATCCCGCCGTCGAGCTTCGAGATGCTCGGCTCGGTGAAGCTTGCGCCCTGGGCGATCGTCATCGTCGACACCTGGATGTGGACGCCCTACGTGATGCTGATCTGCCTCGCCGGGCTGCGCAGCATTCCCGACTACATCTACGAGGCGGCCGAGGTCGATCGCGCCTCGGCCTGGCGCCAGTTCTGGAGCATCACGCTGCCGATGGTGCTGCCGTTCATCATGCTCGCGGTGCTGTTTCGCGGCATCGAGAACTTCAAGATGTTCGACCTCGTGAACCTGCTTACCAACGGCGGCCCGGGTTCGACCACCGAGGTGGTCTCGATCACGCTCAAGCGCGAGGCGTTCGAGAAGTGGCGCACCGGCTACTCGTCGGCGTTGGCGATCATCCTGTTCGTCGCGGTGTTCGGTCTGGCCAACATCTACGTCAAGGCCCTCAACGCGGTGAAGAACCGCTAGCGCGATGCGCATCGGCCTGAGCACCGCCCATTCCGTCGTCGAGCCGACGGCGGCCGCCAAATGGCTGGCGATGACGGTCGTGATCCTTTATGCCTTCGTCACGCTGGTGCCGCTCGGCTGGATCCTGCTGACCAGCATCAAGAGCCCGCCCGACTCGATCAGCTATCCGCCCAAGGTCGTGTTCGAGCCGTCGCTCGAGGGCTACTGCAATCTCTTCACGACGCGCTCGCGCCAGACCGAGGAATACATCAAGACGCCTGCCGCCGGCGACCGACATGTGCGACAGCCTGGCGCGGAAGAACAGCATGGTCGTCGTCAGCCGCTCGAACTACCTGCCGCGCTTTCTCAACTCGCTGCTCATCGCCGGCGGCTCGACGCTGCTCTCGGTCGGCCTCGGCGTGATGGCCGCGTACGCGTTCTCGCGCTTCAAGGTGCCGGGCAAGGACGACCTGATGTTCTTCATCCTGTCGACGCGGATGATGCCGCCGATCGCGGTCGCGATCCCGATCTACCTGATGTACCGCGAGCTCGGTCTGTCGGATACCAAGCTCGGCATGATCCTGCTCTACAGCGCCGTCAACGTCTCGCTCGCGGTCTGGCTGCTGAAGGGCTTCATCGACGAGATCCCGCGCGAGTACGAGGACGCGGCGATGGTCGACGGCTACACGCGGCTGCAGGCGTTTCGCAAGGTGGTGCTGCCGCAGGCCGCGACCGGCATCGTCGCGACCGCGATCTTCTGCCTGATCTTCGCCTGGAACGAGTACGCGTTCGCGGTACTGCTGACGAGCGGCGAGGCGCAGACCGCGCCGCCGTTCATCCCGATCATCATCGGCGAGGGCGGGCAGGACTGGCCCGCGGTCGCCGCCGGAACGACGCTCTTCCTGGTGCCGATCCTGGTCTTCACGGTGCTGCTTCGCAAGCACCTGCTGCGCGGCATCACCTTCGGCGCAGTGCGCAAATGACGATCGACGACGACGCCACGTCGCCTGCGGCCGACGCCCATCCGCGCTGGCCGCGGTGGCTGCGCCGTGGCCCGCTCGAGATGGCGGCCGCGCTCGTGATCGCCCTCGGCATCGCGATGATGCTGCAGCCGTTCGCGCTCGTCCTCTACACCTGGTCGTTCGTGACGACGCTCGCCGGCGTCGCCCTGTTCACGATCGTCTCCAAGTTTCCCCGCTAGGAGACGACGCGACATGGCCGAGATCCGCGTCGAGAACCTGCACAAGGCCTTCGCCGACTTCGTCGCGGTCAAGGACTCGACCTTCACCGTCAAGGACGGCGAGTTCTTCTGCCTGCTCGGCCCTTCGGGCTGCGGCAAGACGACGACTCTGCGCATGATCGCCGGCCTCGAGCTGCCGACGCGCGGCCAGATCTTCCTCGGCGGCGAAGACGTCACCTGGAAGCGCGCCTCGCAGCGCGACATCGCCTTCGTGTTCCAGCTGTTCGCGCTCTATCCGCACCTGAACGTGCGCAAGAACATCGCCTTCCCGCTGGTCGCGCAGGGCATGCCGCGCAGGGAGATCGCGCAGAAGGTCGACGAGGCGGCGCGCATCCTGCAGATCACGCGCCTGCTCGATCATCCGGTCTCGGCGCTCTCGAGCGGCGACCGGCAGCGCGTCGCGCTCGGCCGCGCGATCGTGCGCCAGCCGCTCGCCTTCATGATGGACGAGCCGCTCGGCGCGCTCGACTCCGAGTTCCGCGAGCTGATGTGCGGCGAGCTGCGCGCGCTGCACGACCGCCTCAAGGCGACCATGGTCTACGTTACCCACGACCAGATGGAAGCGATGGCGATGGCCGACACGATCGCGATCATGAACGGCGGCGTGATCGAGCAGCTCGGCGCGCCGCAGGACGTCTACGACCGGCCGGCCTCGGTGTTCGTCGCCGACTTCATCGGCGCGCCGGCGATGAACTTCATCCCGTTCGCCGGCGCCTACGAAGCCGGCGCCGCCGAGGTCCGGATCGGCGAAGCGCGCGTGCCGGTGCCACCGTTTGCCCAGGGCGTCGCCGGTGCGGCGCTGCTTTGCGGCGTTCGCCCCGAGCACGTCCGCTTCGACGAGCGTTCGCACCTGCGCGCCGAGGTCCTCGGCAGCGAGTACCTCGGCCACAGCCAGATCGTGACCGTGACGACCGCGGTCGGATCGACCCTGCGCGCCAAGGTCGGCCCCGAGACCCGCGCCGAGCGCGGCGCGCACGTCGGCCTGGCGTTCGACGCGGCCGCGGTCTCGCTGTTCGACCAGGCGAGCGGCCGTGCGTTGGCGCTTCGACGCGAGGCACCTCATGGCTGAGCTGCGCCTCGCCCGCGTCGGCAAGCGCTTCGGCGCGGTGGCGGCGGTCGACGAGCTCTCGCTTGAGATCGCCAGCGGCGAGTTCATCGTCCTGCTCGGCCCGAGCGGCGCCGGCAAGACGACGACGCTGCGCCTGGTGGCCGGCCTCGAGACGCCCGACCACGGCAGCGTCTTCATCGGCGGCGCGGACGTCACCCGGACCGCGCCGGCGCTGCGCGACGTCACCTTCGTGTTCCAGCAGTATTCGCTCTACCCGCACCTGAGCGTCTACGACAACCTCGCGTTTCCGCTGCGCTCGCCGCTGCGCCGGACCCCGGAAGCGAAGGTGCGCGAGAAGGTGACCGAGATCGCGCGCCTGCTGCGCATCGAGGACAAGCTCGCCAGCCCGGCGACGCGCCTGTCGGGCGGGCAGATGCAGCGCGTCGCGATCGGCCGCGCGCTGGTGCGGGAGCCCGCGGTGACACTGATGGACGAGCCGCTGTCTTCCCTCGACGCCAAGCTGCGCAACGACTTGCGCCTCGAGTTGAAGCGGATCCAGCACGACCTCGGCGCGACCATGCTCTACGTCACCCACGACCAGACCGAGGCGCTGACGCTGGCAACGCGCATCGGCGTTCTCGACCACGGGCGGCTGGCGCAGGTCGGCAGCCCGCGCCAGATCTACGAAGACCCCCAGACGAGCGCCGTCGCCTCGCGGCTCGGTTCGCCGCGCATCAACCTGGTCGCGCGCAGCGCGCTCGGCGCGCTGCCGGCGCCGCGCGATGCCGTCACCGTCGGCGTTCGCGCCGAGCACCTGCACGTCCATGCCACGCCGGTGGTCGCGCTGCCCGCGCTGCGCGCGACCGTGCGCCGGATCGAGATCCTGAGCGACCAGCGCCTGGTCCACCTCGCGCTCGCCGACAGCGGCGCCGAGCTGATCAGTGCCGCGCCGGCGCGCGGCTCGGTCGAGCCGGGAAGCGAGGTCGGCGTCGAGCTCGGCCGACCGCTCTGGTTCGACGCCACCGGGCGTCGCGTCGCTGCCTGAGCGGCCCCACGAATGCACCCTCTGGAGCCCGCCCCATGGACCACCTGTCGCTGATCCGCGCCGCTACCGAGACGCTGGTCGCGCACGTCGACGAGCTGACCGAGCTCGACAGCGCCATCGGCGACGGCGACCACGGCCTGAACATGAAGCGCGGCGCGCTCGCGATCCAGGCCAGGCTCGACGACTGGCGCAAGTCGTCCGCCCCGCTCAACGACGCGCTCAAGGCAGCAGGGACGACCTGCATGGCGACGATCGGCGGCTCGTCCGGCCCGGTCTTCGGCACGCTGCTGGTGACCCTCGCCAAGGAGCTGCCGGCCGAGCCGAAGCCGGCCGACCTTGCCGCCGCCATCGCCGCCGGGATCGCTGCACTGACCCGGCTCGGCAAGGCCGAGGTCGGCCAGAAGACGCTGCTCGACGTGCTCGATCCGGTCCGGCAAGTGCTCGCCGACGGCGCGGCCGACGACGCCGACCTCAAGGCACGCGTGCGCCAGTGCGCGCTCGACAGCGCCGCGGCGACGGCCACGATGGCGGCGAGCCGCGGCCGCGCCTCGTTCCTCGGCGATCGCGCGCTCGGCCACGTCGATCCGGGGTCGCGCTCGATGGCCTTGATCATCGCCGCGATCTGCGACAGTCTTTGAGGCGCGAAACGTCCTTCCCGAGGTGTCCATGAAGAAGCTCATCAACGACGTCGACGACGTCCTCGCCGAATCGCTCGACGGCTTCGCCGTTGCCCACGCCGACATCGTCAGCCTCGGCGCCGAGCGCAAGTTCGTTCGCCGAAAGAACCTCAAGCCGGGCAAGGTGGCGCTGATCTCGGGCGGCGGCTCGGGCCACGAGCCGCTGCACGCCGGCTTCGTCGGCCACGGCATGCTCGACGCCGCCTGCCCGGGCCAGGTCTTCACCTCGCCGACGCCCGACCAGATGCTCGCCGCCGCCGAGGCGGTCGACGGCGGCGCCGGAACGCTCTTCATCGTCAAGAACTATTCCGGCGACATGATGAATTTCCAGATGGCCGCCGAGATGCTGACCAGCGACAACGCGACGGTCATCGTCAACGACGACGTCGCGGTCGAGAACTCGACCTACACCACCGGCCGGCGCGGCGTCGCCGGCACGCTCGTGGTCGAGAAGATCGTCGGCGCCGCGAGCCGAGCGCGGCGACGGCCTGGTGGCGCTGAAGGCGCTCGGCGACAGCGTCAACAAGGCGACCGCGTCGATGGGCGTCGCGCTGACGTCGTGCACCGTTCCAGCGGCGGGCAAGCCGACGTTCCAGATCGGCAACGACGAGATGGAGATGGGCGTCGGCATCCACGGCGAGCCGGGGCGGCGCCGGGTCAAGCTCGGCACGGCCGACGCGATCGCCGCCGAGCTGGTCGGCTCGATCCTCAAGGACCTGTCGCTGGCGCGCGGCCAGGAGACGATCCTGCTCGTCAACGGCTTCGGCGGCACGCCGATGCTCGAGCTCTACCTGATGGTCCGCGCCGCGCACAAGGTGCTCGAAGGCGCGGGAATCAAGGTCGCGCGCCACCTCACCGGGTCGTACGTCACTTCGCTCGAGATGGCCGGTTGCTCGATCTCGGTCACCGCGGTCGACGCTGCGTTGCTGGCGCTCTGGGACGCGCCGGTCCGCACGGCGGTGCTGCGCTGGGGCGTTTGACGGCCGGGTCGCCGCAGGCGGCAGAAAATCGTCGTCCCGTAGCGACGGATTCGGCGCCGTCGCTCCGTTCAAGCAAGCCGACTCCCGCGCGGAGCGTGCCGGGCGCGCCCGGCCACGCGGCGCGCGCATGTCATGGTGACCATTGAACGACGATGACCCCGACGCGGAACTGCTGGCGCGCATCGGCCGGAGCGAACCGCAGGCGATGCGCGAGCTGGTCGCGCGCAAGCTCGCGCGCCTGCTGGCCCTTGCCGAGCGAATGCTCGGCCGGCGCGGCGAAGCCGAGGAAGTGGCGCAGGAGGCGTTCGTTCGGGCATGGCGCCAGGCGCGCGACTGGCAGCCCGGCCGGGCGCGCTTCGACACCTGGCTGTACCGGGTCGTCCTCAACCTCTGCCACGACCGGCTGCGCGCGCCGTCGTGACGCCGAGCCGTACGACGAAGCCCAGCACGCCGCGGCCGACGGCGCCGCGCTGCCCGACGAAGCGCTGCAGGCCAAGGAGCGCGGTCGGCGCGTCGCCGACGCGCTCGCCCGACTGCCGACGCGCCAGCGCGAGGCGCTGGTGCTGCAGTACTACCAGGACCTGTCCAACGGCGAGGCAGCGGCGCTGATGGAGATCAGCATCGAGGCGCTGGAAAGCCTGCTCGCGCGTGCCCGCCGCAACTTGCGCGCCCAACTGATGAGCCAAGCCGAGGAGAAGCCATGACTCCCGAACGATTCCGTGCGCTGCTGCAGACGTACGGTGCCGACCCCGAGCGCTGGCCCGACGACGAACGATCGGCCGCGCGCGCGCTCGCGACGCACGATTCCGCCGAGCTGCGCCAGTCGCTGGCCGAAGAGGCGCAGCTCGATCGCTGGCTCGACGACCACGCGCTCGCGGCGCCTGGCGATGCGCTGGTGCGGCGAATCGTCGCCGCGGCCGCGTCGCCGGCATCGGCCGAGCCGCGCCCGTCGTGGTGGCTTCCCGGCCGTTGGTGGCCGGGCGCCGGCTTGACGCTCACCGGCCTCGCGGGCGCACTTGCGGGCGCACTGCTGGTCTCGGTCGCGTTGCGCCAGTCCGTTCCCTCGGCCTCGATCGACTGGCAGGCGCACGCCACGGCTTTCGGCGAGCTCGCCGCCGATGGGAGCGACGAATGAGCGAGCAACCGAGCCGGCGCTGGCTGCTCTGGTCGCTGGTGCTGAACGTCTTCCTCGTCGGCGGCGTCGTCGGCGGCGCCGCGCGCTGGTGGCTGACCGAGCGCGTCGCCGGGCCGGCGCCGACCGAGCAGGCGCGCGGCCTGCGCTATGCCGCCGACGAGCTGTCGGCCGAGCAGAAGCGCGCCTTTCGCCTCGGCCTGCGCGAGGCGCGGCGCGCCGTCGCCGAGCCGATCCGCACGGCCCGCGAAGGGCGGCAGGAAGTGCTGCGCCTGATGCGCGCGCCCGAGCTCGACGCCGATGCCCTGGCGCAGGCGCTGGCGCGCACGCGCGAGGCCGACATGGCGACGCGCGCGCGCTACGAGGTCAGCGTCGTCGACTTCGCCCGGACCCTCGGGCCGGCCGAGCGCCAGACCTTCGCCGCGGGCCTGGCCCGGCGCACCATGCCGCCGAGCGAGGCCGCATCGGCCAAACCCTGACGACGGAATGCCACCCGAACCGCGTTTAATGCCTGTGCCAGCGACACCGGCACCGCAGGAGCCGCCATGACTTCATTTCCACCGACCGCCGCCGTCGCGCTCAACCGCTTCGGGCTCGGCGCGCGTCCCGACGAGCCGTTGCCGGCCGACCCGAAGCGCTGGCTGCGGGCCCAGTTCGAGAGCTATCAGCCGCAGCCCGCGGCGTGGGCGACGCAACCTTCGAGCGACTCGCTGGTGGTCGGCTACGGCGAGCTGCAGCGCGCGGTGCGCGAGGCCAGCGCTGGAACCGAACTCGCCGCCCGGCAAAAGCTCGGCGCCGAAGTCCGCGACCGCTACCGCTCGGCCGTCGATGCGCGGGTCGCCAGCGCGCTCGTCACGCCGGCGCCGTTCGGCGAGCGCCTGGTGCACTTCTGGGCCAATCACTTCGCGGTCTCGATCGAAAAGCCGACCCTCGGATCGCTTGCCGGCTCGTTCGAGGCCGAGGCGATCCGGCCGCACGTGTTCGGCCGCTTCGAGGACATGCTGCTCGCGGTCGAGCGCCATCCGGCGATGCTCCTCTACCTCGACCAGGTGCGCTCGATCGGCCCCGAGAGCGTCGGCGGCCGGCGCGCCGCCAGCGTCGACCCGGAGCGGCGCCGCGGCCTCAACGAGAACCTCGCGCGCGAGGTGCTCGAGCTGCACACGCTCGGCGTGCGCAGCGGCTACGGCCAGGCCGACGTGACCGAGCTCGCGCGCGCGCTCACCGGCTGGAGCGTCGGCGGGCCGGCGGGAACGTACGCGGCGCGCCAGGGCGCGATTCCGGGCCGCTTCACGTTCCAGCCGACGCTGCACGAGCCCGGCGCGCGCTCGGTGCTGGGCGAGCGCTACGAGGCGTCGGGGGAAGCGCAGGCCGAGGCGATCCTGCGCAAGCTCGCCGTCGCGCCGGCGACGGCGCGCCACGTCGCGACCAAGCTGGCGCGCCACTTCAGCGCCGACGAGCCGGCGCCGGCGCTGGTCGATCGGCTCGCCGATGCGTTCGTTCGCGGCCGCGGCGATCTTCCGCTCGTCTATCGCGCCCTGATCGAATCGCCCGAGGCCTGGGATCCGGCGCCGGCGAAGTTCAAGACGCCGTGGGAATGGACGCTGTCGTCGCTGCGCGGGCTCGGTTGGCGCGATACGCGTGGCCAGCAGATCGCGCCGATGCTGACCCAGCTCGGCCAGCCGGCGTGGCGGCCGGGCTCGCCCGCGGGCTACGACGACATCGGCGCCAGCTGGGCCGCGCCCGACGCGCTGATGCGCCGGATCGAGCTGGCGCAGCGCTTCGCCGCGCTCGCCGGCAGCGGGCTCGACGCCCGCGCCCTCGGGCCGCAGCTGCTGCCTGGCGGGCTCGGCGAGGCGACGACGCTCACGGTCGCGCGCGCCGAGAGCCCGCAGACCGCGCTCGCGCTGCTGCTCGTCTCGCCCGAATTCATGAGGAGATAGCCATGGCATCGCCCGCCCATTCCCGGCGCCAGTTTTTGCGCTACGCCGCCGCCGGCGCCGGCGGCCTGATCGCCGCGCCGCGCATCGTCTTCGCGCGCGCGGCGACCGAGCGCCGCTTCGTCTTCGTGATCCAGCGCGGCGCCGCCGACGGCCTCGAGATCGTCGTGCCCTACGCCGATCCTGCCTATGCACGCCTGCGCGGCGCGCTCGCGCTCGACGTCGCCGCGGCGCCGAAGCTCGACGGCACGTTCGCGCTCCATCCGGCGCTGCGTCGAAACGGCAAAGCTCTACCAGGCGAAGCAGGCGCTCTTCGTGCACGCCGTCGCATCGCCGTATCGCGACCGCTCGCACTTCGACGGCCAGAACGTGCTCGAGTCGGGCGGCGTCGCGCCGTACGACGTCAAGGACGGCTGGCTCAACCGCCTGATCGGCTTGCTGCCGCGCGCGCACGGCGAGGCGGTGGCGATCGCGACCACCGTGCCGCTGGCGCTGCGTGGCCCGGCCGAGGTGATTTCCTATGCGCCGTCGGCGGCGCGCCAGCCACCCGACGACCTGCTGCAGCGCGTGCAGCAGCTCTACGCCGACGATGCCCAACTGCACGCGCTCTGGTCGACGGCGATGGAGGCGCGCGGCATGGCAGGTCCGCGCGCGCCAGAACCCGGCCGAGCTCGGCCGGCTCGCGGCGAGCTTTCTCGCGCGGCCCGACGGCCCGCGCATCGCCATGCTCGAGACCGGCGGCTGGGACACGCACAGCGCGCAGGCGCCGCGCATGGCCAACCAGCTCAAGGCGCTCGACGCGATGGTCGCGGCGCTGCGCGACGGGCTCGGCGCCGCCTGGGCCGAGACCACGGTGCTCGTCGCCACCGAGTTCGGTCGCACCGTCGCGGCCAACGGCACCGGCGGCACCGATCACGGCACCGCGTCGGCGGCGATGCTGCTCGGCGGCGCGGTCCAGGGCGGCCGCGTCCTCGCCGACTGGCCCGGGCTGGCGCTCGTCGGCGCTGTTCCAGGGGCGCGACCTGCAGCCGACGACCGCGATGGATGCGCTCATCGCCTCGGCCACCGGCGAATGCTTCGGCATCGATCCGGAGCGCGTGACGCGCACGCTGTTTCCGCAGGCCGGGGCGGCGAAGTCGATGTCCGGCTTGCTGCGCGCCTGAGTCGGCAGCGGACGATCCGCGGTCGTCAGCTCGGCCGCGTCTCGAGACAGACGAAGAGTCCCGGGATCGTGCGCTGCGCGTCCTCGCGCACCGGCCCGCGCGCAGATGGCGATCGGCGCGAAGCCATGTGCGTCGGCGAGGCGGCGCAGCGAGACCTCGGCGTGCGCGTAGCGAAGGCTCGGCTAGCAGCTGGAAGTCGCCGTCGCCCGGCGCGAGCTCTTCGGCCGTGAAGCAGAAGACGCCGCGGTCCATCGCCGCGCGCACCGCGGCGAACACCGGCGCCAGGTCGCCGATGTAGATGAAGACGTCGGTCGCCACGACGAGGTCGAAACGGGCATCGGTGCGCGCGCAGGTAGTCGACCGCATCGGCGTGCACCAACGCGTCGTAGACGCCGAGCGTCGCCGCCTTGGCGAGCATGCGCGACGCGAGGTCGAGACCGGTCAGGCGCTCGGCCAAGGGCCGCAGCAGCGGGCCGCACAGTCCGGTGCCGCAGCCGAGGTCGAGCGCGTGGCGGTAGGGCCCGCGATCCACGGCGATCAGCTCGTCGACGAGCCGGGTGTGGGCCCGATAGCGCAGGCCGGCGACGAGATGCTGGTCGAAGGTCTCGGCATAGTCGTCGAACAGGGTCTGCACATAGTCGCGCGGCGCCGTCGGCGGCGCTGCACCGCCCGCCACCGAGGCGAGGTAGTAGGCGTGCAGATCGGGGTCGGCGCCGTGGCGGAGTGCCTCGCGAAAAGCGTGCGCGGCCTCGTCGAGCCGACCGAGCTCGCGCAGCAGCGTGCCGCTGCCGCTCCAGGCATCGAACCGCGTCGGATCGATGGCGAGGACGCGCTCGAAGGACGCGAGCGCCTCGCCGCGTCGTTCGAGCCGCTCGAGCGTCTGGCCGCGCCGGAACCAGCCTTCGACGACGTCGCCATCCCTTGCCAGCAGGCGATCGAAGGCGGGCAAGGCTTCATTGAACCGGCCCAGCCGCAGTAACGCCGTGGCGCGATGGAGCAGGGCGTCGAGACCCTCCGGCTCGGCACGCAAGGCGGCATCGGCGCTGGCGAGGGCGTCGCCCGGCCGTGCCAGCTCGAGCTGCGTCGCCGCTAGGTTGACCAGGGTCAGACGGCCGGCCGGGCAACAGCGTCGAGCGAGGCCAGGAAGTGGCGCTCGGCCGCGGCGAACTCGCTGTTCTGGAAGCAGGCGAGGCCGGCGAAGAAGCTTTCCTTGGCGCGCTCGAAGCGACTTTCGTCGGCAGGATCGGTCATCGTGCTCGACGATAGCCCGCTTGCAAGGCGGAGTTCGACGCCGCGGGGCGCAGAATCGGGATCGACCGAGGCGCCACCATGCAGAAATTTCCGATCCTCACGCTCGACGGCACCCTGATGGCGATCAACGTCGACTACATCGTCAAGATCGAGGAACGCGAAGGCCGCGACGGTTCGACCCAGTGCACGCTGCTGTTCGCGAACGGTCACACGATGAAGTGGCAGGGCCAGCTGACGGCGCTGACAGCCGAGCTGCTGAAATAGCGGTTCGGCTCGCGCCGCTCCAGGAACGATCGCCATGTCGCGCCGCCCCGAAAACCGCTATGACCACTACCACGCCCACGTCTATTTCGACACTGGCACGGTCGAGCAGGCGCGCGCCCTGTGCCAGCGCGTTGCCGCCGAGTGCTCGGTCGCGATGGGCCGCGTCCACGAGCGCCTGGTCGGCCCGCATCCGCGCTGGAGCTGCCAGCTGGCGTTCGACCGCGACCAGTTCGCCGCCGTGATCGCGTTGCTCGAGCGCGAGCGGAATGGCTTGACCGTGTTCATCCATGGCCTGACCGGCGACGAGTACGCGGACCACACCGATCACGCGATGTGGCTGGGCGATGAAGTCGAGCTCGACCTGCGCATGTTCACGCCGGCCGCCCGCCGCGAGCGCCCGGCGCTTCAGTAGACGAAGGCCGGTGTCGCCGGCGGCGGCGTGCCTTCGCGAAAGCTGCGGATCAGCTCGCGCGCGGCGCGCACCAGCAGCGTCGTGTCGACGCCGATCGCCACGAACAGCGCGCCGGCATCGATGTACTGGCGTGCCAGGCCCACGTCGGTGACCAGGATGCCGGGCGCCTTGCCGGCGGCGCGAACCGTGGCGATGCCGTCGCGAATCGTTCGCTGCACGTCGGCGTGACCGGGCTGGCCGCGCAGCCCCATCGAGGCCGAGAGGTCGGCCGGGCCGAAGAACACGCCGTCGACGCCGTCGACCGCGGCGATCGCGGCCAGGTTGTCGATCGCGAGTCGGGTCTCGGCCTGGACGAGCAGGCACATTTGCTCGTTGGCAAGGTGGACGTAGTCGGGAACCTGGCCCCAGCGCGAGGCGCGCGCCAGCGCCGCGCCCATGCCGCGCACGCCTTCGGGCGCGTAGCGCATGGCGCGAACCATGAGCTCGGCCTGCTTGGCAGTGTCGACCATCGGCACGAGCAGGGTCTGGGCGCCGATGTCGAGGTATTGCTTGATCAGCGCGACGTCGCCCTGCACCGGCCGCACCACGGCATGCACGGGGTAGGCGGCGACGGCGCGCAGTTGCGTCAGCACGCTGCGCGGATCGTTGGGCGCGTGCTCGCCGTCGAGCACCAGCCAGTCGTAGCCGGCCGCGGCGAGCGCTTCGGCGGCGTTGGCGTCGGCGAGGCCGACCCACAGGCCGATCTGCGGCCGCCCTTCGCGCAACGCGTCGCGAAAAGTATTGCGGGGAATGTTCACGGTGCGTCCTCGGGAGCGATCGAAACGACATTAGATATCGATTCTTTTGCGCACTTGCTCACGTCCGGGTCCCAGCCGCGGGGCAGCCCGCAAGGGCGCGCAATTGCCGACCCTATGATGAACACGACCCCTCAAGCTGCCGATGCCTGTCGCCCCATCCCGAACCACCCCACGCGCAGGTCGCGCCTGGCGTGTTGCCGCGCTGATCGGCGCCCTGCCGCTGGTGCTCGCGGCGATCCTGTGGTCGGCGATGGCGGTCAGCGACAACGGCCGCATCCCGGCCGAGATCGCGGCGGCGCGCCAGCAGCCCGGCGACATGGTCTGCGCCGATGGCAGGATCGTCCCCGCGGCCGAGGACTTGCTCGACCGGCTGCTGTCGGCGGCGGTATTTCGCTGCACCGACTGGCGTATGCGTCTGCGGATCGTCGACCCGGCGACCGGCGCGACGCAGTGGCCGTCGTCGCCACGACGCTAGCCCTTCAATAGGCCGCGCTGCTCGATGAAGGCGACGACGACGGCCAGGCCGTCGCGCGTCTTCAGGTTGGTCATCACGAACGGCTTGGTGCCGCGCATCCGAGCGTGTCGGCGCGCATCACCTCGAGGTTCGCGCCGACGTGCGGCGCGAGGTCGGTCTTGTTGATGACGAAGAGATCGCTCTTGGTGATCCCCGGGCCGCCCTTTCTCGGAATCTTCTCGCCCGCGGCGACGTCGATGACGTAGATCGTCAGGTCCGAAAGCTCGGGGCTGAAGGTCGCGGCCAGGTTGTCGCCGCCGCTCTCGATGAAAACGATGTCGGCGTCGGGATACTTCTCCAGCATCCGGTCGATCGCCTCGAGGTTGATCGACGCGTCCTCGCGGATCGCGGTGTGCGGGCAGCCGCCGGTCTCGACGCCCATGATGCGATCGGCATCGAGCGCGCCGGCGACCGTCAGCAGGCGCTGGTCTTCCTTGGTGTAGATGTCGTTGGTGACGACGACCAGGTCCCAGCGCTCGCGCATCGTCTTGCAGAGCATCTCGACGAGGGTCGTCTTGCCCGAGCCGACCGGCCCGCCGACGCCGACGCGAAGCGGCGGCAAGGGGCGCGTGCGGCGCGCGATCTGGTGCAGCGGGCTCATGGTGTCGGCGCGGTCAGGAGCGGAACAGGCGCGAGTACTGGGTTTCGTGCTGCGCCGAGAGGATCGCCAGCATCGGCGTGAACGCCTGCATGTCGGCGGCGGGAAGGACGAGGGCGGCATCGACGACCGGAACGATCTCGGCCGAGAGCGCGACGAGCAGCCGCTGCGCCGCGAGCTGGCCGAGCGGCACCGCCTTCATCGTCGCCTGGACCATGTTCTCGGCCCAGCCGGCGGCGAAGGCGACGAGCACGTCGCGCGGCGTCGCCTCGCTGTCGGCGGCGGCGAGGGCGAACGCGATCGGCCAGGTCGGCGCGGGGCGGAGCGCTTCGAGCCGCGCCGAGGCGGGGGTCGGCAGCGTCGCGGTGTTGCAGCCAGATCGCGAGCGAGCGTCCCATCTGCTCGGCCTGCTGGCGCGGAGCTCGGCGCGTCTCGCGCGTCGTCGCGAACCATTGGTTCAGCGACGCGATGGCGCTCGTCGTCGCCGCGCGCCAGGCGGCGAGCGCCCGGGCGACGAGGGGCAGGTCGCTGCGCGCGAGGCCGAGGTGGAGCTGATCGACGAGCCAGCGCTCGGCGGTCGCCTCGTCGCACCACTCGTCGCGTCTCGACCGCCGACTCGATCCCTTCGGAATAGCTGAAGCCGCCGACCGGCAGGCTGGGCGATGCCAGGCGCATCAGCTGCAGGAGCGCGGCGGGCGTCACGAGGTCTCGTGATCGGCGTGCCGATCGTGGTCATGGGGGTGATCATGGTCGTGGTCGATGGCCATGACCGTGATCGCTTTCTTTGCCATGAACATGGCCGTGGCCCGAAGACGCGGTGTCGTACGCGCCGGCCTCGGGCTCGAACGGACCTTGCGTCGCCTCGACCTCCAGACCCATGCGGCGCAGCAGCTCGGCCAGCACGTGGTCGGGCTCGAGCTGCAGCCGATCGCCGCGCACCTCGAGCGGCACGTGGCGATTGCCGAGGTGATACGCGGCGCGCAGCAGATCGAGCGCGTCGCCCGCCGCGGCCGACCGTGACGACCAGGATCGCCTGCGCCGCCGCCTTGACCGCGATCAGCGAGCCGTCCTCGGCGACGAGGACGTCGCCGCCGCGGACGATCCGGCCGCGCGCCAGGAAGACGGCGACGCGCCGGCCGCTCGAGTCGACGGCCTCGAAGCGGCTCTTCTGGCGCGTGTCCCAGTCGAGCTCGACGCTCGCGGCGCGGCGCACCAGCGCCGGCGCGAGGCCGCGGCCGCCGGCGATCAGCTTGCTGGCGAGAAGCAATGCCAAGGTGCAGCGCGGGCCGGTCAGAACAGGAAGTAGCGCTGCGCCATCGGCAGCACGCTCGCCGGCTCGCAGGTGAGCAGCACGCCGTCGGCGCGCACCTCGTAGGTCTGGGCGTCGACCTCGATCGTCGGCGTCGCGCCGTTCAGGACCATGTCGGCCTTGCCGATCTTCCGCGTGTTGCGCACCGCGGCCAGCGGCCGCGTCAGGCCGAGCTTGTCGCCGATGCCGGCGTCGAGCGCGGCCTGCGAGACGAAGTTGACGCACGAGACCGCGAGCGCCTTGCCGTACGCGCCGAACATCGGCCGGAAGTGGACCGGCTGCGGCGTCGGGATCGACGCGCTCGGGTCGCCCATCGCCGCCGCCGCGATCATTCCGCCCTTGATCACGAGCGACGGCTTGACGCCGAAGAAGGCCGGCTTCCAGAGCACCAGGTCGGCGAGCTTGCCGGGCTCGATCGAGCCGACCTCGTGGGCGATGCCCTGCGTGATCGCCGGGTTGATCGTGTACTTGGCGACGTAGCGGCGGACGCGGAAGTTGTCGTTGCGCGAATCGTTCGCGCACTTCGCGCCGCGGTCGCTGCCTTCGGGGGCGAGCCAGCCGCGCTGCGCCTTCATCTTGTCGGCGGTCTGCCAGGTGCGGATGATGACCTCGGCGACCCGGCCCATCGCCTGGCTGTCGCTCGACATCATCGAGAACACGCCGAGGTCGTGCAGCACGTCCTCGGCGGCGATCGTCTCGCGCCGGATCCGGCTCTCGGCGAACGCCAGGTCCTCGGCGATCGCCGGGTCGAGGTGGTGGCAGACCATCAGCATGTCGAGGTGCTCGTCGACGGTGTTGACGGTGTACGGCATCGTCGGGTTGGTCGACGACGGCAGCACGTTCGCGAGGCCCGCCATCTTGATGATGTCGGGCGCGTGGCCGCCGCCCGCGCCTTCGGTGTGGAAGGTCGCGATCGCGCGGCCCTTGAACGCGGCGATCGTGTCCTCGACGAAGCCCGATTCGTTGAGCGTGTCGGTGTGGATCGTCACCTGCACGTCGTGGCGCTCGGCGACGGCGAGGCAGTTGTCGATCGCCGCGGGCGTCGTGCCCCAGTCCTCGTGCAGCTTCAGGCCGTAGGCGCCGGCCTCGACCTGCTCGTCGAGCGCGGCGGGCAGGCTGGCGTTGCCCTTGCCCATGAAGCCGAGGTTCATCGGGAACGACTCGGCCGCCTTCAGCATCGCGTGGATGTGCCACGGGCCGGGCGTGCAGGTGGTCGCGAAGGTGCCGGTCGCGGGGCCGGTGCCGCCGCCGAGCATCGTCGTCACGCCGCTGGCGAGCGCCGCCTCGATCTGCTGCGGCGCGATGAAGTGGATGTGCGAATCGATGCCGCCGGCGGTGAGGATCATCCCTTCGCCGGCGATGATCTCGGTGCCCGGGCCGATGACGATGTCGACGCCCGACTGCACGTCGGGATTGCCGGCCTTGCCGAGCGCGGCGATGCGGCCGGCCTTGATCGCGACGTCGGCCTTGACGATGCCCCAGTGGTCGATGACGAGCGCGTTGGTGATGACGCGTGTCGGCCGTCTCGGCCGAGACGCGCTGGCTCTGGCCCATGCCGTCGCGGATCGTCTTGCCGCCGCCGAACTTCACCTCCTCGCCGTAGCCGCCGGCGCGCAGCGTGTAGTCGTCCTCGACCTCGACGATGAGGCCGGTGTCGGCGAGCCGGACGCGGTCGCCGACGGTCGGGCCGAACATCTCGGCATAGGCCTGGCGCGAGATCGTCGCCATCAGAGTGCGCCCTGCACCAGGCCGCGAAAGCCGTAGACCTTGCGCTCGCCAGCGAGATCGACCAGCTCGACCGTGCGTTGCTGCCCCGGCTCGAAGCGGACCGCGGTGCCCGAGGCGATGTTCAGGCGCATGCCGCGCGCCGCGGCGCGATCGAAGCGTAGCGCTGCGTTGGTCTCGGCGAAGTGATAGTGCGAGCCGACCTGGATCGGCCGGTCGCCGCTGTTCTGCACCACGACGGTCGCCGTCCTGCGCCCCGGATTGAGCACGTGCTCGCCGGCGGCGGCGAGCAGCTCGCCCGGGATCACCGTTGCGCCTGCTCATGCGATCGGCTGGTGCACCGTGACCAGCTTGGTGCCGTCGGGGAAGGTGGCCTCGACCTGGATGTCGGGGATCATCTCGGCGATGCCGTCCATGACGTCGGCGCGCGTCAGCACGGTCTTGCCTTCGCTCATCAGCGCGGCGACGCTCTTGCCGTCGCGTGCGCCTTCCATGATCGCGGCGCTGATCAGCGCCACCGCCTCGGGATGGTTGAGCTTCAATCCGCGCGCGCGCCGCCGTTCGGCGAGGAGCGCGGCGGTGAAGATCAGGAGCTTGTCTTTCTCGCGCGGCGTCAGGTCCATCGTCGAAGCGAACCGCAAGAGCGGTGCCAGAGGCTGAGGTCGAGTCGATCATACGGTGCGCCGGAGAGCCCACCGCGGCGCGCGGCTCAGGTCGACCAGACGCGCGGCGGCGTCGCCGCCAGCTGCCAGGCGAGCGGTCGCCAAGCGCTCCAGACCCGCTTCAGCAGCGCCATCGCCGGCTCGACCCGACCGGCGAGAACGCGCAGCACGACCACGCTCTCGTGCGGCGAGGTCGCGCCAGCGGTCGCGTGCAGCTCGTCCGCCTCGAGCCACCTCGCGCGCCGCGTCGAGCAGCGCGCTGCGGCGCGAGCGCGGCGAGGGCGCTGCCGGCGCCGAACCAGAGCGTCGCCAGCACGCGCTCGCCGGCCCAGCCGAGCGGCGCGCCGAGCAGCCGAGCGTCGGCGGCGCGCACCGTGCCGTGCTCGAGCCAGCAGCCGGGCAGCTCGATCGTCTGCGTGAAGCGGCCGGCGACGAACGGCTGGTCCGACGCCGGCAGGCCGAGCGCGGTCACGTCCCAGCCGATCATCTCGGCGCCGGCGGCGAGCGAGAAGCGCATCCGGTTGACGGCCTCGCAGCCGCTGTAGGCGATCGCCTCGAGCGGCAGCCACTCGAGCCTGCTGCCGGCGGCGGCGTCGACGCTCAGCGACTGCTCCGCGGTCGCGCCCGCGCTGCGATAGAAGCGCGTCGCTCCTGGCGTGGTCACGAGGGCATGGGCAATCGCTCGCGAGCGTGATCGCGATCGCCAGCTCGTCGCCGCCGACGATGCCGCCCGGCGGGTGGACGAGCACGCTGTGGCAGACGCCGGCCTCCGGATGGAGGCTCTTCAGCACGCGCAGCGGGCCGTCGTGGCGGTCGTGAACGAGGGTGCGATCGTCGCGGCGACGGTAGTCGAGGGCGAGCGTGCCGCGCCAGGCCATCGGATCGTGCGCGAGCGGGCAGGCTAGGCGCCGGCGAAGCCGCCGCGCGAGCTCGCGCAGCATCTGGCGCGTGTCGCGAAAGCCGCGCGCGCTCGGCAGCCAGTCGAGCGCTCGGCAGGTCGATGCCGCGCGCCAGGCCCATCGGCGCCGGCTCGATCTGGATCGCACCCGACGGCCGCTTCGTTGAAGGCGCGCAGCGCCCGCGCCATGTGGTAGCCGTGCGTGACCAGGACGATGTGCGTGATGCCGGCCGGCTTGAGCAGGTCGATCGTCCGGGCCGCGTTCTCGCGCGTGTCGCGCGATTCGCTCTCGAGCCACTTGATCGGCCGCCCGAATTCCTCGGCGGCGATCTTGCCGGCGACGCGTGCCTCGGTCGCCGCGCCGGTCTGAGCTCCAGCCCGAGCCGCCGCTGAAGGCGATCGGCGCGCCCGTCTGCCCGCCGAGCCAGACGCCGTAGCGCAGGCGCTCGAGCGAGGCGTCGCTGCAGGCTGCTGACGCCGTACTCGGGCGCGAACGGCTCGACGCCGCGCGCCGAGGATGACGATCGCGACCGTCTTCTTGGCGGTGGCTTCGGCGCGCAATTCGCGCGCACGGTCGAAGCTGAGCGCGGCCGGCGGCGGCAGGAGAAGTTGGCTGATCGTCCGCGCGACGCCGGTGCATGCCGACAGCCAGAGCAGTACGACGCTGAAGAAGATGACCAGCCAGCCCAGGCCGCGCCGCGGCAGCAGCAGGCGCGCGCCGATCAGCGTGAGCAGGAGGAACGGGACAGGCGGCAGGATCAGCGCGGTGATCACCGGCTTCCACGACTCGATGCCGTGCATCGCCAAGAAACTGTTCACGTCGGTGTGGCCTCGGCCGAAAGCGGCGGCGCGATTGTGCCGGAGCAATTCGTCGCCGAGGGCCATTGCGCTCGGGCGCCTTGTGTCGCCGTGTTTCGCAGCCAGTGGCGTGAGCGATCTTCAGGGGGCGAGACGCTCGCGCACCCAGCCCTCGCCGTCGCGGCGATAGCGCAGCCGGTCGTGCAGGCGCGACTTCCGTCCCTGCCAGAACTCCCAGCTCTCGGGCAGAAGGCGAAAGCCGCCCCAGTGCGGCGGCCGCGGCGGCTTGAGCATGAACTTGGCGCCGTAGCGCGCCGCGTTGGCGACGCAGCGTGGCGCGCGACGCGATCACCTCGCTCTGCGGCGACGCCCACGCGCCGATGCGCGAATCGAGCGGCCGGGTCGCGAAGTAGGCGTCCGACTCGGTCTCGCTCACCTTTTCGACCCGGCCCTCGATGCGCACGACGCGCTCGAGCTCGACCCAGTGAAACTGCAGCGCGGCCTGCGGATTGGCCGCGAGCTCGCGGCCCTTGCGGCTCTCGTAGTTGGTATACCAGACGATGCCACGCTCATCGACGCCCTTGATCAGGACGATCCGGGTCGAGGGCCGGCCGTCGGCGCCGACCGTCGCCAGCGTCATCGCGTTCGGCTCGGCGAGCTGGGCGGCGATCGCCTGGTCGAGCCAGGTCTGGAACTGCTGCAGCGGGTCGGCGGCCGACGCCGATTCGTCGAGTTCCGCCAGCTCGTAGCTCTTGCGCAGCGCGGCGATGTCGGTCATGGGCCGAGTATAGAAACCATGCGCGTGCATGGGCCTTGCAGATCGCATGACGCAATGGCGCGACGCGATCGCTCGCGTGATGGTCGCACCTTAGGGGGAAGGCCTTACGTAGACCTACCACTTCCTCAATCGGGGCCGCTCTTCCATCCTCGGCCCATGACTTCGCAACCTTCGGTGATCGTTCTCGCGGCCGGCAAGGGCACGCGCTTCGAAGGCGCGGGTCACAAGCTGGCCCAGCCACTCGGCACTTCGAGCGTGCTGCTGGCGACGCTCGCTGCGGCGATCGCCAGCCATCTGCGCGTCGTCGTCGTCACGACGGCGCCGTTCGTCGATGTCGCGCGCGCAAACGTCGCCGCGCGCGACGTCGTCGTCCTGCCCGAGGTCGGCTCGCCCGGTGGCGACAGCCTCGGCATCGGCGCTTCGATCGCCGCCGGCGTCAGCGCGTCTCCCGATTCGCGCGGCTGGCTGGTGCTGCCGGGCGACATGCCGCTGGTCGAGCCGGCGACGCTGGTCGCCGTGGCCCGCGCCCTTGCCGTGCACCCGGTCGCCTACGCCCAGCACCACGGCCGGCGCGGCCATCCGGTCGGCTTTGCCGCCGAGCTCTATTCCGAACTCACGGCGCTGAGCGGCGACGAAGGCGCGCGGCGCCTGGTCGCTCGCTATCCGGCATTCGCGGTCGAGCGCGACGATCCCGGAATCCTGATCGACATCGACACCGCCAGCGACCTCGCAGCGGTGCGCGGCGGCGATCCCGCGGCGGTCCTCGCCGATCCGCGCCGCACCGTGGTCGCGCGCGGCTGAGCCTGGCTCTCAGGCGGTGAGCGCGTGCCGGCGCGCGAGCGCCACCATGCGCTCGACGTCGCGGTCGCGGATGCCGCAGGTGCGCAGCGACCGCTCGGTCTCGACCAGATACGCCAGGGTGCTGCCGTAGCGGCCGTTGGCGGTGCGCAGGATCTCGACCAGCTCGGTGTCGGGCAAGGCGCCGGTGTGGCTCGGGCTGCGCCGGCTGAGCGTGAACGCCAGGCCGCGGACGATCCCCTGCGGCGTTCGGCACGCGAGCCACTTCGGGTCGTAGACGCCGGTCGGCATCTCGCGGTTCCAGAGCCGCGCCAGCTCGCTCTCGACGTGCGACTGCTCGATCCGGTAGGCACGGCCGCGGCACGAGCCGCCGCGGCACCAGCGCGAACACCAGGCCCGGGCATTCGGGCGTGCCGCGGTTGATGCGCGAGCGCATCGCCAGGGCGCGGTGCCAGCCGTGCACGGTGGCCGCGCCGGTCCTCGACGGCGTCGAACTCCGGGCGCCAGATCAGCGAGGCATAGCCGAAGATCCAGACGTCGCCGCGCTTGCCCCAGGCGTCCAGGGTGTGATCGAGTAGCCGCGCCGGGTCGCGCGTGCCGCTCAGGTGCAGGGGTGAGGCGCTCATCGCCAACTAGAATCGGTCGCCTTGGAAACCACAACAGCCATGGACGCACGCAAAACGCCGGCGCCGCGAATTGCTTCACGCACCGCCGTCATGGCTGCGGTCGCCGTCCTGATCGTGATCGCCATTGCAGGAATCGTGCTCGCCTCGCTGCGCCGGGCGCCCGCCGGCGGACGCCGGCGCGGTCACTGACTCAACGCAGGCGAGCGCTCCGGCGCCGACCGCCGCGGCGCCGGCCAACGACGGCGGCGCCGAACGAGGTCATCTTCGCCGCCGCCTCCGACCAGCTCACGCCGGCGGCGCAGGCCAAGCTGGCGCTGTTCGCCGAGCAGGCCAAGAAGGACGGCCGGCCGGTGGTGGTCGCGACCCAGATCGAAGCCAACGCGCAGCGCGCCGAGAACATGGACCTGGCCAAGCGCCGCGCCTACAACGTCCGCAGCGCGCTGGTGACCGGCGGCGTCGCGGTCGGCGTGTTGCGGATCGAGGTCGCCGAGCTGCCGGCGGGCAGGGGTCCCGGCGGCCGCGGCGCAACGGGTCGAGGTCGAATATCCGCTGACGCGCGCCGGCCGTCGCGGCCGGGCCGTTAGCGCACGATGTCATGAAACAGGCGGTGATCGACGTCACCGGCCGCATCCGCGAGCGCAGCCGGCGTTCCGCGCTGCCTACCTGGCGCGCATCGAGGCGATGCTGGCGCGGCCGCGCGGCCCGGATCGCCTCGGCTGCGCCAACGTGGCCCACGCCGTCGCTGCGCTTGCCGCAGCGCGACAAGCTCAGCATCGTCGCCGCGCGCGCGCCCAACATCGGCGTCGTCACCGCCTACAACGACATGCTCTCGGCGCATCAGCCGTACGAGCGCTTCCCCGAAGTGATCCGCGCCGCCGCCCACGCCCTCGGCGCGACCGCGCAGGTGGCCGGCGGCGTGCCGGCGATGTGCGACGGCGTCACGCAGGGCCGGCCGGGCATGGACCTGAGCCTGTTCTCGCGCGACACGATCGCCATGGGCACGGCGATCGCGCTCTCGCACGACGTCTTCGAGGCCGCGCTCCTGCTCGGCATCTGCGACAAGATCGTCCCGGGCCTGCTGATCGGCGCGCTCCACTTCGGCCACCTGCCGTGCGTGTTCGTTCCGGGCGGACCGATGGCGAGCGGCCTGGCCAACGCCGAGAAGACGCGCGTGCGCGAGCAGCACGCGCTCGGCCAGGTCGGCCGCGACGCGCTGCATGGCGGCGGAATCGGCGTCGTACCACGGCGCCGGCACCTGCACCTTCTACGGCACCGCCAACAGCAACCAGATGCTGCTCGAGGCGATGGGCCTGCACGTGCCGGGCGCGGCCTTCGTCCATCCGCACGCCGAGCTGCGCGCCGAGCTCACGCGCGAGGCGGTGCGGCTCGTTCTGGCTAACGCGGCGTGGCCGGCGGCGAGCGGCGCGGCGCGACGCGGCTGCTGCCGATCGGCGCCTGGTCGACGAGCGGACCATCGTCAACGCGATGGTCGCGCTGCTCGCCACCGGCGGCTCGACCAACCACCTGATCCACTGGGTCGCGGTGGCGCGCGCTGCCGGCATCGTCATCGACTGGAGCGACTTCGCCGAGCTCTCGCAGGCGACGCCGCTGGTCGCCCGCGTCTATCCCAACGGCAGCGCCGACGTGAACCAGTTCCAGGCCGCGGGCGGGCCGGGCTTCGTCATCCGCGAGCTGCTCGATGCCGGCTGCCTGCACGGCGATGTGGCGACCGTCGCGGCCGGCGGCCTGGCCGACTACACGCGCGTCCCCGAGCACGGCGCGGGCGGCCTGACCTGGCGCGCCCTCGCTGCCGAGAGCGGCGACGACGAGCGTCGCTGCGACCGGCGGCGCGACCGTTCAGCGACGAGGGCGGCCTGAAGCTGCTCACCGGCAACTGCGGCCGCGCCGTGATCAAGGTCTCCTCGGTCCCGGTCGAGCGCTGGATCGTCGAGGCGCCGGCGCTTGGTCTTCGATTCGCAGGAGGCGATGCTCGCTGCCTTCGCTGCCGGCGAGCTCGAGCGCGACTTCGTCGCCGTCGTCCGCTTCCAGGGACCGCGCTCGAACGGCATGCCCGAGCTGCACAAGCTGACGCCGCCGCTCGGCGCGCTGCAGAAGAAGGGCTTTCGCGTCGCCCTCGTCACCGACGGCCGCATGAGCGGCGCGTCGGGCCAGGTGCCGGCGGCGATCCACGTCAGCCCGGAGGCGCTCGCCGGCGGGCCGCTCGGCCGCGTGCGCGACGGCGACCTGATTCGCCTCGACGCCGTCGCCGGCACGCTCGCGGCGCTCGTCGACGCGGCCGAATGGGCCGGCGCGAGCCGGCGCAGCCGAGCCCGGCGCAGCTTGCGGCCAACGGCCACGATCTCGGCCGCGAGCTCTTCGCCGGCATGCGCAGGAATGTCGTCTCGGCCGAGGAAGGGGCCTGCACATGGCTGTAGACGAAGGCAGCGCTCCTCGATCCGCTCACGCTCGCGAGCCACGGGCCGGTGATCCCGGTGATCGTCGTCGAGCAGGTCGAGCACGCCGTGCCGATGGCGCGCGCGCTCGTCGCCGGCGGCGTCCGCGTCCTCGAGGTGACGTTGCGCACGGCCGCGGCGCTGGCGGCGATCGAGGCGATCGCGCGCGCGGTGCCCGAGGCGATCGTCGGCGCCGGCACCGTGCGCAGCGCCGCCGACGCGCGCGCCGCGCACGGCGCCGGCGCGCGCTTCGCGGTCAGCCCGGGCTGGTCGCGCGAACGTCGCCGCGGCGTGCCGCGCGCTGCGGCTCGCGCTCCTGCCCGGCGTCGCGACCGCGAGCGAGGTCATGGCCGCGGCCGAGCACGGCCATCGCTTGCTCAAGTTCTTTCCCGCGAGCGCGGCCGGCGGCGCGGCGCTGCTGAAGGCGTGGGCCGGTCCGTTCGCGGACATCGCCTTCTGCCCGACCGGCGGCATCACGCCGGCCTCGGCGCCCGATTACCTCGCGCTGGCCAACGTCAAGGTCGTCGGCGGCTCGTGGCTGACGCCGCCCGATGCGCTGGCGAGCGAGGACTGGCCGCGCATCGAGCGGCTCGCGCGCGAAGCCGCGGCGTTGCGCGCGCGCTGAGGCGCGACGCCGAGCGCTCTCGACGTCGTCAGGCGTCGCGCTCGATCAATTCGATCTTGTAGCCGTCGGGATCGGTGACGAAGGCGATCACCGTCGTCCCGCCCTTGACCGGGCCAGGCTCGCGCGTCACTGCGCCGCCGCCGGCGCGGATCTTTTCGCACGCGGCGCGGATGTCGGTCATGCCCAGGGCGATGTGGCCGTAGGCGGTGCCGAGCTCGTACGACGAGACGCCGTGGTTGTAGGTCAGCTCGATCTCGGCCTGATCCGGGTTGCTGCCGTAGCCGACGAAGGCGAGCGAATAGCCCTGCTCGGGCCGCTCGGTCGTGCGCAGCAGACGCATTCCCATGATCCGCGTGTAGAAGTCGATCGAGCGCTGCAGGTCGCCGACGCGCAGCATGGTGTGGAGGAATCTCATCGCGGCTCGAAGATGAAGCAGGTGGTGGAGCCGTGAGCGTACAGCTTGCCGTCGTGGCCGGTCAGGCGGGCATCGGCGGTCGCCATCCGGCCGCCGCCGTAGATCACCCGGCCATCGGCACGAACCAGCGGCACCTTGTCGCTCAGCGGGCGGACGATGTTGACCTTCAGCTCGGCGGTCGTGTAGGCCTTGCCCGCCGGCAGGATCGTCTGCACGGCGCAGCCGAGCGCCGAGTCGAGCAGCGTCGCGAACCAGCCGCCGTGGACCATTCCCATCGGGTTGTAGTGGGCCAGCCCGGGCCGGCCCTGGAACACGGCGCGGCCGTGCTCGGCCTCGACCAGGATGAAGTCGAGCGTCTCGCAGATCGGCGGCGCCGGGATGTCGCCGGCGAGCATCGCCTGGAACAGCTCGAGCCCCGACTTGCCGGCCGCCTGCTCGCGCGTCGCCAGGCCATATTTCTGCGACGTCTTCCGGTCGTAAACCGCCTGCCAGGCGGCCAGGGTGTCGGCGGCGGTTGAAAGTTCCGGCTCGGCCATTTCTGTTCCTCGATGATTGCAAGTACAACAATTGTAGCTACAATCGATCAATGAGTCGTCGTCGCGACCCTTCCGCCACGCCCGCTGCCACGGCGCCGCGCGGCTGCACCAGCTTCAGGCTGCGTCAGCTGACGCGCCGCGTCAGCCAGCACTACGACCGGATCGTCGCCGGCGCGGGCCTGAAGACGACCCAGTATTCGCTGCTCTCCCACATCGAGCGGCTCGGCCCGATTCGCCCGAGCGACCTCGCCGCGGCGATGGCGATGGACGCGTCGACCCTGACCCGCAACCTCCAGCCGCTCGTCGCCAGCGGCTGGGCGGCGATCGGCCCCGGCGCCGACGGCCGCTCGCGCCTGGTCACCGCCACGCCGGCCGGCCGCGCCAAGCGCGCCGAGGCGCAGCGCGAATGGAAGCGCGCCCAGCTCTTGCTCAACGAGCAACTCGGCGCAGCGCGCGTCGCCGCGCTGCATGCGCTGCTCGACGAATGTCTCGGCGCGATGAACGCCGTCGAAGAGGATGAAGCCCATGCCTGATTCCGCATCGATCGCGCGTCCGTCGCGCTCGCCCGTGCCGCTGGCTCTGGTGCTGCTCGCCGCGGGCGGCGTGTTCGCGGTGACGATGGGGGCACGCCAGTCGATGGGCCTGTTCCTGAGCGTCATCAACTCGACCACCGGCCTCGGCCTGGCGAGCATCAGCCTCGCGTTCGGCGTCGGCCAACTGTGGTGGGGCCTGACCCAGCCGGTCGCCGGCCTGATCGCCGACCGCTACGGCGCCGGCCGGGTGCTGCTGTTCGGCCTGCTCCTGGTCTGCCTCGGTACCGCGCTCGTGCCGCTGATGACGACGACCTTCGGCCTGATCTTCGCCATCGGCGTCCTCGCCGCCGGCGGCGCCGGCTTCGCCGGGCCGTCGGTGCTGCTTTCGGCGACGGCGCGCCTCGCGCCGCCGGAAAAGCGCGGCATCGCCAGCGGCATCGTCAACGCCGGCGGCTCGTTCGGCCAGTTCATCTTCGTGCCGATCGCCCAGGGCATCACCGCCGTCGCCGGCTGGGCGTTCGCGATCCAGAGCATGGCGGCGATCGTGCTGCTCGCGCTGCCGGCGGCGTGGGTGCTGCGCGGCAGCTCGGCGCAGGCGGCGGCGAACGCAGCCGCGGCCAGCCCTGCATCGACTCCTCCGGTCAAGCGCGAGAGCGCGCGCGAGGCGATCCGGCGCGCCATGCACGACCCGAGCTACCTGCTGCTCGCCGCCGGCTTTTTCGTCTGCGGCTTTCACGTCGCCTTCATCGCCACCCATCTGCCCGGCGTCGTCGCCGCGTGCCAGCTGCCGCCTTCGGTCGGCGCCTGGGCGCTGGCGATCGTCGGCCTGTTCAACATCGTCGGCAGCTTCGCGATCGGCTGGGCGGTCGGCCGCTGGCGCATGAAGTCGCTGCTGTCGCTGATCTATGCGGCGCGCGGCGTCGCGGTGCTGGTGTTCCTGCTCGCGCCGAAGACCGAAGCGGTGGTGCTCGTCTTCGCCGCCTTCATCGGTCTCACCTATCTCTCGACCGTGCCGCCGACCGCGGGCCTGGTCGCCAAGTTCTTCGGCACCGCGCACATGGCGACCTTGTTCGGCTTCGTCATGCTCTCGCACCAGATCGGCGGCTTCCTCGGCGCCTGGCTCGGCGGCAAGGCGTTCGAGTGGACCGGCAGCTACGACTGGATGTGGTACGCCGACATCGTGCTCGCCGCCGGCGCGGCGTTGATCAACCTGCCGATCCGCGAGGCGCGGCTGCCGCCGCGCGTGGCCGCGGTCGCTGCCTGAGCGTCAGGGCGCCGCCGGCAGCGGCGGCATCGTGTAGTTGAGCGCGAGCCGGCCGCCGTCGACGTAGACGATCTCGCCGGTCATGTAGCTCGCCGCGTCGCTGGCGAGGAAGGCGCAGACCGCGGCGACCTCGGCCGGATCGCCGAGGCGCCTGAGCGGCGTGCGGCTCATGATCCGTGCCTCGGCCTCGGCGCTGCCGAGCACCGCCTTCTTCGCAAGCTCGGTCGCGATCGTTCCCGGCGCGACCGCGTTGACGCGGATGCCGCGTCGGCGAGGGCGAGCGCCATCGCCCGCGTCAGCTGGTCGATGCCGCCCTTGCTCGCGTTGTAGCTGGCGATGCCGGGGATCGCGGTGACGCCGTTGACCGAGCTCATGTTGACGATCGCGCCGCCGCCGCTCTTCGCCATCGCGCGCGCCACCGCCTGGCCGACCAGGAACGCGCCCTTCAGGTTGACGTCGATGACCGCGTCCCAGTCGGCTTCCGCGATGGCGAGGAAATCGGCAGCGCGAAAGATGCCGGCGTTGTTGATCAGGACGTCGACTCGGCCGAAGGCGGCGAGCGTCGCCGCGAGCGCGGCGTCGACCTCGGCACGGCGGGCGACGTCGCAGGCGATGGCGCGCGCCTTCTGGCCGCTCGCGTCGAGCTCGGCGGCGATCGCCGCGGCCGCAGCCGCGTCGACGTCCCACAGCGCGAGCGACGCGCCGCTGGCCGCGAACAGCCGCGCGCAGGCCGCGCCGATGCCGTTGCCGGCGCCGGTGACGACGACGGTGCGGCCGGAGAAGTCGAAGCGGACGTCGTTCATCGCGCAGCTCCGTCCGATCGAGCCAGATGGCGATGCCCTGCGCGTTCAGCTCGAGATCGAGCGCGAGCAGCTCGCGGATGCGTTCGTCGGACAGCGTCACGCCGTGCGCGCGCAGGCTCTTCAGGTGGATCGCCTCCAGGCCGCGCATGAGCGCGCCGTGGCGCCCGGGCGCCGGGAGCGACCGAGCGCGCGACCGCGACCATCTCGTCGAGCTGGCCGAGGAGGAGGCGCGGCGAGCCGCGGCACCTCGCCGACCTGGCCGTAGTGGGTGACGTAGACAGTGCTCGGGCGCGAACGCCAGCATGCGCTCGATCGAGCGGCGCAAGGCCTCGGGCTGGAACTGCACCGGCGTCGTCGTCGGCATGATCCACGGGCCGGCGGCGGTGTCGAAGTCGCGGTACGACAGGCCGAAGGTGTCGCCGGTGAACCAGCCCCGGCTGCGACGCGTCCCAGATGCAGTGGTGATGCATCGCGTGCCCGGGGCTGTCGATGAAGACGCAGCGGCCGGCCGGCGAGCTCGAGCGTCATGCCGTCGCGGCTCTCGACGACGCGCTCGGCGGCGACCGGCACCAGCGTTCCGTACGAGCGCTCGATTTCGGCGGCGCCGTAGACCGCGGTCGCGCTCTTCATCAGGTACGCCGGATCGATCATGTGCCGGGCGCCGCGCGGATGAACGACGAGGCGCGCTCGCGGCAGCTGCGCCATCAGCAGCCCGACGCCTCCGGCGTGGTCGAGGTGGACGTGGGTCGGGATGACGAAGTCGACCGCGTCGCGCTCGAGTCCGGCGGCGGCGAGCGCCGCGAGCAGGCGCGGCACCGCGTGGTTCGGGCCGGTGTCGACGAAGGCGGCGCGGCCGCGTTCGACGATCAGATAGGCGGCGTCGAACAGCGGCCGGTGAAACCCAGTGTCGACGACGTCGATGCCGTGCGCCAGCGATTCGACGAAGTCAGGCGCTGTCGCCGTGGCGGGATTCGGGTCGGTCACGAAGGCGTCGCTTGCCGGGCACGGTCTGCGGCGCCGATTCTAGAGAGCGCGTTCGGCGCGGGGACAAGGGCGAGGGTTCAGAATTCGGCGCGACGGACGCCGTTGCCACCGGAGACGAATCCATGAACGCGATCGATCGAAACGCGCTGGGCGTTGCCGCGGTCCTGCTCGCCGGCGCAGCGCTCGCGGCCTGCGGCACGATGACGCCCGGCGCCCTGCCGCTCGGTTCGCCGATCGCCGAAGCGCGCCAGTCGCCGATCGGCCCGACCGCCGAGCACGCGCTTCCCGACGGCGGCACGCGCCTCGAGTTCAGGCAAGGCAAGCAAACCTACATGCTCGACTACGACGCCGCCGGCCGCCTGGTGACGTCGCGCCAGGTGCTGACACCGGAGATCTTCGCGACCGTCACGCCGGGAATGACGCAGGACGAGGTGCTCGCGCGGATCGGCCGGCCCGTCCACGTGACCGGCGATCGGCTGGCAGAAGCAGCAGCTCTGGAGCTACCGTTTCGCCGGCCTGGAAGGCGACTGCGTCGTCTTCCAGGTCGCGATTGCCAACGACACCCACACCGTCACCGATGCCGGGACCAACGATGGACCCGGCGTGCGGAGGCGGGCGCTCGCGCGACTAGGCCGGGGCGACCGCCTCAGGCTGCGAGGAGTTGGCGCAGCACGAACGGCAGGATGCCGCCGTGCTTGTAGTAGTCGACCTCGATCGGCGTGTCGATGCGCAGGATCAGCGGCACCGCCTGGCGCTGCCGTCGCCCGAGCGGATCACGAGCGTCGCGTCCTGCTGCGGCCTCGAGCTCGGCGCCGATCTCGACGTCGAAGGTCTCGTCGCCCTTGATGCCGAGCGATTCCCAGGAGTCGCCGGGCTTGAACTGCAGCGGCAGCACGCCCATGCCGACCAGGTTCGAGCGGTGGATGCGCTCGAAGCTCTTGCGCCACGACCGCCTTGATGCCGAGCAGCTGCGTGCCCTTGGCGGCCCAGTCGCGGCTCGAGCCGGTGCCGTATTCCTCGCCGCCGAAGACGATCGTCGGCGTGCCTTCGGCCATGTACTTCATCGCCGCGTCGTAGATGAACATCTTCTCGCCCGACGGCTGGAACAGCGTCACGCCGCCTTCCTCGCGCGAGCCGCTCGCGTCGGGCGGGATCATCAGGTTCTTGATGCGCACGTTGGCGAAGGTGCCGCGCATCATCACGTCGTGGTTGCCGCGGCGCGAGCCGTAGGAGTTGAAGTCGGCCTTGATGACGCCGTGCTCCTTGAGCCAGATGCCCGGCCGGCGACGACTCCTTGATCGCGCCGGCGGGCGAGATGTGGTCGGTCGTGATCGAGTCGCCGAACAGGCCGATCGCGCGCGCGCCGCTGACGCCGACCGCGGCGGCGTGCGGCTGTCATCTCGAAGCCGCGCGAAGAACGGCGGCTCGGCGATGTAGGTCGACTCGGGCCAGTTGTAGACCTGGCCGCTCACGCCCTTGATCTTTTCCCAGAGCGGGCCGGGCTCGCTCGCGACCTTGTCGTAGTTGGCCTTGTAGGCCTTGCCGTTCATCGCGAACTTCATCAGCGCCTGCGACCTCGTCGCTGGTCGGCCAGATGTCGCCGAGATAGACGTCCTTGCCGCCCTTGCCCTTGCCGACCGGCTCGGTCATCAGGTCCTTCAGCACCGTGCCGGCGATCGCGTAGGCGACGACCAGCGGCGGGCTGGCGAGGAAGTTCGCCTTCAGGTTGGGATGGATCCGCGCCTCGAAGTTGCGGTTGCCCGAGAGCACCGCGGCGCAGACCAGGTCGTTCTTGGTGATCGCTTCGTTGATCTCCGGCGTCAGGTCGCCGGCGTTGCCGATGCAGGTCGTGCAGCCGTAGGCGGCGACGTTGAAGCCGAGCTTCTCGAGGTAGGGCAGGAGGCCGGCGTTGGTCAGGTACTCGGTGACGATGCGCGAGCCCGGCGCGAGCGAGGTCTTGATATGCGGCTTGCACCTTGAGGCCCGCCTCGACCGCCTTCTTGGCGAGCAGGCCGGCGGCGAGCATGCACGCTCGGGTTCGAGGTGTTGGTGCACGACGTGATCGCGGCGATCAGCACGTCGCCGTTGCCGATCGTCATTCTCGGTCGCGGCCGGCAGCTTCGGCTCGGCCTCGTGCAGCGCGGCGGCGAGGGTCGGCTTGTTGGCCGCCATCTCCTCGACGAAGCGCGGCGCGCCCGGCAATGACCGAGGGCGTGTGCGGCACCTTGGTCGTCTCGTCGCGTCGCGCGCCTCCTCCGGCCGCACGTGGTGGCGCGTCAGCAGCTGCGCCGCCGGCTGGTTGAAGCCGTTCTCGGTCGGCGGCTTGGCTGAACAGCGACGGTGAACTTGCTCTTGACCTTGCCGATCTCGATCCGGTCCTGCGGCCGCTTCGGCCCGGCCAGGCTCGGCGTGACCGTGCCGAGGTCGAGGCGGACGACCTGGCTGTAGTCGATCTCGCCGGCGCGCGGCATGCCGTACAGGCCTTGCGCCTTGAAGTAGGCCTGGAAGAGCTCGATCTCGCTCTTCGTGCGGCCGGTGCCCTCGAAGTACTCGATCGTCTTGTCGTCGACCGGGAAGAAGCCCATCGTCGCGCCGTACTCGGGCGCCATGTTGGCCATCGTCGCGCGGTCGGGCACCGACAGGCTCTCGGTGCCGGCGCCGAAGAACTCGACGAACTTGCCGACCACCTTTTCCTTGCGCAGGATCTCGGTCACGGCGAGCACCAGGTCGGTGGCGGTGACGCCTTCGCGCAGGCGCGCCGCTGAACTCGAAGCCGACGACGTCGGGGGTCAGGAAGTAGACCGGCTGGCCGAGCATCGCCGCCTCGGCCTCGATGCCGCCGACGCCCCAGCCGACCACGCCGATGCCGTTGATCATCGTCGTGTGGCTGTCGGTGCCGACCAGCGAGTCGGGGTAGTAGACGGGCGCCGTCCGGCCTTGGCCGGCAGGCCCTTGTGGACGCCGCGCGCCAGGTACTCGAGGTTGACCTGGTGGACGATGCCGAAGCCCGGCGGGACGACGCCGAAGGTGTCGAACGCCTGCATGCCCCACTTCATGAACTGGTAGCGCTCGAGGTTGCGCTTGAACTCGAGCTTCATGTTCAGGTCGAGCGCCTTCTTCGTGCCGAAGTAGTCGATCATGATCGAGTGGTCGACGACCAGGTCGACCGGCACCAGCGGCTCGATCGACTTCGCGTCCTTGCCCATCTCCTTGGCGACGGTGCGCATCGCCGCCAGGTCGGCGAGCAGCGGCACGCCGGTGAAGTCCTGCAGCACGACGCGGGCGACGACGAACGGGATCTCGTCGAGGCGCGGCGCCTTGGCCTTCCAGCCGGCGACCTCGACGACGTGCTCGGGCGTGACCTTCTTGCCGTCGCAGTTGCGCAGCACCGACTCGAGCACGATGCGCATCGAGACCGGCAGCCGGGCGACGTTGGGATAGGCCTTGGCGAGCTCGGGCAGCGAGTAGAAGCTGCCGGCCTTGCCGGAGGCGGTCTTGAAGGTCTTGAGGGTGTTGGCGAAAGCGTGTGCCATGTGGATTCCTGGATGGTGAGCGTTCAGTGCTGCGGCACGATGAGACGCAGGCCCTTGAAGTAGTCCCGAAAGAAGCCGGCGTCGCGCGTGATCAGCGCGCCGCACTGCATCATCGCGTGCGAGCCGATCAGGAAATCGGCGATCACCCGCTCGCGCTGGCCGCCGCGCTGGCGGAAGCGCCGCTGCATGTGGCCGGCCCGCACGGCCGACTGCTCGCTGACCGGGAGGTAGCGGATGCCGAGCGAGGCGATGCTGTCCATCGTCGATTCGGAAGCCTCGAGCATCGCGTGCATCTCGGCGACGACCGCGTCGCAGACGACGACGTCGCCTTCGCCGAGGGCTGCCGGCCAAGGCTCGTCCCCGAGGTTTCGACGAAGCGCGGATCGCCGATGAGCACGTCGACCAGCACCGAGGAGTCGACCGCGATCATCGCCGCTTTGCGCGCGGGCGCGGCAGCGCGTCTGCGGGCGCAGGGTAGGGATCACCCGGCGCGCGGCCGCGGATCGCGCGCATCGCCTCGTCGGAATTCGCGTATTCGGGAGCCAGCTTGAACCGGCCGCGCAGCCGCGACAGCGCGTCGTCGACGTTCTTGCGCAGGATGATGCGGCCGCCGTCGAGCTCGACCTTCAGCTGCGTGCCCTTGGTGAGGCCGAGGGCGTCGCGGACCGCCTTGGGCAGGGTGATCTGGCCGCGCTCTGCCACCGTTGCTTCCATGACCGCTCCGCTCGTTCAGTATGCTTGGATAATACATACTTTCCTATGCATACTCAAGTGCGGAGTGCCCGGCGCGGCTCAGCCGTTCCTGGCCTCGAACTCCCGCAAGTACGCGACCAGCGCCTGCACGCCCTCGATCGGCATCGCGTTGTAGATCGAGGCGCGCATGCCGCCGACGACGCGGTGGCCCTTGAGGTTGAGCAGGCCGGCCGCCTTGGCTCCTGCGAGAAAGGGCGCGTCGAGCGCCGGGTCGGGCAGGTGGAAGGTGACGTTCATGCGCGAGCGGTCGGCCGGGACGATCCGCGTCCGTAGAAGTCGCTGGCGTCGAGGGCACTCGTAGAGCAGCGCCGCCTTGGCGCGGTTGCGCTCGGCCATCGCCGCCAGGCCGCCTTCCTTCTTGATCCAGGCGAAGACCAGCCCGGCGATGTAGATCGCGTAGGTCGGCGGCGTGTTGATCATCGAGTCGTTGGCGGCCTGGATGGTGTAGTTGAAGGCGCTCGGCGTCGTCGCCAGGGCGCCGCCCAGAAGATCGTCGCGAACGATGACAAGCGTGAGTCCGGCCGGGCCGATGTTCTTCTGCGCGCCGGCGTAGATCAGGCCGTAGCGGCCGACGTCGATCGGCCGCGACAGGATGTTCGACGACATGTCGGCGACCAGCGGGACGTCGCCGGTGTCGGGCGTCCAGTGGTACTCGAGGCCGATGATCGTCTCGTTGGCGCAGATGTGGACGTACGCCGCCTCGGGGTCGAGGCGCCAGTCGCTTCGCGGCGGGATCGCGGTGAAGCCGTTCGCCTCGCCGCTGGCCGCGACGTTGACGCTGCAGAAGTGCTCGGCCTCGGCGATCGAGCGCCTGGCCCAGTCGCCGGTGTTGACGTAGTCGGCGCGGCGCTTCCCGCGCAGCAGGTTCATCGGCACGATCGCGTTCTGGCCGATCGCGCCGCCCTGCAGGAACAGCACCTGGTAGCCGTCGGGAATCGCCAGCAGCTCGCGATAGAGCGCCAGCGTCTCGGCGTAGATCGACATGAACTCCTTGCCGCGATGGCTCATCTCCATCACCGACACGCCGGTGCCGTGCCAGTCGAGCATTTCCGCTGCGGCGTGGCTCAGGACAGGGTCGGGCAGGGCGGCCGGGCCCGGGCTGAAATTGAAGGGTCGCGTCATGGCGCGATTATCGAGCGCGTGCCGCAGCGCGGCGGACCCGAACGCGCGCCGAGAAGCGCCGGCCGAAAACGACGACGCGCCCCTCGAGGCGCGCCGGGATGAGTCGCGACGCGTCGGCGTCGCGCCGGGTTACTTCATCAGCGCCGACGAAGACGCCGTCGTGCCGCCGGCTTCGGCCGCCGCCTTGGCGGCCTTGGCTTCGGCGATCAGCTCGCGCTGCTTCGGGCTGATGCAATCGTCGACGATGCGCTGCGCCGTCTTGACGTTGAGCAGCATCGACTTGCTCGCGATCTGCACCATCAGCGTCTCGCCGCGCACGTCCTCGAGGCGGATCGCGCCCGTGCCCGACAGGACCGGCTTCATCAGCCAGTCCTTCTTGCCGTGCTTGACCTCGACGTAGGCCGAGTATTTCGGGCTCTGGGTGATGTTGACCGTCTGCTGGAACTCGCAGTCGTAGGCGCCGTAGTAGACCATCTCGGCCGCCTTGACCTGATCCGGGGTGGCGTCGGGAACGCTGTACGTGACGACCGGCGCCGCTGCCGGCGCGGCCTTCTTGGCGGCGCTCTTGGCGGCCGGCTTGGCCGTGCGCATCGGCGGCGGCGACGGATTGGGCGGCGAACGCGCCGGCGATCAGCACGGCGAGGATCGGCGCGGCGGCGCGAACGAGGGACGGAGTTGACATGGCGAGGACCTTTCAAGCGGCAACGAGCGAGGGCGATTGTGGTGCAGCGTCCGAGGCTGGGAAGCAGGTTTACCGGCCGTTACGGCCGAGTCGGGAAATGCGTCACGGCGCAGCATGCGTGCTGCCGAAATAGCGCTGCCGGACGTCGGCCGGCAGGCCCGTCGGCGGCGCGGCTGGCGCGAACCAGGATGTGCCAGAAGTAGCGGTAGCTGGCGCGGTCGTGCAGGACCTGGCCCGACCGGATCGGTGCCCAGCCGGCATGCGCCGCGGCGTCGAGGATGGCGATCGCCGTGTCGACCTCGTCGGCGCGCGGCTGCAAGGCGGCGACGATCGGCCGGATCTGCGCCGGGTGGATGCTCCACATGCGGGTGTAGCCGAACTCGCGCGCGGCGCGCGTCGCGGCACGCGCGACGACCGCGCCGTCGCCGAACTCGGTGACGACGTTGTGCGACGGCGTCTTGGCGTGGCCGTGGCAGGCGGCGGCGATCATCGAGCTTGGCGCGAACGACCAGCGGATGCGCGAACTGGCCATCGGCGCTCATCGCCTCGGCCGGAATCGCGCCGCGGTGCGCCGAGACGAAATCCATCAGGCCGAACGAGAGCGACTCGATCCGCGGATGGGCGGCGATCGCCTCGACGTCGCGCAAGCGCGCCATGGGTCTCGATCAGCGCATGCAGCGGCACGCGCCGGGCCGCTTCGGAGACGGCGTCGATCAGCGCGGCCGCCTGTTCGACGTCGGCGACGCTCTCGACCTTGGGCAGCATCAGGTAGGCGAGACGGGGCGCGGCCTGGCCGACGATGGTCGCGACGTCGGCGGCGAACGCCGGATGGCGCACCGGATGCACGCGCGCGCCGACCCGGCCGAAGCGGTTCTCGGCCGAGAGCAGCAGCCCGGCGACGAGCCCGGCGTGCTCGGCCTCGCCGCCGACCGGCGCGCCGTCCTCGCAGTCGAGCGTGACGTCGAACACCGGGCCGAGCTCGCCCTGCAGGGCGAGGCTCTTGGCCATCAGCGCCGGCGTTCCGGCGTAGTGGTCGCAGGCAGGCAAGGGCAGGGCGGCTTCGCCCGCATCGAAGAGGACCTCCTGGGGAGCGCGCCCTGCGCTCATCGCGGCACGCGCTTCGCTCAGAGCAGGTGCTTGACGCCGTCCTGCTCCTCCTGAAGCTCCTTCAGCGTCGCGTTGATCCGCTCCTGGCTGAAGGCGTCGATCTCGAGCCCTTCGACGAGCTTGTACTCGCCGTTCGCGGTGGTGACGGCGAAGCCGAACATCGTGTCCTTCGGGATGCCGTACTGGCCGTCGGACGGGATGCCCATCGTCACCCATTTGCCGTTCGTGCCGAGCGCCCAGTCGCGCATGTGATCGATCGCCGCGTTGGCCGCCGACGCCGCCGACGACAGGCCGCGCGCCTCGATGATCGCCGCGCCGCGCTTGCCGACGGTCGGCAGGAACACGTCCTTGTTCCAGGCGTCGTCGTTGATCATCGCCTTGACCGGCTTGCCGTCGATGGTGGCGAAGCGGTAGTCGGCGTACATCGTCGGCGAGTGGTTGCCCCAGACGACGAGCTTCTCGATCGCCGCCACGGGCTTGCCGGTCTTGGCGGCGATCTGGCTCGCGGCGCGGTTGTGGTCCAGGCGCAGCATCGCGGTGAAGTTCTTGCGCGGCAGGTCGGGCGCGCTCTTCATCGCGATGTACGCGTTGGTGTTGGCCGGGTTGCCGACGACCAGCACCTTGACGTTGCGCGAGGCGACGGCGTTGAGCGCCTTGCCCTGGGCGGTGAAGATCTGCGCGTTGGCGGAGAGCAGGTCCTTTCGCTCCATCCCCGGGCCGCGCGGCCGGGCGCCGACGAGAAGGGCGTAGTCGGCGTCCTTGAATGCGGTCATCGGGTCGCCGTGCGCCGTCATTCCGGCGAGCAGCGGAAAGGCGCAGTCGTCGAGCTCCATCATCACGCCCTTCAGGGCCTTTTGCGCCTTCTCGTCGGGAATCTCGAGCAGTTGCAGGAGGACGGGTTGGTCCTTGCCGAGCATCTCGCCCGAGGCGATGCGAAAGAGCAGGGCATAGCCGATCTGGCCGGCGGCGCCGGTGACCGCGACGCGGACGGGGGCTTCATCATGGGTACTCCGGAAGGATGGAAAAACGGCGGTCGAAGGCACGCCAGCAAGCACTTGCGCGCAAGCCATCGAGTTTAGGGCAGCGCTGACGGCAACGCGGGTTTGCGGGCTCGGCGTCGGGCCTGCGGTGAGGGAGCGCGTAAAGTCTGTTGCGTTGCAATAAACTCGAACGGCTGGACCCCGCGCTTTCCGACAACAAGGTCGACATGGTCACGTCACTCAAAGAACAACCCCTCAAGCGACAGCCGGTCTATCGCAACATCCACATCACCCAGCTCACGTCGTATCGGTTGCCGCCGGCCGGCTGGGTCTCGATCCTGCACCGCATCAGCGGCGCGGCGATGTTCCTGCTGCTGCCGTTCGCGATCTGGATGTTCGACACCAGCCTCGGCTCGGAGATTTCGTTCGACGAGTTCCGCAGCGTTTTCGCGGCCGGCGCCTGGGGGCTGCCCGGCTGGTTCTGGAAGCTCGCCGCGTTCGCCCTGATCTGGGCCTACCTGCTGCACTTCTGCGCCGGTCTGCGCCACCTCTGGATGGACGCGACCCATGCCGTCGATCAGCGCTTCGGCCAGGTCTCGGCGCTGGTCGCGATCGGCCTCAGCAGCATCGTCGCGCTGGCGCTCGGCGCCAAGCTTTTCCTCTGAGCGCCCCATGAGCATCTCTTTCGGATCGCGTCGCCTCGTCGTCGGCGCCCACTACGGCCTGCGCGACTGGCTCGCGCAGCGCGCGACGTCGCTGCTGATGGCGCTGTTCACGATCGCCGTCGTCGTCCAGGTGCTGATGCCGGGCGCGCTCGACTACTACCAGTGGTCGGCGATCTTCTCGCACCAGTGGATGAAGGTGCTGACCTTCGTCACCATCGTCTCGTTGCTCTACCACGTGTGGGTCGGCATGCGCGACATCTGGATGGACTACGTCAAGCCGATGATGGTCCGCCTGGCGCTCGACATCTTCACCATCGCCTGGCTGGTCGGCTGTGCCGGCTGGGCGATCCAGGTGATCTGGAGACTTTGATGGCGGGCCCCGCGATCCATACGTCCTCGGTGCCGACGCGCCGCTTCGACTGCGTCATCGTCGGCGCCGGCGGCTCGGGAATGCGCGCCTCGCTGCAGCTCGCGCGCGCCGGGCTCAACGTCGCCGTGCTCTCGAAGGTGTTCCCGACGCGCTCGCACACGGTCGCCGCGCAAGGCGGCATCGGCGCCGCGCTCGGCAACATGAGCGAGGACAACTGGCACTATCCACTTCTACGACACCGTCAAGGGCAGCGACTGGCTCGGCGACCAGGACGCGATCGAGTTCATGTGCCGCGAGGCGCCGAACGTCGTCTACGAGCTCGAGCACTTCGGCATGCCGTTCGACCGCAATCCCGACGGCACGATCTACCAGCGCCCGTTCGGCGGCCACACCGCGAACTACGGCGAAAAGCCGGTCCAGCGCGCCTGCGCCGCCGCCGACCGCACCGGCCACGCGATGCTGCACACGCTCTATCAGCAGAACGTCAAGGCGCGCACCAACTTCTTCGTCGAGTGGATGGCGCTCGACCTGATCCGCGATGCCGAGGGCGCGGTCGTCGGCGTCACCGCGCTCGAGATGGAGACCGGCCAGCTGCACATCCTGCAGGCCAAGGCGGTGATGCTCGCGACCGGCGGCGCCGGCCGGATCTTCGCCGCCTCGACCAACGCCTTCATCAACACCGGCGACGGCCTCGGCATGGCGGCGCGCGCCGGTCTGCCGCTCGAGGACATGGAGTTCTGGCAGTTCCATCCGACCGGCGTCTACGGCGCCGGCGTGCTGCTGACCGAAGGCTGCCGCGGCGAGGGCGCGATCCTGCGCAACAGCGACGGCGAGCGCTTCATGGAGCGCTACGCGCCGACCCTGAAGGACCTGGCGCCGCGCGACTTCGTCTCGCGCTGCATGGACCAGGAGATCAAGGAAGGGCGCGGCTGCGGCGCGGACAAGGACTACATCGTCCTCGACATGACGCACCTCGGCGCCGACACGATCAAGAAGCGCCTGCCGAGCGTGCTCGAGATCGGCCACAACTTCGCCAACGTCGACATCACGCGCGAGCCGATCCCGGTCGTGCCGACGATCCACTACCAGATGGGCGGCGTTCCGACCAACGTCCACGGCCAGGTGGTCGCGCCGAAGAACGGCGATCCGAACAGCGTCGTTCCGGGGCTGTATGCGGTCGGCGAGTGCTCGTGCGTGAGCGTCCACGGCGCCAACCGGCTCGGCACGAATTCGCTGCTCGACCTGCTCGTCTTCGGCCGCTCGGCCGGCAACCATCTCATCGCCGCCAATCTCCCCGCGCAGGGGCATCGCGCGCTGCCGGCGCATGGCGCCGACTTCACCGCGCAACGCCTGGCCCGGCTCGACAGCAGCACCGGCGGCGAGTACTCGCAGACGATCGCCAACGATCTCAGGAAGACGATGCAGGTCCACGCCGGCGTCTTTCGCACCCAGGCGTTGATGGACGATGGCGTCGGCAAGGTCCAGGCGATCGCCGAGCGCTGCCTGGTCGATGCATCTGGCCGACAAGTCGCGCATCTTCAATACCGCGCGCGTCGAGGCGCTCGAGGTCGACAACCTGATCGAATGCGCGCTGGCGACGATGATCTCGGCGGCGGCGCGGCGCGAGTGCCGCGGCGCGCACACGGTCCTGGAGTACGAGCGCCCGATCGACGACCCGGTCGCGCCGAACGGGCGCAACGACGCCGAATGGATGAAGCACACGCTCTGGTTCAGCGAGGGCAATCGCCTCGAGTACAAGCCGGTGAACCTGAAACCGCAAACCGTCGAATCGATCCCGCCCAAGGTGCGCACCTTCTGATCATGGCCAACGAACCGACCCCTTCCGTCGTCGCCGCCCTCGAATCGATCGGCGCGCCGCTTCCGCCCAAGGCGACGCTGCGCACGTTCCGCATCTACCGCTACGACCCCGAGAACGGCGCCGCGCCGACGATGCAGACGATGCAGGTCGAGCTCGACGGCAGCGAGCGCATGCTGCTCGACGCCCTGATGAAGCTGAAGGAGACGGACCCGAGCCTGAGCTTCCGGCGCTCGTGCCGCGAGGGCGTGTGCGGCTCGGACGCGATGAACATCAACGGCAAGAACGGCCTGGCCTGCCTCACCAACATGAGGACGCTGAAGGACCCGATCGTTCTCAAGCCGCTGCCGGGGCTGCCCGTCATCCGCGACCTGATCGTCGACATGACGCAGTTCTTCAAGCAGTACCACTCGATCAAGCCATACCTCGTCAACGACGAGCAGCCGCCCGAGAAGGAGCGCCTGCAGTCGCCCGAGGAGCGCGACGAGCTGAACGGCCTGTACGAGTGCATCCTCTGCGCCAGCTGCTCGACGGCGTGCCCGAGCTTCTGGTGGAATCCCGACAAGTTCGTCGGTCCGGCCGGGCTGCTGCAGGCGTATCGCTTCATCGCCGACAGCCGCGACGCGGCGACCAACGAGCGGCTCGACAACCTCGAGGATCCGTACCGGCTGTTCCGCTGCCACACGATCATGAACTGCGTCGACGTCTGCCCGAAGAGCCTCAACCCGACGCGCGCCATCGGCAAGATCAAGGAGCTGATGGTGAGGCGCGCCGTCTGATGGACGCCCCGGCCGCGCTCGCCCGACGCGACGCCGCCGAGCGCGCGATCGACGCTTGCGCGCTGAGCAAGCTGCGCTGGCGCTGCCGGCGCGGCCTGCTCGAGAACGACCTGCTCATCGAGCGCTTCTTCGCCCGCGCCGAGCCCGTCAGCGAGGCGGAGGCGCGCGGCCTCTACGCGCTGATGGAGCTCGCCGACAACGACTTGCTCGACATCTTCCTCGGCCGCCAGAAGCCGAACGCGGACCTCGATCGGCCCGAGGTCCGTCAAGTCATCGAGGCCGTTCGGGCGACGCGCTGACAGGCGCGCAGGACAACGCCCGGAAACCCGTTTTCAGCCCATTTTTCGAGGATTCGCCATGACACCGTCCGACGCCAAAGCCACCCTGTCGTTCTCCGACGGCAGCCCGAGCATGGATCTGCCGATCTACAAGGGAACGATCGGCCCGGAAGTGATCGACATCAGGAAGCTCTACGGCCAGACCGGCAAGTTCACCTACGACCCGGGATTTCTGTCGACCGCGTCGTGCAACTCGACCATCACCTACATCGACGGCGACAAGGGCGAGCTGCTCTACCGCGGCTACCCGATCGAGCAGCTGGCGACGCAGTGCGACTACCTCGAGACCTGCTACCTGCTGCTCAAGGGCGAGCTGCCGACGCCCGAGCAGAAGGTCGAATTCACCGACCTCGTCACGCACCACACGATGGTCAACGAGCAGATGCAGTTCTTCCTGCGCGGCTTTCGTCGCGACGCCCACCCGATGGCGATCCTGACCGGGCTGGTCGGCGGTCTCTCGGCCTTCTATCACGACTCGACCGACATCAATAACCCGCTGCACCGCGAGATCTCGGCGATCCGCCTGATCGCCAAGATGCCGACGCTGGTGGCGATGGCCTACAAGTACACGATCGGCCAGCCCTACATCTATCCCAAGAACGATCTCTCGTACGCCGGCAACTTCATGCGCATGATGTTCGCGACGCCGTGCGAGGACTACACCCCGAACGACGTGCTGGTGCGGGCGATGGACCGGATCTTCATCCTCCACGCCGACCACGAGCAGAACGCGTCGACCTCGACCGTGCGCCTGTGCGGCTCGTCGGGAACCAACCCGTTCGCGGCGATCGCCGCCGGCGTCGCCTGCCTCTGGGGGCCGGCCCACGGCGGCGCCAACGAGGCCGCGCTCAACATGCTCGAAGACGTGCAGAAGATGGGCGGCGTCGAGAAGATCGGCGAGTTCGTGCGCCAGGTGAAGGACAAGAACTCGGGCATCAAGCTGATGGGCTTCGGCCACCGCGTCTACAAGAACTACGACCCGCGCGCCAAGCTGATGCGCGAGACCTGCCACGAGGTGCTCGATGCGCTCGGCCTGCACGACGATCCGATCTTCAAGCTGGCGATGGCGCTCGAGAAGATCGCCCTCGAGGACGAGTACTTCGTGGCGAGGAAGCTTTATCCGAACGTCGACTTCTACTCGGGCATCGTCCAGCGCGCGATCGGCATCCCCGTAAGCCTGTTCACCGCGATCTTCGCGCTCGCGCGCACGGTCGGCTGGATCGCGCAGCTGAACGAGATGATCGGCGATCCTGAATACAAGATCGGCCGGCCGCGCCAGCTGTTCACCGGCGCGACGGTCCGAAACGTGTTGCCGATCGGCAAGCGCTGATCGTCGCCACGGGAGGGTGGCCGCTGAATGCGGCGGCCGCAACCGGTTCCGATGACAGGCTGATCCAGTCCGGCGATGGGCGGTCCCGACTTCATCGAGGTCTATGACGGTGCGCTCGATGTGGCTGCCTGCCGCGGGCTCATCGATCGCTTCGAAGCCAGCGGTCTGGCCAAACGCGGCCGTACCGGCGGTGGCGTGGACCTGGCGCTGAAGGACAGCTGGGACATCGGCCTCGACGAGCATGCTGCGTGGTCCGATGCGAAGCAGCTCTTGAACGACGTGGTGTTCGGTGGATTGAAGCGCTACGTGCGCCGCTATGCCCATGCCGTGCTCGCTCCGCTGCATCTGAAGTTCCAGCCCTCCGGCGGGGGCGCGCCGGTCACAGTCGATGCCGCGCTGGTCGAAACGCTGGACGACGCGATGCTGACGGCGCTCGTCGCGAAGGCGTTCCGTCCGGGCGGCATCAACCTGCAGAGGTATGTCGCCGACCAGGGTGGCTACCCTTATTGGCACTCCGAGCTGTACCCGAAGCTCGATCGTGGTGAATCCCTGCACCGGGTCGTGCTGTGGACGATCTACCTGAACGAGGGATTCGACGGCGGCGAGACGGAATTCCTGTACCAGAAGCGCAAGATCGTTCCGAAGACCGGCTCCCTGTTGATCGCTCCGACGGCTTTCACCCATACCCACCGCGGGAACATGCCGCGTGGCAGCGACAAGTTCATTGCCACGAGCTGGACGCTGTTCCAGCGCGCCGAGGTGTTGTTCGCAGCGCCGCCGGCTGAACGCAGGTAGAGCATCGCGCGCGATGTAGCGCGACACGGCGAAGTTCATCGTCGGTCGCGGAGCGATTTCAGACCTAGGGTCCTCGTCGGCGGCGTGGCCCCGCGGCAGCGCCCTTCACTGCGGGCGTGGCGTCCAAGACCGAGCGGTGAAAGCCAGGCCTTCCTGCGCTTGTCTTTTGGGGAATACCCCGCCCCTATCGAAGGGGTACAGGACGGCAAAGAGCGCGACTGGCGTAAACCTTGGCACAAATTTAGCAATAGCATCGAGTTGGCGTGACGCATTTCGGTTGCAGAAGTGCGGGCCAGCGAGATCCCACCCATCGTCGAATCCTCAACCATAGGCCTCAAATGAACAAGTTCTGGACTCAAGCGGCGTTAGGCACTGCAGCCCTCGTGTTCGCCAGCGCGGCCAACGCGATCGTCATCGATTTCGAGAACGTCGACACGACTTTTGCGCCGTTCGCACCGCTCCTGGCGGACGGCGACGCCGTGACGCAGGGCGACTACTTCGTCAACACGCAGGACGTGAACGCCGGCGGCGGCTTGATTGGCCAGTTGTCACTCGGCTCCGATCCCAGCTCATGCCTCAACGGCGTGTGCCCCACTGGAAACCTCACCAATTTTCTGAGCGTTTACAACGACGGCATCGTGCATGTGGGCCTGCTCAGCGGCGCCAAAACGATCTTCGACAGCGTCGACGCCGCGTACATCGCCACACCCGGCAACCCCGCCGGCAGCACGGTGTTCTTCGCGATCGAAGCCGATCGTGCGGACGGCTCATTCGCCGCCTTCTACTATGTCCTGAGCGGCGCAGGCTCGTTCCAGACCATCACGTCGTCGACGGTCGGTACGCGCCTCGGCGGCACCGGCACGTTGACCAGCGGCACCGTCACCGACCTGTTCTTCTATTCCTACTTCTGCAACGGCGCCACCGGCAGCTGCGGCGCATTCAAGACCGACCTGGGTCAGTTCGCCGTCGACAACGTCGCGCTCGATCAGCCTGCACCGGTGCCCGAGCCTGCGGAATGGGCGCTGATGGCCGCGGGCCTGACGGCCGTTGCCGGCTTTGCCCGTCGCCGTCGCTCGGCCTGAGCGAGCTCCGAAGAACCAAGGATCGAACACGTCATGATGAAATTCAATGCGATCGCGATGGCCACGCTGGGCCTCCTGGCGAGCCTCGCGGCCCAGGCGCAAAGCGGCAACAAGGTCTACATCGTCCAGCTGAAGGACGAGCCTGCTGCGTCCTATCAGGGCACCACCGCCGGCTACGCCGCCACCCAGGCAGCTCCCGGGACATCCTTCCGATCCCGCACGCCTGCGGCCCTGGCCTACAGCAGCTATCTGCGGACGCAACAGCTGTCCGTGCTGTCGACGGTCAGCAGCACGCCGGCCATTTCGCAGTTCGACACTGTCTTCAACGGCTTCACGGCCAAGCTCACTCCGGCGCAGGCGGCAGCGCTGGCGATGAATGCCAGCGTCGCTGCCGTTGCCGAAGACCAGCTGCTTCGTCCGGTCACGGTCACGACCCCGGTCTTTCTCGGCCTGACGGCGCCGGGCGGCATCTGGTCGCAAATGGACGCCAAGGGCATGCTCGTCAAGGGCGAGGACATGGTGCTCGGCGACGTCGATCTGGGCATCTGGCCCGAGAGCCCGTCCTATGCCGACCATGTCGACGGCAACGGCGCACCGACCTTCAACGGCGGCACGCTGGCCTACGGACCGCCTCCCGCCACCTTCACCGGCGGCTGCGTCGCCGGCGACGCCTTCGTCCCGGCGGCGGCGTGCAACAACAAGCTGATCGGCGCGAAGTACTACAACGCCAACCTGCTGAGCGGCGGCAACGTCCTCGACTGGACCTCGTTCAATTCGCCCCGTGACGACCTGCCCCCCCTCGGTGGCCACGGCGACCACACGGCGTCGACGGCGGCCGGCAACAGCCTGGTCCCGGTGGTGATCCAGGGCGTGAATTTCGGTCTGGCATCGGGCATGGCACCACGCGCCCGCATCGCGGCCTACAAGGTCTGCTTCAGCTTTCTCTCCCCCGGCGCGACCGTCGCCGTGAACCAATGCTCCGAAGCCGATTCCATGGCCGCGATCGACCAGGCGGTGAAGGACGGCGTCAATGCGATCAACTTCTCGATCAGTGGCGCGACCAACAGCACCAACGACATCGTGGAACAGGCCTTCTACCGCGCCACCCTGGCCGGTGTGTTCGTCGCTGTTTCTGCCGGCAACGACGGCCCCGCCAACACGCTGAACCACCCGAGTCCCTGGTTGACCACGACCGCTGCCGCCACCCACGACCGCGTTGAGGACGGCGATGTGCTCCTCGGCAACGGCGCCAAGTACACCGGCTTTTCGCTGAACACCAGTGCGCTCGCTAGCGCTCCGCTGATCCGCGCCGAAGATGCAGGCACGGGCGGCGGCAACGCCAGCCTGTGCTTCACCAGCGACGACTTCGCTCTGACCCCGACTCCGGGGCAGGTGCTCCTCGATCCGGCCAAAGTGGCCGGCAAGGTGGTGATCTGCACCCGAGGCACCAGCCCCCGCGTGAGCAAGAGCCTGGCCGTGAAGAATGCCGGTGGCGTGGGCATGATCCTGGTCGACAACGGCGCGGGCCTGGTCGCGGAAACGCATTCGGTTCCGACCGTGCACGTCTCGGCCAGCGACGGCGCCGCGATCAAGTCTTACGCCGTGTCGACCGCCGGCCCGACGGCATCCGAAAGCGCCTTCTATTTCGGCAAGCAACCCGCGCCGACGATCGCTGCCTTCTCGGCCCGCGGCCCCAACCTGGCCGATTCCAACGTCCTGAAGCCGGACATGGCTGCGCCCGGCGTCGGCGTCATTGCCAGCGTGACTCCGGCCTACACCCAGGCGCAGCGCGATCAGCTCGCCGCCGGTACTCTCCAGGCCGGCCCCGATTGGGCGTCGTACGACGGCACGTCGATGGCCGCGCCGCACGTCACGGGCGTCTCGCTGCTGCTCAAGCAGGCGCATCCGGGCTGGTCGCCGGCGGCCATCAAGTCGGCACTGATGACCTCGGCGTTCGACACCCTGGACGACGGCCTGACCGGCATGCAGAACGGCAAGCTGCCCTGGTCGCAGGGCGCGGGCTTCATCAGCCCGAACAAGGCGATCGATCCGGGCTTGGTCTATGACATGGGCAAGGCCGACTTCGTCAAGTACCAGTGCCTGACCCAGAAGGCGCTGGTGGCTGCCTCCGACTGCGCCACCTACGGCACGCTCGACCAGACCTACAACCTGAACCTGCCGTCGATCACGCTCGGCTCGATGACCGGACCGACGACGGTCAAGCGCACGGTGACCAACGTCGGAACGTCGTCGGCGACCTACGCGGCCACGGCGACCCTGACCAGCATGACCGTCGCGGTGGCCCCGACCTCGCTCACCCTGACGCCGGGGCAGAGCGGGAACTTCACGGTGACGGTGACGCCGACCGCGGCGACGCCGAAATTCACCTGGCAGTACGGTTCGCTGGTCTGGTCGGACGGCGTCCACACCGTCCGCAGTCCGCTGCAGGCCAACCTCGGTCAGGCGATATCGGCGCCGCCCCGCCAGACGGCGACCACGCTGTCGGGCAGCCGCACCTTCACCGTCGTCACGGGGTTCGCCGGAAAGATGGCCGCGCTCAAGGGCATCAAGGACGTGACGCTCGGTGCGCCGACGACGCTGACGCCGAACTCCACCATCGATATCGCCTCGAAGTGCGCGGCCGGTGTGGCGCTGCCGAGCCTGGCGGTCTACAGCTTCAGCGTGCCCGCAGGCGCGATCGTGGCGCGCTTCGCGTTGCGTCAGGCCGATGTGAGCGGTGCATCAGACGACAACGACCTGGCCGTCGTGGCGCCCGATGGGACCAGTACCGTGTCCGGCAGCAGCACGTCCCACGAGACGGTCGAGTTGCTGAATCCCGCCGCCGGCACGTACAAGGTCTGCGTGCAGTCGTTCGCTGCCACCAGCGGATCCTCGACGCACAAGCTCTCGAGCTGGATCGTCAAGCCCGGCGACACGTCGGATGGTGCCTTCAACGTCCTGGTGCCAAGCGTCGTCTACGCGGGCGGATCATCGACGGTCGGCATGAGCTGGTCGGGGCTGCTGACCGGCCACCGCTATGTGGGTGGCGGACAGTTCCTCGACTCAGCCGCCAGCCCAGCGGCCGCGACGATGCTCTACATCGACACCACCCCTGGCACGCCGCTCGAAGTCGACACGCCGACGAGCGCCAGCAAGTACGGCGTCCTGAAATGACGTCCTGAGGTCCTGACCTTCCGGCGTTCGTGCCGGTGGTCGAAACCTCAAAGCCGCGCGTCGTGAGACCCGCGGCTTTATTCATTCCCGCTGGCGCAAGAGAGAACTTTTATCTTGGGCGCTCATGCTCGACGTCCTAGATCGCAGAGCTCACGCCGCCCTGGCCCAACTGGCAGACCTTCTTGCCGTCGAGAGCGCGTGGGCGGCAGACGGCGGTAGGCACGGGCGTGACCATGCAGTTCGAGGCGAGGCCGCTGGTCTTGTTCTCGTCGAGCTGTGCTCGCGACTGTGCTTCCACCGCAGTGCGCAATGCGTTCGGATCGGTCTTCTTCTCGGACCAGGCGAGATACCCGGCCGGGCCGCCGCAAGCCTTGGCGCCGACGCCGACGGCGTGGCACTGGCTCTGGTTGTCGCATTCCGCATCGCCGATCAAGGTGGTGACCTGCGCCAGGAGCCCGGCAGACCGCGGCGCCGAGGCGGGCATTGCCGGCGGTTCAACCGCAACTGCCATGCCGCTCAGGTTCAAGAGCGCAACGGCGAAGAGAGGCAGCAGAGGGCGTGCGGTCGAAGGGGAGGTCATGCGCTTGATGGTCGCGCATCCGGAACACGTGGGCAAGTCGAAAGGAAGTCTGCGCTCGAAGGGCCGGCCTTCCTTCCGACGCGGGCCTCGTGCGGGTCGCAGACGCTCTCAGGGTTTGACTTCTCCCTGTCCGCAGTTGCCGCTCTTGGCCCGGTGGCCAGGTCGAAGCGCAAGCGGCAATAGAATCATCGGCTGACCGAGAGACACCGATGTCTAGAACCCTTTACGACAAGATCTGGGACGAGCACGTCGTGCGCAGCGAGGACGACGGCACCGCGCTGCTCTACATCGATCGCCATCTGGTCCACGAGGTGACCAGCCCGCAGGCGTTCGAGGGCCTCGAGCTCGCCCATCGCAAGGTGTGGCGGCTGTCGGCGAACCTCGCGGTCAGCGACCACAACGTGCCGACGACCGATCGCTCGCACGGCATCGCCGATCCGGTCTCGCGCCTGCAGGTCGACACGCTCGACGCCAACTGCGATCGCCACGGCATCACCCAGTTCAAGATGAACGATCGCCGCCAGGGGATCGTCCACATCATCGGCCCGGAGCAGGGCGCGACGCTTGCCGGGCACGACGGTCGTCTGCGGCGACTCGCACACCTCGACCCACGGCGCGTTCGGCGCGCTCGCGCACGGCATCGGCACGAGCGAGGTCGAGCACGTGCTGGCGACGCAGACCTTGCTCGCGCGCAAGGCGAAGAACATGCGCGTCCAGGTCGACGGCCAGCTCGGCCGCGGCTGCAGCGCCAAGGACATCGTGCTGGCGATCATCGGCAAGATCGGCACCGCCGGCGGCACCGGCTACACGATCGAGTTCGCCGGCAGCGCGATCCGCGCGCTCAGCATGGAAGGGCGGATGACGGTGTGCAACATGGCGATCGAGGCCGGCGCGCGCGCCGGCCTGATCGCGGTCGACGAGACGACGATCGCCTACCTGCGCGGCCGGCCGTTCAGCCCGAGCGGCCTCGAGTGGGCGCTTGCCGAGGCCTACTGGCGGACGCTCCGCTCCGACGCCGACGCCCACTGGGACGCCGTGGTCACGCTCGACGCCGCGCGAAGTCCACCCGCAGATCACCTGGGGCACGTCGCCCGAAATGGTCGTCGCGGTCGGCGAGCGCGTTCCCGATCCGGAAAACGAGCGCGACCCCGGGCGGCGCGACGCGATGGAGCGCGCGCTGCGCTACATGGCGCTCGACGCCGAACCTGCCCGTCACCGACATCCGGATCGACAAGGTCTTCATCGGCTCGTGCACCAACGCCCGGATCGAGGACCTGCGCGAAGCCGCCGCGGTCGTGCGCAAGCTCGGCGCGCGCGTCGCGAGCAACGTCAGGCTGGCGATGGTCGTTCCCGGTTCCGGCCTGGTGAAGGAGCAGGCCGAGCGCGAAGGGCTCGACGTCGTCTTCAAGGGCGCCGGCTTCGAATGGCGCGAACCCGGCTGCTCGATGTGCCTGGCGATGAACGCCGACCGGCTCGAGCCCGGCGAGCGCTGCGCCTCGACCAGCAACCGCAACTTCGAGGGCCGCCAGGGCGCGGGCGGCCGCACCCACCTCGTCAGCCCGGCGATGGCCGCCGCGGCGGCGATCGAGGGCCACTTCGTCGACGTCCGCCGCCTGGTCTGAGCATGGAACCGTTTCGCATTCACTCCGGCCTGGTCGCGCCGATGGACCGGGAGAACGTCGACACCGACGCGATCATTCCGAAGCAGTTCCTGAAGTCGATCAAGAAGTCGGGCTTCGGGCCGAACCTGTTCGACGAGTGGCGCTATCTCGATCACGGCGAGCCGGGGCAGGATCCGGCAAGCCGGCGGCCGAATCCCGACTTCGTGCTGAATCAGCCGCGCTATCGGGGCGCTTCGATCCTGCTCGCGCGCAAGAACTTCGGCTGCGGCTCGTCGCGCGAGCACGCGCCCTGGGCGCTGCAGCAGTTCGGCTTTCGCGCCCTGATCGCGCCGAGCTACGCCGACATCTTCTTCAACAACTGCTTCAAGAACGGCCTGCTGCCGATCCGTCTGCCGGAGCACCAGGTCGCCAAGCTGTTCGACGACGTCGCCGCGTTCGTCGGCTATCGCCTGACGATCGATCTCGAGCGTCAGGTCGTCGTCACGCCCGACGGCGCCGAGCTCGCTTTCGAGGTCGAGCCGTTTCGCAAGTACTGCCTGCTCGGCGGCTACGACGACATCGCGCTGACCCTGCGCCACGCCGACAAGATCCGCGCCTTCGAGGCCGAGCGGCTGCTGAAGCAGCCGTGGCTCGCGGCGACGGTCAAGTGATGGATCGCGCCGGCGCGGTCGCTGGGCGGCCGACCGATGAAGATCGCCATCCTCGCCGGCGACGGCATCGGCACCGAGATCGTCGCCCAGGCCGAGCGCGTGCTCGCCGCGCTCGACCTGCGCATCGAGACCGAGCCCGCGCTCGTCGGCGGCGCTGCCTACGAGGCGCACGGCCATCCGTTGCCGCCGGCGACGCTCGCCCTCGCGCAGGCGGCCGACGCGGTGCTGTTCGGCGCCGTCGGCGACTGGAAATACGACACGCTGGCGCGGCCGCTCCGCCCCGAGCAGGCGATCCTCGGCCTGCGCAAGGCGCTCGGCCTGTTCGCCAATTTCCGCCCGGCGATCTGCTATCCCGAGCTCACCGCCGCCTCGAGCCTGAAGGCCGAGCTCGTCGCGGGGCTCGACATCCTGATCATCCGCGAGCTCACCGGCGACATCTACTTCGGCCAGCCGCGCGGCCGCCGCGTCGCGCCCGACGGCGCCTTCGCCGGCGCCGAGGAGGCGTTCGACACGATGCGCTACACGCGCCCCGAGATCGAGCGCATCGCCCACGTCGCGTTCAAGGCGGCGCGCCAGCGCAGCAAGCGCCTGACGAGCGTCGACAAGGCCAACGTTCTCGAGACCTTCCAGTTCTGGAAGGACGTCGTGACCGAGGTCCACGCCCAGTATCCCGACGTCGCCCTCGACCACATGTACGTCGACAACGCGGCGATGCAGCTGGTGCGCGCGCCGAAGAAGTTCGACGTCGTCGTCACCGGCAACATGTTCGGCGACATCCTCTCCGACGAGGCGGCGATGCTCACCGGCTCGATCGGCATGCTGCCCTCGGCATCGCTCGACGCGAACGGCAAGGGCCTCTACGAGCCGAGCCACGGCAGCGCGCCCGACATCGCCGGCAAGGATCTCGCAAATCCGCTGGCTACAATTCTGTCTGTCGCCATGATGCTTCGCTTCTCATTGAACCAGCCCGAAGCCGCCGCTCGCATCGAGCGGGCGGTGCAGGCCGTGCTCAAGGCCGGCCTGCGAACGGCCGACATCTGGGCCGCGGGCACGCAAAAGGTGGGCACGCGGGCGATGGGCGACGCGGTCGTGGCCGCGCTCGCCGGCAAACCGGTCACCACCAAGCACTAGCGCGTCCGCTCGTCTCGCCGCAGCCCGGCCGAGGCGCCGGGCCAGGACTGTTCACACGGCAAGACTTTCGACAGGACGAAGACGATGGAACTCACGGGATTGGTCGGTTGGCGCGGCATGGTCGGCTCCGTGCTGCTCGAGCGCATGGCGGCCGAGGGCGATTTCGCCCTGATCGAGCCGCTCTTCTTCAGCACCAGCGACAAGGGCGGCCGCGCACCATCGTTCGCCAAGAACGAAACGAAGCTGCAGGACGCGTACGACCTCGAGGCGCTGAAGCGCTGCCGGATCATCATCACGGCGCAGGGCGGCGAGTACACCAAGGACGTCTACCCGCGCCTGCGCGCCGCCGGCTGGGACGGCTACTGGATCGACGCCGCCAAGACCCTGCGCATGCAGGACGACGCGGTCATCATCCTCGACCCGGTCAACCGCCCGGTGATCGATCAGGCGCTGGCGCGCGGCGTTCGCAACTACATCGGCGGCAACTGCACCGTCAGCTGCATGCTGATGGGCGTCGGCGCGCTGTTCAAGGCCGACCTGGTCGAGTGGATGACGTGCATCACCTACCAGGCGGCGTCGGGCGGCGGGGCGCAGCACATGCGTGAGCTGCTGACCCAATACGGCGCGTTGCACGCCGAGGTGCGCGAGCTGCTCGCCGACCCGAAGTCGGCGATCCTCGAGATCGACCGTCGCGTCCTCGAGCGCCAGCGCTCGATGCGCGGCACGCCGAGGTCGAGCACTTCGGCGTTCCGCTGGGCGGCAGCCTGATCCCCTGGATCGACGTCGACCGCGGCGACGGCACCAGCCTCGAGGAGTGGAAGGGCGGCGCCGAGACCAACAAGATCCTCGGCCGGGGCGCCGGCGGCGCGCCTGCCGGTGCCGATCGATTCGACCTGCGTTCGCGTCGGTGCGATGCGCTGCCACAGCCAGTCGCTGACGATCAAGCTGAAGTCCGACGTGCCTCTTGCCGATATCGAGGCCATGATCGCCGCCGACAACGAGTGGGTCCAGGTCGTTCCGAACACGCGCGTCGCGAGCACGCGCGAGCTGACGCCCGTGGCCGTGACCGGGACGATGAAGATTCCGGTCGGTCGGCTGCGCAAGCTCGCCATGGGACCGCAATACCTCGGCGCTTTCACGATCGGCGATCAGCTGCTGTGGGGCGCGGCGGAGCCGCTGCGGCGCATGTTGCGCATCCTGCTGGAGCGGCGATGACCCGCCGCGAGCCCCGCAACACGTTGTCTGACTGCAACAACGGCGTGCAGAAGACTCGGAACCGACGCCTGCGAGAACGTCAGCCAATGCATGAGCTTGTCACCCTATCTCACTGATGTTATGGTCATTTCCGTCTTTGCGATCTGCTGCTGTTGAAGCCGCCCCAACCTCGATGAGCGAGCGGTTTTGTTGCGATCGGCGGGCCTGTCGGGAGGGTCCGCATCGAACTAGCGGCCCGATGGCGAGTCCGCACCGTCCCTGCGGTCTCATCAGCGGGTCCGCATCGTCATTCCGGGAGACGCCTTGAAAAGAAAATTGAAGTTGTCGGGGCGCCTCGCGCTGACCTGCGTTGCCGCCGCGCTCTGTCTCGCGTCTCCACTCGCGTCGGCTCTCGGCCTCGGCCGCCTCAGCGTCCAGTCTTCCCTCGGCGAGGTGATGCGCGCCGAGATCGAGGTCACCAGCCTCACCCCCGAAGAGCAGGCCAGCCTGCGCATCCGCGTCGCGCCGCCCGGAGGCGTACCGCTCGGCCAACGTCGACTACAACGCGGTTCTGCCGAGCACCCGCGTCTCGTTCGAGAAGCGGCCCGACGGCCGCCTGTTCGTCCGCCTGGTGAGCGATCGCGGCGTCCAGGAGCCGTTCGTCGACGTGATCCTCGAGATCTCCTGGGCGACCGGCCGGCTGGTGCGCGAATACACGCTGCTGTTCGATCCGCCGGCTTCGATCCGCGCCGCCGCGCCGCCGACGCCGGGGACGACGACGTCACCGGTGATCTCCGCTGCGCCGCCGACGGCCGCGCCGCAGTCGCCAGCCGTGTCGCAGCGCGAAGCGCGCGAAGCCGCCCGCGCCGAGGAGCGCGAGCGCCGCGCCGCCGCGAAGGCCGCCGCGAGCCAGGCGAAGCCGCGTGACGAAGCCGGCCCGGCGGCACGCAGCGCGGGCGCCGCCACCGGCGACGTCGACGAATACCACGTCCGTTCCGGCGATTCGCTCTCGAAGATCGCCGGGCGCACCCAGCGCCAGGGCGTTTCCCTCGACCAGATGCTGGTTGCGCTGTTCCGCGCCAATCCGAGCGCCTTCAGCGGCAGCAACATGAATCGCCTGAAGGCGGGCGTCGTTCTCGCCGTGCCGTCGGCCGAAACCGCGCAGGCGCATCCCCCCGGCCGAAGCGCGTCAGACGATCACCGCGCAAAGCGCCGACTTCGGTGCGTATCGCCAGCGCCTCGCCTCGTCGACGCTCGAAACCACGCCGCGTGCCGAGCCGAGCAGGCGCCAGGCAGGCGGCAAGGTACAGGCCTCGGTCGACGACAAGAAGCAGTCGACCAACCCGAGCCCCGATCAGCTGAAGCTGAGCAAGGGCGGCGCGACGCCACCCTCGGCGCCTGGCAGCGCCGAGGATCGTCTGGCGGCCGAACGCGAGCGCCAGGCCGCCGCCGCGCGGCTGGCCGAGGTCAACAAGAACGTCGCCGACCTGAAGAAGCTGCAGGGAACCGCATCGCAGCCGGCGACGTCGGTCGCTACCGCGCCGAGCGGCACGCCGGCTCCGGCCGTGGCCGCGCGCCCGGCGTCCGCCCCGACGGCCGTGCCGACGCCGGTGCCCGCGCCGGTCGTCGTCGCGCCCGCCTTGCCCGCCTCGGCCGCCGTCGCGCCGCCGGTGGTGGTTGCGGCGGCTTCTGCTCCCACCCCCGTCGCTTCGGGTGCCACCGCGGCACCGGCGGTCGCCGCCGACGCCAGCGCCGCCGCTTCGGCTCCGGTGGTCGCGGCACGACCGGCGAGCGCCAGTCGCGGCGCGCCCGCCGGCGCGGCCGACGCGCCCGGCTCCCGAGCCGAGCTTCCTCGATTCGCTCACCAGCAATCCGCTTTATCTCGGCATCGGCGCGCTCGTGCTGCTTCTGGCCGGATACGGCCTCTATCGCTATACGCAGCGCTCGAAGAAGGACAGCGGCGAGACATCGTTCCTCGAGAGCCGCCTGCAGCCCGACTCGTTCTTCGGCGCCAGCGGCGGCCAGCGCATCGACACCCGCGACGCTGCCGGCAGCTCGTCGTCGATGACCTATTCGCTGTCGCAGCTCGATGCGATCGGCGACGTCGACCCGGTCGCCGAGGCCGACGTCTACCTCGCCTACGGCCGCGACCTGCAGGCCGAGGAGATCCTCAAGGAGGCGATGCGCAGCAATCCCGAGCGCCTCGCGATCCGCACCAAGCTGCTCGAGGTCTATGCCAAGCGGCGCGACATCAAGGGCTTCGAGCTGCTCGCGACCCAGCTGTTCGCATTGACGCGCGGCGAGGGCGAGGAATGGGCCAAGGCGCAGGAGCTCGGTGCCCAGATCGATCCCGAGAACTCCATGTACCGCGCCGGCGGCACGCCGGAGCGCCCGGCGCTCGATGGTGGCGAGGTCGCCGAGCCGCTCGGCGCCAGCACGTTGCCGCAGTCGGTGATTCCGGTGCCGTCGCAGTTCGGCTCGTCCACCTCAGCCGGCGACACCGATCGCCCGCGATAGCCAGTTCGACCCGATCGACCTCGATCTCGACAACCCGGAGATCGGCGCGCCGTCGCGGCCGGCCGCGCTCGACGTCACCGAATCGATTCCGCCGCGGCCGATGAGTCCCGCGAGCTTCAACACGACGCAGAAGATGCCGCTCACCGCCAACGAGGCGGGGAGCGCCCCGATCATCGCGACGAGCCGTTGCCGTTCGACCTGTCGGGCATCTCGCTCGATCTCGACACGCCCGGCGCCGACGAGCCGACCACGGCACCGGGCGGCCTGGCGTACGGCGCCGATTCGGGTCAGGACCCGCTGGCACGCAAGATGGAGCTGGCCGAGGAGTTCCAGCGCATCGGCGACAAGGACGGCGCGCGCGACCTGCTGCGCGAGGTGCTCGCCACCGCCAGCGGCGCGACCAAGACCAAGGCGCAAGGGATGCTCGACCGCATCAGCTGAGGCAGGCGAGGCGCCACACCGCGCCTCGTCGTTCGCGTACCAACCGCCCGGGCCGCGTCGTGAGAGTCGCCCTCGGCATCGCCTATCGCGGCAGCGCCTACAGCGGCTGGCAGAGCCAGCCCGGTGGCCGGACAGTCCAGGACCAGCTCGAGCAGGCGCTCTCCGCGTTCGCGGGCGCGCCGCTCCGATCGATCTGCGCCGGCCGCACCGACGCCGGCGTCCACGCGCTGAACCAGGTCGTCCACCTCGACGCGCACGGTCGAGCGCGATGCCGTGGCCTGGGTCCGCGGAACGAACCGCTATCTGCCGGCCGACGTCGCCGTGCAGTGGTGCCGCTTCGTCCCCGACAGCTTTCATGCGCGCGCTACCGCGATCGGCCGGCGCTACGTCTACGTCCTGCTCGAGTCGGCGGTGCGGCCGGCGCTCGAGAACGGGCTGGTCGGCTGGACCTTCCGCAAGCTCGACGCGCGAGGCGATGCGCGCGGCCGCCGGCGTCCTCGTCGGCAGCCACGATTTCAGCGCTTTCCGCTCGGCCGAATGTCAGGCGCTCTCGCCGGTGAAGACGATGCGCCGCCTGACGATCGAGCAGCGCGGCGGGTACTGGCGCCTCAGCTTCGATGCCGATGCGTTCCTGCACCACATGATCCGCAACATCGTCGGCTGCCTGGTCGCCGTCGGCAGCGGCGCACGACCCGTATCGTGGCTGGCAGACGTTCTTGCGGCGCGCGACCGGTCGCTGGCGGCGGCGACGTTCGCGCCCGACGGCCTTTACTTCATGGGCCCGTACTACGATCCCGTCCATGCGATTCCCGAGCGAACCGCGGCCATCGACTGGCTGCCTTGACAGCCTTCGGCGCGGCGCGCCCGCGCCGACATGAACCAGCGCACGCGGATCAAGATCTGCGGCCTCTCGCAGGAAGCCGACATCGAGGCGGCGGTCGACGCCGGCGCCGATGCGATCGGCCTCGTCTTTCATCCGCCGAGCCCGCGCTTCGTCGCGCATCGACGATGCCGCCCGCTTGGCCCGCGCGCTGCCGCCGTTCGTCACGCCGGTCGGTCTCTTCGTCAACGCCGGGCGGGCGCAGATCGAGGCCGCGTTGACGGCGATTCCCGCTCTCGTGCTGCAGTTTCATGGCGACGAATCGCCTGGCGAATGCGCCGCCTTCGCGCGCCCCTATCTCAAGGCCGCACGCATGACGGCAGGGCTCGATTTGCTAGACTTCGCGCGCCGCTACAGCGAGGCGCAAGGCCTCCTCCTCGACGCTCATGTCGACGGCTTCGGCGGCGGTGGAAAGGTCTTCGATTGGTCGCTCGTTCCGGCAAGCTTCACGGCAGAAAACGCGCATCGGCTCGTTTTGTCTGGTGGGTTGCATGCCGCAAACGTCGTTGCCGGCATCCTGCAGTTCCGGCCCTGGGCCGTTGACGTCTCCTCCGGCGTCGAATCGTCGCCCGGCGTGAAAGACGCCGCCTCGATCCGGCGCTTCTGCGACGCGGTGCGCGAGGCCGATTCCCGGATCGCCGCATCGACTGCGTGAGAGTGCTCTTGCCATGATCCCTTACCAACAGCCCGATTCGCGCGGGCACTTCGGCCCCTACGGCGGCAGCTTCGTCGCCGAGACGCTGGTCCATGCGCTCGACGAGCTGAAGGCCTGCTACGAGGAAGCGCGCCGCGACCCCGCGTTCGACGCCGAGTTCCGCTCCGAGCTCGCCCACTACGTCGGCCGGCCGAGCCCGGTCTATCACGCGGCGCGGCTCTCGCGCGAGCTCGGCGGCGCGCAGATCTACCTCAAGCGCGAGGACCTCAACCACACCGGCGCGCACAAGATCAACAACACCATCGGCCAGGCGATGCTGGCGCGGCGCATGGAGAAGCCGCGCGTCATCGCCGAGACCGGCGCCGGCCAGCACGGCGTCGCGACGGCGACGATCTGCGCGCGCTACGGCCTCGAGTGCGTCGTCTACATGGGCAGCGAAGACGTGAAGCGCCAGGCGCCCAACGTCTATCGCATGAACCTGCTCGGCGCGACCGTGGTGCCGGTCGAGAGCGGATCGAAGACGCTGAAGGACGCGCTCAACGAGGCGCTGCGCGACTGGGTCACGAACGTCGAGAACACGTTCTACATCATCGGCACGGTCGCCGGCCCGCATCCCTATCCGACGATGGTGCGCGACTTCCAGCGCGTCATCGGCGACGAGTGCCTGGTGCAGATGCCCGAGATGATCGGCCGCCAGCCCGACGCGGTGATCGCCTGCGTCGGCGGCGGCAGCAACGCGATGGGCCTGTTCTATCCCTACATCGACCACGCGCAAGACGCGCCTGATCGGCGTCGAGGCCGCGGGCGAGGGCCTCGCGACCGGCCGGCACGCGGCGTCGATCAGCGCCGGCAGCCCCGGCGTGCTGCACGGCAACCGCACCTACCTGCTGCAGGACGCGAACGGCCAGATCATCGAGACCCATTCGATCTCGGCCGGCCTCGACTATCCCGGCGTCGGCCCCGAGCACGCCTGGCTGCAGGACATCGGCCGCGCCGAATACGTGAGCGTCACCGACGACGAGGCGCTCGCCGCATTCCATCGCCTGTGCCTGACCGAAGGCATCATCCCGGCGCTCGAATCGAGCCACGCCGTCGCCTACGCGATGAAGCTGGCGCCGACGCTTGCCGAGCGACCGCCATCTGCTGGTCAATCTCTCGGGCCGCGGCGACAAGGACATCGCCACCGTCGCCGAGCTCGACGCCCGGGGCCAGCGATGAGCCGCATCGCGGCGACGTTCGCGGCGCTCGCCGAGCGGCGCGGGAAGGCGTTGATCCCGTACCTCACGGCCGGCGATCCCCACGCCGATTCGACTGCCGAGATCATGCAGGCGATGGCCGCGGCGGGTGCCGACATCATCGAGCTCGGCGTTCCCTTCAGCGATCCGATGGCCGACGGGCCGGTGATCCAGCAGGCGAGCGAGCGGGCGCTTGCGCGCGGCATCGGCCTGGCCCAGGTGCTGCAGATCGTGCGCGACTTTCGTGTTGCCGACGCGACCACGCCGGTCGTTCTCATGGGCTATGCCAATCCGATCGAGCGCTACGGCAGCACGCGCTTCGTCGCCGACGCGAAGGACGCCGGCGTCGATGGCGTGCTCGTCGTCGACTACCCGCCCGAAGAGTGCGTCGAGTTCGCGCAGGCCTTGCGCGACGCTGCCATCGACCCGATCTTCCTGATCGCGCCGACCTCGAGCGACGCCCGCATCGCCAGCGTCGCCGAGGCGGCGAGCGGATACGTTTACCATGTCTCGCTGAAAGGCGTGACCGGTGCCGGCCACTTCGACATCGACGCCGTCAAGGACATGATCCCGAGAATCAAGCGACGAGTGATGCGTGCCGGTCGGCGTCGGCTTCGGCATCCGCGATGCGAAGACGGCGCGCGCCGTCGCCGACGTCGCCGACGCGGTCGTCATCGGCAGCGCGCTGGTGCAGCTGCTCGAGCCGGCGAGCCGCGGCGAGGCGCCGCAGGTCGCGGCGCGCTTCATCGCCGGCATCCGCGCCGCGCTCGACGCATGAGCTCCCTGGTCTGACACCGTTGCCGCCTGACCGCCCTGAAAGGAATGTCGCAATGAGCTGGCTCGAAAAACTGCTGCCGCCGAAGATCCAGCCGACCGATCCGAGCGAGCGACGCACGGTTCCCGAGGGCCTGTGGGTCAAGTGCCCGGCGTGCGAGACGGTGCTCTACAAGACCGACCTCGAGAAGAACATCAACGTCTGCCCGAAGTGCGCCCATCACCACCGGATCGACGCCCGCGCGCGCCTCGATTCGTTCCTCGATCCCGAAGGCCGCTACGAGCTCGGCCAGGAAGTGCTGCCGGTCGACGCGCTCAAGTTCAAGGACAGCAAGAAGTATCCCGAGCGGCTGAAGGACGCGCTCGAGAACACCGGCGAGACCGACGCCCTGGTCGTCATGGGCGGCGCGCTGATGAGCATTCCGGTCGTCGCCGCCTGCTTCGAGTTCGACTTCATGGGCGGCTCGATGGGCTCGGTCGTCGGCGAGCGCTTCGTGCGCGGCGTCCACACCGCGATCGAGCAGCGAACGCCTTTCATCAGCTTCACCGCCACCGGCGGCGCGCGCATGCAGGAGGGCCTGCTGAGCCTGATGCAGATGGCCAAGACCAACGCCTCGCTGACCCGCTTGGCGCAGGCGGGGCTGCCCTTCATCAGCGTGCTGGCCGATCCGACGATGGGCGGCGTCTCGGCGAGCTTCGCCTTCATCGGCGACGTCGTGATCGCCGAGCCGAAGGCGCTGATCGGCTTCGCCGGGCCGCGCGTGATCGAGAACACCGTGCGCGAGAAGCTGCCCGAAGGCTTCCAGCGCGCCGAGTTCCTGCTCCAGACCGGCGCGATCGACATGATCGTCGACCGGCGCGAGCTGCGCCCGACGATCGCCCGCCAGATCGCGATGCTGCAGCGGCTGCCGTCCGACGCGGTCGCCTGAGGCCGGCGACGCGAGCGCGCGCGGCGTGACGCTCGCCGAGTGGCTCGCGCACTGCGAGCGGCTGCATCCGAAAACGGTCGAGCTCACGCTCGAGCGCGTCACCGCGGTCAAGGCGCGGCTCGCGATCGCGTTCGCCTGTCCGGTCGTCGTCGTCGGCCGGCACCAACGGCAAGGGCTCGACCTGCGCGATGATGGAATCGATCGCGCTCGCCGCCGGCTATCGCGTCGGCCTCTACTCGAAGCCGCACCTCGTCCACTTCGAGGAGCGCTGCCGGATCAGCGGCCAGAGCGTCGAGGGCGCGGCGCTGCTGCCGCACTTCGCGGCCGTCGAAGAGGCGCGCGGCGACATCAGCCTCACCTATTTCGAGTTCACCTTGCTCGCGATCACGCGGCTGCTCGCCGCGTCGACCGCTCGACCTGGTCATCCTCGAGGTCGGCCTCGGCGGCCGCTTCGACGCGGTCAACGCCTTCGACGGCGACTGCGCCGTCATCACCAGCATCGACGTCGATCACACCGAGTACCTCGGCCCGGACCGCGAGTCGATCGGGCGCGAGAAGGCAGGGATCATGCGTGCCGGCAGGCCGGTCGTGGTGAGCGATCCGGTGCCTCCGCAAAGCGTCGTCGACGAGGCACGTCGCATCGGCGCCGACCTGTCGCCTCGCGGGACGCGACTTCCGGCACTCGGGCGATCGCCAGCAGTGGGCCTGGGCCGGACGCGGACACGCGCTTCAGCGGCCTCGGCTATCCAGCCCTGCGCGGCGCGAACCAGTTGCTCAATGCCTCGGGTGCGCTCGCTGCCTTCGAAGCGCTGCGCGAGCGGCTGCCGATCAGTGCCCAGGCGATCCGCACCGGCCTGGCGACGGTCGAGCTGCCGGGCCGGTTCCAGGTGATCGCCGGCCAGCCGGCGCTCGTCCTCGACGTCGCCCACAACCCGCATGCCGTCGCCGCGCTGGCGCAAAACCTCGACCAGATGGGATTTTTCCCGCGCACCCACGCCGTCTTCGGCGCGATGCGCGACAAGGACGTCGCCGCGATCCTCGCGAAGATGGCGCCGCTCGTCGATGCCTGGCACTTCACCGACCTGCCTGCGGCGCGCGCGGCTAGCGCCGCGCAGCTCGCCGAGCGCTTCGCAAGCGTCGCCGGCGCGCCCGCGGGAACGACGGTCGCGACCCACGCGAATCCCGCAGCGGCACTCGCCGCCGCGCGGGCCGCCGCCGACCCCGCTGATAGAATCGTCGTCTTCGGCTCCTTCTATACCGTGGGCGGCGTTTTGCAGCACGGACTGCCGCACGGAGCCGGTCGCCACGCCACCTGAAGCGGGCCCGGTTTCTTCCGCGGCTCGCCATTGCCCTCGCATTTCGGCTCGAACGCGCGTCTACCATGTTCAAGCAGAAGAGCGATTCCGCCCCCGCCAAGCTCGAACCCGCCGATGCCGTGCAGCAGGCGCGAACGCGCGCCCGCCAGCGCCTGATCGGCGCGATCGTCCTGCTCGCGATCGGCATCATCGGCTTTCCGCTCGTGTTCGAGACCCAGCCGCGGCCGATCCCGGTCGACGTTCCGATCGAGATCCCGCGCCGCGACGCCGCGCCGCCGTTGACGATGCCGCCAGCCCGGCCGAACCCGGGTCGCGCAGCAGCAATGCCGGAGACGGGGCCGAGCGCTGCGAGCGTGCCTGCGCCGATCGCCAGCGAAACCGCGTCGGTCGAACGCGCCGCATCGCATGCCTGCGGTGCGCGCCGCGGCTCCGGTCGAGGCGCTGCGACCGGCCGTTGCCGCTTCGGCGACGGCCGTCGCCGCCGCATCGACCGCGCCATCCGTGGCTCGCCCTGCGGGCGACGGCGAGCGCGCGCGCGCGTTGCTCGAGGCTCGCCCGGTGGCGGCTGCCGAAGAAGCGCGATTCGTCGTCCAGGTCGGCGCCTTCGCCGATGCCGAGGCCGCGCGCGAGACGCGCAAGCAGGTCGAGAAGCTGGGTCTGAAGACCTACACCCAGGTCGCCCAGACGCCGTCCGGAAGCCGCATCCGCGTTCGCGTCGGACCGTTCGCGACGCGCGACGAAGCCGATGCCGCGCTCGCCAAAGTCAAGACAGCCGGTCTCGCCGCCGTGCTGCTGACGCTGTGACGGCTCGCCGTGGACGGGCCCGGGATCGGTTGGGTCGACGCGGTCATGCTGGCGGTCGTCGTCATCTCGGCGCTGCTCGGTGCGATGCGCGGATTGACGCTCGAGGTGCTGTCGCTCGCCGGCTGGGTCGTCGCCTGGTTCGCCGGGCTCTGGCTCGGACCATCGTTGGCGCCGTATCTCCCGATCGGCAGCAGGGAATCAGCCTTGAATGGCGTTGCCGCGTTCGCATGTGCGTTCCTGCTCGTGCTGGTGTTGTGGGGACTGGGGGCGCGAGTCGTGTCGGCATTCGTCGGACGGACGCTGCTGCGGCCGCTCGATCGCGGTCTGGGCGCGGTCTTCGGGCTGTTGCGCGGCGCGGTCGTGCTCCTGGCCATCGCCACGCTCTTCGCGTTCACGCCGCTGGGCGAGACCGAGGCGTGGCGCGGCTCGGTCGGCGCGGTCTGGTTGAATGCGGTTCTGCGCGAGCTGTTGCCGCTGGCCTCGCCCGGGCCGGCCGAGCGGCCGGGACTGCGCAGCGTCTGACCCTGTCGTCCGCTCATTGACTGTCGAGGAACTGCCATGTGTGGAATCGTCGGAGTGATCGCCAAGGGGCCGGTCAACCAGCTGATCTACGACGCCTTGCTGCTGCTCCAGCACCGTGGCCAGGACGCGGCAGGCATCGTCACCATGCAGGGGACGAAGTGCTTCATGCAGAAGGCGCGCGGCATGGTCCGCGACGTCTTTCGCACCCGCAACATGCGCGCGCTGCCGGGCAACGTCGGCCTCGGCCAGGTGCGCTATCCGACCGCCGGCAACGCCTACAGCGAAGAGGAAGCGCAGCCGTTCTACGTCAACGCGCCGTACGGCATCGTCCTGGTCCACAACGGCAATCTCACCAATGCCGCGGTCGCTGAAGCAGGAGCTGTTCGACGTCGACCGGCGCCACATCAACACCGGCAGCGACAGCGAGGTGCTGATCAACGTCCTCGCGCACGAGCTCGAGGTCGCGGCGCGCGACAAGCAGCTTTCGCCCGAGGAAGTGTTCGCCGCCGTCGCCGCCGTGCACCGCCGGATCAAGGGCTCGTACGCGGTCGTCGCGCTGATCGCCGGCCACGGCCTGCTCGCCTTTCGCGACCCGTTCGGCATCCGGCCGCTCGCCTTCGGCGAAGGCGACGGGCCGGACGGACCCGAGGTGATCGTCGCCAGCGAGTCGGTGGCGATCGTCGGCACCGGCCACGTCATGTCGCGCGACGTCGCGCCCGGCGAGGCGATCTTCATCGACCTCGAAGGCACCGTGCACGCGCGCCAGTGCGCCGCGAACCCGCAGCTCTTCCCGTGCATGTTCGAGTACGTCTACCTGGCGCGGCCCGATTCGATCATGGACGGCGTCTCGGTCTACCAGGCGCGCCTGAACCTCGGCGAGACGCTGGCGCAGCGCGTGATCTCGACCCTGCCGCCCTCGGAGATCGACGTCGTCATCCCGATTCCCGAGTCGAGCCGTCCGTCGGCGATGCAGCTGGCGCAGCGGATCGGCAAGCCCTACCGCGAGGGCTTCGTCAAGAACCGCTACGTCGGCCGGACCTTCATCATGCCGGGGCAGGGCGTGCGCAAGAAGTCGGTGCGCCAGAAGCTGAACGCGATCGAGGTCGAGTTCAAGGGGCGCAACGTGCTCCTCGTCGACGACTCGATCGTTCGCGGCACGACCTCGCAGGAGATCGTCCAGATGGCGCGCGACGCTGGCGCGAAGAAGGTCTACCTCGCGTCGGCGGCGCCGCCGGTGCGCTTCCCGAACATCTACGGCATCGACATGCCGACCAGCACCGAGCTGATCGCGCACGACCGCTCGATCGAGGAGATCCGCGAGTTCATCGGCGCCGACAAGCTGATCTACCAGGACGTCGCGGCGATGAAGCGCGTCGTCGCCGCGCTCAACCCGAAGCTCGACGGCTTCGATGCCTCGTGCTTCGACGGCGTCTACGTCGCCGGCGGCGGCAGCGCCGACGAGCTCGCGGCGATGGCCGCGGCGCGCAAGGGCGGCGGCGACGACGACGAGTCGTCCGGCGATCGCACGACCCTGACGCTGCAAAGCGCCGCGGAGCCGGCCTGATGACCGGAGCCAAGATCCCGCGCGTCGATCTGCCGCAGGGTCTGCGGCTCGACACGCTCGCCGTGCGCGAGGGCCTGCCGGCGAGCGCTTGGGGCGAGAACTCGGAGGCGCTGTTCCTGACCAGCAGCTTCGTCCAGCCCGATGCGGCGACCGCGGCGGCGCGCTTCGCCAACGAGGAGGAAGCGTTCATCTATTCGCGCTTCACCAACCCGACCGTGACGATGATGGAGCGGCGCCTGGCCGCGCTCGAGGGCACGCAGGCGTGCATCGCCACCTCGAGCGGAATGAGCGCGATCCTGCTCCTCGGCATGGGCCTGCTCAAGGCCGGCGACCACGTCGTCTGCTCGCAAAGCGTGTTCGGCTCGACGGTGATGCTGTTCGGGCGCGAGTTCGCCAAGTTCGGCGTCGAGACGACCTTCGTCTCGCAGACCGACGTCGGCGCAGTGGCGCGCGGCGATCAGGAAGAACACCCGGCTGCTGTTCGCCGAGTCGCCGACCAACCCGCTCACCGAGGTGTGCGACATCCGCGCGCTCGCCGATCTGGCGCACGGCGCCGGCGCCTGGCTCGCGGTCGACAACTGCTTCTGCACGCCGGCGCTGCAGCGGCCGGTCGAGTACGGCGCCGACTTCGTCATCCATTCGGGAACGAAGTACCTCGACGGCCAGGGCCGGGTCATCGCCGGCGCCATCTGCGGCGGCGAGAGCCTGGTCAACGACAAGTTCGTCCCGGTGATGCGCAGCGCCGGCATGTCGCTCTCGCCGTTCAACGCCTGGGTCGTCCTCAAGGGCCTCGAGACGCTCTCGATCCGGATGCAGGCGCAGAGCGCGCGCGCGCTCGCACTGGCGCACTGGCTCGAGAGCCAGACTGCGGTCGAGCGGGTCTACTTCCCCGGGCTCGAGTCGCATCCGCAGCACGCCCTGGCGATGGCGCAGCAGTCGGGCTGCGGCGGCGCGGTCGTGTCGTTCATCGTCAAGGCGGCTACCGCCGGCGGCACGGCGGCGGCGCGCAAGAGCGCCTTCCACGTCATCGACAGCACGCGCGTCTGCTCGATCACCGCCAACCTCGGCGACACCAAGACCACGATCACCCATCCGGCGAGCACCTCGCACGGTCGCCTCAGCGAGGAGCAGCGCGTCGCCGCCGGCATCACGCAGGGAATGATCCGCGTGGCGATGGGGCTCGACGACGTCGAGGACATCAAGGCCGACCTCGCGCGCGGCCTGGCGAGCCTGTGAGCGCGCCGCACGCGCCGCCGCGCGTCGCGCCCGGGCAGCGCGTCAGGACCCGGATCGCGCCGTCGCCGACCGGCTTTCTCCATCTCGGCACCGCGCGCACGGCGCTGTTCTCGTGGGCGTTCGCGCGCCATCACGGCGGCGATTTCGTCCTGCGCATCGAAGACACCGACGTCGCCCGCTCGAACGAGGCGTCGGCCGAGCAGATCGTGGCGTCGCTGCGCTGGCTCGGCCTCGATCACGACGAAGGCCCGGTCTACCAGATGCAGCGCCTCGACCGCTATGGCGAGGTCGTCGCGGGAATGCTCGCCGCAGGCAGCGCTTATCGCTGCTACGCGACGCCGGCCGAGCTCGAGGCGATGCGCGAGGCGCAGCGCGCGCGCGGCGAAAAGACGCTGTACGACGGCCGCTGGCGACCCGAGCCGGGCAAGACGCTGCCGCCCGTTCCCGAGGGCGTCGCGCCGGTGATCCGCTTGCGCAACCCGCAGAGCGGCGTCGTCACCTGGGACGACATGGTCAAGGGCCCGATCACGATCGCCAACCACGAGATCGACGACCTCGTCATCGTCCGCGCCGACGGCATCCCGACCTACAACTTCGCGGTCGTCGTCGACGACTGGGACATGCGGATCACGCACGTCTTTCGCGGCGACGAGCACGTCAACAACACGCCGTGGCAGATCAATATCTTCCACGCCCTCGGCGCGCCCCTGCCGGTGTTCGCGCACGTGCCGATCATCCTCGGCAGCGATGGTCTCAAGCTCTCGAAGCGGCGCGGCGCGGTCAGCGTCACGGCCTACGAGGAGGCCGGCTACCTGCCCGAGGCGATGCTCAACTACCTGGCGCGGCTCGGCTGGAGCCACGGCGACGAGGAGCTCTTCAGTCGCGCGCAGATGGTCGCGTGGTTCGACGGCGGCCATCTCTCGAAGAGCCCGGCGCAGTGGGATCCCGCCAAGCTCGACTGGGTCAACGCGCACTACCTGAAGGCGCTCGACGCGCCGGCGCTGATCGCGCTCGTACGCTCGCAACTGGCGCGGCGCGGCATCGTCGCCGGCGACGACGCGCAGTTGTTGCGCGCGGCCGCGGTCTTCAAGGACCGATGCAGTACCGGCGCCGAACTGGCCGACTGGCTCGCCGCAGTCTTCGCCGACGTGTCGCCGAGCGCCGAGGATGTGGCGCTGCATGTCACCGACGCGATCCGTCCGGCGCTGCCGGTGCTCGCCGGCAAGCTGGCGATGGTCGAGTGGAACAAGGCCGCGATCGCGACGGCGATCAAGGAGACGCTCGCCGCTCACCGGCCTGAAGATGCCGCAACTGGCACCAGCGGTGCGGGTTCTCGTCTGCGGGCGCGCCCAGACGCCGTCGCTCGACGCGGTGCTCGAGGTGTTCGAGCGCGAGACCGTGCTCCGGCGCTTGCGCTCGGCCTAGCGCGGCCGCGCGGTCGGCGCGGCCACGCTGGCTATAATCACGGGTTTCCGGTGGCGGCCACCCGACCTGCGCGGCAGGCGCACAGGGCCGCTTTTCGCAGCAGTTTCGACGGGGGTATAGCTCAGCTGGGAGAGCGCTTGCATGGCATGCAAGAGGTCAGCGGTTCGATCCCGCTTACCTCCACAAGATGGGTTGAAGCCGGGCTTCGAAGCCGGCGTCGAGAGTTTGCAGTCCCCTTCGTCTAGAGGCCTAGGACACCACCCTTTCACGGTGATTACAGGGGTTCGAATCCCCTAGGGGACGCCACCTCTTCGGTCACGCCGCAGCGGGCCGGAGCAGGTGGGCAGAAGAGTTCAGAGAGCTGGAGTGGTAGTTCAGTTGGTTAGAATACCGGCCTGTCACGCCGGGGGTCGCGGGTTCGAGCCCCGTCCACTCCGCCAAAAACCTAATGAAATCAGCCACTTACACGTGGCTGATCTCATTTTTGGCGATCAAACTTTGGAATATGAAGTTGAAGAACGCGGCGCGCAGGAAGCCGCCAAATCGCGCTTGTGTGTGGGGGGGTACATGGCCCTGGAGCAGCTGAGTGCAGATCTTCGGCCGGTATTCCTTCGTGGAGCTTCGGGTTCGGCTACGTCCTGGGGGCCAACCGGAACCATCACGTTCGCACCGACAAGTCGCCCATCCGTGAGCGGGCCGCGCAGAGGAGGGCGCGCGAGTAGAGCTCGTGAACCGGCCCGGTATGAATGGCCTAAAGCGAACGACCGCATTTGGGATTGCGAATCGCATTAACAACGGGCGCATGTCGACCCAATCCAGTCGTTGCCCGAAATGTCCGGCTGTCCGCAATGAGGAGTTAAGCGGACGAATTCAGCGGCTCGACATCATGTGGCGCGCCGCGCCCGTTGGCGCCCCTTCACCTCGGAGAACAGGTCGTACAGCTGTTGGGCAGCGGGCGACAGGGAACGCCCGCGACGCCTGATCAGCCCGACCTTGCGGGTGACGACCGGATCGACCAGCGGCACGCTCACCAGCAGCGGATGGTCGGAAGCAGGCATCGCCATCGACGGCACCGCGGCCACGCCCAGCCCGGCTTCGACGAGGCCGAGCATCGTCGTCACGTGCTGGGTCTCGTAGATCGCCTGCGGCCGGCCTGCGACGCCTGCCAGCGCCTGGTCGAGCAGGACACGGTTGCCGGACGTGCGGCCCACCGAGATGTAGTCGTAGTCGCTCAGCTGCGCCCAGCTCACGCGGCGCAGCTTCGCCAAGCGGGTGATCGCGCCGGCATGCGGCGACGAACCGCTCCTCGACGAGCGGCTTGAACTCGAGCTCGCCCTCCTGCGCTGCCGATGAAGTTGAGGCCGAAGTCCGCCTCGCCGCGCGCCACGGCGGCGAGCACTTCGTTGGCGCCCGGCGTCGAGCACCTTCACCCGCACCTTCGGGCAGCGCTCGTGGTAGCGGCGGATCACGTCCGAGAGGTAGTAGTACACCGTCGACGGCACGCAGGCCACGGTCACCTCGCCCATGCGAGTGACTGCGACGCCGCGGATGCCGAGCAGCGTCGCGTCGAGATCGTCGAGGAGCTCGCGGACCTTGCGCTCGAAGTCGCGGCCGACCGCGGTGAGCATGACGCGGCGCGTCGTTCGCTCGAGCAGCCGCACGCCGAGCGCCTGCTCGAGCTTGTCGATGCGGCGGCTGAACGCCGGCTGCGAGAGGTGCACCGACTCGGCGGCCTTGCGGAAGCTGCTCAGCTCGGCGACCGCCCGGAAGGACAGCAGGTCGTTCAGGTCGAAGTTGATCGCCATGGCGGATGGACTCCATTGATGCGTCTGACGCATCAGCTGATCTTAAAGATGCAATTCACTTTTGCAATGGGCGCGCCGACCATTGCAGCCCATGAACCGAGCCATCCCCTGCGTCCTGATGCGTGCCGGCACCTCGCGGGGACCGTTCTTCCTGCGCGAATGGCTGCCCGCGGACGACCATGAGCGCGACGAGGCCCTGATCGGCGCAATCGGCGCGTCCGACCTGCTGCAGGTCGACGGCGTCGGCGGCGGCAGCACGCTGACCAGCAAGGTCGCGATCGTCTCGAAGTCTTCGAGCCGGGGTGCGACGTCGACTACCTCTTCGCCCAGGTCGGCGTCGGCCAGAAGTCGGTCGACACGCGGCCCAACTGCGGCAACATGCTCTCCGGCGTCGGCCCGTTCGCCATCGAGCAGGGCCTCGTGCCGGCGCAGGACGGCGAGACGACGGTGCGCGTGTTCAACGTCAACACGCGGTCGCGGATCGACGTCAAAGTGCTCACCCCCGACCGGCGCGTCACCTACGACGGCGAGACGGGGATCGATGGCGTGGCCGGCACGGCGGCGCCGATCCGGCTCGAACTTCCTCGACGCCTGGGGCGCGGTCACGGGATCGCTCTTTCCCACCGGCAGGCGCATCGACACGATCGAGGGCGTGCAGGTCACCTGCATCGACGCCGCCATGCCGCTCGTCATCGTGCAGCGCCCGCGACCTCGGCCTGAGCGGCCGTGAGACGCCGGCCGAGCTCGACGCCGATCGCCGACTGCTCGAGCGCATCGAAGCGCTGCGCGCGCGCCGCCGGCGAGGCGATGGGCCTGGGCGACGTCTCTGACAGCGTCATTCCCAAGCCGGTGATCGCCAGCGACGGCGACGACGCGGACAGCGTCACCTCGCGCTACTTCACGCCGCGGCGCTGCCATGCGTCGCATGCGGTGACCGGTGCGATCGGCGTCGCCACCGCATTCGCGCTGCCGGGCACCGTGATCAGCGGAGCGACGGGCCGGTCAGGCGTGCGCGTCATCTCGGTGCTTCATCCCCAAGGCCGCATCGACGTCGAGGTGGCGGTCGAGGGTCTCGGCGCAGACGCCCGCGTGCAGCGCGCAGCGCTCGTCCGCACCGCCCGAAAGATCCTGCAAGGCGAGCTTCACATCCCGCCCTACGTGTTCTCGAAATCCACCGAAGGAGACAAGCCCATGAAACGTTTGATCGCGCCCGCCCTCGCCGCGGCACTGGCTACCGCAGCTCCGGCCGCCATGGCCTATCCCGACAAGACCATCACGATCGTCGTGCCGACCGCGGCCGGCGGCGGCAACGACGCGATGGCGCGCACCATCGCCCAGAAGCTCGGGCCGCTGCTCGGCCAGACGGTGATCGTCGACAACCGGGCAGGCGCCAACGGAGCGATCGCGAGCGAGTTCGTCAGCCGTGCCGCGCCCGACGGCCATACCCTGATGTTCGGCTACATCGCCACGCACGCGATGAACCCGGCGCTGCAGAAGCTGCGCTACGACCCGGTCGCGGACTTCGCGCCGATCGGCCTGGTCGGCTACTCGCCGACGCTGATGGTCGCAACCGCCAACGTGCCGGTGAAGGATGTCAGGGACCTGGTGGCGCAGCTCAAGGCCAAGCCCGACAAGTACACCTATGCCTCGGCCGGCAACGGCACGGCGCCGCATTACGCGGCCGAGCTGTTCAAGCTCAACGCCGGCGTCGTGATGCTCGGCGCGCCGTACAAGGGCTCCGCGCCCGCGATCAGCGACACGATCGGCGGGCAGACGCAGTTCATGTTCCCCAGCCTGTACACGGCCTTGCCGCACGTGAAGTCCGGGAAGCTCCGCGCGCTGGCCGTCGCCGGACCGAAGCGTTCAGCGCTCCTGCCCGACGTGCCGACGCTGAAGGAAGCGGGCGTCGACGGCGTCGACGTGCAGCAGTGGTACGGCTTCTTCGCCCCCGCCAAGACGCCCAAGGCGATCGTCGATCAGCTCAACAAGGCGCTGAACCAGGTGCTGGCCGACAAGGAGATCGTCAAGCGCATCGAAGAGCACGGCGCCGATGTCGAGACCAGCACTCCCGAGCAGCTGGGCGCCCTGGTCAAGAGCGAGCTGGCGAAATGGAAGGGCGTGGTGCAGCGGGCCAAGCTGACCGCCGAGTAAACACAAAGAGAGGCTTCGAACATGGACACTTCACTGAGCGAGCTGCAAGCCTGGACCGGGCGCAGCGAAACGTTGCGCGATCAGATCGGCGCGACCCCGGTCAAGGCGCTCAATGCCACGCTCGACCATCCGGCGATGCCGGCAGACCCCGGAACGCCGCTGCCGCCCCTGTGGCACTGGCTGTACTTCCTGCCGCTGCACCGCCAGAGCGAGATCGGCCCGGACGGTCACGCCAAGCGCGGCGGCTTCCTGCCGCCGGTGCCGCTGCCCCGCCGCATGTGGGCGGGCAGCCAGTTCGAGTTCCGCTCGCCGCGTGCGCGTCGGCGACTCGGTCGAGCGCACGTCGACCATCGACGACGTCTCGGCCAAGGAAGGCCGCACCGGCAAGCTCGTCTTCGTCAAGGTGCGCCACGAGGTGCGCTGCAACGGCGCCGCCGAGCCCGCGCATCGTCGAGTTCCACGACATCGTCTACCGCGACGCCAAGCGGCCGGGCGACGTCGAGCCGCCGCCGCAGCGCGCGCGAGACCGGCGCGGCCTGGCAGCGCGAGATCGTGCCCGACGACGTGCTGCTGTTCCGCTACTCGGCGCTGACGTTCAACGGCCACCGCATCCACTACGACCGCAAGTACGTGACCGAGGTCGAGGGCTATCCCGGGCTGATCGTGCACGGCCCGCTGATCGCCACGCTGCTGATGGACCTGGTGCGACGCAACCTGCCCGCGGCCGATGTCGCGACGTTCCGATTCAAGGCCGTGCGGCCGACGTTCGACCTGCAACCCGTTCCGCGTCAACGGCCAGCTGCAGGACGACGGCAAGACGATCCGCCTGTGGGCCCAGGACCATGAGGGCTGGCTGACGATGGACGCCACCGCCACGCTGCGCTGAACCTCGAAAGGATCATCGCCATGCAACCGCTCAAAGGACTCACCGTCGTCACCCTCGAGCACGCGATCGCGGCGCCGTTCGCGACGCGCCAGCTCGCCGACCTCGGTGCCCGCGTCATCAAGATCGAGCGGCCCGGCGTCGGCGACTTCGCGCGCGGCTACGACTCGCGGGTGCGCGGCCTGGCGTCGCACTTCGTCTGGACCAACCGCTCCAAGGAAAGCCTCACGCTCGACGTCAAGCACCCCGCCGCCGCCGAGGTGCTCGAGCGACTGGTGCTCGAGAAGGCCGACGTCGTCGTGCAGAACCTCGCGCCCGGCGCCGCTGCCCGGCTCGGCCTCGGCTACGAGGTGCTCGCGGCGAAGAAGCCCGCGATCATCGTCTGCGACATCTCGGGCTACGGCGCCGAACGGCCCGTATCGCGACAAGAAGGCGTACGACCTGCTGATCCAGAGCGAGGCGGGCTTCGTGTCGGTGACCGGCACGCCCGACGAGCCGTGCAAGGCCGGCCCGTCGATGGCCGACATCGCCGCCGGCATGTACGCGTACACGCAACATCCTCGCGGCGCTGCTGCAGCGCGGCCAGACCGGACGCGGCCAGCACATCGACATCTCGATGCTCGAGTCGCTCGCCGAATGGACCAGCTATCCGCTGTACTACGCGTTCGACGGCGCGCCACCGCCGCCGCGAACCGGCGCGGCGCACGCGACGATCTATCCCTACGGCCCGTTCCCGACCGGGCCGACGGCGGCACGCGTGATGCTCGGCCTGCAGAACGAGCGCGAATGGGTCAACTTCTGCGACAAGGTGCTGCAGCGGCCCGAGCTGGCGCGTGACGCGCGCTTCAGCGGCAATGCCAAGCGCGTGGCAGAGCGCGACGGCGCTGCGCGCGATCATCGTCGAGACGTTCGCGCCGCTGACGACGCCGCAGGTGGTCGATCGGCTGGAGGCGGCGCAGATCGCCAATGCGCGCGTCAACACGATGCACGAGGTCTGGGAGCATCCGCAACTGAAGGCGCGCGAGCGCTGGCGCGAAGTCGGCTCGCCGCGTCGGAGCCCTGCCCGCCATGCTGCCGCCCGGCACCTGGAACGAGGGCCCGCGCATGGACCCGGTGCCCGCCCTCGGCGAGCACACCGATGCCATCCTGCGCGAGCTCGGCATCGACGCGGGCGGGATCCGCGAGCTGCGCGCCGCGGAGGCCATCTGAATGGACCCGCGCACTTATCTGTTCGTGCCGGGCAACCGGCCGGAGCGATTCGCCAAGGCACTCGGCAGCGGCGCCGATCGGGTCGTCCTGGATCTGGAGGACGCGGTCGCGCTGCCGGCCAAAGGCCGAGGCGCGCGACGCCATCGCGCGATGGTCGGCCCAGGCCGGTGACGCGGACCGAGCGCGCATCGTCGTGCGCATCAACGACGCCCAGGCGAGCACCTGTTGCCGATGACCTCGCGACTGCTTCGCGACGCGCGCATCCAGAGCGTGATGCTGCCCAAGGCCGAGTCGGCGGCCCACGTGCGAGCAGTTCGGGCCGCGCGTGCCTCACGCGCGCGTGCTGGCCTCTGATCGAAAGCGCGTCTGGCGTTGCAAACGCGCAGCAGGTGGCCGGCGCCGAGGGCGTCGCAGCGCCTGGTCTTCGGCACGCTCGACTACGCCCTCGACCTCGACCTCGACATCGCGGACAGTCCCGACGGCCTCGCCCATGCCGCCAGCGTGCTCGCGATCGCATCGCGTGTCGCCGGCCTTCCGGCCCCGGTCGCGGGGGTCACTCCACAGCTCGACGATGAGCAACGCCTGCTCGCCGACCTGGCGTGGTCGCGCCGCCACGGCTTCGGCGCCAAGCTGTGCATCCACCCGCGCCAGGTCGCGCCGATCCACGCCGCACTCACGCCCGAGCGCCGAAGCCGTCGAACTGGCTCGACGCGTGCTCGCCGCCGAAGCCGCCTCGCCCGGCGCTGCCCAGCTCGACGGCCGAATGATCGACCGCCCCGTCGTCCTGCAGGCCGAGCGCACCTTGCGCCGCGCCGGCGTCTGAATCTTTCGCTCCCACTCAAGGAACCCACCATGCCCGCCACCATCATCGACTCCGCCATCTTCCAGGGCATCTTCTCCAGCGACGAGATGCGCCACGTCTGGTCCGACGAGAACCGGACGCAGAAGTACCTCGACATCGAAGCCGCGCTGGCCAAGGTGCAGGGCCGGATCGGCCTGATCCCGCACGGAGGCGGCCGACGAGATCGTCAGCCATTGCCGGCTCGACCAGATCGACATGGCCAAGCTGCGCCAGCAGACCGAGCGCATCGGCTATCCGATCCTCGGCGTCGTCTCGCAGCTCAATGCGCTCTGCCGCGACAAGCTCGGCGAGTACTGCCACTGGGGCGCGACGACGCAGGACATCACCGACACCGCGACCGTGCTGCAGATCCGCGAAGGCCTCGCCATCGTCGAGCGCGAGCTGGCGGCGATCTCGGCGGCGATGGCCAAGCATGCGAAGGCGCACCGCGCTCACGCCGATGATCGGCCGCAGCAACCTGCAGCAGGCCATTCCCGGTGACCTTCGGCTACAAGATGGCGGGCCTGCTGAGCGCGATCGAACGCCATCGCGAGCGCCTGTCGCAATTGAAGGAGCGCGTCCTCGTCGGCGAATTCGCCGGCGCCGCCGGCACGCTCGCGTCGCTCGAGAAGGGCGCCATGGAGACCCAGGCCGGCTTGTGCGCCGAGCTCGGCCTGAAGCAGCCGGTGATCGCCTGGCACACGATCCGCGACAACATCGCCGAGGTCGGCACCTTCCTCGGCCTGGTCGGCGGCACGCTCGGCAAGCTCAGCATGGACGTCAAGCTGATGATGCAGACCGAGGTCGGCGAGGTCTACGAGCCCTTCGCCCCCGGCCGCGGCTCGAGCAGCACGATGCCGCAGAAGCGCAACCCGATCTCGAGCTGCTACATCCACGCCGCGATTTCGGTGGTGCGCCAGCACGCCGCGGCGCTGATGGACGCGATGGTCGCCGACCACGAGCGCTCGACCGGCCCGTGGGAGATCGAGTGGATCGTGCTGCCGGAAGCGTTCTGCCTGATGGCGGGCGCGCTGAAGCAGTCGCGCTTCGTGCTCGAGGGGCTGGAGGTCGATGCCGCAGGCGATGCGCCGCAACATCGACATGACCCACGGCCTGGTGATGAGCGAGGCGGTGATGATGGGCCTGGGCCCGTACATCGGCCGCGAGTACGCGCACGACCTGGTCTACGACATCTGCCGCGACGCGCTGAAGCAGCAGCGGCCGCTGCTCGACCTGCTCGCCGAGCACCCCGAGATCAACCGCCACCTCGACCGCGGCCGCGCTCGCCCGGCTCTGCGATCCCGCGAACTACCTCGGCCAGTCGGGTGCGATGGTCGATCGCGTGCTCGCCACGCTGCGCTGACGCCTATCCGCTTGCCGCACAGGCCGACGCAGATCGGTCGGCCAGCTGCATGTCCCGCTCCAGGAGACTCCCATGAAATCCGCCAAGTTGCTCAAGCTGCTCTACGTCCAGGTCCTGATCGGGCTGGTGCTCGGCATCGCCGTCGGCCACTGGTGGCCCGAGTTCGGCGCCGCGCTCAAGCCGCTCGGCGACGGCTTCGTCAAGCTGGTGAAGATGATGATCGCGCCGATCGTCTTCTGCACCATCGTCAGCGGCATCACCTCGCTGAACGACTCGAAGCAGATCGGCAAGACGCTGCTGAAGTCGATGGGTCTGTTCTACGCCTGACCATCCTCGCCTTGCTGACCGGCCTGGCCGCGGTCTTCCTGCTCCAGCCGGGCGCCGGAATGCACATCGACCCGAAGCATCCTCGACGCGGCCGTGGCCGGCGAAGTACGCCAGCCAGATCCCGCCGCGCGGCTTCACCGAGTTCGTGCTGCACATCATTCCCGATTCCTTCTTCGGCGCCTTCGCCGACGGCGAAGTGCTGCCGGTGTTGCTGCTCGTCGATCCTTTGCGGCTTCGGGCTGACGCGCATCGGCACGGCCGGACGCGCCGTGCTCGACGGCATCGACGGCTTCGCCAACATGCTGTTCGCCGCCTTCGGGTTCATCATGCGGCTGGCGCCGCTCGGCGCGTTCGGCGCGATGGCCTTCACCGTCGGTCGCTACGGGATCAGGTCGATCGGCTCGCTGGGCATGCTGATCGGCACGTTCTACGTCGCCTGCATCTTCTTCGTCGTCGTCGTGCTCGGAACGCTGGCGTGGATGCACAAGTTCAAGCTGTGGCAGCTGCTGCGCTACATCCGCGAGGAGCTGCTGGTCGTGCTCGGCACGTCGTCGAGCGAGCCGGTGCTGCCGCGCCTGCTGCATGAAGCTGGAGCGCCTGGGCTGCAAGAAGGGCGTCGTCGGGCTGGTGCTGCCGACCGGCTACTCGTTCAACCTCGACGGCACCGCGATCTACCTGACGCTGGCCTCGATGTTCATCGCCCAGGCCTGCGACATCCACGCTGTCGTGGGCGACAGATCGGCGCGATGCTCGGGCTGATGCTGCTCACGTCGAAGGGTGCGGCCGGGCGTCACGGGCAGCGGCTTCGTCGCGCTGGTGGCGACGTTGGCGGTGATGCCGGACCTGCCGGTGGCCGGCGTGGCGTTGATCGTCGGCATCGACCGATTCATGTCCGAGGCGCGCGCGCTGACCAGCACCATCAGCAACGCGGTCGCCTGCATCGTCGTGTCGCATCTGGGAGAACGCGTGCGACCGCGAAGTGCTTGCTCGAGAGCTGCAGCAGAACTATGTCAACACCGAAATGGCGCTGGAACAGGACGCCGTGTTGCCACAGGCCCCGGCGGCAGCGGTCCTTCACACGGTGGCGCTCCACTGATAGCCGCGGCAGCACGAACAAGTCCGATATCAAGGCGGTAATCGCTTGGCCCCGGCCAACGAGGATAGGCGAACGGCGGGTCGATGCTGAAGAGCCGCCGTTCGCGATTGCGATCTGAGAGTCTTGTGGCCAAACCCGGGCATACGCGAACGTCAGCTACTCGGCGAGCCAACCCGAACGGCTGCGACTCGCACGAAGGTGTCGATCGCGGCGAAGCGGTCCATGTCCGCACAAAGTGTAGGCGCGTCCCTCGACGGGGCAAGTGTCCGGCGCGCCTCAGTCGAAAGCCGGCTTCCGCTCACTCGGCGGATAGATTGGCGGGGCGGTGCACGACCCGCGAGGATTCGCCCAGCCACCCGCATCGAGCATCAAAGAAATCGGCCCGAGGAGCGGAGCGGCTCCATCCGACGAAGCTTTCCGGCCAAGAGTCCTCAGCCGTGGTGGGCTACTCAGAGGTCGGGCGACCTTCATCACCCTTCAACGGAATCGGTCGGTACTACCAGTTCGCCTCGCTCGATCGTCGTGTCCAGTCTGGTGCGCCTCAGCCGCTGGAGCCTGCGCCGAAGCGCCGCTGGAAGACCGGCAGCGCCTGCGGATTGACGCAATTCGGAGGCATCTCGCCACGCAACAGGCTCGCCACCGCCCGCGCGGCGGCTTCCCCCATGCGGAGCATGCTGTCCTCGGTGATGCCGGCAACGTGCGGTGTGATCAGCACATGTTAGCATCGACCAATACGGGTGGTCGTCACGCAGCGGATCGGGGTCGAAGACATCCAGCGCTGCGCCGGCAAGCCGGCCAGATTGCAGAGCCTCGATCAGGGGCGCCGTCCGAACGACGGGGCCACGCGCGACATTGACGAGCACGCGCCGCGCTGCAGTCAACGCCAGCTCCGGGGCCCCGATAAGGCCACGGGTGCGCTCGGTCAGCGGGCAGGCCAGCACCAGAAGTCGCTCTGCGCGAGCAACTCCGGCAAAGGACGCGCCGTGCAATCACCCGCCGGGGTGCCAGGACGGAGGCCGCGACAGTGTAGGCGCGTACCTCATCGAAAGCCCTGCGCCGCACAGGCGGGCGATTGCCTGGCCGACATGGCCGAATCCGACGAGCCCGAGCGTGCCTCCCGCGAGCTCGAAGCCCGCATCCGCAAAGGCACGCGCGCCGGCCCAGCCGGCACTGCGCTCACGCAATCGCAGCCTCATCGGCGCCGCCTGGCGCGCCAACTGCAAGATGCTGTGCAGCACATGCTCGGCCACCGCGTTCGCATTGACGCCCGGGACATTGGCCACGAGCACGCCCTGTGCGAGTGGCTGCAGGACCGGGATCATGTCGACGCCCGCACCGTGTCGCACCGCGCCGATCAGGCTCGCGGCCGCATCGAAGATATCGTCCGGCAACTGCGCCCGCACCATCGACCACATCGCAGCCGATGGCGCACGCCCGCAGCGTGTCGGATGCGGTGTTCGGCGCGATGACGACCTCGCCGTGCTCGGCCAAACGCGCCTGGGCCTGCGGATGAATGGCTTGGGTCAGCAGGATGCGCGGCATGCGGGCGGGGTCCAGGCGTCAACGACGGATGCCGCAGTCCAGGGGAGTCTTCGCGCCCGGCGCTCACCCTGCGCCGGAGGCCGCCCTGCCAGGTTGGGGCCGGCGTTGGCCGCGCGTCGGAGAAGAACATCCGGAAGTAGGCGTCCACGCCCTTCAGGTGGCGGCGCAGGATCTTCAGACCCAGCTTCGGCATCCCGCGCCTCGATCGCGCCGTACAACTGCAGATGCTGGGCGTGCGAGCGCTTGCTCTGCAGTCGGTTCGTCGAAGTAGATTTCGCGCCGCTTGCGCGACATGCGGTAGAACACATTGATGAAGCGCAGCAGCACATCGTTCTTCGTGGCCGCGACAATGGCCTTGTGGAACTGCGCGTCGAGCTCGGCAAAAGACTCGCCACGGGCGATCGCGGCCGCGCTGTCGCGCAAGATCTGCTGCAGGCTGTCCAGGTCGACCTGAGTCCGGCGCAGGCAGGCCAGGCGCATCGCTTCGCTCTCGAGCACGCTGCGCAGCTCGACTGACTGCACGACCTCGTCGGCGGACAGCGGCGTGTTGGTCTCGGCGAACAGCACCATCGCCTCGATGCTGCGCTCGGCCCCATAGGGCTGCAGGTAGATGCCCGACTTGGGGCGACTATCGACGATGCGCAGCGTGTCGAGCCGGATCAGCGCCTCGCGCACCGCGCTCCGGCTCATGCCGAACAGTGCCGCGAGATCGCGCTCGGAGGGAAGCTTGTCACCCGGCTTGAAGCCGCGCTCGCGGATCAGCTCGAGCAGCTTGGCGGTTTGCTCAAGGCCTTCCATGGAATCAGCGCGTTAGTGGCGGTGAGGTGACGAAGTCATCGCGGATGGTGATGCCCAGCCCCGGTCGGTCGGGAATGGCCAGCATGCCGTCGTCGACCGTGAAGCGCTCTTCGATCAGGTCGTGGATCATCGGGTTGGCGCCGAGCGAGTACTCCAGAATGTGCGTCGCCGGGCGAGGCGGCCGCGACATGCAGGCCGGCGGCGAAGGCAGGCGCGCCGGCCCACAGGTGCGGCGCCAGGCGCAGGTTCGCAGCGCGCGGCGAGCGCGGCGATGCGCATCGTCTCGGTGATGCCGCCGCAGATGCCGAGGTCGGGCTGCAGGATGTCGACCGCGCGCAAGTCGATCAGGTCGCGGAAGTCGAAGCGGGTGCACTCGCTCTCGCCGCTGGCGATCGGGATGTGCGTCGAGCGCCGCACCTCGGCCAGGCCGCGCTTGTCGTCAGCCGTGACCGGCTCCTCGAACCAGGCGAGGTGGCAGTCGCGCACCAGGTGGCAGAACTGCCTGCGCCTCGGATACGGTGAACGTGCCGTGCGCGTCGACCATCAGATCGATGCCCGGCCCGAGCGCGGCCGCGCGCCGCGATCACGCGTTCGGCCGAGGCTGCGGGCGAGCCATCGAACACGCCGATGCGCATCTTCACGGCCTTGAACCCACCGTTGGCGACATAGCTGCCGAGCTGCGCGCCGATGCCGCCGGCATCGGCCCAGCCGCCCGAGGCATAGGCCGGCATGCGCTCGGCCTTGCGTCCGCCGAGCAACTGCCAGACCGGTACGCCGAGCGACTTGCCGAGCATGTCCCAGAGCGCGATGTCGATGCCCGATATCGCCGAGACCGAGACTCCGCGCCGGCTCATGGCCGGGAACACGTGGCCACGGCTCAGCGCATAGTGGGCCCGCGTGCCGTTGTACAGGCTGCTCCCAGATCGCGGTGATCTTGCGCGCATCGCGACCGAGCAGCAGCGGTGCGAATTCCTGGTTGATCAGCGCGCACACGCCATGATAGTCGCCGCTGCTGCCGGCCGAGACCTTGGCTTCGCCCCAACCGATCAGGCCACCTTCGGTGTCGATGCGCACCAGGGCGGTGTCGAAGGTGGCGGCGCGGCCGAAGTCGCTGACATGCTGCTGAGCCGCCGGGATGGGCACCTGCAGCCAGCAGGCCTCGACGCGGGTGATCTTCATCGCCGCGGCCTTCAACGCGACGCGGCGAACTGCCGGTACGGCTCCGGCCGGAACCAACGCTCGCGCGCCGCATACCGCCGCTGCGGAGGGATCGCCGGGGATCGCCCTCGCCTTCGGCGGCGGCATGGAACGTCAGCTCGAGCTGCACACCGTTCGGGTCGTAGACGAACAGTTGCCACAGCGGCGTCGCCGGCACCAGGTTCTCGCGGTATTCGAGACCGAAGCGCTCGAACTGCGCCTTGAAGGCGGCGTAGCCTTGGCACACGATCGACACGTGGTCGATCGCACCACTGCCCGTCGAGCACGCGACCGTCGGCCTCGCGTGCCGCGTCGCCGGCATAGAGGTGAATGGTCGGCTCGGTGTCGGCCTGCGCGGGGCGCAGCCAAGCGCCCGGAAAGCCGATCGGCGGCCGCGGCGCCACCACCATGCCGAGCACCTCGGTGTAGAAGCGGACGCTGGCGTCGAGGTCGGCGGTCTTGATCGCCGCGTGGAACAGCTTGCCGAATAGCATCGAGGCCTCCGTCGCGTGATTGCCGGGTCAGATCAACGGTCGCAGCACCTTGACAGACTGCTGAACAGCCCGGTGTAGAACCTGTCCGAGAGCAGGTTCGAGCCGTGGTCGATGATGAATTTCATCTGCTCGGGTGAGACGTCGACCGGATTCGTCTCGACCTGGTCGCCATAGGGGTTGGCCGGCGTGCGGTCGACGGTGGCCACGAATTCCAGCGTCAGCGCCCCGTCGTAGCCGGTGCTGCGGATGGTTTCGACGATGGCGCGGAAGTCCAGCGTGCCCATGCCCGGTGCGAAGCGGTTGTTGTCGGCGATGTGCACGTCGTAGATGCGACCCTTGCACTTGCGGAAGGCGCCGAGAATGTCGCTTTCCTCGATGTTCATGTGAAACAGGTCGAGGCACACGCCGCAGTTCGGTCCCACCGCATCGGCCAAGGCGAGCGCCTGGTCGCCACGATTGATCAGGTAGGTCTCGAAGCGGTTCAGCGGCTCGATGGCGATGCGGATGCCGGCCTTCTCGGCGTGCGCATAGACCTCCTTGATGCCTTCGACCAGCCACTTCCATTCCTGGTCGGGCGTGCCGTCGGCCACCACCTTGCCGACCGTCGCTGGCACCATCGTGATGATCTGGCCGTCGAGCTCCTTGGCCAGCGTGACCACGCGCTTCATGTAGTCGACGGTCTTCTCGCGTTGCGCCATGTCCTTGGCGGCGAGGTTGCGCTCGCCCAGCGTCAGCGTGACCGAGCCCCAACACTTGCGGCCGTTGTCGGTCAGAAGCCTGCGCACCTCCTTCGGGTCGTACTGGTCGGGCTCGCCTGAGATCTCGAGCGCATCAACGCCGGTCTCGCGCATGCGCTCGATCGTGCGCTTGATGGATTCGGGGCGCATCCAGTTGTGGGTGGCGATGTGCATGGTCGTCTCCTTTGCGGCGGTGGGGTCAGATCGGTCGCAGGTTGCGGCCGGACAGCGGGTCGAAGAAATGCAGACGGGGCTGAGCGAAGGCGATGCGCACTGGCTGGTTCAACGCCGTCGGCGTCGTTGCCGGCACGGTGGCGCGCAGCCGGTGGCCGCCGGCCTCGACCACCGCGATGATCTCGGCGCCGTGATTCTCCGCACCGTAGATCGAGCCGGGGATGCCCTCTTCGCCGACCAGCGCGATGTCCTCCGGCCGGATGCCCAGGCGCACCCGGCCGTCGGCGGGCAGCAGCGGAGCCAGCGTCTCTTGCGTGGCTGCGTCGAGGCCGAAGGCCAGCGCACCGGTGTGTACGCGGCCTTGGGCGAGATCGACCTGCACATCGAGCAGGTTGATCACCGGCGAGCCAACGAAGGACGCGACAAAGGCATTCGCCGGGGCGTTGTAGATCTGCGCCGGCGTGCCCACCTGAACCAGCTGCCCGTTGTTGAGCACGCCGATGCGGTCGCCCATGCTCATCGCCTCGACCTGGTCGTGGGTGACGAAGATCAAGCGTCGTTCCCAGGCGCTGCTGCAGGCCCTTGAGCTCGGCGCGCAGCAACTCGCGCAGCTTGGCGTCCAGGTTGGACAGCGGCTCGTCCATCAGGAAGAGGCGCGGCTCGCGCACGATCGCGCGGCCGATCGACACCCGTTGCATCTCGCCGCCAGACAGCCGGTCGGTGCGGCGATCGAGCAGATGGTCGATGCGCACCGTCGCGGCGGCTTTGCGCACCCGCTCGTCGATCTGCTGCGCGCTGAATCTGCGCAGCTTGGACCTCAGCGGGAAGGCCAGGTTTTCCCGTACGGTGTAGTTCGGGTACAGCGAGTATTGCTGGAACACCAGCGCCACGTCGCGCTGCGCCGCGCTCCAATCGTCGACGCGGTCGCCGGCGATGTGGATCTCGCCCTGGTCGGGCCGCTCGAGCCCGGCGATGCAGCGCAAGCGTGGTGGTCTTGCCCGCGCCGGTCGGCCCCAGCAGCACGAAGAACTCGCGGTCGTGGATGTCCAGCGTGAGCTCCGCACCGCGGTCACGGCGCCGAAGCGTTTGCTATGCCTGCGCAACGAGATCGGGGCCATCTTCTCAGGCCGCAGCGCGCAGCGAGCGGCCGCTGCGCTTGTCGAAGAAGTGCGTGCGTGCGCCGTCGAGGCGGAGCCACACCGCCTGACCCTGCGACCGGATCAGTTGGCTCGGCGTGCGCGCACGCAGGCTCTGCTCGCCGACGGCGATGTCGACGATGTCATAGGCGCCTAGCGGCTCGACCAGCTCGACCTCGGCACGCACCAGTCCGGGCGAGGGCTGCAGCTGCACGGCTACCGCCTCGGGCCGGATGCCGAGCGCCAAGTCCTGCCCGGCCCCCGGTGCGGCCTGAAGCTGCTGCCGCAGTTCCGGCTCTCGCAGCACGAAGGGCTCGGCGAGGCCGGGCAGCCGCACACGCACATGGTCGTCGGCGAGCTCGCATCGGCAGTCGGCGACGTTCATGATCGGACTGCCGACGAACTGCGCGACGAACAGGTTGGCCGGTTCGTCGTACACCGTGTCCGGGTTGTCGTACTGCTGCAGCACGCCGTCGTTCATGATGCCGATCTTGTCGGCCATGGCCATCGCTTCCACCTGGTCGTGCGTGACGTAGACCGTGGTCGAGCCGTTGTCGACGTGCAGCCGACGCAGTTCGGTGCGCATCTGCTCGCGCAGCTTGGCGTCGAGAGCACCAATCGGCTCGTCCATCAGCATCGCCGACGGCCGCCGCACCAGCGCGCGGCCGATGGTCACGCGCTGCATGTCGCCGCCGGCCAGCGCCGAGGGCCGCTTCTTCAGCAAGTGCTCGATGCGCAACACCCTGGCCACCGCGCCGACCTGCTCGCGCACCTGTGCGTCGGGCACCCCGGCGGCGCGCAACGGGAAGGCAATGTTGTCGAAAGCGCTCAGGTGCGGATACAGCGAATACAGCTGGAACACGAACGCCGTGTCGCGCTGCTGCGGCGGCAGATGATCCACCCGTCGATCGCCGATGCGGATCTCGCCCGCGTCGATGCTCTCTAGCCCGGCCAGTGCGCGCAGCGTGGTGGTCTTGCCGCAGCCCGACGGCCCGAGCAGCACGACGAACTCGCCGTGACGGATGTGCAGGTTGAGCTTGCGGATCACGTGGTTGGAGCCGAAGTACTTGTCCGCGTCGATGATCTGGATGTCGGCCATGTCAGGGTCCATCGGCCGTCGATGGCGACGCGATGCGCGAGAACACGTTGAAGGCCACCAGCCCGACGATGATGGTCAGGATGCTGTAGCGATGGAGGAACTCGCTCCAGGGCTGGCAAAGAAAGACGATACCCAGCAGCATCGCCGCCATGCTGGCCATCTCGAGTCGGCGGGCGTGACGCGTGAACACGGCGACCTCAGCGACGGATCGCACCGAAGGTCACGCCACGCAAAAGGTGCGCGCGCAACAGGAAGGTGAACAGCGTCACCGGGATCAGGAACAGCAGGCTGCCGGCGGCGATGACGGTCCAGTCGGTGAGGCCGGAGCCCAGCTGCGACGGTATGTACGGCGGCGCGGTCTGGGCGTTGCGGTTCGTCATCATCAGGGCGAACGCATATTCGTTCCACGCCGTGATGAAGCAGAACACCGCGGTGGCGGCGATGCCGGTGGTGGCCTGCGGCAGTACGATCTTCAGGAAGGCCTCCATGCGCGTGTAGCCGTCGACCAGCGCAGCCTCCTCGTACTCCTTGGGAATCTCGTCGATGAAGCCCTTCATCAGCCAGACCGAGAACGACAGGTTGAACGCGGTATAGAGAATGATCAGGCCGATATGCGTGTCGACCAGCCCGACCAGGCGGTACATCAGAAACATCGGGATCGCCACCACCACCGGCGGCAACATCCGGGTGGAGAGGATGAAGAACAGCCAGTCGTCTTCGCCCGGCATCTTGAAGCGGGAGAAGCCGTACGCGGTGATCGTGCCCATTGCCACCGCCAGGAAGGTGCTCGAGACCGCGATGACGATGCTGTTGAGGAAGCGTGAGAGATAGCCCGAGCTTTCGATCTGGCCCTTGTCGTCCTTGATGAAGCGGTCGCCGCCCTCCATCACCAGCTTTTCCCACCACGGTGCTTTCGCGTACTCGGCCTCGTCCCGCGCCCCGCGCTGCTGAACACGAGCGGTGAAGAGCTTGATGAACGGCGTGATCTCGGGCTTGAAGAAAACCGTCGGCGGCACCGTCGACGCATCAGCGCGTGCCTTGAACGCGGTCGAGCCGATCCAGTACAGCGGAATCATGCTGACCACCAGCATCAGCAGCGCCAGCGCGATCGCGGCGCGATTGAGCCAGTGCGACGCGCGGGACTGGACGACGGCCATGAACTATCGCGCCTTCAGGCGATTGAGGTACTTGACGTACACGTTGGTGATCGCGAGCACCGCCAGCAGCATCAAGTAGGCGAGTGCGCAGGAGCGGCCGGTCTGCCACTCGAGAAACGCCATCTTGTACAGCCGGATCGCAACCAGCTCGGTCTCGTCCATGCTCGTCATCACGTAGGCGATGTCGAAGGTCTTGAAGGCCTCCATCGTGCGAAAGATGACCGCGATCAGCAGCAGCGGCGCCACCAGCGGCAGCGTGATGCGGCGGAAGACGAACCAGCGCGAGGCGCGGTCGATGGCCGCGGCTTCGTACAGCGAGGGCGGGATTGCCGACAGCCCCGCCAGCGACAGCAGCATCACGAACGGCGACCACATCCAGATGTCGGTGATCGCCACGGCGTACAGCGCCCAGTCGGGATCGGACAGCCACTCCTTGCCATCGGTGAACAGCAGGTAGTTGACGATGCCCCAGGACGGGTTGTAGAGCAGTTGCCAGAACAGGCCGACGACGGCCATGCACATCATCATCGGCAGCATCATCATCGTCGTCAGCAGGCCCTTGCCGGGGATGGGGCGGTTCATCAGCAGCGCGGCGCCGAAGCCGACGATCACCTGGCCGGCCACCGAGACGACACGTACTTCGCGGTCAGGGTGAAGTTGTTCCAGATGTTGTCGTCGGCGAGCAGCTCACGGTAGTTCTGCAGGCCGACCCAGTGCGCCGGGTCATTCATCGACGCGCGGTAGTCGGTGAACGAGTAGCCCAACGAGTACAGCAGCGGGAAGATGTTGAAGACGATCAGGAAGATCAGCGTCGGGATGATGAACCAGTTGCGGATCGCCAGATCGCTCATGCCGCGCCGGGCGGCGGCCGGGGTGCTGCGATCGGATGGGATTGCGATGGCCATGGAGGGGTTCTGTGATCGGTTGGCCGCGTCTCACGGCCGGACACCGTGGTCCGGACCTTGCGCAGGCAGCGCAGGAGCCGAAGGTGCAGGCGGCCGCACGTCGCGCTCAGGGGACGCGGAACGAGCGTCCGGGTCGGGGCCCGGCACGCTCATCCGTGCGGCGGGGCTACTTAGCGTGCCCGTACTTCTTGAAGGTCGCCGCCCAGTCCTTCTCCAGCCCGTTCATCGCCTCCGCGGCGGTGCCTTTGCCGCCGACCACGAAGGGATGCCAGCGCTTGTTCGCCGCAGTCAGCAGCTCCGCGTACTCGGGCACGGCCCAGAAGTCCTTGACCATGAACATCGACTGGTAGAAGGCCTCGTTGTAGGGCGTCGCCTTGCGGAAGGCGTCGGACTTGAGGATCGCGGCGTTGCAGGTGTAGCCGCCGAGCTCGGCCCACTTCTTCTGCACGTCCTCGCGGACGAACCACTCGAGAAACTTCATGGAAGCTTCCTTGTTCTTCGAGTAGGCCACGATCGAGATGCCCTGTCCGCCGAGCGCCGCGAACTGCTTGCCGGTCGGGCCCTTGGGCATCGCGAAGTAGCCGGTGCTGCTTGGCGTACTTGTTGGTCGGCCGGATTGGCCAGCGCCAGGGAAGAACGCGAAGAAGTTCATGCTCATCGCCGCCAGGCCCTCGGTCATCGCCTGGTTGGCTTCCTGGAAGAAGGCCTTGCCCCAGTCGGGCGGCGTGTAGCCATAGAGCCTCTTGTAGAAATCCAGCGCCTCGATGTTCTCCTTCGAGTTGATGATGCCGG
>CAVXZM010000004.1:0-140068 GCA_963766315.1 uncultured beta proteobacterium
CTATTGCTCTCGCCGCCACGGTCTTCAAGGGGCAGTTCTAATTCAGCGGTGAGAGACATAATACGCGATAGCAGCCCTTCCGGCGCCGACAACCCTCATTGGCAGCTAGTAAACCAGTTTTATGGTTGCATTTAGCCAAGCCTCGTGCCATTTAAGCGGCATGAACATAGAGCTCGCTGCCCGCCGCCTGGCTGAACTTGGCAATACCACCCGACTGCAGATCGTTCGCCTGCTCGTGCGCGCCGGCCACGACGGCCTCGCGATCGGCGAATTGCAGTCCCATCTCGGCGTGCCCGCCTCGACGCTCGCCTTCCACCTGCGCGGCCTGGTCTCTGCCGGGCTTGTCGCCCAGCAAAAAGAAGGGCGGGTGGTGAGATGCACACCGCAATACCTGGCGGTCGACGAGACCCTGGCCTTTGTCAAAGAGCACTGCTGCGCCGGCTTCGGCGATGCGCATACACGCGCGGCGTGAAGATGATTGTTGGACCTGAAACAACTATACTACTAGGCATATAGGGGCCTTCCGATGCTACCCTCCGAGACAACCCCATCCATGAGCTGCTGCGGCCCTTCCTGCTGCACCCCGGAGGACCAAGAGAGAGTTCAGGTACAGCAAGCGCCTGCGACCACCTGCTGCGCACCCTCCTGCTGCACATCGGCAGGTGACGACACGGACGGCGGAGTGACTATGCGCCGATCCAACCTGCCGGTCGCCATTATCGGTGCGGGCCCCGTCGGCTTGGCGGCGGCAGCCCATCTTCTGGTGCGCAACCTCGATTGCGTCATCCTCGAAGCAGGCGCGTCCGTCGGAAACTCACTCCGCACGTGGGGCCATGTCCGCATGTTTTCGCCGTGGCGGTACAATATCGATGCCGCAAGCCGCCATCTGTTGCTAAGCCACGGCTGGCGCCCGCCCGCGGCCGAACAATTCCCCACCGGCCGGGACCTCATTACCGATTATCTTGCACCACTGTCCGAAACGCCGGCGATCGCCTCCCGCCTCCGTTTGAATGCGCAAGTGACGGCAATCTCTCGCACAGGCTTGGGCAAGGTGCGAAGCGCCGGACGCGACGGCGCGAGCTTCGAGATTCGCATTCGGGATGCACAAGGGGAGCAAACACGGAGCTTCGCACGCGCAGTCATTGATGCGTCAGGAACCTGGGGCAATCCTAGCCAAACATATTTGAAATTTCCCACCTGGATCGGTGTTGAGCGTTTGCCGCGCTATTTGATGCCAACGAGTTTGTCGGTTGGGTACCCGAGGATGGTGATGACGCGACCGGTATCCCGATCCGAATAGACGAACGCCGGCCCATTGATGCGATAGCTGCCCGTCCATTCGATGGCAAACGTGGCCGCGGTTTCCACGATCTGGATCGTTGCAGCTTCGCCATCTCGAGCGAGCCTTGCGGCGAGGAGATCAGTGCGGTCGAGCAGCCATGCATCGCCGGTTTCGGTCGAGAACAGGATCAGCTGACCAATCGTGACGATGCGTCCGTCATGGTTGGCGGCCCGCTGCTGTATGTAGCGCACCTCGTCGGCCAGCCGAATGCTACCGCCTTCCACGATCCGCTTGCCCGGCCCACGCTTGGCAGATTTCCGATCCCTACCGGGTCGCGCGGGGTTTGCCATGGACCTGTTCACCCAGCTGTTCGGCGGCTTGCTGGCCTTCGTCTACCACTGCTTCGACCGCATCGTCATATACGGCTACCTCAGCGGGCTGTCGCGACCCGAGCGGGTGGTAAACTTCTTCCATCAAGTCGTTGGCGTCCCCGTGGTCAGCAGGGAGATCCTGAGCCAGCGCACCGCCGACTACCAGAACTGGGTGGAAGCCTTCGCACGCAATCATCGCATCCCGATCGAGTGGGCCGAAAAGGGCGTGCGCAAGGAAAACCATGTCCTGCCGTGGCAACGTCGCATGGTGCGGGCGGAGAACTACGGCGTCTATTACATCCTCAAGAGCATGGAGCAGGGGCCGACCTTTCGCGTCACCGTACCAAAATACCCCACCAAGGACGCCAATTACCGCATCTTGGCGCGTCAGCGCAGCCGCTTCACCCACTACTATTTCTACATCCGTGACGAAACCCTCGGCCCGATGGTCATGAGGGTCGCCTCGTTCCTGCCGTTCCAAACCACGTATTACCTCAATGGTCACAGCTTCATCGAGCAGGAGCTCAACCGAGCGCGGATCGGCTTTCGCAAGACCGACAACGCCTTTCTCGCGGTGGATGACGTGGCCGCGCTGCAGGCCGCCGCCGATCGGCTGAGCCCGGAGATCATCCGCCAACGGCTCGACTACTGGACGCTGATCCTGGGCCCGAAGTTCTCCGCCAAAGAGCGCTCCCGGGTTAACCTGTCACGCTTCTACGCGATCGCCCAGATCGAATACTGCCGCAACTTCATCTTCAAGCGGCACTTTCCCATCCACAAACTGTTCGAACGCAGCTGCGAGCTCGGTCTGTGGCGGCTCACCGGCGACAAGATCGCCGCAATCTTCGGCACCCGGGTGAACCGCAGGATGCGTGGCAAACTCGCCACCATCATCGACCGCGTCGAGCACGGCCACCATGTCTTCCGGGCCTATTTCAAGCACGCCTTCCTCAAGCAATACGAAAAGTTCGCCACCTACCTGCGCAACGAGCTGGTCTCAAACAATCTCGCCGATTTCCATCTCAGGAAGGGACTGGATCATCTCAATGCCGTGCGCGAGCGGTTCCTGACCATCACAGATCGCTTCGCCAGCTTCCAGGCGCAATGGCTCAACGTCCATGTTGACTTCCCGCTGCTGCAACGGCTCGCCCTCCCCATCACCGTCGGCGCAGTCCGCTATCCCGGCATCAAGCTTCATGATCCGCGCGTCATCCGCCTGCTCGAAGTCCTCCTGCACAGTGGCAGCCACGTCGGTGGCTGGTCGGCCAGGCAAATCCATCAAACCGTCATCTCCACCTTTCAGCTCTCCGACAGACGCTACGGCATCAACCAACTGCGCTACGACCTGCGTAAACTCAAAGGCCATGGCCTGCTGCAGCGAGATGGATCCCGCTACGCCTACCGCCTCTCCTCAAAAGGCGTCCAGGTTGCGCTGCTATTTCTCTTCTTCCACAAACGGCTCTGCGGTCCGCTCGCCAACAGCCGCTTCCACCACCGCCCTGTCGCTCGTCATCAGCCACGCAGTAAATTGGAGACCGCATATCACCGCGCCGACAAAGCTATCCAACAGATCGTCGATCTGCTTGCCGCCTGACGTTCGCAGCGACAGCACGTTTTGTTAAACTCGTTGTGTCGAAGATCAGCACGTTTTGTTAAACTCGTTGTGTCAAAGATTTGCCCAGGTAGAATCTAACCCAGCTGGCGCGTCTGGATTACCTGCTCTCGGGGAAAACAAGGCCGCGCATCTCATCCGCTACGGCATGCCCGACGTGCTTGGTGCTGAGCGCGGACGTTATGCCGGCCATCGCACTCTTGTTGTTGGTACAGGCCACTCGGCCATCGGTACCGTGATCGACCTCTGTGCGCTTGCCACGGAGGCGCCTGGAACGGAGGTCCTTTGGGCATCGCGGACCGGAGATCTCACGCGCGCTTTTGGCGGCGGTGCAATCGATCAGTTGCCTGAGCGTGGAGCGCTCGGCGTACATCTCAAGGATCTGGTGACATCGGGTCGCGTGACGGTGCTCGCGCCGTTCAGCGTCGATGCCATGCAGATCGCTCCTGATGGCGCGTTGCACGTTAGCGGAGTCACTGATCAGGTCGAACGCACAGTTACAGTTGATCAGCTCGTGGTCGCCACCGGCTTGCGGCCTGATCTCGGTGTTCTTCGGGAACTGCGTCTCGATCTTGATTCGGCGCTCGAATGCCCCTCCGCGCTCGGCCCACTGATCGATCCCAACGTCCATAGCTGCGGCACCGTTCGCCCGCATGGGGCATTCGAGCTGGCGCACCCCGAGCCGGGCCTCTTCATCGCAGGCATGAAATCGTACGGCCGTGCGCCGACCTTCCTGCTAGCGACAGGCTATGAGCAGGTGCGCTCCATCGCCGCGTTTCTTGCCGGCGATATCGAAGCAGCCCGTCGTGTCGAGCTTGACCTGCCGCAAACCGGCGTGTGCAGCAGCGATCGGCCCTCCATCGAGACCGCAGCCTACTGTACGCCGGAGGCCGGCAACGACTTTGCCGCCGCAGGAGGCAGTTGCTGCGTCACGACTGCCACCAGAGAAGTCGAGCCGGCATAAGTGGCGGAGGCCACATCGCATGGGGATCGTCGGACGATATACCTCCTGGCGGTGCTGGCCGGCCCTGTCGCAGGGGAAACCGGCTGGCCCAATGAGTGGATCATCGCGGCGCTGTCGCTCGGGCTGCTGATCTCCGGCCTGGGGTCACCGCGGGTGGGACACTTCATCGAGCGCTATGGCGGGGGGCCGGTGTTAGCTGCCAGCGCCGTGCTGCTGGCACTCGGTCTGCTGGTCCAGGGCTTCGCGCCAAACCTGCCGGTGTTCATCCTCGCTTGGGTCTTGGTCGGCCTCGGCATGAGTGCCGGCCTTTACGACCCCAGCGTTCTCCACTCTGGGCCGTCTCTACGTCGAACACGCGCGGAGCGCTATCTCCCAGCTCACCTTGTTTGGCGGCTTTGCCAGTACGGTTTGCTGGCCACTGAGCGCGTATTTTGGTCGAGCACCTCGGATGGCGCGGCGCCTGCCTCGCCTACGCCGGGATCAACATTGGCATCGTGCTGCCGCTCTACTTGTTCGGCGTGCCGCGGGAGGAACGGCGCTTGCCTCCGCCGCGATCATCGGCGGCCCATGTCAGCCGACCACGCCGCAGCACCGAAGATCGCTACGCTCTCGTCCTTATAGCGGCAGGGCTGACGGTGGCATCGGTCGTTATGACAATCATTTCCGTGCACATTCTGGCGCTAATGCAGGCACGTGGATTGACGCTCGCGACGGCTGTCAGCTTCGGTGCTTTGATCGTCCCCGCACAGGTTGGTGCGCGCGTGCTGGAAGCCGCCTTCGGCTGACCGCATCATCCCGTGTGGAGCTTTCTCGTATCAAGTGCTTTGGTCACCATAGGTCTCGCCATGCTGCTTGGCGACGCCAGCGTCATCGGCGTGGGTTTGGTACTGTATGCTCTGGTAGCGGCATTCGTTCGATCTGCGCGGCACCGTGCCGCTCGCGCTGTTCGGCCGCGAGGGCTATGCCGTTCTCATGGGGTGGCTGGCCGTGCCTAGCCTGGTCGCGCAGGCAGCGTCACCGTCGCTCGGGAGCGTGCTCGTCAACCATCTCGGTGCCGATCTAACGATCGCTGTACTAATCGGTGCGGCTCTTTTCAACATCCTGCTTGTGGTGCCGCTCTTGCCCCTCGCACGTCGACGCCCAGTCATGGCGTGATCAGGCGCGCGCGTACCAAGCGCGCGTCGCCATCACGATCCGCACGACAGACAACATCACCGGTACCTCGACGAGCACGCCGACAACGGTTGCCAATGCGGCGCCGGACTGGAAGCCGAACAGGCTGATCGCCGCGGCGACGGCCAGCTCAAAGAAGTTGCTCGCCCCGATCAATGCCGAGGGTCCCGCGACGCTGTGAGCTGACCCGCATGCGCGGTTGAAGAAGTAAGCCAGGCCCGCGTTAAGATAGACTTGGATGATGATCGGCACCGCAAGCAAAACGATGACGATGGGTTGCTGCAGTGTCTGCTCACCCTGAAATCCGAACAGCAGAACCAGTGTGGCGAGCAGCGCCACAAGCGAGACTGGATGCAGGGCGCGCAGCATGCGTGCAAGCGCATCTTCTCCTCCGCCTGCGAGCAGCGTGCGGCGCCATGCCTGGGCGGCGATCAACGGGACCACGATGTAGAGAGCGACCGACAGGAAAAGGGTGTCCCACGGCACATGTATGGCCGAAAGGCCAAGCAGCAATCCGACGATCGGCGCGAAGGCGACGATCATGATCGCGTCGTTCAGCGCGACCTGGCTGAGCGTGAAGTTCGGATCGCCGTCGGAGAGATTTGACCAGACGAACACCATTGCTGTGCAGGGCGCCGCAGCCAGAAGGACATCTCAGATCTCGCCAATCGCACAGCCCGCGAAACGGATCGTGACCAATCGCGTTTCACGCCGCTCGCCGCGTCGCTTCTGTTGCCCGCAGCACGATTTCGATGTCCGGCGAGCCGCAACCGGAACAGCGCGGCCACATGTTACTCAGCCGCGCGGGCGTCATCACACCCTGCGGCAAGTCGAGCACGTCCACGTCCCCGCACGCGCGGCAGGAGAGCGACAGGCGGTCGTACTCGGGCGGCGTTAGATCCACGCAGGTAGTCTACTGCGGGGCCGGCTTACAGATGGGTTGCATTGTCCTAGAGGGCACCCGGACTACGCCCAGGCGACGTGAGACGATGCCCGCACCCGGGGACCAGCGCGCATAGGCGTGGGGGAGCCTCCCTCGCGCCACCAACAACAAAAAGCCGCCCCAGCGAACCGGGGCGGCCAGTGTCGGCGAATTCTGGATGACGCGCGTTTACGGCTCGGGTGCGTGCTCCGGTTCCGGGCTGGGCTCAACCGCCGGGGCACCAAACCGCCGCGGAGGATAGCCCGCCTCGACGCAATGCTCGGCTATCACCACCGTGAGGCCGCGGAGCATGGTCCAGACGGCGTCGGCCGTCCCCAGCGCCTCCGCGCTCCCCGGCGCGGCCTTTTGCTCACGGAGCGCAGCCAGTGCGGCTTCGTGTTCCGCCTCCATGGCCGCGATTTCGGCGTTCCGCTGGTCCCAGGCTGCCTTCCACAGCTTCTCTATCTGCTTGCCATAGTCGATCAGGTCGCTCTCGACCTTCCGCCACTGATCGTCATCCACCTCGTTCTCTTTGCTGCTGTTCGCCGTGATCAGGTGTTCGAGGATCCCGACGCTGGCGCGCATGTCGCAAATCAGGGGCTCAAGGTCGCCCAACGGCCACTCGTAGGTTTCGGTTTCGGTGGCGCTCATGCCTCTGGCCTCCCCGCCACATCGGCAAGGAAGGCGCGAACATAGTCCTCGGCAAGGCCGGCGCTGCTGTCGACAACCTCCAGCCCCTGTAGGAGGCAGTCCTCCTTCGCGCGCAACCCGAGGTCCGTCGTTGGCAGGATTGCGGTCATCTCATCCAGGCACTCCCACCAGCGATCGTGTGCGGCCTCGCCAATCTCTTCGGTGACCTGATCGGCGTTCCACTGCGCCAAGATGGCGTCCTGATTCCAGAAGTCCTGTGCCAGCGCCAGCAGGTCGGCGTCGCCGCCGGTCGCAGGCAGTAGGGGCGCGGCCTTTGCCGTCGCAACTGCGGCGGTACCGGCCAGCAGCGCGGCGATGGTGCCGGTCAGCAGACCACGGCGTCTCGGGGTGGTGATGGTCGTGTCGGGGCGTGAGCGCCCGTTGTCGCGTGCGTCGTGCATGCGAGGCTCCTTCAGCTTCGGTTGCCGGAGCCGTACGGTTTTCCGCGGCCGCCCCCGGGGGTGAAAATCCCGGCTGAAGTCGGGCCACCACGCCTTTAGGCCGAAGCCCTGGACATGCGCATGGCGCGCCCGGAGATAACAATGCGGAAGCCGCCTGACGTTGGCGGTAGCCGCTCCAGCTCATGGAGTGCTGCGGGCAGACCGTTCCGGAAGTCAAGGCGTGCAATCGAGCTGGTCAGTGTGAGTCACCGCCCGGCATGCCCATATTCAAGCCATGAGGAGGGTGTACCAAGTTCGCCGGCTGGAGTGGGGCTATAACCGAAGTGATCCAGGCGATCTCGGCTGGATCATCGTCTGTGCCATAGACGATGGACCGTTTGTGCCACTGACCCCGTCCTGGGAGTATGATTCAAAAGCCGTTGCGCAAGCGGAGGCGGATCGACTGAGCGCCCTTGCGCCTCCCAGATCCTATCCTCGCCAGCGCCGCCGTGCGTTTTCGGTGCGCCAGCAGCTTGAAGAAGCCGCGATCGACTGCAGATCGGTGACGTTCCACAAAGGCGCCAGTCGGACACAGCAGATCAAGCGGGTTGCATTCGCGGTGGCCGGCAAGTTTCGACGGACGGTGACGATCGAAATCAACGGCAGCGACGTGGTCGTGTCATTCACCTTGTCAGCTGCATGAAGCGGTAGCGTCATCCCCCCAGCGGCCGCCAGCGCGCGCTACAGCCTCTCGACGCTCCGCGCTCCGTTTGCCGGTCGCCGCTTCCATGGCACGCATCTTCGAAATGGATCAGGCTCGGTGCAGCAACGAATGAAGGAACCGCCAGATGCGTCTGCTGGGCGCCCTGTTCCTGGGCATCGTCATCATGCTGGAGATCGTCGGCGGCCTGTTCGGCCTCGCAAACTCCCGCAGCGTCCTGAACGAGATCGAGGGCATACTGGCGATCGGCTTCGGAACGCTGACCTTGACGGTGGCGATTGTCGGCGTACGCCTGGGCAAGCTCATCGAGGGCCTGCCGGCGGCCATTCAGGCTCGACCGGCAGATGCACCACGATCGGAGCCAATCGAGCCGCCACGCCCAACAGCCGGACCGGGGGGCGATTATGTCAACCCGAAGTATGCCACGACCGTGACCGGCGCCGATGGCGTCGCTCGCACCCGGCGCACGAGCGATGCCTTCATCCGGAAGGGGAAGAAGATGCGACGGACTGCCGCGGCTCAAGTAAAGAGCCGCGGCCTTGTCCGTGAGCGGAGCATTGAGCCCACATTTCACGACACGGTAATGGTGTGATGCGTGTTGTGCATGGAAATGGACGACGAAGCGGCGGCCGAAACGACAGCTGATGTGAAGGATGCTCGGTACCGACTGATCCGGCCTTATGTAGCAGCCGCCACAAAGCCGTCGACCAACGCCAAGCTGCCGGTGATCGCCCGGCAGAAGCCGACGGATGAGCCGAAGGCGCCCAAGAAGGGTAACTGATACACCGATTCCATGAAACCAACCTGTTGCAGGGGGATTCCATTCGAGGCGCTGGATTCCCAGATGCGGTCGCTTCTCACCCTATCAGGGAAACAGGTGGATGCGATGGCGGCAACTCGGAAGGTGGTCGAACTACCCATTGGGGAGAGGGAGTTGGCCAAGCTTCAATCGATCGCCCGGTCGCGGACCGAGTTATCGAGCCGCGTGGTGCGCGCCCGGATCGTGCTGCATTATCGGGATGACCCGTCGTGCTATGCGGTGGGCCGCGCCGTTGGTGTGACGCACCAGACGGTCCAGCGTTGCCTGGCACGGGCAAGCAGGTTCGGGGTCATGGCTGCTCTCGACGATAGTCCGCGGCCTGGCAAGGAGCCAGCCATCACGGTGCCGGCACGGGCGTGGCTGGTGTCCCTGGCATGCCAGAAGGCCAAGGAGGTGGGATACCCGCACGAACTCTGGACGACGGGTTGCTGGCTCGTCATAGCCGCGAGCATGGCCCGGCAGCGGGGCACGCCAGCCTGGCGCGGATCGCGCAGGGCACGGTCTGCAAGCTCCTCGCCGAGCACAGGAGTTGAAGCCGCACAAGGTGCGGTACTACCTGGAGCGGCGGGATCCGGAGTTCGAGGCCAGGATGTCGGAAGTTCTTTGTGTTTATCAGGAGGTTGCCATCTTGCGAGCGGTGGAAGCCAACGCCGCCGAGGGTGTTTCCGAAGCTGCAGCGGCGGCGGTGGAGCAGACCACGCCTAACGTCGCGTTCGTCTCTTATGACGAGAAGCCGGGCATCCAGGCGATCTCCAACACGGCACCGGACCTGACCCCGGTCGCGGGCAAGCATGACTGCGTCGCGCGCGATCACGAATACAAGCGGCACGGCACGTTGAGCCTGCTGGCAGGGATCGACCTACTTACCGGACAGGTACATGCCTGCGTCGAAGACCGCCACCGCTCGCGCGAGTTCATCGGCTTTCTCAAGAGGCTCGATGCGGCCTACTCCGCCGATACCGCGATCAAGGTCATCCTGGACAATCATTCGGCGCATGTGTCGAAGGAAACCAAGAAATGGCTCGCCGCTCAGCGCGAGGGCCGCTTCAGCTTTGTGTTCACGCCAAAGCATGGCTCTTGGCTTAACCTGGTCGAAGGCTTCTTCTCGAAGATGGCGCGCTCGGTCTTGCGTCACATCCGGGTGGCTTCGAAAGCCGAACTCAAGCAACGGATCATGGCATACCTCGACGACCTCAATCGCCAGCCTGTTGTCCACACGTGGTCCTACAAAATCACACTCCCAGCGCGATAGGAGTTGTTCCATGGAAACGTCGTACCAGTGCCTCCAAGTATCTAAAAAGTACGCTGACCAGGCCTGATCGTATCTGACTGAACGTGTTCGACCCATTGTCTCATGTCATCCAATTGTTTAAAGCTAGCCACCCCCTCATTAGGATCGAAGAAATAGTAGACGCCTGCATTCTGATCAAGAATGATCCCCATCGCATGAGACTTACCCGTTGCCGCTTTAGCAAGGTAAATGGGTTTGAATACTTGAGGATGTCCGTTGAATTGTTTCACTGCGTCATCCCTAAGTCTCGAGAAGTCGAGGGTAGGGAAGAACATGTGCTCTACCTTTATATAGCCCTTTCTTTTTAACGTTTCGTCCTCGACCATGCGGACGAGCGCTTTCCCGGTGGTGAAGCCGGTATTCGAATGATTTATATAGACTGTCTGCTTCTCAATAATGTCCTTCGTTCCTTCCCCTTTTAACCACTTAAGATACTCGGCGGGCCGCGTCCCATCGTAATACTGGTCGAAGAAGCGAAGCGTCATAGCCATACAGCAACCGCCTTTCGTTAGTTCGCTCACTTCCATCGCTTTGAAGTCTTTGCTCTGATCAAATGGATAGACGCCCCCCAACCCGAGGGTGTACGGGTTGCACTTTTTCCCCCAGTCGTTCCAACTCGACATGGCGCATTACCTCCCTCTCAGCTTATTGGACCGGGATCCCAATGAACGGCCAATTCGGACGCTACGACTACGAAGGCAGGATAGCCACCGAGCCGAGTGTCCGGCAAGGGTCGTGCCGCCATCAAGACGGTTGGAGCCTGGCCAGCATCGCCGTCTCGTAAAGACGCCGGCCCGCTGCGCCGCTCGCGAAGATTAGCTTGCGCCATTAGGGTGGCAGGAACGACGAGGGCGGACGCGGGCTGAACCGGCGCAGGACCCCGTATCACTCGGCCGCCGCGACGAGGATGTCCTGATCCGCCACGTCAACCGCTTCGCCGGATGCACCGATTGGATGCATGTTCATGCTGGTCGCTCCTTTTTTCGTTGCTGGTGTCAGTGGATCCCGTGCTGTTTCTGCTTTCCCGCGGAAGCGGCGGGTCTTCCGATGCAAGTGCATCATCGTCGTTGCCTGTCGCACAATCCGGCAATGTCCGGACGTAACCTTGCTACAAGTGCTGCCAACTCCTATGAACTGCGCCACTCGCCCAACGCGTGTCGGGACGCGGCGGCGGTGCTTTAACCCGTCGCATTGCGACCATATCCGTGCGGTCCTGGGGGTTGGCATTCGCCTTGCCGGCGCGGGCAGCCTTGCATCATGGCTGGCCAGCCGCATGAGCGCCGGCGATGCGCGACACGCCCTCTTCGCTCGGGCCGGTTTGGTCCAGGTTGCAAGTGCTAGACGTGCGGAACCCTGACACGGTGCTGGTCATGACCACCTGTCGGCGGCAGCCGTTGCTGGTAATTCTTCACCCGAAGATCCAACCGTCGCGCCCGGACTGAAGACCTGGTGGCCGTTGTGATCACGCTCGAGAATGTTGTGCGTATCCCGTGCCAACACGGACATCTTGCGAATTGCATCCACAAGGTTCGCCATTGTGGGCCCGCGGAGTATCGGTATGTGACCGGGTTCTGCGCAGCACGAAGCGGGGCAGGGCTGCGCCTGGTGGCAAGGGGTGTTGCCATCGTCCGTGAAGCCTCTGGTGAGGGGGATAGGCATTGACTGACGATTTGATCCCTGGACTCCACTTTGGAGAGAAATTGTCGAACCACACGAATGAATCACGGCAGGCGGATCGCGATCGTCTCGGCGAGCACGGGAACGCCGGTGAGGCCGAGGCGGGTCGCGAGCGGCCCCTTGGCGGCGACGCCGTTGCCGAGCCAGGCGTCGTTCGGCCTGAGCCAGACCGGATAGCCGAACGTCGCCGCGTACTGCAGCGCGCGGTGCAGCACGAGCGTGTCGCGGATCGCGACGTCGGCCTGGCCGAAGCCGATGCAGCCGGCCTCGGTCAGCTCGGCCATCTCCGTCAGCGCTTCGCCGGCGAGGCCGCGCGTCAGCGCGCCGAGCGGATAGAGGCGCGCGAGGTTGAGGTTGCGGGCGCGGAACTTCAGCATCTCGACCAGCCCGGGCTCGTCGAGCACCGGGTCGGTGTCGGGCGGGCAGACCAGGCTCGTGACGCCGCCGGCGACCGCCGCGGCGAGCTCCGATTCGAGCAGCCCAGCGTGCTCGTGGCCGGGCTCGCCGAGGCGCGCCGCGAGGTCGACCAGGCCCGGGATCAGGACCGCGCCGCGGGCGTCGATCGTTCGCGCCGCGTCGAAGTCGCGCAGGCGGCGGTCGTTCGAGCCGGCGGCGACGATGGCGATCCGTTCGCCGTCGATGCCGACCGCGCCGGCCTCGTCGCGGCCGCTCGCCGGATCGACCAGGCGCGCGTTCGAGATCAGGATCCGCTCGCTCATCGCGCTCTCGCCTTCATGCGCTGTTGCCGGCGATGATCGACATCACCGCCATTCGCACGGCGATGCCGAAGGTGACCTGCGGCAGGATCACGCTCTGCGCACCGTCGACGACGGCCGAGTCGATCTCGACGCCGCGGTTGATCGGCCCCGGGTGCATGACGATCGCGTCGGGCTTGGCGAGCGCGAGCTTCTCGGCGTCGAGGCCGAAGGTCTTGAAGTACTCGCCGGCGCTCGGCAGCATGCCGCCGCTCATGCGCTCGTTCTGCAGGCGCAGCATGATGATCACGTCGGCGCCGGTGATGCCTTCGGCCATGTCGTGGCAGACGCGAACGCCCATCTCCTTGAGGTCGCCGGGCACCAGCGTCTTCGGCCCGACGGCGCGGATCTCGGGCGCGCCGAGCGTCGTCAGCGCGTGGATGTCGGAGCGGGCGACGCGCGAGTGGACGATGTCGCCGACGATCGCCACCGTGAGGTTGGTGAAGTCCTTCTTGTAGTGGCGGATCGTGTACATGTCGAGCAGCCCCTGCGTCGGGTGCGAGTGGCGGCCGTCGCCGGCGTTGACCACGTGCACGTGCGGCGCGCAATGCTGCGCGATCAGGTACGGTGCGCCGCTCTCGGAATGACGCACGACGAACATGTCGGCGTGCATCGCCGAGAGGTTGGCGATGGTGTCGAGCAGGCTCTCGCCCTTGGCGGTCGATGAGCGCGCGATGTCGAGGTTGATGACGTCGGCCGAGAGCCGCTTGGCGGCGATCTCGAAGGTCGTGCGCGTCCGCGTCGAGTTCTCGAAGAAGAGATTGAAGACGCTCTTGCCGCGCAGGAGCGGCACCTTCTTGACGTCGCGCTCGTTGACGCTCAGGAACGTCCCGGCGGTATCGAGGATGTGCTGCAGGATCGACTGCGGCAGGCCCTCGATCGAAAGCAGATGGATCAGTTCGTCGTTGCGATTGAGCTGCGGGTTGCGACGGACGAACATGAGCGAGGCGAACGTTACCGGATTTCGAAACTGAAGCGGCCGGCCTCGTCGCGCGCGAGCGAAAGCCGCTGCTTCGCGGGCAGCTCGATCGTCGCCGGCGCGCACGCGGCGCAGATCGGCAGCTCGCGGCCGCCGCGGTCGACCAGCACCGCCAGGACGACGCTCGCCGGCCGGCCGAAGTCGTACAGCTCGTTGACGGCAGCGCGAATCGTGCGGCCGGTGTAGAGCACGTCGTCGACGAGGACGATGTGCCGGCCTTCGACGTCGAACGGCAGCTTGGTCCGGTCGACGCCGGCTGCCAGGCCGCGCTGCGAGAAATCGTCGCGGTGCAAGGCGCTCGAGATCACGCCAGGGCGCGCCGTCGAGGCCGCAGTCGTTCTGCAGCCGCTCGGCGAGCCAGGCGCCGCCCGACCAGATGCCGACGAGGAGGCCGCCCGGCTTCATCAGTCGGCGCACGCCGACAAGCAGATCGGCGTAGAGCGCCTCGGCATCGAGCTTGTCGACGGCGGTCATGCGAGGCCCGCAAGATGCTGCTCGAGGATGATCGCTGCGGCGCCGGCGTCGAGGTCGGCGCTGCCGGACCGCCGGGCCTCGGTCGTGCTGTAGCGCTCGTCGACCTCGTGCACCGGCAGGCCGAAGCGGGCGCGCAGCTCGCGGCCGAAGCGGCGCGCGCGCTCGGTGTTGGCGTGTGCCGCGCCGTCGGGATGGAACGGCACGCCGACGACGAGCGCGGCCGGCCGCCATTCGTCGATCAGCGCCGCGATCGCCGCCAAGCGCGCCTCGCCCTCGACGGCGACGGTCGTGAGCGGCGTCGCCGTTCGGGTCATCGAGTTGCCGGTGGCGACGCCGACGCGCCGGACGCCGAAATCGAAAGCGAGAAAGGAGAGCGGTTGCGGTAGGCGTCGTCAGGACCCGGCTCACGCGTGCCCCGCGTCCGAGCTGAGCATGCCGGCGTCGATGCCGAGCAGCGAGAGCGCCTTGTCGTAGCGCTGGCCGACCGGGGTGTCGAAGATGATGCCGGGCTCGGCCTCGACGTTGATCCAGCCGTTCTTGCTCATCTCGTCTTCGAGCTGGCCGGCGGCCCAGCCGCTGTAGCCGAGCGTCACCAGCACCTTCTTCGGGCCTGCGCCGCTCGAGATCGCCTCGAGCACGTCCTTGCTGGTCGTCATCTCGAGGCCGCCTTCGATCTTGAGCGACGAGTTGTACGGGCCGCTGCCCTCGCCGCCTTCGCCCGCAGTCGGCTCGTGCAGGACGAAGCCGCGCTCGGTCTGCACCGGCCCGCCGAAATAGACCGGCACCTCGGCCAGGTCGTCGCGGTCGAGCGAGAGCTCGACCTTCTCGAACAGGCTCTTCAGCGTGATGTCGATCGGCTTGTTGATGACCAGGCCGAGCGCGCCCTTCTCGGTGTGCTCGCACAGGTAGACCACGGTGCCCGCGAACGTGCCGTCGCCCATGCCCGGCATGGCGATGAGGAACTGGTTCGTCAGGTTGATCGCGGACGGCGGCATGGCGCCATTTTATTCCGCGCCGCCCTTTGCGCGAGCGATCCTGCGCCGGGTACGGCCTTTCGGCACACTGCCGGCGATGGAAAAGGCGCTCGACACCGCCCTGGTCTGGTTTCGCCGCGACCTGCGCGTCGCCGACAACGCCGCGCTCTACCACGCGCTGCGCTCGGCGCGCCAGGTCTGGTGCGCGTTCGTCTTCGACCGGGCGATCCTCGACCCACTGCCGCGCGCCGACCGGCGGGTCGAGTTCATCGTCGAGTCGGTCGCGGCGCTCGCCGCCGACCTCGCCGCGCTCGGCGAGCGCTTTGGCAGCGCCGGGCGTTCGCCTGCTCGTCCGCCACGGCACCGGCGCCGACGAGATCGTCGCCCTGGCGGCCGAGCTGCACGTCCAGGCGGTCTTCGCCAGCCACGACGACGACCCGTACGCGCTCGACGCGCGACGCCCGCGTGCGCGGCGCCCTGGCCGACCGCGGCGTCGCCCTGCACACGTCGAAGGACCACGTGATCTTCGAGCGCAGCGAGGTGCTCACCGGCAGCGGCAAGCCGTACAGCGTCTTCACCCCGTACAAGACGGCCTGGCTGGCCAAGGTCGACGACTTCTTCCTGAAGCCCTACTCCGGTCGAGCGCCACGCCGCAGCCCTCGGCCGCGGCACCGGCGGGCGTCGACGTCGCGCCGTGCCGACTCTGGCACGCCTCGGCTTCGTCAAGACCAACCTCGAGTGCGCTCAAGGTCCACGGCGGCAGCGTCGCCGCCGAGGCGCTGCTTCGCCGACTTCCTGCAGCGCATCGACGACTACGCGACGGCGCGCGACTACCCGGCGGTCAAGGGTCCGAGCTACCTCGGCGTTCACCTGCGCTTCGGCACGATCTCGATCCGCCGCCTCGCCGCCGCCGCGCAGGCGCGCATCGCGCGAGGACCGACGCCGAGGCGCGCAGCGCGGCGCCGCGATCTGGCTCTCGGAGCTGATCTGGCGCGACTTCTACCAGCAGGTGCTGCATCACCTGCCGCACGTCGTCGGCGCGAGCTGCAAGCCCGAGTTCGACCGCGTCCGCTTCGAGCACGGCCGCCACGCCGACGAGGCATTCGTCGCCTGGTGCGAAGGCCGGACCGGCTATCCGCTGGTCGACGCGGCGATGGCGCAGATCAACCAGACCGGCTGGATGCACAACCGGCTGCGCATGGTCGCGGCGAGCTTCCTGACCAAGGACCTCGGCATCGACTGGCGCCGCGGCGAGGCCTACTTCGCCGAGCACCTGATCGACTACGAGCTGGCGTCGAACAACGGCGGCTGGCAGTGGTGCGCGTCGACCGGCTGCGACGCCCAGCCGTGGTTTCGCGTCTTCAACCCGATCACCCAGAGCCGTCGCTTCGACCCCGAGGGCAAGTTCATCCGCCGCTACCTGCCGCAGCTGGCGCGGCTCGGCGACGACCTCATCCACGCGCCCTGGGAAGCCGGCCCGATCGAGCTCGAGGCCGCCGGCGTCGAGCTCGGCCGCGACTATCCGCGGCCGATCGTCGATCACGCCGAAGCGCGCGCGAAGACGCTGCAGCGCTACGGCGTCGTGCGACGCAGCCTCGTCCTAGGCTTCCGCCTGCGCCTGGACGATGTAGCGCGCCGATCAGCGCCAGCAGGTCCTCTTCCGAGTAGGGCTTGCCGAGGTAGTGGTCGACGCCGAGCTCGGTCGCGTGGTCGCGGTGCTTCTGGGCGATGCGCGAGGTGATCATGATCACCGGCAGGTCGCGAAGGCGCGCGTCGGCGCGGATGTTGCGCACCAGGTCGAAGCCGTCCATGCGCGGCATCTCGATGTCGGAGAGCACCACCTGCGGCAGCTCCTCGGCGAGCCGCTCGAGCGCGTCGAGGCCGTCCTTGGCGAGCGTCACGCGGTAGCCCTCGCGCACCAGCAGGCGCTGGGTGACGCGGCGCACGGTCAGCGAGTCGTCGACGACGAGCACCAGCGGCGCGAGCGCGGTGGGCGCTGCCGCTTCGCTCGGCAGCGCCGGCCGAGAGCCGTCGGCGCGGGTGCCCATCGCCGCGCGCGCCGCGTCGCCGTAGAGCGTCGCCAGCGCGACCGGGTTGTAGATCAGCGCCACCGCGCCCGAGGCGAGCAGCGTCATGCCGGCCAGACCGGGCAGGCGCGACAGCTGCGGGCCGAGGTTCTTGACCACCACTTCCTGATTGCCCAGGACTTCGTCGACGTGGACGGCGATCCGCTGCTGGGCGCTGCGGATGATGACCACGGTGCGCGTCCGCGCCTGGCTCTCGCCCGGACGGGCGCCCAGCTGGAGCAGGCCGCCGAACCAGAAGAACGGCAGCGTCGCGTCGCCGAGTTCGTAGGCACCCTTGGCATAGGACGCATCGATCTCCTGCGGCGTCGCGCGGCGGACGATCTCGACCAGCGTCGAAGGCACCGCGACCATGCTCTCGCCGCAACGCAGCATCACGACCTGCGTCACCGCCGTCGTCAGCGGCAGCACGAGCTTGAACGACGTGCCCTGCCCGGGCGCGGTCGCGGTCTCGATCCGGCCGCCCATGGCGATCACCTCGGAGCGGACGACGTCCATGCCGACGCCGCGGCCGGCGAGCTCGGTGACCGTGTCGGCGGTCGAAAAGCCCGCGGTGAAGATCAGGTTGGCGAGCTCGGCGTCGCTGTGCGCGCTGCCCGGCTCGATCAGGCGCATCGCCTCGCCCTTGGCGCGGATGCGCTTCAGGTCGAGGCCGGCGCCGTCGTCGCGGAACTCGACGCCGACCTCGTTGCCTTCGTGCGAGAGGGCGACGACGATCGTCCCGGTGCCGTCCTTGCCCGCCGCCTTGCGCGCCTCGGGCAGCTCGATGCCGTGCGTGACGCAGTTGCGCAGCAGGTGCTCGAAGGCGCCGGTCATGCGGTCGAGGACGCCGCGGTCGACCTCGATCGAGCCGCCGACGATGTCGAGCCGGACCTGCTTGCCGGTCTCCTTGGCGGTCAGGCGGACGACGCGGTAGAGCCGGTCCGACAGGCCCTCGAACTCGACCATGCGCGTGCGCAGCAGGTCGTCCTGCAGGTCGCGCGTGAGGCGCGCCTGCGCGACCAGCTCGTCTTCGGTCGTCTCGAGCGAGCGCTGCAGCGTGCGCTGCACGGTGGCGACGTCGTTGACCGACTCGGCCATCATCCGCGTCAGCTCCTGGAAGCGCGTGAAGCGGTCGAACTCGAGCGGATCGAACGCCTGCGACGCCGCCTTGGCCGCCTCGAGGCGCGAGCTCATCTGCACTTCGCCCTGCAGCTCGATGTCGCGCAGCTGGCCGCGCAGGCGCTCGAGGTTGTCGGTCAGGTCCGAAAGCGACCCCTTGATCTGGCCGACGCCCGATTCGATGCGCGAGCGCGTGATGCTGACCTCGCCGGCCTGGTTGACGAGCCGGTCGAGCAGCGGCGCGCGGACGCGCACCGCCGACTGGGTCGCGGCCACTCGCTCGGCCGGCCGTGCTGCAGCGCCACCGCCGCCGGCAAAGCGCGACCAGTCGATCGTCGCCGGCTCGGTCCGGGCGTCGTTGGCGGCCGCCGGCGCGTCGGCCCTGGCGACCGCGTCCTCTGGCGCGAGCGCGCTCACCCTTGTCCTTTGCCTTCGTGGCTTCGCTCGCGCCGCGCCCGCGTCGGCTGGGCGCCAGCGGCGCGGCCGAGGTCGCGACGAACGCCGGCGGCAGCTCGACCGCGGGCGCGCGCTCGGGCTCGGCCGCTCGCGCCACCGGCGCGATCGGCGCCACCGCGGCGGCGACCGCGTCGGAATAGGCCTGCGCGTCGCGGCTGCGCAGCGCTTCGAAGGCGTGCGACATCGCATCGGAGACGGCCTGGAGCGCCTCGACGTCCTCGCCGCTCGCCTGGCTGTCGATGCCGGTCAAGCGTTCGATCCGGGTCTCGAGCCGGTGCGCCATCTCGCCCAGGCGCATCGCGCCGGCGAGGCGCGCACCGCCCTTGAGCGTGTGCAGGGTGCGCATGCACGCGGCGGCGTGCGCCGACCGTCGCCGGCTCGCGCAGCCAGTCGCGCAGCTGGCCGTCGAGCTTGGGCAGCAGCTCCTGCGCTTCCTCCTCGAAGATCGGGAACAGCTCGAGGTCGACCGCATCGACCGCGTCGATGTCGTCTTCGACCTCGCCGAAAGTCGACGGCCGCGCCGTCGCAGACCGGGGCAGCTCGAGCGGGGCGGCGCCGAGCGGCTTGAGCTCGGCGACGCCGAGCGTGTTGAACGATCCGAGGCCGCCGAAGGTCGATGGGCGCCGCCTCGACCGGCGGCAACGGCTCGACGAAGCCGGGCGGCGGGCGCGCTGGGCGGCGGCTCGATGCTCGGCAGCGGCCGGCCGACGCCGGTTCCGTCTCGACAGGCTCGACTGCCGCCAGCGGCGGGTACGCCGGCAGCTCGGCCGCGGGCAAGGGCGCGGGCGCGCTTTCGGCGCCGGCGGCAGGCGCGTCGATCCAGCTGTCGGAATGACGCGGATCGTTGGCGGCCGGCGCTTCGTCGAGCCCTTCGAGCGAGAGCAGCGAATCGACGGCGAGCGCCGGCTCGATCGGCGATTCGCTCTCCTGGCCCTCGGCCAGCTCGGACGCGGCAGTGGCCGCCTCGAGGCGCAGCGCCGACGTCAGCTCGTGCTCGGCGAGGCGGGTCAGCAGCTCGGGCGCCGGCTCGTGCAGAAAGCCGGCGGCGAACTGGTGCAGCAGGCGCCGGATCTCCTCGGCGGCATTGACGAACAGGCGCGCCTCTTCGTCGGTGCCGTGGCCGATGACCTGGGTTCGGGCGAGCGCATGCTCGAGCAAGCGCGCGAGATGGGAGAGGTCGGTGAAGCCGACCGTCGCCGAGCTGCCGGCCAGCGAGTGGGCGAGCGCGATCGGCACTTCGCCGACCGGCCGATGCAGCTCCATCGCCCATTCGGCGACCTCGGTCATCAGCCGGCGCGACAGCTCGTCGGCTTCGTTGAGGTAGATGTTGAAGAGCGGGATGCCGATGCGCAGCGGAGCCGACGACCTTGACGTGTTCGTCGTTCGCCGGCTCGGCCGAGAGCGCGGCGTCGCCGTCGATCGCGAGGTCGACGGCCGCGCCGGGATCGTCCCGGCGCGGCGCCGGCGGGCAGCGCCTCGCCGGTCGAGAGGTCGAGCGTCAGGCCGGAGATGCCGTCGTGCGCGGCCCCGCCTTCGCTCGGCGCCAGGCTCTGGATCAACGCCGGCTGATTCGCTCGGGCTGCCGAGATCGAGGTCGACCATGCCCGATGGCGGGTTGTCGAACTCCTCGTTGGTCAGCGTGCGATGCAGGGCCGGGTTGAGCGCTTCGTCGAACGGATGGAACATCGCCGACGCGTCGGCCGGCGCCTGGGTCGCGGCCGCGGGCAGCGCGGTGCTGCCCGGCTCGGTCATGCGATCGAATCCGGACAGGTCGAGCTCGAACGACAGGTCTTCGGGCGCGGGGCTCGGGTTCGGGTGCCGCCTTCGCCTCGGGCTCGGGCGTCGCCAGCGACGCCGCCGGGCGCAGGTCGAGGTCGGCAGAGGTCGGCAGGTCGGGCGGCAGGCCGAGCGGCAACTCGATGTCGGACGGCGCGGCCACCATCGGCGCGCCGCGACCGAGGCGCTCGGCGGCAGCCTTGACCTCGCGCTCGTTGCGGCCGCCGCTGCGGTGGGTGGCGATGTCCTCGACCCACTTGCCCATGTAGTCGAGCACCCAGTCGGCGAACTCGAGCAGCGGCGGCTCGGCCGCACGCTGCTCGGCGAGCTGGGTGTTGAACACCTGCTCGCCGGCCCAGGCCGCTTCGCCGAAGGCGTTCAGGCCGACCATGCGCGAGCTGCCCTTGAGGGTATGGAAGGCACGGCGCAACGTCGTCAGCAGATTCAGGTCGCCGGGCGCGTCGTGCAGCTCTGCGCTCGCCGCCTTGCCGGCGGTCACTACCTCGCGCGCTTCCTCGAGGAAGATCTCGCGCATCTCGTCGTCGTGCTCGAAGTCCTCGATCAGCGTGATCGGCGCCATCTTCTCGAGCGGGACCGGCGCGCTGACGATCGAGAAGCCCGAAGGCTCGGTCGAGGTGGCGACGAAATCGACCAGCGCCTCGGAGAGCTCGCCGCGGGCGCTGGCGAGCGTATCGCGGATCGGTCGCCCTGGCGAGCGCGTCTTGCGCTTTCAGGACGGCGGCGGCAAGCCCGGGCTGGTCGGCGGCCTGGGCCTCGTGCGAGAGGCGCTCCAGGTCGCGGGTGACTTCCTCGATCGGCACGTCTTCGCGCACCGAGGTGAACGCGAGCATCTGCGCTTGCTCGATGAGGCGCGGCTCTACAGGCGCGGCACCGCTGGCCGGGTTCGGTGCCGCGCTGCGCCCCATGACAGGCGCCAGCGTTCCCGCTTCGGCGTCGTAGACGAAGAGCGACTTCGCCATCTGCGGCTGCACGCTCAGCATGTCGATCATGAAGCCGAGCGCCGACAGGTTGCCGGCCAGGCGCTCGAAGACACCTGCGGCCTTGATCTTCTCGGGATCGACCTCGGTCGAGACCAGCTTGTCGACCTCGTCGCGCATGCGCAGCAGCGCCTGCGACGCCGCGTCCATGCCGAGCACCGAGAGCACGCCGCGCATCGAGCTCAGCGTCACCGGCACCTCGTGCAGGGACGCGTGATCACCGGGATTGCGGAAGAACTTGTCGATCGACTTCTCGACCTCGGAGAGCGAGGCGCGCAGCTCCTGGACGACGCTGCCCATCGTCTGCCGATCGGAGACGCGCCGGTACAGCTCCTCCATCCACGGCTCGAGCGGCTCGGACGGCTGCTTCTGGCGCACCAGCGACAGCCGCTCGCCGAGCCGCTTGATGCGTTCGGCGTGCTCGGGCTGGTCGAAGTCGCCGTCGTCGAGCGCGGCCTCGAGATAGAGCAGGCTGGTCGCGACCTCCATCGCCAGCGGCGCCGGCGGTGCCGCCTGCGACTGCTGCGTCTGCACGACCGCGGTCTGCAGCTCGGAGGCGAACGACTCGCCGAGCGGGAACAGACGCCGCAGCGAGTCGCCGACGAGCGCGAACTGCTCGGCCAGGCCGCCCATGCGGTGCATCTCGCCGCCGGCCGTCGCCGACCAGGCTTCCTTGGCGGCGGCGACGCGCTTCTTGGCGTGGGCGATGATGGCCGGATCGAAGCGGCCGAGGACGCTGCTGCGAGTAGTCGGTCGGCGCCTGATCGGCGAAGCCGTAGGGAACGCGCACCGCGGCCAGGCGCGGCACGTGAACGCCGCGTCCAGCCGGCGCGGCCTGGGCGCAGAAGAAGAGAATGTCGCGGGCGAGTCGCTCGGAGACGTCGGAGTCGCCCTTCTGCAGCAGGCGGAACTGCGCCAGCAGGCGCGAGGCGACGCGCTTGGTGAAGACGTCGAAGCCGAGCAGGCCGTGGTGCTGCGCCTCGAACATCGCCGCGGCGAGGTTCCAGAAGGTGCGCACCTGCGGATGCGCGGAGCCGGCGCCGAGGCCGGCGCAGATCTCGCTCATCTTGGCGGTGGCGGTGAGCGCTTGCGTGCCGCGCATCAGCGACAGGAGATGGCCTTCGAACTCGGCGCGGACGGTCGCGTCGGCCTGGCGCGGGACTGACGTCGGGATCGCTCGCGACCTCGCGCCAGCGCCAGTCGAGCGCCCAGAGATCGGCCGGATGGACGCGCTCGGCCTCGACCGCCTCCTGGACCGCGCGGTAGGCCGGGAACAGCGAGAGCGACGAGACCTGCTTGCCGGCGAGCAGGCGCGAGAGGTAGTCGAGCAGGCCGAACGACGCGTGCTCGACGTCGGCGACGAGCTCGGGCGTGAGCGACTGGGGCTTGGCGATGCTGCGCTGGATCGCGGTCTCGCTCGCGCGCAGGACGATCGCCGCGGCCGGCAAGCCGACCAGCTCGAGCGCGCCGACGCCCTGGTGGATCTGCGAGCGCGCGGTGCGCAGCACGCCCGGGTCGACCGAATCGATGTCCGAGCCGGTGACGGCCTCGGCGTCCTTCAGGAAACGGCGCAGCGACTTGTGCGCGGCCTCGAGCGAGCGGCGCAGCTCCTCGTGGACCCAGGCGATCGAGCTGAGGTCGTCGGTCGGCCCCGTGGTCGGCAGTTCATCCAAACCCATGAGGTTGCTGTCCATCGGGCGTCTCGGCGAATGTCAGGAGAGGTCGGTGCGCGATCGCGTGCAGCGGCGATCGGCCTCAGGCGATCTTGAATCGCGACACCGACTGCTTCAGCTCCTCGGCCGTGCGCGACAGCTCGCGCACCATGTGCGCGGTCGATCGCGTGCCCTCGCTGGTCTGCTCGGTGACCGCGAAGATGTGCTGGATGTTGGCGGCGACGACGTTCGCCGACTGCGCTTCCGAGAGCGACTGCTGCGAGATCGCGGCGACCAGGTCGGTCAGCTGGCGCGTGATCCGGTCGATCTCGCCGAGCGCGGTACCGGCCGCGTCCGAGAGGCGCGTTCCCTCGACCACGCCCTGGGTCGATCGTTCCATGGCGCCGACGGCGTCTTGGGTGTCGGTCTGAATCGTCTTCACCAGCGCCGCGATCTGGCGCGTCGCATCGGCCGAGCGCTCGGCCAGCCGCTGCACTTCCTCGGCGACGACCGAGAAGCCTCGGCCGGCGTCGCCGGCCGAGGCCGCCTGGATGGCGGCGTTCAGGGCCAGCACGTTGGTCTGCTCGGTAATGTCCGAGATCAGCTCGGTGATCTCGCCGATCTCCTGCGACGATTCGCCCAGGCGCTTGATCCGCTTCGAGGTTTCCTGGATCTGGTCGCGGATCGAGTTCATGCCGCCGATCGTGTTCTGCACCGCCTTCAGGCCCGACTCGGCCGCCTGCAGCGACTGGCGCGCGACGGTCGCCGTTTCCTGCGCCTGCGACGAGACGTTGTTGATCCGGCCGGCCATCTGCAGCACCGACTCGCCGGTGTCGCGAATCTCGCGCAGCTGCTCGGACGAGGTCGCGAGCAGCTCGGTCGAGTTGGCCTCGACCTGCTCGGTGGTCGTCGTCACCCGGCCGACCGTGCCCTGCACCTGCGACACCAGCGTGCGCAGCTCCTCGACGGTGTAGTTGACCGAGTCGGCGATCGCGCCAGTAATGTCTTCGGTGACGGTCGCCTGCTGCGTCAGGTCGCCTTCGGCGACGCCCTGCAGCTCGTTCATCAGTCGCAGAATGGCCGCCTGGTTGGCGTCGTTGACGCGCTTGGCTTCCTTCTCCTGGCCTTCGGCTTCGAGGCGCCGGTTTTGCGCGAGTTGCGCCCGCTGGCCCTGCTCGGTGACGTAGAGGCGCAGGAAACCGACGCCGCCGAGGACGACCAGGATCGCACTCAGCGAGAAGCAAGGCGAGCGTGCGTGCCGCCGAAGCCAGTCTCGCTGCCGAGCCTTTCCTGGACCGTCTCGAGGTTCTTGCGCAGCGGTTCGCTGTCGGCAAGGATCACGTTTTGCGCCTCGCGCGCCGAATTCAGGCCGGCGAGGTTGTCGAGAATCACGCCGCCGCGCGCGCGCGTCTCCTGGTATTGCTTGTTGAGCGCGATCAGGCGCTCGCGGACCTGCGGATCACGGGTTCCGGGCAGGCTCATCTGCGGGTTGCCGTCGAGCAGGCCCTTGGTGATCTCGTTGAACGAGTTCAGGTCCTTGCTCAGCAGGACGACGGCCTCGGGGTTGACGCCCTCGGCGGTCAGGAACTCGTTCGCCGACTTGCCGATCCGCTGCGTCAGCATGACCAGCTGGCCGAGCGCCGAGACCTCGGTCGCGCTGGTGTCGCGCTGCAGCTTGAGCGAGAGGATCGCCTCCGACGACTCGAGCAGGTCGACCGACTGGCGGTTGATCGCGCGCAGCGACTGGCCGACCTCGGTCAGCGCCTTCTGCTGCGCGACCACGGTGGTCGCGCTCTTCTCGGCGCGGTCGACCAGGGGCAGCGCCGCATCGAGCGCGTCCTGGACCCCCGACGGCGCCGCGGCGACCGGGCCGTCGCCGTTCTTCAGGCTGCGCACGTTGCTGGCCAGCACCTCGGCGCTTTCCTTGACCTCGGGAAACGCCGTCGGGTTGCCGGTCAGCGCCTGCGACACCGACTTGGCGAGCCGCTGCGACTGCATCAGCGCCTGGCCGCTCGCCGCCACCTGCGCCGAGCCGCGGCCTGCGCTGACGAACGACATCGCCGTCAGGACGATCAGGCCGAACAGGCCGATACCGAGGACAGCGAGCAGGATCCGCTGCTGCTCGGCGGCGGGACGATTGCCGATCAGCGGCAGCGTCGCGCCGAGCGGCGCCATACCGGTGTCCGAGCCCTGCAGGCGGGTCTCGGTGAAGTCGGCGATCTCCGACGGCGTCTCGGCCGAGATGATCGATGGCGTCGGCGCACGCGCCGTCGCCGGACTGCGGCATCGCGTCGAACGCGGCCGCAGCTCGATGTCGGCGCGCGGCACGCTGGTGGGCGCGGCCGGCGGCGTGGCGCGCGGGAAGTCATCGGCGACGGCAACGTCGCTGTCGAGAGCGCTGTGCTCGGCGTCGCTGGCCTTGCCCCAGCTCTTGATCTTGTTCACGAAGCTCATATGGACCTCTTGCCTTTGTGCGGTCGCGTGAACGCCGAATGGGTTGCAGTGGACATGGTCAGCCTACGATGCGCAGGAACGACTCGTCGCCAGCGAGCTCGGCCAGATGCAGCTCCTGCCAGACGCGCTCCGAGGAATCGCGAAAGCGCGCCCCGGCGAAGGTCGGCCGGGCGAGGCCGTCATCGGCGTCCCGGGTCAGGTCTTCCTCGCTGCGCAGCCCCGACAGGCGATCGACGAGCAGCACGCAGTTGATGTCGAGCGCCTGGTTGAAGCCGACCAGGCGCGCCTGGTCGCGCGGCGCGTCGCCGCTCTTGACGCCGAGAAAGCCGGCCAGATCGACGACCCCGTGCAGGTGGCCGCGCAGGTTGGAAACGCCGAGGAACCAGCGGTGGCTGTGCGGCACCGGCACCATCGGCGCCATGGGGAAGATCTCGCCGGCCTCGCGCAGCGGGAAGAGAAAGCCGCGCGAGCTGCACTCGACCGCCAGCCACGAGCGCGCGAGCGGCTCGGTGCGCGCCGCCTGGAGGCGCTCGGCCAGCCGGCTCTGAAGGTCGCGCAGTGCCTGCTTGTTGGCCATTCAGGAATCAATCGAAGGCGTGGATCTTCGCCATCAGCTCGGTCGGATCGACCGGCTTGACGATGTAGTCACGCGCGCCCTGGCGCATGCCCCAGACCTTGTCGGTCTCCTGGTTCTTGCTCGTGCACATGATCACCGGCACGGTCGAGAAGCGCGGGTCGCGGGTGATCGCGCGCGTCAGCTGGAAGCCGTTCTGGCCCGGCATGACGACATCCATCAGGATCAGGTCGGGCTTGTCCTCGCCGAGGCGCCGCATCGCCTCCTCGCCGTTCTCGGCCGTGCGCACCGAAAAGCCGCTCTTGCCGAGAAGATCGGAGAGGTGGTGCAGTTCGGTCTTCGAGTCGTCGACGAGCAGGATTTTCTGGATCGGCATGGGTTGGTCCTCAGTCGCGGAACGCCGCGCCGTTTCGCCGCACGCAGGTGAGGCGCGCGCACGTGCTCATCGGCGCGGGCCCGGTCTCAGGCTGCTCGCCGGTGCTGTTGCACCGCCAGCAGCAGCTGATCCTTCGTGAACGGCTTGGTCAGGTAGTCCTCGGAGCCGACCATGCGACCGCGCGCCTTGTCGAACAGGCCGTCCTTCGACGACAGCATGATGATCGGCACGGTCTGGAACTTGACGTTGCGCTTGATGATCGCGCAGGTCTGGTAGCCGTCGAGACGCGGCATCAGGATGTCGCAGAAGATCAGGTCGGGATCGTGGTCGTTGACCTTGGAGAGCGCGTCGAAGCCGTCTTCGGCGAGAAGCACCTCGTAGCCGCCCTGCTTCAGGAAGATCTCGGCGCTGCGCCGGATGGTGTTGCTGTCGTCGATGACGAGCACTTTCAATCCGGCAGTTTCGGCTTCGGCCGCGTTCGTCACCTGACGTTCTCCTCAACGACCCATCGGCCGGCGCACTTGCGTTCTTCGAATCAGATCTGCACCATCTCGAAGTCTTCCTTGCGAGCGCCGCATTCCGGACAGGTCCAGTTCATCGGCACATCGGACCAGGCCGTGCCGGGGGCCAGACCGTGCTCCGGATCGCCCGCTGCCTCGTCGTAGATCCAACCGCAGATCAGGCACATCCAGGTCTTGGGGTCGCTCACGTCCGGGGCTTGTGCCTTCACTACAATGCAGCCAGATTGTAGACACGGCCCCTCTCGAAAAAGCAAGGCTGTGTAGGTACATACGCAACATTCTTCACGTTCGGCTAGAGGTCGGCCAAGGCCTCGTTCGAACGTTCTTCCCGCGCGGCTTTCGAGCATTCCATGACCGACGTTTCCCCTGCCGCCGAGGCCGATCTGAGCGATCTCGAAGAGCAGGCCGCGCCCGCCTGCGTGATGAGCTTCAACGTCAGCGATCCGAGCGGCGCGGGCGGTTCGGCGGGAGACGTCGCGACGATCGCGGCGATGGGCGCGCACGCGCTGCCGGTCGTGACCACGATCGTCATGCGCGACACCGCCGAGATCTTCGACCACCACGCGATCGACGCCGACGTGATCGTCGAGCAGGCGCGCAGCGTTCTCGAGGACGTGACGATCGCCGCCTGGAAGGTCGGCTTTCTCGGCTCGACCGAGGGCGTGAGCGCGGTCGCCGAGATCCTCTCCGACTATCCCGACGTTCCGCTGGTCGCCTACCTGCCCAACCTCGCCTGGGTCGAGGAAGACGAGCAGCAGGGCTATCTCGAGGCGTTCCGCGACCTGGTCCTGCCGCAGACCGAGGTCCTGGTCGGCAGCCACCAGACGCTGACCGACTTCCTCCTGCCCGACTGGGAAGGCGAGCGGCCGCCGTCGTCGCGCGAGCTCGCCATCGCGGCCAACAAGCACGGGGCACGGTATGTGCTCGTCACCAGCGTGCCGCTGCCCGACCAGTTCCTCGACAACGTCCTCGCCTCGCCGCAAGGCGCGATCACGGGCGAGAAATTCGAGCGCTTCGAGACCACCTTCGTCGGCGCCGGCGAGACGCTCTCGGCCGCCCTGGCCGCCTTGCTCGCCACCGGCGTCGAGCTGCACGCCGCCGTCGGCGAGGCGCTCTCCTTCCTCGACCAGGCGCTCGATGCCGGCTTTCGGCCGGGCATGGGCAACGTCATCCCCGACCGCTTCTTCTGGGCCCTGCCCGGCGAAGGCGAAGGCGACGAAGAGGTCGAGCCGGTCGACGGCCCGGCCCCGGGCGGCGAAGGCGAAGCGCTGGCCGCGCCGAAGAATCCGCGCCACGTTCACTGAGGCCAACCGAGCGAGCCTGACGTTCGAGGGCACGATCGATGTCCAACGCCGCGCTCTTCGACCGCGCCAAGCGGGTGATCCCCGGCGGCGTCAACTCGCCGGTGCGCGCCTTTCGCGCCGTCGGCGGAACGCCGCGCTTCATCAGCCGCGCCGAAGGTCCTTATCTCTTCGACGCCGAAGGCAAGCGCTACCTCGACTACATCGGCTCGTGGGGGCCGATGATCCTCGGCCACTGCCACCCCGCGGTGCAGGCGGCGGTGCACGCCGCGGTCGACGGCGGCCTGTCGTTCGGCGCGCCGACCGAGCGCGAGGTCGAGCTCGCCGAGGCGATCCTGGCCCACGTGCCGAGCATGGAGCAGGTGCGCCTCGTGAGCTCGGGCACCGAGGCGGCGATGAGCGCGCTGCGCCTGGCGCGCGGCGCGACCGGCAGGAACGCCATCGTCAAGTTCGAAGGCTGCTACCACGGCCATGCCGACGCGCTCCTGGTCAAGGCCGGCTCGGGACTGGCGACCTTCGGCCATCCGACCAGCGCCGGCGTGCCCGAGGCGGTGGTCCAGCACACGCTGGTTCTCGAATACAACAACGTCGCCGCGCTCGACGCGGCGTTCGCGCGCCATGGCAAGGAGATCGCCTGCGTCATGATCGAGCCGATTGCCGGCAACATGAACTTCGTTCGCGCCACCGTGCCATTCATGCAGCGCCTGCGCGAGCTGTGCAGCGCGCACGGCGCGCTGCTCGTGTTCGACGAGGTCATGACCGGCTTTCGCGTCGCTCTCGGCGGCGCCCAGAGCCTGTACGCGGCTGGCATTCCGGGCTTCGCGCCTGACCTGAGCGTCTTCGGCAAGGTGATCGGCGGCGGCATGCCCCTGGCGGCGTTCGGCGGCAAGCGCGCGGTGATGGAGCTGCTCGCGCCGCTCGGGCCGGTCTACCAGGCCGGAACGCTCTCCGGCAATCCGGTCGCGACCGCATGCGGCCTCGCGACGCTGCGCGAGATCGCCAGGCCGGGCTTCTTCGACGCGCTCGCCGCGCGCACGCGCGGCCTCGTCGTCGGCCTGCTCGAGGCCGCGCAGAGCGCGGGGGTGGCGATGACCGCCGACTGCGAGGGCGGCATGTTCGGCTTCTTCTTCTCGGCCGAGCTGCCGCAGAACTATGTCGAGGTGATGGCGACCGACAAGGAGCGCTTCAACCGCTTCTTCCACGCCATGCTCGAGCGCGGCGTCTATCTCGCGCCGGCGCTCTACGAAGCCGGCTTCGTCAGCGCCGCGCACACGCCACGACGACATCGCCGCGACGGTGACCGCAGCCGCGGCGAGCCTGCGCGACTAGCGACGCCGGCTTCCGACATGCACTTACACGTTCTCGGCATCTGCGGCACCTTCATGGGCGGCCTGGCGGCGCTGGCGCGCGAGGCCGGGCATCGGGTCACCGGCTGCGACCAGAACGTCTATCCGCCGATGAGCGAGCAGCTGGCGGCGCTCGGCATCGAGCTCATCTCCGGCTACGACGCCGGACAGCTCGCGCTCGCACCCGATCTGTTCGTCGTCGGCAACGCGATCACGCGCGGCAACCCGCTGCTCGAGGCGATCCTCGACGCCAATGCGGCCTATACCAGCGGGCCGCAGTGGCTCGCGGACGAGGTGCTCGCCGGGCGCCATGTGCTCGCCGTCGCCGGCACGCATGGCAAGACCGGAACCACCTCGATGCTCGCCTGGATCCTCGAACAGGCCGGCCTGGCGCCAGGCTTTCTGGTCGGCGGCGTGCCGCTCAACTTCAGCGTCTCGGCGCGCCTCGGCGATGTCAAGGCGCCGTTCGTGATCGAGGCCGACGAATACGACACCGCGTTCTTCGACAAGCGCAGCAAGTTCGTCCACTACCGGCCGCGCACCGCGATCCTCAACAACCTCGAGTTCGACCACGCCGACATCTTCGACGACCTGGCGGCGATCGAGCGCCAGTTCCACCACCTCGTGCGCACCGTCCCCGGCCGCGGCCGGCTCGTCGTCAACGCCCGCGACGAGGCGCTGCAGCGCGTCCTGGCGATGGGCTGCTGGAGCGAGGTGCAGCGCTTCGGCGGCAGGAAGGAGGCGCCGGGCATGCTGCGCGCGCGCGGCGAGCCGCATGCCTTCGACGTGCTGCGCGGCGGCCTCAAGGTCGCACGCGTCGACTGGGCCTTGCTCGGCGAGCACAACCAGCTCAACGCGCTGGCGGCGATCGGTGCCGCCGAGCACGTCGGCATCGCGCCCGAGGTCGTCGGCGCGGGCCCTGGCCAGCTTTCGCAACGTGCGCCGGCGCCTCGAGCTCGTCGGCGTTGCCGACGGCGTTTCGGTCTACGACGACTTCGCGCACCACCCGACGGCGATGCGGACGACGATCGAGGGCCTGCGTCGCAGGGTCGGCTCGGCGCGCATCCTCGCCGTCTTCGAGCCGCGCTCGAACACCATGAAGCTCGGCGCGATGAAGGCGCAGTTGCCGTGGGCGCTCGAGGAAGCCGACCTCGCCTTCTGCCATTCCGGAACGCTCGACTGGGACGCGGCTCAGGCGCTCGCGCCGATGGGCGCGCGCGCCGTCGTCGCGGCGACGATCGACGATCTCGTCGGCCGCATCGTCGCCGCCGCGCGTTCGGGCGACCACGTCCTGTGCATGAGCAACGGCGGCTTCGGCGGCATCCACAAGAAGCTGCTCGAGGCGCTCGCCACGCACGGTCGCGCCGCGGCATGACCGCGGCAGGCGCAGACGTCGCGCCGAACGCGCCGCTGCGCCATCTGCTCTACCTGCACGGCTTTCGCTCGTCGCCGCAGTCGACCAAGGCGAGGAAGTTCGCGGCCTGGGTCGCCGCGCATCGCCCCGACCTCGACTGGTGGTGTCCGCAGCTGCCGGCATCGCCGGCCGAGGCGATGAGCCAGGTTCTCGAACGAACCGCCGGCTGGCCGGCGGAGCGCATGGCCGTGATCGGCAGCTCGCTCGGCGGCTTCTACGCCACCGCCGTCGCCGAGCGCCGCGGCTGTCGCGCCGTCGTCCTCAACCCGGCCGTCGATCCGGCGCGCGATCTCGCCGGCGCGGTCGGCATCACGTCGGCCTGGCACAGCGATGCGCCGTTCGACTTCCGCCCCGAATACGTCGACGAGCTGCGCGCCATCGCGCCGCCGGTCCGCCTCACCGATCCGGATCGCTACTTCGCCGTCATCGCCAAGGGCGACGAAGTGCTGTCCTGGCGCGAGATGAGCGCGCGCTATGCCGGCTGCCGCCAGATCGTGCTCGAAGGCAGCGACCACGCGCTGAGCGATTTCGACCGCCAGCTCCCCGAGGTGCTCGCCTTCCTCGGCCTGGCACCCGCGCCCTGACTCGCCGCGTCAGACCCAGTGAACGATGGTGTAGACGACGCGGCCCCAGACCTCGGCGTTGAACCAGGCCAGCGCGAGCAGGCGGATCCACGCCGCGAGCCGGCGCGCCCGCTCCAGCAAGGCCGGCGTTTCGACCGCGATGTAGAGGCCGAAATTGACGGCCGCACCCAGCACCAGGAGCGCGGCGATGCCCGCCACGATCCAGCGCAGGACCGTCAGGACCATCTCACCATGCGGGTGCGAGCTCGGCGAGTCCGGCGGGCGCCGTCGCCTCGTCGTCGAAGGTGACGATCTCCCAGGCCGAGCGGTCGTCGAGGAGCTTGCGCACCAGCCGGTTGTTGAGCGCGTGGCCCGACTTGAACGCGCGGTAGGCGGCGAGCAGCGGACGGCCGGCGAGGACCATGTCGCCGATCGCGTCGAGGATCTTGTGCTTGACGAACTCGTCGTCGAAGCGCAGGCCGTCGCTGTTGAGCACCTTGAACTCGTCGACGACGACGGCGTTGTCGAGGCTGCCACCGAGCGCCAGCCCGCGCGAACGCATCATCTCGACCTCCTTGGTGAAGCCGAAGGTGCGGGCGCGCGCGATCTCGCGCTTGTACTGGCCCGAGCCCATGTCGAAGACGAAGCGCTGGCCGGTCTCGCTCACCACCGGGTGGTCGAAATCGATCTCGAAGGCAAGCGTGTAGCCCTCGAACGGATCGAGGCGCGCCCACTTCAAGTCGGCGCCCTCGCCTTCTCGCACCTCGACTGGGCGCGTGACACGCAGGAACCGCTTGGGCGCGTCCTGCAGCTCGATGCCGGCGCTTTGCAGCAGGAACACGAACGACGCCGCCGAGCCGTCGAGGATCGGCACTTCCTCGGCGGTGATGTCGACCACCAGGTTGTCGAGGCCGAGGCCGGCGCAGGCCGAGAGCAGGTGCTCGACGGTCTTGACCTTCGGCCCGCCCGAACCGCCATCGGCCGAGAGCGTCGTCGCCATGCGCGTGTCGCAGACGTTGAAGGCGTCGGCCTTGATCGACGACCGGACGCGCCAGGTCGACGCGACGAAAGACGATGCCGGCGTCGGCGGGCGCCGGGCGCAGCGTGAGCTCGACCTTCTGCCCGCCGTGCACGCCGACGCCGACGGCGCGGGTCATCGCCTTCAACGTTCGCTGCCGCAACATCATGGGATTTTAGGCGGCCACCGGGTCGCCGCCTTTTGCCTCGTGGTTTGATGAATTGCGCCGCCATCAATCCGCTTGCTTCCTGAGAAACGCCGGGATCTCGATCTCGTCCATGCCGTTGCTCGCCAGGGCATCGACCTTCGCCGCCGCGGTGCGGCCGTTGCGCCAGACGCTCGGCGTCGTCAGGCCGCTGTAGTCGTGCTGCTGCGGCGCGACCTGCACCTGCTGGTTGAGCACCGGCAGGTTGTCGGTGCCGGTACGCTGCACCGGGGCGCTGTGGACGACGCGTCATCGGCGCCTGCTGCGCGCGCCGCGCCGGGCTCAGTCCGGTCGCGATCACCGTCACGCGCAGCTGGTCGCCGAGCGATTCGTCGTAGGCCGTGCCGTAGATGACGTGGGCATCGTCGGCGGCGTAGCGACGGATCGTGTTCATCGCGTTGCGGCTTTCGCTCAGCTTGAACGTGTTGCGGTTGGCCGCGATCAGCACCAGCACGCCGCGCGCGCCCGAGAGGTCGATGCCTTCGAGCAGCGGGCAGGCGACGGCCGCCTCGGCCGCCTTGTTGGCACGATCCGGACCCGAGCCGATGGCCGTTCCCATCATCGCCTTGCCGGGCTCGCTCATCACCGTCTTCACGTCCTCGAAGTCGACGTTGACGAGACCCGGAATGTGGATGATGTCGCTGATCCCGCCGACGGCGTTCTTGAGCACGTCGTTGGCGTGCGCGAACGCCTGGTCCTGGGTCACGTCGTCGCCGAGGACGTCGAGCAGCTTGTCGTTGAGGATGACGATCAGCGAGTCGACGTTGGCCTCGAGCTCGGCGACGCCCTGATCAGCCGCCTTGAGCCGGCGCGGCCCCTCGAAGTCGAACGGCTTGGTGACGACGCCGACGGTGAGGATGCCCATCTCGCGCGCCACCCGGGCGATCACCGGCGCCGCGCCGGTGCCGGTGCCGCCGCCCATGCCGGCGGTGATGAAGAGCATGTGCGCGCCTTCGATCGCCTGGCGGATGCGGTCGACCGCCTCCTCGGCCGCGGCCTTGCCCGCCTCCGGCTTGGCGCCGGCGCCGAGCCCGGTCGAGCCGAGCTGGATCAGGTGGTGCGCCGCCGAGCGGTTGAGCGCCTGCGCGTCGGTGTTGGCGCAGACGAAATCGACGCCCTGAACGCCCTCCTCGATCATGTGCTCGACCGCGTTGCCGCCGCCGCCGCCGACGCCGATCACCTTGATCTGCGTGCCCATGCTGAACTCTTCGATCATTTCGATTGCCATGTCAAAACTCCGTTTGCAGTTGCCTGATGTAAATGCTGGAAATACGTTTTTGGTGTGAATGAAATCGCTCGCGCTCAGCCGCTCGGTGGCGGGTCGAGCGCGTGATGGTCGGGGGGCGCGAAGGCGTTGGAGTGGGTCATGACGACTCAGAAGTTGCCGAGGAACCAGTCCTTGGCGCGGCCGAACAGGGTCTTGACCGAGCCCGCCTGCTGCGCCGCGCGCTGGCCGCGCGTGCGCGCCATGCGCGCTTCCTCGAGCAGGCCCATCACGGTCGCCGAGCGCGGGTTGGCGACCATGTCGTGGAGGGCGCCGCGGTAGGTCGGCGTGCCCTTGCGCACGGGCTTGAGAAAGATGTCCTCGCCGAGCTCGATCATTCCCGGCATCACCGCCGCGCCGCCGGTGATGACGATGCCGCTCGAGAGCAGCTCCTCGAAGCCGCTCTCGCGGATCACCTGGTGGACGAGCGAATAGATCTCCTCGATCCGCGGCTCGATGACGCCGGCGAGCGCCTGGCGGCTGAGCATGCGCGGCGGCCGGTCGCCGAGGCCGGGCACCTCGAGCTGCTCGTTCGGGTCGGCGAGCAGCTGCTTGGCGACGCCGTACTCGACCTTGATCTCCTCGGCGTCCTTGGTCGGCGTGCGCAGCGCCATCGCGATGTCGCTCGTGATCAGGTCGCCGGCGATCGGGATCACGGCGGTATGGCGGATCGAGCCGTCGGTGAAGATCGCGACGTCGGTCGTGCCGGCGCCGATGTCGACCAGCGCCACGCCGAGGTCCTTCTCGTCCTCGGTCAGCACCGCGTGGCTCGACGCGCTCGGGTTGAGCACCAGCTGCTCGACCTCCAGCCCGCAGCGGCGCACGCACTTGACGATGTTCTCGGCCGCGCTCTGCGCGCCGGTGACGATGTGCACGCGCACCTCGAGCCGGCCGCCGCTCATGCCGATCGGCTCCTTGACCTCGTGGCCGTCGATCACGAACTCCTGCGGCTCGACCAGCAGCAGGCGCTGGTCGTTCGGGATGTTGATCGCCTTGGCGGTCTCGACGACGCGCGTGACGTCGACCGGCGTCACCTCCTTGTCGCGCACGATCACCATCCCGGTGCTGTTCTGGCCGCGGATGTGGCTGCCGGTGATGCCGGTGTAGACGCGCGTGATCTTGCAGTCGGCCATCATCTCGGCCTCTTTCAGCGCCTGCTGGATCGACTGCACCGTCGCGTCGATGTTGACGACGACGCCGCGCTTCAGGCCATGCGCCGGCGCGCTGCCGAGACCGGCGATGCGCAGCTCGCCGTCGGGCATCACCTCGGCGACGACCGCCATCACCTTGGCGGTGCCGATGTCGAGACCGACGACGAGATCCTTCAATTCCTTGGCCATTCGCTGTGGCTCCTATTTCTTTTGCGGTTTGTCCGTGGCCGCGGCGCTCGTCGTCGAAACGCCCTTCAGGCGCACCGCGTAGCCGTCGCTGTGGCGCAGGTCGGCGTAGGCGAGCGGCCGCTGGTAGCGGCCGGTCACCTGCGGCAGCGTGACGACGAAGCGGCCGGCACGGGCGATCACCTCGTCGTCGCTGCCGCGGCCGAGCTCGACCACCGCGCCGCTGTCGAGCGTCGCCTGCCACGAGCCGCGGCCGGAAAGCGCGAGCTCCTCGACGCGCGCGCCGAGCGGCGCCAGCGCGGTCTCGATCCGGCCGAGCATCGTGAGGGCATGCGCCGAGCTGCCATCGGGCCCCGAGAGCGTGGGCAGGGCATCGTCCTCGACATCGCCGACGTTGGCCTCGAAGACCTCGCCGTAGCTGTTGACGAGCTTGTCGTTGCCGCTCTCGTCGCCCCAGATCGCGACCGCGCGATGCTCCTGCAGCTGCACCCGCAGCCGGTTCGGCCAGACGCGCCGCACCACCGCCAGGCGCACCCACGGCACCGACTCGAAGGCGCGCCGCACGCTCGCCAGGTCCATCGTCAGGAAGTTGCCGGCCAGGCGCGGCGCGGCGTTGGCACGGATCGTCGAGACGCTGTTGCGCGTCGTGTCGCCGTCGACCGCGATGGCGCGGATCGCGAACAGCGGCTGGCGCGCCAGCCAGAGAAACGCCATCGCCGCGAGCAGCAGCGCGGCGACGAGCGCGAGCACGCCGGCGGTCGCATTCATCAGGCGCACGTCGGGCGGCAGCGGCGACTCGCTCGAGCGGGACCAGGTGGCGGCGGCCATCGCGTCAGCTTCCCGGCGCCGGCAGCGGCGCGCGATCGGAATCAAGCGCGGCGCCGGCGAGCAGGCGCACGCACAGCGCGTCGTAGCTGATGCCCGCGGCGCGCGCCGAGATCGGCACCAGCGAATGGGTCGTCATGCCGGGCGAGGTGTTCATCTCGAGCAGGAAGGGCTTGCGATCCGTGCGGCGCAGCATCAGGTCGGCGCGGCCCCAGCCGCGGCAGCCGAGGATCCGGTAGCCGGCCAGGACGATGCGCTGGATCTCGCGCTCCTCTTCGGCCGGCAGGCCGCTCGGGCACTCGTAGCGGACGACGTCGGTGAAGTACTTGTTCTGGTAGTCGTAGGCGCCGTCGGGGGCGACGATGCGGACGACGGGGAGCGCCTCGGCCGAGGCGCCGTGACCGAGCACCGGGCAGGTCACCTCGTCGCCGTCGATGAACTCCTCGCACAGCACGTCGGCGTCGTACTGCGCCGCGAGCTCGACCGCGGCCTGCATCCCGGAATAGCCGGCGACCTTGGTGATGCCGATCGACGAGCCTTCGCGCGGCGGCTTGACGATCAGCGGCAGGCCGAGCACGTCGGGCACGGCGCGCAGCTGCTCGCGTCCCTGCTCGCCCTCGGCGAGGCGGACGAAGCGCGGCGTCGGGCAGGCCCTCGGCAAGCCAGACGCGCTTGGTCATGACCTTGTCGATCGCGATCGCCGACGCCATCACGCCCGAGCCGGTGTAGGGAATGCCGAGCAGCTCGAGCGCGCCCTGGACGCTGCCGTCCTCGCCGTGGCGACCGTGCAGGGCGACGAAGCAGCGCTGGAAACCGTCGCGCTTGAGCTCGCCGAGCTCGCGCTCGGCCGGATCGAAGGCGTGCGCGTCGACGCCTTGCGCGCGCAGCGCGGCGAGGACGCCGTTGCCGGTGAGGAGCGAGATCTCGCGCTCGGCCGAGGTGCCGCCGAGGAGAACCGCGACCTTGCCGAATGCAGCGACGTCGATGGCGCTCATGTCGGCCCTCCCAGCAACTCGACCACCTGCGCCGGCACGTTGCCGATCGAGCCCGCGCCCATGGCGATGACGACGTCGCCCGGCTGCGCCTGCTCGACGATGGTCGCGGCCATGGCCTCGATCTCGTCGACGAACACCGGATCGACCTTGCCGGCAACGCGCAGCGCGCGCGCCAGCGCCCGGCCGTCGGCGGCGACGATCGGCGCCTCGCCGGCAGCGTAGACCTCGGCCAGCAGCACCGCGTCGGCGCTGCCGATCACCTTGACGAAGTCCTCGAAGCAGTCGCGCGTGCGCGTGAAGCGGTGCGGCTGGAAGGCAAGGACGATGCGCCGGCCGGGGAAGGCGCCGCGCGCCGCGGCCAGCGTCGCCGCCATCTCGACCGGGTGATGGCCGTAGTCGTCGATCAGCGCGAAGCTGCCGTCGCCGGCCGCGGTCGGATGCTCGCCGTAGTGCTGGAAGCGGCGGCCGACGCCGGTGAACTCGGCCAGGCCCTTGACCAACGGCGCGTCGGGCAGCTCGAGCTCGGTCGCGACCGCGATCGCCGCGAGCGCGTTGAGCACGTTGTGGTCGCCCGGCAGGTTGAGCGTGACCTGCAGGTCGGGCATCCGGCTGCCGTTCTTGCGCTGCACGGTGAAGTGCATCGTTCCGGCGTGCGCCTCGACGTCGACCGCGCGCACCATCGCATCGGCGCCGAAGCCGTAGCTGACGATCGGCCGCGAGATCATCGCCATGATCGAGCGCACGCCGGGGTCGTCGGCGCACAGGATCGCGGCGCCATAGAACGGCATCTTGTGGATGAACTCGACGAAGGCCTGCTTCAGCCGCGCGAAGTCGTGGCCGTAGGTCTCCATGTGGTCGGCGTCGATGTTGGTGACGACCGCCATCACCGGCAGCAGGTTCAGGAACGACGCGTCCGACTCGTCGGCCTCGACGACGATGTAGTCGCCGGCGCCGAGGCGCGAGTTGGCGCCGGCGGCGTTGAGCCGGCCGCCGATCACGAACGTCGGGTCGAGCCCGGCCTCGGCGAGGACGCTGGTGACGAGCGAGGTCGTCGTCGTCTTGCCGTGCGTGCCGGCGATGGCGATGCCCTGCTTCAGGCGCATCAGCTCGGCCAGCATCACGGCGCGCGGCACGACCGGAACGCGCTTGGCGCGCGCCGCCATCACCTCGGGGTTGTCGGAGCGCACCGCGCTCGACGTGACCACCGCCTCGGCGCCGGCGATGTGGGCCGCGTCGTGGCCGATCGCGACCTTGATGCCGCGCTTGGCGAGCGCCTTGGTGGTCGCGCTCTGCTGCTGGTCGGAGCCGGAGATCCTGTAGCCGAGGTTGTGCAGGATCTCGGCGATGCCGCTCATGCCGGCGCCGCCGATGCCGACGAAGTGGATGCGTCTTGACGGCGTGCTTCATGCGGCCACCATCGCTTCGATCTCGTCGGCAACGCGCGCCGCCGCGTGCGGCCGCGCCAAGGCGCGCGCCTTGGTCGCCATCGCCAGCAGGGCCTCGCGCGTCAGGCCGCTCAGCAGCTCGGCCAGGCGCCCGGGCGAAAGGTCGCCCTGCGGCAGATGGATCGCCGCCTCGCGCGACGCCATCCAGGCGGCGTTGTCGCGCTGGTGCGAGGTCGTGCTGGCGACGAAGGGGACCAGCACCGCGGCGACGCCGGCAGCGCACAGCTCGCTCACCGTGATCGCGCCGGCGCGGCAGACGATGACGTCGCAGTCGGCGAGCCGCGCCGCCATGTCGTCGATGAACGGCAGCACCTCGGCGTCGGCCGCGCCGGCGGCGTCGTAGGCGGCGCGAACGCTGGCGCGACCCGCCTCGCCGGTCTGGTGCGCGACGCGCGGCCGCTCGTCGCCCGCGAGCAAGGCAATCGCCTGCGGCACGCATTCGTTGAGGACGCGCGCGCCGAGGCTGCCGCCGACGACGAGCAGGCGCAGCGCGCCGGCGCGGCCGGCGAAGCGCAGCGTCGGCTCGGGCAGGGCCTCGATCTCGGCGCGCACCGGATTGCCGGTGACGACCGCCTTCGCGCCGAGCTCGCGCGCCGATTCGCCGGCGAAGCCGAAGGCGATGCGCCGCGCCGCCCAACGTCAGCGCCCGGTTGCTGAGCAGCAGCGTCGCGTCGGCGTTGACGAGCAGCAGCGGCTTGCGGTGCAGCCACGCCATCCAGCCGCCCGGAAAGCAGATATAGCCGCCCATGCCGAGGACGGCGTCGGGACGGCGGCGCGCGATCAGTCGCGAGCAACGTGCGAGAAGGCGATCCGAGCAGGCGCAGCGCGCCGAGAACGTTGCCGAACGAGGCCCTTGCCGCGCAGCCGTTGAAGGCGACGCGGTCGAGGACGATCCCGCGCGGCGGAACGAGCCGGTTCTCGAGCCCGGTCTCGGTGCCGAGCCAGCTGACGTGCCAGCCGCGCCGCTGCATCTCGGTCGCGACGGCCAGGCCCGGGATGACGTGGCCGCCGGTTCCCGCCGCCATCACGAGCAGCTGCTTCATGCGCGGCCTCCGCGCATCAGCTGCCGGTTCTCGATGTCGACGCGCAGCACGATCGCCAGCGCGATCATGTTCATCACGATCGCCGAGCCGCCGTAGCTCATCAGCGGCAGGGTCAGTCCCTTGGTCGGCAGCACGCCGAGGTTGACGCCCATGTTGATGAACGCCTGGCCGCCCATCCAGATGCCGATTCCCTGCGCGAACAGCCCGGCGAAGACGCGCTCGAGCGCGATCGCCTGGCGGCCGATGTGGAACAGGCGCCGCGCCAGCCAGAAGAAGGCGACGATGACGCAGGCGACGCCGACGAAGCCGAGCTCCTCGCCGATCACCGCGAGCAGGAAGTCGGTGTGCGCCTCGGGCAGGTAGTGGAGCTTCTCGACGCTCGAGCCGAGCCCCTGGCCGAAGATCTCGCCGCGGCCGAAGGCGATCAGCGAGTGCGAGAGCTGGTAGGCCTTGCCGAGGGTGTACTTCTCGTCCCACGGATTGAGGTAGGCGAAGATCCGCTCGCGCCGCCACTCGCTGAAGGTGATCATCAGCACGAACGCGCCGACCAGGACCGCGCTGATGAGCAGGAACATCCGGCCGTTGACGCCGCCGAGGAAGAGGATTCCCATCGCGATCGTGGCGATCACGAGGAACGCGCCCATGTCGGGCTCGGCGAGCAGCAGCAGGCCGACGACGGCGATCGAGATCGCCATCGGCACGACCGCGCGGACGAAGTTCTCCTTCACGTCCATCGCGCCGCACCATGTAGCCGGCGGCGTACATCGCGATCGCCAGCTTGGTCAGCTCGGACGGCTGGAAGCTCATGATGCCGAGCGGGATCCAGCGCCGCGCGCCGTTCACGCCCTTGCCGATGAAGGGAACGAGGACGATCACAAGCAGCAGCAGCGCGGCGACGAAGATCCAGGGCGAGAGCTTTTCCCAGAGCGAGACCGGCACCTGCACCGCGACCAGCGCGGCGACGACGGCGAGCGCCATGAACATCGCGTGGCGCGACAGGAAGTAGGTCGGCGTGTAGCGCGAGAACTTGGGGTTGTCGGGCATCGCCACCGAGGCGCTGTAGACCATCACCAGGCCGAGCGCGAGCAGGGCGACGACGACGCAGACGAGGGTGCGGTCGAAGCCGAGCAGGCGCGCCGGCTGGCCGTGGTCGACGCTGATCCACTCGCGCACCGGAATCGGCTCGACGACCTCGCGGCGGGCGCGCGCGCTCGGTGCTTTCGCCGGCGGCGCCTTGGCGCGCGCTGCGCCCGCCGGCGCGAGTCGATCGCGCCACGACTGCAGGACGCCGGCGAGCGCGGTCATTCGGCGCTCCCTGCCAGCGAGTGGTCGGCGCGCGCCTGCACGGCGGCGACGAAGACCTCGGCGCGGTGGGCGTAGTTGCGGAACATGTCGAGGCTGGCGCAGGCCGGGCTGAGCAGCACCGCGTCGCCGCTTTCGGCGCGCGCGAACGCCGCGCTCACGGCTGCCTCGAGCGTCGCGCTGCGCTCGAACGGAATGCCGGTCGCCGCGACCACCTGCTCGATCGCCGGCGCGTCGCGGCCGATCGTCACGACCGCGCGCGCGTGCCGTGACAGCGGCGCGGCGAGCGGCGCGAAGTCCTGGCCCTTGCCGTCGCCGCCGAGGATGACGACCAGCTTCTTCGGCGCGCGTTCGCTGCCGAGGCCGACCAGCGCCGCGACCGTCGCGCCGACGTTGGTGCCCTTGCTGTCGTCGAAGGCATCGACGCCGTTGACGGTCCCGACGTGCTCGACCCGGTGCGGCTCGCCGCGGTACTCGCGCAGCGCGTGCAGCATCGGCGCGAGCGGGCAGCCGATCGCGTCGGCGAGCGCCAGCGCGGCAAGCGCATTGAGCGCGTTGTGGCGGCCGCGGATGCGCAGCGCATCGGCGGGCATCAGGTGCTGCAGGACGATCTCGCCGCCGGCTCGCCGCGCGCGTCGCCGTCGGCGCGGGCGCGCACCAGCCAGGCCATGTCGTTGTCGACCGCGAGGCCCCAGTCGCCGGGCAGCTCGGGCATGCCGGCGCCGAAGCTGACGACGCGCCGCGCGATCACTTTCGGCGGCCGGCCTTTCTTCACCGGCAGCGTCTTCGGCGCCGGAACGAGCCGGGCGAGCGCGGCGTCGTCGCGGTCGATGACGATCGTCGCGCGCGTGCCGAAGACGCGCGCCTTGGCGGCGCCGTACTCGGCGAACGAGCCGTGCCAGTCGAGGTGGTCCTCGCTCAGGTTGAGCAACGCCGCGGCATCGGCCTCGAACGTACCGACCTCGGCGTCGGCGAGCTGGAAGCTCGACAGCTCGAGCACCCAGACCTCGGGCAGCCGCTCGCGCAGGCTGATCTCGGGCGCGACGTCGATCGCGTCGGCGAGCGACTGCAGCAGCGTCGGCCCGATGTTGCCGGCGGCGGCGACGCGCCGGCCGCTGCGCTCGACCAGCAGCGCGGTCAGCGCCGTCGTCGTCGTCTTGCCGTTGGTGCCGGTGATGGCGATGACCTTGGGCGCGTAGTCGTGCTCGCGGCGCAGCGTCGCGAGCGCGGCGGCGAAGAGATCGAGCTCGCCCCTGACCGGGACGCCGGCGCTTCTCGCCGCGGCGAGCAGCGCCGGCGATGCGCGCATCGGTCGGCGCCAGGCCGGGGCTCTTGAAGACGCGGTCGACGCCGGCGAGCGCCGCACGCGTCGAGCGCGCCGCCGACGAGCTCGGCGTCGGCACGTGCGTCGCGCAGCGCCGCCGCCTGCGGCGGCTCGGCGCGCGAGTCCCAGACGCGGACCGCGCCGCCGTCGCGCGCCAGCCAGCGCGCCATCGCCAGGCCCGATTCGCCCAGGCCGAGAACGAGCGCCATCGCGTTCTCGCTCATCTCAGTTTCAGGCTCGCCAGGCCGACCAGGCACAGCAGCATCGTGATGATCCAGAAGCGGACGACGACCTGCGTCTCCTTCCAGCCGGTCTTCTCGAAGTGGTGGTGCAGCGGCGCCATCTTGAAGAACCTGCGCCCTTCACCGTATTTGCGCCGCGTGTACTTGAACCAGGCGACCTGCGCCATCACCGAGAGCGCCTCGGCGACGAAGACGCCGCCCATGATGCCGAGAACGATTTCCTGGCGCGTGATCACGGCGATCGTGCCGAGGGCGCCGCCGAGCGCGAGCGCGCCGACGTCGCCCATGAAGACCTGCGCCGGATGGGTGTTGAACCAGAGGAACGCGAGCCCGGCGCCGGCCATCGCGGCGCAGAAGATGAGCAGTTCGCCCGCGCCCGGGATGTACGGGAATAGCAGGTAGCGCGAATAGACCGAGCTGCCGGTGATGTACGCGAACACGCCGAGGGCCGAGCCGACCATCACCACCGGCATGATCGCCAGGCCGTCGAGGCCGTCGGTGAGGTTGACGGCGTTGCTCGCGCCGACGATCACGAAATAGGTCAGCGTGATGAAGCCGAACACGCCGAGCGGATAGCTCACCGACTTGAAGAACGGCACGATCAGGTCGGCCTTCGGCGGCAGGTCGTTCGAGAAGCCGCTCTGGACCCAGCGCAGGAAGAGCTCGAGGACGCGCAGGTTCGAGGTCTCGCTGACGCTGAAGGCGAGGTAGAGCGCGGCGACGATGCCGATCACCGACTGCCAGAAGTACTTCTCGCCCGAGGGCATGCCCTCCGGGTTCTTCTGCACGACCTTCCGCCAGTCGTCGACCCAGCCGATCGCGCCGAAGCCGATCGTCACGACCATCACGATCCAGACGAAGCGGTTCGACCAGTCGAACCAGAGCAGTGTCGAGATGCCGATGCCGATCAGGATCAGCACGCCGCCCATGGTCGGCGTTCCGCTCTTCGAGTGATGCGCCTCGATGCCGTAGGAGCGGATCGGCTGGCCGATCTTGAGCGACGTCAGTCGGCGGATCACCCAGGGGCCGAAGACCAGGCCGATCAGGAGCGAGGTCATCGCCGCCATCACGGCGCGAAAGGTGATGTACTGGAACACGCGCATGAAGCCGAATTCGGGCGACGATGCCTGCAACCACTGCGCCAGGCTAAGCAGCATGACGTCTCCGATCGAACGGCGGGCTAGTGCGCATCCGAGCCTCCCGGCTGCGCGCCCGTCAGCGCGGCGACGACGCGCTCCATGCGCATGAAGCGCGAGCCCTTGACCAGCACCGACGCCGCTGCCGGCGCGTCGGCCGAGCGCGGCGACGAGCGCCTCGACGCTCGCGAACGCGCGTGCGCCGGCGAACGCGGCGACCGTGTTCGCGCTCTCCGCGCCCGCGGCCCAGAGCGTCTCGATGCCGCGCTCGCTCGCATACGCGCCGACCTCGCGGTGAAACGCCGGCCCCTGGTCGCCGACCTCGCCCATGTCGCCGAGGACGAGCCAGCGCGGCGCCGGCAATGCGGCGAGCACGTCGATCGCGGCGCGCACCGAATCGGGATTGGCGTTGTAGGTGTCGTCGATCAGCGTCACGTCGAGGCCGCTGCGCGCGAAGCGCCTGGCCTGCGAGCGGCCGCGAACCGCCGCGAAGGCTTCCAGGCCGCGCACGACAGCTTCGAGCGGCGCGCCCGCGGCGAGCGCCGCAGCGCTGGCGGCGAGCGCGTTGCGAACGTTGTGCGCGCCGGCGACGCGCAGCGCGAAGCTCGCCGCGCCCGGCGGGAGTCTGCATCGTCACCGTCCAGCGCTCGCCGTGCCACGCCGCCGTGCCCGAGACGTCGGCCGGCGCGTCGAGCGCGAAGGTCAGCACGCGCCGCGTTGCGGCGATCTCGCGCCAGGTCGGCGCGTGCGCGTCGTCGGCGGGGAAGACGGCGATGCCGTCGCCGGCGAGCGCGGCGATCGCCGCGCCGTTCTCGCGTGCCACGGCGTCGACGCTGCTCATGAACTCGAGGTGCTCGCGCTGCGCGTTGTTGACGAGCGCGATCGTCGGCGCGGCGATCCCAGCCAGGCGGGCGATCTCGCCCGGATGGTTCATGCCGAGCTCGACCACGCCGGCGCGGTGCGACTCGCGCAGGCGCAACAGCGTCAGCGGCACGCCGATGTCGTTGTTGAAGTTGCCTTCGGTCGCGAACGCCGCGTCGCCGAGCCAGGCGCGAAAGATCGCCGCGATCATCTGCGTCACGGTCGTCTTGCCGTTGCTGCCGGCGACCGCGACCAGCGGCAGGGCGAAGCGGCGCCGCCACGCCGCGGCGAGCTCGCCGAGGGCGACCCGGGTGTCGGCGACGACCAGGCCGGGCAGCCCGGCCGCTTCGATGCCGCGCTCGCAGAGCAGCGCCGCGGCGCCGCTGGCCTTGGCCTGCGCCAGGAAATCGTTGGCGTCGAAGCGCTCGCCGCGCAGGGCGACGAACAGGTCGCCGGGAGCGACGCTGCGCGTATCGCTGTGGACGCGCGCGATCGGCGTCGCCGGGTCGCCGACGAGACGTGCGCCGGGCAGCATCTGCGCCGCCTCGCCGAGCGTCATCATCGTCGGCGCCCGCGCCCGCTCGGCGCCGGCGCGATCGGCACCGGCAAGCGCGCGCCTTCAGCGCCGCCTCGGCCTGGCGAACGTCGGAGAACGGAAAGCGCGCGCCGGCGATCTCCTGGTAGTCCTCGTGGCCCTTGCCGGCGAGCAGCACGACGTCTGCCGGCGCCGCCGAGCCGACGGCGTGGCGGATCGCCTCGGCGCGGTTCTCGATCACGTCGACCTCGTCGTGGCCGATCGCGCCGACCAGGATCTGCGCCAGGATCAGGTCGGGCGGCTCGAGGCGCGGGTTGTCGCTGGTGACGACGACGTGGCCGGCGAGCCGGCAGGCGATCGCGCCCATCAGCGGCCGCTTGGCCGGGTCTCGGTTGCCGCCGCAGCCGAACACGCACCAGAGCACGCCGCCACGCTGCCTTGGCGAGCGGCGCCAGCGCGGCGAGCGCCTTGTCGAGCGCGTCGGGCGTGTGGGCGTAGTCGACGACGACCTCGGGCAGCGACTCGCCCGCCGCGCCTTCGATCCGCACCCGCTCCATGCCGGCCGGGCACCGGCGTCAGCGCGGCGCACGCGGCGCCGGCTTCGGCGAGCGTCGTTCCCATCGCCCGCAGCACGCCGATGACGCCGAGCAGGTTGGCGACGTTGTAGTCGCCGATCATCGGCGTCGCGACGGCGACGCGCTCGTCGCCTTCGACGACGTCGAACGCCAGGCCGGCGCGGCCGTGGCGAACGTTCGCCGCCTGCAGTCGCGCCGGCTCGGCGCGGGTCGAGACCGTCCAGCAGTCGACGCTGCCGGCGGCGAGCGACGCGGCGAGCTCGAGGCCCTGGGCGTCGTCGACGTTGACCACCGCGGCCTTCAGCCCCGGCCAGGCGAAGAGCTGCGCCTTCGCCTGCCAGTAGGCGCGCATGTCGCCGTGGTAGTCGAGGTGGTCCTGGGTGAAGTTGGTGAACACCGCGACCGCGACCCGGGTGCCGGCGAGGCGATGCTCGGCGATGCCGATCGACGACGCCTCGATCGCGCACGCCGCGAACTTGCGGTCGACGAAATCGCGCAGCGCGTTCTGCAGCGTGATCGGATCGGGCGTCGTCAATCCGGTCGGCACGAGGCGCTGCGGTTCGCCCGACGCCGCGCTCGGCGGCTCGCCGATACCGAGCGTGCCGATCACGCCGCAGCGTCGGCCGAGCGTCGGCGAGCGCTTGCGCGATCCACCACGCGGTCGATGTCTTGCCGTTGGTGCCGGTGACGGCGACGACCTCGAGCGCGGCGCTCGGCGTGCCGAGGAAGCGGCTGGCGATCTCGCCGGTGGCCGCCTTCAGGCCGCGCAGCGCGCCGATACGCGCGTCGCCGTCGAAATCGAACCCCTCGACGCCTTCGGCCTCGACCAGGCAGGCGCCGGCGCCCGCGGCGAGCGCGGCGGCGACGAAGCGGCGGCCGTCGCTGGCGTAGCCGGGCCAGGCGATGAAGGCGTCGCCGACCCGCGACGCGCCGGCTGTCGGCGGTGAGCGCGCGCGCCTGGCGCAGCTTCAGCCAGGCGTGCGCTGCGGCGCGCGACTCGAGCCGCGTCATGCCGGCGTTGGCCGCATCGGCCACTAGAAGCTCTCCTCTTCGGCCGGCAGCTCGCGCGAGACGATCTGCGGCTTGACGTCGAGATCGGGCTGGACGCCCATCATGCGCAAGCGTCTGCTGCACGACCTCGCTGAACACCGGTGCGGCGACGTCGCCGCCGAAGTACTTGCCGGCGGTCGGCTCGTCGACCATCACCGCGACGATGATCCGCGGATGCGCGATCGGCGCCATGCCGACGAACCAGGCGCGGTATTTCTTGGTCGCGTAGCTCGCGCCCTCCTGCTTGTACGCGGTGCCGCTCTTGCCGCCGACCGAGTAGCCGACGACCTGCGCCTTCGGCGCGGTGCCGCCGGGCAGCGTCACCAGATGCAGCATGTCGCGCACCGTCGACGCGGTCTTGGGCGAGATCACGCGGATGCCGGCGACGGGCGGGCTCTGCGTCGCGCCGAGCGGCCGCGTCAGCGTCACGGGAATCAGCTCGCCATCGTGCGCGAACACGGTGTAGGCATGGGCGATCTGGAACAGCGACGCCGACAGGCCGTAGCCGTAGCTCATCGTCGCCTGCTCGATCGGCCGCCAGCTCTTATACGGGCGCAGCCGCCCGGTGACGACGCCGGGAAAGCCGAGCTGCGGCTTCTGGCCGAAGCCGACCGCGCTGTAGAGCTCCCACATCTCGCGCGGCGTGAACATCATCGCCATCCGCGTCGCGCCGACGTTGCTCGACTTCTGGATCACTTCGCTGACGGTGAGGTTGCCGTGCGGATGCGAGTCGGTGATGGTCGAGCCGGTAAGCGTCATCTTGCCGGGGGCGGTCTGGATGATCGGTCGTCGGCGTGACGCGGCCGGTCTCCAGCGCCCACGCGGCGATGAACGGCTTCATCGTCGAGCCGGGCTCGAAGGTGTCGGTCAGTGCGCGGTTGCGCAGCTGCGCGCCGGTCATGTTCTTGCGATCGGCCGGCGAATAGCTCGGGAAGTTGGCGAGCGCCAGCACCTCGCCGCTCTGCGCATCGAGGACGACGACACTGCCGGCCTTGGCCTTGTTCGCGGCGACCGCGTCGCGGATCCGCTGGTAGGCGAAGAACTGCACCTTCGAGTCGATCGCCAAGCCGATGTCCTGGCCCTCGAGCGGCGCGACGCTGTCGCCGACGTCCTCGACGACGCGGCCGAGCCGGTCCTTGATGACGCGGCGCGTGCCGTCGCGGCCGGCGAGCTCCTTCTGGAACGCGAGCTCGACGCCTTCCTGGCCGTGGTCCTCGACGTTGGTGAAGCCGACGACGTGCGCGGCGGCCTCGCCTTCCGGATACTTGCGCTTGTATTCGCGCACCTCGTGGATGCCCTTGATGCGAAAGATCGCGAACCGACTTGGCGACGTTCTCGTCGACCTGGCGCCGCAGCCAGACGAAGTTGGGGTTGTCGGCGAGACGCGCCTCGAGTGCCGCGCTGGTCATGTCGAGCAGCGTCGCGAGCTTCGCGCGCGAGCGGGCATCGCCATCGAGGTCCTTCGGGATCGCCCAGATCGACGGCGCCGGGACGCTCGCGGCGAGGATCAGGCCATTGCGGTCGACGATCCGGCCGCGGCTCGCCGGCAGCTCGATCGTGTGGCCGTAGCGGATCTCGCCCTGGCGCAGGAAGAAAGGCGCGTCGATGATCTGCACGTAGACGGCGCGGCCGAGCAGCAGCAGGAAGCCGAGGCCGACCGCAGCGACGAGCAGCTTCGAGCGCCAGGGCGGCGTCGGCGAGGCGAGCAGCGGGCTGGTCGCGTAGCTGAAGCTTTTCACGCTCGCCGTGGCGCGTGCCTTGGCGTTGGCCTTCTTCGCGCCGAGGCTCATGGCGGCGTCCCGCTCGAGGCCGCGGCGCTGGCGCGCCGCGGGCAGCTCGACGTACTGCGTCACCGCCGGGGTCGCGGCACGCATCGCGAGGCGCTCGCGCGCGGTGCGCTCGACGCGCAGCGGCGTCGCCTGCGAACGCAGCTCGGTCTTGAGCCGCTCGCTGTCGTTGTCGAGCGCGCGCTCTTCGCCCTGCGCCTTGTCGAGCGCGGCGAACAGGCGCCGCGACTCGTACGAGACGCGCACGAGATACAGGCTGCTGGCGAGCAAGGCGATCAGGAGCAGCACGTTGAAGCGCGTCATCGATGCGCTCCGGCGGAGTCGACGTCGGTCCGTTCGGCGACGCGCATCACCGCCGAGCGCGCGCGCGGGTTGGTCGCGGCCTCGGTCGGCCCGGGCTTGACCCGCCCGAGCGCGCGCAGGCGATGCGGCAGGTCGGCGGCGAACGGCGCGCGTCGGTCGACGACGCTCTTGCTTTCGTGAGCGATGAAGGTCTTGACGATCCGGTCCTCGAGCGAGTGAAAGCTGATGACGACCAGCCGCCCTCCCGGCGCAAGCACTTCGACCGCAGCGCTCAGGGCCTGCTCGAGCTCCTCAAGCTCGGCGTTGACGAAAATCCGTAGAGCCTGAAACGTGCGCGTTGCAGGGTTCTGGCCCGCCTCTCGGGTCTTGACCGCACGAGCCACGACATCGGCAAGATCGCCTGTGGTTCGAACAGGGCGCCCGCCTTCGCGCCGAGCAACAAGCGCCTTTGCAACCTGTAGAGCAAACCGTTCTTCCCCATAGTCGCGTATCACCTCCGCAATGTGGCGCTCGTCGGCGCGGGCCAGGAATTCGGCGGCGCTCTCGCCGCGCGTCGTGTCCATCCGCATGTCGAGCGGACCGTCGAAGCGGAACGAGAAGCCGCGCTCGGGATCGTCGATCTGCGGCGACGAGACGCCGAGGTCGAGCAGGACGCCGCTGACCGAATCGATGCCGCGTGCGGCGAGGGTCGAAGTCATCGCCGAGAACGCCGTGTGCTCGATCGCAAAGCGCGAATCGCCAGCGAGCGCGGTGTCGGCGGCGACGCTGGCGACGGCGCTCGGGTCGCGATCGAAAGCAACCAGCCGGCCGCGCTCCGAAAGGCGCGCCAGCACCGCGCGCGCATGGCCGCCGCGGCCGAAGGTGGCGTCGACATAGATGCCGTCGGACATCGGTGACGAGCGCATCGACGGCCTCGGAGAGCAGGACGCTCTGATGCGTCAGGGAACTGGACGCGGACATTCAGAAGCTGAAGCTCTTGAGCGAGTCGGGCAGTGCCGATTTCATCACCGCGGCCTCGTGCGCGGCATGCCGCTCGGCGTCCCACAACTCGAAGTGACTGCCCATGCCGAGCAGCATGACGTCACGCACAAGGCCGGCGGCGACGCGCAGCTCGGGAGCGATCAGAACGCGCGACGAAGCGTCGATGTCGACATCCATCGCGCTACCGAGGAAGACTCGCTTCCAGCCGCTCGAATCCATCGGCAAGGCGGCGACGCGATCGCGGAACTGCTCCCACGCCGGACGCGGGAAAATCAGGAGCGAACCCTCGGGATGCTTGGTGACGGTGAGCTGGTGCACGCCCATCGCGGCAAGCAGCTCGCGGTGACGCGCCGGCATCGCAATGCGGCCTTTGCCGTCCAGCGTCAATGCTGCGGGGCCTTGAAACACGACGTTCGCCACAAAACCCCACGAAAGTGCACTTTGCGCCACTGTAACGGAGCGACCGCGCAGGGTCAATCGACGGAGCGAAACAAAAATCAATGGAATCAAGGACTTAGTTGCGACTCCTGGGCAACGTCGGTCGGTTCAAAAATGCATTCAAAAATAAGGACTTGCAGCGCACTCTGAAAGGCGGCGGTGAGGAGTCAGCCAGTCCAGGTCGGCAGGTAGAGCTGGAGGTCGAGGTCGCAGACGCCGCGGAACTAGATCACGCTTGTCGGAGGCATGTGCTCGAAAGAGCGTTCTCGCTCGCTTCAGCTAAGCGGCGAAACCCCGATCAGCCAGCGGTGCGCCCGGAACACGATTGCGGCGTAAACGAGCAGGCCGACAACGACGGCGATCGCGTCGTTGTAGGGCCGCGGCGGTGCCCCCGGCACTGCGTGCACCTCGACCGCGGGGCGGCGCTTGACGGCAATGCGATCGGCGATCGCCCATACGAGAAATCCGCCAAACAACAGTACATCGGCGAGCGTGCCGTTGGCGAGCAGGTGCGCCAGCGCCCACAGCTTCACCGCGAGGAGCATCGGATGCTTCGCCGCGGTGCTGATTCGTCCCGGAAGGTAGGCCGCAAACAGAAGCGGAAAGACCGGCACCATCACCAGCAGCGCGAGATGACGCAAGGCCGCGACCGGCGTGTAGAGAACGACCGGATCGCGCCGCGCTATCCCGTAGCCGACGATGACCAGTGCGAGGCCGACGCCGGCGGCGATCGAGTAAAGCCCCTTCCATGGCTTCTCGCCGAGCCGGGCGATTGTCGCGGTGCGCCAGCGCGGCGCGACGAGCGAAACGCTGTGGACGCCCAGGAAAACGACCAGGCCGAGGACCAGAACGAGCATGGCCGATTGTCGCCGCGCCCGGTGGCCGCGGCAAAGCGTCAGGCGTTATCGGGGAAGCCTCGGGCTGTCGCCAAGGGTGCGGCTCGCAGATGCGGCTTGACCCAGAGCCACGCGACCACGCCGATGCCCAGCATGGCAAGCGAGGTCGCGGCGAGGGCGAGTGCCGAATGCATGACGAGCGGTGCGATGGCACCCGCCACCAGCCCGTTGGCGCTGCTGCCGACGAACGCCTGCAGCGACGACGCCATGCCGCGGCGCTCCGGGACGAGGTCGAGCACCATCAGCGTCACGACCGGAACCATCATCGCCCAGCCGAAGGCATAGAGGGCGATCGGCGCGAGCGCCCACCAGGCCTCGGGAATGAAGAAGACGTTCAGCACCAGGTTGAGCGCGCCGACGCCGGCCATGATCAGAAAGCCGTAGCGGATCTGATGCGTCGCCTTGACCCGTCCGGCCATCCGCCCCGAGAGGAAGGCGCCAGCCATGATGCCGGCGATGGTGAGGGCGAAGAACCAGAAGAACTGGCCCGGTCCGAGGCCCAGCGTGTCGCCCAGAAAGACCGGCGCCGAGAGGACGTAGAGAAACATGCCGTTGAACGGTATGCCGCTCGCCAAGGCCAGCATCAGGAAGCGCGGGTTGCTGGCCAGGCTCCAGTAGCCGCGCAGCAGGTTCGTCGTGTTGAACGGCTGCTTGTGGGTCTCGTGCAGCGTCTCGGGCAGGAGCTTCCAGTTGGCGACGAAGAGAGCGACGCCGAGCGCCGTCAGCATCCAGAAGACCGCGTGCCAGCCGGCATGGACGAAGAGGAAGCCGCCGATCATCGGCGCGACCGCGGGCGCGATGCCGAAATAGATCGTCACCTGCGACATCACGCGCTGCGCATCGGCGGGCGGGAACATGTCGCGGATCACGGCGCGCGAGACGACGATCCCGGCGCCGGCCGACATGCCCTGCAAGGCGCGAAAGAAGACGAGCACGCCGATGTGCTGCGCGAGCGCACAGCCAACCGACGCGAGCGTGAACACCGCCAAGCCTGCGAGAACGACCGGGCGCCGGCCGAAGCTATCGGCAAGCGCGCCGTGGAAGAGATTCATGATCGCGAAGCCGAACAGGTACGCCGAAAGCGTCTGCTGCATCTCGACCGGCGTTGCGCCGATGGCCTGCGCGATGCCGGTGAAGGCCGGCAGATAGGCGTCGATCGAGAACGGGCCGAGCATGCCGAGGCAGGCGAGCAGGAACGCCAGTGCCCAGCTGGGCGCCTGCCACAGGGTGCGTGCGTCGGGATTCATGCGGCCGATTCAGTGTAGTGAGCGACCTGTGACGGTGCGGATCGAAAAAGAGTGAAGCGAGCCGATAGGCCGGATTCTGTGCAGGCGAATCGTCTTGCGACGCTTCGCCTGTGACCGCCATTCCTCTGGGCCGGGCATCGCTGCCCGGCTCGGTGCTACCTACCCGCCGGCTCGTGCGGAGCCACACTTCCAGGCACGCGCCGAAGCGCCCGCCCACGCCGGCCTATTTGGTATTGCTGCGCGTAGAGATTGCCCGTTTCACCCGCTGCCCGCGTCTTGCGACGAAAGCAACGACTCGTCTCTGTTGCTCTGATCCTCACCTCGCGGTGGACAGCCGTTAGCTGCTACGCCGCCCTGTGCAGTCCGGACCTTCCTCGGGCGTCGTCCGAGAACGCGACCCGCGGCGGTCTGGCTCGCTTCACGGCGCGATTATCGGCGAGCGTGTGGTCCCCGCACGTCACCATCGCCGCGATCCCCCGCGAGGAGACCCGGGAACGCGTAAAATGCCGGCCTGCGGGGCCATGAGCGCCGCTCTCGCTCGCGTCAACCAATCTGGCGTTGTCGCGTTTTCATGTCTGGTCTCGCTCTTGACTGCTTGTTCCGCAGAGCGGCGATCCATGAAGTGCCCCTTCCTTTCAACGCAATAGATCAGGAGTTACCCGATGAAGACCAAGCTCGCATTGACCGCCTTCGCCGCGGCCATCGCCGTGTTCTCGCAAGGCGCCTTCGCCCAAGCTTCGTCGCCGACCCGCGCCGAAGTGAAGGCCGAAGCCAAGACCGCCAACAAGGCCCCCAAGGGTGATGCGGCCACGGGCGGCACGCCGGCCAAGGGCTCGAACACGACCAAGGAAGCGCGCAAGGCCGAGACCCAAGCCGCTGCCAAGTCTGGCAACCTCCAACCCGGCGGCGACGCCATGACCAAGGAAGGCGCCGGCGCCCTCGAAGACGTCGAACACGACCAAGGAAGCGCGCAAGGCCGATACCAAGGCGGCGATCAAGGCCGGCGACACCACGCCGACGGGTGACGCCATGACCAAGGAAGGCGGCAAGGCGAAGCCGAAGCCGTAGTCGTCTTCGTCCTGCCTCGCGGCAGGTCGCGACGCGCTGTCCGCAGCGCCAACGGAACGAAAGGCGACTCCTCGGAGTCGCCTTTTTCTTGTCCGCTCCGCTCAGGCCTTGGCGGGGCGCGCCTGGCGGATGTCGCGCACCGCGACCTCGGACGTGCCTTCCTTCTCGAGCTGGAACAGCTCGGTCGCCTTGAGCAGCTTGGTCAGCGTCGAATAGCCGTAGTTGCGCGGGTCGAAGGAGGCCTGGTTGCCGATCTGCTGGCCGACGGCGCCGACGCGCGCCCAGCCGCTCTCGCCCGCCGCCGCTTCGACCGCGTTGCGCAGCAGGTCGACCAGCTTGGCGTCGCGGCGCAGCTTGGCGGTCGGCACGCGCAGCGGCGTCGCTGCCGGGTCGTCGCGAGCCGGATCGCCGGTGTCGATGTCGACCGACGTGCTGGCCGCGAGCGTTGCCAGCTTGTCGAGATAGAGAAAGCGCGAGCAGGCGTTGACGAACGGCTCGGGCGTCTTCTGGCCACCGAAGCCATAGACCGCCGCGCCCTTGGCGCGCAGGTACATCACGAGCGGCGTGAAGTCGGCGTCGGACGAGACGATGCCGAACGCCTCGGGACGGTCCGAGTAGAGCAGGTCGAGCGCGTCGATGACCATCGCCATGTCGCTCGCGTTCTTGCCCTTCGAATAGTCGAATTGCTGCATCGGCCGGATCGCGTGCTCGTGCAGCAGTTCCTCCCAGCCGCGCAGCTCCTGCTTCTTCCAGTTGCCGTAGGCGCGCCGGATGCTCGTCTCGCCGAAGGTCGAGAGCTCGTTGAGGATGACGCCGATCTTGGCCGCCGGCGAGTTGTCGGCATCGATCAGGAGAGCGATGCGGGGCGGCTTGTCGATCATGGATCCTCGCGCAAAGGTCAGGCGGCCAGCCGCCAGGTCAGGGTCTCGCCGCCGCGCAGCGGCTTGAGCTCGGCCTCGCCGAAGGGCAGCGCCTCGGGCAGGGTCCAGGCGAGCTTCTTCAAGGTCACGCTTCCTTCGTTGACGGGCAGGCCGTAGAACGCCGGGCCGGCGCGGCTCGCGAACTGCTCGAGCCGGTCGAGCGCGCCGGCGGCCTCGAACGCTTCGGCATAGAGCTCGAGCGCGCTGAACGCGGTGTAGCAGCCGGCACAGCCGCTCGCGTGCTCCTTCAGCGCGGCCGGATGCGGCGCGCTGTCGGTGCCGAGGAAGAAGCGATCGCTGCCCGAGGTCGCTGCGGCAACGAGCGCCAGCCGATGGCGCTCGCGCTTCAGCACCGGCAGGCAGTAGTAGTGCGGCCGCAGGCCGCCGCTGAAGATGGCGTTGCGGTTGTAGAGCAGATGGTGCGCGGTGATCGTCGCCGCCGTGTTCGCGCCGGCTTCGGCGACGTACTGCGCGCCCTCGCGGGTCGTGATGTGCTCGAGAACGATCTTCAGCTCGGGAAGTCGCGCCGCAGCGCCAGCAGATGGCGCTCGATGAAGACCGCCTCGCGGTCGAACACGTCGACGTCGGGATCGGTGACCTCGCCGTGGACGAGCAGGACGATCCCTTCCCTCTCGGCCGCGGCGAGCGTCGCGCCGACCTTCTTCAGATCGGTGACGCCGGCGTCGCTGTTGGTCGTCGCGCCGGCGGGGTAGAGCTTGATCGCGACCACGCCGGCTTCGCGCGCGCGCCGCATCTCCTCGGGCGGCGTGGCGTCGGTGAGGTAGAGCGTCATCAGCGGCTCGAAGGCGACGCCTTCGGGCACCGCCGCGAGCACGCGGTCGCGATAGGCCAGCGCCTGCGCGACCGTCACCACCGGCGGTCGCAGGTTGGGCATGACGATGGCGCGGCCGAACTGGCGCGCGCTGTGCGGCACGACGGCACGCAGCGCCGCACCGTCGCGAACGTGCAGATGCCAGTCGTCGGGGCGAACGAGAGTCAGCTCGGCGGGCATGCGGCGATTGTCCCATCGCCGCCGTGGCGCTCGCGCCGACGCCTCACGGCGACGCCTGGAGGAGCCAGCGCATGACCGCGGGCGCCCGCCAGGGTCGCCTCCGCAGCCGCGCGCGTTGCCGCCCCCTCAATGCTGCAGGATCTTGGACAGGAAGTCCTTGGCGCGCGGCGTGCGCTGCTCGGGATGACCGAAGAAGTCCTCCCTCGAGCAGTCCTCGACGATCTTGCCGGCGTCCATGAAGATCACGCGGTGGCTGACCTTCTTGGCGAAGCCCATCTCGTGCGTCACCACCATCATGGTCATGCCTTCCTCGGCGAGCTTGACCATCACGTCGAGCACCTCGCCCACCATCTCCGGGTCGAGCGCCGAGGTCGGCTCGTCGAACAGCATGACGATCGGATCCATGCTGAGCGCGCGCGCGATCGCGACCCGCTGCTGCTGGCCGCCCGAGAGCTGACCGGGAAACTTGTCCTTGTGCACCATCAGGCCGACGCGGTCGAGCATCTTCATGCCGCGCGTCGTCGCGTCGGCCTGGTTGCGGCCCAGGACCTTGATCTGGGCCAGCGTCAGGTTCTCGGTCACGGTGAGGTGCGGGAACAGCTCGAAGTGCTGGAACACCATGCCGACGCGCGAGCGCAGCTTCGGCAGGTTGGTCTTCGGGTCCGAGAGCGAGATGCCGTCGACGACGATGTCGCCCTTCTGGAATGGCTCGAGCGCGTTGACGGTCTTGATCAGCGTCGACTTGCCCGACCCCGACGGGCCGCAGACGACGACCACTTCGCCCTTCCTGATCGAGGTCGTGTTGTCGGTCAGCACCTGGAAGGAGCCGTACCACTTGGAGACGTTCTTGATGTCGATCATCTGGCAGGTCTCTCTACAACGGTTCAGCGAATGATGGCGATCTTCTTCTGCAGCTGCCGGACCATCATGGACAGGCTGAAGCAGATGACGAAATAGACGATGGCGGCGACCAGGTAGGTCTCGACCGGCCGGTTGAAGTTCTTGCCCGCGACCTCGAAGCCCTTGAGCAGATCGTAGGCGCCGATCGCGTAGACGAGCGAGGTGTCCTGGAACAGGATGATCGTCTGCGTCAGCAGCACCGGCAGCATGTTGCGAAACGCCTGCGGCAGGACGATCAGCTTCATGCACTGCCCGTAGGTCATGCCGACCGCGTAGCCGGCGGCCACCTGCCCCCGCGGTACCGACTGGATGCCGGCGCGCATGATCTCCGAGTAGTACGCCGCCTCGAAGACGGTGAAGGTGATGATCGCCGAGACCTCGGCCCCGAGCGGCCGGCCGAGCAGCAGCGGGATCAGCAGGAAGAACCACAGGATCACCATCACCAGCGGGATCGAGCGCAGCACGTTGACGTACGCCGTCGCCGGGATCACCAGCCACGGCTTCCCGGAGAGGCGCATCAGGGCGAGGACCGTGCCGATGGCGATGCCGCCGATCATCGCGATCAAGGTGAGCTCGACCGAGAACGCCAAGCCCTTGAGGATGAAGCTCTGAACGAGCTTCCACGAGAAGAACCCGAAGTCGAGATTCATGACCGCGGCCTCGTCACTTCGCGCCGAGCAGGCCAGGCACCTGGACCCGCCGCTCGATCAGCGCCGCCAGCCGGTTGACCGCGAACGCCGAGACGAAGTAGAGGCCGGTGACGGCGAGGTAGATCTCGACGCCGCGCGAGGTCTCCTCCTGCGCCTGCATCGCGAACATCGTCAGCTCGGCGATCGACACCGCGAACGCCACCGAGGTGTTCTTGATGATGTTCATCGACTCGCTGGTGAGCGGCGGGATGATGATCCGAAACGCCATCGGCAGGAGCACGTAGCGGTAGGTCTGGACGCGCGTCAGGCCGGTCGCGAGCCCGGCGTAGGTCTGGCCCTGGGGCAGCGACTGGATGCCGGCGCGCACCTGCTCGGCGATCCGCGCCGAGGTGAAGAAGCCGAGCGCGAACACGACCAGCACGAAGCTCGGCACCGCGCGCAAGGACAGGAAGATCGACGGGATGACGTGGTACCAGAGGAAGATCTGGACCAGCAGCGGGATGTTGCGGAAGAGCTCGGTCCAGGCGTTGCCGATGAGGACCAGCGGCTTGCTCGGCGTGGTCCGCAGGATGCCCATCAGCGAGCCGAAGAAGAGGGCGACGATCAGCGCCAGCACCGCCACCGACATGGTCCAGCCCCAGGCCGACATCATCCAGTGCAGATAGGTCTCGCCGCCGCCGGTGTCGTGCAGGAAGACCTGCCAATCCCACTTGCCCACGCTCAACTCCCTTCGCCTCGCCTGAGCCGATGCGATGCGGCCGATTTGTTCGCTGTCGAGGCCCGAAAAGCGAAACAGCGCGACGCGAATGGCTTCGCGCCGCGCTGCTTGCAATGTAAGCAAAGTCCGCGCCGGCAGGCGCTAGGACTTACCTCAGGCGCGCCGCTGCGGCCGCGCTCAGTCTTGCTCACGTTGGTGTACTCCTCGAGCGGGCTTGTCGTTCGGGTTCGCCCACGCTGCCTTCGTGGCGTCGCTCGGAAGCGGCAGGTTGACGCGTGGTGTTGCTCGGCGGGATCGGCTGCATGAACCACTTGTCGTAGAGCTTGGCGACCTCGCCGCTCTTGATCAGCGCGCGCACGGTGTCGTCGACCGACCTTCTTGAATGCCGGGATCGTCCTTGCGGTACATGATGGCGATCGGCTCGACGCTGAGCGCCTCGCCGACGATCTTGAAGTCGGCCGGGTTCTTGGACTTGGAGATCAGGCCGGCGAGGATCTGGCCATCCATCACGAACGCGTCGGCGCGGCCGGACTCGAGCAGCAGGAAGCTGTCGGAGTGGTCCTTGCCGTTGAGCTCCTTGAAGTCCATGCCGGCGGCGCGCTTGTTCTTGCGCAGCAGCTGCACCGAGGTCGTGCCGGTGGTCGTCGCGACGGTCTTGCCGTTCAGGTCGGCGATGCCCTTGATGCCGCGAGTTCGCCTTCGACCGCGATGCGCACTTCCTCGACGTAGAGCGTCGGCGCGAAGGCGACGTCCTTCTGGCGCGTCGCGTTGTTGGTGGTCGAGCCGCACTCGAGGTCGACGGTGCCGTTCTGGACCAGCGGGATGCGGTTCTGCGAGGTCACCGGCTGGTACTTGGTCTCCAGCTTGGCCATGCCGAGCTGCTTCTGAATGTCGGCGATGATGTGCGCGCAGACGTCGTAGTGAAAGCCGGTGTACTTGCCGTCGCCGAGCGTGAACGCCAGCGCGCCCGACGACTCGCGAACGCCCTCGGTGATCGTGCCGGTGTCCTTGATCTTCTTCAGCGTGTCCTCGGCATGGGCGGCGCCGGCGAGGGCGAGCGCCGACGCCAGGGCGATCGGGGCGACTAGGGACTTTCTCATGGATGCTCCTGGGGTTGAACGGTCGAGGCTGAGCTCGCCGGATAGAACGAAATTCTAGGCACGGGCGCCGACCGCCTCCGGCGGGTTTGCGCCCGATCGAGGGTTTTGCCGGAGGCCGCGTCGTCGCAACCTCCATGCCACGCCGATCGCGCTCAGGCCTCGACCGCCTCGCTGCTGCTCTGCTGCAGCTGCCACATCTCGGCGTAGCGACCGCCCCGGGCGACGAGCTCGGCGTGCGTGCCGCGCTCGACGATCCGGCCATCCTCCATCACCAGGATCTGGTGCGCGTCGACCACCGTCGAGAGCCGGTGCGCGATGACCAGCGCCGTGCGGTTCCGCGCCGCGCTCTGCAGCTCGGCCTGGATCGCCCGCTCGTTGGCCGAGTCGAGCGCCGAGGTCGCCTCGTCGAAGATCATGATCGGCGGGTTCTTCAGCAGCGTGCGCGCGATCGCGACGCGCTGCTTCTCGCCGCCCGAAAGCTTCAGGCCGCGCTCGCCGACGATCGTGTCGTAGCCCTTGGGCGTCGAGGCGATGAACGAATGGATGTGCGCCGAGCGTGCCGCGCCCTCGACCGCGGCGCGATCGGCGCCGGTGCGGCCATAGGCGATGTTGTATTCGACCGTGTCGTTGAAGAGCACCGTGTCCTGCGGCACGATGCCGATCGCTTCGCGCAGGCTCTTCTGCGTCACGCTCCGGATGTCCTGGCCGTCGATCGCGATCCGGCCCGAGCCGACGTCGTAGAAGCGGAACATCAGCCGCGCCAGCGTGCTCTTGCCCGATCCCGAGGGCCCGACGACGGCGACCGTCTTGCCGGCCGGGATCTCGAAGCTGACGCCGTGCAGGATCTCGCGGTCGGCGTCGTAGCCGAAGCGGACGTCGTCGAACCGCACCGCGCCGCCGCGCGTCGACCAGCGGTGGCGCGCCCGGCGCGTCGGCGATCTCGCGGTTCTGGCCGAGCAGCGCGAACATCTTTTCCATGTCGATCATCGACTGCTTGATCTCGCGGTAGATGACGCCGAGGAAGTTGAGCGGGATGTAGAGCTGGATCATCAGCGCGTTGACCAGCACCAGGTCGCCGAGCGTCATCGACCCGGCGACGACGCCGACGGTCGCGCGCCAGACGAGCAGCGTCACCGCGGTGGCGATGATCAGGCTCTGGCCGAGGTTGAGCATGGACAGCGACGTCTGCGACTTGATCGACGCTTTCTCGAGCCGGCTGCAGGTTGTCGTCGTAGCGCGCCTGCTCGAAGCCCTCGTTCGAGAAGTACTTGACCGTCTCGTAGTTGAGGAGCGCGTCGAGCGCCTTGGTGTTGGCCTTCGAGTCCTGCTCGTTCATGGCGCGCCGGAACGCGGTGCGCCACTCGGTCACGGTCACCGTGAAGGCGATGTAGAAGACGAGCGCGCCGAAGGTGATCGCCGCGAACCAGCCGTCGAACTTGGCCGAGAGCAGGACGATGACGAGCGCGATCTCGACCAGCGTCGGCAGGATGTTGTAGATCGTGTAGTTCAGCAGCGACTGGATCGAGCGCGAGCCGCGCTCGATGTCGCGCGAGACGCCGCCGGTCTGGCGCTCGAGGTGAAAGCGCAGGCTCAGCGCCAGCAGGTGCTCGAACGCCTCGAGCGAGACGCGCCGGGCGATCCGCGCCGCGACCGGATAGAACAGGAATTCGCGCAGCTCGGTGAAGAGCGTGATCGAGACGCGCAGCGCGCCGTAGGCGAGCAGGATCGCGACCGGAACGACCAGCGCGGCGCGCGGGTCGTCGGGCTTGATCGCCAGGGCGTCGACCAGTCTGCTTCAGGACCAGCGGCACGCCGATGTTGGCGAACTTGGCGCCGACCAGGCAAAGCAGCGCGATCAGCACCCGCCAGCGCCAGGCCCAGACGTACGGCAGCAGCTTGGCGAGCGTGCGCCAGTCCGAACGCGGCGGTCGCCTCCCTGGCGCCGACGGGCGGTGCCGGCGACGGCGACGAAAGGGCAGCGGGTCGCATCGGGTGGAGCGGCGGCGGGGTGTTTGGTGGAAGAATCGGCAACGACTGATTCGAGGTGGAGCAATATGCCCGAGATTTCAAGCGAGGACGCTCTCGCCGCGGTGTCGGGGATCGCGCCCCTGACGCTGCCGAACGATCGTCAGCTCGTCATGCGCGTCATGCCGATGCCGGCCGACGCCAACGGCAACGGCGACATCTTCGGTGGCTGGATCATGGCCCAGGTCGACCTCGCCGGCGCCGTCCTTCCGGCCAGGATCGCCAAGGGACGGATCGTCACCGTCGCCGTCAACCAGTTCGTCTTCAAGCAGCCGGTCTCGATGGGCGACCTGCTCAGCTTCTACGCCCGCGTCGAGCGCATCGGCAAGACCTCGGTGACGGTCAACATCGAGGTCTTCGCCGAGCGCAACCCGGCCGACCTGCACGTCGTCAAGGTGACCGAGGCGAACGTCACCTACGTCGCGATCGACGGCGAGGGGCGGCCGCGGCCGATTCCGAGGGGTTAGCCGCGCCGTCAGGCGTCGCGCGGCGCGACCGCGAAACGCCACGCCGCGCCGTCGGAAACGATGCGCCCGCCGGTCGGCTCGGCGAAGTGCGTTCCCAGCACCAGCACGTCGCGGTCGGCCTGCTCGCGCAGGAAGCGCATGCGGGTCGCGAACGCCTGCGCGGAATCCGCATCGAAGCGCGAGGCGACGCCCGGCTCGCAGCACTGAATCGGGTGATGCATCAGGTCGCCCGTGATCACCGCCTCGGCGCCGACCGATCGGATGCGAACGCTGACGTGGCCGGGAGTGTGCCCGGGCGTCGGCTCGAGGCGAACCTCGTCGGTGAGCGCGTGATCGCTGGCCACCCAGTCGACCAGGCCGGCGTCTACCACCGGCTGTACCGAGTCGGCGAGCAGCTGGCGCTCGGCAGCGTCGTCGACCGACTTCAGATGATCGAACTCGAGCCGGTTGACGAGGTAGCGCGCGCCGCTGAACGTCGGCCGCCAGCGGCCATCGACCAGGCGCGTGTTCCAGCCGACGTGGTCGGAGTGCAGGTGCGTGCAGAGCACAGTGTCAATGGCATCGACCGCGAATCCGGCGGCTGCGAAGTCGGCGAGGAACGGGCCGCTCATCAGGTTCCACGCCGGCAGCACGCGTTCCTTGTCGTTGCCGACGCAGGTGTCGACGACGATCGTCCTGCCCTGCGACTCGACCACGAAGCAGTGGATCGACGCGATCAGGCGCCCTTCGGCGGTGGCGAAGTGCGGCTGCAGCCAGGCGTGCGAGCGCACGGTCTCAGCGCTCAGGTTGGCGAACAGGAAGGTCGGCTTCGAGGCGCCCGCCGACTCGACGATCTGCGTCACCGTCACGGCGCCGATGGCCAGCGAGCGGCGCCGTCATCCGAGCTCGAGCGCAGCGACATGCGCCGCGAGCGCTTCGCCGCAGGCGCGATAGACAGGCTCGCCGGGATGAAAGCCATCGCTCGCCATGCCGGCGGCGTCGAGCTCGACGACGAACGCCGGATGCGAGACGTCGCTGCGCGTCGCCGCCCAGCGCGCCAGCGCCGCGTCGTGGCGGCGCGCGTCGCCGCCCATCACGCGGCGCAGCGGCTCGGGCAGGAGCGGGAAGCGATCCATCGGCGGCAACGGCGCAAAGACGACATGACCGACGCCCGTGCCCAGCAGCCACTCGGCGAGCGCGATGCGATCGCGCAGCGCGCGCCGCGTCGAGACCTGGTCGATGACGTCGTTGACGCCGGTGATCACGATCGCGACGTCGGCGGCGAAGGGCGGCGAGTCGGCCAGCAGCGCGTGAACGGCGCGCGTCGTCAGGCCGGTGCGGGCGCGCAAGGCCCAGGCGATCGGCCGTCCGGTCGCGCGATGCAGCGCGCGCACGAAGTGGCCGATGACGCTTTGCTCCTGCTCGGCGACACCGACGCCGGCCGCCGACGAATCGCCGGCGACGAGAACGCGCAATGGCGCCGAGCCGTCGTCACCGAGGATGCCGTCGCGCGGGCCGGCCGCCTCGGGCAGCACCGGCGCGCGCCGGCGCGTCGCGATCGCCTGGGCGACGAGCAGCGGCGCGAGCGCGACCTTGACCGCCAGTGCCGCGGCCGGATGCGCGACCCGTGCCGCCATCTCAGAACTTGGAAAAGTCGGGCTTGCGCTTCTCGAAGAAGGCGCTGAACGCTTCCTTGGCCTCGGGGCTTTGCAGACGTACGCCGAAGGCCTTGCCTTCGACCAGGATCGTCTCTTCCAGCAGCGCCGCCGAGCGGCCGCGGCGCAGCAGCCGCTTGGTCTCGCGCACCGCGCCAGGCGGCAAGGCGTTGAAGCGCTCGGCGATGCGGCGCGCATGCTTGACGACCTCGCTCGCCGGCAGCACCGCGTTGGCGATGCCGCACTCGACCGCGTCGGCGCCGGTGAATGGATCGCCGAGCAGCAGCTTCTCGGCGGCGCGCGCGTTGCCCATCAGCTGCGGCACGATCAGGCTCGAGGCGAACTCGGGCACCAGCCCGAGGCTGACGAACGGCATCGCCAGGCGCGCCTCGTCGGAGACGTAGACGAAGTCGCAGTGCAGCAGCATCGTCGTGCCGATGCCGATCGCCGCGCCGGTGACCGCCGCGACCACCGGCTTGTCGCAGCCGATCAGCGCCTTCATGAAGACGAACGACGGCGACTGCCTCGAGGCCGGCCGGGCGCTTGACGAAATCGTCGATGTCGTTGCCCGAGGTGAAGATTCCCGGCTGGCCGGTGAGCAGCACCGCGCGCACGGCGCTGTCTTCGCGCGCGGCGTCGAACGCCGCGGCGAGCTGGCCGTACATCGCCTGCGTGATCGCGTTCTTCTTCTCGGGTCGCGCGATCTCGATCGTCGCCACGCCGTTCAGGTTCGCTGTCTTGATGGTCATGTCTTCGCTCCCGTGCTCGTGGGGTGCGTCGTATCGGGAACGCGTCAGACGCGCTCGAAGATGCCGGCCGCGCCCTGGCCGGTGCCGACGCACATCGTCACCATGCCGTACTTGAGGTTGTGGCGGCGCAGCGCGTGGATCGACGGTCGCCGAGCGGATCGCGCCGGTCGCGCCGAGCGGGTGGCCGAGGGCGATCGCGCCGCCCATCGGGTTCACCTTCGCCGGGTCGAGGCCGACGCTGTTGATCACCGCCAGCGACTGCGCCGCGAAGGCCTCGTTGAGCTCGATCCAGCCGATGTCGGCGAGCGACAGGCCGGCGTACTTGAGCGCCGCCGGAATCGCCTCGATCGGGCCGATGCCCATGATCTCGGGCGGCACGCCGCGCGCCGCGAAGCTGACGAAGCGCGCCAGCGGCTTGAGGTCGAACTGCTTGACCGCCTTCTCGCTGGCGAGGATCAGCGCGCCAGCGCCATCGCTCGTCTGCGAGCTGTTGCCGGCGGTGACGCTGCCCTTGGCGGCGAACACCGGTCGCAGCTTGGCCAGGCCCTCGAGCGAGGTGTCGGGGCGCGGGCCTTCGTCGAGCGAGACCGTGCGCGTCTTCGTGCCCTGCTCGCCGGTGGCGAGGTTGGGGAAGCGATCGACGACGTCGATCGGCGTCATCTCGTCGCTGAACTCGCCGCCCTTTTGCGCCTTCAGCGCGCGCAGGTGCGACTCGAGCGCGAACGCGTCCTGCGCTTCGCGCGTGACCTTCCACTGCGCCGCGACCTTCTCGGCCGTCAGGCCCATGCCGTAGGCGATGCCGACGTTCTCGTCGCGGGCGAAGATCTCGGGGTTGAACGACGGCTTGTTGCCGCCCATCGGCACCAGGCTCATCGACTCGGCGCCGCCGGCGATCAGCACGTCGGCCTCGCCGACGCGGATGCGGTCGGCGGCCATCTGGATCGCCGTGAGGCCCGAGGCGCAGAAGCGGTTGACGGTGACGCCGCCGACCGGCTTCGGAAAGCCGCACAGCGCGACCGCGATGCGCGCCATGTTCATGCCCTGCTCGCCTTCCGGGAACGAGCAGCCGACGATCGCGTCCTCGATCGCCGCCGGGTCGAGGCCCGGCACCTGCTTCATCGCGCTCTTGATCGCCGCGATCAGCAGATCGTCGGGGCGCGTGTTCCTGAAATAGCCGCGGCCCGAGCGGCCGATCGGCGTCCGCGTCGCGGCGACGATGTAGGCGTCCTGCACTTGCTTGGTCATCTCGCGCTCCTCAGTTGCGAACCGGCTTGCCGGTCTGCAGCATGCCCATGATCCGTTCCTGCGTCTTCGGGTGGTCGAGCAGGCCGCAGAAGCGCTCGCGCTCCATCGTCATCAGATATTCCTCGCTGACCAGCGAGCCGGCATCGACGTCGCCGCCGCACACCACCTCAGCGATCAGCGTCGAGACGTGGAAGTCGTGGGCGCTGATGAAGCCGCCGTCGCGCATGTTGACGAGCTGCGCCTTGATCGTCGCGATCGCGTTCCGGCCGGCGACCGGGAACAGCGTCTTCATCGGCGCGCGCCAGCCGCTCTCGCTCATCGCCTTGACCTGCTGCGTCGCGACGTGCAGGAGCTCGTCCTTGTGCGGGACGATGACGTCGCTCCAGAGCAGGTAGCCGAGCTTGCGGTTCTCGATCGCGCTGGTGCCGACCTTGGCCGTCGCCGCGCTGGTGAAGGCATCGGTGAGGAACTTCATGAGGTCGGCGTTGGCGTTGCCGGCCGATGCCATTTCGGCGGCGCGCCGGGCGACGTAGGCCAGGCCGCCGCCGGCCGGCAGCAGGCCGACGCCGACCTCGACGAAGCCCATGTAGCTCTCCATCGCGGCGACGCGCCGGGCGCAGGCAAGCGCGATCTCGTTGCCGCCGCCGAGCGCGATGCCGCGCACCGCGGCGACGACCGGGACGCCGGCATAGCGCACGCGCAGCATCGCGTCCTGCAGCTTCTTGACCTCGGGCAGGATGCCCTTGCCGCCGCTCTTCATGAAGATCGGCATCAGCGCTTCGAGGTTGGCGCCGGCCGAGAACATCTCGTCGGGCGACCAGATCACGAGGCCCTGGTACGACTGCTCGGCGAGATCGACCGCCTTCAGCAAGCCTTCGATCACGGCCGGGCTGATCAGGTGCAGCTTGGCGGTGATGCTGGCGATCAGCACCTCGCCGTCGAGCGACCAGACGCGCACCTCGTCGTTCTTGAACACTTCGGTGCCGGACTTCAATGGCGCCGCATCGCCGGCGCCGGCGACGTTCTCGCGAAACGCCTGGCGCTTGTAGACCGGCAAGGTGCTCGGCGCGACGAAGCGCGCATGCGCGGCGCTGTACGAGCCTTCGGGCCGATGCACGCCGGCGTCGCCGCCGCCGAGGCCGTCGAAGACCCAGCTCGGCAGCGGCGCGCTGCTCAGCGCCTTGCCGGCGTCGATGTCTTCCTTGACCCATTGCGCGACCTGCGACCAGCCGGCCGCCTGCCAGAGCTCGAACGGCCCCTGGCTCGCGCCGAAGCCCCAGCGCATCGCGAAGTCGATGTCGCGCGCGCTCTCGGCGACGTCGGCGAGGTGGACCGCGGCGTAGTGGAAGCTGTCGCGCAGGATCGCCCAGAGGAACTGCGCCTGCGGATTCTTCGAGTCGTGCAGCAGCTTCAGGCGCTCGGCCGGCGGCTTCTTCAGGATCCGCGCAACGACCTCGTCGGCCTTGCCGCCGCCGGCGACGTAGCGCGCCGCTCGCCGGATCGAAGCGCAGGATGTCCTTGCCGACCTTCTTGTAGAAGCCGGCTCCGGTCTTCTGGCCGAGCGCGCCGGCGTCGAGCAGCTTCTGCAGCACCGGCGGCGTCGCGTAGCTGGCGAAGAACGGATCGTTGGCTTCTCGGGCCCGAGGTTGTCCTGCAGCGTCTTGATGACGTGCGCCATCGTGTCGAGACCGACGACGTCGGCGGTGCGAAACGTCCCCGAGCTCGCGCGGCCGAGCTTCTTGCCGGTCAGGTCGTCGACGACGTCGTAGCTGAGGCCGAAGGTCTCGGCCTCCTTCATCGTCGCCAGCATGCCGGCGATGCCGACGCGGTTGGCGATGAAGTTGGGCGTGTCCTTGGCGCGGACGACCGACTTGCCGAGCGCGGTCGTCACGAATGCCTCGAGCTCGTCAAGGATGTGCGGCTCGGTCGTCGGCGTCGCGATCAGCTCGACCAGCGCCATGTAGCGCGGCGGGTTGAAGAAGTGGATGCCGCAAAAGCGCGGCTTGATCGCCTCGGGCAGCACTTCCGAGAGCTTGGTGATGCTGAGGCCCGAGGTATTGCTGGCGACGATCGCGTGCGGCGCGATCGCCGGCGCGACCTTGGTGTAGAGGTCGAGCTTCCAGTCCATGCGCTCGGCGATCGCCTCGATGATCAGGTCGCAGTCCTTGAGCTTGTCGAGGTGCTCCTCGTAGTTGGCCTGCTCGATCAGCGCCGCATCCTCGGTGATGCCGAGCGGCGCGGGCTTGAGCTTCTTCAGCCCTTCGACCGCCTTGCTGACGATGCCGTTCTTCGGACCTTCCTTCGCCGGCAGGTCGAACAGGATCACCGGCACGCGCACGTTGACAAGGTGGGCGGCGATCTGCGCGCCCATGACGCCGGCGCCGAGGACGGCGACCTTCTTGACGTTGAATCGATTCATGCGCTGCTCCAGTGCTCATTCGACGCGAATCCAGGTCTGCGTGCGGCCCAGCAGCGAGATGCCGACGAAGCCGCGCACCTCGAGCTTGCTGCCGTTGTCGACCAGCTTCATCTTCGACTGGTAGACCTTGCCGTTGTTCGGGTCGAGGATGTCGCCGCCCTCGAACACGGTCTTGTCGTCGCCGCTCTGCTTCATGTTGCGGATGATCGTCATGCCGAGGATCGGCTTGTCCTTGCGCTCGTCGCTGCAGTCCTTGCAGACCGCGTCCTTCGGCGTCTCCGGGTCGAGGAACTTCTCGACCTTGCCGGTGTAGACGCCGCCGCTCTCGACTGATGCGGACGAGCGACTTGTCCTTCTTGGTGCTGTCGTCGATGGTGCGCCAGACGCCGGCCGGCGAGGTCGCCTGCGCCACGGCGGCGAACGCGGCGCCGGCGAGCAGGCAGGCGACGGCGAGGTTCTTCTTGCTGAGGATCATGGGGAGGGTCCGATCAGAAGAGGGCCGCATCGAGGTCCATCATCGGCGATGCGCCGGCGCGCGCGCTGCGGATGAGACCCGCCGTCTCGGGCAGGAGCTTGGCGAAATAGAAGCGCGCGGTGGCGAGCTTGGCGACGTAGAAGGTGTCGCCGGACGCCTGCTTGGCAAGCGCGACCTTGGCCATCCGCGCCCAGAGATAGGCGAACACGAGGTGGCCGCAGACGCGCAGGTAGTCGACCGCGGCGGCGCCGACCTCGTCGGGGTTCTTGAACGCCTTCATGCCGATCTCGGTCGTCAGCTTGGTGACCTTCTCGCCGAGGTCGGCGAGCGGGTTGACGAACTCCTGCATCTCCTCGTTGACGCCTTCTTCCTCGACGAAGTCCTGCACCAGCTTGCCGAACTTCTTCAGCTTGGCGCCGTTGTCGGAGAGGACTTTCGCCCGAGCAGGTCGAGCGACTGGATCGTGTTCGTGCCCTCGTAGATCATGTTGATGCGCGCATCGCGGACGAACTGCTCCATCCCCGATTCGCGGATGTAGCCGTGGCCGCCGAACACCTGCAGGCAGTGCGAGGTCGCGATCCAGGCGTTGTCGGTAAAGAACGCCTTGACGATCGGCGTCAGGAGTGCGACCAGGTCGGCGCAGTCCTTCTTCTCGTCGTCGTCCTCGCTCGCCAGCTCGCGATCGAGGAGCAGCGTCGTGAATACCGCGAGCGCCCGGCCGCCTTCGGCGAAGGCGCGCGCGGTCAGCAGCATCTTGCGGACGTCGGGGTGGACGATGATCGGATCGGCCGGCTTGTCGGGTGCCTTCGGTCCCGACAGCGAGCGCATCTGCAGCCGCTCCTTGGCGTAGACGACGGCGTTCTGGTAGGCGACTTCGGTCAGTCCTAGCGACTGCATGCCGACGCCGAGCCGCGCCGCGTTCATCATCACGAACATCGCCTGCAGGCCCTTGTTCGGCTGGCCGACGAGCGTGCCAAGAGCGCCGTCGAGGACGATCTGCGCGGTCGCATTGCCATGGATCCCCATCTTGTGCTCGAGACCGCCGCACCAGATGCCGTTGCGATCGCCGATCGAGCCGTCGGCCTTGACGTTCCACTTCGGCACCGCAAAGAGCGAGATCCCTTTCGACCCGACGGGCGCTTCCGGCAGCCGCGCAAGGACGAGGTGGACGATGTTCTCGGCCATGTCGTGCTCGCCGGCGGAGATGAAGATCTTGTTGCCGGTGAGCTTGTAGCTGCCGTCGCCCTGCGGCTCGGCCTTGGTGCGCAGCATGCCGAGGTCGGTGCCGCATTGCGGCTCGGTCAGGCACATCGTCCCGGTCCAGTGGCCGCTCGTCAGCTTGCCGAGGTACTTCTGCTTCTGCTCGTCGGTGCCGAACGCGTGCAGGCATTCGTAGGCGCCGTGCGAAAGCCCGGGATACATCGTCCAGGCCTGGTTGGCCGAGTTCATCATCTCGAACAGGCACTGGTTGACGACGTGCGGCAGGCCCTGGCCGCCGAACGCCGGGTCGCAGCTGAGCGCCGGCCAGCCGCCCTCGACGTACTTGGCGTAGGCGGCCTTGAAGCCGGTCGCCGTCTTGACCTCGTGCGTCGCCGGGTCGAGCTTGCAGCCCTCGATGTCGCCAACGGCGTTGAGCGGCGCCAGCACCTCGCTCGCGAATTTGCCGCCCTCCTCGAGCACCGCGTCGATCGTCTCGGCATCGACCTCGGCGTGCGCCGGCAGCGCCTTCAGGGCGGCGACGACGTCGAGCACTTCGTGGAGGACGAAGCGCATGTCGCGCAGCGGCGGGGTGTAGGACGGCATGGACAAGGCTCCTTGGCAACGATCAGTCTGGGTCGGTGGCGCGACGCTCGCCTTGCATCGGCGCGCCGGCGTGCGCGAGCACGCGCTCGAACGCGGCGCGGGCGCGCTCGACGGCGCCGGCATGGCGCAGGAAGCGGGCGTCGTGGTGCAGGGCGAGGATCAGGCCGTGGATCTCGAACAGCAACTGCTCGACGTCGGTGTCGGCACGCAGATGGCCTTCGCTCACCGCTGCGCGGATCGCCCGGCCGAGCGCGCACTGCCAGGTCTCGACCATGGTCACGAGGGCGTCGCGCACCGGGCCTGGCCGGTCGTCGAACTCGACCGCGCCGCTGATATAGATGCAGCCCGAATCGATCTCGACCGAGACACGCCGCACCCAGCGGTCGAACAGCGCGCGCAGCCGCGGCAGGCCGCGCCCGGCCCGCATCGCCGGCAGGAAGACCTCGTCCTCGAACTTGGCGTGATACTCGGTCACGACCGAGATCTGCAGTTCCTCGCGCGAGCCGAAGTGGGCGAAGACGCCCGACTTGCTCATCCCCGTCACTTCGGCGAGGGCGCCGATCGAAAGTCCTTCGAGGCCGATGTGAGACGCCAGGGCGAGCGCGGCGTCGAGAATCGCGGCACGCGTCTGCTGGCCTTTCTGGAGCGGGCGGGGCGGCGCCGGCTCGGTCGCGGCGGTGCCGTCGGGATCGGCGGGGTGGAGGACGGAGCTCACGGAGCGATAGGCGATGAAGGTAGGAAACGAAATCGAACGATCGTGCTATTTTGCCGGAAGCGCGTCGCGGCGCAGGCGGCGCAGGGATTTATTCGTGTGCAGTCGTAGCGCTTCGGCGCGGCCCATGCCATGAGGATCGCGGTGGTCGGTCTCGGCGCCGTCGGCGGTCTGATCGCGGCGCGGCTGGCCCGCGCCGGCCACGCGGTCTCGGCGCTCGCCCGCGGTCGGACACTGGCGCGGGTTCGTGCCGAAGGCATCCAGGTCGAGGGTGTGAGCGGATCGTTTACGGCGCGCGTCGCCGCCAGCGACGACGCGGCGACGCTCGGGCCGCAGGAGCTCGTCGTCATCGCCCTCAAAGCGCCGGCGCTCGCCGTGGCCAGCGAGGCGATGGCGCCGCTGCTCGGCGCGGACACGACCGTGCTGCCGGCGATGAACGGGGTTCCGTGGTGGTTCATGCCCGCCGGGTCGGCCGACGCCGTGCCCCTCGCCAGCGTCGACCCGGACGGGCGCCTGCTCGCCCGGCTGCCGCTGGCGCGGGTCCTCGGTTGCGTCGTCCACTTCGCTTCGTCGAGCCCGGCGCCGGGCCGGATTCAGCACGGCGCCGGCGAGCGGCTGATCGTCGGCGAGCCGGCCGGCGGGCCGTCGCCGCGCGTCGCGAAGCGTCTGCGCCGCGCTCGCCAGCGCCGGATTCGAAGCCGAGGCGAGCGACGACGTGCGCCGCGACGTCTGGTACAAGCTCTGGGGCAACATGACGATGAACCCGGTCTCGGCACTGACCGGTGCCTTGAGCGACGCGATCCTCGCCGACGAGCTGATCAACGACTTCGTCCTGCGCTGCATGGCCGAAGCCGCCGCGATCGGCGCCCGCGTCGGCTGCCCGATCGCGCAATCGGGCGAGGAGCGCCTCGGGCTGGCGCGCAAGCTCGGCGGCTTTCGCACCTCGATGCTGCAGGACACCGAAGCCGGCCGCGCGATCGAGCTCGACGCGCTCGTCACCGCCGTGCACGAGATCGGCGGCCGGGTCGGCGTCGCGACTCCGAACATCGGCGCCCTGCTCGGCCTGACGCGGCTGATGGCACGCGGGCGCGGTCTCTATCCGAGCTAGCGCCCGCTCTCGCCGAACACGCCGATACAACGGCGTCGCGCCCGCGCGTCGAGGCGGCCGTGCCTGCCTTGAGCAGGATACCGCCATGCATTACGCTCGGGGGTCATGGAAGTTCTCCAGCTCGACATGTCCGGCCGGCCGCAGGCCTGGATTTCGGCCAAGGAAGCGGCCGTCATTTACGCCAGCGACGGCGTCGCCTGGACGCTCGGCGATGCTTTCCACGTCCTGCGCGGCGGGATGCAGCGCCGCACCGGGCTGCAGTCGAAGATCGAGGTTCATCCGATCATCGCGGTGCGCGGATCGGTGCCGAGCCGGGCCTGGCGGCGCTCGCCGGCACTCAGCAACCCGAAGCTGTTCGCCCGCGACCGCCAAGTCTGCGCCTACTGCGTCGGCCACTTCCACCTCGACGATCTGACGCGCGAGCACATCGTGCCGACCTCGCGCGGCGGCGACGACAGCTGGATGAACTGCATCACCGCCTGCCGCTCGTGCAACGGCCACAAGGGCAATCGCCTGCCCGAGGAAGCGCGCATGTCGCTGCACTACCTGCCCTACGTGCCGAGCCTGCACGAGGACATGATCCTGCGCGGCCGGCGCATCCTCGCCGACCAGATGGAATTCCTGCTCGCGAGCGTGCCGCGCAGCAGCCGGCTGCACGGCTAGCGGCAATCCGTCACGGCGCGGCGCGCCGCTTCACAGTTCTTTGCGCGGGCTTTCCGGACGGCAGGAACTGCGGGCTGCCGCTGTGGTCAACTTGATCTGAGAGCATTGCGTTGGCGATGGATCCAACCGGCAAGGAGAGGGCCATGAAAAGATTCCTGGGCATCGCTGCCGCACTCGCGCTGACCGCGTGCGCGACCTCGAACCCCAATGTCGTCCCGGTCTACGGAGCGCAGCGCATGTCGAACGTGTACGACGCGACGGTTCTGTCCGTGCGGCCGATCACGATCGACGGCAGCCAGAGCGGCCTCGGCGCCGGCGCAGGCGCGATCGCCGGAGGCATCGCCGGCTCGAACGTCGGCGGCGGTAACGGCGCGATCGTCGGTTCCGTGATCGGCGCGGTCCTCGGCGGCGTCGCGGGCAACGCGGTGGAGCGCGGCTCGACCCAGCAGAACGGCGTCGAGATCATCGTCCAGCTGCGCAACGGGCAACGCCGGGCGATCGTCCAGGGCGCGACGCCCGACGTGTTCGTGCCCGGCGATCCGGTGATCCTGATCGTCACGGGGGCCAACACGCGCGTCCAGCACGCGCCGCAGGTCGGCCAGGCGCCGGCTCATCCCGCGCCGGCGACCTATCCGGCGCCGGGCAGCTATCCGGCTCCCGCCGACTACCCGGACGCGCCGGTGCAGCCGGTCTACCCCACGTCGGGAGCGGTGCCGCCGCGCACCTGAAGCGCGGTCGCGAGCGTGTCGACCAGCGTCTTGCGCAGCTTCGGCCAGGCCGGGCCGCCGGCCTCGACATAGCGCTGATTCACCTCGAGCTCGATGCCGACGTAGCGTTCCGGCGGGTACTTGCGACGCATGACCTGCGTCACGCCATCGCTCTTGCCGATGTAGGGATAGTTGCGGCGCAATCTGAGCGTCGGGTCGGCGCGCCGCAGCGCGTCGAGCCATGCGCTCGCGAATGTGACCTCGCCCGGCCGCCCGGGGTCGTAGAGCATGCCGATGTCGGCGGTCCGCACGTGGCCGTTCAGCTCGGGCGTGAAGCTGTGCGATGCGATGTGAACGACGCGATCGCCGATGGCGACCGCGCTCGCCATCGCCGCGTCGACCCGGCGACGATGCGGGTGGTAGTGGGCCTCGAGCAGCGCGCGCCGCTCGCGCAGCGTGAGATGCCGCGTCGCTTCCGAATGCAGCTCGCGGCTGCCGACCGAGCGGTTGAGGTCGGCGAGCAGGCGCGTCGTCTCGTCGAAGTAGAGCGGTGCCGCGAAGCGCTCGGCCATCTCGCGCGCCAGCAACAGCGCACCGGGGTCCCAGCCGCGGTGCGTCGGCAGCAGGTGCTCGTGGCCGACGAAGAGCGGCGCGTACTGCGCCGGCACGACGTTGCCGGCATGCTCGCAGGTGAGCACCAGGCGATCATTCATTAGCGCCGGATTGTGCCGCGACGAAAAAAGAAGGCGCCAGCGTCGATCGGCGCCGGCGCCGAGCGTCATCCAAGTACCCGCATCGAAAGGAACGCCATGACTGCCGTGCCGCCCCTCTTGTCGTCCGTCTACGCCGCGATCTTCGGCCTGCTCGCCGCGCTGCTCACGGTTCGCGTCATCCTCGGCCGGGTCAGGACCGGCATCCAGTCGGGCGACGGCGGCGATGCATCGCTCGGCCAGTCGATCCGCGCCCACGCCAACTTCGCCGAGCAGGTGCCGCTCGCCTTGCTCCTGATCGTCCTCGTCGAGACCACCGGCGCGGCGGCCGTGTACGTGCACGTCTTCGGCATCGTCCTGATCGTCGCGCGATCGATCAATGCCTGGGGCCTCAGCCACTCGCTCGGCCCGACGACGCCGCGCCAAGCCGGCGCCGCGCTGACGATCCTGGTCGTCGCCGCAGCATCGCTGCTGCTGGCTTACCGGGCGATCGTCTTCTTCGCCTATCGCTAGCGCTCGCTGGTCGCGACGATCGGTCGCGCGGATCGGCGCGAATCCGGCGAGCGCGACCCGCCGCGAGCGGGCTCGGCGTCCGCTCGCTGAATAGAATGGCGGCGTTGGTGCTCGTGAAGGCAGCCCTGCCGTCACAGTTAAACGGGAAGCAGAAGATTGCCGTCACCGACGTCGATCCAGCCTGCGCTGCCCCCGCAACGGTCAGGTGGGCGACATCGCTTCCTTGCGGAGCGTGTCGATCCCGGCGCACATGCCACTGAAGGTCCAGGCCTTCGGGAAGGACGCCGGGGTTGCTCCACCAGCCCGGATACCGGCCGACACGCGGGCACCGCCACGGGCGGTGCCCATTCGCATGCGGCTGCGGGGAAGCGGCGCGCATGCAGACGTCCGGATGCCTTCATCATGTTCCTCGTTTCCACGGGCTTCAGCGCGCCGAAGCTGGCGCGCCGTCTCTATCTCCTCGCCTTGCTGCCGTCATGCGCGCTGGCGCAAAGCACGCTCGACCCGATCGTCGTCACCGGTATCCGCGAGCCGCAGCAGCTCGCACGCAGCACCGCCGACATCGTCCGCATCGACGCCGCGACGATCCGCGACAGCAACGCCGATTCCGTCGAGGACTTGCTGCGCCGAGAGGCGGGCCTGCAGGTCGTGCGCAACGGCGGCCCGGGCCAGAGCTCGGGCTACTTCCTGCGCGGCGCAGGAACGAGCGGCACCGTGATCTTGATCGACGGCGTTCGCATCGGCACCGCGACCGCCGGCCAGGTCGAGTTCGAATCGCTCAGCCTAGCGCAGATCGACCACATCGAGGTCCTGCGCGGGCCCGCGTCGAGCCTGTACGGCGCCGATGCGGTCGGCGGCGTGATCCAGATCTTCACGCGGCGCGGCGAAGCCGGCGCGCGCGTGCTCGGCAGCGCGGCTGTCGGCAGCTATGGCTCGCACCAGGGCGATGTCGGCATCAGCGGCGTCCACGGCGCCTTCGACTACGCGGCGACGATCGGCCACGACCAGAGCCGTGGCGTCTCGGCGATTCGACCAAACGATCAGTTCGGCGACTTCAACCCCGACGACGACGGCTTCTCGCGCACCTTCGGCAACGCTCGCCTCGGCTACACGCTCGCGCCCGGGCATCGCATCGGCATCGACGTCATCGGCTCGCGCCTCAACGCCCAGTACGACAGCGCCGAATTCAATCCGCCCGATTTCATTCCCGATCCGTCGCCCGACTTTCGCAATCACCTGAACACGAGCGTCGTCTCGATCAACTACCGCGGCCAGATCTCGCCGCCGTGGACGACGACGCTGCAGGCGTCGAAGAACATCGACGACTCGACCAGCGGCGGCGTGACGACGAGCCGTTTCCGGACCGAGCGCGAGCAGGCGACCTGGCAGAACGCGCTTCAGCTTAAGCGCCGACCAGCAGCTCGTGCTGGCCTACGAGCATCTGCGCGAAGAAGTCGGCGGCGACGTCTTCACCGACCAGCCCGAGCGCAGCAACAACGCCGTCCTCGCCGGTGTATTCGGGCGGCTTCGGCCCGACCCAGCTCGAAGCGAGCCTGCGCCTCGACGACAACTCGGTCTACGGCAGCAACACGACCGGCAACGTCGGCGCGAGCTACGAGGTGCTGACCGGCCTCAGGCTGCGCGCCCGCGCCGGAACGACCTTTCGTGCGCCGACCTTCAACGACCTGTTCTTTCCCGGCTTCAGCAACCCGAACCTGAAGCCCGAGCGCGGCGAGAGCTTCGAGATCGGCGCGGCCTGGCAATCGGCGGCGACCAGCGCGGCGGCGACCTTGTACCGCAACCGCGTCACCGACCTGATCATCTCCGACTCGAACTGCTCCTGCGGCACCAACGTCGGCCGAGCGCGCCTGCAGGGCGCGACACTGAGCGGAGCTCAGCGCTGGGGCGGCCTCAACGTGCGGGCGACGGTCGATCTCCTCGACGCCACGAACGCCGACACCGGCGCCCGGCTCAACCGACGCGCCGCGCACCAGGAGTCTCTCATCGGCGACTACGAGACCGGCGCCTGGAGCGTCGGCGGTTCGATCGTCGACGTTGGCGCGCGTCCTGACGGACCCGAGGGAACGACCTTCGTCCTCGGTGGCTACGGCATCGTCGACCTGCGCGCCGCCTGGCGCTTCCTGCCGCAGTGGCGCCTCGAGGCCAAGCTGCTCAATGCGCTCGACCATCGCGTCGAGCCGGTGCGCGACTACCAGGGTCTCGGCCGCCAGGCCTGGCTCGGCATCCGCTACGACGCCGTCGGCTTCTGACGCGGCTTCGCGGCCGATGCCAAGATCGCGGCCATGACGCTTCGGCTCGCGGCCCTGCTCTTACTCGCCTGCGCGCTCGCGCAGGTCGCGAACGCCGGGGAACCAGTGCGCGACGATCGTGGCGCGAGCATCGCCTTCGCCGCTCCGCCGCAACGGATCGTCAGCCTGCTCCCTTCGCTCACCGAAAGCGTGTGCGCGATCGGCGCCTGCGCACGACTGGTCGGCACCGACCGCTTCTCCAACTGGCCGGCAAGCGTCGCGGCGCTGCCCAAGCTCGGCGGCTTCGACGACGTCCGGGTCGAGGCACTGGTGGCGCTCCGGCCCGACGTCGTCCTGGTCGCGTCGTCGGCACGCGTGATCGATCGGCTCGAGGAGCTCGGCCTGAAGGTGGTCGTGCTCGAGTCGCGCAATCACGCCGACGTCCGGCGTTCGCTGACCGTCCTCGCCCGCATGATGGGCGTCCCGACTGCAGCCGAAGACGCATGGGCCGCGATCGAGCGCGCGACGCGCGACGCCGCGGCGCGCGTGCCGCCATCGATGCGCGGCCTGCGCGTCTACTTCGAGGTCGACCCGACGCCCTATGCTGCCGGGCCGGCCTCGTTCATCGGCGAGACCCTGACCGAGCTCGGCATGGCCAACGCCCTGCCAGCCGAGCTCGGGTCGTTCCCCAAACCCAACCCCGAATACATCGTGCGCCTGCAGCCCGACATCATCATCGCCAGCCGGCAGAACCTCGCCGACATGGCCAAGCGTCCCGGTTGGTCGGCGTTGCGCGCACTGCGCGAGCAGCGGACCTGCGGCTTCACAAGCGAGCGCTATGACCTGCTCGTGCGGCCAGGCCCGCGCATGGGCGAGGCCGCTGCGCTGCTCGCCGACTGCTTCGCCGATCTGGACCGTCGCCGCTGATGGCGCCGCACGATGCGCGTCGGCGTCGCCTGCTGAGCATCCTCCTGGCGCTCGCGAGCGTGCTGCTGCTCGCTGCCGGACTCGCCGCAGGCAGCGAAGGCTGGTCGCTGACGGCGCTCTGGAAAACTTGGCGAAGCGGCGACGGCATGCTCATCGTCGGCGCGATCCGCGCGCCGCGAACGCTCGGCGCGTGGCTGACCGGCGCCTTGCTCGGCCTCTCGGGCGCGGTCGCGCAAGGCTTGTTCCGCAATCCGCTCGCCGATCCGTACCTGCTCGGCTCGGCGTCGGGCGCATCGCTCGCGGTCGTGCTCGTGCTCGCGGCCAGCGCGCTCGGCGGCCACGCGATCAGCCTCGCCACCGCCGACATGCTGGCCCGCCTCGGCCTCGTCGGCGCCGCCTTCGTCGGCGCGCTGCTCGGCGTGCTGCTCACGCTCACGCTGGCGCGCGGTGCGCAGGAGACAACACGGCTGCTGCTCGCCGGAGTCGTCGTCGGCGTTGTTCTGGCCGCACTCAGCGATCTCGTCACCAGCGCGGCGCCCGACGCCTTGCGCGGCAAGCAGGCGTTCATGCTCGGCAGCACCGGCTTTCTCGGCTGGAGCAGCTGCGCGATCCTTGCCGCCGGCCTTGCCGTCGCCTTGCCGCCGTCGTGGCGACTGGCGCGCGCGCTCGATGCCCTGACCCTCGGCGACGACACCGCGGCCAGCCTCGGCCTGCCGTTGACGCGGGTTCGCGTCGCCCTCGTCGGCGCGGTCGCGCTGGCGACCGGTGTCGCCGTGTCGCAGACCGGCCTGATCGCCTTCGTCGGCCTGGCCTCGCCGCACCTCGTGCGTCGCTTCGCGCCGGCGGCGCACGGCTTCAGCGTCGTCGCCAGTGCCGCCGCGGGCGGCGTATTGCTGCTCTTGGCCGACGTGCTCGCGCGCGCGCTGATCGCACCCGACGAGGTTCCGGTCGGCGTGCTCACCGCCCTGCTCGGCGGCAGCTACCTGATCTGGCTGTTGCGCCGCGGCCGAACGCCATGACGAGGCTGCGCGTCGAAGGCGTCGACGTGACGCTCGGTAGCACCGAGGCACTGCGCGACGTCACGCTCGACGTCGCGCGCCGGATGGACCGCGATCGTCGGCCCGAACGGCGCCGGCAAGTCGACCTTGCTGCGCGTCATGGCCGGACTGCTGCCGCCCGACCGCGGCCAGGTGCTGCTCGACGGCGTGCCGCTGCGCGCGCTCACGAGCAGCGAGCGCGCGACGCGACTGGCGTGGCTGGCGCAGCAGGGCGAAGCAACCGGCGAGCTGACGGTACGCGAAGTCGTGCGCCTCGGCCGGCTCGCGCGCCAGGGCCTGTTCGGCGCGCCGAGCGCCGCGGACGAAGCGCGCGTCGATCAGGTCATGGCCGACGCCGAGTGCCTCGCCTGGCAGGAGCCGGCGCCTGCACGAGCTCTCGGGGGGCGAGCGCCAGCGCGTCTTCCTGGCCCGCGCGATTGCCGTCGACGCGCCGCTGCTTCTGCTCGACGAGCCGACGACGCATCTCGACCCGCCGCACCAGATCGCGCTCGCGCAGTTGCTGCGGCGACAGGTCGCGACCGGCGTGACGGTGGTGAGCGTTCTGCACGACTTGTCGCTGGCGCTGCTCGCCGAGCAACTCGTCATCGTCGATCGTGGCCGCCTCTGCGCCGGCGGCTCGAGCCAGGACCCACGGCTGCACCGCGTCCTGATCGAGGTCTTCAGTGGCGCGATCCGGGTCGAGCGCTTCGAGCAACGCTGGATCGTGATTCCGCACATCGACGCGTGACGTCGCGGCGAAGCGTGGCGCCGCCGCAGGTGGGCTAGCGCGCGACCGGTCGAGCGTCGGTGTACGACGGCGGCGCGACACCGCCGGCATGCGCCTGACGCGGCGTCTTGTGAACCGTCGCGCTTCCCGGGTTCCGTGCCAGATGCGTTCCTCCCGAGAGCGGCGGCACGTTGGCCGGCACGTAGTGGCCGTCCTGGGTTCGATGCGCGGGAACGAACGGATCGCCGGGAGACGCCTGTGCGGCAACGCACGAGCCGAACACGAGCAACGCGCAAAAGACGGAGCGGGGCGACATGGCCCGGCCACTCTACCCACGCGCGCCGGCGAACCTGCATCCGAACGTAAGCCGAGGCGCGCCTTTCGTGTAAGGCAGCACAGTGAAGGCGATCAAAGTGGCCGAACGGTCGCTTACGACCGTCACACGCCCAGGAAGCGGCCGGTGCGCATCAGCACGTCCGGGCCCCTCGGCTCGATCGATTGCGTCGGCTGCTGCGGCGAGAACTCGTAGGCGCGTCCGCTGACCGGGCCGCGCACCAGGATCCGCGCGCGCTCGCGGTAGCGCAGCACCACGCCGCGCGCGCCTGTGGCCACGACCGGCGAGGGTTGGCCGAACGCGTCAGCGGCCGGCCGCGGCAGCGCCATCGGCATGCCCGACGGTCGGCTCTGTCGGAGTCCGCAGCATCCCATCGTCTTCTCCTGGTTTCGGTTCTGGCAGCGCTTGCAGCACCACCTCGCCCTGGCCGATTCGCTCGCACAGACAGGCGACCGCCGAAAGCGCGAGCCAGACCATCACGACATCGAGCGGCCGGCTCGCGACCCAGAGCGAGACCGGCGCTGCGATCCAGAGGCTGGTGCAGTAGAAGCAGTCGAGCACGCCCGCTCCGGCGCCATCGCTCAGCGCTACCCGCGCACGCGCGAGCAGCGCCGCCGGTCCGTCCTCGCGCACGATCAGATGCGTGAGGCGCCAGGTCGCAAGCATCGCCACGACCAGGCGCGGCCAGAAGTCGAGGTCGGCGCTCATGACGTCACCGACGCGGCTGCGCGGTTTGTCATGTCTCGACGATCTCGAGCGCGAACGCCGCCGTCTCCTGGTCGTACGACGAGTAGCCGAGATTCGAGCCGTTGGTGGTCTTGGCGTAGGTCGTGAGCGTGACCGCGAACGAGCAGCGCTCGAGCACCTGGGGCGGATCGAGATCGGGCCGCGCGAGCATCAGCGCGAACGTGTTGCTGCCGCTGTTGACCGGCAGCGCCGGCGGCTTGCCGACGTTGCTCGGGCTGAGCGGCGTCGCCAGCACGCCTTCGCCGCCGTTCGTCGCCGTGTGGTTCAGGCCGCGGATCCAGCGGATGCCGTGGCCGTACTGGAAGCGCTCCTCGGCGACGTAGGCGCGGTACTCGACCGCGAAGGTCGAGTCGCCCGGGCCTTGCAGGAACTGGCACTCCTCGTTCGACGCCGTGCTGTTCATCACCAGCCGCTCGATGTTCGCGACCGGCGCGCGGTTGTCCCAGCAGAAGAGATGGGTGAGCGCCGCGAACGGCACCTCGACCGTGTCGTCGCCCGGGCTGCCCGCCGGCTGGAACCAGCGCCGGAACTTGAACGCCTTGGCGTGCTCGGTGCCGGGCTGGCCCGACGCCGGCGTGCCGAGCGGCCGCAGGCGCGCGCCGGCGGCGTCGAACACTTCGAGCGTGACGAGATGATTCACCGCCGGCATCGCCAGGTTCGCGGGCGTGTCGGCCGGAACGTTGAGCGCGGGAAGGAAGGTATTGATCAGCGCGTGATGGCGCACCGAGCCGACCCACGGCTCGTTGCTGTACGGGATGCGGTAGAGGTTGGCCTCGGTGCCCACCGTCATCGGGCCGAGCGACTCGGGAACGATGTTGGGGCCGACGATCTTCTCCCACGCCAGGCCGTCGCCGTAGTAGTAGCGGTCACCGGTCGGGTTGCCGTTGGCGTCGGCTTCGCAGACGCTGACGCGGTAGTACTGCGCGCCGACCGCGGGATCCTTCATGCCGAGGGTGAAGATGAACTTCAGCTCGATGCCGCCGCCGAGGTTGCGCAAGTGGCTGTTGTTCGGGCCGACGTTCGGGAACAGCAGGCCCGAGGTCGCGTCGGGCGTGGCAACGCGGTCCCAGCCGGTCGACGCGGGCGTCGTCAGCTCGTGGCTCTCGGTGTCGCCGATCAGGTCGAGGAAGACCTCGGCGTCGCCGTCGCCGCTGCCGGTCTCGGTGCAGGTGAACGCGCGGCCGTTGTACGAGCTCAGCGTCGGGTGATCGCCGGCGGCGTACCAGGCGCCGGCGGCGAGGCCGTCGTAGATCGTCGTCGTGCTGCCGCCGATGGTCTGCTTGACGACGTAGGCGTACTGCTCGTAGCAGTTGGGCAGCAGCAGGTGCAGCGGCTCGTGCCAGCAGATGTTGAAGCTGCCGTCGAGCTGGATCGTTCCGCTCGCGACCTTGCCCGCCGCACTGCAGCTGCACAGCCGATGGAACAGATAGGCGCGCGAGTTGATGTACTGCGCCGCCTGCTCGCGCGGCATCGCGCGGAGCGCGTGCAGATCCTGGGTCGCGTTGAGCGCCAGCTCGTTGAGCGCGCCGCCCTTGAAGAAAGGCGTCTCGAGCGGATCGCCGGGAGGAGGCGGCGGCGGGAAGACGCGCTTCGGCGGCGGCAACTTGGGCAGCCGTTCGACATAGTTCTCGAGGTCGCGGATCAGGTCGTCGATGCGCGGGTCGGCGTAGACGATCGGCCAGCAGCAGCAGGTGCGGCGATAAACCTCGACGCTGCCCAGGCACACCATCGCGCAGCGCACCGGCCAGGCGATCAGGTCGTTGAGCGACGGCGTGCTGCGCTGCTCGAGCGTCGTCTGAGCGACACGCGAGATCGAAGACAGGCGAAGCGCCTGCGTGCTCGCCCGGCTCTTGACCGTCGTCGCGGCCGTGATGATGCTGTCGTACCACCACCGCCGGCGCCAGCACGCCTGCACCTTGCCGCTGACGCAGACCCACTGGAAGCGAAAGCGCGACCAGGTGCCTTCGGCCAGCGCGAGCGTCCCGTCCTTCAGTTGCGCCGCGAACTCGCTCGCGCGGTAGCTGACCGAGGCATCGCTCCGGACGCCGCCCTTGTCGTCGGCGGCGCCGATCGTCACGCGGCTGGCGCGCTTGAGCACCTCGGGCGGAATCGCGAAGCTGCCATCGGCCTCGACCGGCTGCACGGCGAGCGCCTTGTTGTTGGCGTCGCTGAGCTGCACGGCCATCTTCGGCCGCTCGTCGTTCGCGAGACCGACCAGCTCGAGCTTGTATGCATCGCGCCCGTTGCCCTCGGGCTTGGTGGAAATTCGATCAGCCATGTGGACCTCCTGAGAGAAGGCGCGAGTGAACTCGCATGGCTACACACCAACAATCCCCAATAGGTTGTAGGACGGCGCATGCGCGCGATTGCGTCCTCAATGCAGATGAAGACGCGTGTCGAGCCGACCGCCGCGCGGGCGGCACTACCAGCGAAATGTCGCGCCGACGAGCGGGACCGGCGAAATGGATCTCGTCGAACGCCTTGCCCGACTTCATGCTGTAGCCGAGATAGCGGTACATGGCCGTGATCTCACCCCACTTGAACGCGTAGGCGAGACCGGCAGCGGCCTGGTAAGTGCTGTGCGACTGGCCGGTGCCGATGTCGACATAGAACGGCACGCTCCACGCGCGCTCCGCGCCGAATGCATAGCGGCCCTTGGCGCCGACGATGACGTCGAACGTGCTCTGCGAGAGCGACGCGCTGCCTGAACGCGCCAGCGGATCGAGCGGCCCGATCGACCCCGAAATGGCCCAGTCGAGCTTCTCGTGCATGTCGAACAGGCGCGTACCGCCGAGAACATCGAGGGTCCAAGAGGGCGCCGACGCAACGCGATATTCGCCCGCGACCGTCCAGACCGAACCCTTGAGGTCCCAGTTGAGACTCGCGCTCGCATCGGCGGGCAGGCCGATGTTGCCGATCGTGAACTGACGACTGTTCGCGCTATCGCCGCCGAAATGAAGGTACACCACGTCGGTGAAGATGCCCCAGGTGCCGTTATGGGCACCGAACGTTCCCATCGCGAAGAGCTTCAGCCGGTTGAGGATGTCCTCCGCGGTGACGTTGAGGCTGGTGCCCCCGAGTCGGCGGGAAAGGGCGACGAGCCGCCGACCGACGGCAGGTAAGCATAGATCGTTGCGGTGTAGTGCCAGGCCGGGTCACCCGGTATCGGCAGGCTGGTCGGCGCGACTTGTGCGCTGGCGGCCATCGGCGCGAGCGCGGCAATTGCAAGCAGTGCGGGGCGGCACCGGATCGGCGCGCCTTGCGTCGTCTTGCGCTGTCGCCGCGTCGGTCGTGCCATCTCTTACCCCCTGCCGTTGCCTTGAAGGCGATGGTACTGCCCCGGGGTTTTCGCCGCGAGACACGTTCGCACGAAGCGCGTTGGGCCCAGAATCAGCGCCGATGGGCTCCTCTCTGCGCAAGCTCGTGCCGCCCCTGCGCGGCAACGGCCGGAGGTCGTGCACGAGATCGTCCTTCCTCGCCGCGCTGGCACTGCTGTTGTCCGGCTGCGCGAGTGCGCCACTGGTGCCGTTCTCGACCGACACGCCGCCGTTGATCCTGGTGCCGGCAGTACAAGCCGAGGTCCAGGACAAGCGCGGCCGATTCCGCGAGATCTACTGCGCCGTGCTCGCGGCGCGCGTCGGCGAGGTGCCCGACCTGCGTCCCTGCGACGACGCGATGACCCGACTCGTTCCCGAGCCGGCGGGGACCGGCCAGGCGGTTCATCTCGGCGCATCGAGCCGTCACCTGATCGCGGCGCTGGTGCCTGGCATCGGCTACGACTGCGTCGCGCGCTGGCTGGAGCCGCAGGGGACGGCGCTCGAGCACGTCCGCAAGTACGGCTACGGGTTGCAGACGATCAAGGTCGATGCCCTGTCGGGCACGATCACCAACGCGCGCCAGATTCGCGACGCCGTCATGGCGATGGCCGCCGAGCCGGGCGCGCCTCGCCTCGTGCTTGTCGGCTACTCGAAGGGTACTCCCGATGTCCTCGAGGCGATCGTCCGTCATCCGGAGATTCGCAGCCGCATCGCCGCCGTCGTGAGCGTCGCCGGTGCGGTGGGAGGCTCGCCGCTCGCCAACGATGCCGAGCAATACCAGGCCGACCTGCTGCTCCATTTTCCCGGGGCGGCGTGTGATCCCGGAGACGGCGGCGGCGTGGCGAGCCTGCGACCCGCCGTGCGACGAGCGTGGCTGGCCCAGAACCCGCTTCCGCGCGACGTGCCGACGTACTCCGTCGTGACCTTGCCGCAGCCGGAGCGAATCTCGTCGATCCTGCGCGGGTTCAACGACAAGCTGAGCCGGATCGACGGGCGCAACGACAGCCAGGTGATCTTCTATGACCAGCTCATCCCGGGATCGACGCTGCTCGGCTACCTCAACGCCGATCACTGGGCGATCGCCATTCCGATCGCGCGCACGCATGACACGATCGGCTCGCTGTTCGTGACCCAGAATGCCTATCCGCGCGAAGCGCTGCTGGAAGCGATTCTTCGTTTCGTCGAAGAAGATCTTGCCGCTCGCGCCAGGTAGAGAGGGTCCGGATGATGCTGTCGACCGGTCCCACGGCCTTCGCCTCGGCGCTGGCTGCGGGCTTGATCCTCGCCGCGGCGCCCGCGCACGCATGGGTGTATCCCGAGCATCGCGACATCGCGGTGCTCGCGGTCGAAAGGCTCGACGCCGAGCGCAAGGCGCAGTTCGATCGCCTTTGGGGCGAGGCCCGCGTCGGCAACGAGCAGCGGCTGTGCGCGCAAGGCGGCGATACGCAGCAGGGCGTCGCGCCGGCATGCATCGACTGGGCGGCATTCACGGCCATCGCCGGCGACCACTCGTGCTCGAGCAGGAACATGCTCGACAGCGTTCTCAAGACCGAGTGGATCCTCCAGGTCGCCGACGTCGCGGCGCAGCTGAAGGTGGACCTGAGCCAGGTCGCCGTCACCGCGCGGCCGTCAGAAGTGAACCTGCTCAGCCCGGACGTCGTCGGCGACCTGCAGCGCCGGGTCGAGGACGAAACGCGCCGCGCCAACCGCATCAACGCCTTGCGAATCTCGGACACGCGTCTGCAACGCGCCGACCCGCAGTACTCGACCCGCGCCGGTTCCAACAACGCCCACTTCCTGCTGCCCCGGCCGAGCACCGACACGACCGGCCGAGGCTACGCCGAGCTGACGCTCGCTCCCGGCGCCGAGATCAACGCCGTCGGCGTCTACGCCTGGTTCCACCTGAGTGCGCTGCAGAAGGCCTCGCGGCTGGCGAGCGAGCAGCTGGCGCCCGGCGAGCGGCAGGCGCTGGCACGCGCGATGCTCGCCGACGAGGCCTTCGGCCTCCACTTCCTCGAGGACACTTTTGCCTCCGGCCACGTCGCCGGAACCTGGGGCGACGTGTCGCAGCGCAAGGGCACGCACGACTACTACAACGATGCCGGCCTCGAAGCCTTTACCTGGAACGGCGGCAGCCACTCGGTGGTGCTGATGGGCGACGCGCACATGCGCCCGGAGGACGCCGAGCGCGCCGCAGCCGCCGTCCGCGACAGCCTCGCGCAGGTGATCGACGAGGCGACCGGTCGCGCCGGCGTGACGCTGATTCCGCCCACGCACGCGGCGCCGCCCGAGCCCGACGCGTTCGACGTGTGCAGGAACAACGTCTTCGTGCGTCGCGACGAAGGCATTCGCGCCACGCCCGAAGCGGTGACGCTGCTCACGCAAACGCTGGCCCAGACGCCGGTGCCCGGGCTCGGCCCGGGCCTCGGATCGATGCCGCGCTTTCGCGCCGAGATCGGGCCGTTCATCGGCGTCGTCTCTTCCGCCGACATCAGCGCCATCGACGGCGGCTACGTCCCCGCGGTCACGTCGAAAGGCGTGATCGGCGGCGGTGAGCTGGCCTTTCGCGCCGGCCTCGGCCTCGACGGCGTCGTCAGCGAATCGGGCGACGGGCTGGTGTTCGGGCAGATCGGCCTGCGCGCCGATTCGCGCTCGACGCAACGACATGCCGGCGACATCGCCCGCACTCGAAGCCGCCGGCGGCGCCGCGGCGGTCCGCTCGCGCATCGGCATCAGCACCCGGGTGCGCATGCCGTTCTACCTCATCCCCGGCGATCTGCTGCTGCTCTCGCCGCTGTACTTCATCTCGCCCGAGACCTACACCGGCATGGCGGTGACCGCCGGCAACGGCGGCCTGATCCCGTGGCAGGCCGGATGGGCGACCGGGATCGGCCGCTTCCAGTTCGTGCTCGGGCGCGAGCTCGGCGCGACCTTCTACGGCTACGGCTTCGAGAACACGACCGTCGTGGCGGGAGCGACCCCCGGCGCCGAGGCGCGAGTGGTCGACTTCAGGTCGATCCGCTTCGACCTGCCGATCCTCGAATACCGGCCCTATCGCGCGTTCGACACCAAGCAGAGCTCGGCCATACTGTTCCAGCTCTTCGCCGGCGCCGAGGTTCCGAAACACACCGCCGTGACCTGGCCTCCGGGCGCGCCGGCGGTGAAGTTCGACACCATCTATTCGATCGGCATCCGCGTCATCTTCGACTGGCGCCACTACTTCTGAGCGACCTCGCCCTTGATCGCGTTGGCGCGCGCGCGGCAGACGATCCGGCCGTTCGCGTCGGCTGTCAGCCGGCCCCGCAGTCGCTCCTTCAACAGCTCGCGCTCACCCGATGACATCGCGGTGATGCGCGGCAACAGCCGCGGACCCGTTTGCGCGATCTTCCAGAAAGTGTCGAAATCATCGAAGGTCCGCTCGACGCTGATCGCGCGCGTCTCTACGCGCACCAATCCCGCGTCCGACCAGAGCGCGCGCATCGTCTCCCGCCGCGACGCTTCGACGCTCGGCGGCCAGATCGGCGCCGGACCGAGCGCTGCCATTTCCTCCTGCAGGTCATTGAACGGAAAGCCGCCGCCGAGGATGTCCCAGGCGTAGCTCGACACGCTGCCGCCGGGCCGGACGACCCGCGCCATCTCGGCCACGGCCTTGGCCGGATCGGCAACGAAGAAGATGACGAGCGCCATCACGGCGGCGTCGAACGCGGCGTCGCCATACGGCAGCGCCATCGCGTCGCCCACCTGGAACCGGACCGGGTGCGTCGCGAAACGCGCGCGCGCAAACGCAAGCTGCTCCGGCGAAGGATCGATGCCTTCGACCTGCGCCGCCGAGCAGCGCTCGAGCAGCATTTCGGTGAACGCGCCGTTGCCGCAGCCGACGTCGACCCAGCGCCAGCGACCGGGCGGGGCGAGCCAGCGCAGGAAGGTGTCGCCCGCGAGCTGGCTCCACTTGCCCATGAACTCTTCGTAGGCGGCGCCATCGTCGAAGCGGATCCGCGTTGCGTCCATCGATTCTCCCGAGTCACTGGTGCCCGGAGTCTGGCAGCATCGCGCCATGGCCCGACTCGATGACGACGAGATCGCCCGCTACCGCAGCGAAGGCTGGGTGATTCCGCGCTTTCGTCTGCCCGCCGCGCGGAGCGCCGCGATGGTGACGGCGCTCGATGGTCTGCTGCGCGACAACCCGGGCGTGCGTCCCGAAAAACTGGTCTCGGCGCACGTCGAAGGCGACAACGGCGAGGGCGTTCGCGGCAGCCGTGCCTTTCTCGAGCTGGCGCGCGATCCGGAGATCGTCGAGCTCGTCAGCGGCGTGCTCGGCGACGACATCATCCTCTGGGGCTGCCATGTGTTCTGCAAGCCCGCCGCCGAGGGCTACGAGACGCCCTGGCACCAGGACGGCCACTACTGGCCGATCCGCCCGCTCGCCAACTGCACGGTGTGGGTGGCGCTCGAGGAGTCGACCGTCGCCAACGGCTGCCTGCGCGTCATCCCGCGCTCGCATGTCGACAGGCAGCTGCACCAGCATCTGCACGAAGAGCGCAGCGACCTGACGCTGAACCAGCGCCTGGCCGCGGGCGCGGTCGACGAATCAAGCGCGGTCGACCTGGAGTTGCAGCCGGGCGAGATGTCGTTGCACGACGTCTACATGATCCACGGCGCGAAGGCGAACCGGTCGAATCGACGCCGCACCGGCGTGGCGTTGCGCTACATGCCGTCGACCTCGGTCTTCGAGCGAGGCCTGCGGCCGGCCGACGGCAAGACCGGGGTCGCCGTCGATTTCGCCAATCGTCCGCTATGGCTGGTGAAGGGAGTCGACCGGAGCGGTCGCAACGACCTCGTGATCGGCCATCGGCGCTGACGAGACTTCGCGCCGGCCGCGACCAGCGCTAGGACCCGAACAGCCGGTGCAGCGTTTCCGCCGAGAGCTTGGACTGCATCACCTTGACGTCGAGCCCTTGCGCGAGGTCGAACGAGGACGCTCGCCAGCTCGTCTCGTCGGCTCCGACCGGCTCGAACGATGCGGCCGTCCGCGCCTTTGCCTGCGCCTTGGCAAACGGGTCGGATTCGTGGTCCATCGGCCTTCTCGGGGTCATGACACGCATTCGATGGCTGCTGGACGGCTCTTGTACGGTGGCTGAAACCGGCTGTGCTCCCCTCATTCAAGGGTTTCGAACGCCCGCCGGTTGTCGGGCCACGGCGCTCTGCAACGGGACGTGACCGGCGTCACGAAATGATTCATGACGCCGCCGGGCGCTGTCGCCGCGCGTGCGCGACCCGCCCGATCACGAGCAGGCCGGCGAGCAGCAGGGCGTAGGTCTCGGGCTCGGGGACGGCCGCCGTCACGCCGATGTCGCCGCGAAGCACCAGCACGGTGTCGTCGAGAGCGCCGACGAAGCCGCTGGCATTGCTGCCCGAGGCGTGCAGCACGAGCGTCGTCAGGAACACGCCCTCGGCGGCGTCGCTGAAGCGAACGCCGAGGCCGTCGAACGCGGCGCCGGCCACCAGGTCGGAGAACGAGCCAACGCCCGACAACGTGAAGCCGCTCCCCAGGCCGCTTAGGTCGAAGCTGCCGCTCAGCAGATCGGCCGGACCGATGGCGCTGTTCAGGACGCTCAGGCTCGCCGCCTGCGCGCCGGCGCCGAACGCCAGGGTGCCGAAGTCGAGCGTGTAGGTGTTGCCGACGTGGCTCAGCGTGCCGGCGCCGGTCTTGGCGAGCGAGGCTTCGGCGAAGTTGTTGACCTGGCCGTTCAAGGCGATCGTCGTGCTGCCGAGCGCGAGGTCGGCGAGCTCGGCGTCATGGCTCGTGACGTTCGCGGTCGCCGAGCCGGCGAAGATGCCGGCCGTGACGGTGTTGATGCCGACGCGTAGGCTCGTCGCATCGGTCGCGCCTGCGGCGACGCCGGACAAGGTGCCGCTGGCGGTGAACCCGGCCGACGCGCCGCCGATCGAGCCGCGCAAGGTGTCGTTGGCGGCGCTCACCGCCGCGCCGTTGGTCACCGAGACAGCGCGCTCGGCGACCACGTCGCCGCGGTGGACGATGCCGAAGTCGACGGTAGTGGTGTTTGCTTGGGCGACTGCCGGCGTGTAGACGTGTCCGGTCAGGGCGACGCTCTGGCCCGGGAGCGCGAGGTCGGCAGCACCGGTCGTGCCCGCGCCGCTCGACACGAAGCCCACACCGGCGGTCCCGGCGAAGCTGCCGGCGCTGGCGGTATTCAGCGACACGCTGAGGGCGTTGCTCGACGCGCCCGCCGCCAATCCGGTGATCGCGCCGGAGCCGGCGAATCCGGCACTGACTCCCGCGAAGCTCGCGTTCAGGCGCTCGGTGAAGACGTCGGGCGAGACGTTCGTGACGCCGAGGGCGGCGGCCGGCGCGGCATCGCCGACGCGCGCCGCAAGCGTGACCGACGAGGGCACTAGCGCCGGGTTGGCGAGGCGATAGACGGCGCCGCTCACGGTCACGTTCTGGGAAGGCAGCGGCGTGACGCCGAGGCCGCTCGTGCCGCTGCCGTCGGAGGCCAGGGTGATCGTCGCGCTGCCGCTGCGCGCGCCGGCGCTCGCGGTATCGATGCCGACCACGAGGCTGGTGTTGTTGGTGGCCTGCGGGCCGAGCAGGCTGAACGCACCGCCGGCGGTGACGCCGCCGGTGGCGCCGCCGATCGAGGCGTTGAGCCGCTCCGAGAAGCCGTCGTTCGGCGCGCGGTTGGTGATCGAGAGCGCCTGGGTCGCGCTGCTGCCGATCCGGACGTTGCCGAAGTCGATCGGGTTGGGCTGCGCCGCGCTCGCGCTCGCCAGGCGAAAGATGCTGCCGCCCGCCTGGATCACGCCAGTCACGCCGACCGACTGGCTCGGCAGCGCCGTGATGCCGAGACCGCTGGTGCCGCTGCCGTCGGAGGCGAAGTTGACGCCGACCGTGCCGTTGACACTGCCGGCGGCGGCGGTGTTCAGGCCGACGGTCATGCTGCTGCTATTGCTGGCGCCGGCGCCGAGCAGGCCGACGCTGCCGGCGAACGTGATGCGCGGGTCGCTGGCGCTGGCGAAGCCGGCGTTGAGCTTTTCCGAGAAGCCGTCGTTGGCCGCGACGTTGCTGATCGTCAATGCCTGGCTCACGCTGTCGCCGACGTGGACGTTGCCGAAGGCGATCGCGCCGAGCGTGTTCGCCTCGGCCAGGCGATAGGCTGCCGCGCCCGGTGCCAGCCCGAACGTCAGGACCTGGCCGCGCGTGTTCTCGAAGTTGTTGACGATCGCCACCGACTGGCCGCTCAGCGGCGCGAGCGAGCCGGCCGCACCGACCGTCACGACCACGTCGCGCGCGAGCGAGGCCCCGGTCGCGAGCGGGCCCCAGTTGCCGGCGCCGACGCCGCTGCCGGAGAGGCGCGGGTCAGTGATGTTGCCGCCGTTGACGCTGGTCTGGATCGCGCCGCGCAGCGCCGGGCCGGTCGTGCCGGTGTTGGCGATGTTGTACGAGTAGGTCGTGCTGCCGACGTGGACGTTGCCGATCGTGAGCGTCGGCGTCGCCGTGTTGCCGCTCGCCACTCCTGCGCCGCTGATGCCCTGGTTCGCGTCGCCGGCGGCGACGAGACGGTTGCCAGCGCCGCTGGTGACGACATTGGCGCGGCGGTTGAAGGCGTTGCCGCTGCCGAAGTTGGCGTTGTCGTAGTCGCGCGAGATCGTCAGCGTGTTGACGCCGAGGTTGAGCGTGCCGGCGGTGACCAGCGTGCCCATCGTGCTGTTGGCGTCGTGCTGGTAGGTCGCGCCGCTCGCGACCTTGACCGTGCCGGTCGGGCCCTGCGTGCCGGTGATGAAGCGCATCGTCCCGGCGTCGAGATTGAGCGTTCCGGAGTTGTTGAAGACGACGCCGAAATCGACCGTCGTCACGGTGTTCATCAGCTTGTTGTAGGTGCCGAGGTTGTTGAAGTTGTGCGGGCCGCCGACGTTGTGCTCGATGAACGACGCGAACGCGTTCGCGTCGTTGAAGGTGCCGTGGTTGTTGATCGTCGCGCCGTTCGTGAACTGGATCGAGTTGTTGTTCGCTGCGGTGTTGCCGCTCCAGGTCGTCGTGCCGTCGAGGTTCAGGACGCGTGCGTTGGCGACCGCCTTGGTATTGACGCCAGAGATCGTGACGTCGTTGGCGAAGGTCGTCGTGCCGGCGCCGGTGATCGTCCCGCCGGTCCACGTCACCGGGCCCTGGAAGGTGTGCGCATCGCCGCTCAGCACGCTACCGCTGAAGGCGAACGGCGTGGTGTGGGTTCCGCCGTTGATGGTGACGAGCGCATCGCCGCCGACCAGGTCGCTGCTGATCGCCAGGGTGCCGAGCGCCCTGCGTCGTCACGCCATTCAGGACGTTGTTGCCGTTCTTGAAGTCGAGGACCGCGCCTGCGGCGACGTTGAACGTTCCCGTGCTCGTGCCGCCCGAGGGCCGGAACGAGCCGGCGTTGACGTTGACCACGCCCGAGTTGTTGAAGGCGACGCCGAGCTCGACCGTCGTGATCGTGTTCGACTGCTTGTTGTAGGTGCCGATGTTGTTGAAGTTGTGCGGGCCGCCGTTGACGTTCTCGATGAACGACGCGAACGTGTTGGCGTCGTTGAAGGTGCCATGGTTGTTGATCGTCGCCCCGTTCCAAAACTGGATCGAGCTGTTGTTGTCGGCGGTGTTGCCCGCCCAGGTCGTCGTCGCTTCGAGGTTGACCGTGCCGCCGCCGACGGTCAGCTTCGGGTTCGGGCCCGAGATCGTCACGTCGTTGGCGAACGTCGTGACGGCGGTTCCGGAGAAGCTGCCGCCGGTCCACGTCGCCGGGCCCTGGAAGGTGCGGTCGGTGCCGGTGATGGTGCTGCCGCTGAACAGGAACGGCGATGTCAGCGTGCCGCCGTTCAGCGTCACCACGGCGTCGGCGCCGACGTTTTCCGTGCTGACGATGAAGGTGCCGGGGCCCTTGATCGTCGGGTTGTCGAGGGTGTGGCTGCCGTTCCTGAACTCGAGCGTCGCGCCGGCGGCGAGGTTGAAGACCCCCGTGCTCGAGGTCGTGCTGATTCCCTGGAACAGCATCGTCCCGGCGTTGATGTTGGCCGTGCCGGTGTTGTTGAAGAACGGCCTCGACCGAGGTGACGGTGTTCGCCTGCTTGTTGTAGGTGCCGATGTTGTTGAACGCGTTGGTGCCGGTGACGTGGATCGATGAACGAGGCGAAGCCGTTCTGGTCGTTGAACGTGCCGACGGTTGTTGAGCGTGGCGCCGGCGAACTGCAGCGCATTGTTGTTGGCAGCGGTGTTGCCGCCCCAGGTCGTCGTGCCGTTGAGGGTCACGGTGCGTCCGGCCGAGAGCAGCTTGTTGCCAGCGCCGCACAGCGACAGCGCGCCGTCGTACTGCGTCGTGCCGGTGCCGACTGCGTGCCGGCGAGCCAGCTCGAGGGACCGGCGACGACGCCGCTGCCGGCGCCGGCCGAGCGTGCCGCCGCTCTTGCGCGAACGAGGCCATGCTCGAGGCGCCGTTAAGCGCCAGCGTGCCGCCCGAGATGCCGATGCTGGTGGCGCTGGCGAAAGTGGTGGCGACGGTGAGGCTGCCGCCGGTGATGGCGAGCAGGTCGTCGCCGTTGATGGCCAGGCTGTTGATCGTGTCGGTGCCGGACCGATAGGTGATCGTCTGCACGTCCGGCGACGTCGATCGATGACGTCGTCGGCGGCGCCGGGCAGCAGCGGGTTCGACGACCAGTTCGTGACCACGTCCCAGAAGCTCGTGCCGCCGGTCCAGTTCACGCCGGCCGATCGGGCCGGGCTCGACGCGAGGAAGAAGAGGATGCAGGCGATCGAACCGATCCCGGGCCGCTGGAACGCTTTGCGCATGGTCACCCTCCTACGCCACGCGGGCGACGTTCGCCCGTGACGCCTGCAAGGTAGGCGCGACCGCGTTACCGGCGCGTTACTGCGTCAACCTCCGGTCGGCGGCGGCGAGCAGCGCGCGGTTGGTCGGGTTGCGCTGCAGGAAGCTGTCGCGAAACGGCTCCGGCACGTTCGGCAGCGCCGTGCGCCGCACCCACAGCGCGCCCTGCGCGAGCGCCATCAGCGCCTGGTCGCCGTCGCCGTTGGCCTCGAACACCTGGGCCGCCAGCCACCAGGCGTGGCCGAAATAGAGATCGGCCGGCTGCACCTGCTCGAAGTCGCGCACCAGCTCGTGCATCGCCGCGGCCGCAGCGGCGGTATCGCCGGCGCGACTCTGGGCGTGCGCGCGCAGGATCCGCGCCTTCATCGCGACGCCCGCGAACTCGAGCGCCAGCGCCGTCTGCAGCACTTCGTCGCAGCGCTGCATGCCGGCCGCGGGATCGGCGCTGGCGGCATCGTCGAGCAGCACGTGCATGCGCACGTGCGGGTCGGCGCCCGGGCCGAGCTCGGTCAGCGCCGTGCTCAATTGCGCTTGCCCGGTCTGGCCGAGCGCGCGCGCGATCCGCGCCGCGATCGTCGCCCCGCGCGCGCGCAGGTGGTCGATCGGCGGCCGCTCGTAGTCGAGCGCCTGGCGCGCGCGCGCGAACTGGCCGAGGTCGATCAGCAACTGCGCCTTGTGGTTCGACGCGACCGCGATCCACACCGGCTGCTTGTCGCGCACGAAGCAGGCGACGGCAGTGTCGAGCCGTTGCAGCGCCTCGCCGTAGCGGCCGACCATGGCGCAGTACAGGCCGGCGTAGGTCTCGACCACGGCGCCTTCCGGCCCTTCGGTCACGCCGAGCTGCGCCTGCAGCGCCAGCGAGCGCAGGGCGAGCGCCAGCGCCTCGGGCACCTGGCCGAGGTTGCCCTTGACCGTCGCCAGGTTCGACGTAAGCGTGGCGAGCTCGGCGATGTCGCCCAGCGCCGAGGCGTTGTCAATCGCCTGCTGCAACGCGAAGGCGGTGTCGCGCAGGCGCCGCGCGGTGTTGAGCACATAGGCGTAGTCGGCCCAGAAGCGACCGCGCTGCTCGGGCGCGCGCCTCGCTCGTCACCAGCGGCCGGTACGGCTCGATCACGGCCAGCGCTTCGACGGCACGGCCGGCCTGGGCCAGGCCGACGGCATGCAGACGCGCCGCGTCGAAGCCCGGCCACGGCGAATCGAAGCCGCGCGCCAGCGCCGCCGCCGCCGTCGCCGCGGCGATTCCCGCCGGATGGTCGGCGGCCATCAGCGCGGCGGTCGCCTTGGCGATCAGCGCGGCGGCGCGCTGCGCGTCGGAGCGCGCGGCGGCGAGCAGCGAATCGATCACCGCGTGGGCATGGCTGACGCCGTGGACGACGATCAGCGCGTGGATGCTTTCGCAGCGCGCGTCGAATGCCCGCTCGGCCGCGCCGGCCTTGTCGAATGCGTCGCTGGCGAGGCGCCAGCATTCGACCTCGTGCGAGCGCTGCGACGCCTCGCGCGCGCGCATCGCCGCCGCGCTGTAGGCCTCGCCGGCGCGTTGCCATTCGGCGGCGCCGGCCCAGTGCGGCGCGATCCGCTCGGGCAGCGCTTGGCGCGCGAGCAGATGCGTGGCGATGCGCCGATGCAGCAGCTGGGCGATCGGCCCCGGCACCGACTTGCGCGTCGCCTCGAAGATCAGGTCGTGCGCGAAGGCGCCGTCGCGAATCACCTGCGCCGTCTCGAGCTCGCGCCAGGGCTCGGCGATGTCGAGCGGGTGCGCCTCGAGCACCGCGGTCGCGAGCTCGGCGCTGAAGTCCGGGCCTGCCAGGGCGGCGACTCGCGCCAGGCGCAGCGCCTCGCTCGACAGCTGCGCCAGCCGGCGCTCGACCAGCGCGCCGACGGTGACCGGCTGCGGCAGGCGCGCGCCCGCCGCCAGCGCCGCAGCTTGCCCGGAAAGCATCAGGTCCTTCAGCGTCTCGAGCGCGAACATCGAATTGCCGCCGCTGTGCTTGAGCAGCGCCGGCGCCAGCTGCGCGACGTCGAGCTCGGGCAGGCCGAGCGACTCGATCAGCGTCGTGAGCTGCGCCAGATCGAGCGGCTGGACCGCGACCGCTTCGATCCGTCCCGCCTCCTCGAGCGCGCGCCGCATCTGCGTCACCGCGGCGCCGGCCTCGGCGGGTCGCTGCGCGAATCCCCACAGCACCGTGGCGAGCGTGTCCGACTGCACCAGCGACTGCAGGAATTCGATGCTGGCGTCGTCGGCGAAGTGGAGGTCGTCGACGACGACGGCGCGCAGGCCGGCGGCGACCGCGTCGACCAGCGTGGCATCGACCGCGCGCAGCAACAGCAGGCGCTGCGCCTGGCCGGCGAGCGCGACCGGTTGGCCGAGCTCGGGCAGGACCAGTGCGAGCTCGTGGGCGCGGCGGCTGTCGACCGCGACGCCGTGCTCGGCCAGCAAGGCGCGCAGCAGGCGCGCCAGCACGGCATAGGCGATGCCGGCGTCGCCCGGACGCGCGCTAGATGGCGAGCACGCCGGCGCGGCCGGCCGCGAATTCCTGCATCAGCCGGCTCTTGCCGATGCCGGCCTCGCCGACGAGCAGGAACACGCGGCGCGCCGACCAGGCGTGGTCGAGCGCCTGCAGCTCGCCCGCGCGGCCGACCAGGCGGGGCGGTCGGATCAGGCTGGCCGGAACGACGGCGCGGCGCGCCGGCAAGGTCGCGGCGCCGCGCTCGATCGTCGCCAGCAGCTCGATCGTCTCGGCCGAGGGCCGATTGCCCTGCTCGTCCTTCAGCCGCTGCTCGAAGCGCTCGAACGCGGCGATCGCCGCCGCCCGGTCGCCGCGCAGATAGTGCAGGCGCATCAGCCGGCGTTGGCTGTGCTCCGCCAGCGGGTCGCTCTCGACCAGGCGCTGCGCATAGGCCAGGCCGCGCGCGACCGCGCCCGCCTTCTCGCACGACGCCGCCGCGGCGGCGAGCGCGCTGTCACGCTGCTGGCGCCATTTCTCGCGCTCGGCGCTGAAGCCACGCGGCGAGCTCGGGAAGGTCGTCGAAATCGAGATCGCCGAGCAATTCGCCCTGGCCGGCGTGCTCGTCCTGGTGGATCTGCTCGAGGGTCGTCGTCAGGTCATGGCTCACGCCCGGCGCCAGGCTCACCGGCGAACCGCTCGTGACCAGCGCCTTGCCGGCTTCGCGGCGCAAGCGGAACAGGCGCTGGCGCAGGCTGGTGTCGGCCTGGCGCGCGGTCGCCGTCGGCCAGAGCATGGCGCCGAGCCGATCGCTCTGGATCGGCCCCGACAGCGCGACCACGGCGAGCAGCGCCGCGTCCTTCGGCCGCAAGGCGATCGAGCGCGTCGGCGCCGTGGCGAACAGCGCCGGTCGGTCCAGCAAGCGCAGCTGCCACGTCGACGAAGGATCGAGACGCGGGCTGCCGGCGATGGCGAGGGCACGGGGCATGCTCGGCAGTGTGGTGGTCTGCGCGACGGCAGGCAACTGCCCGCCGCTCGCATCCGACGCAGGAGCGGCCGGTATAGCCGCGTTGCCGTTACCGCACAGTTACCGCCGCTCCGCCGAGCCTGCACCTGCCTCAATAATGGCCGCATGGACCTTCACACTTGGCTCATCTACCTTCTCGCGGCGATCGGACTCTCGCTGTCGCCGGGTCCCAATGGCCTGCTGGCCCTGACCCATGGCGCGCTCCACGGCCGTCACAAGGCGCTCTTCACGGTGCTGGGTGGCTGCATCGGCTTCATCACCATCATTTCGCTGTCGATGTTCGGCATCGGCGCGCTGCTCAAGACGTCGCTGGTCTGGCTCACGGTGCTGAAGTGGACCGGCGGCGCCTATCTCGTCTGGCTCGGCATCCAGGTCTGGCGTTCGCCCGCCATCAGCCTGGAGGAACACCGATCTGCCCCGCCCCGGGCACGCTGGTCCCTGTTCCAGCAAGGCGCGCTGTCGGCGATGACCAATCCCAAGGCGATCCTGTTCTTCGCCGCGTTCCTGCCCCAGTTCATCGACCCGTCCCGAAGCCTGCTGGTCCAGTTCGCCGTCATGGCCGGCACATTCGCCGCGATCGAATTCGCGACCGAAATGGCGATCGCCAGCGTGGCGCATCGCATCAGCCCCTGGCTGCGGCGGGTCGGGCGCCGCTTCAATCAAGCCTGCGGCGGGGTGTTCGTGGCCATCGGGGCACTGCTGCCCCTGCGCGCGTAGTGCCGCGCGAGCGCAGCTAGCCGAAGTCCTTCACCCATTGAACGCCCTGGGCGCGTGCCGACTCGATCGCGCTCGCTTCCGTCGCGTAGGTGCCGCGGGCCATCGCGATGATGCGCGGCCGGCTCGGCCAGGCACGCCTGGCCACGGTCAGCGTGGGAGCAAAGACCCCCTGATCGGCCGCCCGGGCGCCGCAAATCAGCTCATAGGCGCCGACACTGACATTCTCGGATGCACTCATGTTTTCAGACTCGGGGCAAAGACAGACATGAACTGGCGGCGCGTCTGCCGAATGACGCCATCGATGTGGGAAGCGAGGGGGTCCAGCTTATACGCTTCGCGACACGACAATGGACGGCCAGGCTCGGCAACGAGCGGAAGGAATCGACATGTTTCAGCAACCATCGATGGCGGGCCAGCGCATTCTCGTGACAGGCGGCGGCACCGGCCTCGGCCAGGGCATGGCCGAGCAGTTCCTTCGCCTCGGTGCCGACGTCGCGATCTGCGGCCGCCGCAAGTCGGTCTGCGACGAAACCGCAGCCGCCTGGCGACGGGATTTCCCCGAGCGCCGCATCGACACCTTCGGCGTCGACATCCGCGTCGCCCAGGCCGTCGAGGAGATGGTCGAGGCGCTGTGGACGTCGGGCGGGCTGACCGGCCTGGTCAACAACGCTGCCGGCAATTTCATCGCCCCGACAGAGAGCCTTTCGCCGCGGGCCTTCGACGCCATCGCCAACATCGTCTTTCACGGCACCTTCTACGTCACTCAGGCGGTCGGCAAGCGCTGGGTCAACGCCGCGAAGAGCGGCCAGTGGCAACCGGGGCAGCCGTTTCGCAACGTCGTCAGCATCGTCACGACCTGGGTCGACAACGGCTCGCCCTACGTCGTGCCCTCGGCGATGAGCAAGGCCGGCATCGACATCATGACCAAGTCGCTCGCGGTCGAGTGGGCCGGCTTCGGCGTCCGCCTGAACACGATCGGGCCGGGCGAGATTCCCACCGAAGGGATGAGCAAGCGCCTCAATCCCGGCGAGGAGCCGGGCGCGCGCAGCAAGGCCCGCAACCCGATGGGGCGCCCGGGGTTGATGAGCGAGTTGCAGAACCTCGCCACCTTCCTGATGGCGCCCGGCCATTGCGACTGGCTCACCGGCCAGAGCATCATGATGGACGGCGGTGCCGCGCTCGCGACAGGTGGCAACTTCTACGAGCTGCGCGAATGGGGCGACGACGACTGGCGCGCCGCGCGCGAGCGGATCGAGGCCCAGAACGCGAAAGACAAGGCGCAGCGCTGACGCGAACCCGACCATGGAACCACTCGCCAAGCCGACCCTCGTCTATCCGTTCGCAGCGCCGCCCGAACCCGGCAAGTCGCTCGAGGTCGTGCCCGGCGTGCGCTGGCTGCGCATGCCGATGCCGTATGTGCTGAACCACATCAACCTCTGGGCCATCGACGACATCACCGGCTGGACGCTGGTCGACACGGGCCTGCGCACCGAAGAGACCGCCGACGTCTGGCGCGGCCTGTTCGCCAACGCCAGCGACCGTCGGCCGGTGACGCGGGTGCTGGTGACGCACATGCATCCGGATCACGTCGGCATGGCCGGCTGGCTGACGCGCAAGTTCGATTGCCGCCTCTGGATGACGCGGCTCGAATACCTCAACTGCCGCGTCCTCATTTCCGACACCGGTCGCGAGGCACCGCCCGACGCGGAGCGCTTCTACCGGCGCGCCGGCTGGGACGAGGCAGCGATCGAGAACTATCGCGCCCGCTTCGGCAACTTCGGCAAGCAGATCCATGCCTTGCCCGACAGCTATCGGCGGATCGAGGACGGCGAGCAGATCCGCATCGGCCACCACGACTGGCGTGTCGTCGTCGGCAACGGCCATTCGCCCGAGCACGCCTGCTTTCATTGCCCCGAGCTCAAGCTGCTGATCTCGGGCGACCAGGTCCTGCCGCGGATTTCGTCCAACGTCTCGGTCTATCCGCTCGAGCCCGACGCGAACCCGATGGCCGACTGGTTTGCCTCGCTCGCCAAGCTGAAGCGCGAAGTGCCGGACGACGTCCTCGTCCTGCCGGCGCACAACGAGTGCTTTCGTGGCCTGCATGCGCGGCTCGACTATCTCGCGGCATCGCAGCACGCGGCGCTGGCGCGGCTGCGTGAGCTGCTGACCGAGCCGAAGCGGGCAATCGACATCTTCGCCGCGCTCTTCGGCCGGCCGATCGTGGCGACCGACGCCGGGCTGCTCGGCCTGGCGACGGGTGAAAGCCTGGCCTGCCTCAACTTCCTGCTACACGAGGGCGCCATCAGCGCGCGCGAAGACGACGCCGGGGTCGCCTGGTACGTTGCAGCGGCCGCTTGAGTCCACGAGTCGGCCAGCCTACGCTCGCCTCCGACTCGGCCACCACGGCCACATGCGAACGAGCAGCCCGTCGCGTTCGACGAAGTGGTGCTTGAGCGCCGCGGCCACGTGGACGACGACGACTGCAGCCAGGAGCCACGAGGCGACCTCGTGCAGCGGCTTCAATACCTCGTCGCCGAACGACTTGTCGCGCGGAACGAAATCGGGCAAGGGCAGCACGCCGAGAAACACGACCGGAACACCGACCGCCGAGGTGTACGCCCAGCCGAGCAGCGGCACGATGAAAAAGAGCGCGTAGAAGAGCAACGTGCGTGGCGCGGAATGCGGCGAGCTGCCACGCGGGCATGCCGGCTGGCACCGGCGGCGGTGGATGGCCCGTGGCACGCCACGCGAGCCGCGCCGCCGACAGGGCCAACACCGCGATGCCCAGCCACTTGTGCCAATTGAAGAAGCGGAAACGCTGCGGCGAAAACGGCAGACCGACCATCGACAGGCCGATGAAGAAGGCGACGACGATCAGCAGCGCGATCAGCCAATGGAGGACGATGGCGACGACGCCATAGGCGCCTGGCGCGCGTGCGGCCGCGGATGTCGCCGTTGCGTCGACCATTCAGCGAACCGGGCCCGGCGCCGATCGGCAGCTGACTAGGCGAGCGAAGCCCGGTAGAGCTCGAGCAGCCTGGCCCATGCCCGCTCTGCTTCGGCCGCGTCGTAGATGGGCGCGCCGGCCTCGCTCGGCATGTCGGGTACGCACCAGCCGTGCCGGGCGGAATACACCTCCACCTGCGCCGGCACACCAGCGGCGGCAAACGATTCGCGCAGCTTGGTCTTCGCGTCGGGCTGGCGCTGGTCGTCGTTTGCCGCGACGCCGAAGTACATGCGGCCGTGGATCTTCGGCGCGAGCAGGTGGGGACTGTCAGGCTTGTCGGTGACCAGCGCGCCGCCGTGGAACGACGCGCCCGCACCGACGCGGGCCGGCACCGCCGCGGCCGAACGCACGACGAGTGCGCCGCCCATGCAGTAGCCCTGCGCGCCGATCTTCTTCGCCTTGTCGACCTGCGGCTGGGCGTCGAGAAAGGCGACATAGGCGATCGCATCCTTCTCGGCGGCGCCGCTCGCATTCACCGAGCCCATCAGCGGCCCGAGCTTCTGCATCGTCGTCGGATCGCGGAAATCGACGTTGGCGGCGTTCTCGTACATCGGCGCCTTGCCGACGCGGTAGAACGGATTCGGCACCAGCACCGCGTAGCCTTCCGCGGCGAGGCGCCGCGCGATCGCACGCATCGACGGGCGCAGGCCGAAAGCGTCGGGCCAGATCAGCACACCGGGATGGGCGCCGGTCGGCGGGTGGATGAAGGCTGCATCGCAATTGCCGTCCGGCGTGGCGATGGTGACCTCCGTCTCGACCACGGGCAGCGCCGCTCGTCCTGCCCGCGACGACCGCCAGGCCGCCGGCGACGGAGAGGGCGACGAAGTCGCGCCGGGAGACATCAGCGTGCGGATCGTGCCGCTCGTTCGAAGGGTGCGGGGAGATCGGCATCGCAAACCTCTCTTTCTCTTGCCAGTTGACGCAATCCTATTTGTACTCGAAGCTCGAGCGAAAGGATCGAGGCCTTCATGAAGGTATTCATCGCCGGAGAAACGGATGCGATCGGACGCGTCCTCTTCGAACGCCCCCGTGCCGCGAGCGGCAGACATGAAACGCTAGCGCCAGACCAGGCGCCGCCGACAAGGCACCAGCGTCAGAAGGCGCCGACTTTCCGCTCGCCCGGCGCCTTTTTCGCCACCGCGGCCTTCTTGGCAGGCGCCTTCTTCGCGACCGCCTTCCGAGCTGACTTCGCAGCCTTCTTGACCGGCGTCGTGACCTTCTTGGTCGCCTTCTTCGCGGCGCTCTTGCGCGGGCTTTTTCTTGGCGGCGGCTCGAGCCGGCGGCTTGTGCTCGGCATCGCCCGAGAACATCCCGGCGATCGCGTTTTTCATCTTGGCGACGATGCCGGTCTTCTTCGCAGTGGCCATGAGTCGGGTCCTCCCCAGTGAGCAATGGGAGCGAAGTCTGAAGGCAAGAACGGCGAGGCGCAAGGCTCGACGAGTGTCGAGGACTACATGGCGCGAGTCGCGACTCAAGGGCCCAGCGTCAAGGCATGCATCAGCGCAGGGTCACGTTCGAGGTAGACGACGCGCACACCACCCTCTTCCAGAATCGCATGCGAGCAGCGAAACGCCGGGCCCCAGAGCGGATCGGCAAAGTCCGGCGCCAACGTGTGCAAGGTGGCGATGCCCGCCTGGACGATCGCGCGGGCGCAGTCTGCACACGGATGGAAGGTGGCGATCAGCGTCGCTCCGGCGGTCGCCAGCCCGGCGCGCGCCGCCGCGAAGATCGCGTTGCGTTCGGCATGCTCGATCCACAGCAGCCGCTCCGGATGGGCGTGGCGTGCTTCGAGATCGGCGACGCCGAGCGGGAAGTCATTGCAGGCCGCCAGCGTGGTCACGCCATCGGCGAGCACCAGTACCGCGCCGACCTTGCGCGGCCGGCTCGGGCTCTTGCGTGCGGCGAGGATCGCCTGCTCGACGAGCGCTTCGACCTGCAACGCTCAGCGCCCCTGCCACACGGGCTTGCGCTTTTCACGGAAGGCGCGAACACCCTCCTCCGAATCCGCGGACTGCAGCGCCGCGACGAGCGCCGGCAGGCGCAACGCCTGCGCTTCGGCCGGTGTCATCGAGCCGGTCGCGCGCACCACCTGCTTGATCGCCTGCACCGACAGCGGCGCGCAGGCCAGGATTTTGCCGACCCAGCGTGTGACGGCGGCATCGAGCTCGGCCCGCGGCACGACCTCGTTGATCAGGCCCCACTCGAACGCGCGCGCGGCCTCGATGCGCTGGCCGGTGAGGAGCATGCCCATCGCCAGACGGTGCGGAATCTGGCGCTGCAGCAGCGTCATGCCGCCGTCGAGCGGCATCCGTCCGACCAGCGGCTCGGGCAGGCCGAAGCTCGCTTCGCTGCAGGCGACGACGATGTCGCAGCCGAGCACCATCTCGAAGCCGCCGCCGAGCGCGAAGCCGTTGACGCGGGCGATCACCGGCAGGTTCAGGCTCTCGCGCAGGGCGATGCCGCCGAAGCCGCCGGGCCGCGCCCGGGCCCAGTACTCGAGGCCGCTGGTCGACGGATTCTTCATATCGGCGCCGACGCAGAAGGCGCGCTCGCCGGCGCCCGTCAGCACCACCACGCGCACGTCGGTGCGCTGCTCGAGATCGGTCCAGATGCGCTGCAGCTCGGCCTCGGTGGCGAGGTCGATCGCGTTGAGCATCTCGGGACGATCGATCGTCAGCGTCGCGACGAAGTCGCGAACGTCGTAGCCGACGCTCATGGCCGGCCCTTCGCCGCGCCGGCCGCCGCCTCGGCGAGGATCTCGTCGGTGTGCTCGCCGAGACGCGGCGGCACCCGCTTCAGCGTCACGTGCGCGGCCGACATCTCGATCGGGCTGGCGATGAAGCGGTAGCGCGTGCCGCCGGCGGCCGGGCCCTCCATCACCATCGCGTTGTGAACCGTCTGCGGATCGACCAGCACCTCGCGCATGTCGCGCACCGGCGCGCACAGCAGGTCCTCGGCCTCGAGCCGCGCCAGCCAGTGGTCGCGCGGCCGGGTGCGGAAGCGCTCGCGAAACATGCCCTGCAGCTCGGCCTTGTGCGCGAACTGCTGCTCGAGATTGGCGAAGCGCGCCTCGAGCGAGAGGTCGGGCAGCTCGAGCGCGGCGCAGATGTCGCGCAGCGGGTTGGCCTTGAACGCACCCACCAGCACGAGCGGGCTGGTCGGCACATTCGAACACGCCCGAGAGCGGCATCGCCGCCCAGTTCACTTCCTGGTCGCGCATCAGGATCATCGCCGCTTCCTGCATCTGCATCGCCAGCATCGAGTTGTAGAGCGAGACGCTGATCTTCTGGCCCTCGCCGCTGCGCTCGCGCTGCAGCAGGGCCAGCAGGATGCCTTGCACCATGTGCATGCCGGCGGAGTAGTCGGCGAGCGCGGTGGCATAGGTCGCCATCGGCTGCGACGGGTCGGCCTTTCGCGCCATCACGCCGCTCATCGCCTGCGCCAGCACGTCCTGGCCGCCCTTGTGGGCGTACGGGCCGGTCTCGCCGAAGCCGGTGCCGACGGCATAGACGATCCGCCTGTTGAGCGCGCGGCAATCGTCGTAGCCGAGGCCCATGCGGTCCATCACGCCGGCGCGAAAGTTGTTGACGACGACATCGGCGCCGGCGATCAGCGCCTTCACCGCCGCCATGCTCGCAGGGTCGCGCAGGTCGAGGGCGACGCTGCGCTTGTTGCGGTTCAGGCTGCAGAAGATCGGGTTGTCGATTCCTTGCGCGGGCGGGAAGGTCGAGCGGCTCAGGTCGCCGGCGCCGGCGCGCTCGACCTTGATCACGTCGGCACCGTAGTCGCCCAGCATCTGGGTGCAGACCGGGCCCATCATGACCTGCGTGAAATCGATGACGCGGATGCCGGAGAGCGGCAGCTCGCCTTGGCGATCGCAGGCTCGATGTCATGCGGCCTCCTGTTGCGATCCGGCGCGCGATCGCCGGCACGTCAGCGTTCGGCCCGGACTGGTCGCCCGGGTCGGCGCCTTGCGCGCGCAGCTTGGCCTGCAGCGCCTTGACGTCGACGTCGCGGACGCGGACGCCGGCGTCGAGCGCCATCGCCGCGGCGACGCCGGCGGCCTCTCCCATCGCCATGCACGGCGGGATCTCGCGCGACATCTTCTGCGCCGTCGACGTCGCCGAGTAGTGACGGCCGGCGACGAGCAGGTTGTCGATCTGCTTCGGCAGCAGCGTGCGATACGGCGTCGTGTAGTCGCGGCCGCGCGCCACCGCGTCGGCGAAGCGCGTGCGCTGCGCCAGATCTTCCTTGGTCATCACGTATTCGCCTTCGAGCAATCGCGTCTGACGCACGCCGGTCTGCGGCGCGACGTCGATCACGACCGCGCGCTCGAACCCCGGCAGGTGGGCGCGCGCGTAGTCGACCGTGGCGTGAATGTGGCCGCGGCCGCGCACCTCGGCCTCGGTCAGGTCCTCGACCTTCAGGCCATCGAGACCTGTCATGTGCGGGCAGTTGCACCAGACGACGCCGGGCGAGCGGCGTCTTCAGCCACCAGTGCGCCCAGCTGCCGCCGATCAGGCGCTTGATCTCCTTGTCGACCGCGGCGAAGCGCTCCGGCTCCTCGCGCTCGAAGCGCTCGGCGGCATCGGTGTCGACGTTGCCGAGGCGAAACACCGTCGTCAGCATGTAGGCGCCGCCAATGTGCGGCGCGCCGGCCGAGGCGGCGACGTCAAGGTCGCCGGTGGCGTCGATGACGACGCGGCCAAGGATCGCCTGGCGCCCGCTCTTGCTGTCGCAGACGACGCCGGTGACGTGGCCGTCCTCGATCAGCGCATGCGAGAACCACGAGTGCAGGCGCAGCTCGATGCGCTGCTGCGCGACCATCTCGAGTGCGACCCGCTTGAAGCCGTCGGGATCGAAGGCCGCGGCGAAGACGATCGGATGCGGCTTGTCCTGGCTGTGGAAGTCGAACGCGCCCCAGCGCGTCCAGCGCTGCAGCGCCGCCGGATAGCGGCCCCAGTCGTCCTGGCGCGGAAACGCTGCCAGGTCGCGCGCCGCCAGCCGCTCGATCAGCTCGAGGCAGACGCCGCGCACCGAGATCTCGTTCAGCTGCGCGTCCCACATGTCGTCGAGCACCAGTACCATGCCGCCCGAGGCCAGACCGCCGAGATGGTTGTAGCGCTCGAGCAGGACGGTCGAGGCGCCGTTGCGGGCGGCCGCGATCGCCGCCGCCATTCCCGCCGGGCCGCCGCCGACGACGACGACGTCGGCGCGCGCGACCACCTCGACGTCGCGTGCCGGCTCGCGAATCGATGGCGTTGTCGCATTCATGCGGAGGTCCTCGCGATCAGACATGGTCGGGCTGCCAGCGGATGATGATCCGCTCGAGCACCACGATCACCATGAAGAAGCATCCCGAGAGGCAGGCACTCATCGTGATCGCCGCGTACAGCAAGGGCGAGTCGAAGTTGTAGGTGGCCTGGATGATCATCGCGCCGATGCCCTGGGTCGCGCCGATCCATTCGCCGACGACCGCGCCGATCACCGACATCGACGCGGCGATGCGCAGCGCCGAGAAGAGATAAGGCAGCGCGGCGTAGACGCGCAGCTTGAAGAAGACCTCGCTGCGGCTGGCCGAGAGCACGCGCATCAGCTCGAGCGCCTGCGGGTTCACCGCCTCGAGGCCGCGCACGCTGTTGACCAGCGTCGGGAAGAAGCACACCAGCGCCGCGATCGCGATCTTGGGCGAGACGCCGTTGCCCATGATCAGCACCAGGATCGGCGCCTTGGCGACGACCGGGATCGAGTTGAACATCACGACCACCGGGAAGAAGATCTCCTGCAGCCGGCGGTTGTGCACGAACAGCGTCGCGACGGCGATGGCCGCAGCGTTGCCGAGCAGGAAGCCGCACAGCGCCTCGGTGGCGGTCGGCACGAGGTTGCCGAGGAGGACGGCACGCTTGTTCCAGAGCGTCTGCGCGACCGCGCCCGGCGACGGGGCGATGAACGGCTTGATCTCGAACAGCACGACCACCGCCCACCACAGCGCCAGCAGGCCGACGATTCCGAGCGCGGGCAGCAGGCGACGGCGACGGCGCTCGCGCGCTTGCGCGGCGCGCCAGCGCGCCTCCTCGCCATCGAGATCGGGCGGCGCGGTCGGCGCAGCGCCGGCAGCGACCCAGGCGGCTTCGCTCGGCGCAGCCATCAGCAGGTCACCAGCAACTGGCGCAACTCGGCCGCCAGCGCCACGAACGGCGCGCTCTCGCGGATCGCCAGCGTGCGCTCATCCGGCAACTCGACCGGCACGACGGCGCGGACCCGGCCCGGGTTGGCGGCCATCATCAACACCCGCTGGCCGAGATACGCCGCCTCGGAAATGCTGTGGGTGACGAAGAGCACGGTCAGGCCGAGCTCGCGCCAGACCCGGCGCAGCTCTTCGTTCAGCCGATCGCGCGTGATCTCGTCGAGGGCGCCGAACGGCTCGTCCATCAACAGGATCTTCGGGTCGCTGGCGAGCGCGCGCGCGATCGCGACGCGCTGGCGCATGCCGCCCGAGAGCTCCTGCGGATAGGCCGACTCGCTGCCCTTCAGGCCGACCAGCTCGAGCAGCTCGCGGGGCGTCGCCTTGGCGCGGCGCGCGCGGTTCACTGCCACCTGCAACGGCAGCTCGACGTTGGCGAGCGCCGTGCGCCACGGCAGGAGCGCCGGATCCTGGAACACGAAGCCGATGTCGCGACGCAGGCGCGCCGCCTCGGGCGGGGCACCGAAGACGCGGATCTCGCCGTCGTCGGGCTGGATCAGGTCGGCGACGACGCGCAGGAAGGTCGACTTGCCGCAGCCCGATGGCCCGAGCAGCGTCAGGAACTCGCCCGCCCCGACTTCGAGGCTCAGACCTTGGAGCGCGGTGATTGCGCGCCGCGGCGTGAAGAAGCGAACCCGCAGGTTGCGACAGCTCACCGCCAGGCCGGCGCCGGCGTCGGGCCTCGCGGCAGGCGGCGCCAGGGGCGGAAGGACCGCCGCCGCGGTCATCGCTCAGACCTTCAGGCGGGCAGCCTGGGTCGCCTTGAGGATGTCGAGGGTGATGACTTCGTCGACCTTCGGCGTCTTGGCGGTGAACTGGCCGAGCTCGCTGTAGAGCGCGATCTGGTCCTGCCAGATCGCCGGGTCCATCGTGCCCCAGCCGCCGGCGCGGGCGGCGTCGCCGAAGCTGTAGGCGAGCATCACGTCGGCGGCTACGCGCTCGTCGGCGCGGTCGAGGTTGGGGTACTCCTTGACCAGGATGTCGACCGCCGCGTCGCGGTTCTTGTCGGCCCATTGCCAGCCCTTGGCCGAAGCGCGCACGAAGCCGGCAAGCGCGTCGCCGTGCGTCTGCAGCGTCTTGGTGGTGGCGTAGTACGGCAGCGCGTAGAGCTTGACGCCGGTGTCCCAGAGCGCCATGTCGACGCGCTCGGCACCGAGCACCTTGAGCGCGGTGGTGTTGGTGACCCAGCCGGTCACGGCGTCGACCTGCCCGGTCATCAGCGGCGTCATGTCGGCGCCGATCGGCACGATCGTGACCGCCTTCTCGTCAATCTTGTTCTTCGCCAGCAGCGCCTTGAGCAGGATGATCCCGGTCGACTGGATGCCGACCTTCTTGCCGACCATGTCCTGGGCGCTGCGGATCGGCTTCTTCTTGAGCGAGAAGAAGCAGTAGGGGTGCTTCTGCACGCCCACCGCGAAGCACTTGATCGGCAGGCCTTGCGACACGGCCAGCATCAGCGACGGACTCGACGACACCTGGCCCAGGTCGTAGCGGCCCGAGGCAACGATGGCGACGCCGTCGATGTTGGGGCCGCCCGGCTGGATCTCGAAATCGATCCCTTCCTGCTCGAAGTAGCCCTGCTTCTTGGCGACGACCTCGCCGATCTGGTTGCCGCCGATGAGCCAGCCGAGCTGCATGTCGATCTTGGTCTTGCCCGCGGCGTGGGCGCCGATCGACAGCAGGTTGCCGGCGCCGCCGAGCAGGCCACCGGCCGCCGATGCGGCCAGCAGGCGGCGCCGATTTCGATCCGGGACGTTCGTCATCGCTCTCTCTCCTGCGCCGGGGGTGCGAACGATTCTGTGGAATCCAGAGCGATCCCGCAAGGACAGTTTCGTCAGGCCAGGCCGCAGCCGCGCAGGACCAGGCCGACGACGTGATCGGCCGCGCGCGAGTGGTCGCGTCCGCTGAGGCGCGTGCGGCCAAGAACGGCACGCACCTGGACGTCGAAGTCGGCGTACGTCTGCGTCGCCGCCCAGATGGTGAAGAAGAGATGGGTCGCGTCGACCGGCGCCATGCGACCGGCTTCGATCCAGCCTTCGATGACCTGCGCTTTCTTCTTCACCATCGCGCGCAGCTCGGTGCGCATCAGCTCGCCGAGCACCGGCGCGCCGTGCAGCAACTCGTTGGCGAACACGCGCGAGGCGTCAGGCCGCTCGGCCGACATCGCCATCTTGGCGCGGATGTAGGCCGCCAGCGCCACGCGCGGCTCGGCCTCGGCGACGAGGCTGTCCATCGGCACCAGCCAGTCGTGCAGTGTGCGCACCAGCACCTCGTGGTAGAGCTCGTGCTTGCTGCCGAAGTGGTAGTGCAGGTTCGCCTTCGGCACGCCGGCCGCTTCGGCGATCGCCGCGGTTGTCGCGCCGTTGAAGCCGGCGCGGGCGAACACCCGCTCGGCAGCGCCGAGGAGCGCTGCGCGCGCCGAGTCGCCGCGAGTCTGTGGAGCCCGAGCACGGGCTGGGCGGAGCCGGCCGCGGGCCGGAGTCCGCACCGCGCCATTCACTTCTTGGTCGCCGCCTCCCAGACGACGTGCGTGTATGCGGCCTTGCCCGGATCCTTCTTGATCACCGGCGAGCTTCCGGCGGCGAGCAGCACCTTGACCGTGCGCTCGTAGGCGGCGGGCTCGAGGTAGCCGAGCTTGGGCGTGCCGGCGGTGGTGATCAGCTTGGCGACGTTTTCCATCTGCCGCTGCTGCACCTTCAGCGTCGCGCTGCCCGACGGGTCGGCGGCGACGACGATCTTGGCGGCCTCGGCCGGATCCTTGACGGCGTCGTTCCAGCCCTTCAGCGTCGCGCGCAGGAACTTGGCGGCGCGGGCGACGAAGGCCGGGTCCTTCAGTTTGCTGTCGAGCACGTACAGGCCGTCTTCCAGCGAGGCGACGCCTTGGTCCTCGTAGAAGAACGTCACGAGGTCGCTCTCCTTGATGCCGGCGTCGACGACCTGCCAGTACTCGTTGTAGATCATGGTCGAGATGCACGCCGCCTGGTTCTGCAGCAGCGGGTCGACGTTGAAGCCCTGCTTCAGGACCTTGATGTCGCTGTCGGGCTTGAGGCCGAGCTTGGCCATCCAGTTGAGGAACGGATACTCGTTGCCGCCGAACCAGACGCCGAGCGTCTTGCCCTTGAAGTCGGCCGGCGTCGACACGCCGCTCGCCTTCTTGCAGGTCAGCATCAGGCCGGAGCGGTTGAAGATCTGGGCGATGTTGACCAGCGCCACGCCGGCCTCGCGCGCGGCGAGCGCGTCGGGCATCCAGTTGACGACAGCGTCGGCCTGGTTGCCCGCCAGCACCTGCACCGGCGAGACGTCGGGGCCGCCCGGCTTGATCGTCACGTCGAGGCCCTCGGCCTTGTAGTAGCCCTTCGCGGCGGCAACGTAGTAGCCGGCAAACTGGGCCTGCGGCACCCACTTCATCTGCACCGTGAACTTGTCCTGGGCCTGGGCCGTCGGCGCGAGGCCGATGCCGACCGTCGTGGCCAGCGCGGCGAGCGCGAATTTGAACGATGAACCGATCATGGCAAAGCTCCTCGAGTTGTTGGAGTGACTGGGAAACGTGGACGAAGCGGACGCGCTCACGAGGAGCGAACCGAAGGGTGCCAGAACGCCCAGCGGCGCTCAAGCTGGACCAGGAGCGCATAGGCCGCCGAGCCGGAGACCGCGGCGACGACGATCGCGCCCCAGACGAACGCCGTGTTCAGGCGCGCCGCCTCGGTGCTGATGCGAAAGCCGAGGCCGACCGTCGGCGAGCCGAAGAACTCGGCGACGATGCCGCCGATCAGCGCCAGCGTCGCGTTGATCTTGAGCGCGCTCATGATGAACGGCAGCGCGCACGGCAGGCGCAGGTCGAGCAGCGTGCGCAGGTAGCCGGCGGCGTAGCTGTGCATCAGCTCGAGCTCGAGCCGGCCGGCGGCGCGCAGGCCGGCGAGGGTGGCGATGAGCATCGGAAAGAACGTCATCAGCACGACCACTGCGGCTTTCGACGGCCACTCGAAGCCGAACCACATCACCATGATCGGCGCCACCGCGACCAGCGGGATCGTGCTCGTGAGCGACGCCAGCGGCAGCAGGCCGCGCTGCAGGAACGGCAGGCGATCGATGGCGATGCCGACGGCGAAGCCGAGCGCCGAGCCGAGCGCCCAGCCGACGACGACCGATTTCAGCACCGTCTGCACGAAGTCGCGACCGAGCGTGCTCGATTGCGCCAGCATCGACGCGACGATCGCCGAAGGCGCCGGCAGGAGGACGCGCGGCACCTCGAAGGCGGTGACGCCGACCTGCCAGAAGAACAGCACCCAGAGGCCGAACAGCGCCGCCGTCAGCGTGCCGATAGAGGCGCGAGCCTTCGAGCGCGGCCGAGCGCTGCACGCTCGATCAGCGCCAGCGCGAGCGCGCCGATGCAGCGCGAGCCAGAAGCCGCTCGCAGCCGGCGCGGCGCCGGTCGACGGCGCCAAGGTGGCGAAGGCCGCGGCGCCGGCGACCGCAGGCAGCACCAGCAGCAGCGTCGAACGCACGCTCTCGCTCGGCTTCAGCGCGCGCCAGGCGGCGAACACGAGCAGCGCCCACGCCAGCGGCGCGACGACGCCGTCGCGCCAGCCGAGCGCGACCGAGCCCTCGGCGGGCGCGGTCAGCGGGTAGGCGAAGGCAAGCACAAGCACGGCCAGCGCCGCCAGCGCGATCAAGGCACCCGGGGCGCGCTTCATCCGAACCTGCGCCGGCCGACGACGAGCCGCTCGGTCGCAGCGACCGCGCCGGTCAAGGCCAGTCCGAGCAATGCCGACATCACCAGCGCCGACCAGATCGCGATCGTGTTGCCGTAGTACGAGCCGGTGAGGAGACGCGCGCCGAGGCCGGCCTGAGCGCCGGTCGGCAGCTCGGCGACCATCGCGCCGACCAGTCCGGCGGCGATGGCGACGCGCAGTGACGGAAACAGGAACGGCAGCGCCGCCGGCAGACGCAACATCCAGAACGCCTGCATCCGCGTCGCCGCGTAGGTGTGCATCAGCTCGGTGTCGATGCGCTGCGGCGAGCGCAGCCCCTGGACCATCGCGACGGTGACCGGGAAGAAGCACAGGTACATCGCGATCGTCGCCTTCGGTGCGATGCCCGAAAAGCCGAGGCTGCCGAGGATGACGAGGACGATCGGCGCGATCGCCAGCACCGGCACCGTCTGCGAGGCGACGATCCAAGGCAGCAAGGCGCGGTCGAGCGTGCGCGAGTGGACGATGGCGCCGGCGAGGACGACGCCGAGCAGCGTCCCGAGGACGAAGCCGACCAGGGTCGACTGCGCCGTCACGGCGGCGTGGTACAGCAGGTTGCGCGGCGAGCCGAGACGGCCAGTCGACGAGGCTGTGCCAGAGGTCGATCGCCACCTGATGCGGCGCCGGCAGCACCGGGCGTTCCATCGACCACGTCGCGCCGATCAGGTCGGCGGCGCCGTACGGCCCCTTGGGCGCGAGCACGCGCTCGATCGCGCCGGGTGCGTTGAGCAGCACGGCGCCGAGGTACCAGAGAACGATCACACCGGTCAGCACGGTCGCGACCGGCAGCAGGCGCCGCGACGCGTCAGGCATAGTCGCTGCTACCGATGGCGAGCGCCTCGCGCAGCTCGTGGGCGATGGCGACGAACTCGGGCGAGTCGCGCATGCCGAGATCGCGCTCGTCGGGTAAGGTCGACGTGATCTCCTTCAGGATCCGGCCCGGCCGCGGCGACATGACGACGATGCGCGTCGACAAATACGCCGCCTCGGCGATCGAGTGGGTGACGAAGACGACCGTGCGCTTCTCGCGCCGCCAGAGCTGCTGCAGCTGCTCGTTGAGGCGGTCGCGCGTGATCTCGTCGAGGGCGCCGAACGGCTCGTCCATCATCAGCAGGCGCGGCTCGAAGCCGAGGGCGCGCGCGATCGAGACGCGCTGCTGCATGCCGCCCGAGAGCTGCCACGGATACTTGCCCTCGAAGCCGCCGAGACCGACGCGGCCAAGCTGCTCCATCGCCACCGCCTTGCAGTCGGCCGGGTCGCGCCCCTGGATCTGCAGCGGCAGCATGACGTTGGCCAGGACGGTGCGCCACGGGAACAGCGCCGGCGCCTGGAAGACATAGCCGTAGGCGCGCGCCAGCCGCGCCTCGTGCGGGCTCATGCCGTTGACCGCGACCGTGCCCGAGGTGATCGGCTCGAGGTCGGCGATGACGCGCAGGAACGTCGTCTTGCCGCAGCCCGAAGGACCGATGAGCGAGACGAACTCGCCGGGAGCGATGGCCAGGTCGACCTCGCTCAGCGCGTGCACCGGCGAATCGGCCGGCGGATAGACGACGCTGACCTTGCGCGCCAAGACGGCGAGCTCGCGCGCGGCAGGAGCGGCAGGCGGGGATTGAAGCGTTCGATCCGGAGCGTTCATCAAGGCGATCGGGGACCCGGGAACTTGGCCGAATGGTCAGCTTATTGTGGGCCTCGAAAAGCCAGTTGCATGCCAGCCGCGGCCTGCGGGCGAACCCGGTGTCCGGCTGGCACGGCGGTTGCGTAAGATCGGCCACGGTCCTGACCAAATGGTCAGCTTTCGCTCCCGAGCCGCGGAAGGAACGCGCTGCATGGCACAAGACATGTCCCTGTCGCCCGACGACGGCCCCGACATCCGCGCCGGCCGGCGCGACGCCGCCGGCTACGCCGCCGCCTTCGCCGACGCCGCGCCGCGTTTCAGCCGCACGCAGGCGCTGGTCGAGGCCGAGCGATGCCTCTACTGCTACGACGCGCCGTGCGTCGAGGCCTGCCCGACCGGCATCGACGTGCCGAGCTTCATCCGGCGCATCGCCGAAGACAACCTGCGCGGTGCCGCGCGCACCATCCTCGACGCCAATCCGCTCGGCGGCACCTGTGCCCGCGTCTGCCCGACCGAAGAGCTGTGCGAGCAGGTCTGCGTGCGGGTCGCGCAGCAGGGCAAGCCGGTCGAGATCGGCCGGCTGCAGCGCTACGCCGTCGACGCGGTGATGGACCGACCGGTGAGCGCCCTCTTCAGCCGCGCCGCCGCGACCGGCCGGCGCGTCGCCATCGTCGGCGCCGGCCCGGCCGGGCTGGCGTGCGCCTTCGGCCTGGCCCGCGCTCGGCCACGAGGCGGTGATCCACGATGCCCGGCCGCGTGCCGGCGGCCTCAACGAATACGGCCTGGCGACGTACAAGATGGCCGGCGACTTCGCCCAGGCCGAGATCGACTGGCTGCTCGCGATCGGCGGCATCACGCTCGAGCTCGGCTGGCGGCTCGACAGCACCGCCCGGCTCGAAGCGCTGCGCGCGGCGTACGACGCGGTCTATCTCGCCGTCGGCCTGACGCGCACCCATGCCCTGCGCATTCCGGGCGAGGATCTCGCCGGCGTGCGCGACGCGATCGACTTCATCGCCGAGCTGCGTTCCGCGCCCGATCCGGCGGCGCTGCCGATCGGCCGGCGCGTCGTCGTCATCGGCGGCGGCATGACCGCCGTCGATGCCGCGGTCCAGAGCAAGCTGCTCGGCGCCGAGGACGTGCACATGGTCTATCGGCGCGGCCCCGAGCACATGTCGGCGTCGGCGGCCGAGCAGCACTGGGCGCAGACGAACGGCGTGACGATCCACCATCACCTCGCGCCGGTCGCGATCGACGGCGACGCCGGCGGCCGCGCGGTCGCGGTGCGGTTCGCGAAGGCCGGCGCCGGCGAGGAGATATTTGCCGCCGACATGGTGATGAAGGCGATCGGCCAGAAGCTCGACGACGGCGTTCTCGCCGGCATCGGCCTGAAGCTCGACGGCGGCCGCGTCGTCGCCGACGCCGACGGCCGCACCGGCGTCGCCGGGCTCTGGGCCGGCGGCGACTGCCGCGCCGGCGGCCGCGACCTCACCGTCGAAGCGGTCGAGGACGGCAAGCTCGCCGCCAAGTCGATCCACGCCGCACTCGGCGCCGGCGTTCGCGCCGGCGCCGCAGCCCCCGCTTGAAGGAGCCGCCTCATGGCCGACCTGCGCACCACCTTCGCCGGCATCGCCAGCCCGAACCCGTTCTGGCTCGCGTCGGCGCCGCCAACCGACAAGGCCTACAACGTCGAGCGCGCCTTCGAGGCCGGCTGGGGCGGCGTGGTCTGGAAGACGCTGGGCGAAGACGGGCCGCCGATCGTCAACGTCAACGGCCCGCGCTACGGCGCCCTGCTCTCACCCGACCGGAAGATGCTCGGCTTCAACAACATCGAGCTGATCACCGACCGGCCGCTGCAGACCAACCTCGACGAGATCGCCGCCGTCAAGCGCAACTGGCCCGATCGGGCGCTCGTCGTCTCGCTGATGGTGCCGTGCACCGAGAGCGCGTGGAAGGCGATCCTGGCGCGCGTCGAGGACACCGGCGCCGACGGCGTCGAGCTCAACTTCGGCTGCCCGCACGGCATGAGCGAGCGCGGCATGGGCGCGGCGGTCGGGCAGGTGCCCGAATACATCGAGATGGTCACGGCGTGGTGCAAGCAGCACAGTCGGCTGCCGGTGATCGTCAAGCTCACGCCCAACGTCACCGACATCCGCCAGCCGGCGGCAGCGGCCAAGCGCGGCGGCGCCGACGCGGTCTCGCTCATCAACACCATCAACTCGATCATGGGCGTCGACCCGGCAACGCTGACGATGAGCCCGTCGACCGGCGGCATGGGCTCGCACGGCGGCTACTGCGGCCCGGCGGTGAAGCCGATCGCCCTGCACATGGTGGCCGAGATCGGCCGCGCGCCGGAGACGGCCGGGATTCCGGTCTCGGGCATCGGCGGCATCGCCGGCTGGCGCGACGCGCTCGACTACATCGCCTTCGGCGCCGGCAACGTCCAGGTGTGTACCGCGGCGATGGCCTTCGGCTTCAAGATCGTCCAGGAGATGAGCGACGGCCTCGCGGATTACATGGACGCGATGGGCTTTCGCACGATCGACGACTTCCGCGGCCGCGCGCTCGGGACGATCACCGACTGGCAGTACCTGAACCTCAACGCGATCAGCAAGGCGGTGATCGACCAGACCAAGTGCATTCAGTGCGGCCGCTGCCACATCGCCTGCGAGGACACCTCGCACCAGGCGATCAGCGCGATCAAGGATGGCCGGCGCCACTACGAGGTCAAGGACGACGAATGCGTCGGCTGCAACCTGTGCGTGACGGTGTGCCCGGTCGACGAGTGCATCACGCTGCGCACGCTCGCGCCGGGCGAGGTCGATCCGCGCACCGGCCTGCGCGTCGCCGGCGAGGCGGCCGACTGGACGACGCATCCGAACAATCCCATGCGCCAGCCGGCGGTTCCGGCTTGACGCCGGGCGAGACGCGTTGCACCCTCTCGGCTTGCGCCTGTGTTTCCATTTCCGGAGAGCCCGATGACCACGCTTTTGATCCGCGGCGGCACCGTCGTCAACGCCGATCGTGAATTCCGCGCCGACGTCCTGTGCGACGGCGGCAAGATCACCGCCGTCGGCCCCGAACCTCGACGTCCCAGCCGGCACCGAGACGCTCGATGCCGGCGGCCGCTACGTGATGCCCGGCGGCATCGACCCGCATACGCACATGCAGCTGCCGTTCATGGGCTCGACCGCCGCCGATGACTTCTTCACCGGCACCGCGGCGGGCTTTGCCGGCGGGACGACGAGCATCATCGACTTCGTCATCCCCGACCCGCAGCAGCCGCTGATGGACGCCTACCGGATGTGGCGCGGCTGGGCCGAGAAGTCGGCCAGCGACCACGGCTTCCACGTCGCCGTGACGTGGTGGAGCGAAGGCGTGCACGCCGACATGGGAACGCTGGTCAAGGACGAAGGCATCAACAGCTTCAAGCACTTCATGGCCTACAAGAACGCCATCATGTGCGACGACGAGACGCTCGTGAACAGCTTCAAGCGCGCGCTCGAGCTCGGCGCGATGCCGACCGTGCATGCCGAGAATGGCGAGCTCGTCTACCTGCTGCAGCAGGAAGTGCTGAAGAGCGGCATCACCGGCCCCGAAGGGCATCCGCTGTCGCGGCCGCCGATGGTCGAGGGTGAAGCGGCGAACCGCGCCATCGCCATCGCCGGCGTGCTCGGCGTGCCGATCTACATCGTCCATGTCAGCTGCATCGAGTCGGCCGAGGCGATCGCGCGCGCACGGGCCAAGGGCCAGCGCGTCTACGGCGAGGTGCTGGCGGGCCATCTGGTAGTCGACGATAGCGTCTACCGCGATCCTGATTTCCAGACCGCGGCGGCTTACGTGATGAGCCCGCCGTTTAGGCCCAAGGAGCACCAGGAGATGCTCTGGCGCGGCCTGCAGTCGGGCCAGCTGCACACGACGGCGACCGACCATTGCGTCTTCTGTGCCGGCCAGAAGGCGAACGGCAAGGACGACTTCACCAAGATCCCGAACGGCACCGGCGGCATCGAAGACCGGATGCGCGTGATCTGGGATGCCGGTGTCAACACCGGGCGCCTCACGCCGAGCGAATTCGTCGCCATCACCTCGGCCAACTGCGCGAAGCTCTTCAACCTCTATCCACAGAAGGGCTGCGTCGTCGAGGGCGCCGACGCCGATCTCGTGCTCTGGGACGCGCAGGCGACGAAGACGATCTCGGCCAAGAGCCAGTTCTCGAAAGGCGACTTCAATATCTTCGAAGGACGCACCGTGCGCGGCAACGCGACCCACACGCTGAGCCAGGGCAAGCTGGTCTGGGTCGACGGCGACCTGCGCGCCGTCGCCGGCGCCGGCCGCTATATCAAGCGGCCGCCATTCGGCCCGAACTTCGATGCCACCGCCAAGCGCGTCAAGAACCAGACGGCGACGCCGGTCGAGAGCGCGGATCCGGTCCTTTCGCTCGCCCGCGCGGCATAAGGAGACGGCCATGGACATGAAAGCCAAGCCGCGCGGCGACGATGTCAGCGAGCTGCGCATCGACGGCGATCGCCTCTGGGCTTCGCTCATGGAGCTGGCCAAGATCGGCGCCACGCCAAAGGGCGGCGTCTGCCGCCTGACCCTGACCGACCTCGACAAGCAGGGCCGCGACCTGGTGACGCGCTGGGCGCGCGAAGCCGGAATGACGGTCGTGATCGACAAGATCGGCAACGGCTTCATGCGCCGCGCCGGCAAGAACAACGCGCTGCCGCCGGTGATCACGCGGCAGCCACATCGACACCCAGCCGACCGGCGGCAAGTTCGACGGCAACTACGGCGTGCTCGCCGGCCTCGAGGTCGTGCGCACGCTCAACGACCACGGCATCGAGACCGAAGCGCCGATCGAGGTCGCGTTCTGGACCAACGAGGAAGGCTCGCGCTTCGTGCCGGTAATGATGGGCTCAGGCGTCTTCGCCAGGGCGTTCACGCTCGAGCACGCGTACGCGGCCAAGGACACCGAAGGCAAGTCGGTCAAGGAGGAGCTCGAGCGGATCGGCTACGTCGGCACCGAAGAGCCGGGCGCGCATCCGATCGGCAGCTACTTCGAGACCCATATCGAGCAGGGGCCGGTGCTCGAGGACAACGACAAGACGATCGGCGTCGTCACCGGCGTGCTCGGCATCCGCTGGTACGACTGCACCGTCACCGGCATGGAAGCGCACGCCGGGCCGACGCCGATGGCGCTGCGCAAGGACGCGCTCCAGGTCGCCGCCAAGCTGATGCTCGAAGTCGTCGCCTGCGCCCATCGCCATCCGCCGCACGGCCGCGGCACGGTCGGCATGGTGAGCGTGCATCCGAACAGCCGCAACGTCATCCCGGGCCGGGTCAAGTTCTCGATCGATCTGCGCAACGCCGACGACGCGCTCTGCGACGCCATGGACGCCGACATCCGCGCCGTCGCCGCCAAGCTCGCCGCCGAGAGCGGGCTGCCGATCCAGATCGATCTGGTCTCGTCGTATCCGGCGCAGGCCTTTCACCCCGACTGCGTCGATGCGGTCGCCCGCGCGGCGAAGAAGCTCGGCTACTCGAACATGCCCGCGGTCTCCGGTGCCGGCCACGACGCCGTCTACATGGCGCGGCTCGCGCCCGCCGGGATGATCTTCATTCCGTGTAAGGACGGCATCAGCCACAACGAGATCGAAGACGCCAAGCCCGAGCACATCACCGCCGGCGGCAACGTGCTGCTGCACGCGATGCTCGAGCGTGCCGGGGTGGCTTGAGGCCGCGATTCGCGTGTCGATTGCGTAGCATCTCGCCCAAGTGTCGTTCTGCCGGCGCACGCCCTTCCAAGGGAGCGACTTGTTCCTAGCGCGGGGCGCAGTTGCCGAATTCACAGACGTAGCGCAGCTCCTCGCCCCCTTCGCAGGCCACCCGGTAGGTCTCGGTCCCCGGGCCCTTGGCGATCAGTCCCGGCTTCGGATTCGTGCAAGCTCGGCCGCGTGCCGCTTGGCGGACCTGGTATTCGTCCTGCCCGCCCTTGAGACTTCCCGCGCCCAGGGGAGAAGCGGCGGATGACGCCAGGAGGGCCGCTCGGCCGGTGTCTGCGGCAACGAGCGCCGGCGGAACCGGAGCTCCGGGCTTGCCTGAAGCAGCCGCCAGCAGATAGGCCGCCATCACGCGCGGCGTCGCCGCCTCGATCTGCCCGATCCTGTACTCGTTGCTCGGGTGGGTCCTGAAGAACTCGGCGCCCGCGGAGCTTCCTTCCTGGGCCTGGAGCTTGCGCAACAGACTCGATGCCAGCCGGGGGTCGTAGCCGGCCCGGGCCATCAGCTCGAGGCCGATGAGGTCCGCCTCCGATTCCATCTCCCGCGAAAAAGGAAGCTGGACACCGAAGACCGAACCGAAGCCGACGATCGTGCTTGCCGCGCCCGCGTAACGCAGGCCGGAGTGCGCGATGACGTCGACGATCGAATCCGACAGTTCCGCCTGCGAAACCTTTTCGCGCGTGTGCTCACGCAGCGCATGGGCGATCTCGTGACCGAGGACGGCGGCAAGTTCGTCGTCGGTGAGGTCGAGCCGCCTGATCAGCCCCGTGAAGACGCCGATCTTGCCGCCCGGAGCGCAGAAGGCGTTGATCTGATCCGCGTCGAAGACGTTCACCTGCCAGCGCCATGCTGCGGCATCGGGTCGGAAGACGCCGATCTCGGCGATCAGCCGGTCGGAAACGTCCTTGACCCGAGCCGCCAGCGCCGGATCGTTGTTGAGCCGGCCCGCCCTGCCGGCCGCGCCGGACAGCGTGAGGTAGCCGGCGGCGGCTTGGCCGTTGACCTGGCTGGAAGACGCGGTGAGCAACTGCGGCCTGCTGACGCCGACGGCCCCCGGCCGGGTGCTCGTCGCGCAGCCCGCGACGAGGCCGGCGGCGATCGCCAAAAGCCAACACCTGGCCAGCGTGCGCATCCCTCGCTCCGGTTGTTTGCAGCAGGATACGTTGGGCGCGAAAGCCTGGCAGCGGCATGACCGCCCCGGGCAGCGACTTTGGCAATTCTTGTGCTTTCTCCCATACTCGTGCCGCCGTGAGGAGGGAGCGATGGGACGGTTGCGCCTGTACATGGACGACGGCGGCCGGCTGGCGATGAATCACCCCGGCTTCTCGTGGCTGGCGGCGATCAGCCTGCCGGTCTGGGCGTTGCAGCGGCGGCTGTACGCACTGGCGCTGGCAGGGTTCGTCTTGTCCAGCGTGATCAACCTCTGGCTCGGCACCACGGCGCAGGCGATCGCGTTCGTGCTGCAGTTCGTCGCCTTCGGCGCGCTGGCCAACCGGCTGCATCGTTGGTATCTCGAGCGCGGCGGATGGCGCATCACCGCCGAGGAGCACGCGACCGCGCAGCGACCGCCGGCGATTTCGCAGGACTGACGGTGGACGTTTCATGCCTGCAGGCAGCGGGCGGCGCGGCCGATGACGCTTCCTCCAGTCTGTTCAACACCGTCGCGGCGCTCCTCCTGGTTGCCTTCGCCGGCGCCGCGATCGTCTCCCCCGTGGTACGCAGCCGCTACCGGCGCTGGGTCGCACGGCTGATGGCGTTCGAACAGGTGTTACCGAGGCCGCCGAGTTGGTGGACGCGGGACGGCGATGCCGTTCCCTTCGGCGCTCCAGCCGCAACAACGACTGCGACGCCGACGTCGTTGACGGCGCGCATAGCGGAGGTGGAGCGGCGCATCATCCGCGCGACGCTGATCGCCTGGGGCATGTTCTCGCTCTTCGGAGTGGCGGTGGCCGGCGTTCTTGGAGAGACGACCGGCGCGACGTCGTGCCTGCTCTATGGCGTCGCGGTCGCGCTCCTGGCGATCGGGCCGGTACTCACCAACCTGCCCGACCGCTGGTCGAGAAAAGCGCTGGTCGTCGGCGTGCTCGCGGCGACGGTGGGCGCCGTCCTGCTGCAGACGCTGGACCGCGAGCCCGACTCGCTCGGCGACATCGTGCTCGGCGCGCTCGTGCTCGGCGCCGCTTATTTCGTGATGTTCCACCGCAGCCTGAGCGGACAAGTGATGCCGCTGTTCGTCGCCTTGGGCGTCTGCGCGCTGGTCTTCTTCGTGCCGCTGCTCCTGCTCGACGCGCATGCGCGCGATTGCTACGACGCCGGCATCGATGCAGCCGCGGCTGCCGTCAGGCAACAGCTGGGCGAGACCACGCTCGTTCGTCGGATGAATCTTCCCGGACCGGTGCTTCTGTTGGCCGCGACGACGTTCGGCACGCTCGGCGTGTGGCTCGCCTTTCGCGCCCTCGGCGGCCTGATATGGCTCGATGAGCACGGCTGGTTCAGCGAGCTCTCGCTGGCGAGCTTTCTCACCCTGGCGCTGGTCGCGCTGGTGCTGGTCTTGGGTACGACAGCCGACCCGTCCGCGGGCATGAGCCCGATCGTCGCCGCGCTTCCTCTCGTCTGGCTGGGCGTCACTGCCGGCGCATACGCCTGGGCCCTCGGCCCGAGAGGAGCGCCGGCCGCGGCGCCGCAGTTGCTGATCCTGCGCGTCTTCGCGCAGAAGAGCCGGCAACACAGGCTGCTCGACCGCATGGAGCAGCGCTGGCGCTATCTAGGTCCGGTGCACCAGATCGGCGGGCCGGACCTGGTGGCGCTCAACGTCGACCTCCACGAGTGCACGATGTTCCTCGCCGGCCGGCTGCACGAGCTGTTCCTGCCCGAAGCGACGAGCGCCGGACAGCTGCGATCGCGGCTGCGCCTGCTTGCCGACCGCGAGGGCCGTTTCCGCGTCAACGAGGTGTTCTGCTTCGACACCGCATGGCGCGCATCGGTCGCGCAGCTGATGCATTTGAGCGAGGTGATCGTGCTCGACCTGCGCGGCTTCACCCACCAGCGCGAGGGGACCGGCTACGAGGTCGGCCTTCTCGCCCAAGGCGGGCTGCTGGCGCGCGTCATTGCCGTGCGCGATGCCGCGACGAAGGGGTCCGAGGTCGAGGCGCTGGTGCGCGCTGCGGGTGCCGATCCGAAGCAGCTCGCCTGGATCGACGAAGGCGCCGGCGTCGACGCGTTGTTCGAACGCCTGCTCGCGGTGGCTGCGAGCGATCGGCAACGCGAGCACCCCTCAACGTGACGCGGGCGCTTGCACCACTGGTGCCAAGCGCCCGCGGGTCTGGCTACAGAACCGACTACAGCACGTAGGGATCCGTCCCAAACCTAGAGATTGAAGACATATCACCTCCTTCCGTAGCTGTTGCGAGGCCTCTAGCGTAGTCGTTTTTTGCGGGATCAGGGCTTGGCGGAAGCCCCGCCCTTCGGTGCAGGCGCAAACATCAGCGCGAGCTCATCCGCACCCATCACGTCGGCGAAACGGTCGGCCAGGGCCGCCAGGGTCGAGCGGTGGATCGTGTCGGCCGCGATCGCCTCGCCGCCATCGGTCGCCGGCAGGTCACGTGTGGCGCAGGCGTCGGCGGCGACGATGACCTTGTAGCCGCGCGACATCGCATCGCGCGCCGTCGCGTCGACGCACATGTGCGTCATCAGGCCGGCGACGACGACCGTGTCGACGCCGGCGGCGCGCAGCCTGGCGTCGAGCTCGGTGTTGACGAAGCTGCTCGGCAGTCCTTTCGACACCACCTCGTGTCCGGCCTTCGGCCGCACCGCGGCGACGATTTCGGCGCCGGCCGAGCCGGGCGCGAACAGCGGTGCGGCCGGGCTGCCGGCCAGGTGCTGCACGTGGACGACCTTCGCTCCGGCGGCGTCGAACGCCGCCATCAATCGCGCCGCCTGGCCCGCGGCGGCCGGGCCGCCGGCGATCGGCAGCTTGGCGGGATCGAAGTAGTCGCCCTGGAAGTCGACCAGCACGAGCGCGGTCCTGTCGGCGGCGAGGCTCGGCGGAGCCTTGAGCCCCGCCATCTGACGAAGAGTACGAGGGGACATGGGCGCTTCTCCAAGGCTGGGCTCGCGACTATGCCCTGCTTCGCAGTCGAACCAGGGCATACCGTCGCAGCAGTCCTAGCCCCCTCCACCAACACCGTCAGTCCGCGGCAAGAGATTGGCGCGCTCCATTCGGTCTTCCAGTTCACCAATATGGGCTGCGGTCGTGTTGACACTCGCTTCCAGCGCTCTCAGGAAATCGATGCGCAGTTCCACCAGACGAGAGGTTTCTTCACGGCCGGCGAGTTCTCTTTGCTGCAGGGCATTCGTGTTCATGCGCACGTCCCGCAAGACGCGGGCTTGCAGCGCAACCGCCCAGATGGCGAAAAGCACGCACAGCACGAGCACCGGTGCCAGCACGACCAGTCCCAAAGGTGCCTGAACCGTGACCCAACCGAGCGAAATTGGTGTGGCCGCGGAAAGTGCACTCCAGTTCAGCCAGACGAAGAGTGCAAGAAGCGATGCGACGATCAGGATCGAGATCTTTCGGATCATTTGAATGCCTCCGGATGCTGATCAGGGAGCCCGCCTATGCCCTGGCGCCGCGAAATCGAAAGCCCTGTTTATAGGGCCATTTCGAGAGAGTAGGAAAGGCCTATCGCGGTTCGACGCGAACGTGGGCTTGGCAGCTGGGACAGGGCGATGGCGTCTGCTGGGACGTCGGTGATCCGGCCATCGATGGTGATTCGAGCGTTCTTGCCCCACGGCCCGCGCAATGTCACGCCACCCCGCGGCCAGGAACGAAGGCCGGAGACACGCACGTCGATCACGCCGTCAGCGCCGACGCGTGCGCTCCAGGACAGCCGTCCGTAAGGCGTGCGGAGGTCGCGGATCGAGAGCCCCTTGCCGCGCAGCCACGCCATCGGCACGCCGGCCGCCAGCACCAGGGATCGCTCGCTCTCGTCCTCGTAGGCAAAGAGGTCGAGGACGGAGCGAACGTGGTCGGATGCGACCCAGCCGTGCGGCATGTCGCCCAGAAAGCGCGGTTCTCGCGCGGCGCGGACCACGACCTCCGCCCACTGGTTCCATCCCTCCGGCCGGCGGTCGGCATAAAAGTAGGCCATGGCCTGCTGGGCCCGCTCGCGATCGCCGAGGCGAACGAACGCGCCGACGTTGCGCCACTCGTAGGGCGTGTAGGCGCCGTCGCCGTGGCGAACGCCCGCCGATTCGTCATTGCGGCGTGCCTCGAAGTTTCGCCAGTAGCGCTCGAAGGTTCGCTGCACGAGCGGGCGAGGCAATGCGTGGAGCAGGCCGCCCGGGCTCAGCGCGACGGTGCTCGAGGTCGGATCGAAGTCGCCGCGGTCGGCTGCCCCGGGCAGCACGTCGAGGCCGAAGCGGGCGGTGCTTGCCGAAAGCGATGCCTGCAGGTCAGCGAGAAACTCATCGCGCTGCGCCGCCAGGCGCGTTGCGTCGCGATCGAGTCCCAGGCCGGTAGCAAGCTCGACGGCGCTGCGGTACCCGGTGTAAGCCCAGAAGTCATCCCAGTACGAGTACGCCGCCTTGTCGGAATAGCCTTCGTGGCTGATCGATGGCGGCATCAGTCCGAAATAGGCAGCCTGCTCGCCCACGCGATTGGCGTCGATGCGCTCGCTCGCGCGCAACGAGTCCATGTGCGCCATCGCCGCGGCCACGTGCGGCCACAGCACGCGAGCCGTTGTCTCGTCGCGGCTGTAGCGCCAGAGCTCGGTCGCGGCAAACGCGAATTCGCCGTCGCTGTCGTTCTCGGGCACGGGATCGGCACCCCGCGCCGTGGCACAGCAAGGCACCTTGCCGTTCTCGAACTGAAAGGGCGCGAACCAGAGCAGGAAATCGCGGGCGACGTTTTCGTGACCGAGCCGCAGCAGCGCCGAGGACGTCAGCGCCCCGTCTCGAATCCACGACCGCGCATAGGCTCGTGCGCCCGGCTGCAAAGCCGGGCCGCTGCGGTTGACGAGGATGTGGCCGAGGGCGGTGCGGAGCGTCCGGGCGACATCGACCACTTCGCCCGGGCCGTCGATGCCGACCCTGTCGAGCGCGGCGCGCCAGCGCGCCGCGACGCGGGCTTGCTCGCGGCCGACGTCGGCGATTGCCGGCAACGCCGACGCCGTGACCGGCAGGACGACGTCGATGGTCCGCTGCGCGCCGGGAGCGAGGCGCATGTCGTAACGGAGCACGGCGTTGGCGAAACCATCGGCGTCGCTGACACTCAGCGCACGGCCTGGCGGAGGCGCTTCCGCGAGCCAATCGCCGACCGGCCCGGCCGCGGCAGGCTCGATGCGAACACTGCTCGGCGGCTGCATCGGCCTCAGGCGCAGCGCGCCGTTGACCCGGAGGGCACTGCCGTCCCACGCCACGGTCTCGATCGGACTGGCGCCGCCGCGATGGGCCAGGAACTGCGTCGGCGGATTCGCCTGGAAGGGCCGCCAGGCGAGCGCGAGTGCGACCGGCAGAGTCCGCTTGCCAAGGTTGCGCACCGTGTAGCGGACGATCGCTCGCGCCACGTCGGGCTCGCCGGCCCCGAACGCGGCGATGTCGAGGACGAGATCGCCGACCCGCCATCGGCTGGTCGGCATGGGCAGGTCACCATCGCGCAAGGAGTGGCTGATGCGGGCGTCGGCCCAGCTCGCGACACGGCCGTCGCTGACGAGAAACGGCTCGAGCGCGCCGACCCCCGGCACCGGCTCGACCGCGCCGTCCTCGCTCAGCAGCGAAGCGACGCGTCCGCCGTCGACGCCGAAGACGGTCCAATACGATTGCTCGCCGATGTAGGCGCGCGGGTAGGCGCCCCGGCGTGACTGCCCGGCGATGCCCGTGAAGAACGCGTTCGCATCCGCGGCCTCGCCGAGCTCGACGGTCGCAGGCTGCGTGCCGGCCAGCACGCGCACCGCGCGCGCTTGCGCATCGGGGAAGAAGTGGTGCTGGACATCGCCGCGAGCGCGCTCGATGTGGCGCACGGTCCGCCACGTCGAGCCGTCGTCGGAAAATTGCAGGTCGTAGCGCGAGGGGCTCGCGCCGGCCGGCCAGCGCACCGTCACGGTGTCGAACTCGCGCGGCTCGTCGGGCGAGGGCACGTCCGGCAGGCGCCTCAGCACGAGGTGATCGAAGCAGGCGCTGCCCTTGCCGGCGCCGCTGCCCGAGGCGATCACGAGCTCGACCGAGGCCGTGCGCCGCAAGCTCGCGGTCGGCCGTGGGACCCCAGGCAAAAGCGATGTCTCTCTGGCGGAACCGCTGCGCCTGCCAGTCGTGCGGGAAACGGTAGTCGGGTCGATTCGCCCACCACACGTTGTCGCCGGTGGCGTCGACGAGCTTGAACTGCAGCGCGTTGGGCGGCGCATCGCCGCGCACGTTCAGGGTGAACTCGAAGCGCGCGGGATAGTCGATCGGCAAGGACCTTCGGGCGCTCACGTAGCCCGTGACCGTGCCGAAGTCGAAGTCGATGCACAAGGCGCTGCCGTGCGGTCCCGAGGCCGGGCGAAGCGCGGCCTTGACGTCGTCGCTGGCCGAGAGGGTCCAGGCGGCCGGATCGGCGAAGTCGTCGAGCACCTCGTCCTGCGCCCAGGCATTCGACGCCAGCGCCAGCAGCAGCGCCGCCAGCAGCGCCTTCATCCCTTGACGCTGCCGGCGAGCAGGCCTTCCATGTACTGGCGCTGCAAGGCGAGAAAGAGCAGCAGCACCGGCAGCACCGTGATCACCGAGCCGGCCATCATCAGCTCGTTGTCCTGCACGTGCTCGCGCGACAGGCCGGCGAGGGCGACCGGAAGCGTGTGCAGGGAGTCGTCGGTGAGGACGATGAGCGGCCACATGAAGTCGTTCCAGCTGGCGAGGAAGCTGAAGACCGCGAGCGTCGCGATGATCGGCTTCAAGAGCGGGACGACCACCGTCGTGAAGATGCGCAGCTCGCCGGCGCCGTCGATTCGCGCCGCCTCGAGCAGATCGTCGGGGATGCCGCGGGCGAACTGGCGCACGAGGAAGATGCCGAAGACGCTCGCCATGGCCGGCACGATCGCGCCGCCGTAGCTGTTGATGAGGCCCAGCGGCTTCAACATCAGGAACAGCGGCAGCATCGCCACCTGGCCCGGAATGACCAGGGCGCCGAGGAGAAGGCGAAAGAGGGCATCGCGGCCGCGAAAGCGCAGCTTGGCGAACGCATAGCCGGCCATGAGATTGAAGGTCACGGAGACGGCGGTGGCGAGCGGTCGCGATCAGCAGGCTGTTGAGCAGGTAGCGGCCCATGCCGACGCCGCCGAACAGGGTCCGGTAGTTCTCCAGCGTCAACGACGGCGGCAGGATCGGCGTCGGCAGCGACGTCGACGCACCGGGCGCCATGAACGAAGCCGAGAGCATCCAGAGCAAGGGAAAGAGGGTCGACGCCGCCAGCGCGGCGAGCAGGCCGTTGACGAGCCAGACGGCCAGGCGCGGGTTCATCGCCGCCCGGGAGCGTCGCGATCGAAGCGCAGCATCACCCAGCTGGCGCAGAAGATCACGAGGAAGAGAAGGAACGCCACCGCGGAGGCATTGCCGAGGTTCCACCAGCGAAAGCCCTCCTCGTACATGAGGTAGAGCATGCTGAAGGTGCTGCGCAGCGGGCCGCCCTGGGTCATCACGTAGGGCTCGGCGAAGAGCTGGAAATAGCCCGAGACCGTGAGGATGCCGACCAGAACGAGGGTCGGCACGAGGATCGGGATCGTCACGTCGGTGAAGCGCCGCAGCGCGCCGGCGCCGTCCATTCGCGCCGCTTCGTAGAGCTCGCGCGGCACGGCCTGCAGCGCGGCCAGCAGAATGATCATGTTGTAGCCGAAGTTCTTCCAGGCGGCGAACGCGATGATCGCCGGCATCGACCAGTGCGGGTCGCCGAGCCAGTCGACCGGCGCCAGGCCGATCGCCGCCAGGCCCTGATTGACGAGGCCATAGCGCGTGTGCAGCAGGTAGCGCCAGATGACGGCGACCGCGACCGCGGTCGTCACCACCGGCGCGAACAGCGAGGTGCGAAAGAAGGGCTGCCAGCGGGCGAAGCGGGAGTCGAGCAGCAAGGCGGCGGCCAGCGACAGGCCGATCGATACCGGCACGCCGACGACCACGAAGTACAGCGTGTTGCCCAGGGCTTGCCAGAAGAGCGGCGTCTGCAGCAGATGCCCGTAGTTCTGCAGGCCGACGAAGCGCAAGGTCGACAGGTCGGCCAGCGCGTAGATGTCGAAGTCGGTGAGGCTGAGCGCCAGGCCGGCGCCGACCGGAAGCGCGAAGAAGACGGCGATCACCAGCAGCGCCGGACCCGCCAGGATCCAGGCGGCAGCGCCATGCTTCGTCATGCCCGCCTGCTGCGCAGCCAGCGCCGCTTCTCGAGCAGCGCATCGACCCAGGCGTCGAGCTGGCGGCAGGCGGCGTTCCATGCCCTGCCGGCCTTGGACGACGCGTTCGGCGGTGAGCTGCATCTCCTGGAAGATACGCTCCCACTCGGGGATCTTGGGAGCGGCGCGCACGCGCTCGAGTTGCCGGGCGAAGGCCTGCGAGGGCGGGTCGTCGGCGAGCGCCGGCGAGCGCCAGGCGCTGCGCCGCGGTGGCAGATCGCCGGTGAGCGCATGGAAGCGCTGCATCGTCTCGGGCTCGCTCAGGAAGCTGATCAGCTTCCAGGCGGCTTCCTTGCGCCGCGAGCTCTTGAAGATGACGAGGCTCGAGCCGCCGGCGGTCGATACGCCCGGGCCGTCCGGGCCCGGCAAGGGCGCGGCGGCCCAGTCATCCTGTCGCTCGGCCGGAAGGCGACGCCGAAATTCGCCGATGTTCCAGGGCCCGGTGACGTAGAAGGCAAACAGGCCGCGAGCGAATTCGTCCCACACGTTGGACACCTGCGTGTTCGCCATCCGCGGCGCCAGGTCGTCGCGAAAGACCTCGGCGTAGAAGTCGAGCGCGCGCCGAAACGGCGGCTGCGAGAAGGCGCCGCGCGTGTCGTCATCGCTCGAGCACCGAGCCTTGCTGCAGCGACAGCGCGAACAGCGGGTCGGGCTCGTTGAGGGGCAGCAGCACGCCGTAGCTGCGGGCGCCGCCGAGCCGCCGGATGTCCTGCATCGCCGCGCGCCATTCGGACCAGGTCTGCGGCGGCCTGCGCGTGACCGGCGGCGCGCAGCAGGTCGGTGCGATAGAAGAGCAGGCGCGTGTCGACGTACCACGGCACGCCGAGAAGCCGGCTCGCGCCACCGGCGGCCGGCATGAGATTGGTGTCGAGGATGCCGGCGAAGTAGTCGTCGCGCGGGATGCCGGCGGCAGCCATCCGCTCGTCCAGCGGCTCCAGCGCACCGAGGGCGCTGAACTCCGGCAGCCAGGTGTTGCCGAGTTGGCAGAGATCGGGCAAGGCGTCGCCGGCGAATGCGGTCAACAGCTTCTCGTGCGCTGCCGTCCATGGCAGTTGCTGGACCCGAACCTGCACCGTCGGATGGCGCGCATGAAACGCGGCGAGGAGGCTCGTGACCACTTCGGCCTCGCGCCCCATGGCCCAGAAATCGAGCGGGCCTTCCGGGTCGGCCTTGCTGCGGCCGCAGCCGGCGAGCGAGCCCGCCAGCGCCACCGACCCCCAGCCGATTCGTCGCATCGCGCTGCGGCGGCCTGCGCGGGCTGCCGGGCCCCCGGCGCAGCCGGCCGGGGCTTTGCGCCCGGCATCAAGCGTCCTGATCGAGCCAGCCGCCAGTGAATCCGGCGCGAGCGAGGCCGCGCAGCAGCGGCGCGCACTTGCGCATGTCGTCCCAGACGAGCTGGTTGCGATAGTTGCAGATCATGCCGAGGATGGGACCCTGATCGATGCCGAGATAGTCCCTCGCAATCCAGCCGAAGGCAGGGTCGACGCGACCGTCCGAGAGGGCGACGTCGGTCGCGGTGAAGCTGCGGTTGAACGAATCGAAGAATCCGTACCTGGAATAGATGTACTTCCCGTAGCGCGAGTGCATCTCCTCGGCGGCCGGGATGGCGATCTCGGGCGCGAAAGGCAGCGACGAGATCGCGGCGGTCGGCGCGATCGTCCCGTCGTCGAGGGTATGGACACGGCCAGCGCCGCGCGCCGAGTAGTCGAGAAAGTAGCGCGTGCGGCCCGTGCGGTCGGTCAGGTGCATGGCACCCGGGCCGTCGCAGGCGGTGAAGCCCCAGACGTTCGCCCCGTACTCGAACCAGCCTTTCGGATTGGCGATGGCGTAGGCCCGCTGCGCGTAGGCGGCTCGGCGCGAGTTCTCGAAATAGTCGATGCCGCGCTCGCGCATGGTCGCATCCTGGATGCCGCGGAAATCGATCCAGAGGTGCGAGTACTGATGGCCGAAGAGCGGGGCGAAGCTCAGATGCTCGTAGCCCATGAAGCGGCCCCAGGCCCCCTTGTAGCTGTTCGTCCAGGCGGTCCAGGCTTCGGCGCCGACGGGGTGGCTGGGCGAGCCGAGCGCGAGCAGGACCACGAGCATCGCCTCGTTATAGCCCTGCCAGTCGTGCGCGATGAAAGTCGACTCGGGCTTCCAGCCCATGCTGATGAATTCGCCCCGCACCTGCGCCCATTTCCAGTCGATGCGCCAGTAGATCGCGTCGACCTGGGCCCGGATCTCCGCCTCGTCGGGATGATCGGCATCGAAGTAGGCCTGGGCATGCAGCATGCCGCCGACCAGCAGCGCGGTGTCGACGGTGGACAACTCGCTGCGGCGCGCGCGCAGACCGGTCTTCATGTCGAGGAAATGGTAGAAGAATCCCTTGTATCCGGTCATGCCGACCCGCTGCGGCCCTTGCGGCGCATTGCGAAAGAACCGGACGGTGGCGAGCGTGCGCGTGCGTGCCTGCTCGCGCGTGATGAAGCCCCGGTCGGCGCCGATCACGTAGGCCGTGAGCGCCATGCCGATCGCGGCGATGCTCGCCGGCGAGGCGCTCGGATAGCGATCGGGCACCATCCCGTTGGCCGGATTGCCGTTGTCCCAGAAGAAGTCGAAGGTGCGGCGCTCGATGTCGTCGAAGAGCGCCGGCAGCGCCGGGTGCGAGCCACTCGGGGGCTCGACCGCGAGCGCCGAGTTCGATGCCGCGTCGGCCGCGCTGGTGTCGTACACCGGGCTGCGCAGCAAGACCGACTGATGGAACGATTCGCAGCCGCCGAGCATCCCCAGGGCGGCCGCGTTGCCACCCCAGGCCAGCACGCGGCGTCGGGTCAGATCGATCATCGGAAAGTTATCGTAGCCCCGCGTGCAGTCGACAGGATCCGTCAAAACGATGATGTCTGCACGGAACGACGGCTTTCCGTGAGGTCACGCCCAAAAGATCACGCCCAAGGTCGTGACTCAGCCTGGGGCGCCGAGCGACGCCCCCCGGGAGGCGATGACCTCGGCGTAGAAGCGCGCGCTGTCTTTCAAGGTGCGCTCCTGCGTCTCGAAATTGACGTGCACCAGCCCGAACCGCATCGAGTAGCCGAGCGACCACTCGAGGTTGTCCAGCAACGACCAGGCGCAGTAGCCGCGCAGGTCGACGCCTGCCTCGATCGCGTCGTGGATCGCCCGCAAGTGGTCCCGGTAATAGTCGACGCGCAACGGGTCGTTGATCTGCCCGTCGCGGGCGCACGGCGGGTCGTAGAAGGCGGCGCCGTTCTCGGTCACGTACAGCGGGATGTCGCCGTAGCGATCCTTGACCCAGACGAGGATCTCCGTGAGGCCCTCCGGGTACACCTCCCAGCCGGTCTGGGTGTACGTCGAGAGCGCCTGCGGCACGACGGCGGTCTTGACCGGCCACTTCGGCTCGTCGTGGCGGATCACGTCGCGCATGTAGTAGTTGACGCCGACGAAGTCGATCTTTTCGCCGATGAGCTCGAAGTCCTCGGCCGGCCATTCGGGCCAGGCCTCGCCGAAGATCTCCTTCATCTCGTCCGGGTACGAACCGAGGAACACCGGGTCGAGGTATTGCCGGTTCATGTAGGCGTCGGCGCGTCGGGTCGCGGCGACGTCTTCCGCCTTCTCGCTGGCGGCATGCTTGGGCGCCAGGTTGACGACCAGGCCGACCTCGTGGCGGCCTTCGGCGCGATACGCCCGGACCGCCTTGCCATGGGCGCGCAACATCTGATGCGTCGCGATCGGAGCCTCATAGAGATTCTTGTGGCCGGGAGCCAGGGCGCCGTGCAGATAGCCGCCGTCGGCCACCACCCAGGGCTCGTTGAGCGTCGTCCATTTCTTCACTCGCCCGTCGAGGCGCCGGTACATCGCGCTCGCATAGTCGGCGAACCAGTCGGCCACGTCGGGGTTGAGCCAGCCACCGCGATCATCGAGGGCGAGCGGAAGATCCCAATGGAAGAGCGTGGCCAGCGGCTCGATGCCGTTGTCGAGCAGCGTGTCGACGAGCCGCTCGTAGAAGTCCATCCCGCCCTCGTTGACCGCGCCGCGCCCTGAAGGAAAGATGCGCGCCCAGGCGATGCTGAAGCGATAGGCGTTGAGCCCCAGCTGTTTCATGATGAGGACGTCGTCCTTCATGCGCTGGTAGTGGTCGCAGGCCACGTCGCCGGTGTGCCCGTGCAGCACCAGCCCCGGCGTCCGCACGAAGCGATGCCAGATGCTCGGCCCGGCGCCGTCCGCGAGCGGCGACCCCTCGATCTGATAGGCCGAGGTCGCCGCGCCCCAGAGGAATGCCGGCGAGAACTCGTACGACTTGACCACTGAATCCCCGTCCGCGTTTCTTGTCGGTGTAAACGTTACACCATGGGCATCTCGGAGCGCCCAATGGGGTCGCCGAACGGGCGCACTGCCGCGGCGCACGCCTGGCCGGGTCCCATCGATGGTGTAACGTGCCGACACGAAGAAGTCATGGGGATCGAAAGCTCGATGAACACCAGGACAAGCACGAAGGCCGCCACGCCCACCGGCGGCTCGCCGGGCGGTCGGCACGCCCGCGCAAAACGGCCCACGGCCAGGTTCCGGATGCGCGTGACTTCCGGAGAGGCGATCGCCGTCGGGCCTGGAAAAATCGCCCTTCTCGAAGCGATCCGGGAGACGCGTTCGATCACGGCGGCGGCGAAATCCATCCACATGTCCTATCGCCGGGCATGGATGCTGGTCGACGAACTCAATGGCTCCCTGAAGAAGCCGGCCGTGTCGTCCGCCAACGGCGGCAAGGACGGCGGCGGCAGTCAGCTGACGGATGTCGGCGTGGCGCTGGTCGACGCGTATCGCCGCATCGAAGAGCGGGCCGCCAAGGCCTGCGCCGACGACATCGACAGCCTGCTCAAGCTGGTCAGATAGGGCGGCTACCTCGGCACGCCGACGATCACGCTCGACGCCTTGAAGATCGCCGTGACGCCAGATCCGCTCGCCAGGCCGAGCGACTGAGCGCTCTCCTGCGTGACGATGGCGACGAGCTTCAATCCGCCGCCGACATCGATCACGACCTCGGCACTGACCGCGCCAGGTTGCAAGCGAATCACGGTACCCGACAACTGATTCCGGGCCGACAGCCGCGCGCTGCCAAGATCCGTGACGACGAGGATCGACGACGCCTTGATCAGGGCGAACGCCGCGACGCCGGGAACCAGGCCGAGGACCTGGGCACTCTCGTGCGTAACGATGGCGACGATGCGCCGGCCGCCGGCCAGGGTCAGCTCGACCTCATCGTTGACGGCGCCGGCCGTGACCGCGCTGACGGTTGCAGGGAGCTGGTTGCGTGCACTGGTTCTCATGGCGAACTCCTCCTCAATTCCGTGGCGTCCGGCGTTGCGCGGCCTGCTTCTACGCGCACGATCTCGTCTGCGAACGCCTCGACGTCGGCCTCGTCGTGCGTGATGAGAAGAATGGGCAGGCCGAGGCGGGCCTGCAACTCGCGCAGCTCGGCGCGCAGCTTGACGCGCAAGGGCGTGTCAAGCGCCGCGAACGGCTCGTCCAGGAGCAGCGCGCGCGGCTCGGCGACGAGCGCGCGGGCGAGCGCCGCCCGCTGCCGCTGACCGCCCGAAAGCTCGTCCGGATAGCGGTCGCCGAGAGCGCGCAGCTCCAACGCGTCGAGCCAGCGATCGGCCGCCGGCGCAGGCGCGCTCCGGCGCGGGTTGCGCCAGCCGGTGTCCAGGCCGAAGGCGACGTTCTGGCGCACGGTCAGATGCGGAAAGAGCGCGTACTCCTGGAACAGATAGCCGAGCCGCCGCTCGCGTGCCGGCAGGTCGATCTGCGCTTGCGAATCGAAGAGCTTTTCGCCGTCGAGCGCGATCCGTCCGTGGTCGGGGTGCAGCAGGCCGGCGATCGCCTTCAACGTCAGGCTCTTGCCGGCGCCCGAGGGGCCGAACAGCACCAGCCTCGCCGCGTCGCTGGTGAAGGCGACGTCGAGCTCGAAGCGGTGACCGCCGCTCTCCAGCGACTTGCGAATCGAGACCTCCCACCTCATGACGCGGCGCTCACGAGCGTCCCGGGATCCGCGAGGGTGCCAGGCGGCCGGCCGCGAGCAGAACGACGATGCACGTCAGCGACGTCATCAGGACGAGGCCGTTGGCGAGCTCGTCCTGGCCGGCTTGCACCGCCTCGTACACAGCGATCGACAAGGTCTGCGTCTTGCCGGGGATACTGCCCGCGACCATCAGCGTCGCCCCGAACTCGCCCATTGCCCGGGCGAACGCGAGCAGGGCGCCGGCGAGGATGCCGCGCCACGCGAGCGGCAGTGTGACGCGAAAGAAGATCGCCGGCGCGCCCAGCCCGAGGACCTTGGCCGCGTCCTCGTACTGCGCGTCGACGTTTTCGAAGGCGGCACGCGCCGACTTGCAGACGAACGGAAAGGCGACGATCGCCGCGGCAATCACCGCGCCCTGCCAGGTAAAGATCAGGTTGATGCCGAAGGTTCGCTCGAGCCATCCGCCCAGCCAGCCGCGTCGGCCGATCACGACCAGCAGGTAGTAGCCGAGGACGGTCGGCGGCAAAACCATCGGCAGCAGCAGGATGGAATCGATCAGCTCGCGGCCCGGGAACCTGAATCGCGCGAGCGCGAAGCCTACCGTCGACGCCCAGGACCACATCGAGCGCGGTCGCCCAGAGGGCGACCTTCAGGGTCAATCCGAGCGCGACCCAGGCGGCCTCCACGAAAGGCTACGGCTTGCCGAACCCGTACTTGACGAGAACCGCCTGACCGGCGGGCGAGGTCACGTAGCCGACGAACCTCTGCGCCATCGCGGCGTTGGTGCTGGCCGCCACCGGCGCGATCGGATAGAGCACCGGCGTCTCGGTCGGCACCGTGAAGGCGACCTTGACCTTGTCGGGCATGACGGCGGCATCGGTGCGGTAGACGAAGCCGGCGTCGACCTCGCCACGCGCCACGTAGTCGAGCGCCTGGCGCACCGTTTGCGCGCCGATCATCTTCGCCTCGATCGCGGCCCAGAGGTCGGCCTTCTCGAGCACGGCCTTGGTGTAGCGGCCGACAGGCACGCTCGCCGGCACGCCGATCGCGACCTTCTTGACCGCCGGGCGTTCAGGTCGGCCAGCGTCTTGGGCACCGAAGGCGCGTCCTGCGGCACGATCACGACCAGCGAATTGCTGACGAAATTGGCCCGCGTCCCGGGCTTGACGAGCTGCTGCTGCTCGGCCTGGTTCATCGTCTCCTGATCGGCGCTCGCGAACACGTCGACCGGCGCACCCTTGGCGATCTGCTGCAGCAGCGCTCCCGAAGCGGCGTAGTTGAACTGGACCTTGGTGCCGGGATTGTCGGCTTCGAACGCGGGGCCGATCTCGTTGAACGCGTTGGTCAGGCTGGCCGCCGCCGATACCGTCAGGTCGGCGGCGAAGGCGCCAACGCTCGCCACGGACAGCGCCAATGCGGCGACAGCCGGGCGAACGCCGGCCCGGCGGCGCATCGGCCACAAGACACGCGAACTGCCCATGCTGCTCCTCGATGGAAATATACGGCGCACTATAGCGGTGGATTGCGGGGAGCGGACCGCTCAGGTCCTCCTTGAGCACGCGCACGTCGATTCGAGTCAGCGCCCGTGCCGGGGACCAGTCCGAAGGTCGCGTCCAGCCACAGCGCAATCCGGCCCCTCACGGTCGGTCAGTGGCTGGCCGTCGCGTTTCCTTGGCAGTATCCTGAAGACACCGTGGCAATCGGAGCCCGGGCTTGGACGCCCGCACTGCGTAGCGGCCCCCATCGCCCGAGGCGCACCATGCGGCAGCGCGGAGTGGCCGTGAGTCTGCTATGAGCGAACCCGTGCCTTCCGCGATCGAGGAGCCAACGCGCAACTACCTGATCAGCGCGTGGCTGGCGACCGCGGCTCTTCTCTGGCTGGTGCTGCGCTTCGATCTCCTTCCGGCGCTGCTGGCCGGCCTGCTGGTCTTCGAGCTGGTGCACCTGCAGACGATGCGTCTGCCCTTCGTGCGCGAGCGAAGGGCGAGAGTCTTGGCCGTGGCCTTCCTCGCGACGGTCGTGGTGGGCTTGCTCAGCCTGGCGACATTCGCGGCCGTGCTGTTCTTCGGCAGCGAGACGGGCGGCTATGTCTTGTTGCTGAAGAAATCGGCTGACGTCATCCAGAGTTGGCGCGGCTTGTTGCCGGCGTGGGTCGTGCACACGCTTCCGACCGATGCGGACGCACTGCAAAGCAGCATCGTCGCGTGGTTGAAGGAGCACCTGGCTGCAGTCCAAACCTTCGGACAGGAGGGTACGCGGGTTCTGGTGCGGATCGTGATCGGCATGGTGATCGGGGCGCTCATCGCGTTGCGACAGGCGGATCCGCCGAGCGACTACCGCCCGTTTGCGCAGGCGCTCGCCAATCGAGCGAGCCGATTCAGCGAGGCGTTCCGGCGCGTGGTGTTCGCGCAAGTCCGAATCGCCGCCCTGAATGCGGTGTTGACCGCGGTCTATCTGATGATCGTCCTGCCGCTCCTCGGCATCCACTTGCCGCTCATCAAGACGATGATCGCGGTGACCTTTGTCGCCGGACTGATTCCGGTCGTCGGCAACCTGATCTCGAACGTCGTCGTCGTGGTGGTGAGCCTCAGCGTCTCGCCGTACGTCGCGACTCGGTTCGCTGATCTATCTGGTCGCGATCCACAAGCTCGAATACTTTCTCAACGCGCGGATTGGTCGGCAGGCAGATCGAGGCGCGCGCCTGGGAGCTGTTGCTCGCCATGCTGCTCATGGAGGCGATGTTCGGCATTGCCGGGCTGATCGCGGCACCGATCTACTACGCCTACCTGAAGGACGAGCTGATCGCGGCGGGGTGGGTGTAGCCCGGCCAGATCCGCTGAGCACTGCGGCCACACGGAGTCCCCTTCCTCTGCCAAACGGGAACGGCGCTTGCCAGCCATTTCACAACAACGTCAGGAATTCGTGATGATCTCTGCTGAACTTCGTTTGCCCGAGCTCGGCCTCATCGCCGGGACGCGCGGGCTTCTCGGTGCGGGCGTCGGGCTCGTGCTCGCTGGAAGGCTGAGCGATGCCCAGCGTAAGGACATCGGCTGGACCCTGATCGCGATCGGCGTGCTGACCACGATTCCACTGGCGCTGCTGGTGTTCGGCCGCCATCGCGCGCGAGAGGACTGAACGCGACAGACGTTTCAGATGGCACCGACCGGCGCTGGCATTGCGGCAGTCGCCGCGCCCGCCGACGGCCACGGTCTTCGTCCGCGCGACACGTTCCGCCATCGTGACGACGACCCTTCCAACGGCATGGCCTTCGTCCGGTGGAGCGTCACCGAGGCAGACTCCGTCAACGGCTCGCGCAGCCGCACACTGCTGAATCGGCAGGGATGCTGCATTGCAGCCGACTCCCGCTGCAATGGGATCCGCCACACTCGATAGGGAGATCGCATGATTGACAAAGTGTTGGCGGCTGGCCTGTTGGCCATGGCGCTCGCCGCGCCCACCGCGCAGGCCCAGACTGGAAAACCCGCCGCGCCCCCGCCCGTTGCGAACCCTGTCGATCCCGCCGTGATCGAAGCCTTGAAGAGCATGGGCGCGCATCTGCAGACGCTCAAGCGCTTCCAGGTCTCGACCGAGTTGACCGGCGAGCGGGTGCTGGCCGATGGCCAGAAGCTGCAGCACGGGGCGTCGGCGGAGATGGACATAGAGCGTCCGAACAAGGTGCGCACCGTAATGACGAGCGCGCGCTCCGAACGCCAGCTGATGTACGACGGCAAGACCGTCACCCTGTACACGCCGGCACAGAAGTATTACTCGACGGTCGCGTTCACCGGCACGATCGGTGAATTGATGGAACGACTGGAGGACAAGTACAACGTGCGAATTGCCGTTGTCGGACTTGTTCTCTGGGGCACGGCAGCCGCGCCAGTCGACAAGATCGAGTCGGCGATGAATGCCGGGCAGGACTTCATCGGCAAGGACCTCTGCGATCACTACGCCTTTCGCCAAGGGGGATCGACTGGCAGATCTGGATCACGACGGGTAACCAGCCGCTGCCGCGCAAGCTCGTGATCACGAATCGGGCCGATGAGCGCGTCCGCAATCGGTCAGTCTGATCGACTGGAATCTGAAGCCGACCTTCACCGCGGCGACCTTCAAGTTCACGCCGCCGAAGGTCAGCCATCGCGGTCGAGATTGTTCCCAGGAAGACCAAGTAAGGGAGCCGAGATGAAAAGCTCATTCGAGCGAACCGTTTCTGATTCCTGTGATGGTTCCTCCTGGCGAGCTTCGCCGTCGCGCCTGCGGCCGAGGCCGCTGGCCGCGGCGGGGTGGCGGTGGCGGCGGTGGCGGTGGCGGTGCCCGCGCCGGTGGTGGTGGCGGCGGCGGCCGCGGGTGGGGCGGCTGGCGGTGGCGGGGGCGGAAGGCAAACCACGCAGGCGAACAACAGCAAGGCCGACGCTCGCACCAACAATGTCCGCAACACCAGCGTCAATAACGTCAACAACAACAACGTCAACAACAACAACGTCAACGTCAACAACGTCAACAAGAACGTCAACGTGAACGTCAATTCCAACGGCGGCTGCTGCAACAACGGCTGGGACAACGACTATCACCCCGTCGCGACGGCGGCAGCGGTCACCGCCGCGGTGGCGGTGACTTCCGCGGTCGTGGGCTCGCTGACGCGCACCGTGCCGGCCGGCTGCGTTCCGATCAACTACGGCGGCATGGTCTATCAGCAATGCGGCACCACCTGGTATCAACCGCAGGGGTCGCAATTCGTCGTCGTGAATCCACCCTATTGACGGCGCCCGCGGTCGCCACGGGGTTTGTGGCGCATCGGTTCATCGAAAGGAGAATGCAAATGGCTGGATGGTTTGAACTCGGCAATAGCGCGGATGGTCAATTCCGCTTCGTGTTGAAGGCGGCCAACACTCAGGTCGTCCTTACCAGCGAGTTGTACGCGGCCAAGGATTCGGCCAAGAACGGCATTGCCTCGGTGCAAGCGAATTGCGGCGATGACTCGCGATACGAGCGAAAGACTTCATCGAACGGAAAGCCCTTCTTCAATCTGAAGGCGGCGAATCACCAAGTCATCGGCACGAGCCAGATGTATTCGGACGAGTCGTCCCGCGAGGCTGGAATCGCCAGCGTGAAAGCGAATGGCACAACCAAGGATGTAAGGGAAGACGCATAGTCCCTGCCTCGGTCGTCCGCGCAGGCGGGGCGGCCGGCGGGACCGGCGCGGCAACCTACTGAATGACGTCGTCCGCGCGCGCGAGTACCGACTGCGGGATCGTCCGGCCGCTGACCGGGCGCGAGGAGGAGCGTGCCGTCCTTGTCGTCGGGTGCGTAGAGTGGCGCCGACAGGTAGTACGAGGCGCCGAGCTGCAGCATCTTGTTCCAGTAGCCGGTTCGACCGAACAGCTTGCCGCCGAGCGCCCATGCCTCCTTCTGCGTGCCGCTCGGTGGCTTGGAGTTGTCCTCGACGTCCATGAAAAAGGTTCGGGCGTTGAAGCCGATGACCGCGTCCTGGATGAACGGATCCGCGGCAGCGATCGGCTGGGCCGAAACACCAGGAACCGAGTACAAGCCTGCCGCCAGCAGCACGGCAGCCCGAGCCGTCGCCCAGCCGCGGCGTGAGCTGTTGTTCATTGCTGTCCAGAGGGTTGCGTGCGGGCGTTGACGGCTGGGTCGTGCTATCTGCATCGAGCAATCGATAGCATGCTAGCGTGTGACGCGCGGCGGCCATAGACCGTGCTTCCTCCGAGGCAGAGTCGCCGCCTCGACAGTGTC
>CAVXZM010000005.1:0-136541 GCA_963766315.1 uncultured beta proteobacterium
AGGCGTGCAGGGCGGCCGAGGGAGGTAGAAGAACCAACTGAACAGCAGCTTGACTCTGGCGAGTGCCGGAACGATGACGGGCGCATGCCCGAGCATCATGCTGAAGATGAAACCGAGGCCCAGCGCATGCAGCGCCACGTCTCGGACGGCGTAGCCGATGGATGTCGCTATCCACGCCAGACCGGAGACGGCGAGCCAGGCATAGCCGAGGAGCAGGCAAACCGCCATGTAGCGGCTCAGCCCGCGAGTGGCAACCGTGCGCCGGGCGATGTCGAAGCAGACCGGCCAGCGCGGCCAACCCGACCAGCGACAGGCCGTACAGCCATCCGCCCCCCACCGGCGATAAGGAAAACGCGGCCGACCCAGCCAGCATGAGGCCCAGGCAGATGTACAGCGCCGCGACGGCGCCTGTGACGACGGCGCATGAGCCTGGTCATCTCGAGCCGCTCGGCGGCAATGGTCAACACGAGGAAAGAGAACCACCAGGGGACGACAGCGGCCGGTCGAGCGCCGAGGGCGTGCAAGAGGTTGCCGACAAGCCAGACGGAAGCACCGGTCAGCGGCGGCGCGGTGTGTGCAGTTCGCTGCCGCGGAGCCCACGACGACATTCACCGCAATGAAGGCGACCGAGGCCAGGACGGCCAGCCACGTCGCGGCCACCGGCACTCCGGCCAGCATCAGCGCACCCGCCAGAGCAGAGGTCGCTGGAACCGCGAACGCGACTCGGTCCCTCGCGGCGACGGCGCGCTCGATCGCAATGACGGTTCCCATGAAGCCGCAAATCATGAGGAACGCATGGCCAAGCACGGCCCGACCCGGCCATGCGCTGTCACCCGGCACGGGCACCGCGACGCCGGCGCGAAGCAAGCCGCCGATGACGCTCGCCACCAGCAAGGCGGCGACGCACAGCGTGAATGCCGAGCGCCAGGCCAGCACAGGTGCCGGCGTTCCGATGTGCTCTTGGGTGCGCATGGTGGCTCGCAGGCGAGCTACCAGCCCATGAAGGCCTTGGCGCGCTGGCTCATCCGGTCGGAGGCCCACGCCGGTTCCCAGACCAGATCGACGCGAATCCTCATCTGCGGCGGAACGACCAGGTCCAGCTCGGCCTCGACGTCGCCGACGATGACATCGGTCACCGGGCAGGCTGCCGAGGTCATCGTGGATCACGACGTTCACCAGCTCCTCTGTGACGGTAACGTCGTAGACGAGACCGACATCGACGATGGTCATCGCCACTTCGGGGTCGACGACTCGGCGAAGTGCCTCCTCGATGGGCTGGACGAAACGCAACGGGTCCCGTGTATGGGAACGGCGGCTCGGGTCCTAGGCAGAAGTCTGTTGCATGTATTCCGCAGATTGCAGTAGAAAGCGTGAATCATCAGGACCCTGCCCAAGGTTCTGCCGGTTGCGCGGAGATGTCCTCGAGCGTGTACCGGTCGAGCACCGCATAGAAAGCCTTGACGGCCTCGCCGAGCACGCCCTTCAGCCGGCACGCGTCGGAGATGACGCAGTTCCCGCCATCCTCGGGGAAGCATTCCGCCGGCATCGCGGCACCTTCAGTATCCCGGACGACCTTCCCGACACCCACTTGCCTCGGGGGCATCGCCAGCAAGATGCCCCCGCCCTTGCCGCGGACGGTTTCGATCCAACCCTGCTTGCCCAGGAAATGGACGACCTTGACGAGGTGGTTCTCGGAGATGCCGAACGACTCGGCAATCTCCGCGATGGTCGCCCGGCGCGTCGTGTCAGCCGCGAGGTAGATGAGAACGCGCAGGCTGTAGTCGGTAAAGGCAGTGAGTTTCATGGTCGTCGGAAGCAGGCGGTAGGGCGATGCTCCGTCCTCAGCTTAAGCTCAGTGGGCGGCCAACGAAGGCGTTGCACGTGCCGGTGCCGGCGCGGCCCGACGGGCCGGCCTCAGCAGCTTCACTGCGTAGACCGTCAGCAGAACGCTGCCGACGGCAAACACGATGTCACCGGGCACACGCAGCCACACCAAAGACTCCATCACTCGCGAGTGAATGATTTCCGGTGAACGCGCGTACCAGAGGCCCTTGGTGATGCTGGCCCAGGCTTGGTAGATGCCCGCCGGCAGCAGCGACATGAAGACCATCATCGCCAGGCCGATGTTCAGGCTCCAGAAGGCAGGCTTTAGGAACTTGTCGGCGTGCAGAGCCCGGTCGTAGAGACCGCGCAGGCAGAACAGCATCAGGCCGATGCCGAGCATGCCGTACACGCCGAAGAGCGCAGCGTGGCCGTGCACCGGCGTCGTGTTCAGGCCTTGCATGTAGTAGAGCGCGATCGGCGGGTTGATATGAAGCCGAAGCAGGCCGGCGCCAACCGGTTCCAGAAGCCGACCGCGACGAAGAAGTAGATCGGCCAGCTGTAGGCGCGCATCCAGGGCGCCGCCTTCGAGCGGCGTAGGTTCTCCCAGCGCGTCGAAGCCGACAGAGATCAGCGGCACGACCTCGAGCGCGCAGAACACCGAGCCCACGGCGAGCACCGACGGTGGGCGTTCCAGTGAAGTACAGGTGGTGCAGCGTGCCGATGATGCCGCCGGACAGGAAGATCGATGGTCGCGAGCGATGATGGCGCGGCGGCCGACGCGGCGCGAATCAGGCCCAGGCGGGTGAAGAGGAGGGCGATGACCGACGGTGGCGAAGACCTCGAAGAAGCCCTCGACCCAGAGGTGCACCACCCACCAGCGCCAGTACTCGACGATCGCAGAGTGGGTGTGCTGGCCCCAGGTCGAGGGACGGTCGCGTAGAAGCCGCCGATGCAGGTCGCCGACAGGAACAGCATCGCGATCAGGCCGCGCGGTTCGCGACGGCTTCTTCAGCGCGGGCCACAGCGCCCGGCCGAGCAGAAAGACCCAGAACACCAGGCCGATGAACAGCAGGATCTGCCAGATGCGGCCCAAGCTCGATGTACTCGAGGCCCTGGTTGCCGAGCCAGAAGCTCGAAGTCCACGCCGCGGTGCTGCAGCGTGCCGAGCCAGCCGGCGACGGTCGAGCCAAGACGACGACGATGGAGCGCCCAGAACAGCGCGTTCACGCCGAGCTTCTGCAACTTCGGTTCGCGGCCCGCAAGCAGCGGTGCGACGTAGAGCCCAGTGGCCAGCCATGCGGTCGCAATCCAGAAGATGCCGATCTGGGTGTGCCACGGTCCGGCTGACGACGTACGGCAGAACTTGAGCCAGAGGGATACCGAAGAACGCCTGACCCTCGACGCCGTAGTGCGCGGTGATGGCGCCCATGCCGATCTGCAGCAGCATCAGGCCGATGACGACGAAGAAGTACTTGCGGGTCGCCTTCATCGAAGGCGTGGCCTTGGCGCCCAGCAACGGGTCCGCGGCCGGCACCTTCGCCTCTTCCTCGTGCTTGTCGGCGCCTTGCAGCCACAGCATCGCAGCGATGCCGGCGAGCAGCAGGACGATGCTGACCATCGACCACGATCGCGGCGGACGTCGGCACGATTGCCGACCAGCGGCTCGTGCGGCCAGTTGCTGGTGTAGGAAAGCTCGGTCTCGCCCGGGCGGTTCGTCACGGCTGCCCACGAGGTCCAGAAAAAGAAGGCGGTGAGAGCCTGGCGTTCTGCCTTCTCTGGCAACGCGCCTTCGGTCATCGCGTACTGGTCGCGCAGCTTGGCCAGCGACGGCTCGGTACCGAACAGGGCTTCGTAGTGGCTGGCGACCTCGCGGATCGCCCTAGCACGGTCGGCCGAGACCTTCACGGTTCTGGTCGACTCGTCGTAGGTGTTGCGACGCATTTCGTCCCGAACCCGGGCGTCGACGGCGGCCCGGTCGGCTTGCGTCAAGGTCGCCGTGGCCTTGCTCTGTTCCGCGCTGCGGATGGCCTCAGGGCCGTCGCTTCACGGTGCAGCCAGTCGGCCGACCAGTCCGGCGCGACGTAGCTGCCGTGGCCCCAGACCGTGCCGAGCTGCTGGCCGCCTGCCGACATCCACGCCTGCTGGCCGAGCTGAATTTGCTCGCCAGTGAACAGCACCTCGCCATCGGTCGAGACGACCGACTTCGGGATGGGGGGAGCCGTCAGGTAGATCTGCCAGCCGAGGTATCCGAGGGCGCCGAAAGACAGGACGAAGATGAGGCCGAGCCATCGCCACAGCCTGCTGGTGGATCTCATGGAAGTACTCCGAGAAATAGTTGTTGGAATGGGCCGTCAGGCCCTGCCGCCGCAGCCGCCGCAGCACACTCCGGCGCCCTGAGACGGGCCAGCTTCTGGATCCTCACGCGCCAGACCTCCGGGCCGCTTTGCAGGTAGTCCCACGAGAAGTTGCCGGGCGCTTCGGCCTGGAGCTGGTAGTACAGCGGCTTGGGGTCATGGTCGTTGACGATTTCGAGGACGTCACCAAAGCCGAGGGCTCTAAACGCGCCGAAGATGGCGGGGTGTCGTTCGCGAGGAGCGATTTCGCGGACGTCGATCGTTGTGCTGGCGCTTGCAAGGGTCATGATCGTCTCGGTCGTAGATAGAAGGTGCATTGACAATGCATCAATTGTCGGAAGGCTCGGCCAAGGCTTGTTTGACGCCGATCAAACGCCGTGGATCGACCGGCGCGGTGCAGCCTGGGGCGACGGCACCACGCATTGATGCAGTGCCGGGCGACCGCGCGTGAGGCGGCGCCACCGCGACACCTAATCCACCTGGGCCGCGTGCGGCACCCAAGGCCGAGCTGGGCGCGGGCTGCGTTCGCCCGCATGGATGCTAGTTTTGGCGGATCGCTCGAGCCGCTTTGGGACGATTCTGGAAGTGTTTGTCCGCCGACAGGAATCGAACCTGTATTTGCCGCTTAGGAGGCGGCCGTTCTATCCATTGAACTACGGCGAGCGGGGTGCGGGGTCGCGGACGGGCGCCGGGAGTTTAAGACCTCGTCGGCGCCGAGCCCGGCGCGCGGCATACTCGCCGCACCCTTTGCCGACAGGACTCGAGCCATGCCCACCGTCGAAGGAACGCACACGCGCGGCGGCGACGGCCGGGCGATCCACTATCGCGTCGACTACGAGGTCGTCGCGCAACACGATTCACTTCCGCGCCACCTTCGACCGCGCCGGCGCGGTGCACGAGGGCCAGTTCGACTTCGATCCGTCGCGCCTCAGTGCCGCTGCCGCGGTCGACGCCTTCATGCAGAACCACATCGAAAAGTCCGACTGGGACGTCGCGCCGTAGCGTCGTCTCGCGGTCGACGTCGACGCCGCCGGCGCCGCGTCATGCGCGCTACCGCCAGCGCAGCGTCCAGTTGAGATCGATCGCGTTGTCCCCGCCCGCCTCGGCGCGGATCGTCAGGCGCTGGGCGATGCGGTAGGTCAGCTGCCAGCTGCCGGCGGTGGCGTTGAGGCCGCGCTCGTAGCCGACGTACCAGCGCTTCGAGATCTGCTTGCCGAGGCTGACGATCGTGTCCTTGACCTCGCCCTCGCTCTGGTGCACCGAGATCGAGTCCAGCCCGATCGCCTGCGTGAGGCGGTCGGTCGCGCCCGGGCCTCCTTCGCCCGAGAGCAGGCCGAGCGCGGCGCGCTGCAGGAGCGCGGTGTCGGCGCCGCCGACGCCTTCGCTGGCGCGGCCGACGACGAGCCAGCTCAGCTTGTCGAGGTCCGACATGTCGGGATCGGAGAAGAGGCGGATGCGCGGCGTCAGCGCCGTTCCCGTCACCATCACGCCGACGCGCACGTCGACGTCGGGTCGCGTCGCCTCGATGTCGAGGCGCGGGTTCTCGACCGGCCCGGTGAAGGTGAGGATGCCGCGATCGATCGTCAGCTTCTGGCCGTACGCCTGGTAGGTGCCGTCGACCGCGCTCAGCGTGCCGTCGACGGCGAGCCGGCCGTTCGGCGACGTCAGGTGCAGCTCGCCGCGCAGGCCCGCGTCGAGGCCGCGGCCGCGGATGCGCAGCTTCTCGCCCATGCCGACGCGCAGGTCGAGCGCGACCTTGCGCGTCGCCGGTGCGACCGGCGCGACCGGTCGACGGCGCCGGCAACCCGGCCGGCGCCGACGCGCCCGCGGCCGTCGCGTCGCGGCGGCGACTGGCCGGCGCACGACCTCGACGTCGTCGCCGAGCGTCGGCGCGTCGCTGCGCGTGAAGTCGATCAGGCCCTCGTCGACCTTGAAGCCGCCGTCGAGCGCGACCGTCGTCGCGTCGAGCTGCAGCGCTGCGCGGCCGCTGGCGACGATGCGGCGGTCGACCCGGCCGAGCAGCTCGAACTTGTCGGCGGTGAGCGTCAGGTGCGCGACCGGCGCGGCGTCGAAGGTCGCGTCGCCTTCGAGCTTCGCGCTGCCGGCGCCCGGCCTTGGCGTTGAAGCGCTCGATCCGCGCGGTCGTTCCCTGCAGCGCGATCGCGACGTCGCCGTCGCTGATGTGCACGCCCTGCACGAAGTTGCGCACCGCCAGGTTCGAGCCCTCGACCCGGCCGGTGTAGGTCGGCGCGCCGAAGCGGCCGCCGAAGCTCGCGCTCGCATGCAGCTCGCCGTCGAGGCGCCAGCCCGCCGGCACCCAGGTGCCCCACGCGCCGAGCTTGGCGACGCGCAGCTCGAGCACGCCTTCGATCGGCGTCGTCGGCTCGGGCCACGGCGCGCTCGGCCGGGTTCGCGCGACGACGGCGCCCGAGGCGACGCCGAGCGACGTGCCGGCGATGCCCGCGGTGAAGCTCCAGACGCCGTCTTGCGCGGCGATGCCGAGGCGGAGGTCGGTGAAGCCGAGCGGCTGGGTCGAGATCTCGTCGGTGACGGTGAGGTCGCCGCCGGCGCGCTCGACGACGACGTCGACCACCGTCGTCGGCGCGCTGCGCACGTCGATGCGTGCGCCGACGGCGAGGTCGCCGCCCCAGCCGAAGTCGGGCTGCAGCACGCGCAGGATCGGCGCCAGCGGCAGCGGATCGATCGTCGCCTGCGCGTCGAGGCGGCCGGCGCTCGCGCCTTGCCCGCCCTGCCAGGCGATGCGGCTCCAGCGCAGCGTTGCGCCGAGCGCTTCGGCGCTGCCGGCGTCGAGGCTCGCGCGCGTCGGGCCGCCGGCCCAGAAGACACTGCCGCGGACGTCGCGCGCGCGCAGCCAGGTACGCGTCGGCGCGGCGAGGCTTTGCGCGAACAGCTCGCGCACGCTGCCCTGCCAGCCGGCGTTGCGCTCGCCGTTGGCATCGACGAGGCCGCCTTCGAGGACGACGACGACGGCGCTGCGCGAGGTCGGTGCGCGTGATGGCGTCGTTGGCGCGCTCGCCGGCAGCGGCCGAGGCTGCGCTCGGCGCCGTGCGCGGCGAGCGCGATCGAGCGCGTTGTGAGCGCGTCGGCCCATTCGGGCGGCAGCGCCGCCGACTCGATGCGCAGCTCGGCGCGATGCGTGCGCGCGCTGCCCGAAATGCGTAGCTGCGGCGTGCTCGATCGCGCGGCCGGACGCATCGATGCCGTCGAGCGCGATCGTCGCGTCGAGCGGCGCGTCGCCCTCGCGTGCCGAGCTGCCAGCGACCTTCGGCGCGGCGCATCGTCAGAGTCTGGTAGCGCAGGCCGGCGCCATGGAGCTCGCCCGTCGCGCGCACACGTCGGCCAGCGGCCTTCGACATGCGCCTTCGCCGTCAACGTGCCGGCGAGCGTCTCGCCGCGTTTGCCGGCGGCGGCGACGCCGAGCCACGGCGCGAGGCGATCGAGCGCCGGCGCGTCGAGCGCGAGCTGCCAGTCGTCGGCGCTGCTGCCACGCGCGGCGATCTGCCCCTGGCCGTGCGCGCGGTTGCCGGCGGCGACGAGATCGAACGCCGGCCGGGCGCGGCCGTCGATCGTTGACGAAGCTCGCGTTGCCTTCGACGGCGACGCCGGCGAGCGTGCTCGCGCCGATCGCGAGCGAGGCGCGGCCACGCGTCGCTGCGAGCGCGTCGTAGAGCGGCAGGCTCGCCGCCGGCAGCGCGAGATCGAACTCGCCCTGCGCGTCGAGCCGGTTCGGGCCGCGCGCGAGCGGCGAGCCGGCGCTGCCCGGCCACCAGAGCGCCGGGTCGAAGTCGGCGAGCTTGATCCGGCCGCTCGCGCGCCACGGCGCGTCGTCCGCGCTGCGCACGAGCTTGCCGGCGAGGCTTGCGCGCGCCGCGCCCGGCGCTCGCCTCGGCGGCGCGCACCTCGATCGCGTCGGCCGCGGCCGTCGCATCGAGTCGCAGGCGCGCGCTGCGCGGCGCGGTTTTCGGCAGGCGCGGATCGGCGAACTGGCCGGCGAGCTCGGCGATGATCGCGACCGTGCCTGCGTCGCGCCGCCGCCGGCAAAGCCGGTGCCGACGAGCGAGGCCTTGCCGTCGAGCGCGATCGTCCGGGGCGCGCGCGTCGAGCGCCGAGGGTCGCACGCGCGCGAGCTCGGCGGCGATCGTCCAGCGGTCGCCGGCCCACTCGCCGTGGCCGACGACGCGGCCGCCGTTGCGCTCGGCTGAGCCGAGCTCGGCGCTGAGCGTCTGCACCTCGATCCGCTTGCGGCGCGTTCGGCCGCGCGCGCAGCTCGGCGACGAGGCGAGCGACCGGCAGCCGGCCCTCGTTCCAGCGACCGGCGCGGCCGATTGGCGAGATCGAGCGAGACGACGGCAGGGCGATCGGCACCGCTCGTCGTCACGACCGCGCGGCCGGTCAGGGCCGTCGCCGGCGCCGCGCTCGCGAATACCGAGAGGTCGAGCGCCTCGGTCGTCGCCTGCAGCTCGCCGAGCGGCCAGGCGGCGAAGGGCCGGACGACGGCGTGCGCATCGAGCGCTTGCGCGGCGTGGCTCGCGCTCGCGGCGACGCGCGCCTGCGCGCGAACGTTCAGCGCCTCGAGCGGGCCGTCGGCGCCGAGCGCCGCCTGCCACGGCACGGCGGCGTCGAGCGGCGGTGAGGGTCGCATCGAGCGTCACCGCGAACGGCGCATCGGCGCCGATCGATGCCCGAGCCGACGACGCGGGCACGGTCGTAGCTCGCGGCGAGATCGTCGAAGCGGTGGCGCGCGCCGCCGTCGGCGCCGAGATGGACGCGGCCGCGCAGCGCCTGCACCGGCGTCGTCGTCGCGCTGCCGCCGATGCGCAGCTCATCGATGCTCGCGCGCGTCGACCTCGATCTCGAGCGGCAGGCGCAGGCTCTGCGGCGGCGTGCGCCGGCGCGCTGCTCGCCGGCGCTCGCGCGCGGGCAGCCAGCTCAATCGGTCTGCATGCAGCGCTGGCGATGCGCAGATGGAGCCAGCGGCGCCGTCGCCGCGCGCCGCGCTGAGCGCCTGCCAGTGCGGCGCATCGAGGCGGATCACGCCGCTGCCGGGAAGCGTGATCTCGATGCGCTCGGCGGCGAAGTCGCCGATCAGCGAGCCCTTCGGCGCGACGACGCTCAGCTGCGGTACCCAGCCGAGCAGCCAGGCCGTGCCGAACGGGCTGTGCACGGCCAAGAGCAGCGCGCCGAGCGAGCGCAGCATGATCGACGACGAGCGCGGCGCCGCTGCCGCCGAGCCAGCGCCAAGACGCGCGCGGTGGACGCGCCGCGGCGTGCGCGGCAGCGGCGCGCGTGGCGATCGCCGGCTCGGGGTTCGCGGGCTCGCTCATCATGGCGCGCTGAAGTTGATGCCGACGCTCAGGTGCAGGCGGACACTGGCGAATCGCTCTGGCCGTAGGCAACGTCGAGGCGCAGCGGCGCCGACAGGGCTGCGATAGTGCGCGCCGACGCCGTAGCCGAATACCGGATGGAACCCGCGCCAGTCGTCGGCGGCGTTGCCGGCGTCGACGAAGACGGCGCCGAGAAGCGCCGGCACCCGGTCGCTGAGCGGATGCTCGAACTCGATGCTGCCGGTCGCGAGGACACGGCCGCCGACGACCGCGCCGTTGACGATCGGCCCGAGGGTGCGGTAGTCGTAGCCGCGCACCGAGTTGTCGCCGCCGGCGCGATACAGGATCGTGTCGGGAACGCCGATCCGGTTGTGCACGAACACCTGGCCCGCCTCGACCCGGGCATTGGCGAACCAGGCGCCGAACGGCCGGTACCAGGCGGCGCGGCTGTAGGCGCGAACGAACGGCCCCTTGCTCGTCTGCTCGTCGGCCAGGTCGGAACGCTTCTCGCGGCCGTCGCCGTAGCCGACGCCGCCTTGCAGCGAGAGCGCGAGCCCGTCGGTCGGCTGCAGGACGTTGTCGACGTCGCGATGCAGCCAGTTGTAGTTCGCCGTCACGGCGTGGCTCGACGATGTCAGCGGCGCGCTGTCGACGCGCGCCTGCACGACCTCGGCGTAGTACAGGCGCTCGTAGCGCGTCGTGTCCTGCGAGCGGCCGATGCGCGCGGTGACGCTGTCGCGCGTCTCGCCGGCGGAAAGCAGCTGCTCGACGTTGGCGGCGACCAGGTTGCGCCACTGGTTCTCGAGCGGATACGAGTTGAATTCGGTGCCGACCAGCTTGTGGTCGGGGCCGTAGATGAGCGTGGCGTGCGCGATCCAGGGCGAGCCGAAGATCTTGCGGTCGTAGAGCTCGACCGATGCGCGCGGGCCGGTGTTGGCGCTGTAGCCGATGCCGAAGTTGGCCTGGTACTGCGTCAGCTCCTTGACCTTGACGAGCACCGGCGCGCCCTCTGGCGGGCCGCTCGGCGTCGAGCTCGACCGAAGCGCCTTCGAACAGGCCGATCTTGATCAGTCGATCCTGGTAGTCGAGCAGCAGCCGTTCGCTGTAGACCTGGCCGCGCGAGAACGTCGCCATGCGGCGCACCGAGGCCTCGTCGAACAGGCTCACGCCGTCGACGCGGATCTCGCCAAGGTGATACAGCGGACCGCCTTCGGCGACGAGCGTCGAGGTCGGCGACGGTTGTCGGTCGCATCGACGCGGGCGCGGGTCGATTGCCAGCTCGCCTTCGGATAGCCGTCGGCGCGCAGCGCGCCGAGCGTCGCCGTCTTGGCGCCGCTCCAGTCGGCCTCGCGAAAGGGCTTGCCGGCGGGACAGCGGCCAGGTCTCGCGCAGGTGATCGAGGCGATCGTTCCAGGGCTCGTCGCGGGTCGGCGTCCTCGGCGCGAGCGGCGTGGCCGCGTCGAGGCTGACGCTTCTGAACCGCGACCCGCGGCCCCGGCACGACCGTGATCGTGAGGTGCGGCAGGCCGCCCGCCGGATCGCTGCGGGCGATCTTCACCGCGGCGATTGAAATAGCCCTCGGTCTCGAGCAGGGCGCGCGCCTGTGCCGGCGCTGCCGCGGCGAGCCGATCGAGCTCGGTGCTGGTGATCGCGTCGGCGCGCGGCGTCTTCTGGAAGCGGCCGAGGTCGAGGTAGTCGAGCAGGAGCTTGTCCAGCGGCTTGGGCGCGTCGACCTGCGAGCTCGTACTGGGCGATCAGCGGCTCGGCCGGCTCGGCCGTCGTCCTTGTCCTTGTCACCGAAGAACGGCAGGCTTGAGCAGCCGGCGAGCGAGGCCGCGACGAACCCTCCCCACAGCGCTCTGCACGAGCGCTGCCGCCCGACCTCATTTCACCAGCAGTCGCATGGCTCCTTCGAGCCCAGGCAAGGTGAGCGGGAACATGCGCTGGTTCATCAGCTGCTGGATCACCGAGATGCTCTGCCGGTAGCCCCACACGCCTTGCGGCTCGGGGTTGATCCAGGCGAACTTCGGGAACGCGTTGCGTGAGCCGCTGCAGCCACTCGGCGCCCGGCTCCTCGTTGTTGTATTCGACGCTGCCGCCGGGCTGCAGGATCTCGTACGGGCTCATCGTCGCGTCGCCGACGAAGATCAGCTTGTAGTCCTTGTTGTACTTCCGGATCAGGTCCCAGGTGCTGAACTTCTCGCTGTAGCGGCGCCGGTTGTTCTTCCACATGAAGTCGTAGACGCAGTTGTGGAAGTAATAGAACTCGAGGTGCTTGAACTCGGTCTTGGCGGCGCTGAACAGCTCCTCGACGCGGTGGATGTGCTCGTCCATCGTGCCGCCGACGTCCATCAGCAGCAGCACCTTCACCTTGTTGTGGCGCTCGGGCACCATCTTGATGTCGAGCCAGCCGGCGTTGGAGGCGGTGGCGCGGATCGTGTCGTCGAGGTCGAGCTCCTCGTCGGAGCCTTCGCGCGCGAAGCGGCGCAGCCGTCGCAGCGCGACCTTGATGTTTCTCGTGCCGAGCTCGAGCGAGTCGTCGTAGTCCTTGAACTGGCGCTGGTCCCAGACCTTGACCGCGCTCTTGTTGCGGCCCTTGTCCTGGCCGACGCGGATGCCCTGCGGGTTGTAGCCGTAGGCGCCGAACGGGCTCGTGCCGCCGGTGCCGATCATCTTGTTGCCGCCCTCGTGGCGCTTCTTCTGCTCCTCGAAGCGCTTCTTCAGCGTCTCCATCAGCTCGTCCCAGCCCATCTTCTCGATCTTGGCCTTCTCCTCGGCCGTGAGCTCGAGCTCGAGCTTCTTCTGCAGCCAGTCGAGCGGGATCTCCTGGGTGAAGTCGGTGAGCAGCTCGACGCCCTTGAAGTAGGCGGCGAAGGCGCGGTCGAACTTGTCGAACTGGGCCTCGTCCTTGACCAGCGCGGCGCGCGCCAGGTAGTAGAAGCGGTCGATCGTCGGCCCTTCGTCGGCGTCGTCGATGACGCCGGCCTCGATCGCCTCGAGCAGCGTCAGGTACTCCTTGACCGAGACCTTGAGCTTGGCGGCGCGCAAGGTGAAGAAGAAGTTGATCAGCATGGACGACGAGGATAGCGCCGAAGGAGGCATACTGTTCGACCCGCCCTGCCACGATGTACGAAAGGAGATCGTCGCGATGTCCAAGTTCGAGCCCTACCTCAGCTTCAACGGCAACTGCGCCGAGGCGATGCGCTTCTACGAGAAAACGCTCGGCGGCAAGATCGAGATGTCGATGACCTACGGCGAGGCGCCGCCGATGCCGGGCCAGCCGGCGCCAAGCGGCGATGCGGCCAAGCGAATCATGCACACGTCGATGACGCTCGACGGCCACCGCCTGATGGCCTCGGACATGCCGCCCGGCATGCCGTTCGAGGGCATCAAGGGAATGATGGTTTCGCTCGCCTACACCGACGCCGCCAAGGGCAAGGCGATCTTCGATGCGCTCTCCGCCGGCGGCAAGGTGACCATGCCGTACCAGAAGACCTTCTGGGCCGACGGCTTCGGCATGTGCACCGACAAGTTCGGTACGCCCTGGATGGTCAATGCCGGCGATGCCGGCGGCGCCGCCAAGAAGTAGCCCGCTTGCAGACGCCTTCACCGCGCGACGAGCCGCGCGACTTCTTGCGCGCGCTGTTCGACGCCGCGGTCGCGCAGGCGCTGCCCGGCGCGTCGCTCGCGCGCTTCCTGCCGCCGCTGCCGCGCGGTCGCACGCTCGTCCTCGGTGCCGGCAAGGCCGGCGGCGCGATGGCGGCGGCGCTCGAGGCCGCGTGGCCGGCCGCTGCACCGCTGAGCGGCTTGGTCGTCACCCGCTACGAATACGTGCCGCCGGCGTTCCTGGCGGCGCAGGCGCGCGGCGCGACGCGGGTCGAGGTCGTGCAGGCGGCGCATCCGGTTCCCGACGAAGCCGGCCGCCGCGCCGCGGCGCGAATCCTCGAGCTCGCGCACGGCCTGAGCGAAGACGATCTCGTGATCTGCCTGATGTCGGGCGGCGCCTCGTCACTGCTCGCCTTGCCAGCCGCCGGGGTCACGCTGGCAGAGAAGCAGGCGATCAACAGCGCGCTCCTAAAAAGCGGCGCCGCGATCGACGAGATGAACTGCGTTCGCAAGCACCTCTCGGCGATCAAGGGCGGGCGGCTCGCGGCGGCGTGCGCGCCGGCGCGCGTCGTCACGCTGCTGGTGAGCGACGTTCCTGGCGATTCGCCGTCGGTGATCGGCAGCGGGCCGACCGTGCCCGATCCGACGACCTGCGCCGACGCGCTCGCGGTGATCGCGCGTTACGGCATCGAGGTTGCCGCCGGCCATTCGCACCGGCCTCGAGAGCGGCCGCCTCGAGACGCCCAAGCCGGGCGATCCGGTCTTCGCCGGCAACCAGGTCCACCTCGTCGCGACGCCGCAGCAATCGCTCGACGCCGCCGCCGCGCTCGCACGCAGCGCCGGAATCGACGCGCACATCCTGAGCGATGAGATCGAGGGCGAGTCGCGCGAGGTCGCCAAGGTGCACGCCGCGCTGGCGCGCCAGATCGCGCGCCGCGGCCAGCCGTTCGCGCGGCCGTGCGTCGTTCTTTCAGGCGGCGAGACGACGGTGACGGTGAAGCACAAGGGCGGTCGCGGCGGCCGCGCCAGCGAGTTCCTGCTCGGCTGCGCGCTGGCGCTGCAGGGCGAGCGCCGACATCTGGGCGCTGGCCGCCGACACCGACGGCATCGACGGCGTGGAAGAGCAACGCCGGCGCGTTCGTCACGCCCGACACCCTGGAGCGCGCCCGGCAACTGGCGTCTGAGCGCTCGCGATCATCTCGATCGCAACGACGCCTTCTCGTTCTTCGCCGGCCTCGGCGACCTGATCGTGACCGGCCCGACGTTCACCAACGTCAACGACTTCCGGGCGATCCTGATCCGCTAGGTCTGCCGCGGCCGCCGCCGGTGGCCGGTTGGTGCCGGGCGGGGCGATCGGGTCCGTGATGCGGAGGTCGGCCGACGCGCGGACCGATCGAGCGCGAGCCGCGGAAGGGCGGCAACCAGCCGCCGCCGCCGCCATAGCCGTAGGCGCCGCCGTCCTGCGCGTCGAGCGCCGACATTCGGTCGCGCTCGGCCGATCGACATGCGCATGCGCATGGCATCGTCGTCGGCACGGCGTTGCTGATCGAGCATGCGCTGCACGCGTTCGGCTGACGAGGTTCGCCTCGGCCTTGACGTCGATGGCGCGCTGGCGCGCCGCCGCCGGATCCTCGCGCTCGACCTGCCATGAGCGCTCGGTCTTGGCGCCGGGCGCCGGTCGGTCGGTGAGGAGCAGGCGCCCGTCGGCGGTTCGCTGCTGCAGGATCTGGGTCGATGCCGAACCGGTCGCGGCGAGGGCGGGGACGGCGCATAAGGCACCGAGGAACGCGACGGCGAGGAGCTTTTGCATGATGGCAGCCTTGCAAACGGTCAGCGACAGGCCCCACTGTGCCACCGCGCAGTCGCCGACGCGAGAGAAAGGTGATGCGCGCCGCGCTTGTTACGCTTCGGGCTGCGCGCACTTCCGATTGCTGCCATGACCGAGACCTTCACCTTTGGCGCCGATGCGCTCATCGCCGCCGTTCACGCGATCGTCGCCGCGGCCGGATCGTCCGAGCGCGAGGCCGGGCAGGTCGCCGCCAACCTGGTCGAGGCCAACCTGCGCGGCCACGACTCGCACGGCGTCGGCATGGTGCCGCGCTACGTCGACGCCGTGCTCGAAGGCGGCCTCGCGGTCAACGCCCACGTCGCCGTCCGCCAGGACAGCGGCGCGCTTCTGACGCTCGACGGCCAGCAGGGCTACGGCCAGGTGATCGGCCAGGAGGCGATGGCGCTCGGCGCGGCGCGCGCCAAGGAGCACGGCGTCTGCGTCGTCGGCCTGGCGCATTCGCATCATCTCGGCCGGATCGGCCACTGGGCCGAGCAGTGCATCGAGCACGGCCTGGTCTCGATCCACTTCGTCAACGTGCTGTCGCGGCCGATCGTCGCGCCGTTCGGCGGCCGCGACGCGCGCCTCGGCACCAATCCGTTCTGCGTCGGCATCCCGCGCCCCGGCGGCGAGCCGATCGTGCTCGACTTCGCGACCAGCAAGATCGCCCAGGGCAAGACGCGCGTCGCCTACAACAAGGGCGTGCCGGTCGAGCCGGGAACGCTGATCGACGACCATGGCGAGCCGAGCACCGATCCGCGCTACACCGTGGTCGAGCCGATCGGCGCGCTGCTGCCGTTCGGCGAGCACAAGGGCGCGGGCCTGGCGCTGATCTGCGAGTTGCTCGGCGGCGCGCTCGCCGGCGGCGCGACCGGCCGCGCCGTCAGCGACGGCCGCCGGCGCGTCCTCAACAGCATGTTCTCGATCCTCGTCGATCCCGAGCGGCTCGGCACCGCGGCCAACCTGGCGCGCGAGATGGAAGGCTTCGTCGCCTACGCGACCGCGTCGCCGCCGCAGGCCGGGCTCGACCGCGTCAAGACGCCGGGCGAGCCCGAGCGGGCGACGCGAGCCGAGCGTCTGGAGCGCGGCATACCGGTCGATTCGGTCACTTGGGCCGAGATCGTCGCTGCCGGCGCGAAGGTCGAGCTCGCCTGCGGCGCGCGTCGAAGCGCTGGCGCGGCAATAGCGGCGCCGGCACGCGGCTCGCCAAGGAAATCGCCATGACGACGCTGCGTTGCCCCTCGTTGCACCGCGGAGGTCGGGCCGTAGTCACCGTGCTCGTCGCCGCGCTGACGTGCGGCCTCGGCCACGCGGCGCCGCCGATCGAGCGGCTGCGCGCGCCGCCGGGCTTTCGCGTCGAGCTGCTCACCGACGCGGTGCCGAACGCGCGCCAGATGGCGCTCGGTCGCAACGGCGACGACAAGGGCGTCGTCTACGTCGGCAGCGCCGGCGCCGGCAATGTCTACGCCGTCGAGTACGGCGCGAGCGGCGCCGGCAAGGTGCGCGTCGTCGCGAGCGGACTGGCGCTGCCGACGGGAGTCGCCTGGCGCGACGGCAGGCTCTACGTCGGCGCGCTCGCCCGCATCCTGCGCTTCGACGCCATCGACGACGACCTCGCGCAGCCGTCGCAGCCGATCGTCGTCAGCGATGCCTTTCCTTCGGACACGCACCACGGACGCAGGTTCCTCGCCTTCGGTCCCGACGGCAAGCTCTACGTTCCGGTCGGCGCGCCGTGCAACATCTGCCTGCCCGACGAGCGCCATGGCGTGATCCAGCGGCTCGACGTCGATGGCGGCAGTGCGATCGAGACGGTCGCGCGCGGCGTCCGCAACTCGGTCGGCTTCGACTGGAATCCGCGCGACCGCACGCTCTGGTTCACCGACAACGGCCGCGACATGCTCGGCGACGACCTGCCCGCCGACGAGCTCGACCACGTCACGAAGAGCGGCGAGCACTTCGGCTTTCCGTTCTGCCACCAGGGCGACTCGGCCGATCCAGAATTCGGCGCGCAGCGACCGTGCAGCGAGTTCACGCCGCCGGCCACCAAGCTCGGGCGCGCATGTCGCCGCGCTCGGCATGCGCTTCTACGGTGGCACGCAGTTCCCGGTGGCGTATCGCGGCAACATCTTCATCGCCGAGCACGGTTCGTGGAACCGGAGCAGGAAGAGCGGCTACCTGGTCGCGCGCGTGCCGGTCGATGCGCAAGGACGCGCCGGCATTGCCGAGCCGTTCGTCCAGGGCTGGCTGCAGGTCGACGCGAGCGGCCGCGAGACGGTCTGGGGCCGGCCCGCCGACGTGCTGCCTCTGCCCGATGGATCGCTTCTGATCAGCGACGATACCGCGGGCGCGATTTATCGCGTCCGCTACGTTCAGTAGGTCGACCGTCGATCGCGCAGCAGTTGCGCCGAGGCGATCGCCGATAGCATCGACAGGACGACGCAGGCCCAGATCACCGGAACGTAGTTGCCGGTGTGATCGAAGACGGCGCCGGCGATGACCGGGCCGAGCAGGTTGCCGAAGGCGGCGCCGCTGTAAAGCGTGCCGAGGATGCTCGAGACCGCCCGCGCGCCGAAGAGGTCCATGCTGATCGCCGGCATCAGCGAGACGATGCCGCCGTAGCTGAGGCCGAGCCAGAGGGCGAAGATCGCCAGCGCCGGATAGCCCGTGGCGGCGAGCCAGAGCAGATAGCAGGCGCCGAGCGACGCTTCGAGAAGCGCAATGCTGGCGATGCGACCGAGCCGATCGGCAAGGCCACCGATGGCGAAGCGGCCGACGATGCTGCCGACGCCGATCAGGCCGACCAGGCCGACCGCGCGCGCGTCGCCGATGCCGAGGTCGCGCGCCGCCGCCGAGACGTGAGCGAACGGGATGAACATCGCCGGTGCCGCACACACGCAAGCGGCGTACAGCCACCAGAAGCGCTGGCTGCGCAAGGCCTCCTTAAGCGTCATTCCGGCGGCCGCGGTTCCCGGCGCCGCGCGCGCCGGCGCGCTGCGCAGCAGCAAGCGTCGCGCCGACGCCGAAGACGAGCACGCCCGCGGCGAGGGCCTGGAGCGCGTGGCGCCAGCCGAGCGCGGCGATCGCCGCGGTGGCGAGCATCGGCACAGTCAGCGTGCCGACGCCTATGCCGGCGCTGGCAATGCCGGCCGCGAACGCGCGCCGGCGGACGAACCACGGCGGCACGCATGCGCTCGACGGCGCATAGACGAGGCCGATGCCGATGCCCAGGCCGGCGCCCCACGCGACGTAGATCGCCGCCATCGATTGCGCGAAGCTGCTCGCCAGGAGGCCCGCCGCGATGAACAGCATTCCGGCCGCGCACACCAGGCGCGGACCGAAGCGATCGGCCAGCATCCCGGCGCCGGCTCCGAGGAGAAAGTAGATCAGTCCCGAAAGACCGAAGACGAGCGAGACGTCGGCGCGCTCGGCGGCGAACTCGTTGCCGAACGAGCGGAAGAACGCTGCGAACGAATAGGCGACGCCGAAGATGACCGCGACGGAGACGAACGACGCGGCGACGACCATCCAAGCCGCCGACGATTCGGCCTGGGGCCGAGTCGTCGCGGGCCGTTCGCCTGACGGGACTGCTTTCAAGGCCTGATCTTGGCGCCCGTGAGTTGCTCCTGCGCTTCCACCAAGGACGGCACGTATTTCTTGCCGTGACCGAGCGCGCTCGCGAGCACGAGCGACTGGTGCACGGCCTCGCCGACAACGGTGGGGATCGCCAGGCCTTCGGCGAGGTGGGTGTAATAGCGAACGTCCTTCCTCGCGTTGTCGAGCTCGAACTTGAGCGCGCCCATGTCGCCCTGCAGCGTCTTGGCCATCATCTGGAACAGGCCCGAGTTGACCGCGCCCATCGAGACGATGTCGACCAGCTTCTGCGGCTCGATGCCGGCGCGCTTGCCGACCGCGAACGCCTCCGCGGTTGCGGTGCAGATCGCCTGGGCGATGAAGTTGTTGAGAAGCTTGATGACATGGCCGGCGCCCGGAGCGCCGACGTGAAAGACGTTCTCGGCAAAGGCACGCAGCACCGGCTCGAGCCGAGCGAAGGTGGCGTCGTCGGCGCCGACCATGACGTTGAGCTTGCCGGCCTCGGCCTCGATCGGCGTTCGCGCCAAGGGCGCATCGACGAGCAGCACGCCGGCGGCGGCGCAGGTCTCGCGCAGGCGCGCAGTCGAGTCTGGCTCGCTGGTCGAGCAGTCGACGACGACCAGGCCCCGTCGGGCGCCGGCAAGGACACCGGACGGGCCTTGCAGTGACGCCTCGACCTGAGGCGAACCGGTGACGCAGACGAAGACGATTTCGCTCGCCTCGGCGAGCGCGGCGGGACTGTCCTTCTCGAGCGCGCCGGCGGCGAGCAGGTCGGCGACGCGCTCGCGGTTGCGGTGCACGGTGAGCGACAGGGCGTGGCTCTTGGCGAGCAGATTCTTCGCCATGCCGTGGCCCATCAATCCGGATGCGCCGATGAAACCGATCGCCGCCATGTGCTGTTCCTCGTCGAGGGTGGTTCGGACGATTGTGGACAGGCGAGCGGGCGCGGCCCATCGGTGCCGACGATAGGCCGCAGGCCGAGGCCTATGCGGCCTTGGCCCAGCCGACGATCTGCGCCGCCTGCACCGCGCCCGACTGGCGCTTGACCTCGCGCCCGTGGTCGAGCTTGACCATCGTCGGAATGCTGCGGATGGCAAAGCGCGCCGAGAGCTCGGGGCTGGCATCGCTGTCGACCTTGGCGAGCACCGCCTGACCCTTGAGTTGACGCGCCGCGGCTTCGAACTGCGGCGCCATCGCCTGGCACGGGCCGCACCACGCGGCCCAGAAGTCGACGATCAGCGGCAAATCGCTCTTCTCGGCGAAGCGGACGAAGCCCCGGTCGTCGAGCGTCACCGGCTTGCCGTCCAGGAGGGCGCTGCCGCACTTGCCGCACGCCGGGTCCTCGCCGAGTCGCTCGGGCGGCACGCGGTTGAGGGTGGCGCAATGGGGACAGACGACGATCATGACGATTCCACTCGCGGCAAAGCGGCGAGCCTAGCGACGATCGATCCCCCTTGCGCCGCAGGCTTTCGGCTAAGGCGCGGCGATCGCGAATACGCTCAGAAGGCAACTTCGTAGCGCCAGCCGCGAAAGACGAGCACGGCCGAGCGGCGGTTGATCTTCTCGAGCTGCAGGCCGGCGCCGAGCGAGTCACCTTCGTGGAAGATCTGGCCGTTGATCATCACCATCCGGCTCGCCGCGTCGCCCGAGTAGCTCGAGCCGTTGATGGCGATCCGTGGCAAGTCGCGGCGCACGTCCTCGGGCAGCTCACCCTGGGCATAGATGCGCGGCGCCGCATGCTGCCGGCGCGGCAGCGAGGGTCGCCGCCGATGCGCTCGGGACGCGCCGCGCCGGGCGTCGTTCCTCGGCAGCCGCGACCGCCGGTGGGCGGACGGCAGTGGGCGCGGGAGGCACGACTTGCGTCGCCAAGGGCGGCACCGGAGCGGATGCGACCGTCGGCGCGGCGACACGCGCCGGCACCGCCGCGGGCGCGGTGTCGGTGGTCACCGGCAATGCGACATTCGGCGGTGGCGGCGCCACGACGGCCGGTGCGACGGTCGGCGCCACGAATCCTTCGACCGCCGGGCGCGCCGGCGGCGTGCTGCCGCCGAAGAACGTCCACGCGAGCGAAGCGAGCAACGCGCCGCCGAGGCCGACAATCACCCACATCAGCCGGCGCGAGCGCGGCGCCGCGTCGTCCTCCTCGATGACCGTGTGCTGTTGCGACTGCAGGCTCGGAACCGCGCCGCGCTCGCGTTCGGCCTCGGCACGGCGCAGGGCGTCGAGGATGTACGACATGGCGTGCCTAGGGCGTCACCGCGTCGCCGGCGAGCCGGGGCTCGTCGACGCCGGTGAGGCGGTTGAGCTGCATGAAGGTCGTCGGCCCGGCGCGGCCGACCGAGCTCAGGCCGTGTGCTGCCTGGAAGCGCGCGACCCGGTCGCGCAGCTTCGCGTCCATGGTCTGCGGCGGCTCGGGCGCGGGCTCGTTGTCGAGTCGTGCCAGCAGCGCCGCCAGGCGATCGACGACCGGACCCGACGCGCCCTGATCGATCGCCGTGACGTAGCCCGGCGGCACGCGCCAGAGCGTTCCGAACTCGCCGCGCCAGACGTTGGCGAAGGCGGCGCTCCGGGCAACGAACGTCTGCGCGCCGGCGCGCAAGGTCGCCGTCGTCGGGCCGAGGCCGACCAGGAGGGCGCTGACCGTGCGCCCGTTCTCGTCACGCAGGCCGACGACGCCGGGCCGGGCGAGGTTTTTCAGCAGCGGGAGCGTGCTCACGAACTTCGAGCAGCGCACCTGCTGGCGCGCCGCTGCCGTGCACGGATCGAGCGATCCGGGGTCGATGCCCCAGAGTGGCACGAGCTCGCGCCAGGCGAGCCGTTCGTCCTGCTCGATCGTCGCTAGCTGCGCCTTCAGTTCGGCGGTGTCGAGCACGACCAGTGCAGGGGCGATCGCCGATGCGCTCGCGGTCGGAGCGATTCCGGCGACGCCACTGGCACTGGCGGCGCTCGCGGCCGGCGCTGCCGACGCCAGCGTGGCTATGCTTGCGCGCGAGCTCGCGGTGCTGCCGGAGGAGGAGACGCTCGCGGTGCTGCGGCTGGCGGCCGACCTGGCGGCGAGCGCGGCCGAAGCCGGTGCGGAAGCGCCCGCCGCGGCGGGCGGGCCAAAGCGCTGCCAGCCGGTATAGGCGGCGAAGCCGACCAGCGCCGCCAGCGCCAACGTCGTCGCCGCGACCAGGCCGACACCGGCGCCGCGGCCGATCGTCGAGCGGTCGGGCGCCGAGGTTTCGGAGCGGCCGAAGACCTCGCGCGCCGCCTTCTCGATCATCGCTACGTCGACCGAGTGCTTGCCGTGCGCGTAGGCGCCGAGCATGACGCGATCGCACAAGCAGGTTGATCCGCCGCGGCACGCCGCGCGCGATCTCGTGGATGCGCAGCAACGCGTTGCGGTCGAACGGGATCGCCCGCGTCATTCCGGCGACCGAGAGGCGATGGCGGATGTAGTGCTCGGTCTCTTTCGCCGAGAGCGCGTTCAGGTGGAAGCGCGCGATCACGCGCTGCGCCAGCTGCTCGAGCTCGGGCCGCTCGAGCATCGTGCGCAGCTCGGGCTGGCCGATCAGGACGATCTGCAGCAGCTTTCGCTCGTTGGTCTCGAGGTTGGTGAGCAGGCGCAGCTGCTCGAGCACCTCGGCCGAGAGCATCTGCGCCTCGTCGATGATCAGGACGTTGTTCTGGCCGACCGCGTGCGTCTGCAGCAGGAAGCCGTTGAGCGCATCGACGTAGGTCTTGACCGTCGGCGCCGGCGCGTCGGCGGCCGGGACCGGCACGTGGAACTCGTCGCAGATCGTCTTCAACAGCTCCATCACGGTGAGCTTGGGGTTGAAGATATAGGCGACGTTGCAGCGCTTCGGGATCTGCTCGAGGAAGCAGCGGCAGACCGTCGTCTTGCCGGCGCCGATCTCGCCCGAGAGCAGGACGAAGCCACCGCCGCCGCCGACGCCATAGAGCAGGTGCGCCAGCGCCTCGCGGTGGCGCTTGCTCATGTAAAGGTAGCGCGGGTCCGGCGCGAGCGAGAACGGCTGCTGCTTCAGGCCGAAGAACCGCATGTACATGGCCGGGAGAATAACGTGAGGGCGTGCGATGGTCAGATGCGTTCGTGTACCGTAGCGAGGGGTGATCGTCTTCCATGCGCCAAGCGCTCCAGGCATCGGACTACGTGCATCAAATCCATGGACCGAGACCTTTTCGACGCTTCCCATCGTTCGACCGCCTCCCGCGCCCACGCGGAGGCCGCCGCTTCTCGCGGGTCTCCCTGGCGCACCGACCTCTGGCTCGTCGCCGCCGCGACCTTGTGCTGCTACGTCATTTCTTCGGCGCTCGAACTGAACGAGGCGATCGCGCGCAGCCTCGCGCGCTTCGAGGTCTGGCAGGCTGACGAGGTCCCCCTAAGCATCACCTTCCTCGCTTGCGGCCTTGCCTGGTACGCGTGGCGGCGGCGGCGCGAGAGCCAGGCGCAACTCGCCCTTCATGAGCGCGCCGAGCAACGCATCGCTGATCTGCTCGCACGCAACCGCGAGCTCTCGCAGCGGCTCATTGCGATGCAGGAGAGCGATCGACTTGAGCTGGCACGTGAGCTGCACGACGAGCTCGGCCAGATCTGCACCGCGATCCGGATCGAGACGGCCTGCCTGCGCGGCTGCCCGGCGGATGATCGCGAAGGCATCCTCGCCGCCGCCGAACGCGCAGACCGCGCGGCTCTTTCGCTGTACCAGTCCGTGCGAGCGATGCTGCGGCGGCTCCGGCCGGCCAACCTCGATGAGCTCGGCCTCGAAGCCGCGTTGCGCGAACTGTGCGAAGCGTGGACCGAGCGAACTGCCGTCGCCTGCGACTTGCAGGTCGAGGGCGATACCCGGGCGATGGGCGAAAGAATCGACATCACCATCTATCGCGTTGCCCAGGAGGCGCTGACCAACGTCGCTCGCCATGCGGCGGCGCGCAAGGCGCAGGTCACGCTGTCGTTTGTCACCGACATGGAAGCGAGCCTGACGATCGAGGACGACGGTTGTGGCATGAGCGTGGCCGAAGTGACCCGCGGCTTTGGCCTGCTCGGGGCGACGGAACGTGCCGCGGCCGTCGGTGGCCGGTTGGAACTGCGAAGCGCGCTGCGATCAGGCACGACGGTCAACCTGCGCATTCCGTTGCCGGTGCCGTACCAGCCGCTCAAGGCCGATGCCGGGACCGCGGCGTCGGCGCTCGTCGAGACGGACACGTGATTCGCGTTCTCCTGGTCGATGATCATCCCGTGGTTCGCGCGGGCTTTGGTCGGCTGCTCGAGCAGGCGGGTGACATCCGGATCGTCGCCGAAGCAGGTGACGGCGCTGCTGGCTATGCCGCGTTCGTTGCGCATGCCCCGGACGTCGTGGTCAGCGATCTCTCGATGGCCGGCGGCGGCGGGCTCGACCTCATCCGCCGCGTTCGCCTGCGCGACCCCGAGGCCCGGATCCTGGTGTTCAGCATGCATGACGGCGAGCTGCACGGCCGTCGCGCCATTGCCGCCGGGGCACGCGGGTTCGTCACGAAGGCCAGCGCCCCGGAGTGTCTGGTCGACGCGATCCGCGCGCTGTACGTTGGCCAGCGCTATCTCACCCCGGGCCTTGTGGGTGACTCGGTGGAGGGAGGCGTCGCGCCCGAGGCCGAGCGGCTCGCTGCGCTGAGTGGCCGGGAGTTCGTCGTCTTTCGTCTGCTGGCCGAGGGCCGCACTGCCGCCGAGTGCGCGCGGGACTTGAAACTGAGCCCCAAAACGGTCGCCAACTACCAGACGGTGATCAAGGAAAAGCTCGGCGTCGGTTCGCTCGCGGCGCTTGCCCACCTGGCGCTTCGCCATCGCGTCATCGGCGCTGCCGACACCTGACCGCGGGGATCGTCGCGCAGCCGGGTCGACACCCATGCCGCGCGGGAACTTTTCCCTGTTCGCTGGCGGCGCCGATCGCTACCCTTGCCGGCACGCCTTGGCCGGGTGTCGATGGATCGGCAGGAGCGACACGCCGATCCGCGAGCAGAACGTTCCTTGAAGCAGCTGTCGTTCCTCCGTCGCCGCCGTGCGCTCCTGCTGGCCGCGGGCGCGGCCTGTGCGGCGCCTGCAGGCGCCCAGACCGTCATCTTGCCCGACGTCGAAATCGTCGGCACGACGCCATTGCCGGGAGTCGGCGTGCCGAAAGAACAGGTGCCGGCCAACGTGCAATCGGCGCGAGGCGACGACATCGATCGCAGCCACGCGAGCGATCTGCCGACCTTCATGAACCGTCGCCTCGGCAGCGTCCACGTCAACGAGATCCAGGGCAACCCCTTCCAACCCGACGTCAGCTTTCGCGGCTTCACCGCGTCGCCCCTGCTTGGCACGCCGCAGGGCTTGTCGGTCTATCTCGACGGCGTACGCATGAACCAGCCCTTCGGCGACGTCGTGAGCTGGGATTTGATCCCGCGCGTCGCCGTCTCGAGCATCACGCTGATGCCCGGCTCGAATCCGCTGTTCGGGCTCAACACCCTGGGCGGCGCGCTGTCGCTCGTCACCAAGGATGGCGTCGCCGATCCCGGTTCATCGGTCCAGGTGCGCGGCGGCTCGCATGGCCTGGCGGAAGCCGAGTTCGAGAGTGGTGGCGCTCAGGCCAATGGCCTCGACTGGTATGCGGCCGGTGATCGCTTTCACTCGCGCGGCTGGCGTGACGCCTCGCCGACGGACATCGGCCAGCTGTTCGGCAAGCTCGGCTGGCGTGACAGCGACACCCGCCTGGCGCTCTCGGCATCGTTCGCCGACAACGACATGACCGGCAACGGTCTGCAGGAGCAGCGTCTGCTGGCGCGCGACCGTTCGAGCATCTACACCTCGCCGGACAGGACCCGGAACCGGTCGCTGACGCTCAACCTAGGAGGCACGCGTCGGCTCAGCGATGCGCTCTCGTTCTCCGGCAATGCCTACTACCGCAACATTCGTACCGCAACGCTGAACGGCGATGTCAACGACGACTCGCTCGACCAGCAGATCTATCAACCGAACGCCGCCGAGCAGCGCGCGCTGACGGCCGCCGGCTATAGCGGCTTTCCGAGCAGCGGTGCCAATGCTGCCAACACGCCGTTTCCCCAGTGGCGCTGCATCGCCAACGCGCTGCTCAACGACGAACCGGCCGAGAAATGCTCGGGCGTGAAGAACACCACTGAATCGCAGCAAAGGAACTACGGCCTTGCGGGCCAACTGTCCTGGCAGGAAAGCCTCGCCGGGTACGCCAACCTGTTCGTCGCTGGCGCCGCGCTCGACATCAGCCGGGTCCACTTCAGGGAGGGCTCCGAGCTGGGCTACATCAACCCCGATCACAGCATCACGGGCGTCGGCGCCTTTGGCGACGGCGTGACCGGTGGCAACGTGGACGGCATCCCCTACGACACCCGGGTCGACCTCGGCGGGGAGACGCGAACCTGGGGCCTGTTCTCGACCGACACGTTGGCGCTCGACCCGCGCACGCACTTGACGTTTTCAGGCCGCTACAACCACACGACGGTGAGGAACCGCGACGCCATCGTCCCGGGCGGTGGACCGGGCTCGCTCGACAGCGACAACACCTACGCGCGATTCAATCCCGCCGTCGGCATCACCTTTGCCCCCGACGCCGCGGTGAACCTCTACGCCGGCTACAACGAAGGCAGCAGGGCGCCGACGGCGATCGAACTGGGCTGTGCCGATCCAGACAACCCGTGCCGGCTGCCGAACGCGTTCGCCGGCGACCCGCCCTTGCGCCAGGTGGTGACGCGCACCATCGAACTGGGCGCGCGCGGTGGCTCGAAGGCTGATCTTGCCTGGAACGCCGGCGTCTTCCGTGCCGACAGCACCGACGACATCCTGTTCGTGGCGGACAATCCATCGGGACTCGGCTACTTCAAGAACTTCGGCAAGACACGCCGGCAGGGTGTTGAGGCAGGGCTCAATGCACGCGTCGGGAGCGCCGCGATCGGCGCGAACTACACCTGGCTGGACGCCACCTATCGCAGCCCCGAGGTCGTCGGCGCCGCCGGCAACAGCAGCAACGACCAGGCCCAGGCAGGGCTTCCTGGTGTCGACGGGACGATCCAGATCAACCCGGGGAACCGGATTCCGCTGATTCCGCGGCAGATACTCAAGCTGTTCGCCGACTATGACGTCAACCCGATGTGGACGCTCGGCCTCGACATGACCGCGGTCAGCGGATCGTTCGCCCGCGGCAACGAGAACAACCAGCACCAGAGCGACGGGCTCCATTACCTCGGCGGCGGCACCAGCGGCGGCTATTCGGTCTTCAACCTGACAGTCGATTACCGACCCACACCGAAGTTGAAGCTCCTCGCCCAGGTGAGCAATCTGCTCGACCGCCGATACAACACGGCAGCGCAGCTGGGCGCGACCGCCTTCGACGCCAACGGCAATGTCCGGACGCAGCCTTTTCCGGTCAATTCCGCCGGCGATCGACCGCTCCAGTACTCGACCTTCTACGCGCCGGGCGCGCCGCGAGCGTTCGTCCTGGGGCTGCGCTATGCCTTCGGCGACTGACTCCGGCCGTCGGACCGGATCAGCGGACGGCGACCCCCCACGGCAGCTTGCCAACAGCGATGTCGGCGATCTTCTCGTTCTTGTCGGTGTCGATGACCGAGACGCTGCCCGAGCGGCCGCAGGCGACGTAGAGCTTCTTGCCGTCGGGAGTGAGCGCCATGTTCCACGGGCGCTGACCGACCGGCACGGTGGCGACCGCGCGACCCGTGCCGAGGTCGATCACCGACACCGTCGCGTCGCCACCGTTCGAGACGTAGAGCCACTTGCCGTCGCGACTGAGCGCGACGCCATTGCTGCGCAGGCCGGCCTTGATCTTCGCGAGCACCGTGAAGGCTTGCGCGTCGATCACGAAGACCTCGTTCGCATTCTCGGCAGCGACGTAGGCGCGCTTGCTGTCGGCCGAGAAGACGATGCCGCGCGGCCGCGCGCCGACCGGCACCTGGCCGACCTGCGCGCGCTTGGGAGACATCGATGACGTCGACCGCCTGGCCGTCCTCCGCGCTCACGAACACGTAGCGGCCGTCGGGCGTGAAGACTGCGTGCTCGGGGTTCTTGCCGCGCACCTTGACGACGAACGACTTGGCATTCGTTCGCGTGTCGACGAAGACGATCTCGTTCGTCTCCTCAACCGCGGTCGCGACCCAGCGTCCGTCGGGCGAGAGGCCGACGCCTTCCGGCGACGCGCCGACGGCGATCGTTCCCGAGCGCTTGCGCGCTGCCAGGTCGACGATCACGAGCGCGTTGTCCGGCTGGTCGCTGACGTAGGCGGTGCGACCGTCGACCGAGACGACGGTGCCGCGCGGCTTCTGGCCGACTGCGATGTCGGCGACGACCTGGTCGGTCGCTGTGTCGATGACGCTGAGCGTTCCCGATCCTTCGTTCGGCACGTAGGCAAAAGGTGCCGCGGCGACGGCGAGCGGCGCTATGGCGAGCGTGGCGGCGATGACGAATAGCGGCAGTGAGCAAGCTCATGCGAAGACGTTCCGGTGGAGGAAGTCGAGCTTCAGGGTGCGATGCGCGCGAAGATGCCGTCGCGCTCGAGCAGCGCATGCTTCAGCGCCATCGCGATGTGGCCGACGACGAGGACGATCAGCAGATAGGTGCTCGCGTCGTGCAGGCCGACCAGGAACGAGTACGCAGCCGGCCAGTCGGGGCCCCACGGCGCGAGGGCGACGCCGAAGAAGCGGACGCCGTACTTGCTGAAGTTGGAGCCGAGATAGCCAGCGATCGGCGCGACCACCATGCAGGCATAGAGTGCGACATGGCCGAGGTTGGCCGCGCGCCGGCGCCGCGCCGACATCGTTGCCGGCCAGGGCGGCGGCGGGTGGCCGAGGCGCCAGGCGATGCGGACGACGACCAGCACGCCGAGAACGATGCCGAACGACTTGTGGAGATTGATGACGCCCGCGCGCGCCGGCGTTCCGCGTGGCGCGATCTCGTCGAGGAGCAGGCCGAAGGCGATCTCGGCCAGCAGCAGGACGCCGATTCCCCAGTGCAGCCAGGCGGCGACGCGGTCGTAGCCGGCGCGTTCCGGCGTCACTACCGCGGTAGCTCTCGCGTCGGCGTCGCTGCGTTCGAGCGCGGCCGCGCGGGTCGTCATCGTCTCCATCGGCCGTCCGCGCCGGGTCAGAGCCCGGCCAGGTAATGCGCGAGGTTGTCGATGTCCTGCGCGCTCAGGGTGTTGGCAACGCTCGTCATGTTGCCGGCGTCGTTGGTGCGCTTGCGCGCCTTGAAGTCGCTGAGTTGCTTGACGATGTAGGCATAGTGCTGGCCGGCGACCCGCGGGATCTCGTTCTGGCCGGCGAAGCCGCCGAGGTGGCACATGGTGCACAGCGTCTCGTCGGCCTTGGCGTGGCCGAGCTTGGCCTTCGCCGGATCGGCCTTGAAGGCCTGCGGCGGTGGCTTCTGCTTCGCGAAGTAGTCGGACAGCTCGCGCATCTCGTCGCGCGTCAGGTCCTTGGCCATCGGCGACATCTGCGGATCGCTGCGCCGGCCTTCCTGGAAGTCGCGCAGCTCGAGGTAGAGGTAGCGCGACGTCTGGCCGGCGAGGATCGGATACATCGGATCGGTCGACTTGCCCGCCGGGCCGTGGCACGCCGCGCACACCGCCGCCTTCGCGGGCGCGGCGTCCTGTGCCGAAGGAGAGCGAGGTTGCCGTGGCGCAAACGGCGAGGGCGATCAGGCGCGCCGCGAAAAGTCTCAGGGTCGGTTCCTTCGGTTCACGTCGCGCCTGTTTTACCCGATCACGGCAACGCGAAGACGAGCACGGTATTGCCGCGCTTGAAGTCGAGCTGCGTGTTGCCGCCCGCCGCGACCGCGACGTACTGCTTGCCGCCGACCATGTACGAGACCGCGGGCGCGTTGACGCCGGCGCCGGCCTGGTACTCCCAGAGCTTCTTGCCGCGTCTTGGCGTCGAAGGCGCGGAACAGGCCATTGCCTTCGCCGTTGAAGACCAGGTCGCCGGCGGTCGCGAGGACGCCGCCGATCAGCGGCTGCTCGGTGTCGAACTTCCACGCCACCTTGCCGGTGTCGAGGTTGACGGCGGACAGGCGCCCCGACTGCTTCTCGCTCGCGATGACCTTGAACGCGCCGCCGAGCCAGAGCTTGCCGCCGGGATACGCGGCCTGCTCGACGTGGTACGTCATCGGCTGGTGCAGGTTGGCCGCATAGACCATGCGCAGCTTCGGGTTGACCGCCATCGGGCTCCACTCGACGCCGCCGTTGGCGCCCGGCAGCATGCGCGCGCCGTCCTTGGTCGGCAGCACCCACATGTTCTCCTGCGGGATCATCGCCTCGCTGAAGCGGATCAGCTCGCCGGTGGCGCGGTCGTGGACGTAGACGTGACCGGTCTTGCCGCCGTGGATGGCGACCTTGGTCATCTTGCCGTCCTTGCCCTTGGCCTCGGTGAGGATCACCGGCGAGACCGCGTCGAGGTCCCAGACGTCGTGCGGCACGTACTGGTAGTGCCACTTCTTCGCGCCGGTGTTGAGGTCGACGGCGACGATCGAGTCGGTGTAGAGGTTGTCGCCCGGGCGCTCGGCGCCGTAGAGGTCGGGGCTCGGATTGCCGACGACGAAGAAGATCGTGTTCGTCTCCTTGTCGACCGCCGGCGCCATCCAGACGCCGCCGCCGAGCGTCTTGAAGAAGCCGGCGTTCTTGGCGAGCTGCGCCTTCTCGGCGGCGATGTCGCGGTGCAGGTCGCGCTGGGTCGCGTCCTTGGTCGCCCAGGTGCCCTCGTGGCCGGTGCTCGGGGATCGTGTAGAAGGTCCAGAGCAGCTTGCCGTCGTTGGCGTCGAATGCCTTGACGAAGCCGCGGATACCGTATTCGCCGCCGTTGGTGCCGATCAGCACCTTGCCGTTGACGGCGACCGGCGCCATCGTCTCCGAGTAGCCCGCCTCGGGGTCGGCGATCTGCGTCGACCAGAGCACCTTGCCGGTCTTGGCGTCGAACGCGAGCAGCTTGGCGTCGAGCGTTCCCATGTAGAGCCGGTCGCCCATGACGGCGACGCCGCGGTTGTTCGGGCCGCAGCAGAAGGTCGTGACCGGACCCATCTTGTGCTTGTAGTGCCAGAACTCCTTGCCGGTCGCGGCGTCGAGCGCGTACAGGTGGTTGTACGAGGTCGTGATGTACATGATGCCGTCGACGACGATCGGCGCCGTCTCCATCGACTCGAGCACCTCGGTCTGGAACTGGAACGCCGGCCGCAGCTTGGCGACGTTGGTGGTGTTGATCTGCGTCGCCGGGTAGTACCGGGTCTGCGCGTAGCTCATGTTCGAGTGCAGGAAGTTGGCGCTGTCCTTGTCGGCGCCGTCGAGCCGGGCCTGCGGCACGGAAATGCTCTTCGGCACCGGGGCTCCGGTGGCCGCGGCGCCGCCCGAGATCTCGGCCTGGGCGAACGACGCCGGCGCGGCCGCGCACAGCGCGGCGAAGACGAAGGATGCTGCCCAGGCCCGCGGCAGGAGGGGAATTCGACGCATAGCTGTATCTCCTCAAGTGTTGTTTCGACCTGGCCGGTGGCCGGTCGCGTTTTTCGCGATTGCAAGGGTATCGACAATCGGGCCCACTGCCTACCCGTTTGTGTCGCTGCGCTGCAGCATAAATGAGAGGTCCGTGAGCCGATGAGCCAGCCTGTTCGACAACCCAACTCCCGTGCCGGCGTGCTGCGCGCCGGCCTGATCGCGCTCGCGCTGGCCGTGCCGCTCGGCGCCGGCGCGCAGGCGCCGAGCAATCCGACGCTCAACGCGCAGCTGCTGGTCGGCGCGCGCCAGGGCGACCTGGCGCAGGTCGAGCGCGTCCTCGCCGCAGGCGCGTCGCCGAGCTCGCGCAACCGGCTCGGCAAGACCGCGCTGCTGCTCGCCGCCGAGAAGGGCAATCTCGCGATCGTCGAGGCGATGCTGAAGAGCGGCGCCGATGTCGACCAGCCGTCGCTCGAGGGCGTGACGCCGCTGATGGCGGCGAGCTACGCCGGCGCCGCGTCCGGTCGTCAAGCGCCTGCTCGCCGCGGGCGCGAAGACCGATCTGGTCGATCGCATGAACAAGCCGGCGATGGTCTACGCCGCCGGGCCAGGGCAGCGCCGCCGCGATCGACGCGCTGCTCGGCTCGGGCATCGACGTCAACGCGGCCTACGAGCATCGCCTGACCGCCCTCATGTGGGCCGCCGGACAAGGCCAGGCCGACGCCGTGCGGCTCCTGCTCGAGCGCGGCGCCGAGCGCGACCTGCGCGACGACCGCGGCTTGACGGCGGCCGAGATCGCGCGCCAGACGAACCACAACGACATCGCCGAGGCGATTGCCAGGCCATGACCCGGCCGCATCTCGACCGTCGCGGCGCGCTTCGCCTCGCCGCCGCGGCCGCGCTCGCGAGCGGGCTGCCGAAGAGCGCACGCGCCGCCGACGCCTGGCCGACGAAGCCGATCCGCTTCGTCGTCCCGTTCGCGCCCGGCGGCAGCTCGGAGATCGTCGCCCGCTCGACCGCGGCCGAGCTCGGCAAGCTGCTCGGCACCAGTGTCTACGTCGACAACAAGCCGGGCGGCGCGGGCAACGTCGCGATGGCCGAGGTCGCGCGTGCCGACGACCAGCACACCGTCATCCTCGGCCACATCGGCACGCTCGCGGTCAACCCGTTCATCTTCGACAAGCTGCCCTACGACCCGATCAAGGACTTCAAGCCGGTCTCGCTGCTCGCCAAGGTGCCGAGCCTCTACGTCGTTCATCCCGACGTGCCGGCGAAGGACCTGAAGGAGTTCGTCGCGCTAGCCAAGGCCAAGCCGGGGCAGCTCAACTACGGCTCGGCCGGCAACGGCAGCGCCGGCCACCTCGCGTTCGAGTACCTCAAGATCGCGACCGGCATCTTCGTCGTCCACGTCCCGTACCGCGGCACCGGGCCGCAGCTCACCGATCTGCTCGCCGGCCGGCTGCAGGCCGCGTCGGTCGGCGCGCCGGCGATCATCCAGTTCATCAAGGCCGGCAAGCTCCGCTGCATCGCCACCGGGACGAGCCAGCGAATTCGCGCAGCTGCCCGACGTGCCGACGGTCGCCGAGCAGGGCTGGCCGAAGTTCGAGATGACGCAGTGGTACGGCCTGCTCGCGCCGGCGAATCTCGCCCCGGCGAACGTCGACAAGCTCGCCGTCGCCGCGGCGCGTGCGGTGCGCGAGCCGGCGGCGCTCGAGCGGCTGAACAGCGACGCGGCGATCGCCGTCGGCAGCACGCCGGCCGAGTTCGCCGCCTTCATCACGACCGAACGCGAGCGCTGGCAGCCGGTGCTCGCGCGGGCGAAGGTCAAGCCCGACTGAGGTGCGTATGCGGACGCCGATCACAATCGCGGCAACTACGGGAGACGGACGATGAGCGAACGACGCTTCGAAGGCAAGGTGGCGCTGGTCACCGGCGGCAACAGTGGTATCGGCCTGGCGGTCGCCCGGGCGCTCGTGGGCGAAGGGGCGAAGGTCGTCGTCTCCGGGCGCAACGAGGCGGCGCTCGCCGCTGCCGTGCGCGAGCTCGGCGCCTCGGCGAGGGGAATCGCCGCCGACACGGGCCGCCTCGACGGCATCGACCGCGTCGTCGCGGCGACGCGCGAATTCGGCGGCGGCCGGCTCGACGTTCTCTTCTGCAACGCCGGCATCGGCGCATTCGGGCCGATCGCGACGATCACCGAGCAGAAGTGGGACGAGCTGATGGGCGTGAACGTGAAGGGTCTCTACTTCACGGTGCAGAAGTCCCTGCCGCTGATGAGCAAGGGCGGCGCGATCGTCCTCAACGCCTCGGTCGCGGCCAGCAAGGGCGATCCGGGCGGTTCGATGTACGCGGCGAGCAAGGCGGCCGTGCGCTCGCTCGGCCGCAGTCTCGGCGCCGAGCTCGTCTCCGCGGGCATCCGCGTCAACGTCGTCAGCCCGGGCCCGATCGAGACGCCGATCTTCGCCAACGCCGGCATGAACGAGAAGCAGGTCGCCGATCTCAAGGTTGCGTGGTCGGATCGCAACCCGATGAAGCGCTTCGGCACTCCCGACGAAGTCGCGGCGACCGTGCTCTTCCTCGCCTCCGAGGCTGCGTCCTACGTGACCGGAATCGAATTGCTCGTCGATGGCGGGCGCGGCAGCTTCTGAGCCGCGCCATCGGCCTGCTGCAATAGCTGGGCGACGACCGCCGCAGCGATCACTTCGGGCTGCTTGCCGGCGATGCCGGCGATGCCGATCGGGCAGGTGAGGCGGGCGATCGCGTCGCTGGCAACGCCGCGCTCGGCGAGCCGGCGCACGAAGCTCGCCCGCTTGGTCTTCGAGCCGATCAGGCCGCAGAAGGCGAAGTCGCCGCGGCGCAGGATCGCTTCGACGATGCGCAGGTCGAGCGCGTGCTCGTGCGTGAGGACGAGGAAGAGCGCGCCGGCCGGCGCGTTCGCGACCTCGCGCTCGACGACGTCGACCGAGGTGCGGCGGACATGTGCGGGCCAGGGCGAGCCGAGCGTGGTCGCGTCGGGGAAGCCTTCATCGCGCTCGTCGAACCAGTCGACGGCGACGTCGAGCGTCGCCAGCAGCGTTGCGATCGCACGGCCGACGTGGCCCGCGCCATGCAGCTGGAGATGAAAGAGCGGCGTGCTCGCCGGCCAGCGTGAAAGCGTCTGCGCGTCGAGCAGTGCGAAGGCAGCGTGACGGCGCCGCCGCAGCACTGGCCGAGCGAAGGACCGAGGGCGAACGACTGCTCGCCGGCTTCGATCGCGCCGCGCGCCAGCATCGCTCGTGCTGACGTGATCGCCTTCAGCTCGAGGTGGCCGCCGCCGATCGTGCCGAGCATGTCATCCGTGCCGACGACCATGCGCGTGCCGACCCCACGCGGCACCGAGCCGCGCGCGGCGATGACCTCGACCACGATCGCCGGCTGGCCGTGGGCGAGCCATGCAACGGCGCGATGGCGCAGCAATGCCTCGCTCATTGTGGCTCGCCCTGAACCGCAGTCACCGCGCGCAGGATCGACTCGCTCGTCGCCGGTGCCGTCAGCGGCGGGTCGACGCGATGCCCACCCGCCGCCGAGACCGCGTCGCGGATCGCGAAGAAGACCGAGAACGGCAGCAACAGCGGCGGCTCGCCGGTGGCCTTGCTGCGGTGGATCGTCTCGGCCGGGTTGTCGTCGCCAACGGCGCCGTCTTTCCAAAGGCGGACGTCGAAGATGGGCGGGCAGTCGTTCGCGGTCGGGATCTTGTAGGTGCTCGGCGCGCGCGTGAGAAGGAGGCCCGCCTTGGCGCTGCCGTCGTTCGGGATGCCAGACGAGCTCTTCCATCGTCAGCCAGCCCATGCCCTGGATGAAGCCACCCTCGACCTGGCCGATGTCGATCGCCGGATTGAGCGACTTGCCGGCGTCGTGCAGCACGTGCGCGGCGAGCAGGCGCCACTCGCCGGTGAGCGTGTCGACGACGACCTCGCTCACCGCCGCGCCGTAGGCGAAGTAGTAGAACGGATGGCCCTGCATCGTGTACTTGTTCCACGACAGGCCCGGGGTCGCGTAGAAGCCGTCGGACCAGAGCTGGACGCGCGCCATGTAGGCCTCGGCGACGAGCTCGCGAAAGCTCGTCGTCCTGCCCGCGCCGATCGCGACCGCGCCGTCGGCGAAGCGGATCTCGCTCGCGGCGACGCCGTGGCGCTCGGCCGCGAACGCGACCAGCCGCGCCTTGATCTGGCGCGCCGCGTCCTGCGCCGCCTTGCCGTTCAGGTCGCTGCCGGTCGACGCCGCCGTCGCCGAGGTGTTGGCGATCTTTTGCGTGTCGGTCGCGGTGACGCGGACGGCGGCGAAGTCGATGCCGAGCTCGTGTGCGACGACCTGCGCGACCTTGGTGTTGAGGCCCTGGCCCATCTCCGTGCCGCCATGGTTGACGAGCACCGAGCCGTCGCCGTAGACGTGGACCAGCGCGCCGGCCTGGTTCAGGTGGACGAGGTTGAACGAGATGCCGAACTTGACCGGTGTCAGCGCGATGCCGCGCTTGAGCACCGCGCTGGTCGCGTTGGACGCGGCGATCTCGGCGCGGCGGGCGCGATAGCGGCTCGTCGCCTCGAGCTCGGCGACGAGCTCGACGATGATGTTGTCGTCGATCGCCTGGCCGTACGGCGTGACGTTGCGATCGCCCGGCGCGCCGGCGCGCGCGCTCGCGCCGTAGAAGTTGGCGCGGCGGACGTCAAGCGGGTCCTTGCCGAGCTTTCTCGCGATCGAGTCGACGATGTTCTCGATCGCGATCGCGCCCTGCGGTCCGCCGAAGCCGCGAAACGCCGTGTTGCTCTGGGTGTTGGTCTTGCCCGAGTAGCCATGGATCGCGACGTCGGGCAGCCAGTAGGCGTTGTCGAAGTGGCAGATCGCGCGCGTCATCACCGGGCCCGGAGAGGTCGGCCGAGAAGCCGGCGCGCGAGACCATCGTCAGCTCGGCGCCGAGGACCCGGCCTTCGTCGTCGAATCCGACCTCGTACTCGTAGTGGAAGCAGTGGCGCCGGCCGGTGATCAGGAAGTCGTCGTCGCGGTCGAGGCGCAGCTTGACCGGCCGCAGCAGCTTCTTCGCGGCGATCGCGGCGACGCAGGCGAACAGCGCCGACTGCGACTCCTTGCCGCCGAAGCCGCCGCCCATCCGCCGGCACTCGACCTGCACGTGGTGCGACTGCAGGCCGAGGCACTTGGCGACGAGGTGCTGCATCTCGCTCGGATGCTGGGTCGAGCAGTGGACCAGCATGCCGCTGTCCTCGCGCGGCACCGCGTACGAGATCTGGCCTTCGAGATAGAACTGCTCCTGGCCGCCGACCTCGAGCGTGTCGGCGAGGCGATGCGGCGCCGCGGCGATCGCGGCGCGGGCATCGCCGCGCACGAGGTGCATCGGCGGCAGGACGTAGCTCTGCGCGGCGTGCGCCTCGACCGGCGTCAGGATCGGCGCGAGCGGCGCGATCGTCAGCGCCGCCTTCGCCTGCGCCGCGGCGCGTCGCGCTTCGTCGCGCGTTTCGGCGATCACCGCGAACACCGGTTGGCCGAGGTACTGCACGACGCCGTCGGCGAGGATCGGATCGTCGTGGATCACCGGGCCGCAGTCGTTCGGCCCCGGGATGTCGGCGGCGACGAGGACGGCGACGACGCCGGGCATCGCCTCGATCCGGGCGCGATCGAAGCCGGTGATGCGGCCGTGCGCGATCGGCGACAGGCCGAGCGCGGCGTGCAGCGTGCCGGCGAGCTCGGGCAGGTCGTCGACGTAGGGCGCGCTGCCGGCAACGTGCAGATGCGCCGACTCGTGCGGCCGGGCGACGCCGACGCGCGCGCCGGCCGGCAGCGTCGGTGCGCGCAGCCAGCTCGGGTCGAGGGCGCGGTTCATGGCGTTGCCGTGAGCGTCGCGTGCGGCGCACTCGCGCGCAGATCGCCCCAGACGCTCGCCTCGCGGGCGGCGAGCGGCGCATCGGCGCGCGTCTCGAGCCAGAAGCGGCGCAGCAGGTTCTGCGCGACCTGCAGGCGGTAGGCGGCGCTCGCGCGCATGTCGCTGAGCGGCGCGAAGTCGCGCGCAAGCGCAGACTGCGCCGCGGCCAGCGTCGCTTCGTTCCACGGCTGGCCGACGAGCGCGGCCTCGCACGCGGCGGCGCGCTTCACGGTCGCGGCCATGCCGCCGAAGGCGAGTCGCGCGGCGGCGATCGGGCCCGCGCCGTCGACCTCGATCGCGAGGCCGGCGCACACCGCCGAGATGTCGCAGTCGAAGCGCTTCGAGATCTTGTAGGCACGGACTTCGGGCGGTGCTCTCGAGCGGCACCTCGATCGCCTGCACGAACTCGCCCGGCTCGAGCCGGTTGGTCATGTAGCCGGTATAGAAATCGGCCAGCGGCAAGCGCCGCAGCGCCTCGCCGCGACGCAGCACGAGGCGCGCGTCGAGCGCCATCAGCACCGGCGCCGAGTCGCCGATCGGCGAGCCGTTGGCGACGTTGCCGCCGATCGTTCCGGTGTGGCGCAGCGGCACGCCGGCAAAGCGCAGCCAGACCTCGGCCAGCGTCGGCCAGCGCGCGACCAGGGCGCGCCAGCCGTCCTCGAGCGATGCCGCGGCGCCGATCGAGAGCACGCCGTCGGCGATGGCGATGCGCTTCAGCTCGGCGACGTTGCCGATGTAGATGAGCCGCGGCAGGTCGCGGAACATCTTGTTGACCCAGAGGCCGATGTCGGTCGATCCGGCGAGGATGCGCGCCTCGGGATCGGCGAGCCGCTCGGCGGCGAACGCGGCGAGGCTGCGCGGCGCGCTGAACTCGCCGCCGTTCGCGCTGCGCAGGCGCAGCGGCGGCGCGTCCTGCAACGGCACGAGCGCAGCCGCGACCTGGGCCGCATCGAGCTTGGCGATGGGCAGGTCGAACATGCGCTCGCCGGCATCGAGGATCGGCCGGTAGCCGGTGCAGCGGCAGAGGTTGCCCGAGAGCTCGTCGGCGAGCTGCTGGCGTGTCGGCCGCGTGCCGCGCTGCGTGTGATGCTGGTAGGTCGCCCAGAGCGACATCACGAAGCCGGGCGTGCAGAAGCCGCACTGCGAGCCGTGGCAGTCGACCATCGCCTGCTGCACCGGATGCAGCGCGCCGTCGGCCACGGCAAGATCCTCGACCGTGAACAGCGCCTTGCCGTCGAGCGTCGGCAGGAACTGGATGCAGGCGTTGGCGCTGCGCAGGCGCAGGCCGCCGACGACATCGTCGCTGCGTCGCGCCGGCCTGCGCGAGCTCGGCGACGACGACGGTGCAGGCGCCGCAGTCGCCCTCGTTGCAGCCTTCCTTGGTGCCGGTGCAGCGCGCGTCCTCGCGCAGCCAGTCGAGGACGGTGCGGGTCGGCGCGGCGGCGTCGACTTCGACGACGGCGCCGCGGTGAAAGAAGCGGATCGGGCGCGAGGACATGGTGAGCCGATGGTATACACGCGATTCGCATGCCACCCCCGCTTCCCGCGACCGCCACGCCCGAGCCCGTCGACGCCGCGGCGCGCATCGCCATCCATGGCGATCTGCTCGATTTCAGCGCGCGAGCCGGCGTGGGGCGAGGTCGATTCGCGCGGCGGTGCGCTTTCGTCCCGATCACTGGCTGCTCGCCGAGGGCGGCCGCATCGTCGCCGTGCAGCGCGAGGCGCCGGGCGACGGCTGGCTGCGTCACGACCACGCCGGCTGCCTGGTCCTGCCCGGCTTCATCGACAGCCACGTGCACAGCCCGCAGATCGACGTCATCGCCAGCTACGGAAGCGAGCTGCTCGACTGGCTGACGACGCACACCTTTCCGGCCGAGGCGCGCCACGCCGATCCGGTGCACGCCGCCGAGGCGGCGGCGCACTTTCTCGACGCGCTGATCGCGCACGGCACGACCGCGGCGGTGGTCTTCCCGACCGTCCACGCCGGCTCGGTCGACGCGCTCTTCGGCGCCGCCGAGTCGCGCGGCGATGCGCCTCGATCGCCGGCAAGGTGCTGATGGACCGCAACGCGCCCGCCGACCTGGTCGACGACGTCGCGACCGCCGAGCGCGAGATGGAAGCGCTGATCGCGCGCTGGCACGGCCGCGGTCGCCTCGCCTACGCGGTGACGGTGCGCTTCGCGCCGACCAGCACGCGCGCGCAGCTCGCCCTCGCCGGGCGCTTGTGCCGCGCCGACCCGAGCCTCTACATGCAGACGCACCTGGCCGAAAACCGCGCCGAGGTGCAGTGGGTGCGCGAGCTCTTTCCCGAGGCGCGCAGCTACCTCGACGTCTACGACGCGGTCGGCCTGCTCCATGCGAAGAGCGTGTTCGCGCACGGCATCTGGCTCGACGATGCCGATCGCGCCGCGCTCGCCGCGGCCGGCGCGCAGATCGCGCACTCGCCGTCGTCGAACCTGTTTCTGGGCAGCGGCCTGTTCGGCTGGCGCGCCGCCGCGGCGGCGGGCATCCACGTCAGCCTGGCGAGCGACGTCGGCGGCGGCACCAGCCTGTCGATGCTGCGCAACATGGCCGACGCCTACAAGATCCAGGCGCTCGCTGGCGAGCGTCTGACGGCATGGACAGGCGCTGCACGCGGCGACGCGCGGCGCTGCGGTGGCGCTCGGCCTCGACGCCGAGATCGGCACGCTCGCGCCCGGCGCGGCCGCCGACGTCTGCGTCTGGGATCCGGCCGTCGGCACGGTGGCGACGCGCCGTGCCGCGGTGGCTCGCACATTGCATGAGCGCGTCTTCGCCTGGATGACGCTCGGCGACGAGCGCAACCTCGTCAAGGCGTTCGTCGCCGGCCGGCCGCTCTACGATCGCGCCTGCGCCTGATCATCTCCGACCATGCATCGCCTCGAGCTCGTCGACATCAGCAAGCAGTACCCGGCGGTGAAGGCCAACGACCGGGTCAGCCTGCGCGTCAAGCCGGGCGAGATCCACGCCGTGCTGGGCGAGAACGGCGCCGGCAAGTCGACGCTGATGAAGATCATCTACGGCGCGGTCCGGCCCGACGAAGGCGAGATCCGCTGGAACGGCGAGCCGGTGCAGATCGCGTCGCCGGCGGCGGCGCGCGCGCTCGGCATCAGCATGGTCTACCAGCACTTCAGCCTGTTCGACACGCTGACCGCGGCCGAGAACGTCTGGCTCGGCCTCGACAAGTCGCTCTCGCTCGCCGAGGTGATCGCGCGCATCCGCAAGGTCGCGGGCGTGTACGGGCTCGACGTCGATCCGCTGCGGCCGGTGCACACGCTCTCGGTCGGCGAGAAGCAGCGGGTCGAGATCGTGCGCGCCCTGATGACCGCGCCCAAGCTGCTGATCCTCGACGAGCCGACCTCGGTGCTGACGCCGCAGGCGGTGCAGACGCTGTTCGTCACGCTGCGCAAGCTCGCCGACGAAGGCTGCTCGATCCTCTACATCTGCCACAAGCTCGACGAGATCCGCGCCCTCTGCCACCACTGCACGGTGCTGCGCGGCGGCAGGGTGACCGGCGAGGTCGATCCGACGAAGGAGACCAACGCCAGCCTGTCGCGCCTGATGATCGGCGCCGAGCCGCCGCAGCTGCTGCACCGCGAGCCGCATCCGGGCCACGTCGTCCTCGCCGTGCACGAGCTCAGCCTCGCCAAGGAAGACCCGTTCGGCACCGCGCTCGACGCGATCTCGTTCCAGGTCCGCGCCGGCGAGGTCGTCGGCATCGCCGGCGTCTCGGGCAACGGCCAGCAGGAGCTGATGGCGGCGATCTCGGGCGAGGACCGCGCGCGCGCCGGCGCGCTCGATCCAGCTGTTCGAGCACGACATCGCCCGCGCATCGCCGCGTCGGCGCCGCGCCTGGGGCCTGCACTTCGTTCCCGAGGAGCGCCTCGGCCGCGGCGCCGTGCCGACGCTCTCGCTGGCGCAGAACACGCTGCTGACGCGGACGCGCGTCGGTCGGCTTCGGCGGCTGGCTCGAACGTCAAGGCGATCACGGCGCTCGCCGAGGACCTGATCCGGCGCTTCAACGTCAAGGCCGGCGGCCCGGGCTCGGCGGCGAAGAGCCTGTCGGGCGGCAACCTGCAGAAGTTCATCGTCGGCCGCGAGATCGATGCCGCGCCCAAGCTGCTCGTCGTCTCGCAGCCGACCTGGGGCGTCGACGTCGGCGCGGCGGCGCAGATCCGCGGCGAGCTGCTGGCGCTGCGCGACGCCGGCTGCGCGGTGCTCGTCGTCAGCGAGGAGCTCGACGAGCTGTTCGAGATCTGCGACCGCCTGGTCGTCATCGCCCGCGGCCGCGTCTCGCCGAGCGTCCCGACCGGCGCAGGCGACGATCGAGCAGATCGGCGAGTGGATGAGCGGCCTGTGGGACCGCGCGCCGCGAGCGCGAGCCATGCTCAAGCTTGAGGCCCGCCCCGAGCCGTCGCGGGCGATGTCGATCGCCTCGCCGCTGCTCGCGCTGGCGATCACGGTCGTCATCGGCACCTGCCTCTTCGTGCTGCTCGGCAAGGATCCGCTGCGCGGCCTGGCGGTGTTCTTCGTCGAGCCGCTGAAGAGCGTCTACGCGCTCACCGAGCTCGCGGTCAAGGCGACGCCGCTGCTGCTGATCGCCCTCGGCCTGGCGGTCTGCTTTCGCTCCAACGTCTGGAACATCGGCGCCGAGGGCCAGTTCATCGTCGGCGCGATCGCCGCCAGCGGCGTCGCGATGCAGGCGACGCCGGACGACCGGCAGCTGGTTCGTCATCGCCGTGATCGCCGCCGGCGTCGTCGGCGGCATGGCCTGGGCCGGCGATCGTCGCGCTGCTGCGCGACCGCTTCAACGCCAACGAGATCCTGGTGAGCCTGATGCTCGTCTACGTCGCCGAGCAGCTGCTCAACTACCTCGTCTACGGGCCGTGGAAGGATCCCGCACGGCTACAACTTCCCGCAGACGATCACCTTCCTCAAGGCGACGCAGGTGCCGCAAGCTCTTCACCGGCTATCGCGTCAACATCGGCGTGCTGATCGCGCTGGTCTCGGTCGCGGCGTTCTGGGTCCTCCTGTTTCGCACCTACGCGGGCTTTCAGCTGCAGGTCGGCGGCCTGGCGCCGGCGGCGGCGCGCTACGCCGGCTTCTCGTCGCGGCGCGCCTTGTGGACGGCGCTGCTGCTCTCGGGCGGCATGGCCGGGCTCGCCGGCGGCGCTCGAGGTCGCCGGGCCGCTCGGCCAGCTGACGCCGCACGTGCCGGCCGGCTACGGCTTCGCCGCGATCATCGTCGCCTTCGTCGGGCGCCTGCATCCGGTCGGCATCGTCTTCTCGGCGATCCTGATGAGCATGTTCTACATCGGCGGCGAGCTGGCGCAGTCGCGCCTCGGCCTGCCGAAGTCGCTGACCGGCGTGTTCCAGGGACTGCTGCTGTTCACGCTGCTCGCCTGCGACACGCTGATCGCGTACCGCATCCGCTGGACCGCGTCGCGCGCTGCGCGCACGTGCCGGCGCGCCGGCGCCGAGCAGGCCAGTCGCAATCGCAGACGCTCGACGACGCACCGCTCAATCCGGTGGCTGCGTCTCGACCTCGCCGGCCCGAGGAAGCACTAGATGGACCAGTTCGCGCTCCTCGTCGCCGCCACGCTCAACTCGGGCACGGTGCTCGCCTTCGCCGCGCTCGGCCTCTTGATCAACGAGCGCGCCGGCATCGTCAACCTCGGCGCCGAGGGCATGATGCTGGTCGCCGCGGTCGCCGGCTTCGCGACCGCCTTCCACACCGGCAACGACTGGCTCGCCTTCGGCGCCGGCGCGGTCGCCGGCGCGCTGCTCGCCGCCGCCTTCGGCGTGCTGGTGATCTGGCTCAACACCAACCAGTACGCGACCGGCCTCGCGCTCAGCCTGTTCGGCGCCGGCTTCTCGGCCTTCGTCGGCATCCGCTACACGCAGGAGAAGCTCGGCGAGCAGCACAACTTCGCGATCCCCGGCCTCGCCGACCTGCCGTTCGTCGGCCCGGCGTTCTTCCGCCAGCATCCGATGGTCTACCTCGCCATCGCGCTCACGGTCGCGATCGCCTGGTTCCTCTACCGCTCGCGCGCCGGCCTGGTGCTGCGCGCGGTCGGCGAGTCGCCCGAGTCGGCGCACGCGCTCGGCTATCCGGTGCGGCGGATCCGCCTCGCCGCGGTCGTCGTCGGCGGCGCGCTCTGCGGCATCGCCGGCGCCTACATCTCGGTCGTCTACACGCCGCTCTGGGTCGAGGGCATGATCGCGGGCAAGGGCTGGATCGCGCTCGCGCTCACGACCTTCGCCACCTGGCGGCCGGCGCGCGTGCTCCTCGGCGCCTACCTGTTCGGCGGCGTGACGATGCTGCAGTTCCACCTGCAGGGCGAGGGCGTGCAGATCTCGAGCCAGTTCCTGACGATGCTGCCGTACCTGGCGACCATCCTGGTGCTGGTCCTGATCTCGCGCAACGCCGGCGTTCATCCGCGTCAACATGCCGGCGTCGCTCGGCAAGCCGTTCTTCCCCGGATAATCGAGTTCACCACCAGGAGGGAGATGCCCATGAACCCATTGACCTTTCGCGCGCGGCGCCACCGTCGCCGCCGCGGCCGTCGTCGCGATGCTCGCCGGCTGCAGCAAGGAAGAAAAGACGACGACCCGACGGCGCCCGCCGCCTCGACGGCGAGCGCCGAGGTCGCCTCGGCGCCGGCTCCGACGCCGGCGCGCCGACGCCGGCGGCAAGCGCTCCGCTCAAGGTCGCCTTCGCCTACGTCGGCCCGGTCGGCGACGGCGGCTGGACGTTCGCGCACGACAACGCCCGCAAGGCGGTCGAGAAGCACTTCGGCGACAAGATCGCGACCAGCTTCGTCGAGAAGGTTCCCGAGGCGGCCGACGCCGAGCGCGTGTTCCGCGACATGGCGAGCCAGGGCAACAAGCTCATCTTCGGCACGACCTTCGGCTACATGGAGCCGATGCTCAAGGTCGCCGCCGACCTGCCAGGACGTCAAGTTCGAGCACGCCACCGGCTACAAGACCGCGCCCAACATGCGCACCTACGACAGCCGCACCTACGAGGGCGCCTACATGGCCGGCGTCGATCGCCGGCGGCATGACCAAGACCAACACGCTCGGCGTCGTCGGCTCGATCCCGATCCCCGAGGTGATCCGCAACATCAACAGCTTCACGCTCGGCGCGCAGTCGGTGAACCCGAAGATCAAGACCAAGGTGGTCTGGGTCAACGAGTGGTTCAACCCGCCGAAGGAGACCGAGGCCGCGCAGTCGCTCATCAACGGCGGCGCCGACGTGCTGATGCAGAACACCGACTCGTCGGCGGTGCTGCAGACCGCGGGCAAGGCCGGCAAGTACGCGTTCGGCTGGGACAGCGACATGACCGCCTACGCGCCGAACGCGCACCTCGCCTCGGCGGTCATCAACTGGGCGCCGTACTACATCAAGGCCACGCAGGACGTGCTCGACGGCACGTGGAAGGGCGACCAGCGCGCCTGGTGGGGCGTCAAGGAAGGCGCGATCGACATCGTCTCGATCTCCGACAAGGTGCCGGCCGACGTCAAGGCCAAGGTCGACGCCGTCAAGGCCGGCCTCAAGGACGGCTCGTTCGTGATCTGGAAGGGGCCGATCACGGGCAACGACGGCAAGGAAGTGCTCGCGGCCGGCGCCGCCGCCGACGACAAGTTCCTGGGCGGCATCAACTTCTTCGTCAAGGGCGTCGAGGGCAAGGTGCCGGGCGGCGAGAAGAAGTAGCGACCCGCGGCGATGGAACTCGCCACGATCGCGCGCCAGCAGCTTCCCGGGCTGCTGCGCGCGATGCCGAAGGCCGAGCTGCACCTGCACATCGAAGGCACGCTCGAGCCCGAGCTGATCTTCGAGCTGGCGACGCAAGAACGGCGTCGCGCTCGCCTACCCGAGCGTCGAGGCGCTGCGCGCCGCCTACGATTTCTCCGACCTGCAGAGCTTCCTCGACATCTACTACGCCGGCGCCAGCGTGCTCCTGCACGCGAGCGACTTCGAGGCGATGGCGATGGCGTACTTCCGCCGCGCCGCCGCCGACAACGTCGTCCACGCCGAGATCTTCTTCGACCCGCAGACGCACACCGCGCGCGGCGTCGCGATCGGCGCCGTGATCGAGGGCCTCGCCGCGGCATGCGCAGCGCGCGCGGCGCGAGCTCGGCCTGTCGAGCGAGCTGATCCTCTGCTTCCTGCGCCACCTGAGCGAGGACGAGGCGATCGCCACGCTCGAGCAGGCGCTGCCGTATCGCGAGCACTTCATCGGCGTCGGCCTCGACAGCAGCGAGCGCGGCCATCCGCCGGAAAAATTCGCGCGCGTGTTCGCGCGCGCCGGCGAGCTCGGCCTGCACCGCGTCGCCCACGCCGGCGAGGAAGGGCCGCCGGCCTACATCGAGAGCGCGCTCGACGTGCTCCACGTCGAGCGCATCGACCACGGCGTGCGCTGCCTCGAGGATCCGGCGCTGGTGCGCCGATTGGCGCGGCAGCGGACGCCGCTCACCGTCTGCCCGCTCTCCAACGTCAAGCTCTGCGTCTACCCCGACATGGCCGAGCACTCGCTCGCCGAGCTGCTCGCCGCGGGCCTGTGCGCCACCGTCAACTCCGACGACCCGGCGTACTTCGGCGGCTACATCAACGACAACTTCCTCGCCGCCTTCGCCGCGCTGCCGCAGCTCGACGCGCGCCACGCCCACACGCTCGCGGCCAACAGCTTCGAGGCCAGCTTCGCCGGCGACGACGCCAAGCGCGCCTGGCGCAAGCGGCTCGACGCGGTGTTCGCGCGCGGCTGAGATTGGCTGGGCCGCGATGAGCGAGGAGCTAGAAGCCGCCGGCGCGCTGGTCACCGCGACGGCGGTCGCGCGCCTGGTCGATGCGGTGCAAGGCGGGAAGCAGCACCTCGAGGCGGCGCCCGCGGGCCACGACGCCGCGACTTGCCGCAATTGCGGCGCGGCGCTGCGAGGCGCCTATTGCCACGCTTGCGGCCAGTCGGCGCACCTGCACCGCTCGCTGCTGCATCTGGCGGAAGAAGTACTGCACGGCGTGCTCCATTTCGACGCCAAGGGCTGGAGGACCTTGCCGCTGCTCGTGGCACGGCCCGGGCTGCTGACGCGGCGCTACATCGACGGCCAGCGGATGCGCTACGTCTCGCCGCTGGCGCTCTTCCTGTTCACGGTGTTCCTGATGTTCTTCGTCGCCTCGTTCAGCCATCTCGCGCCTCAGCTGGCCGGCCCGGCCGACGCCAGCGTTCGCGCCGAGTTGGAGAAGGCGGCCGCCGATGCGCGCGCCGCCGACGCGAGGGCGGAGGCGGCGATCGTCGCGGCGCGCGGCAACGACGAAGCGCTGGCCCGCGCGAAGGAAGCGCTCATCGAGGCGAAGCTCAATCGCGCTGTCACGCAGTCGGCGCTGCACGCCTTCGAGATCGGGCGTGCCGCGAGCTCGCCGGCGGCTTCGGCATCGGCCGCAGCGTCGCCGGTGCGGCCGACTGGCGCGCCGAGCTGCGCGGCGCCGAGGCGCCGACCGGCATCTCCTGGCTCGATGCCGCCATCCATCGTGCCCTCGACAACCCGGACCTGCTCTTCTACAAGCTCAAGAACTCGGCCTACAAGTTCTCGTTCATGCTGGTGCCGATCTCGCTGCCGTTCCTGTGGCTCATGTTCGTGCTGCGTCGCGATGTCGCGGTCTACGACCACGCCGTTTTCGTGCTCTATTCGCTCTCGTTCATGTCGCTGTTGCTGATGGTCGTCTTCGCGCTCGCGGCGACGCACTGGGCCGAGCCGGTCGTCGCGCTCGCGGTCCTCGCGGTGCCGGTGCACATGGCGCTGCAGCTGCGCGAGACCTACGCGCTCGGTGTGCTGGCGACGCTCTGGCGCACGGCCGCGCTCGTCGTCGTGGCGACCCTGGCGTCGTTGCTGTTCCTGGCCTTGATCGCCTATCTCGCGGCGGGCTGAGCGGGCTTGAGCGGGGCCGCAGCGCCCGCTATGCTGGCGGCGCCGCCAACGCCGGGAGATCGCCGATGACCTCGAGCCGCCACGTCACGTTGTTCCATGCGCCGCAGTCGCGCTCCGGCGGTGCGCTCGTCCTGCTCGAGGAGCTCGGCGCCGACTACGAGCTGCACGTCCTCGACCTGAAGAAGGGCGAGCAGCGCCAGCCGGCGTACCTCGCGATCAATCCGATGGGCAAGGTGCCGGCGATCCGCCACGAGGGCGCGCTCGTCACCGAGCAGGGCGCGGTCTACGCCTATCTCGCCGACCTCTATCCGGAGGCGGGGATCACGCCGGCGATCGGCGACGCGCTGCGCGGCCCGTACCTGCGCTGGCTGTTCTATTACGGCTCGTCGTTCGAGCCGGCGCTGATCGACCGTTCGCTCAAGCGCGAACCGGCGCCGCCTTCGACCTCGCCCTACGGCGACTACGAGACGATGCTGAAGACGCTCACCGACCAGCTCGCGACCGGGCCGTATCTGCTCGGCGAGCGTTTCACCGCCGCCGACGTGCTCTGGGGCACGGCGCTGCGCTGGACGACGATGTTCAAGCTCGTCCCCGAGACGCCGGCCGTCACCGCCTACATCGCGCGCGTGACGTCACGGCCGGCGGTGGCGCGCGCGGCCAAGATCGACGCCGAGATCCTCGCCGCGCGCGCCGCCCAGTAGGCGCGGGTCGGCGCTGCCTCAGTCGAGCGACTTCAGCGCCGCGGCGACGCCGGGCAGCATCTGCGCCTGCATTTCGGACGAGCCGCTTTCCTTGAGCGAGGCATAGAGCGGCAGCAGGAACGCCGCCAGGTCGTGGCCCGCAGCGAGCGAGGCCTGCGTCGCCTGCGCGGGCTTGACGCGCCGCGCGGCAAGACGGGCGAACCAGGCGCTCCACTCTGCGGTCGTCAGCAGGCCACGCCGGCCGACATAGAACACCGGCGCCATCAGCCGCTCGCCCTCGCCGTAGATGTAGAAGTGGCCGGGCGGCATGACCTGGCTCGCGACCGCGGCCAGGATGGCGTCGAGCTGAGCACGATCGAGGGCGAGGTTGAGCGAGAGCTGGAGCAGCAGGTCGGCGCCGTGTGCGACGCCATGGCGCCAGCCGTCGACCGCATCGAAGCCGCGGTAGTCGTGCACCGCGGCGAGATAGGCAGTTCCCGCGCGCACCAGCTCGCCGCGCTCGGCGTCGGTCAGGTACGGCTGGACGCGATCGGCACGCGCGACCTCGGCCAGCACGAGCGTTGCGAACGGCTGGGCAAAGCCGGCCTCGTCGGCGGCATCGGGAGCGAGGCGCGGCACCAGGGTTGCGCGGATCGTCTTCAGCGTCGCCGGGGTCAGGGCGCGGCCGCGCGCCCAGGTCGAAAGCGCGTCGAAGGCGATCCCGTCGCGCAGCTCCGGGTCGGGCGAGGCCAGGCAATCGAGCAACGCGATGGCGAGCGCCTGGCGCGGGCCTTCGTCGGCGACCTTCCAGCCAACCTGCTTCAGGACCTGGAGCGCGAACTTGGTCGAGGTGCCCGGCGGGCAGGCCGCCTCGGCGGCGCCCTGTGCGCCGAGGAAAAGGCACAGCAGCGCCGCGAAGCGCCGGGCTAGGATGGGGATTCGCCGCGGCGCGGTGCCGTCGGCCCGTCCTCTTGGAGATGCTGTCGTGTTCATTCGTTGTTGCGGGATCGTGGTGTCGCTGCTGGTCGCCCTGCCAACCCTGGCCGACGAGGGGCCGTCACGTCTCGACGCAGTCCAGAAGAGCGGCAAGCTCAGGGTCTGCACGCCCGGCGATTACACGCCATTCGCGCTGCAGAAGCCGGAGGGTGCGTTCGAGGGCCTCGACGTCGACCTGGTCCAGACGGCGGCCAAGGCGCTCGGCGCCGAGGCGGTGTTCGTCAAGTCGGGCTGGCCGACGCTGATGAAGGACTTCATCGAGAAGTGCGACGTCGCCGTCGGCGGCATCTCGGTGACGCTCGAGCGCCAGAAGACGGCGTTCTTCTCGCAGGCGTACATGGTCAACGGCAAGGCGCCGATCACGCGCTGCGAGAACGCCCAGAAGTTCCAGACCGTGGCCGACATCGACAAGCCGGGCGTGACCGTGATCGAGAACCCGGGCGGCAGCAACGAACGCTTCGCCCGCGCCAACTTCAAGAACGCGAAGATCGTGATCCACGCCGACAACACGACCATCTTCGACGAGATTCTGAAGGGCAACGCCGACGTCATGATCTCGGAATCGGCCGAGACCCTCGTCCAGCAGCGGCTGCGGCCGGGTCTGTGCGCGGTCAACCCCGACAAGCCTCTTCAGTACGGCGAGATGGCCTGGCTGCTGCCGCGCGGCGACGTCGCCTTCAAGGCCTGGATCGACCAGTGGCTGCATCTGGCGAAGTCGACCGGCGAGTACGACCGGATCGCCGCGCGCTGGCTGCGCTAGCGACCGGCCCGGCGCGATTCAGCGCGCGGCCGAGCGGCGCTCGAACGGCGCCCGATCGGGCCGGCTCATCTCGATCGCGACGAATTCGGCCGCTTCTTCAGGCGACATGGCCCGCGTTCGCTCGAACGCGTACACGTCCTTGGCTAACCGCTCGGCTTCGATGCGCGTGATCTCCTGATCGAGCTCGGCGATCCGGCGTGCACAGCGGTCTTGCCAGTCGTTGGAATCGAGTGTCTCCATAGTCGAAGCCTAATGAGAGGTCAAGGGCAGAGGTATCGGCGGGCTGCCCGACGGGCTGTCGGGCGGCTCCCACAACACTTGCAGCCGCAGTCTATGGGAAGCTGGTCATGACCTGGTCGCCAGTCAGACATTGACCCGGACACGGTACGGTTTCCAGCTCCAGGACATCGCTGTGGGCTCGGTGATCTCGTTGCCTTCCTTCCGTGCCTCAGGGCCCATGACGCAGAAGCGTCATGAGGCGGGAGGTCCCTTGCTAACACACTCATGTCAGGTCGACGCAACAGTTCGCCGGGAAGAATTAGCGGTCGGGTCGCCGCGGGTCGCGATCCGCAGCATCCGGAAACCCACTACCCGCTATGAAGAACCTCACCCTGAAGAACCTCACCCGCCTACCGATCTTCGCACCGGCGATCTTCGCCGCCCTTCTGCTCGCCTCGTGCGGTGGTGACGACTCGGCGCCGCCGGTCGACTCCAGTTGCCACGTCATCGCCAGCGACGGCACGACCGTCGTCGTCGGCTCCGGCGCGCCGGGCGATCCGTCGCTGCCCGAAGCCGCTTCCGGCTATCGCACCGGATTGAAAGCGGTCTACGCCAAGCAGCTTCATGGTCTCGACCTCGAATGCCCTGGCGAGCGCCGCCGGCTGCGCGGTGCTGCAAAAGGGCGGTAGCGCCGCCGACGCGGCGGTCGCGGTGCAGGCGGTGCTGGGCCTGACGGTGCCGGAGGCGACCGGCCTCGGATCGGGCGGCTTCATGCTCTATTACGACGCCGCCACCAAGTCGGTCCAGTCGTACGACGGACGCGAGTCGGCGCCGGCCGCCGCGACCGAGAATTACCTGCGCTAGATCGATGACGCGACCGACCACACGACGCCCAAGCCGAACGCGCGCGCTAGCGGCCGCTCGATCGGCACGATCGGCGTGCCGCGTCTGATCGAGGCGGTCCAGAAGGACCACGGCAAGCTGGCCTGGAAGGATCTCTTCGGCGACGCGATCGGGCTCGCGACCAACGGCTTCAAGATCGGCGGCCGGCTAGCCGCGGCGATCTCCTCGAATGCCGCCAGCCTGAAGCGCGACCCCGAGGCGACGGCCTATTTCTTCAACGCCGACGGCTCGCCCAAGGCGCTCGGCACCGTACTCACGAACCCGGCCTATGCGGCAGTCGCTGACAGCGCTGGCCGCCGACGGCGCCGACGCGATCATAGACCGGGCCAGATCGGCACCAGGACATCGTCGCCAAGATCGCGACCACGACCGCGGTCGACGGCTCCGCGATCACGCCCGGCAAGACGACCGCTCGCCGACCTGGCCGCCTACCAGGCCAAGAGGCGCGATCCGGTGTGCACGACCTATCGCAGCTACTGGGTCTGCGGCATGCCGCCGCCGACCTCGGGCGGGATCACGGTGGCATCGGCGCTCGGCATCCTCGAGAACTTCAACATGGCAGCTGCAGAAGCCGACGGCGCATCGATCTCGAGGGCGGCAAGCCGACGGTCTTCGGCGTGCACCTGATCAGCGAAGCCGAACGGCTCGCCTACGCCGACCGCGACAAGTACGTCGCCGACACCGATTTCGTGCCTTTGCCCGGCGGTACCTGGGACACGCATGCTCAACAAGCCGTACCTGCAAAGCCGGGCCGGCCTGATCAACTTCAACATCAGCATGGGAACGGCGGCAGCCGGGCAATCTCGGGCCGGTGCCGCTGGGGGTCGACAGCACCGATCGAGCACGGCACGAACCAGTTCACGATCGTCGATCGCGACGGCAGCGTTCTGACCGCGACCACGACGGTCGAGTCGAGCATGGGCTCGTTCCACATGATCGACGGCTTCCTGCTCAACAACCAGCTCACCGACTTCTCGGCGACGCCCACCGATGCCGCTGGGCGTGCCCGATCGCCAATCGGGTCGCGGCCGCTCAAGCGCCGCGCAGCTCGATGGCGCCGACGCTGGTCTTCAGGATGGCCGCCGACGGCAGCAAGCGGCGACTTCCTGCATCGCCACCGGATCACCGGGCGGCGGCACGATTCCCAGTACGTGCTGAAGACCCTGGTCGGCGCGCTCGACTGGGGCCTCGATGCGCAGCAGTCGTCGGGCCTGATCGATTTCGGCGCCAGCAACAGCCCGACGACGACGGTCGGCGGCGAGCATCCGAACGTCAACATCAGCCAACGGCGGTGCCAACGATCCGCTCATCACCGGATTGCGGGCGCATGGGCCACACGGTCTCGACGCGCGCGCAATCGAGCGGCGTCAACATCGATCATGCGGGTGCAGTCGGGCGGCAGCCCGGCGCTCGCCGGCGGCACCGATCCACGGCGCGAGGGCGTCGTCCTCGGCGATACCTTCGTGCCCTAAGGCGTCTGCGCCCAGCGGGCTCGCCAGCCGAGCCTCGGGCGGCGCCGCTCTCCGATTCCGGGGTGGCGCCGCTCATTCGCTTGCGTTCCGCAACGACTTGGAACAAGTCGCGCTCGGCGAGCGTGAACTTGGCCCAACGCTTGGTTCGCGAACAAACGGTTGCAGGGTGAAGTCGGCCCGCGCGCCGCGCCGCCCCGTAGGATCGACCGAGACGGTGCTGCGCTGACCCGCGTCAGGACCGGAGAACGGCACCCGCCGTTCGTTGCTGCAGGTCTCTGGGAGAGGGTATGGCGTTCGTCATGATTGCCACCGGGGCGACCAGTCGCTCGCGCGTTCGGACGCTGTCGGTGCGGCCGCTGATCGCCGCCGTCGGCCTGGCCGCGCTGGCGCTGCTAGGCTCGGGCGGAGCGGTCGGCTACTGGGTCGCCGAGTTCGCGGCGCGCCAGGTGGCGCCGATCGCCGCCGCAACCACCAGCGCACAGCCGGTGCTGCCGTTCACGCTCGAGCAGGTCGGCGCGATCTCAGGTCGACTGTTTCGCCTCGAGAGCGAAGCGGCGCAACTCAGCAAGCGCATCGGCGTTCTCGGCAAGGAGGGCGCAGCGACGCCGCCGCGCGCCGTGACGCATCCCGACGACACGCCGGCGTCGACTCCGACCGGTGCCAGCGGCGGCCCGTGGCTGGCGCCGCACGGCGACGCCGCCGAAGGCGGCGCGCTCGCCGTCCTCGACGCCCAGCTCGGCCGGATCGAGCAGCAGATCGCCAGCGTTGCGAACGTCGCCGCGCAGCGCTCGCTCGAGCAGATGCGCCTGCCGACGCGACTGCCGATCGTCGGCGCCGAGCTGACCTCGGGCTTCGGCAACCGGGTCGACCCGTTCGCGCACACCCACGCCTTTCACGCGGGAATCGACTTCGCCGCGCCGACCGGGACGCCGATCGAGGCGGCAGCCGGCGGCGTCGTCGCCTTCGCCGGCTTCAGGCGCGACTACGGCTGGGTGGTCGAGATCGATCACGGCAACGGCCTGGTGACGCGCTACGCCCATGCCTCCGAGCTGCTGGTGCGACCGGGCCAGGTGGTGATTCCAGGCGACCGGATCGCCGTCGTCGGCTCGACCGGCCGCTCGACCGGGCCGCACCTGCACTTCGAAGTGCTGCGCGCCGGCGACCACGTCGACCCGAAACGCTACCTGGCGGGGCTGTGAGCGGAGCCCTGGCGATGTCGTTCGGGTTCGGGGGCACGGCGACGCGCGACCTGACGCATGTCGGCATCACGCTGGCAAGGCAACGGCGGCGCGGCCGCTGGCTGCTCGCGCCGGCGCTGCTCGTCCTGGCGCTGACGCTTGGAACGGCGATGGGCTATTTGCTGCCCGAGCGCGCGGCACCGCCCGTCGTCGCCGCGCCTGCGGTGGCCGATCCGGCGCTGCCACTGCTGCGTCGCCAACTGGCCGAAGCGCAGATGGCGCTGCAGCTCTCGGAGGCGCGCAGCCACGAGCTCGAACGCCAGATCGATGCCCTCAACCAGAAGCTCGCCGAGTCGCAGGAGCAACTGACATTCATCCGCAAGGCCCGCGAGGGCCGGCACTAGGCCGTAAAGGAGTCAAGTCATGTTCGCTCACCTGAAGAAGCAGCCGTTCATCAAGATGGCGCAGCTCTCGACGCTGATCGCCGAAGGGGTCGAGATCACCGGCAACCTGCTCTTCGCCGGCGGCATGCGCATCGACGGGCGGGTCAAGGGCGACGTCACGGGCAAGAAGGGCGACGCCAAAGCGCCGTCGCTGCTCGTGCTTTCGGCGCGCGGCCAGATCGAAGGCAGCGTTCGCTGCGGCGACGCGGTCATCAACGGCACCGTTACCGGCGACCTCGACGTCGAGCATCGGCTCGAGCTGCAATCGGACGCGCGCGTCTGCGGCACGATCCGCTATCGCCAGCTGCAGATGGACGTCGGTGCGACCGTCCAGGGCCATCTGCTGAGGGTCGAGGCCGCGGCGCCCGGCGGCAACGTGGTCGAGCTGGGCGTCGACAAGGCCAGCGCCGGCGCCGAGCGGCGCTGAGCTGCGAGCGCCTCAGGCGGGCTGGACGTCGCGCTCACGCAGGGCGCGCGTCAGCAGCTGCGCCGACGCGCCGAAGGCGTAGGCATCCATGCCGAGGCTGCCCATGGTCGCGCCGTCGTGGATGCGCACCGGCGGCGTCTCGCGGCTACCGACACCGGCAGCGACGTACCACGGCAGCAGGTGCTCGTCGGTCGGGTGCATCTCGACCGCGTGCGGCGCCTGGCTGCGATAGGCGAAGAGGGCATCCCAGTCGAGCGCCGTGCCGCGTGCGGCGATCCAGTGGCGAAAGGCGGCGTTGTCGGCGGCTTCGGCCTGGTCGGCGCGCGGCGCCAGGCCGCCCGCGAACAGGCGGCGCAGGTTGTGGGTGATGCTGCCGCTGCCGAGGACGAGCACACCGTCGGCGGCGAGTGGCCTGAGCGCCGCGCCGAGCGCGAACTGCCGCGCCGGCGGATCGCTCGGCACGAAGGCGAGCGGTACGACCGGGATGTCGGCGCCAGGGTAGAGGAAGCGCAGCGACGTCCATGCGCCGTGGTCGAGACCGCCTTGGTCGACCTTCTGCGCGCCGATGGCCGCGGCTTGCAGCAGCTCGAGGATCTGCGCCGCGAGGGCCGGATCGCCGGGCGCGTCGTAGCGCAGCGTCTTCAGCTTCGGGTCGAAGCCGCCGAAGTCGTAGATCGCCTCGTGGCGCGACGCGGCGAGCACGACCGGAACGCGCGCCGCCGTGTGCGCCGAGACGGTGACGATCGCCCGAGGCCGGCCGAAGGTCGAGTCGATCGTCGGCCCGAGGCGCTGCATGAAGGCGCCGGCGGCGCCGGGATCCAGCGCAATCATCGGCGAGCCGTGCGACACGAAGAGCGAGGGCAGGGCAGTGTCCATGTGACATTGGAGCATCACTGAGCGCATCGCTGATTCAACCCGCTTGCACACTGCGTTCGCAACTCGGGTAAGTTCGGCGCCGATGACGACGCCCGCCCTGACCCGCACCGCCCCCCTCGACACGCCGGGAGCGGAGCCGGTGCGCCCACCCTCGGCATGGCAGCTCGGCTGGCGTCAGCTGCGGCGCGACTTTCGCGCCGGCGAGCTGCGCCTCCTTGTCGTCGCCGTGACGCTCGCGGTCGCGGCCCTTACCGCGGTCGGCTTCTTCGCCGACCGCATCAACACCGGCCTGGCGCGCGACGCACGCCAGATCCTCGGCGGCGACGCGATCGTCTCGACCGACCAGCCGGCGCCGCCGGACTTCCTTGCCAAGGCCGCGGCGCTGGGCCTGACGACCGCGACCTCGGCCAATTTCCCGAGCATGGGCCGCGCTCCCGACGAGAAGGGCGGCGCGACCCGGCTGGTGAGTGCCAAGGCGGTGACCGATTCGTACCCGCTGCGCGGCAAGCTGCGAGTGCGCGGTGGCGTCGACGCCAAGGCGGTCGACGTCGCCCAGGCGCCGCCGAAGGGCACCGCCTGGGTCGACGCCGCCGTGCTCGATTCGCTCGGCCTCGCCGTCGGCGACCCGCTGCTGCTCGGCGATGCCAGCCTGCGCATCGACCGGATCATCATCATCGAGCCCGATCGCGGAACCGGCTTCGCGAGCCTGGCGCCGCGGGTGCTGTTCAACGTCGCCGACCTGCCGGCGACCGGCCTGGTGCAGCCGGCAAGCCGGATCCAGTACCGCCTTGCCGTCGCGTCGGATGCCGCCAACGGGGCCCGGGTGAACGCGTTCGTCGAATGGGCCGAGGCCGAGGTCAAGGCGAAGAACCTGCGTGGCATCCGGATCGAGTCGCTCGCCACCGGCCGGCCCGAGATGCGCCAGACGCTCGACCGCGCCGAGAAGTTTCTCAACCTGGTCGCGCTGCTCGCGGCGCTGCTCGCCGCGGTCGCGGTCGGGATTGCCGCGCGTGACTTCGCCGGCCGCCATCTCGACGATTGCGCGATGCTGCGCGTGCTCGGCCTGCCGCAGCGGACGATCGCGCTCCAGTACCTGGTCGAGTTCGCGCTGGTCGGCCTGCTGGCGAGCGGCGTCGGCCTGGCCCTCGGCTTCGCCGTCCATTACGTCTTCGTCTGGCTGCTCGCCGGCCTGGTCGAGGCGGTGTTGCCGCCACCGGGCCTCTGGCCGGCGCTCTTCGGTGCCGGCGTTGGCTTCACGCTGTTGTTCGGCTTTGGCCTGCCGCCGGTGCTGCAGCTGGCGCGCGTGCCACCGCTGCGCGTCATCCGGCGCGACGTCGGCGCGATGAAGCCGGCGTCGCTCGCCGTCCTCGGCGCCGGCGCGCTCGGCTTCGCGGCGCTGCTGCTTGCCGTCTCCAGTGATCTGAAGCTCGGCCTGATCGCGGTCGGCGGCTTTGCCGGCGCGGTCTGCGTCTTCGCGCTGCTGTCGTGGCTCGCGCTCGTCGTCCTGCGCCGCTCGGTGCCCGAGGCCGGCGCGCCGCGCTGGCTGGTCCTGGCGACGCGTCAGCTGGCGGCGCGGCCGGCGTTCGCGGTGCTGCAGGTCTCGGCGCTCGCCGTCGGCCTGCTCGCGCTGGTGCTGCTCGCGCTGCTGCGCACCGACCTGATCTCGAGCTGGCGCCAGGCGACGCCGAAGGACGCGCCGAACCGCTTCGTCATCAACGTCCAGCCGCCGCAGGCCGATGCGTTCCAGGCGAGGCTGCGCGCCCTGGGCGTCACTCGCTACGACTGGTTCCCGATGATCCGCGGCCGGCTGGTCGCCGTCGACGGCAAGAACGTCGTCCCCGACGACTACGCCGACCCGCGCGCGAAGCGCCTGGTCGATCGCGAGTTCAACCTCAGCCACAGCGCGACGCTGCCGGCGCACAACACGATTGCCGCGGGACGCTGGACCGCCGACGAGAAAGGCGGCCTGAGCGTCGAGGAGGGCCTGGCCGAAACGCTCGGCCTGAAGCTCGGCGACACGCTCCGCTTCGACCTCGGCGGGACGCCGATCGAAGGCCGGATCACGAGCCTGAGGAAGGTCGACTGGTCGTCGATGCGGGTCAACTTCTTCGTCCTCTTCCCGACCGCGACGCTGGTCGACGCGCCGATCAGCTACATCGCCGCCTATCGTGCGCCCGACGTGGCCGGCTTCGACAACGCGATCAGTCGCGACTTCCCGAACATCACCTCGATCGATGTTTCGGCGTCGATCGCGCAGGTGCAGCGCGTCCTCGACCAGGTGGTGCGCGCGGTCGAGTTCCTGTTTGCCTTCACGCTCGCCGCCGGCCTCGTCGTCTTGTTCGCGGCGGTCAGCGCGACGCGCGAATCGCGGGCGCGCGAGTTCGCCGTGATGCGCGCGCTCGGCGCGAGCGGCAGGCTGCTGGCGCAGGTGCAGCGGGTCGAGCTGCTCGGCGTCGGCGCGCTCGCCGGCCTGCTCGCCTCGCTCGCCGCGATCGCCGTCAGCTGGGCGCTCGCGCGCTGGGTGTTCGAGTTCAGCTGGAACCCGTCGCCGGTCGTTCCGCTGCTCGGCGCCGCGGCCGGCGCGGTGCTCGCGCTCGCCGCCGGCTGGTGGGGCCTGCGCGAGGTGCTGACGCGCCCGGTCGTGCAGACGCTGCGCCAAGCTGCGGATTTGTAGACGCCCGGGCGCGAAATCGCCGCACACTGCCGCGCCGCGAGCGGTACCGCGTCGCGAAGGCACGGCTTGCGGCGGCATACTTGACGCCATGCCGGCGCAGCCCAGGGATCGCGTCTTTCGCGTCCTCCATCTTGAGGATTCGGAGCTCGACCACGAGCTGCTGGTCGCCCATCTGGCGCGCGGTGGCCTGAACGCGCAGACGCGCCGCGTCGATTCCGAAGCCGCCTTCCTCGAAGCGCTCGACGAGCCGTGGGACGCGGTCGTTTCCGACTACAACCTGCCGGGCTTTTCCGGCCTGCTCGCGCTCGAGCTCCTGAAGGCGAGCATGCGCGAGATTCCCTTCGTCCTCGTCTCGGGCGAGATCGGCGAGGACACCGCAGTCGAGGCGATGAGGAACGGCGCCAGCGACTACCTGCAGAAGAGCCACCTTGCCCGGCTCGTTCCGGCGCTGCTGCATGCCGTCGACGCCGCCGAGACGCGACGCGCACGGGTCAAGGCCGACCGCGACCTGGTCGCCTCGAAGCAGCGCCTGCACGAGCTTGCCCAGCACTTGCAGACCAGCGTCGAGCACGAGCGCGCGGCGATCGCGCGCGAGATCCACGACGACGTCGGCGGCTCGCTCACCGCACTGAAGTTCGACCTGGCCTGGATCGCGCGCCATTCGAGCTCGCCGCAGATCGTCTCGCGCGTCCAGTCGGCGCTCGAGACGGTGACGCACGCGGTCGAGTCGAGCCAGCGGATCATGCACAACCTGCGCCCCGCCATCCTCGAGCAGGGCCTGGCGGCGGCGCTGCACTGGATCGCCTTGCGCTTCGAGCGCCGCAGCGGCGTCGAGTGCCAGATCCGCCTGCCCAAGCAGCCGCTCGAGTTGCCGCCGGGCGTGCCGCTGGTCGCCTACCGCACGGCGCAAGAGGCGCTCACCAACATCAGCAAGCACGCGCAGGCGACGCGGGTGCAGATCGACCTTTCGCTCGCCGGTGGCGTGCTCTCGCTCGAGATCAGCGACAACGGCCGCGGCCTGAGCCAGGAAGACCTCGGCAAGGCGCGCTCGTTCGGCATCCGCGGCCTGCACGAGCGGGCGACGACGGTCGGCGGCTGGATCGATCTCTCGAGCGGGCCGCAGGGAACGACGCTGATTCTGTCGGTGCCGCTCGACGTCAGCGACAGCTCATACATCCCCGAGCCGCCGGACAAGTCGTACGACCCGAGCCAGTGGGCGGACGTTTGATCCGAGACGAGCAAAGAACGGCATCCATGATCAAAGTCTTCCTCTGCGACGACCACGCCCTGATCCGGCGCGGCATCCGCGACACGCTGTCCGACGCGCCCGATATCGAGGTCGTGGGCGAGGCCGGCGATTACGGCGAGCTGCGCTCGCTGATGCGCGAAAAGAACGCCGACGTGCTGGTGCTCGACATCAACCTGCCCGGCCGCAGCGGCCTCGATGTGCTCCATGCGCTCAAGGACGAGGGCACGGCGATGCGCGTGCTGGTCGTGTCGATGTACCCCGAAGACCAGTACGCCATCCGGGCGCTGCGCGCGGGCGCCTTCGGCTACGTCAACAAGGGCGGCGACCCGGCGCTCATCGTTAGCGCGGTGCGGACAGTGGCGCAGGGGCGCAAGTACGTCACGCCCGAGATCGCGCAGATGCTGGTCGAGAGCCTGACCACGCCGGCGGTCGAGAACGCCCACGACAAACTCTCCGACCGCGAGATGCAGACGCTGGTGATGATCGCCTCGGGCAAGCGTCTCTCCGACATCGCCGAGGAGCTGATGCTGAGCCCGAAGACGGTGAGCGTGTACCGCGCCCGCGTGCTCGAGAAGCTCGGCCTGGCCAACAACTCGGAGATGACGGTCTACGCGATCCGGCGCGGCCTGGTTGGCGAGTGAGTGCCGCGATTGCGTTATCGGGTCGCGCGCCGCCGCACGCACTCGACGTAGGCCTCGCCGTCGGGCGGCCGGCCGCTTTGCTGCGAATCCCAGAGCATCCGGCCGAGGCATTCCATTGCCTCGTGCTGCGCGGCATGACGCGAGCCGAGGCGGGCGGCGAGCAGATCGAGCGCCTGGCGAATGCCGGCTGGCTGGTCGATCGACACCTGTTCGCTGATCGACAGGTGCATCGAAAGGTGCAGGAACGGGTTCGTACGGCCATCGCTGCCGTCGTAGCGCGCGGCCAGCGCCCGATCGAACTCGGCCAGGTCGGCGTGATGCTCGGGGTGCTCGACGATCCAGTCGGCGGCGACCGTCTCGATCGGCGTCGCCGGCGTGCCGGCGCGGCGCTTCTGCCACGCTTCGACGAAGAAGCGCCGGACGTCATCGGCGGAGGGCGAGAACATGGCCGCGATTGTCGGCGCGGTATTCAAAGCGTGCGAACGCCGCCGACGAAACGCTTGCAACGCAAATGGCCGGGAAGTGCCGAAAATCGGATCATCGACACCCCTCGGCGCGAGCCGCTTGCCATGAACTTCAGCGCAGAAAAACTCTTCACCGAAGCCCGCACCCACAACGGCTTCACCGACGAACCGGTCAGCGATGCACAACTGCGCGCGATCTACGACCTGATGAAGTGGGCCCCGACCTCGGCCAACAGCTCGCCGGCCCGGATCGTCTTCGTTCGCTCGCCGGCCGCCAAGGCGAAGCTGCTCGAATGCGTCTCGCCCGGCAACGTCGACAAGACGCGCGCCGCGCCGGTGACGGCGATCATCGGCATGGACATGGCCTTCTACGACAAGCTGCCGACGCTCTTTCCGCACGCCGACGCGAGGTCGTGGTTCGTGGGCAAGAAGGAGTTCGCCGACACCACCGCGTTTCGCAACTCGAGCCTGCAGGGCGGCTACTTCATCATCGCCGCGCGCGCGGTCGGCCTCGATTGCGGGCCGATGAGCGGCTTCGACAACGCCAAGCTCGATGCCGCCTTCTTCGCCGGCACCGAGATCAGGAGCAACTTCATCATCAACCTCGGCCACGGCGACCCGGGCAAGCTGTTCGCGCGCAGCCCGCGCCTGTCGTTCGAAGAGGCCTGCCGGATCGAATGAGCGCAAGGCCGGCAACGGCGACGGACCGGGCCGCGTCACGCGGCGCCGCGTCGTGCTCGCCGTCGCTGCCGGCACCGGTTTTGCCTTCAGCGACGCCATCGCCCAGGGACTGCGCCGCGCTCTCGCGGCGACGCCGGCGCCGGTCGCGGCCGACGATCGGCCGATGCTGCGTGGGCGAGCGCCGTCGATCTTCGTCGGCCACGGCTCGCCGATGAACGCGCTGCAGGACAACCGCTTCACGCGCACGCTGCAGCGCTGGGGCTACGAGATCGGCCTGCCGCGCGCGATCGTCGTTGTCTCGGCGCATTGGCTGACGCCGCGCAGCACGCGCGTCTCGGCCGCTCGCGCGCCCGAGACGATCCACGACTTCGGCGGCTTTCCGGCCGAGCTCCACGCGATGACCTATCCCGCGCCGGGCGCGCCGGCGCTGGCGGCGCGGGCCGCGGCCGGGCTCGGGCCGCGGCCGAGCGCGATCGATGCTGAGCGCGGCCTCGACCACGGCGCCTGGACCGTTCTGCACCGGCTCTATCCCGCCGCCAACGTGCCGGTGTTCCAGCTCTCGATCGACATCGCCCAGCCGGCCGCCTACCACCTCGCGATCGGCCGCTCGCTCGCCGGCCTGCGCGACGACGGCGTGCTCGTCATCGGCAGCGGCAACGTCGTCCACAACCTGTCGGCGACCGAGCGCGGCGCCGGCGAAAGCGCCCACGGGCTGACGGCGTGGGCCGAGGACTTCGACCAGCGGGTCAAGCGCGCGCTCGATGCCGGCGATCGCGGCGCGCTGGTCGATTACGACAAGCTGACCGCGACGGCGCGCACCGCGGTGCCGACGCCGGACCACTACTTCCCGCTGCTCTACGCCCTCGGTGCGGCGCGGCCCGACGAAGCGCCGCGCCATGTCTTCGAGGGCTTCCAGTCGGGAACGCTCAGCATGCGCTGCCTGCACTGGGGCTAGCCGCAAACGTCGTCGCGGCCCGGTTTGCAAGCCGCGGCGGGCGCGCGCTCCTAAGGTTCCTGCGCCGTCTCGGCGGTCCCGCTCCAGCCGGTGCGGGCCTGCCGCTCGGCCGCCTGCTGGCGCTCGATCGCGAACAGCTCCTCGAGCTGCTGGCGGCCCTGCTTGGCGGCGGCGATCAGGCGCGCTTCGTCCTTCCTGTGCGGCGCCAGCGCCGCCAGCTGGGCGACGTTGTGACGGCGAAAGCGCAGCGCCAGGTTTCTCGCCTGGTGCGGTTGCCAGCCGAGCAGCTCGAGCGCGCTGCGCGCGCTCATCAGCGCCGAGTCGAGCGTCTCGCGCTCGATCAGGGTCACGCCGAGCTCGTACAGCTCGTAGTAGTGCTGGACGTTGCGCGCGCGGGCGACGATCGTCGCGTTGGGAAAGTTCTCGCGCAGCATCCTGGCGCAGTCGACGCTCTGCTCGATGTCGTCGATCGCCAGCACGATCACGCGCGCCTTGTCGGCGCCGGCGGTGCGCATCAGGTCGAGCCGGGTCGCGTCGCCGTAGTAGACGCGCCAGCCGAACTTGCGCAGCGCCTCGATCGCCTCGGCGTCGTGGTCGAGCACGGTCGGCGTGATGCCGTTGGCGAACAGCATCCGGCCGACGATCTGGCCGTAGCGGCCGAAGCCGGCGATGACGACCGGGTTGTTCTGCGGCTCCTTCAGCTCGAGGCCGGCGGCGGAGCGCTTGCTGCCCGAGAGCAGCGGAATCCACCAGCGGTCGGCGGCGACGAGCAGGAGCGGCGTCAGCAGCATCGAGATCGCGACCGCGGCGACCAGGAACGACGACACCGGCGTCGTGATCGTGCCGGCCAGCGCGGCGACCTGGAAGACAACGAAGCCGAACTCGCCGCCTTGCGCCAGCAGGATGATGAACACCGGACGCTCGAGTCTGGGGATCGGCATCAGCCGGGTCATCGCCCAGAGCAACGCCGCCTTGACGAGCAGGAAGCCGACCACCACCGCGGCGATCAGGAAGGGCTGCGCGATCACGACCGCGAAGTCGATGCTCATGCCGACGGCGATGAAGAAGAGGCCCAGGAAGAGGCCCTTGAACGGCTCGATGTCGGTCTCGAGCTCGCGCCGGTACTCGCTTTCGGCGAGCAGCACGCCGGCGAGGAAGGAGCCGAGCGCCATCGACAGCCCGACCAGGTTCATCAGCGACGCGGTGGCGACGACGAGCAGCAGCGACGCCGCGGTGAAGATCTCGGGGGTGTTGCTGTTGGCGATCCAGCGCAGCGCCGGGCGCAGCAGCAGCCGGCCGCCGAGGATGATGACCGCGATCGTGCCGATCGCCTTGGCGATGCCGAGCCAGATCCCGGTGTCGCCGCCTTCGGCGCCGGCGCTGACCGCCAGGAAAGGCACCAGGGCGAGGATCGGGATCGCGGCGATGTCCTGCAGCAGCGAGACGCTGAGGATGCTTTCGCCCGAGGTCGTCGCCATCATGTTGCGCTCGGCGAGGACGCCGAGGGCGATCGCCGTCGACGACATCGCCAGGCCGATCGCCGCCACCACGGCCAGGCGCCAGTCGATGCCGCACGCGAGCGCGCCGAGGGCGAGCAGCAGCGCCGAGCCGAACAGCTGGACGCTGCCCCAGCCGAAGATCGGCTTCCTCAGCGCCCAGAGCCTTTGCGGCTCGAGCTCGAGGCCGACCAGGAACAGCATCAGGACGACGCCGAACTCGGCGATCTGCAGGATCTCCTCGGGCCGCGTCACGAGCTTCAGCCCCCACGGGCCGATCAGGATGCCGGCGCCGAGGTAGCCGATGATCGAGCCGAGGCCGAAGAAGCGCGCGACGGGAACCGCGAGGACGGCGGCGGCGAGATAGACCAGACTGCCGGTGATCCAGGAGCCGTGTTCCATGCGCGGCCGCCTACGCGGCTTCCTTGATCTTGTCGACCGGCCGCGCGTTGCTCGGCACTTCGCACGCGACGCACTCCTCGACGAAGGCGAGCTCGGGCCACGCCGGATAGTCGGCGAGCCGCTGCGCGTAGGTGTCGGCATGGACGGCGAGGTCGTGCTCGCTCGCCTTGTGCGCGCCGTGCAGGACCAGCGGCGGCAGGAAGCGCATGCCGCAGAGCGCCGCAGTCTGTTCGTAGGGCGGCATGAAGGCGTCGAAGAAGTAGCGGTTGTAGCTGTCGGGGCGATACGAATCCTCGGGCCCGCCGGTGCTGGCGACGAGCCACAGGTCCTTGCCGCGCAGCGCCGTGCCGCCCGGCCCGTAGGCCCAGCCGAATGCGAGCACGTCGTCGAGCCAGAGCTTCAGGAGCGGCGGCATGCTGTACCAGCGGATCGGGTGCTGCCAGACGACCAGTCGCGCCGCCGCCAGCGCCGCCTGCTCGACGCCGATGTCGATCAGGTAGTCGGGATAGAGCGCGTACAGGTCGCGCACCGCCACGCGTCCCGGGTCGCTGCGCGCCTGCAGCGCGCGCGCCGCATCGAGCAGGCGCCGGTTGGCGCGCGAGTGCTCGAGCTCGGGATGGGCGACGATGACGAGGATCTCGGCCGGAGCGGGCGTGGCGCTGGCATCGTCGGCGGCGATCGGTTCGGGTGAGGCCATGGACGGGTTCGCTGGTTTGTCGGAGTGGCGGGGACGACGAGCGCCGCTAACATACCCGCAAAACGAGAAGGGAGTGCCGCATGCCGGTGATCGTGGTCGCCAACCCGAAGGGTGGCGTGGGCAAGACGACGCTGTCGACCAATCTCGCGGGTTACCTCGCCACACGCGGCCGGGCCGTGATGCTCGGCGACGTCGACCGCCAGCAGTCGTCGCGAACCTGGCTCGGCCTGCGCCCGGCCGGACTGCCGAAGATCATGTCGTGGGAGGTCGGACAGGGCGAGGTCGTGCGGCCGCCCAAGGGCACGACCCACATCGTCCTCGACACCCCCGCGGGCCTGCACGGCAAGCGCCTCGACGAAGTGATGAAGCTCGCCGACAAGGTGCTGATCCCGCTCCAGCCGAGCATCTTCGACATCCACGCGACGCACGAATTCGTCACCCAGCTGCTCGCCCATCGGCGCAGCGACAAGGTCCAGCTCGCGGTCGTCGGCATGCGCACGCGCGAGGGGACGATCTCGACCGACCAGCTGCGCACCTTCCTGCAGGGCGTCGGCGTGCCGCTGCTCGGCTTTCTGCGCGATACCCAGAACTACGTGCATCTCGCGGCGCACGGCCTGACGCTCTGGGACGTCGCCTCGACCCGCTTCCAGGGCGACCGCGAGCAGTGGGAGCCGATCGTGACCTGGGTGAACTGAACGATGCGAACTTTCGAGACCATCGCCGAACTGCAGCCGCTGGTCGGCCAGGACATCGCCACCAGCGAGTGGATCACCGTGACGCAGGAGCGGATCCAGCTCTTCGCCGACGCGACCAACGACCACCAGTGGATCCATCTCGACGCCGAGCGCGCCAAGGCCGGGCCGTTCAGGACGACGATCGCGCACGGCTTCTTCACGCTCTCGCTGCTGCCAGAGATGAGCGCCTCGGCGTTCGAGGTGCGCGGCACGCGGATGGGCGTCAACTACGGCTTGAACAAGGTGCGCTTTCCGGCGCCGGTGCCGAGCGGCAGCCGACTGCGCGGTCACTTCAAGCTCCTCGCCTACGACCCGCTCGACGGCGGCGCCCAGCTCACCGTCCAGGTGACGATGGAGCGCGAAGGCTCCGACAAGCCAGTCTGCATCGCCGAGTCGCTGGCGAGGCGCTACGCATGACGGGAGCCCTTGCATGAAGGTCCTGCTGATCGACGACCATCCGCTCATCCTGAGCGCCCTGCAGGGCGTGATCCAGGGGCTCGGCAGCCACGTCTCGGTGGTCGGCGTCGCCGGCGCGCGCGGTGCGCGCGAGGCGCTCGCGGCCGAGCCGAACTTCGATCTCGTCCTGCTCGACCTGCGCCTCGGCGATGCCGACGGCTTCGAGCTCCTGGTCGAGCTGCGCAACGGCTGGCCGGCGGTGCCGGTGGTCGTCGTCTCGGCGTCCGACCACAGCGCCGACGTGATCCGCGCGATCGACCTCGGGGCGAGCGGCTACGTGCCCAAGCGCGCCAGCAACGAGACGCTGACCGAAGCGCTCCGCGTCGTCATGTCGGGCGGAATCTATGTGCCGCCGACCACGACGATGGGCGGCATCGGCAACGAGAGCGCCGCGGGCGCGCCGACCTTCGATTCCGGAATGCCGAAGCCGCAGGCGCTGGCCGCGTTCAAGCTGACGCCGCGCCAGACCGACGTCCTCGGCCTGCTGCTGCGCGGCCAGTCGAACAAGCTGATCGCGCGCGAGCTCGACCTCTCGGTCGAGACCGTCAAGGACCACGTCGCCGCGGTGCTGCGCGCCCTCGGCGTCAACTCGCGCACCCAGGCCGTGCTCGCCGTGAGCCAGATGTCGAGCCAGGGGCAGATCGCGCCGTGGCTCACGCGCCGGGTGAATTGAGCGCGGCCGCGCGCGTTGCCGGCGGGCGCGGCCCCCGCTGCCGCGCGCGCCGCCGCCGAAACGCCGCTCGACAGCTTCCTGCTGCTGCGCGATCACATCCGCGGCACCTTCGCCTTCAACCGCACGACGCTCGCCGGCCATGCGATCGGCGCGATCATCATCGAGATCGTCTTCGGCGGCGTCGCGCCGCGGCCGTTGCGAATCGTCTGGGGAATCGCCTTCGCGCTCGTCTGGCTGGGGCGCGCTCTGGCTCGCGGTTCGCTTCGCCCGCGACGAGCCCACGACCACGGAGGGCCTGCTCGCCCGCCTGCGCACCTGGCAGGCCGGCGTGCTCTCCTCGGGCGTGCTCTGGGGCGCGGCGGCGTGGCTGTTCTCTGCCTACGGCTCGGGGCTGCATCAGCTGGCGCTGGTGCTCGTGGTCTATACCTTCTGCGTCGCCTGCGTGCCGATCCTGGCGCCGCAGTTCCGCCTGTTCCTGCTGTTCGTACTGCTCGTCTTCGTGCCGGCGATCGCCCGCGTCGCGCTCGCCGGCGACACCCTCAGCTGGGAGCTCGCGGTGGTCATGACGGTGGCGATGGGAATGACCATCCTGCTCGGCCGCAACTACCAGGAGTCGTTCGACAACGTCGTCGGCCTGAAGCTGCGCACCGAAGCGCTCGCGGTCCAGCTCGGCGCCGAGAAGGCCGTCGCCGACGCGGCGCGCCACGAGGCCGAGGTCGCCAACCGCGCCAAGACCCAGTTCTTCACCGCCGCCAGCCACGACCTGCGCCAGCCGCTGCACGCGATGGGCCTGTTCGCCGAGGCCTTGCGCGCGCGCACCCACGAGCCCGAGGTGGCGCAGCTCGTCAACAGCATCAACGAATCGGTCGACGCGCTCGAGGGCCTGTTCTCGGAGCTGCTCGACATCACCCGGATCGACAGCGGCGGGGTCGAGGTCCATCCCGACAACTTCGAGCTCGCCGAGATCTTCCGCAAGGTGCGCCTGCATTTCGAGCCGGCGGCGTTCGAGAAGGGGTTGGCGCTGCGCATCCGCGGCGGCCAGCACGTCGCCTTCGCCGATCCGCTGCTGGTCGAGCGGATCGTCCGCAACCTGCTTTCGAACGCGATCCGCTACACCAGCGACGGCTCGGTGCTGGTCAGCTGCCGGCGCCGCGGCGAGCGCCTGCTGCTCCAGGTCTGGGACACCGGCCCGGGCATCGGCGCGAGCGAGCGCGCCCGCGTCTTCGAGGAGTTCTACCAGGTGCCGGGAACGGCGGCGGTCTCGGTCGAGCAGAAGAAGGGACTCGGCCTCGGCCTGGCGATCGTCAAGCGCCTCGCCGAGTTGATGAGCGCGCCGCTGACGCTGCGCTCCGAGCCCGGTCGCGGCTCGGTGTTCACGCTCGAGCTGCCGCTCGGGACGACGCCGCGCGCGGCCCGGCGCGCGCTGCCCGGCAAGGGCCCGATCGACATCACGCTCGACGGCCGCCTGATCGTCGTCGTCGAGGACGAGCCGGCGGTGCGTGACGGCCTCGAGGTGCTGCTCAAGGGCTGGGGCGCCGCGATCGTCGCGTTCGACAGCGTCGCTGCGACCGAGGCCTGGGCCGCAGCGGCCGACCCGGCGCAGCCGCCGGCGCTGATCATCGCCGACTACCGGCTCGAGAACGGCGCCACGGGCATCGCCGCGATCGGTGTGGTGCGCAAGCGCTTCGGTGCCGGCCTGCCGGCGATCGTCGTCACCGGCAGCAGCATGACCGGGCACGACAAGGAAGCGCTCGAGCACGACTTCCACCTGCTCATCAAGCCGGTGCTGCCGAACAAGCTGCGGGCGATGATCGCGTTCAAGCTCGGCCGGCGCTGAGCGCGGGCTCGCGTTCGCGCAGGGCCTGCGGGCCTGGTGCGCGAGCCGTTTTCGCGGTAGGCGCCGAGCGTCTGCTCGCAGCGCGCGAGCGCGGCCGAGACCTCGTCCGTCGCCTCGCAGCAGCGCCAGCGCCGCCGCGGTCGGCACCAGGCGCTTGCCATGCAGCTCGAACAGGCGCACGCCGAGCGCGTCGCCGAGCTTCTTCAGGTGGCCCGAGATCGTCGGCGGGGCGAGCACAGAGCGCCTGCGCGGCGCGCGCTCGCGCTGCCGAGCCGGACGACGGCCTCGAACGCGGCGAGCTGGGGCAGGGTGCCGTGGCGCAGGTAGCGCCGCAAGGCGAAGTGATTGAGCGGAGTCGTCATTGCCGTTCCTGGTGGAAGGAAAGGCAAAGGTCTCGCTCCTGCCCGAAGGCAGCCGAGACGCCGGGGCCTTGCGGCCCGTGCTGACGACGAATCGGACGACCCGGCGGACCGGGACGCGGGCTACTCCCGCTTTGCACGCACGGCGCGAGACCGTGCGTGACGTGATTCTGGCACCGGCGAGGCCGGGCGCCCTCTTGCCGCGCCGATCGAGATTCGCGATGGATCGAGATTCGCGAAGCATCGCCGCCGCGCCGCTTCGCAGAATTCGAGCCTCGACGCCGACCTCCCACACCGATGGATCCCGCCACCTTCTTCTCCGCGCTTGCTGGCGATCGTCGTCATCGACCTGGTCCTCGCCGGCGACAACGCCATCGTCATCGCCCTGGCGGCGCGCAGCCTGCCGCTGGCGCTGCAGAAGCGCGCGATCGTCTGGGGCGCCGTCGGCGCGATCGGCGTGCGCAGCCTGATGACGGTGATGGTCGTCTGGCTGCTCCACATCCCGGGGCTGCTGCTCGCCGGCGGCCTGCTGTTGCTCTGGATCGCCTACCGGCTGCTGCTGCCCGACGAGCGACGGCGGCGAATCGCACGCGCGCGGCGCCGGCGACCTTCTGGGGCGCGATGCGGACGATCGTCATCGCCGATGCGGTGATGGGGCTCGACAACGTCCTCGCCGTCGCCGGCGCGGCGCACGGCAGCTACCTGCTCGTCGTCGCCGGCCTCGTCATCAGCGTGCCGATCGTCGTCTGGGGCAGCACGGTGGTGCTCAAGGTCGTCGATCGCTTTCCCGCGGTGGTCGTACGTCGGCGCCGGCGTCCTGGTCTGGACGGCGGTCAAGATGATCAACGGCGAGCCGCTGCTCGGGCCGTGGCTCGAGGCGACGCCGCTGCTCGGCTGGCTCTCGTACCTGGCGATCCCGCTCGTCCTCGGTGCCGGCTTCTTCAGGAACCATCGCCGCCTCGAGTCGCGCATCCACGCCCGGCCTGGCGTCGCCGGCGCAGCGCCGCCGCGCCGCGCTCCGGCTGCGCCGGCGGTCGAAGCGCGCGCCGCCGGCGACCGACTTCAGGAGAGCTGCCCGTGCTCAACGTCCTCGTTCCCGGTCGACGGCTCACCGAATGCGCTGCGCGCCGTGCGTCACGCGATCGCCGAATACCGGCGCCATCACGAGCTGCGGCTCCATCTCCTCAACGTCCAGCCGCGGCTGTCGCGCCATGCGGCGCGCTTCGTCAGCCGTACCGGCCGTGACGGCTGGCTGCACGATCGCGCCGACGTGGCGATGTCGGCGGCGGTCGCGCTCCTGACGGATGCCGGCGTGCCGCACGAGACGCACTGGGCGACCGGCGAGCGCGCCGAGCAGATCTGTCGCGCGGCGCGACGGTTGGCCGTCCATCACATCGTCATGGGGACGGCGCGCAGGAACTCGCTCACGCGAATGATCGAGGACTCGGTGACGCATCGCGTCCTGGAGACGACGCCGGTGCCGGTCGAGGTGATCGCCGGCGACGCGGTCTCGAAGTGGGAGCGCTGGGGTCTGCCGGCCGGCGTGCTCGGCCTCGGCGGGCTGCTGATACTCGCGGCGGATTGAGCGTGGCGCTCCGCGCGGCGGCGGCTCTGCGTCCGCTCAGCTCGCCTGGTAGGCGAGCCTGACGTAGATCGGCGCGAACGCCTCGGCCTGCGTCACCTCGAGCAGGTGCTCGCGCGCCAGCTCGAGCAGGGCGATGAAGGTGACGACGACGACCGGCGCGCCGCGCTCGACGTCGAACAGCTCCTCGAACAGGGCGAAGCGCCGCCCCTGCAGCGCGCGCAGGACGATCGTCATGTGCTCGCGCACGCTCAGGTGCTCGCGCGAGATCAGGTGGTGCTGGTGCAGCTTGGCGCGCGCCAGGATGTCCTGCCAGGCGCTGCGCAGGTCGATGCCAGCGACGCTCGGCAGGCGCGCCGCCGCCGACTCCTCGATCGGCACCTGGGCGCGCTGGAAGTCGCGGCCGAGCAGCGGCAGCGCGTCGAGGCGCGCAGCGGCGAGCTTCATCTGCTCGTACTCGATCAGGCGGCGGACGAGCTCGGCGCGCGGGTCGTCGGGCTCCTTGCCGTCGGCGCTCTTCCGCGGCGGCAGCAGCATGCGCGACTTGATCTCGATCAGCATCGCCGCCATCAGCAGGTAGTCGCTGGCGAGCTCGAGGTTGCGCGTCCGGATCTGCTCGACGTAGGCGAGGTACTGGCGCGTCACGCTCGCCAGCGGAATGTCGAGGATGTTGAAGTTCTGGCGCCGGATCAGGTAAAGCAGGAGATCGAGCGGCCCCTCGAACGCCTCGAGGAAGACCTCGAGCGCATCGGGCGGGATGTACAGGTCGTGCGGCAGGTCGAACAGCGGCTCGCCGTAGAGACGCGCCACGGCGATGCTGTCCACGACCTCTTCGACGCCGGCCTCGGCGATCGCCTCCACCTCCGAGCCCTCGCCTCAGCGCTGACGCGTCTGGTACACGTACGGCTGCTGCGGCACCCGCGATTCGTCGTACTCGGCCTCGGCCGCCGGATCGATCCGGCGATCCCAGAGCCGCGCCCGGCCGCCTCGCTGTTCGTCCTCGAGCGAGGGCTTGTTCGCCTTCAGCGTTTCGATGAACGCGGTGACGTCGGAGGTATAGGGCTTCCAGAAGAACGGCATGGGCGAGGCGGGCGGAAAGGCGCAAGTTTAAGCGGCCGGGGCAAGCGTCCGGCCGCGCGCCGTTCAGAACGCGACGCGGCGAACGTGCTGGCCGTCGCGCAGGAACGAATGCGGCTCGCCGTTGATCCAGCGCGCCAGGTCGTCGAGGCGGGCCGAGCCGACCTCGAACGCCGGGAAGGCGACGCTCACCGTCTCGAAGCCGTCGAGGTTGGCGACATGGAACGTGAGCCGGGCGCTGTCGTGATCGGGGAGGACGCGAACCGTGCTCTGGAAGTCGGCCAGGAGCTGGAAGCGCTTCTCGAGGAACTTGCCGTTCTCGGGGTGGCGGATCACTTCGCTGTCGTAATGAGCGCCGCACTGGCGCAGCCGCGCCTCGAGCCGCTCGATCTCGGGCGGGAAGTCCTTCGAGATCGTCACCCGGGTGCCGGTCTTGGCCGAAAAGCCGAGGAAGACGTGGTCGAAGACCTCCTCGTCGCGCAGCTTCTTCATGCGCGCGTCGGCGCGGAAATCGCTGAAGCGCAGGTCGCGGAACGAGGTCCGGTTGTCGAAGCGCCAGGCGGCCTTCGAAACCGGCTGGAGCACGTTGAGCTGGCGCGCCAGCGTGCCGAAGTAGCGCGACACGGTCTGGCAGGCAGCGTCGGTGAGCAGCGCGTTGCGCTGCAGCGCGCCGATGTCCTGTGTCTGCTGGGCCAGTGCCTCGTCGGCCTGGCGTTTCAGTTCTTCGAGGTATCCCACCGCTTCTCGTGCCTGGCTGGCGAGGATATCGCACGGCCCTCGTGCTGGCGGGTGCGGGGCCGTGGACTAGTTCCGCAAGGCGCCGGTTTCGCGGCTCGGTCGCGCCGCGGACGAAGGCGCGCTCGAGCGATAGGACGCTTGTCCGGACAGCGGTCGGCGACGGGGACAGCGGCGTACCGCGGTCAGGATGCCGCGCAGGATCTCGATCGGCGCCGGCGGGCAGCCCGGCACGGCGACGTCGACCGGAAGGACGTTCGCGACGCCGCCGCAGCTCGCGTAGCTCGCGCCGAAGATGCCGCCGGTGCAGCCGCAGTCGCCGACGGCGACGACCAGCTTCGGCTCCGGCGTCGCATCGTAGGTGCGTCGCAGCGCGATCTCCATGTTGCGCGACACCGGGCCGGTCACGAGCAGCAGGTCGGCGTGGCGCGGGCTGGCGACGAAGCGGATGCCGAGCCCCTCGAGGTTGTAGTACGGGTTGTTGAGCGCGTGGATCTCGAGCTCGCAGCCGTTGCACGAGCCGGCGTCGACGTGGCGGATCGCGAGCGCGCGGCCGAGGACGCGCGCAGGATCTGCTGCTGGAGCGCTCGGCGCGCGACCCGCAGCTCGTCCGTCGGGCGGCGGCGGCGGCTCGCGTGCGGATGCCGGTCGGCGCGATCTGGCGGAGGATCTTCAGCATGCGGCTGTCGCACGACGGCTCACAGGTCGTGCCCCGAGTAGCGAGAGGTTGAAGGACTTGTTGATCAGCGGGAAGTCCGGGAACGATGTTGCCGATCACCGCATGCTCGAGCACCGGCCAGTTCTGCCACGACGGATCGTGGCAGTGGCAGCGGCGGATGCGTGCCCGCGTCGGCGCCGTCGAGCTCGAGCGCGACGAAGACCGTCGCCGCGCCAGCCTTCGACCCAGCCGACGCCGACCGCGCCGTCGCGCGGGCAGGCGACGGCGCTGCGATGCTCGTCCGTCCGGCAGCGCGGTCGAGGATCGCCTGGATCAGGCGCAACGATTCGAACAGCTCGTCGAAGCGCACCGCGACGCGCGCCGCGACGTCGCCGTCGCGGTGGATCGCCGTCTGTCACTGCCAGCGCGTCGTAGGGCGGCCACGGGATGGTCGACGCGCAAGTCGATCGCCTGGCCGCTGGCGCGCGCCGGCGAGCCCGGTGAGGCCGAGCTCGCGCGGCCAGCTCCGCGGCTCACGTGCCCGGCGCCGATGAAGCGATCCTGCAGGCCGGCGTGCTCGTCGTAGATCGATCCGCAGCGTCGCTGCACCTCGGCGCATCGATGGCGTCGCATTGCGCGCGGCGATCCGCGCCGCCGCCGCGCCGGCGACAGGTCGCACGCCGGTGCCGCCCGGCACGATCGCAGTCCATCAATAGCGGTGGCCGAAGACCTCCTTCGACAGCGCGCAGCCAGTCTTCCGCGCAGGCGCGAGAACTGCGGCCAGGCCGAAGGCAGGCCGGCGTCGTTGCCGAGCGCACCGAGGTCGCCGAGGTGATTGGCGACGCGCTCGCGCTCGAGCAGCAGCGCGCGCAGCCAGACGGCGCGCGGCGGGATCGTCGCAGCCGCAGCAGCGCTTCCAGCGCCATGGCAGTAGGCCCACGCATAGGCGACCGTCGAATCGCCCGAGACGCGCGCCGGCGAGGCGATGCGCCCTCGAGCGAGCGCCAGCTCGTGAAGCGCTTCTCGATGCCCTTGTGCGTGTAGCCGAGCCGCTCCTCGAGGCGCAGCACCTTCTCGCCGACGACCGAAAAGCGGAAATGCCCCGGCTCGATGATGCCGGCGTGCACCGGGCCGACCGGGATCTCGTGGACGCCGTCGCCGTCGACGCGAACGAAGGGATAGTCGACCGCCTTCGCCTTGCCAGCCGATGCCGGCGTCGGCTCGCTCGTGCAGCGGAAACCGTCCGCGGGCCAGGCGCCGTGGTCGCAGCCAGGGCCGCGTGTCGCGCGCGCCGGTCGCGACGATGCCGAGCAGGTCGGCGGCGGCGCGCTGCATGCGCACCGCGCACCGGAAACAGCGCCGCCAGGTCGGGATAGGCCGGCGCATCGGCGGCGAGCGGCAGGTCGAGCCAGCACGAGCCCGTCGGCGAGCGCATACGCGCGCGCAGACCGCGAAGCCGCCCGACTCGCGCCAGCCGCGCGTCTGCGCCCCAGAGCGCAACGAGCCGACCGTCGGCGGCGGCGACGGTCGCGCGCGGCGACTCTGCCAGGCATCGGCGTCGACGCTGCGCGCGCCAGATCGGCAGCGGCGCCGGCAGGCGCTGCGAGTCGAGCTCAGTGCCCGGGCATCTGCACGGTCAGCCTCCGAGCATCCGCGCCGCCTGGCGATACCAGCCGACGAGATAGGGCGGGATATAGAGGCCCAGCATCAGGCCGAGGCCGAGGTGCGACGAACACCGGCAGCAGCGCCGGCGAGTGCGGCAGCGGCTTGACCGAGGTCTCGCCGAAGACCATCGGCTGGACGCGACCGAAGCACGGAGGCGAAGGCGACGCCGAGCGCGAGAGCAGGAACGGCGTCGCCCAGGGCTGCTCGCGCATCGCCGTGGTGAGGATCAGGAACTCGCTCGCGAAGACGCCGAACGGCGGCATGCCGAGGATCGCGAGCGAGCCGAGCATCAGCCCCCAGCCGACCGTCGGGCTGACCTTGATCAGGCCGCGGATGCTCGTCCATCACCTGCGTGCCGGCCTTCTGCGTCGCATGGCCGACGGCGAAGAAGATCGCCGACTTGGTGAGCGAATGCACCGTCATGTGCAGCAGCCCGGCGAAGTTGGCGATCGGCCCGCCGAGGCCGAAGGCGAACGTGATCGAGGCCCATGTGCTCGATCGACGAGTACGCGAACATGCGCTTGACGTCCTTCTGGCGCGAGAGGAAGAACGCCGCGACGCACGACCGAGAGCAGGCCGAAGCCCATCAGCAGCTGCGCCGGCCAGGTGCGTTGTGCAGGGCGCCGTCGGTGAGCACCTTGCAGCGCAGCAGGGCGTACAGCGCGACGTTGAGCAGCAGGCCGGAGAGCACCGCCGAGACCGGCGTCGGGCCTTCGGCGTGCGCGTCGGGCAGCCAGTTGTGCAGCGGCACCAGGCCGACCTTGGTGCCGTAGCCGATGAACAGGAACACGAACGCGAGGGTGATGATGTTCGGGTCGAGCTGGGCCTTGACCGGTCGAGGTGGGTCCAGAGCAGCGCGCCGCCCTCGGCGCCGAGGACCTTCTCGGCGGCCAAGTAGAGCAGGACCGTGCCGAACAGCGCCTGCGCGATGCCGACGCCGCAGAGGATGAAGTACTTCCACGCCGCCTCGAGGCTGGCCGCGTGCGGTAGACGCTCACCAGCAGCACCGTCGTCAGCGTCGCCGCCTCCATCGCCACCCACAGGATGCCCATGTTGTTGGTCGTCAGCGCCACGAGCATCGTGAAGCTGAACAGCTGGTACATGCTGTGATAGAGGCGCATCCGCGCCGGCGTCATCTTGCCGTGGTCCTGCTCGACGCGCATGTAGGGGCGCGAGAAGATCGAGGTGGTCAGGCCGACGAAGGCGGTCAGCGTGACCAGGAAGACGTTAAGCGGGTCGATGAAGAACTGCTCGTCGCCGGCGAGCAGCGGGCCCGCGGGAACGACGCCGCGCGGTGAGCGCGCAGGCGGCGAGCGAAGGTCGCGAAGCTGAAGCCGGCGTTGAGCGTCGCGGCGCGAACGCTCGCGGTGCGCCCGTGAAGCGCGAGCGACGAGCGCTGCCGACCAGCGGGAATGCCGAGAACGAGGAGACAGCGCCTCCACGTCAGCTTTCCTTCAGCTTCTCGAGGTGGCGGATGTCGAGGCTGTCGAACTGCTCGCGGATCTGGAACATGAACACGCCGAGGATCAGCATGCCGACCAGCACGTCGAGCGCGATGCCGAGCTCGACCACCATCGGCATGCCGTAGGTCGCGCTGGTGGCGGCGAAGAACAGGCCGTTCTCCATCGACAGGAAGCCGATCACCTGCGGCACCGCCTTGGAGCGCGTGATCATCATCAGGAACGAGAGCAGCACGCACGCCAGCGCGATGCCGAGGCGTGCCGCCGGCGATCGATGGCGAGAGCTGCGCGATCGGCTGGGCGAGGTTGAACGCGAAGATGACCAGGCACGATGCCGATCAGCATCGTCGTCGGGATGTTGATCAGCGCCTCGACGTCCCAGCGCACGTCGAGGCGGCTGGATCGAGCCGGTGCAGCAGCATCAGGGCAGCAGGATCACCTTGAGCAGCGAGCGTCAGGGCCGCCGACAGGTAGAGATGCGGCTGATGGGTCACGTAGCCGACCACCGCGGTCGCCGCGACCAGCGCCGACGCCCTGCAGCGCGAACAGGTGGATCAGCGAGAGGATGCGCCGCTGCGAGAGCATCGCGAAGGCGAGCAGCAGGAGCACCGCGGCGAACAGGTTGATCAGCTGGGTAGACGAGCAGGCGTCATCGGCGCTCACCGCTAGGCGCCCAGGAGGATGTGAACGAGCACGCCGAGCACCGCGAGCAGGAAGGCGGTGCCGAGGAACTCGGGCACGCGAAAGATGCGCATCTTGGCGCGCACGGTCTCGATCAGCGCCAGCAGCACGCCGCCGACGGCGAGCTTGAGCGACCAGCACCGGCAACGCCAGCACCAGCGCGAGCGGCGCATGCGGCCTCGGCGACGCCCCAGGGCAGGAACAGGGCCAGGCCGAGGCACGAATACGCGAACAGCTTCAGGCGCGCGGCCCATTCGAGCAGCGCGAGGTGGCGCCCCGAGTACTCGAGGATCAGCGCCTCGTGGATCATCGTGAGCTCGAGGTGGGTCGCCGGGTTGTCGACCGGGATGCGGGCGTTCTCGGCGAGCGAGCACCATCGTGAACGCGACGCCGGCGAAGGCCAGGCTCGGATAGATCGCCAGCTCGCGGTGCGCCAGCGTCTCGACGATGGTCGGCGAGCGAGGTCGACTTGGGGATCAGCGAGGCCGAGAAGAGCACCATCAGGAGCGCCGGCTCGGCGAGAAAGCCGATCAGCATCTCGCGCCGCGCGCCCAGCGTGCCGAAGGCGGTGCCGACGTCCATCGCCGCGAGCGAGATGAACACGCGCGCGAGCGCGAACAGGCCGACCAGCGCGATCGCATCGGCCGGCGGAGCGAAGCGGCAGGTCGGTCGACAGCGTCGGGATGATCGCGCTGGCGCAGCAGCATGCAGCCGAAGACGATGTAGGGCGCGGCGCGAAAGAGCGGCGAGGCGTGCTCGGCGACCACCGACTCCTTGTTGAACAGCTTGTGCAGCATGCGATACGGCTGCAGCAGCCCGGCGCGCGGACTTGTTCTGCAGCCAGGCGCGCCACTGGTTGACCCAGCCGACGAGCAGCGGCGCGAGCAGCAGCGCGACGACGATCTCGAGCAGCTGTGCGAGAGGCTGCCGAGAACGCTCATCGCATCAGCACCAGGAGAGCACCGACCAGCGTCGACGAAGCTGTAGAGCAGGTAGACGGCGATCCGCCCCTGCTGGAGCTGCCCGACCAGCGCGACAGGCGCTCGACGAGCGCCGCGACCGGCAGGTAGAGCCAGTGCCAGAAGTGGTCGCTCGACGACGACGCGATAGCGCGGCGTCGCGGTCGAACGGCGACGGCAGCTCGCGCTGCATGCGAAAGAACGGCTCGAAGATCTGCCGGATCGGCTGGCCGAAGCCCTCGGCCGTGTCCTGCATGCGGGCGTTCTGCCAGGGATAGCCGCAATCCCAGGCCGCGGCCCGGCGCAAGCGCCCGTGGTAGAAGCCGTGCGCACGAGCGCGAACGTGACCGCGTAGCTCGCCGCCAGGCCGAGCAGGAAGACGACGCGGCCACGTAGCTCGCCCGCGTCGATGTCGACCGGCACGAGCAGCCACCCGCTCGACGCACCGTGCTGCGCGAGCCCGGCCGCGACCAGCTGGCGCGTCACGGGTCGATGAGCTGGATGAACTGCACGGGAAGCAAGCCGAGCGCGATGCAGCCGAGCGCCAGCCAGACCAGGCCGATGCGCTCCACGTCCCCGCATCGCGTGCGCGGGCGAGGTTGCCCTCGCGCGGCTGGCCGAGGAAGATGACGCCGAAGAACTTCACCATCGATGTAGCCCGAGAGCGCGGCGACGAGCGCGATCAGCGCCGCGACGATCGGGATCAGCATGTTGAGGAACGAGCTCGGCAGCCCGGGCGTGAACAGGAAGCTCTGCAGCAGGAGCCACTCGGAGACGAAGCCGCTGAGCGGCGGCAGGCCGGCGCATCGCGAGCGTCCCGACCAGCGTCAGCCAGGCGACCCACGGCATGTAGCGGATCAGGCCGCCGAGCTTGCCGAGGCTGCGCTGGCCGGTGGCGTGCAGCACGGCGCCGGTGCCGACGAAGAGCAGGCTCTTGAAGAACGCGTGGCTGGCGACGTGGTAGAGCGCCGCGGTCAGCGCCAGCGCCGCCATCGGCTCATGCCGTAGGCGGAGAAGAGCGACCGCGAGTCCGATCCCGGCGAACACCAGGCCGATGTTCTCGATCGACGAATATGCCAGCAGCCGCTTCATGTCGGTCTGGACCGCGGCGAAGACGACGCCGAACACGGCGCTGGCGAGGCCGAGCGCGAGCAGGAGGACGCCCCACCACCACAGCTGCGCCGGCAGGAGGTCGAACGTCACGCGCAAGAGGCCGTAGATGGCGGTCTTCAGCATCACGCCGCTCATCAGCGCGGAGACCGGCGACGGTGCCGCCGGGTGCGCCTCGGGAAGCCAGATGTGCAGCGGCACGATGCCGGCCTTCGCGCCGAAGCCGAACAGGGCGAGCAGGAAGGCGACCGAGCCCCAGAACGGCGAGAGGTGCTGGGCGCGCATGTTGGCGAACGTGTAGTCGCCGGTGTTGGCCTGCAGCACGCCGAAGCTGAGCAGGATGCCGATCGCGCCGATATGGGCGATCAGCAGGTAGAGATAGCCGGCCTGGCGGATCTCGGCGATCCGGTGGTTGGCGATGACGAGGAAGAACGACGACAGCGCCATCGTCTCCCACATCACCATGAAGGCGTAGGCGTCGTCGGCGAGCAGCGACCAGCGCCATGCTGGCGAGAAAGACGTGGTACTCGAGGCAGAGCAGACCCGGCGGCGTCCCTTCGCCCTTGCGAAAGTAGCCGGCGGCGAACGCCGAAACGCCGGCCGACGGTCGCGCCGATCACCATCAGGAAGAACGCGGCGAGGGGGTCGAGGCGCAGGTGGAACGGCAGTCCGGGAAGGCCGAGAGGGAGCACGGCGGCCTGCGGCGTGGAGAACATGGCAGAGGTCGCGACGCCGAACAGCAGCAGGGCGAACGCGCCGCCTGCCGGGAACAGCACCTTGGCGACCCAGCCGAGGCTTGGTCAGCGCGAACAGGCCGAGCGACGCCGACCAGCAGCCAGCCCGCGGCGGCGACGAGCACCCAGTCCAGGGCGAGCCAGCGGGCCGGTTCGAGGAGTCCGTCCATGCCGGCGATCAGCCGCGCTTGCGTGCCTTGGCGGGCGGCGCCGCGCCGCTCGGCGTGTAGCTGACGCCGTGCTGGGCCAGGTAGTCGCGGATCATCTGGCGCACGACCTGCGACGGCGTCAGGTCCTGGCGCGCGCAGAGGCGCTCGAACGCTTCCTTCTTCGCCGGATCGATCAGCAGCGTGAGCCGGGCAGTCTTCGATTCCATGGGCGCCGCGACATGTTAATGATATGTGCATCCATAGCATATCTCATTAACATGCCGTCGGGCGTGACGAAGACGCGCGCCGCTGCCGCGCGCGTCGAAGCAGGGCGCGATCAGCGCAGCGGGCGGTGCAGCAGCCGCTCGAGCGTGCGCAGCGGCGACGTCTCGGGCCGGCGCAGGTGCTCGACGTCGAGCAGGAAGGTCTGCTCGAGCATGTGCTGCCCGCCCAGCGCCGCGTGCAGGACCTGGTCGCTGAAGCAGACCCAGGTCGTTCCGGGCGCGAAGTCGACGCGCGCCTGCGGGCTCGTCCGCTGGAAGGCGGCATCGGCCTTGGCGCGGTCGTGCAGCTGCAGCATCACGTGGTCGTACTCGGTGCGCCGCCGCTTGGTGATCCCGGTCGTCGCCATCAGCCACGCCGAGCCGGGCAGCGGCCGCCGGATCGCATCGAGGTAGCGCTTGGCATGCGCCTCGAACGGCTCGCCGACGCGCCAGCGCCGCGGCGCGCCGTCGGGATTGATGTTGCAGAAGACGCGCAGCAGGCGCGTTCCCTGCATCGGGTTCGACGGGAACGCGTCGACGTGCAGGCGGGTGTCGTCCTGGCGCCAGCTGCGCACCCGGCCGGCGACGTCGGTCGGGCGAAACGACGTGTTGCCGCGGCGCAGCTGGCCGCGGTAGTGCGGGAAGAGGTGCAGCGCGAACGCCTCGCTCCGCTCGGCGAAGCGGACGATCAGCGCGCGCAGCTGTCGCAGGTCCGCGGCCGCGCCGACCGCGCCGCGCAGCTCGCCCGACGGCCAGCGCACCGAGACGTTCTTGGCCTTGGGGTCGGCCCAGCGCGGATCGAGGAAGCGCTTCTCCGCCTCGTCGAGCGCGAACGCGAGCTGCGGGAAGGCGAGCACTGCGCCGCTCTCGACGACGTCCTCGACGCCGCGCGTCGGCCCGTCGTGCCACGACGTGTCGTCGTATTCGCGAACGGCGGTGAGGTCCGCGGCGGCCATCTCAGCGAACGCGCAATCCCGGCACCGCGCCGGCGTGCGGCTCGAGCACGAACAGTCCCGGATGCGCCTTGTCGTCGGCGTGCGACGCGGCCAGCACCATGCCTTCGCTGACGCCGAACTTCATCTTGCGCGGCGCCAGGTTGGCGACCATCACCGTCAGCTTGCCGACCAGCTGCTCGGGCGTGTAGGCCGACTGGATGCCGCTGAAGACGGTGCGCGGCCGCGCCTCGCCGACGTCGAGGGTGAGCTTCAGGAGCTTGGTCGAGCCCGCGACCTTCTCGCAGGCGACGATCAGGGCGATGCGCAGGTCGATCTTGGCGAAGTCGTCGATCGAGATCTCGGCGCGCGATCTCCTCGCCGCCGGGCGCGGGCAGGGCGATCGGCTCGGCGGCGGCCGCGGCCGGCGGCCTCGCTCGCCGGCTCGAACAGCGCGTCGAGCTGCTTCGGCTCGACGCGCTGCAAGAGGTGCTCGTAGCGGGCGATCGCATGGCCGGGCGCGAGCGGCGCGTCGACGTCGTTCCAGCTCAGCGGCTTGCTGCGCAGGAACGCCTCGGCGCGCACGGCGAGCGCCGGCAGCACCGGCTTCAGGTAGAGCGTCAGCAGGCGGAAGCACTCGAGCGTCTGGCTGCAGACGGCGTGCAGCGCGGCGCGGTCGGCCGCGGCGTCGGACTTGGCCAGCAGCCAGGGCTTGGTCGCGTCCCAGTAGCCGTTGACGAAGTCGGCCAGCTCCATCACCCGGCGCACGACCTTGCCGAGCTCGCGCGCTTCGTAGAGCGCGGCGATCTCGGCCGCGGCGCGGCGCAGCTCGTCGGGCGCGCCGGCTTGCGGCAGCCGCGGTCGCCGGCGCGAGGCGGCCGTCGAAGTGCTTGTGCACGAAGCCGGCCGCGCGGCTCGCGATGTTGACGTACTTGCCGACCAGGTCCGAGTTGACGCGGGCGACGAAGTCGTCGGGGTTGAACTCGATGTCCTCGACGTGGGCGTTGAGCTTGGCGGCGATGTAGTAGCGCAGCCACTCGGCGTTCATGCCGAGCTCGAGGTAGCGCAGCGGCGAGATGCCGGTGCCGCGGCTCTTGCTCATCTTCTCGCCGCTGACGGTGATGAAGCCGTGGACGTAGACCCGGTCGGGCACCTTCCTGCCGCTGAACTTCAGCATCGCCGGCCAGAACAGGGTGTGGAAGTAGACGATGTCCTTGCCGATGAAATGGATCTGCTCGACCGCCGGGTCGGCCATGAATTCGTCGAACGAGCGCGGCTCGCCCTTGGCCTTCGCGCCGCCCTTGTCGAAGTAGTTCTTGAGCGATGCGAGATAGCCGACCGGCGCGTCGAGCCAGACGTAGAAGTACTTGCCCGGCGCGTCGGGGATCTCGATGCCGAAGTAGGGTGCGTCGCGGCTGATGTCCCAGTCGGCGAGGCCGCCGTGGCCGTGCTCGTCGATCTTGAACCACTCGCTGATCTTGTTCAGCACCTCGGTCTGCAGCCGGCCGGGCTCGTTGGTCCAGCCTTTCAGGAAGTCGAGGCAGCGCTGCGACGAGAGCTGGAAGAAGTAGTGCTCGCTCGAGCGCAGCTCCGGCAGCCGCGCCGGACAGCGCCGAGTACGGATTCTTCAGCGTCGGTGGGCGCGTAGACCGATGCCGCAGACCTCGCAGCTGTCGCCGTACTGGTCTTTCGCGCCGCACACCGGGCATTCGCCGCGGATGTAGCGGTCGGGCAGGAACATCGCCTTCACCGGATCGAAGAACTGCTCGACCGACTTGACCGCGATCAGGCCCTCTTTCCTCAGGTGGAGGTAGATCTCCTTGGCGAGCTCGTGGTTCTCCGCGCCGTCGGTCGAATGCCAGTTGTCGAACGAGATGTGGAAGCCGTCGAGATACGGCTTCCTGCCGGCGGCGATGCCGGCGACGAACTCCTGCGGCGTCAACCCGGCCTTCTCGGCCGCGATCATGATCGGCGCGCCGTGGGCGTCGTCGGCGCAGACGAAGTGCACCTGGTGGCCGCGCATGCGCTGGAAGCGCACCCAGATGTCGGCCTGGATGTACTCCATCATGTGGCCGATGTGGAACGGTGCGTTGGCGTACGGCAGCGCCGTCGTGACGAAGAGCTTGCGGGGCATGTGCGGACCGGTGGGGAACCGGCGATTTTAGAGACGCTCTGCCAGAATGCCGGTCGCCAGTGATTGCGCCGCGGTTCGCGGCGCCAGAAGGAACCGATATGGGCAGCAGGGTGGGCCGCATCGTCATCGCGGCTGTCGCGATCGGCATGCTGCTCCTGATCGGCAACCTCGCCCTCTCGGTCAGCAACACGGCGCAGCTGCGCGCCGAGTCGGCCCGGGTCGTGCACAGCAACGAGGTCCTGCTCGCGCTCGACAACGTCCTCACCCTGGCCAAGGACGCCGAGAGCGGCCAGCGCGGCTACGTCATCACCGGGCGGCCCGAGTACCTTGTTCCCTACCGGAGCGCGATCTCGACGATCGGCCCGCAGCTCGATGCGCTCGGGCGGCTGATCGCCGGCGATCCGGTGATGGAGACGCTCCTGGTCGATGTGCGACGGCGCGTCGGCTCCAAGCTCGGCGAGCTCGCGCTCACGCTCGAGCTGCGCGACCGAAAGGGTTTCGATCTGACCCGCGATGTCATCGTCGCTTGGCACCGGCCGGGCCGAGATGGACGGCCTGCGCTCGGCGGTTGCCGAGATGGCGCGCCACGAGACCGGCGAGCTGCTGGCGCGCCAGGCCGCCGCCGACCGGACCTATCGATCGACCATCGCCTCGACGACGCTGTCGACCGCTGCCGCGATCCTCGCCTTGCTCGGCTTCACCTTCGTGCTGCGACGCCATTTCGTCGCCCGCGGCCGCGCCGAGGCGACGATCGCGGCGCAGGGCGAGCGGCTGCGGACGACCCTCGCGAGCATCGGCGACGCCGTCATCACGACCGACGTCGACGGTCGCGTGACCAACCTGAACGCCGTCGCCGAGTCGCTCACCGGCTGGTCGAGCGCCGAGGCCGAGGGCGAGTCGCTCAAGCGCGTCTTTGCCATCGTCAACGAGTCGAGCCGGGCGCAGGTCGAGAATCCGGCGGCGCGCGCCTTGCGCGAGGGCCGGGTCGTCGGCCTTGCGAACCACACGCTCCTGATCAGGAAGGACGGCGTCGAAACGCCGATCGACGACAGCGCCGCGCCGATCCGGGGCAGCGACGGCGCCATCCTCGGCTGCGTCCTCGTCTTTCGCGACATCAGCGAGCGCAAGGCGGGCGAGCGCGCTCTCGGCGAAGCGCGGGCCCGGCTGCAGCGGGTCGTCACCGACATGGCGATCCCGACCATGGTCTACGCCGAAGACGGAACCATCGTCCTCGTCAACCGCGCCTGGACCGCGGTCACGGGCTACACCGCCGAGGAGCTGGCGACGCTGCCCGAGTGGACCCGGCGCGCCTACGGCACGCGCGCGGCGATGATGAACACCGTCATCGGCGCGCTGTTCGCGCTCACCGAGAGCATCGACAACGGCGAGCGCGAGATCACGACCGCGAGCGGCGAGAAGCGCATCTGGCACTTCATCACCGCGCCGCTCGGCCGCGACGAGCGCGGCCGGCGCATGCTCGTGACCAACGCGATCGACGTCACCGAGCGGCGCCGCCTCGACACCGCCGTCGTCGCCAGCGAGGCACGGATGCGGCTGGCGATGGATGCCGCCAACTACGGCGGCTGGGAGTGGGACCGGCAAAGCGGCGAGATGGTCTGGAGCGACAAGACGCGCGAGCTGCTGGCGATCGGCGCTCGACGAGCCGATCAGCTTCGGCCAGTTCCAGCTCCATATCCATCCCGACGATCGCGAGCGCCGCGAGCGCGCGATCGCCGCGGCGTGGACCAGCGGCGTCCACGCCACGAGTACCGCGTCATCCGCCCCGACGGCGAAGTGCGCTGGCTGTCGTCGCGCGGCCGCGTCATCCGCGGCCCCGACGGCAGCGAGCGCATGCTCGGCGTGATCGGCGACATCACCGAGCAGAGGAACCGGTCGCTGCGATGCAGCGACGCCGACCGGAGGAAGGACGAGTTCCTCGCGACGCTCGCCCACGAGCTGCGCAACCCGCTCGCGCCGTTGCGCAACTCGCTCGCGATCCTGCAGCGCTCGCGCGCCGACGCGACCACGTTCGACAAGGCGAGCGCGGTGATGGAGCGCCAGCTGGGCCAGCTCGTGCGCCTGATCGACGACCTGCTCGACGTCAGCCGGATCAGCCTCGACAAGCTCGCCCTGCGCCTCGAGGCGACCGACCTGGTGGCGACTCTCGAGCACGCCGTCGAGACCTGCCGGCCGCTCGCCGAACGGGCCGGCCACGCGATCGAGTTCAGCGTCCCCGAGGTTCCGGTGCGCCTCCGCGGCGATCGCGCGCGGCTGGCGCAGGTGTTCGCCAATCTGATCGGCAACGCCTGCAAGTTCACGCCCGACGGCGGCCGCATCGTCGTCGCGGTGCGCATCGACGACGACACCGCAGTGGTCTCGATCAAGGACGACGGCATCGGCATCGACGCGACCGAGATCGACGGTGTGTTCGAGATGTTCGCCCAGGTCGATCACTCGCTCGAGCGCTCGCGCGGCGGTCTCGGCATCGGCCTGACGCTGGTCCGCCGGCTGGTGGAGATGCACGGCGGCCGCATCGTCGCGAGCAGCGCCGGGCTCGGCCGCGGCAGCGAGTTCGTCGTCACGTTGCCGCTCGCCGGGGAGCTGCGCGACGTCGCCCTGCCGGTCATTGCCGCGGCGCAGGTCGCAACGCCGGTGTCGGGCCTGCAGATCCTCGTCGTCGACGACAACGGTGACAGTGCCGACAGCTTGGCGCTGCTGCTCTCGCTCGCAGGCCACGAGACCCACGTCGCCCGCGACGGTTCGCAGGCGCTGCTGCGTGCCGAGGCGTTGCGGCCGGATGCGATCTTGCTCGACCTCGGCCTGCCCGGCCTGAGCGGCTACGAGGTCTGTCGGCGCCTGCGCGCCGAGCCCTGGGCGCAGACCACGCCGATCGTCGCCATCACCGGCTGGGGCCAGGACGAAGACCGCCAGCGCTCGAAGGAAGCCGGCTTCGACGGCCACCTGGTCAAGCCGATCGTCCTCGACGAGCTAAGCGCTCTGCTGGGCGAGCGGACCGTGCGCTAGACTGGCCCGGCACAGGGCGCGTGCGCGCTTCGAACCTGACATGCCCATCCACGAACCCGATCTTCTCCAGGCCTTGCAGGCCGTCGTCGACCCCGAGACCGGCCGCGATTTCGTCTCCACCAAGCAGCTGCGCCATATGCGCGTCGACGGCGGCGACGTCGCCTTCGACGTCGAGCTCGGCTATCCGGCCAAGTCGCAGATCGAAGCGCTCCGGCGCGCCCTGATCGCAGCCGCGCGCGGCGTCACCGGGGTCGCCAACGTCAGCGTCAACGTCGTCTCGAAGATCGTCCCGCATGCGGTGCAGCGCGGCGTGCAGCTGCTGCCGAACGTCAAGAACATCGTCGCCGTCGCCTCGGGCAAGGGCGGCGTCGGCAAGAGCACGACCGCGGTCAACCTCGCGCTCGCGCTCGCCGCCGAAGGCGCGAAGGTCGGCATCCTCGACGCCGACATCTACGGCCCGAGCCAGCCGATGATGATGGGCATCGAGGGCCGGCCCGAGTCGAGCGACGGCAAGACGATGGAGCCGATGGAGAACTACGGCGTCCAGGTGATGTCGATCGGCTTCCTGGTCGAGCAGGACAACCCGATGATCTGGCGCGGGCCGATGGTCACGCAGGCGCTCGAGCAACTGCTGCGCCAGACCAACTGGGCCGATCTCGACTACCTGATCGTCGACCTGCCGCCTGGCACCGGCGACATCCAGCTGACGCTCTCGCAGCGGGTTCCGCTCACCGGCGCGGTGATCGTGACGACGCCGCAGGACATCGCCCTGCTCGACGCCAAGAAGGGGATCAAGATGTTCGAGAAGGTCGGCGTGCCGATCCTCGGCATCGTCGAGAACATGGCCGTGCACGTGTGCGAAAAGTGCGGCCACGTCGAGCACATCTTCGGCGAGGAGGGCGGCAAGCGCCTGGCCGAGGAGTACAGAGATGGATTACCTGGGCGCGTTGCCGCTCAACCTCTCGATCCGGGTCCAGGCCGACAGCGGCCGGCCGACGGTCGTCAGCGACCCCGACGGCGAGATCGCGGCGCTCTACAAGCGCGTCGCCCGCAAGGTCGCCGTCAAGATCGGCGAACGCAGCAAGGATTTCTCGTCCAAGTTCCCGACGATCGCGATCTCGAAGAACACGTGAACCGGCCGCCCCGGGTCGGCACGCCGCGGCCGCGCGCCGCCGATGGCACTGGCACCGTCTGAGGATCGTCGCGCCGCTAGACTGTCCGCATGAACGATGACGCCGCTTCCGGCCCCCGGGCCCGCCTCGCGATCCGGGTCGCAGTGGTGATCGATCGCGAGCGCGAGCCGAACCGGTGGCAGGACTGGCGCTTCACGATTGCCGAAGTCGTCGCCGCCGAAGACGCGTTCGGTAGCGAGGCGCGCGTCCTGCGCGACGACGGCAAGCTCCGGCGGACGCTCTATCCCGGCTTCACGCTCGAGCTCCACGCCGACCAGGCCGACGGCTATTACCTCAACCTCAGCACCGGGACGCCGGTGTGGTTCGTCGTCTGGCGCATCGACGACGCCGACCCGTCGCTCGCGTGGCCCGAAACGGTGAGCCTGTCGTACACCGAAGCCGGGCGCTGGCTCGACGCGCAGGAGCGGGTCGACAACGTGCCGCTGCAGCCCGAGCTCGTTCCCTGGTTGCAGGCCTACACCGACGAGCACTACCGGCCGGAAGAGAAAAGGGCGCGGCGCCGGCCGCAATCGTTCGTCAGTCCCGCGGAGCGCAAGTGACGGCAGGCGACGGCTTCCTCTCGCGCTGGTCGCGCCGCAAGGCGGGAGCGCGTAGCGGCTCGGCCGTCGCCGATCCACCCGTCGCGCCGGAGGCGGCGTCGACGACGGCCATTCCAGCGCTGCCGACCGCTACCGAAACACCGGCGCCGGGCGCCGCCGGTTCGGTACCTGCCGCGGCGGCCGCCGAGCCACCGCCGTTGCCGACCCTCGAAGATGTCGCCGCGCTGACGCACGCGTCCGACTTCTCGCCTTTCGTCGCGCGCGGCGTCGACGCGTGCGTTCGCAACGCGGCAATGAAGAAGCTCTTCAGCGATCCCCACTTCAATGTCATGGACGGGCTCGACACCTACATTGACGACTACGGCAAGCCGGATCCGATTCCGCTCTCGATGCTGCGCCGGATGAATCAATCGGCGGTGCTCGGACTGTTCGCCGACGAGGCCGCTCCGGCGACGCCGGAAGCGGCGATTCGTCCGCAGCCCGCGGAGGCTTCCCCCGATGGTGCCGAGCCAGCGGCGATGGCACAGTCGATGCCGCCAGCCACGCTGGCCACCGTTCCCGAACCCCCTGCCGATGACGACCCTGATCTGCAACTGCAACCAGACGATGCCGATCGACGGGCCGGCACTGGCCCGGGCCCTCGGGGCTGATTCGAGCGGCGCCGAAGCCGTCCATTCGTTGCTTTGCCGGCGCGAAGCCGGCGTCTTCCAGCGTGCCGCGCAAGACAGCTCCGACCTGCTCGTCTCGTGCACCCAGGAGAGCCGCCTCTTCCTCGAGTTGGCGAGCGCGACCGAAGGCGCGCGATCGCCGGCCGAGCGACCGATCCGCTTCGTCAACATCCGCGAAAGCGGCGGCTGGTCGAAGGATGCGGCGAAGGCGCTGCCGAAGATGGCGGCGCTGATCGCCGCCGCACAGCTCGCGCCGCCCGAGCCGGTGGCGACGGTCTCGTACGCCTCGGCGGGCCGCGTCCTCGTCATCGGCAGCGCCGATCGGGCCGAGCGCGCCGCCGCGCTGCTCGCCGACCGGCTCGACGTCAGCCTGCTCGTGCCCGGCGCCGGCGGCACGCTGGCGCAGGCGCGGACGATGCCGGTGCACACCGGGCGGCCGACGCGAATCTCGGGCTGGCTCGGCGCGTTCGAGGTCGAATGGACGCGCGCCAATCCGATCGACGCCGATCTCTGCACGCGCTGCAACGCCTGCATCGCAGTCTGTCCCGAGCAGGCGATCGACTTCAGCTACCAGATCGATCTCGACAAGTGCACCGGGCACCGCGACTGCGTGCGTGCCTGCGGCGCCGCGGCGGCGATCGATTTCGAGCGCGCCGCCGAGCCGCAGAGCGAGCGCTTCGACCTCGTTCTCGACCTGCAGGACGTGGCACAGATCGCGCTGCATCAACCGCCTCAGGGCTACTTCCACGCCGTCGCCGACGCCGATCTGCTCGCCGCCGTGCTGCGCCTGCGCGAGAGCGCGGGCGAGTTCGAGAAGCCGAAGTTCTTCGACTACAAGCAGAAGATCTGCGCCCACACGAGGAACGGCCAGATCGGCTGCAGCGCGTGCATCGACGTCTGCTCGGCGGCGGCGATCCGCAGCGACGCGCAGACCAAGGGCCGGACCGGCCACGGCGGCATCGTCGTCGAGCCGCACCTGTGCGTCGGCTGCGGCGCCTGCACGACGGTATGCCCGAGCGGCGCGCTGACGTATGCCGCGCCGCGCCCGAACGAGCTCGGCGCGCGAATCCGGACGATGCTCGCGACGTATGCGCGCGCCGGCGGGCGCGACGCCGCGCTTCTGATCCACAGCCAGGAGGCGGGCGCCGCGGCGATCGACTCGCTCGGCCGCGCCGCCCGGACCGACGCGGCGCTGCACGGCCTGCCGGCGCGCGTCCTGCCGCTCGAGGTCTGGCACACGGCGTCGGTCGGCATCGACCTCTGGCTGGCGGCGATCGCGTACGGCGCGGCGCAGGTCTGGGTCCTCGTGACGCACGAGGAGGCGCCCGCGTACCGCGCGGCGATCGATGCGCAGATGGCGGTCGCGCAGGCGATCCTGAGCGGCCTCGGCTTTGCCGGCGAGCACTTTCGCATCGTCGGCGCCGGCGAGGTGTCGCGGCTGCAGCGCGCAGGATCGCACGTCGGGTCCGGCACCGGCGACGACGCCGACGCTCGACACCCACCGAACCGGCGCTGCTGCGCCTCGACGCGGCGCTGCGCCGTCCCGCGGCGGCGACGGTCGGTCGCGCCGCGACCTTCGCCGTCCAGCCCGACAAGCGGACGACGCTCGACCTCGCCTTCGAGCATCTCCTGCGCGAAGCGCCGACGCCGGCCGACGTGATCGCGCTGCCGGCACCGGGCGCGGCGCCGAGCCCGTTCGGCGCCGTCGTCGTCGACCAGAGCACCTGCACGCTTGTGCCTGGCGTGCGTCGGCGCGTGCCCCGAAGGCGCGCTGGTCGACAACGCCGATTCGCCGCGCCTCAGCTTCATCGAGAAGAACTGCGTCCAGTGCGGCCTGTGCGCGAGCACCTGCCCCGAAGACGCGATCACGCTCGTGCCGCGCCTGCTGCTCGCCGACGCGCGGCAAGGCGCGGCGGCAGACGCGCGTGCTCAACGAAGCCGAGCCGTTTCGCTGCGTTCGTTGCGCCAAGCCGTTCGGCACGCTGCGCGCGATCGAGGCGATGGTCGCCAAGCTTTCGGGTCATTCGATGTTCCAGGGCCGCGCCGCGGAGCGTCTGCAGATGTGCGGCGACTGCCGCGTCATCGATCTCCACAGCGATCCGGGCGAAGTCCGGATCACCGAGCTATGAGCCGCGCCGAGACCGCCAAGCCGATCGCCTTCGCCGACGCCGACGACGCCGAGGAGCTGGCGCGGGCCGAGGTCTACGGCCTGCTCGCCGCGCTCTTCTACGCGCCGCCCGACGCGGCGCTGCATGCGCAGTTCCAGGTCGCCGTGACCGAGGCGCCGGTCGCGGGCGCGTTCCTCGAGGCGAGCTGGGGCGATCTCGTCGCCGCTGCGCGCCGGCTCGATCGCGGCGCAGATCGCCGCGAGTTCGACACGCTGTTCCAGGGCGTCGGCAAGCCCGAGGTCTTTCTCTACGGCTCGTTCTACCTCGCCGGCAAGCTCAACGAGAAGCCGCTCGTCGCGCTGCGCCACAGCCTGCGCGAGCTCGGCCTGGCGCGCAGCGACGACGATGAACGAGACCGAGGACCACATCGCCAGCCTGTGCGAGGTGATGCGCTACCTGATCGCCGGCGACGACGCCGCGACCAGCAACCTCGCGGCGCAGCGGCGCTTCTTCGACGCCCATCTGCGCGGCTGGGTCGACCCGTTGTGCGAGGCGATCGAGGCGCATCCCGGCGCCGATTTCTACGCTGCGCTGGCGCGTTTCGCGCGCGATTTTTTTGCCGTCGAAGCGCAAGCGTTCGATCTGCTCGATCTTGAGCAGCGGGTGGCTGTGCGCGATGCGACCTCGGCGCCACAGTATTACCCGGTATACATATCTGCCCCTTCGCTGCTAGATTCGACCAATAGGCCGCCGCCTGTCGCCGGGGCCTCGTCAACGTCGCAAGACGTCGCTGAGCGACGTTCATCAGGAGTCGTCGTCATGAAGTCCTCCCCCCTTCCAACCTCCCGAACCGACGCTCCCGACTCCCAAGGGGCCCGCACCGGGCGCCGCCAACTCGTCGTCGGCGCCGGCGTCGCCGCCGGTGCGGCACTCGCTGCGGTCGCCCTCAGCAACGCGTGGATGCGCCGCCGGCTGTCGCCGGAGCCGAAGTCCGGCCCGCGCATCGGGCGACGGCTATCGGCTCACCGACCACGTCCTGCGGTACTACGAAACCACGCGAACCTGAGGCGGAGGAACACCATGCTGTTGACCCGCAAGACTTCCTCCCGCCCGGGCGCCGACCCCGCCGCCGCGGCGTCTGCCCTGGTCGCCAGCCTCGCGCGCGGCGTCCGCCGCGCCGTGCCGACGATGGACCGGCGCGCCTTCCTGCGCCGCTCGGGGCTCGGCGTCGGCGTCGGCCTCGCCGCCGCGCAGCTCACGCTGGTGAAGAAGGCCGAGGCTGCCGACGCGCCCGCGGCCGACAAGTCCCTCGTCGTCCGCCGCACCGTGTGCTCGCACTGCTCGGTCGGCTGCGCGGTCGATGCGGTGGTCGAGAACGGCGTCTGGGTCCGCCAGGAGCCGGTGTTCGACTCGCCGCTCAACCTCGGCTCGCATTGCGCCAAGGGCGCCGCCTTGCGCGAGCACGGCCACGGCGACTACCGCCTGAAGTACGCCGATGAAGCTGGTCGGCAACAAGTACGAGCGGATCTCGTGGGACCAGGCGCTGAACGAGATCAGCGCCAAGATGCTCGAGCTCAAGAAGCAGAGCGGCCCGGACTCGATCTTCGTCGTCGGCTCGTCGAAGCACAACAACGAGCAGTCCTACCTGCTGCGCAAGTGGATGAGCCTGTGGGGCAGCAACAACTGCGATCACCAGGCGCGCATCTGCCACTCCACCACGGTCGCGGGCGTCGCGAACACGTGGGGCTACGGCGCGATGACGAACTCGTACAACGACATGCGCAACACCAAGTGCGCGCTGTACATCGGCTCGAACGCCGCCGAGGCGCACCCGGTCTCGATGCTGCACATGCTGCACGCCAAGGAAACCGGCGCCAAGCTGATCGTCGTCGACCCGCGCTTCACGCGCACCGCGGCCAAGGCCGACGAGTACGTCCGGATCCGCTCGGGCTCCGACATCGCGTTCGTGTTCGGCGTCCTGCACCACGTCTTCAAGAACGGCTGGGAGGACCAGAAGTACATCGCCGACCGCGTCTACGGCATGGACAAGGTCAAGGCCGAGGTGCATGGCGAAGTGGACGCCCGACAAGGTCGAGGAGGTCTGCGGCGTCGACGAGGCGACGGTCTTCAAGGTCGCCAAGATGATGGCCGAGAACCGGCCGAGCACGGTCGTCTGGTGCATGGGCCAGACCCAGCACACGACCGGCAACGCGATCGTGCGCGCCTCGTGCATCCTGCAGCTCGCGCTCGGCAACGTCGGCGTGAGCGGCGGCGGCACCAACATCTTCCGCGGCCACGACAACGTCCAGGGCGCGACCGACGTCGGTCCGAACCCGGATTCGCTGCCCGGCTACTACGGGCTCGCCGAGGGCGCCTTCAAGCACTTCGCGGCCGTCTGGAAGGTCGACTTCGAGTGGATCAAGAAGCAGTACGCGCCCGGCATGATGGGCAAGCCCGGAATGACGGTTTCGCGCTGGATCGACGGCGTGCTCGAGAAGAACGAGCTCATCGACCAGGATTCGAACCTGCGCGGCCTGTTCTTCTGGGGCCATGCGCCGAACTCGCAGACGCGCGGCGCTCGAGATGAAGCGGGCGATGGACAAGCTCGACCTGCTCGTGGTCATCGATCCGTATCCTTCCGCCACGGCGGCGATGGCGGCGATGCCCGGCACGGCCGAGCGACCTGAATCCCAATCGCGCGGTCTACCTGCTGCCGGCGGCGACGCAGTTCGAGACCTCGGGGTCGGTGACCGCGTCGAACCGCTCGCTGCAGTGGCGCGAGAAGGTGATCGAGCCGCTGTTCGAGTCGCGCACCGACCACATGATCATGTACCAGTTGGCGCAGAAGCTCGGCTTCGACAAGGAGCTCGTCGCCAATCTCAAGATGGTGCCGGGCAAGGGCGGGATGCACGAGCCCGAGGTCGAGTCGATCCTGCGCGAGATCAACCAGACCCACTGGACGATCGGCTACACCGGCCAGTCGCCCGAGCGGCTGAAGGCGCACATGCGCAACATGAACGTCTTCGACGTCAAGACGCTGCGCGCCAAGGGCGGCATCGACAAGGAGACCGGCTACAGCCTCGACGGCGACTACTTCGGCCTGCCGTGGCCGTGCTACGGCACTCCCGAGCTGAAGCATCCCGGGCTCGCCCAATCTCTACGACACGAGCCACCACGTGATGGACGGCGGGGGCAACTTCCGCGCCAATTTCGGCGTCGAGCGCGACGGCGTCAATCTGCTCGCCGAGGACGGCTCGCATTCGAAGGGTGCCGACCTCACGACCGGCTATCCGGAGTTCGACCACGTGTTCCTGAAGAAGCTCGGCTGGTGGAACGAGCTCACCGATGACGAGAAGAAGGCGGCCGAGGGCAAGAACTGGAAGACCGACCTGTCGGGCGGCATCCAGCGCGTCGTGATGAAGAACCACGGCTGCCATCCGTTCGGCAACGCGAAGGCGCGTGCCGTGGTCTGGAACTTCCCCGACCCGATCCCGCAGCACCGCGAGCCGCTCTACTCGACGCGCCCCGATCTCGTCGCCAAGTACCCGACGCACGACGACAAGAAGGCGTTCTGGCGCCTGCCGACGCTCTACAAGAGCGTGCAGGAGAAGAACAAGGACATCGGCAAGCAGTTCCCGCTCATCATGAGCTCGGGGCGCCTGGTCGAGTACGAAGGCGGCGGCGAGGAGACGCGCTCGAATCCCTGGCTCGCCGAGCTGCAGCAGGAGATGTTCGTCGAGATCAACCCGGCGGCCGCGAACGACCGCGGCATCCGCGACGGCGAGCAGGTCTGGGTCAAGACGCCGACCGGCGCGAAGATCCTGGTGCGCGCGCTCGTCACCGAGCGCGTCGACCGCGCCACGGTCTGGATGCCGTTCCACTTCTCGGGCCGCTGGCAGGGTGCCGATCTGCTGCCGTACTACCCGGAGGGCGCGCATCCGATCGTTCGCGGCGAAGCGGCCAACACCGCGACGACGTACGGCTACGACAGCGTCACGATGATGCAGGAGACCAAGACGACGGTCTGCCAGGTCGAGCGCGCGACGGCTTAGGGAGCAAGAGATGGCACGAATGAAGTTCATCTGCGACGCCGAGCGCTGCATCGAGTGCAACGGCTGCGTCACCGCCTGCAAGGCGGAGCACGACATCCCCTGGGGAGTCAACCGGCGCCGCGTCGTCACCCTCAACGACGGCGTGCAGGGCGAGCGCAGCATCTCGGTCGCCTGCATGCACTGCTCGGACGCGCCGTGCATGGCGGTCTGCCCGGTCGATTGCTTCTACCGCACGCCCGAAGGCGTCGTCCTGCACGACAAGGACATCTGCATCGGCTGCGGCTACTGCTCGTACGCGTGCCCGTTCGGCGCGCCGCAGTTCCCGAGCAACGGCACCTTCGGCGTGCGCGGCAAGATGGACAAGTGCACCTTCTGCGCCGGCGGTCCGGAAGAGAACGGCAGCCAGGCCGAGTACGAGAAGTACGGGCGCAACCGCCTCTCGGAAGGCAAGCTCCCGGCGTGCGCCGAGATGTGCTCGACCAAGGCGCTGCTCGGCGGCGACGGCGACGTCGTCGCCGACATCTTCAGGACGCGCGTCCTCAACCGCGGCAAGGGCAGCGAAGTGTGGGGCTGGGGGACGGCGTACGGCAGGCCGACGCAGGGAACGCCCGGCGCGGCGCCGGCGCAAGGGAAGAAGTCGTGAGCGCCGTGCGGCTGGGCTTGGCCGGGATGGTCGCGGTCTGTGCTGTTCGGCTGCGGCGAGAAGGTGCAGACCATTCCGCCCGCGGGTGAGCACAAGGCCGACACGGCGGTGTGGCAGACCAAGGACAAGCGATTTCTCGCGCCCGGCTGGACGCCGGGGGACCAGAACAGCTGGAATGCGGAGCTCGCCGATCGCGCGCAGGGTCAGAACGACTACGCGCCGCGCAAGTGAGCGGAAAGACGCCATGCGACTGACGGTTCCGACAGCGGCATTGGCCGCGCTCCTCATCGCGTTCGCCGGCGCCGCCGTCGCGCAGCAGACGCAAACGCAGCCGCAAGGCACGACGGTCATCCCGAGCGCCCCCGCGGATATCCCGGCGTCGGCGCCCGGCGGCACGACGACCGTCCTGCCCGACCCGCAACCGAACGACACCAACGCGCAGCGCGCGAAGAGCCAGCCGCTCAACAACGCGCCGTTCTGGCGCGGCGTCCACGATTCCGGGAATGTCGCGGGGACGGTCAACAACCTGCAACTCGGCGAGCGCGGCGTGCTGATCCAGCCGATCACCACCTACCCCGGAACACGAACCACGACCGCGGGCGAAGCGTGGCGACAGCTGCGCAACTGGTGGATCATCCCGCTCGGCGGCCTCATCGTGCTGTTCGTCGTTCTCGCGGTCGCGCTGTACTACTGGATCAAGGGGCCGATCGGCGGACACGGCCGCCACACCGGGCGCTTCATCGAGCGCTTCACCCCTCTGGAGCGCGTCGCGCACTGGACGACCGCGATCACGTTCATCATCCTCGGGGTGTCGGGTGCCGTCATCTCGTTCGGCAAGTTCTTCCTGCTGCCGATCATCGGCGGCCAGCTGTTCGGCTGGCTGACCTGGCTGCTCAAGACCACGCACAACTTCGTCGGCCCGATCTTCGCCGTCGTCGATGGTCGTCATGTTCTTCATCTACCTGCCGAGCAACTGGCCGACGCGCGACGACTGGACGTGGCTCAAGCGCGCTGGCGGGATGCTCGGCGGCGAGCACCCGCCGTCGCACCGCTTCAACGCCGGCGAGAAGATCGTCTTCTGGGGCGGCATGGTGGTGCTCGGCGTGGTGGTCGTCATCTCGGGCTTCGCATTCGACAAGATCGTCCCCGGGCTCGACCTGACGCGGCCGCAGATGCAGGTCGTGCACATCGTCCACGCGGTCGCCGCGATGTTCATCATCGCCATGTTCATCGGCCACGCGTACATGGGCACGATCGGCGTGACCGGCTCGTACCAGGCGATGAAGACCGGCTATGTCGACGAGGGCTGGGCGGAAGAGCACCACCGGCTCTGGCTCGACGACATCGCCGCCGGCAAGATCCCGGCGCAGCGCTCGGCTCCGCGCCCGGGCCAACCCGGGCACGAGCAGCCCGCCGCCTGAATCGAGAGGAGCCTTTCCAATGCGTCTTTCCGTCGTTGCTGCCGCCGCTGCCGCTGTGTTCTGCGCCGCCGCGCTCGCCAAGCTGCCGCCGCCGTCCGACGAGGCCAAGGCGAAGGCCGCCGAGGCCGCCGCCAAGGCGGCGTGGAGCGACAAGATCGGCCTCTACCAGCTGTGCCGGTCGATGGACAAGGTCGCCGCCGGATACCGCTCGCGTTCGACCGCCGCCGGTCAGCCGGCATCGGCGGCCGAGCAGACGCCGGCGTGCGTCGACCCCGGACCCTTCGCCATGCCGGTCACGCCGGCGGCGTCGAAGCCGCTCGAGGCGTCCGGGGCGCATTCGCCGCCCGGTCCGGCGACCGGCCCGCCGAGCAACAAGGCGACCTCGGCGGAGATGACGGGCCCGCGCAAATAAGCCCTCCCGCCCTTCGTCTGACCGCGGCGCGCGCGCCGCTCACGCGCGAGATCGAGGTCCGCGACGAGTTCGGCGCGGCGCGCACGATCTCGATCCCGGCCGAGCGCGCGCTGACGGTGTTCGTCGACAACCGCGAGCTCGTCACGCTGATGACGCTCGGCGCCGAGCCCGAGTTGCTGGTCCTCGGCTACCTGCGCAATCAGCGCCTGGTCGAGCGCTGCGAGGAGATCGACTCGATCACCGTCGACTGGGACGTCGATGCGGCCGCCGTGAAGACGCGCGCCGGCATCGCCCGCTTCGCCGAGAAGACCGCCAAGCGAGTGGTCACCACCGGCTGCGGGCAGGGCACGGTGTTCGGCGACCTGATGGGCGAGATCGACAAGATCCGCCTTCCGACTGCGGACGATCCGGACGCACGCCTCTCGCAGGCAACGCTGTATCGCCTGCTCGACGCGGTGCGCAGGCAGGAGAGCACGTACAAGTCGGCCGGCTCGGTGCACGGCTGCGCGCTCTTCCGCCAGGACGAGATGCTGATCTTCGTCGAGGACGTCGGCCGCCACAACGCGCTCGACACCATCGCCGGCTGGATGTGGGTGCAAGGCGTGGAGGGCGGCGACAAGATCTTCTACACGACCGGCCGGCTGACGAGCGAGATGGTGATGAAGTCGGCGCAGATGGGCGTGCCGATCGTCGTCTCGCGCAGCGGCATCACGCAGATGGGGCTGGAGCTAGGCGAGCGTCTCGGCCTGGCGCTGTTCGGCCGCGCTACCAATCGCCACTTCATCTGCTACTGCGGCTTCGACCGCTTCGACGCCGAGCCTGAGCCGCCGCGTCTTGGCTAGCGCGGGGGCTGCCCCGAGGCGCGCCGGGCAAGAGCAAACTCGCCGGGCGATCTCCCGCAGCGAGGTGCGTACGGTCAGCGCTGCAACTGCTGGAGCTCGGCGAGCGTGTTGGCGTTGACGAACGCGCGCGCGTCGTTGAACTCGACCGCGACCTGGCGCAGCGTCGCCGTCCAGGCGTCGATCTTGCGCCGGCCGCTGCTGGTGAAGCGAACCAGGCTTTCCACGACCGTTGCGCGCATCAGGCAGAACACCGGCTGCAGGCGCAGCTCGCCGTCCTCGCGCGTCGCCGCCATCGCGATCTCGGCGTCGTCGCTGTCGAGCCGCGCCCCGAGGCGGGCGACCAGGTCTTCGGGAAAGAGCGGCGAGTCGCACGGTACCGTCGCGAGGTACGGCGTCGCGCAGTGCTCGAGGCCGGCGAGGAAGCCTGCGAGCGGCCCCGGGTAGTCGGGCAGGGCGTCCGGCCAGACGGCCGCGCCCAACGATTCGTAGGCGCCGAGGTTGCGGTTGGCGTTGATCATCGTCTCGCCGACCTGGGGCGCGAGGCGCAGCAGCGCGTGCATCGCGAGCGGCATGCCGAGGTGCGGCTGCAGGCCCTTGTCGACCCCGCCCATGCGGCTGCCTCGGCCGCCGGCGAGGACGAGCCCGGTGATGTGGCTCTTGTCGATCATCGCGGCACCTTCGTCGTCGTTGGCCGAGTGTAGGGGCAGCCGATAATTGCCGGCATCGCCACAAGCCCTCTGGTCGCAGCACCCGAATGAACTCTCCGCGATGAGCGCCGTGGCGGACAGCATCGCGACGGCGTTCCGGCTGATCATCGCCGGCGACCCCGCGCTGGTTCGAACGGTCGCCCTGTCGTTCGCGGTCAGCGGCAGCGCCTGCCTGATCGCGGCCGTGTTCGGCCTGGTCGCGGGCGCGTGGCTCGCCATCGCCGTCTTTCCCGGCCGCCGCGTCGTCCTGCTCGCCCTCGACACCTTGCTGGCGCTGCCTTCGGTCGTCGCCGGGCTGATCGTCTATCTCGCGCTTTCGCGCGCCGGCCCGCTCGGCTCGTGGGGCATTCTCTTCACGCCCTCAGCGATGGTGATCGCGCAGACGATCCTGGTCTTGCCGTTGGTCGCCGCGCTGGCGCGCCAGGTCGTCGTCGACGCCTTGCGCGACGGCGGCGACCAGCTGCGTTCGATGGGCGCCGGCCCGCTCCTGCGCGCGCTGCTGATGCTGCTGCACGAACGCTGGGCGGTGGTCACGCTGCTCCTGATCGCCTTCGGTCGCGCCATCTCCGAGGTCGGCGCGGTGATGATCGTCGGCGGCAACATCGACGGGGTCACCCGCGTCATGACGACAACGATCGCGCTCGAGACGAGCAAGGGCGACCTGCCGCTCGCGCTCGCGCTCGGCGTCGTCCTGCTCGCGGTGGTCGCGCTCCTCAACGTCATGATCGCCTTGATTCCGAGCGGCCGAGGCCTCGCGCCCGCCGAGCTCCATTGATCGCCGCCGCGTCGCCCGAGTCGCCGATCGCACTGGTCACGCTGCGCGCTGCGACGGTGTCGTTCGGCGCCGTTCGCGCCGTTCGCGACGTCAGCCTGTCCCTTCACGCGGGCGAGTCGATCGCCGTCGTCGGCGCCAATGGCTCGGGCAAGACCACGCTGCTGCGTTTGCTGCACGGCGTCGTCGATCATTCGGGAATGCGGTCCCTCGGTCCGTCGGCAGCGCGCCAGGCGATGGTCTTCCAGCGTCCGTTCCTGCTGCGCCTGTCGGTCCTGAACAACCTGCGCCTGGCGCTCTGGCTCGGCGATCGTCGCCTGAGCGCCCAGGCGCGAATGAAGCGCGCGATCGAGGCGCTACAGCGGGTCGGTCTCTTCGGCCTGCGCGACCGGCCGGCGCGATCGCTCTCCGGCGGCGAGCAGCAACGCCTGGCGCTGGCCCGGGGCTGGGCGGTTCGCCCCGACATCCTGTTCCTCGACGAGCCGACCGCCAACCTCGACCCATCGGCCAAGAAGGAGGTCGAGTCGCTGCTCGCAGGCTTCGCCGCCGACGGCATGACGCTCGTGATGAGCACGCACAATCTCGGCCAGGCCAAGCGTCTGGCCAAGCGCGTCATCTACATGGACGGCGGCCGGGTCGACCTCGATCTTCCGACCGCGGAATTCTTCTCCATCCACAGCGGCCGTCGCGCCGACCTCTTCCTGAAAGGCGATCTGTCATGGTCAGTCGATTGAACTGCGCGATGCGGCGGTTGCTTTGGTCGGGTCTTGCCGTCGCGGCAATGGCACTGCCGGCGGTGGGAGTCGCGCAGGGGCAATTCATCACCGTCGCTTCGACCACCAGCACCGAGCAGTCGGGGCTGTTTCCGCACCTGCTGCCCGCCTTCACCGCCGCCACCGGGATCGAGGTTCGCGTCGTCGCCGTCGGCACCGGTCAGGCGCTCGACATGGGCCGGCGCGGCGATGCCGATCTTCTTTTCGTCCACGACCGCGTCGCCGAGGAAAAGTTCGTCGCCGAAGGCTGGGGGCTCGGCCGCCGCGAGGTGATGTACAACGATTTCGTCCTGATCGGTCCGAAGAGCGATCCGGCGGCGGTCAAGGGCAAGGACATCGTCGTCGCCCTCGGCAAGCTCGCCGGCGGCACCGCGACCTTCGTCTCGCGCGGCGACAACAGCGGCACCCATGCCGCCGAGCTTCGCTACTGGAAGAGCGCGGGAATCGACGCACCGGCGGCACGGCTCGCGCAATACCAATCGTGCGGCTGCGGCATGGGCCCGGCGCTCAATATCGCTTCGTCCTCCAATGCCTACGTGCTGTCGGATCGCGGCACCTGGCTCAACTTCAAGAATCGCGGCGATCTGGCGGTGCTGGTCGAAGGCGACCGCCGGCTCTTCAACCAGTACGGCGTGATCGTCGTCAACCCGGCGCGCCATCCGCACGTCAAGGTCGCGCTCGCGCAGACGTTCGCCGACTGGCTCGTCGCGCCGGCAGGACAGGCGGTGATCGGCAACTACAAGATCAACGGCGAGCAGCTCTTCTTTCCCAACGCCGGACAGTAGGCTCGGCGCGACGCTCGCCGCGACCGTCAGTTCTCCGCGGCGAGCGGCAGGTTGACGAGCAGGTTCTGCGGCTTCAGGCGGAGCGTGCCGTCGTTCGGTCATCGCCAGTCCGAGATAGGCCGGCTTGCCGGCGAGATCCGGGCGCATCTCTGCCGGATCCGCGAAGTCGAGGCGAAACAATCCGATCAGCCGGCGCAGCCGCTCGGCGTCGGGTCGATGGCCGCGATAGAGATCGTTCAGCAGCGACGTCGATTCGACGTCGAGACCGATGTGCCAGGACCAGGCGGCGTCGTCGATTCTTGGCAGCGCGCGGATCGTCGTGCGAACGCCCAGCAGATGGGCGAGCCACCTTTCGAGCACGCGGGCGAGCGCGGCCTGGCCCGAGCGAGCGCGGGTCATGGTGAAGACGAGGCCGTGACCGACGTCGTGAGCGACCTCATGGGTCAGATCGAGGACGAAGGCGAACGGATCTGCGGCGGCCTCGAACAGGTGCGCGTTGCCGGTCCCCAGCACCGACAGGCCCGCGCCGGCGACATCGCCCGCTCCTTCGGCGGTGAGTCGCATGACGTCGAACGCGGGTCCCTGATCCAGGCGGTCGACTGCTTCCAGGTCGGCGCTCAGGACGCGGCCATCGTGGAGAGCGATGCGCTGCTGCCGGTAGAGCAGCTGACCGGCGCGGCGCTCGAACGGGTCGGCGTCGCCAGCGAGCAGATGCGCGACGATGGCGGCCACGATGCGTTCGACGAACACCGGCGGGATCGCGATCGGGCCGCCGCGCAGCAGGGCGAGGTAGTAGCCCTCGAGCGTCCCCGCCGCGCAGAGCGCATCGCGGACCGAGAGATAGGTCGAGTAGTTCGCCCGCGCATCGACATCGGCGACGGCGGCGAGGGCGTCGGCGGCCACCTTCTGCCGCGGTCGCTCGACCAGGCTTTCGTGCAGCCGAACCTCGTTGACGCACGACTCCTCGACCAGCGCGAGCTCGGGCAAGTCGAGCAACGAGCGCAGGAACGCATCGGACGGGGCGAGCCAGCCGGACGGCTCGAACGAATGCGCGCGGGTCGGGTCTTGCATGCGATCGATTATTCGACGCGCCCGGCTGGCGCCCGATCAACGCTTTCCCGCCTCATTAAACTCGAGCGATGCATGTCATCGCCTTCTGCGGCTACTCAGGTTCGGGCAAGACCACCCTGGTCGAGCAGCTCATCGTCCGCTTGCGCCTGGCCGGCGAGCGCGTCTCGGTGGTCAAGCATGCCCATCACGACTTCGACATCGACCACGAAGGCAAGGACTCGTGGCGCCACCGGCAAGCGGGGGCGTTCGAGGTCGTGATCGCATCGGACCGGCGCCTGGCCAAGATGCGTGAATTCCCGAGCAGGAAGGCGCCGGGCGTCGAGCAGCTCATCGCCGAGCTGAGCGAGTGCGACTGGGTCCTGGTCGAGGGATTCAAGAGCGCGGCGTTGCCAAAGATCGAGATCTGGCGTCCGCAAACCGGCAAGCCGGTGCGCTACCCGGACGACCCGTATGTCATCGCCGTCGCGACCGACGACGCGGATTCGCTGCCCGTGTCGACGCGACTTCCCGTGCTCGATCTCAACGACGCCGACGCCGTCGCCCGATTCATTCTCGCCAACGCGGCGCGCTGTGAATACGCCGAACTGCCGGGCGCCTAGGCGATCCGGGCGATGTCGCGCATCATCGTCGGCCCGGCGCGGCGCTCGATCTCCGAGAGCAGCGGCTTGTTCCAGCCGAGCATGAACATCGCCTCGGCGGTGATGAACATCGGCCCGACGAGCAGGCCGACGATATCGTCGACGAACGCGGGCTTTCGGCCCTCGTACCAGTGACCGACGAACTGAATCAGCCAGCCGACGAGAAAAAACCCCGCACCCCAGCCGAGCCAGGCGGGAATGCTGCCGCCCGAGACGTGTTGCCCGAGCCAGAGCAGCGTGGCGACGCCGGCGCTGACGGCGACGCCGAGCACGGCGTTGCCGCGCGTCAGGTACCAGCCGCAGGCGACGGCGAACACGAGCCAAGCCGGAGTGAGCGCGACGCCGCCGGTGGCCAGCGTCGGCCGCGCCAGGAGCACGCCGATGCCGAACACGATCATGGGCACGCCGACGAAATGGCTGACGATGTTGCGCCGATCGCGGTGGTATTCGGCGTACTGGGCGAGAAGCTCGGTGGCGGTGCGCATGGCGGGCCTCGAAGCGGCGACGCCCCCGATGGTAGGACAACTGGCGCCGCTGGCGGCCATTCGTGGCCGGTACGCGACGCCCTTTGCGTGTGAGCGACCGCACGGCCGCGTGGGGCCTGACACGTGGGCAGCCTTTTGGCCGACATCGCGCCACCGGCCGAGGGGGCTAGGATTCTGGGACTTCACGCCGGGGGATCGACATGCGGATGGACGGTCAGGACGAAAGCAGCAACGTCGAAGACGTGCGCGGCATGGGCGGCGGAGGGGGTGGCTTCCGTATCGGCGGCGGCGGCCTGGGCATCGGCAGCATCGCGATCGCGGTCATCGCCGGCTGGATCTTCGGCATCAATCCGCTCACGCTGCTCGGCCTGATGGACGGTGGCAGCCAGGCGCCGACGGTTCAGCAGCAAGGTCCCGCGCCGGCGCCGCCTGCCAACGACGCCGGCGCGCGCTTCGTCTCGCAGGTGCTGAAGAGCACCGAGGTCGTCTGGACCGACATCTTCAAGGAGTCCGGCCGGACCTATCAGCCGCCGAAGCTGGTTCTCTTCAGTGGCAGCTGGCCGACCGCGTGCGGCCAGGGCGAAGCGGCGATGGGGCCGTTCTATTGCCCGAACGACCAGAAGGTCTACATCGATCTGCGCTTCTACAAGGTGCTCGAGCAAAAGCTCGGCGCGCCGGGGCAGTTCGCGCAGGCCTACGTGATCGCCCACGAAGTCGGCCACCACGTCCAGAACCAGCTCGGCATCATGGACAAGGTCGAGGCGATGCGCGGCCGCGGCGGCGAGGCGCAGGCCAACGCGATCAGCGTTCGCGTCGAGCTCCAGGCCGACTGCTTCGCCGGCGTCTGGGCCGCGCGCTCGCAGAAGGAGCAGGGCTGGCGCCTCGAGCCGGGCGACATCGAAACGGCGCTCAACGCCGCCGCGCAGATCGGCGACGACACCTTGCAGCGCAAGACCCGCGGCACGGTCGTGCCCGAGACCTTCACCCATGGCACCAGCGCGCAACGCGTCAACTGGTTCAAGCGCGGGGTCGAGGGCGGCAGCATCGACCGCTGCAACACCTTCGAGGGTCGCGGTGACGTCTAGCGGCGCGCCTGGCGCTTGAGCGCTGCGCTCCAGTCGCAACGCAGCACGCCGCTCCGGTGCAGCCGTCGGCGCAGGGCGACGTAGGCGCCGGGAAGGAACAGCAGGGCGACGCAGACCACCTCGGCCCAGCGCGCATGGATCACGAACGCGGAGGGGACTCCGACCCAGCCGGCGAGCCAGAGCGTGAGGACGATGTCCCAGACGTGCTTCTCGACGCGGCTGGTCGCGCCAATGGCGCTGGTGCCAGGCCTTCATCGCCTCGAACTCGGCAAGCTTCATGGCGTGGCTCGACGCTCTCAGTAGGTCCCCGGGAGCAGTACGCGCCGGTCGACGCCGCGGATGTCGGTGTGGCCGCAGAACGCCATCGTCAGGTCGAGCTCCTTGTAGAGGATCTCGAGCGCGCGCGTGACGCCGGCCTCGCCCATCGCGCCCGAGGCCGTAGAGAAAGGCGCGGCCGATCATCGTGCCGCGCGCGCCGAGCGCCCAGGCCTTGAGCACGTCCTGGCCGGAGCGGATGCCGCCGTCCATCCAGACCTCGATCTGCGAGCCGACCGCATCGGCGATCGCCGGCAAGGCGCTGATCGACGACGGCGCGCCGTCGAGCTGGCGGCCGCCGTGGTTCGAGACGACGATCGCGTCGGCGCCGCTCGCGACCGCGAGCTTCGCGTCCTCGACGTCGAGGATGCCCTTCAGGATGAGCTTCCCGCCCCAGCGCTTCTTCACCCATTCGACGTCGGCCCAGCTCAGGGTCGGGTCGAACTGCTGCGCCGTCCAGGCGAAGAGCGACGCCGGGTCGCCGACGTTGTCGACATGGCCGACGATGTTGCCGAAGCTGCGTCGCTTGGTGCCGAGCATGGCCAGGCACCAGCGCGGCTTGGTCATCAGGTTGACGATGTTGGCGAGGGTCGGCTTGGGCGGCGCGGTGAGGCCGTTCTTCAGGTCCTTGTGGCGCTGGCCGAGGATCTGCAGGTCGAGCGTGAGCACGAGCGCGCTGCATTTGGCCGCGCGGGCGCGCTCGAACAGCCGCTCCATGAAGGCGCGGTCGCGCAGCATGTACGGCTGGAACCAGAACGGCGCCTTGGTGTTGGCGGCGATGTCCTCGATCGAGCAGATGCTCATCATGCTGAGCGTGAAAGGGATGCCGAATTTCTCGGCCGCGCGCGCCGCGAGGATCTCGCCATCGGCATGCTGCATGCCGGTGAGACCGGTCGGCGCGATCGCCACCGGCATCGCCGCCGGGATGCCGACCATCGTCGTCGCGAGCGTGCGGTTGTCCATGTCGACGGCGACGCGCTGGCGCAGCTTGATGCGCTGGAAGTCGCTCTCGTTGGCGCGGTAGGTGCCCTCGGTCCACGAGCCCGAGTCGGCGTAGTCGTAGAACATGCGCGGCACGCGCTGCTGGGCGAGAACGCGCAGGTCCTCGATGTTGGTGATGACGGCCATGGCCTCGGGCGGCGTTTGCGGTGCGCCGATCCTACGATGCGTCGTCGAACAGCGGCAGGCTGTAATCACCGGTGGGCTCGCGCGCGATGGCCGCCGCCGCCGGCCCGGCGTCGACCGCGGCAAGCGGCGCGACCAGGTCGGCCACGCGTGCCAGCGCGCTGGCGCGCACGCCGATCAGGCGCAGGCGCCGGCTCAGGTCGACACGCTTCAGGCACTGGCCGGCGGCGCTGCGGATTTCGCGGCGCACCGAGGACGTGGCTCGGCAGGGTCAGGTCGCGCGTCGCGATCTTGAAATCGTCGAAGCGCAGTTTCACGCCGAGCGTCTTCGCCGCGTAGCCCTTGCGCGCCAGGTCGCCCGCGAGCTCTTCGCAGAGCTCGGTCAGGATCGCGCCCAGCTCGGCGCGATCGCGCACCGCGTGCAGGTCGCGCTCGAAGGTGGTCTCGCGGCTGATCGACTTCGGCTCGCTCTCGGTGACGACGGCCCGCTCGTCGCGGCCGTGCGACGCCGCGTGCAGCCAAGCGCCGAAGCTCTTGCCGAAGTGCTCGATCAGGAACGCCGGATCGGCGCCGGCGATGTCGCCGATCGTGTTCAGGCCGAAGCCGGCGAGCTTTTCCGCCGCCTTCGGGCCGATGCCGTTGACCTTGCGCGCGGCCAGCGGCCAGACGCGCGTGGCGATGTTCGGCGTGGCCGAGCAGGGTCAGGCCATCGGGCTTGTCGAGCTCGGAGGCGATCTTCGAGAGCAACTTGTTCGGCGTGATGCCGATCGAGCAGGTGAGGCCGGTGCGCTCGCGCACGGCGGCCTTCAGCGCCAGGCCGACCGCGCGGCCGGCGTCGTCGTGAACGCCGGGAAGCTCGCTCAGGTCGGCATAGATCTCGTCGATGCCGCGATCCTCGATCAGCGGCGCGATCTCGCGCACCGCGCCCTTGAACAGGCGCGAGTACTTGCGGTACTCGTCGAAGTCGACCGGCAGCAGCACCGCGTCGGGCGCGAGCACTGCCGACTTCATCATCCCCATCGCCGAGAACACGCCGAACTTCCTCGCCTCGTAAGTGCTGGTCGTGACGACGCCGCGGCCGACGTAGTCGCGCAGCGCCGAGAACTCGCGCGTGCCGTCGGGGCGCCGCCGCGGCTGGCTGGCGCGACCGCCGCCGATGACCACGGCGCGGCCGCGCAGCTCGGGGTAGCGCAGCAGCTCGACCGACGCATAGAACGCGTCCATGTCGATGTGGGCGATGAGCCGGGACATGAAGCAGTAACTGTACGGGCATACAGCACCGCGCGGCAAGGCGTCGCGCGCGGCCCACGGCGGCGTTTGCGGTTGTCGCAGAATGGGCCGATGAGCAGCGACTCGCCAGCGACCTCCGATCCGCTTCGCGACCCGCGCCGACGCGCTCGGCATCGCCGAGATGTCGCGCGACTACATCGAGCACGGGCTTGGCTGGAGCTGGACGCGCGAGCGCATCCTGAGAAACCTGCGCCATCGCGACACCAACTCGATCGTCGCCGTGCGCGACGCCGATCGTGCCGGCTTCGCGATCATGAAGTACGGCGAGGAGGAAGCGCACCTGCTGCTGCTCGCGGTCAAGCCTGCGCATCGACGCTCGGGCGTCGGCAGCGCGCTGGTCGAATGGCTCGAGCGCTCGGCGCGGGTCGCGGGCGTCGGCCGGATCACGCTCGAGGCGCGCGCCAGCAACGATGCTGCGCGCGCCTTCTACTTTCGCCTCGGCTATTCGCAGGCGCAATTGCTGCCGGGCTACTACGGCGGTCGGGAGACCAGCGTGCGCATGGTCAAGGCGTTCGGCATGACGCGAACCGGAGCGCTCTGACGTTGCCGCGTCGCGCGATCGCGGTCGTCCTTGCGGTCAGCGCAGTGCAGGTTTCCGCACAAGGCGCGCCGATCGACGTCAAGCCGCTGCCGCTGGCGGCCAAGCGGCTGCCGGCGAGCCCCGACGAGTGCGCGGTTTGGCGTCGCGAGCAGGGCTTCGCGCGCTCGGTCGAGCGCCACGACGTGGCCGCGTTCGAGTCGTTCCTCCATGCCGGCACGGTATTCAGCGTCGCCACCGCCGACGCCGAGCGCGGCCGCGAGTCGGTGATGAAGAGCTGGGCCGGCATCGTCGAAGGCAAGGTGCTCGCGCTGCGCTGGCGGCCAGGGATCGTCACCATCGGCGGCGAGCCGACGATCGCCATCTCGCGCGGGCCCTACATTTTGCAGACGATGAAGGACGGCGTCGCCGGCGTGGCGCGTCGGTATGTTCCAGACGGTTTGGGTGCGCGACCCGAAGGACGCGGTCTGGCGCGTCCTCTTCGACGGCAGCGCGACCACCGGGGAGAGTGTCGACGATCGCGCCGCCGCCGACCGGTGGGTCGAGGAACAGCCGATGTCGGATTGCGCGGTGGGCTAGGCGGCGCAGCTCCGCGCTCGCGCCGGAGCAAGCGGGTGCGAAGCTTAGGCGCGGATCACGCCGCTCTTGAAGACGCCGCGATCGGCGCTGCCGATGGCCGAATAGAGCGGCAGACCGTCACGCGGCAGAAGCACGTCGATCGCCCGATCGAGCGCCGCGGTCGCGCGCGCGAGCGACTCGCGCTGCGCCGCGACCTCGCCGCTGGCGGTCGCGAGGCGGCTGCGCAGGGCCGGCGGCAGCGGTCCGCTCTTGGCGGCGTCGGAGAACTGGCTGACCGCGCTCGCCAGCGCGCGATGGAGCTCGGCGGCGTGCAGGTCGATCCCGGCGGAGTCGCGCGCGCGAAGCGCGTTGCCGAGGGCGACGAGCCGGGTCTCGACCGCGGCGAGGCGGACCTCGAGCTCAGGCGCGTGCGCGGCGGTCGTCTGCTCGGCCGCCGGCATCACCCCTGCACCTTGGTGAGGAGCTCCTGCGCGTTCGCGATCAGCTTGTCGGCGATCGCCTCGGGGTTGATCTTGAAGGTGCCGTCGGCGATCGACTGGCCGACCCGGGCGACCTTGTCGGCGTCGAACTCGCCCGAGGTTCCGCCCGAGAGCAGGGTCGACGCGCGTGCTCGACAGCGCGACCGTCGCGCTGGCGTCGACCGTTGGCGCAGCAGCCTGGCCATGGCCGGCCACGGCGGCGGTCTTCGCGGCATCGGCCGCCGCGGGCGCGGCCGCGCCGGCGGCGGGTGCCGGCAGCGGTTTGTCAGCGGGCTGTCCGATCTTCATGAGGCTCTCCAGGGGCTCGCCGGCCGGGCCGGTACCGTCGTCATGGACGGACTATCGGCCCCGCGGGCGACGACTTTAGAGCTTTTTGCCACCCGGACCCCCGCGTTCAGAGGGTCAGCTCGAGGCGCCGCTCGCCGGTCGGCAGGCCGGTGACGACGTGGCCGCTCTCGGTGCGAACCCGCGCCGGCTGGCCTTCGATGCCGTTGGTGATCGCCTGGCCGGCGCCTTCGAGGGCGAAGCCGTCGCCGGCGGCGACCAGCTTGACGGTCTCGCCGGCGGCGAACCACTGGCGCAGCTTGATGTGTCCCTGGCGCACCGCCTGCCCGGGCCGAAGCGGCTGGGCCAGGGTCCGGCCGGCGACCAGCTTCTTGTCGAGGAAGGTCGGCGTCGGCTCCTCGGCGAGGTCGACCTCGGCTTCGTCGAGGTCGGCCTCCTGAACGACGCTGCCGGCCGCGGCGCCCGGCGGGGACGACGAGCGCGCGGCCCCAGACCTTGACGGTGATCGGCAGGTAGACGTTCCAGGCGGTGCGTCCTTCCTTGCAGCGCAGGCCGATCCGGCTCTTGCCCCACAGGCGGACGTTCGGCGGCAGGTAGGGCTCGACGCGGTCGCATGGCGCGAGGTGCAGGCGCGGATCGAGCTGGCCGACGACGACCTCGACGCGCGCGTTGCCGCGGCAGCGCGGCCTTGTCGGCAGCGAGCGAGCGGACCTGGTCGACGAGCGCGGCGGCGAGCGCCGGCTGCGCCTCGTCGGCATTGGCCGGAACACCGGCGGCGAACAGGCCGCAGACGACCAGGAGCGCCCAGGCGAGCGTGCGTGGCGCGACGCGCGCGAGCGGGGTGAAGAGGACGATCGACAACATGGCGCCACTGTAGAAGCGGCCCGCTCGCCGCAGGGCGCGAACAGGCCAGGAAAGTCCGGCTTATTCGCGCTTATGTCGGCCGGACCGCTCCAGACAATGCCTTCACGTCGTCGCGGGCTGCCCTCGTGCATTCCGCTGCGACCCCGCCAAGCGAGGGCCTGCCATGCTGAACCGACTGACCGATCCGCTCGACTTCCAGGGCCAGGCCTTGCAGCTGCGCTCCGAGCGCCAGCGCCTGATCGCCAGCAACATCGCCAACGCCGACACGCCGGGCTACGTCGCCCGCGATATGGACTTCGCCAAGACCTTGCGCGCCGCGACCGGCAGCCTGCCCGCGGCGAGCGCGATCGCGACCACCCACGCCGGACATATCGGCGCCGGCGCGCCGGGCTTGAGCGGCGGCACGGTCGCGAGCGAGCTGCTCTACGCGACGCCGTCGCAGACCAGCATCGACAGCAACACCGTCGACATGGACCGCGAGCGCGCGAGCTTCGCCGACAACGCGATCAAGTACGAGGCGACGCTGCGCTTCATCAACAGCAACGTGCGGACGGCGCTGTCGTCGATCACGGGGCAATAGGAATCGCCATGGCCACGATGCTGTCGATCTTCAACGTCTCCGGCAGCGCGGCGAGCGCGCAGAGCCAGCGGCTCAACGTCGTCGCCTCCAACCTGGCCAACGCCGACACCGTCGCCGGCCCGAACGGCCAGGCCTACAAGGCGCGCCAGGTCACGTTCCAGACCGAGCTGATGGGCGAGACTGGCCAACGACCCGACCGCGCGCCGGCGTTCGCGTCAGCACGATCAGCGAGGACCAGACGCCCGGCCGCAAGGTGCACGACCCGAAGCACCCGAGCGCCGACGCCGACGGCTACGTCACCTACAGCAACGTCAACGCGGTCGAGGAGATGGTCAACATGATCTCGGCCTCGCGCTCGTACCAGAACAACCTCGAAGTGATGAACACCGCCAAGAACCTGCTGCTGAAGACGATCCAGCTCGGCCAGGGCTGAGCGACCCGCGACCCCACGATTTCCGGAGAACGACCATGGCCGTCAGCGCCCCGAGCTCGACCACGAGCGACGTCAACGTCACCTCGACCCCGGCGGTCGCGTCGACGGCCGACACCACGGTCACCGCCGACCGCTTCCTGAAGCTGCTGGTCGCGCAGATGCAGAACCAGGATCCGCTCAACCCGATGGACAACGCCGAGGTGACGAGCCAGATGGCGCAGATCAACACCGTCACCGGCATCGACAAGCTCAACACCACCGTGCAGGGCCTGTCGTCGCAGTTCATGCAGATGCAGGCGGTGCAGGGCGCGTCGCTGGTCGGCCGCGACGTGATCGTCCCCGGCAACAAGCTGAGCATCGACGAGACCGCCGCGGTCGGGCAGGGCGGCTTCGAGCTCACCGGTCCCGCCGATGCGGTCAAGGTCGATATCCTGAGCCCGAGCGGCGCGGTCGTGCAGACGCTCAACCTCGGCGCCGCAGGCGCCGGCGTGCACAGCTTCGACTGGCCGTCGGGCACGGCGACCGCGGCGAGCGGCCTCACCTTCCGCGTCAGCGCCACCAGCGGCGGCGTCGCGACCACGGCGACGGCGCTGATGCGCGATCGCGTCGACGCGGTCAGCACCTCCGGCACCACCTTCAACCTCGAGCTCGCAGAGCTCGGGCACCGTGCCGTACAGCGCGGTCAAGGCCTTCAACTAGCACCTCGTCCCGCGGTCAGCGGCCGCGCCTTCAGAAAGAGCATCGCCATGGGCTTCCAGCAAGGTCTTTCCGGCCTCAACGCCTCGAGCAAGAGCCTCGAGGTGATCGGCAACAACATCGCCAACGCCAACACCGTCGGCGCCAAGTCGGCGCGCGCCGAGTTCGCCGACGTCTACGCCAACGCTCTCGGCGGCAGCGCCAACAACGTCGGCATCGGCGTCAGCGTCGCCGCGGTGGCGCAGCAGTTCACGCAGGGAACGATCACCGCGACCGACAACCCGCTCGACGTCGCCATCAACGGCAACGGCTTCTTCGAGGTCAAGAGCCCGGCCGGCGCGGTGAGCTATACGAGAAACGGCCAGTTCAAGGCCGATAGCGACGGCTTCATCGTCAACGACCAGGGCCAGCAGCTGATGGGCTATCCGGCCGACGCGACCGGCACCATCATCCCCGGCGCCGCCGGCCCGCTGCAGATGCCGACCGGCGGCATCACGCCGGCGGTGACGACGACGATCGGCATGGAGATGAACCTCGATTCCCGCCTCGGCGTGACCTTGCCGAGCGCCGGCGCGCCGATCGACTTCGCCGACCCGTCGACCTACAACAACGCGACCTCGCAGACCGTCTACGACGCCAAGGGCCAGGACGGTGGCGCTGACCTACTACTTCCAGAAGGCGAGCACCGACACCTGGAACGTCTACGTCGCCGCCAACGGCACGCCAATCACGACCTCGGGCGGCAACCCGGCGGCCTCGACCACGATCACGTTCCCGAGCAACGGCGGCGCGCCGACCGCGCCCGCGGGCACGGTCGCGATCGACATTCCCTCGGTCACCAACGCCGCCGGCGCGACCACGGTGCCGATCACCGGCGTCGCCCTCGACGTCTCCGAGTGCCACGCAGTACGGCTCGCAGTTCGGCGTCACCGACGCTGGCGCAGGACGGCTATGCCGCCGGCCAGCTGATCGGCGTCTCAGTTCGATGCCAACGGCATCGTCACCGCGACGCTATTCGAACGGCCAGACCAAGCCGGCCGGCCAGCTCGAGCTCGCCACCTTCCGCAACCCGCAGGGACTCGAGCCGATCGGCGGCAACGGCTGGCGCGCAGACGGCGCGTCGGGCGAGCCCGGTCGTCGGCCCGCCCGGCGCCGGCAACCTCGGCGTGCTGCAGGCCGGCGCGGTCGAGGAGTCGAACGTCGACCTGACGGCCGAGCTGGTCAACATGATCACCGCGCAGCGCGCCTATCAGGCCAACGCGCAGACGATCAAGACCGAAGACCAGATCCTGCAGACGATCGTCAATCTGCGCTGATCGCCTCGGTCTGAACGAAGCGAAGGACGACTGCCATGGACCGCCTCATCTACCTCTCGATGTCGGGCGCGAAGGCGACCATGCAGCGCCAGGACACGCTCGCCAACAACCTCGCCAACGTCTCGACGGTCGGCTTTCGCGCCGAGCTGGCGGCGTTTCGCGCCGTGCCGGTCGAAGGCAGCGGCGCCAGCACGCGCGTCTTCGCGCTCGAGTCGACGCCCGGCTACGACGCCTCGCCGGGACAGGTCGCCGCGACCGGCCGCAAGCTCGACGTCGCCATGAAGGGCTCGGCCTGGCTCGCCGTGCAGGGGCTGGACGGCACCGAGGCCTACACGCGCTTCGGCGCGCTCGACGTCAACGCCGAAGGCAATCTGGTCACGAGCTCGGGGCTGACGGTGCTCGGCGACGGCGGACCGATCTCGCTGCCGCCCGAGACCGAGGCGAGCATCGCCGGCGACGGCACCGTGAGCGCCACCGATTCGCGCGGCCGCAGCAACGTCATCGGCAAGCTCAAGCTGGTCACCCCCGAAGGCCCGCTGACGCGCGGCAGCGACGGCCTTTTCCGCGCCGCCGACGGCGATCTTGCGGCCGACCCGACGGCGCAGGTCCAGGACGGCGCGCTCGAAGGCTCGAACGTGAGCGCGGTCGAGACCATGGTCGAGATGATCGCCGCCGCGCGCCAGTTCGAGGCGCAGATGAAATCGCTCACCACCGCCGAGGGCGACGACAAGGCGGCGTCGCAGCTGCTCGCCGTCAGCTGATCGCGCGGGCGCGCTCGCGCGCTGCCGCTCGCCGGGAGCTCGACGCGCTGTGGCCAACGCGGTCGTATCGACAGCTCGGCGGCGGCTGACTGACAATGGCGCGCGCCGCGATCGCGGCGCATCGGGCGTCGTCATGTACCGAACCTTGCTCGTTCCCGTCGACGGTAGCCCGGCTGCAGCGGCGGGCCTCGAAGAGGCGATCAGGCTCGCCGGCGCGATCGGCGCCCGGCTTCATCTGATGAACATCGTCGACGACCGCGCCTTCGACGGCGACGGCGACGGCGCCGACGCGACCGGCGGCGATCTGCGCGAGGTCGTGCGCGAGCGCGGCGAAGCGGTGCTGCGTCATGCCCAGGCGCTCGCCGCGCAGGGCGGCGTGGCCAGCGCGACGGCGCTGGTGCGGAGCGGCGGCGAAGACCTGCAGGCGCTGGTGGCGCGCCAGGCCGAGCAGTCGGGCGCCGATCTGGTCGTCCTCGGCACGCACGCCGGCCAGGCGCTGAGCCGCCTCTTCATGAGCCACGACGCCGGCCATCTGCTCAACCACGTCGCCGTGCCGGTGCTGCTGGTGCGAGCGCTGGCGCCAACGCCGGGATGACGGTGACCGAGCTGTCGGGCACCGACTCGATGTTCCAGAGCGAGCCCTGAAGCAGCGGCGGGCGCCGCGCCGCGAAGAGGCGCGCGATTGCCCCGCTTTTCGCGGCTTGCCGGCGTGCGCCGGACAGCACCATGGCCGGCATTGACCGGAGCCGCGCCATGATGCGATCGCTGTGGATTTCGAAGACCGGGATGGAGGCCCAGCAAACCCAGCTGGACAACATCTCGAACAACCTCGCCAACGTCTCGACGAACGGCTACAAGCGCTCGCACGCGGTGTTCGAGGACCTGATGTACCAGAACATGCGCCAGGCCGGCGCCTCGAGCAGCGACCAGACCGAGCTGCCGACCGGCCTGCAGCTCGGCCTCGGCACGCGCGCCGTCGCGACCGCGCGCAACTTCAGCCAGGGCAACCTGCAGCAGAGCTCGAATCCGCTCGACGTCGCGATCCGCGGCAACGGCTTCTTCCAGGTGCAGATGCCCGACGGCACGACCGCCTACACGCGCGACGGCTCGTTCCAGGTGAGCTCGACCGGCCAGCTCGTCACCAACACCGGCTACACGGTCCAGCCCGGGATCACGATCCCGGCTGCGGCGCAGAGCGTGACGATCGGCAACGACGGCACCGTCACCGTCGTGCTGCCCGGCCAGGCGACGCCGCAGCCGATCGGCCAGCTGCAGCTGGCGAACTTCATCAACGCCGCCGGCCTCGAGCCCAAGGGCGGCAACCTCTATGCCGAGACCGGCGCGTCGGGAACGCCGATCACCGGCGTCCCGGGCCTGAACGGCCTGGGCACGGTGCAGCAGGGCTTCGTCGAAACCTCGAACGTCAACGTCGTCGAGGAGCTGGTGCAGATGATCCAGACGCAGCGCGCCTACGAGCTCAACTCGAAGGCGATCCAGACCTCGGACCAGATGCTGCAAAAGCTCGCGGCGCTATGAGCGAGCCCGGCATGAAGCGCTTCGCCACCGTCCTCGCCTGCGCCGTCATCTGCGCGGCGCTGTTCGCCGCGCTCGCCGGCTGCGAGCAGCTCAACCCGCGCCCGCCGGTCGACATCGCCACGCCGATCTACGCCACGCCGGTCGCCTACGTCGCGCCGCCGATCTCCAACGGCTCGATCTTCCAGTCGACGCAGTACCGGCCGCTGTTCGAGGATCACCGCGCGCGCCTGGTCGGCGACTCGATCACGGTCCAGATCGTCGAGAAGATCTCGGCGACGCAAAAGAGCACCAGCTCGATCGACAAGAGCGGCAAGCTCGCGGCCAGCGTCACCGCGCTGCCCGGGTTGTCGGCGAACTCGTTCAATCGCGCCAGCGCCGCCGGCAGCACGGCGATCAGCTCGGCCGGCACCGGCTCGACCGAGAACACCAACGACTTCTCGGGAACGATCACCGCCGTCGTCACCGCGGTGCTGCCGAACGGCCACCTCGTGGTCGCGGGCGAGAAGCAGATCGGCGTCAACCACAACGTCGACGTGCTGCGCTTCTCCGGCCAGGTCGATCCGATCATGATCCAGTCCGGCAACGTCATCCCCTCGGCCAACATCGCCAACGTGCGGATCGAGCAGCGCGGCCGCGGCGCGCAGGCCGATGCCCAGGGAACTGGCTGGCTCAGCCGCTTCTTTTTGAACGTTCTGCCGATCTAGGCACGCGAAGAATCGGAGTTCTGTTCCGGGACTCCGCATGCATCCGATCGATCGCATCCTTCGCGCCTCGCTCTTCGTCGCCGCTCTGCTCGCCAGCGCCGCCGTGTGGTGGCCGGCACCGGCGCACGCGGCGCGGATCAAGGAAGTCGCCTCGGTCCAGGGCGTGCGGATGAACCAGCTGGTCGGCTACGGCCTGGTCGTCGGCCTCGACGGCACGGGCGACCAGACGACCTCGGCGCCGTTCGCGATCCAGACCTTGCTGGCGATGCTGCAGCAGATGGGCGTGACGGTTCCGCCCGGCACCAACATGCAGCTCAAGAACCTCGCCACCGTGATGGTGACGGCGCAGCTGCCGCCGTTCGCGCAACCCGGGCAGACGATCGACGTCAACGTCTCGTCGCTCGCCAACGCCAAGAGCCTGCGCGGCGGCACCCTGATCGCGACGCCGCTGAAGGGTGCCGACGGCCAGATCTACGCGCTCGCCCAGGGCAACATGGTGGTCGGCGGCGCCGGCGCCGTCGGCGGCAGGCTCGAAGGTGACGATCAACCACCTGAGCGCCGGCCGGATCCCCGACGGCGCGACCGTCGAGCGCGCCGTCGCGACGCCGATGGCCGACGGCGACTCGATCCAGCTCGATCTCAACGCGAGCGACTACGCGCACCGCGCGCGAGGTCGTGCGCGCGATCAACACCCGCATGGGCAGCGGCACCGCCGACGCGCTCGACGGCCGCGTCGTGCGCGTCCGCATGCCGCCCTCGGCCGACGCGCGCGTCAGCTTCATGGCCGAGATCGAGAACCTCGACGTCAAGCAGGCGACGCCTTCGGCCAAGGTCGTGATCAACGCGCGCACCGGCTCGATCGTCATGAACCAGGCGGTGACGCTGGCCGCGTGCGCGGTCGCGCACGGCAACCTGTCGGTGACGATCAGCACCACGCCCTCGGTCAGCCAGCCCGGGCCGTTCGCGCGCGCCGGCCAGACCGCGGTCACCGAGAAGGCCGACATCACGATCACCCAGCAGGCCGGCTCGCTGGTGCAGATGGCGCCGGGGGTCAAGCTCGCCGACGTCGTCAAGGCGCTCAACTCGCTCGGCGCGACGCCGCAGGACCTGCTCGCGATCCTGCAGGCGATGAAGTCGGCCGGCGCGCTGACGGCCGAGCTGGAGGTGATCTGATGAGCACGGCGAGCGGCGTGCCGTCGCTTCCAGGACTTGCCGGCGGCAGCGCCGGCGTGAGCGACGCGACCTCGATCCAGGCCTTGCGCTCGGCCGCCGCGCGCGACCCGAAAGCGGCGATCCGTGCGACCGCGAAGCAGTTCGAGACGCTCTTCATGCAGCAGCTGATGAAGAGCATGCGCGAGGCGACGCTGAGCTCGGGGATGCTCGAGAACTCGGGCACGCAGCTCGGCAACGAAATGCTCGACGCGCAGTACGCGAGCAAGATGTCGGGCCTGCCCGGCGGCCTCGCCGACGCGATCGCGCGCCAGCTCGAGCGCCAGATGGGCGGCGGCGCGGCGGCTGCGCCGGCGGCGCCCGCCGCGGCGGGCGCGGCGGCATCGTCGGCGGGCGCGGCGCTGTCGCCGAAGCAGATCGATTTCGTCGCCACGCATCAGGCGGCGGCGAAGAGCGCCGAGGCGACCAGCGGCATCCCGGCGGCGTTCATGATCGCCCAGGCGGCGCACGAATCGGGCTGGGGCAAGCGCGAGATCAGGCACGCCGACGGCTCGTCGGCGCACAACCTGTTCGGCATCAAGGCGACGCCCGGCTGGAGCGGTCCGGTGACCGAGATCACGACCACCGAATACGTCGACGGCGCGGCGCAGAAGGTGAGCGCGAAGTTTCGCGCCTACGCCTCGGACGAAGAATCGTTTCGCGACTACGCGCGGCTGATGAAGGAGAGCCCGCGCTACGCCGGCGTCGTCGCCCAGGCGGCGCAGGCGCCGGCCAGCGCGGCGTCGGCGCAGGGCTTCGCGCAGGGCCTGCAGCGCGCCGGCTACGCCACCGACCCGGCCTACGCCGACAAGCTCGCGCGCGTCATCAACACGACCTTGCGCCTGCAGCGCACGACCTGAGGGCGAGCGACATGAGCGTCTCCTCGCTGCTCAGCATCGGCGCGCGGGCGATGACCGCGAACTACGCGGCGCTGCAGGTCACCGGCAACAACGTCGCCAACGCCAACACCGCTGGCTACTCGCGCCAGAGCGTCGAGCTCGCGACCTCGCTCAGCCAGCGAGACCGGATCGGGCTTCTTCGGCAAGGGCGTCGACGTCGCGACGGTGACGCCGCGCGCACAGCGATTTCCTGACCCGCGAGGCGGCGACGACCGCATCGCTGGCCGCCGCCGACGACGCGCGCAACCAGCAGCTGCAGCAGCTCGAGCAGGTCTTTCCGACCGGCGAGAACGGCCTCGGCTACGCGGCGCAGCAGGTCTTCAACGCCTTCGTCGACGTCTCCAACAAGCCGCAGGACTCGTCGGCGCGGCAGGTCGCGCTGGCGCGCGTCGGCGACATGGCGGCGCAGTTCCGCAGCGCCAGCGACCAGCTCGATTCGCTCCAGGACGGCATCACCCAGGACCTCAAGACCGCGGTCGCATCGGTCAACTCGCTGACCTCGCAGATCGCCGACCTCAACGCCAAGATCGCCAACGCCCAGGGCAGCGGCCACGATCCGAACACGCTGCTCGACCAGCGCGACACGGCGATCTCCGACCTGTCGAAGATCGTCCAGGTGTCGACGGTCGCGGCCAGCGACGGCACCGTCGGCGTCTTCCTCGGCGGCGGCCAGAAGCTCGTCCTCGGCGCGGACGCGACGCGCGCTCACGACCGTCGCCGACCCGTACGACGCGAGCAAGGTGCAGATCGGCATCAAGGAAGGCGCGACCACGCGCGCCTTCCCCGACGGCTTCATCGCCGGCGGATCGGTCGCCGGCCTGCTTGCGGGTGCAGAACCACGACATCGCCGACGCGCGCGGCCTGATCGGCCAGATGGCCTCGGCGATCGCCGGCGCCCTCAACTCGCAGCAGGCGCTCGGCCTCGACCTCGGCACGCCGGCCGGGCCGGGCGCGCCGCTGCTCGCGGTCGGCGCCGCGTCGGTCGCGGCCGCGTCGACCAACGCGATGGCCGGCGGCGTGCCGGTCGCGTCGTACGTCAACGGCAGCGGCGTTCGCGTCTCGAGCGTCTCGATCAGCGTCGTCGACAGCAAGGAGCTGCAGCCGAGCGACTACGAGCTCGTCGCCGATCCGGCGTTGCCCGCCGGCAGCTACAAGCTGACGCGCCTGGCCGACGGCACGAGCCAGACCGTGACGAACGGCAGCGTCGTCGACGGCTTCCGGATCGACATCGCTGCGCCCGCGCCGGCCGCGCGCGACCGCTTCCTGCTCCAGCCGGTGTCGCCGGCGACGCGCACGATCACGCGCGCCCTCGACGATCCGAAGGGCATCGCTGCGGCGTCGCCGGTCGCGGCGACGTTCGCGCCGGCCAACACCGGCACCGCGGCGCTCGCGTCGCTCATCGCCGTGAGCCCGTCGATCAATCCGAACCTGACGGCAACGCTCACCTTCACCGACAACGTCGGCGGCTACAGCTACAGCCTGGTCGACACGACCGGCGCGTTGCCGACGGTCAACGGCACCGGCACTTGGGTCGCCGGCCAGCCGATCGCCCTCAACGGCTTCGAGCTCAACCTGAGCGGCGTGCCGAAGCAGAACGACCTGGTCAGCGTCGCCAAGACGGCGTTTCCGGCAGGCGACAACGGCAACGCCAACGCGCTGCTGGCGTTGCGCGACGCCGGCATCGTCGGCCAGCGCAGCGCCGGCGGCGTCGTCACCGCGCCCGGCGTCAACGTCGTCGACGCCTACGCCAGCGCGCTCGCCTCGGTCGGCGTCACCGTGCAAAGCGCGAGCTCGGCCGCCGACCAGTCGGCATCGATCGCCGCCGACGCGAAGAACGCGGTCGCCGACAAGGCCGGCGTCAATCTCGACGAAGAGGCGGCGCGCCTGATCCAGTACCAGCAGAGCTACCAGGCCGCCGCCAAGATCCTGCAGGTCGCGCAGTCAGTGTTCGACTCGCTGCTGCAAGCGGGCAGCTAACCGGTACACACCATGCGCATCGCCACCGCCAATGCCTTCGATACCGGCATCGACACGCTGCAGCAGCGCCAGAGCGAGCTCTCGAAGCTGCAGGAGCAGATGACCTCGGGCAAGCGCGTCGAGCGCGCCAGCGACGACCCGGCCGCGGCGGCGCGCGCCGAGCGGGCGCTGGCCAGCGTCCAGCGCACCGTGACGAGCCAGCGCGCCGTCGACGCGAGCAAGGTCGCGATGGCGCAGACCGAGAGCTCGCTCGGCAGCGCCGGCGACCTGATGCAGCACGCGCGCGAGCTGCTGGTTGCCGCCGGCAACGGCGCCTACAGCGACAGCGAGCGGCAGAGCCTCGCCAACGAGCTGCAGTCGGTGCGCACGCAGCTGTTCGCGATCGCCAATCAGAGCGACGGCGCCGGCACCTATCTGTTCGGCGGCCAGGGCGCGACCCAGAAGCCGTTCATCGACGCGCCCGGCGGCGTCCAGTACGCCGCGACCGCGGGCCAGACGCTGACCGAGAACGCGACCGGGCTGCCGCTCACGACCGACGGCAACGCCGCCTGGCTGACCGCGCGCACCGGCAACGGCGTGTTCGTGACCAGCGCCGCGCCCGGCGTCCTCAACGCCACCATCGACAGCGGCCGCGTCGCCGACCCGAGCGCGCTGACCGGCGCCGACTACACGCTGCAGTTCAGCGTCAGCGGCGGCGTGACGACCTACGCCGTGCTGAAGAACGGCGCCGCGACGGCCGTGACCGCGGCGCCCTACGTGTCGGGCCAGGCGATCACGGTCGACGGCATGACCGTCGCCGTCAGCGGCACGCCGGCGAGCGGCGACAGCTTCGACCTGGCGCCTTCGACGCCGACGCTGAGCGTGTTCGACACGCTCGACCGCGCCATCGCCGGCCTGAACACGACCGGGCGCACGCGCGTCGCAGGTGGCGCAGGCCAACGGCGACAGCCTGCGCGATATCGACGCGGTGCTCACCAACCTCGGCGCGGCGCGCGCCGCGGCCGGCCAGGTGCTGAACCGGATCGACAGCGAGAGCTCGCGCCTGGACGACCAGAAGCTGGCCAGCACGACCGAGCAATCGAACGCGGAAGATGTGGACATGGTGCACGCGATCTCCGACTTTCAGAACAAGCAAAGCGGCTACGATGCGGCGCTCAAGTCGTACGCGATGGTGCAGCGCCTGTCGATGTTCCAGTACGTGAACGGCAGTTGACCGCGCGGCGAGGGCCGCGTCCGGAGCTCTGATTTGCTCGACGTCGCGATCCTCGGCCAGGTGGCCCTCGGCTACTCTCCGTTCATCGACCGCAACCGGACGGTCGCCGCGACACGCCTCTCGGTTTTTCCGCTCCGACCCGACTCGGTCCTCGACGTCGCCCAGCTGCTGCACGCCGTCGGCGACGTCTGGCCGGCCTCGGGCGGCAACGTCTCGCTCAACGTCGTCAGCGAGAGCCTGCTGCACGACCTGCTGCAGGCAAGCCCGTCGGCCAACCTGATGGTCGAGGTGCCGAACTTCATGGCCTCGGATCCGGCCAACGTCGAGGCGCTGAAGCGCCTGCATGGCGCCGGCAACACGCTGCTGCTGAAGGGCCGGCCCAACGCCGAGCTGCCGCGCGAGATCCTGCCCTGCTTCAAGTACTCGATCATCGACCTCGCCGACGAGCGCCGGATCGGCGTCGCCTCGGTCGCACCGGCCGGCGTGATTCGCTCGATCGAGCACGTCCAGTCGGGCGTTCGCACCGTCGTCGACATGGAAGCGGCGTTCGCGCGCGGCGCCCACGCCGTCCTCGGCTGGCCGATCGACGACGCGATCAGCGCCACCGCCGCGCGCACCGGCAAGCCCGCGCAGCCCGACCTGCAGGTGGTGGTCGAGCTGATCCACCGCGTCGACAACGAAGACTCGATCGAGAAGCTCGAGAACACCCTGAAGCGCGACCCGTCGCTCGCCTTCAAGCTGCTGCGCTACATCAACTCGCCGGCGTTCGGCCTGCGCGTCGAGGTCAGCTCGTTTCGGCACGCGATCATGCTGCTCGGCTACCAGCGGCTGAAGCGCTGGCTGGCGCTCCTGCTCGCGACCGCGAGCAAGGACGTGAACCTGAAGCCGGTGATGTTCGCCGCGGTCCGGCGCGGCCTGCTGATGGAAGAGCTCGTCGCCGGCAGCGGCGACGAGGAGATGAGGAGCGAGATGTTCATCTGCGGCGTGTTCTCGCTCCTCGACCGGATGTTCCAGGAGACCTTCGCCAAGCTGCTCGGCTCGATCCCGGTGCCCGAGCGCGTCTACCAGGCGCTGGTCAAGAACACCGGCCCGTACCAGCCCTACATGGCGATGGTGCTCGCGGCCGAGGGCGAATCGGTGTTCGAGTACCGCGAGGCGGCCGAGCAGCTGCTGATGAGCGTGGCCGAGATCAACCGCGCGCAGCTGCGCGCCTTGATGGGCGCCGGCGCTCTCGAATGAGGCCGGGCGCAGGCGTCGCTCCGGTCGGGCTGCCGGCAGCGGTTCGCGAGACGCTGCAGATCTTCTGGGAGTCGCCGTTTCCGGCGACGCTTGCAGGACCAGGACTTCCTGATCGTCGACGTCAACGACGCGTTCGTCGAGTTCACCGGCTTCGCGCGCGCGGCGCTCGTCGGCCGCGACACGATCGAGCTCCAGCACGAGGAGGACCGCGCCGCCAACCACGAGAAGCGCAAGGCGCTGCAGGCGACCGCAGCGGCCGCGCCGACGCGCCGGCGCTGAGCGAGGGCCGGCTGATCGATGCGCGCGGCTTCGAGCGCTGGTACCGCGCCGCCCGGCGCGTCCTCGAGGGCGAGGGCGGCACGCCGCTCTATTTCGCCGTGCTCCAGGACACGACCAGCGAGCACGCCGCGCGCGAGCGCGCCGACCGCTCGGTGCGCGAGCTCGACGACTGGTTCGACCTCAGCCCGGTCGGCATGGTCCTGTTCGACGACAGCGGTCTGCTGGTCCGCACCAACCCGGCGTTCGACCAGATGGCGGGCCGCGTGCCGGTCTCGCTCGCCGACGGCGATCCCGACCTCGCGCGCCTGCTCGCCTGGGGCGAAGGCGGCGCGCTCGATAGGCTCACGCCCGGCGCGCGGCCGATCGAGTCGCAGGGCTGGATCACCGTCGCCGGAGGCTCGCTCAGGCGGCTGCGCGCGATCGTCCGCTGCTATCGCACGGCGAGCGGCGAGCGCCGCTACATGGGCATCGTCGAGGATCGCAGCGTCGAGGAGGAGCGCGACCTGGCGCGGGTCCAGATCGGCGCCATGATGGACACCGCCGGCGTCGGCATCGCCACCTTCGAGGAATCGTCGGGCTGGGTGCGGCAGCGGCCGCAGCCGGTCGGCAGCTCGTCGGCGATGCTGCAGAACATCAACCGCGAGATCGTCGCGCCCGAGTCGATCGCCGAATACGAGCGGCTGCAGCGGGCGCTGAAGCGCACCGAGCGCGCCGAGGTGCGCTACCGCGTCGTCCACCCCGAGCTCGGCCAGCGCTGGCTCCTGACCCGGGTCGAGCCGGCGACGCTCGCTTCGGGCAAGCGCACCGCCTCGGTCGTCACCCTCGACGTCACCGACCAGCACATCAGCCAGCGGCGCAGCGAGCAGCTGCTGCGCGAGATGACGACGATCCTCGAGAGCACGACCACGGGAATCGCCTACCTGCGCGGCGGCGCGCTGGTGCGCTGCAACCGGCGCTTCGAGACCATGCTGCGCCTGCCGCCGAGCGCGGTCGTCGGCTCGAGCCTGGCCGAGCTGCTCGCCGGCCATCCGCAGGCCGAGGCGACCGCGGCCGAGATCCGCGAGGCGCTGATCGCCGATACCGTCTACGAGACCGAGTTCGCGTTCACCGGCTTCGACGGAGCCGGCGCTCGCCGACACGCCGATCGGCGACCCGCACGACACCGGCACGCGATCGCGCCCGGGCTGCGCTGGTATGCGCTCTCGGTGCGCCGCGCCGGCGGCGCGCACGGCTTCGACGAAGCGATCGCCGTGCTCTACGACGTGACGCGGCTGAAGCTGCAGCAGGTGCAGCTCGAATCGCTCGCCCTCGAGCGCGAGCTGATGGCCGAGCGCACGCGCTCGATCCTCGACTCGGTGCTGGTCGGCATCGTCACCGTCGGCAGTCACGGCATCGAATGGATGAACCGCTCGGCGCGGCGCATGCTCGGCGGCGAGCTGGTCGATTTCATCGGCGAGCCGATGGCGGTGGTCGCGACCGACGACGCCGACCATCCGTTTCGCCGCACGCGCTACCTCGACGAGCTGGTCGAGGGCCAGGCCGAGACCTTCGACTGCCAGGTGCGGGCGCGCGACGGGCGCGCGTTCTGGATCGTCGGCAACGTCGTCGCCACCGGCCGCGAGGGCAGCGGCCGTCAGCTCACCTTCGCGCTGCTCGACATCGAGCGCCGGCGCCAGGCCGAAGCAGCGGTGTCGACGGCGCAGGCGTCGCTGCGCCGCGTGATCGAGGCGGCGCCGCTGGCGATCGCCCTGCTCGACGCGCGCACGTTCGCAGTCGTCCAGGCCAACGCCGTCGCCGCGGCGACGATCCGGCAGCACGCCCGGAAGATCTGCTCGGCAAGACGCTCGAGCAGATCTTCCCGGCCGAGCTCGCTGCGACACGGCGCAGCGACATGACGTCGGCGCTCGCCTCGAGCGAGGTGACGACGCGCGAGTACCGCTTCACGCGCGACGGCAGCGAGAGCGTCTGGGATGCGCGGCTGTTGCCGCTCGTCGCCGTCCCGGGCGAGCCGCCCGACCAGCTGCTGTTCGTCGCCACCGACGTCACCGAGCAGCGCGCGGCGCAGGAGGCGCGCCTCGAGGCGGCGATCGCCCAGCGCGAGATGCTGGTCAAGGAAGTGCACCACCGGATCAAGAACAACCTGCAGGGCGTCGCCGGACTGCTCCAGCACATCGCCGGCAGGAAGCCCGAGGTCGCCGCGGCGCTCGACGAGGTCGTCGGCCAGGTGCAGGCGATCGCCCAGGTCTACGGACTGCAGGTCGGCGCCGACGGGCCGCTGCCGATCGTCGGCGTCGTCGAGGCGATCACCGGCTCGGTGCAGCGAACGTTCGGCCGGCCGATCCACTGTCGCATCGCCGGTGCCAGCGCCGGCGAGTGGACCTTGCCCGAGGTCGAGGCGATCCCGATCGCGCTGACGATCAACGAGCTGCTCACCAACGCCGTCAAGCACAGCTCCGCCGGCGAACGCCGGCGAGGCGATCGACTGCGTCCTCGAGTGCGGCGAGAGCGGCGTCCAGGTCGCGATCTCGAACCGGGCCACGGCTGCCGAGCGGCTTCAACCTGGCGCGAATCCCGAATGGCGTCTCGGGGCTCGGCCTGGTGCGCGCGCTGCTGCCGAAGCGCAGCGCGAGCCTGGCGATCGAGCAGGCCGCCGACGTCGTCGTCGCCACGGTTTCGCTCGGTCCGCCGGGCGTCGCCCGGGTCGCCGCATAAGATCGCGAGTCGGGAGGCAGGGGAGGGTCATGACCGCAGCAGGCGCAACGAGCAAGGGAAGCATCCTGGTCGTCGACGACAACCGGCTCGTCCTGGCGACGCTCACCGACGGACTGACGCGCGCCGGCTATCACGTCTACGACGCCGACAACGGCGACGACGCGATCCTGCTCGCGCGCGCGCACCGGCCCGACCTCGCGCTGCTCGACATCCGCATGGAAGGCAAGAGCGGCTTCGACGTCGCCCAGTACCTGCGCACGCAGTGCCAGATGCCGTTCATGTTCCTCTCGGCGTTCTCCGACGAGCAGACGGTGGCGCAGGTGAAGGCGCTCGGCGCCGTCGCCTACCTGGTCAAGCCGCTCGACATCAAGCAGATCGTCCCGGCGGTCGAGGCGGCGTTCGCGCATCTCGAGGCCCGGGTCGGCGCGCCGCCGGTCGAGCCGGGCCGCGCCTCGGGGGCCGGTGCCGAAGCGCTCGACGCGACGACGGCGATGGCGGTCGGCGTGCTGATGCACCGCTATTCGCTGACCCGGGGTGAAGCGACCGAACGCCTCGTGCGCCAGGCCGCCGACGACAAGCGCAGCCCGCGTGCCCAGGCCGAGCTGCTGCTGGCCGCCGTCGAGCAGCTCGCCGGCCCGGCGCGGCACTAGGTGCTCGTGCCCGTCGACGCTGTGCGAGCAAGTCAGTGGCGCGGCGAGCCGAGCGGCAGCGAGAAGTGAAAACGCGCGCCGCGCTCGGGCTCGGATTCGGCCCAGATCTCGCCGTGGTGGCGGCGCACGATCCGGCGCACCGACGCCAGGCCGATGCCGGTGCCTGGAAACTCGCTCGCGCTGTGCAGCCGCTGGAAGACGCCGAACAGGCGATCGGCGAAGCGCATGTCGAAGCCGGCGCCGTTGTCGTGGACGGTGAAGCTCGCTCGCCTCGCCGTTGCGGCGCATCAGGCCGATCCGCGCCGGCCGGGCGTTGCCGCTGTACTTCCAGGCGTTGCCGAGCAGGTTCTCGAGCATCATGCGCAGCAGCGTCGGGTCGCCCGAGGTGATCAGGGCCGGCTCGATCTCGACCTCGACCTCGCGCTCGGGCTGCTGCCGGCGCAGATCCTCGATGACGAATCCGGCGATCTGCGACAGGTCGACCGGAACGCGCGCGATCGGCTGCGACGACAGCCGCGACAGGCCGAGCAGCGCGTCGATCATGCTGTTCATCCGCGCCGCGGCGCCAAGGATGCGTTCGAGGTGGTCGTGACCGACCTTGTCGAGCACCGCACCGTAGTCTTCCTTGACGATCTTGGTGAAACCCTCGACGACGCGGATAGGCGCGCGCAGGTCGTGCGAGACGATGTAGCCGAACGATTCGTGATCGGCCTCGCTCTCGGCCGCCGGCGCGGTCGCGTCGGGCGCTGCCGGCGGACGCTGCGCGCGCCGCACGACCAGCATCGCGACGCCTGCGCCGATGGCGGCCGCGACGACGACGGCCAGGGCGATCGCGGCGGCAATCGCGGCGGGCGTCACGGCAATGGGAAAGTGGCGCTGGGCATCGGCGTGAATTGTAGGCAGCGTCTCGCCCCCGGCGGCAGCGTCGGCGGGCGCCGATCCGTGACGCACGGCGCCTCTTGCGTGCGGTTCAAGTCCCGCCGCGGAGCGCCGAAAATGCGGGATGCGGTCGCGACTGCCGGCGCCATCGCGCGGGGGTCGCGGCAGCATCGGAGTGATTCGTCCAGGCCATGTCGCTGTTCTTGAAGCGTGCTTTGCTGTCGCCCCGCGCCCTCATGCGGGCGCGGCGCGCGGCTCCGCGCCGGCCGCCGCAGCGCGAGGGTCGGCCCTCGTGAGCGAAGGCCTCGCGACCGTGCTCGACGCCGACGCGCTGCAGCGTCTGCGCGAGCTCGACCCGGGCGGTCGAAGCCGCCTGCTCGATCGCGTCCTGCGCGCATTCGAGAGCTCGGCGACGCGCCTCGGCGAGCAGTTCCGCGAAGCCCGCAGGCACGACGACATGGCCGGGATCCGGCACGTCGTCCACACCCTGAAGTCGTCGTCGGCGAGCATCGGCGCCCTGGAGCTGGCGAGAATTTGTGCCGAAATCGAGACTTCGATTCGCACCGACTCGCTTGCCGGCCTGCCCGGTCGGCTCGATGCCATGGACCGCGAGCTGAAGGCCGTGCTACAAGCGGTAACGCCAATGCTCTCCATCCCGGGCACGCCGAAATGACCTTGCGCGCCGAGCCGTTTGCCGACGATCTTCCTGAGCGGCCGCGCGTGCTGCTCGTCGACGACGACGAAGTCAACCTGCTCCTCACCTCGGTCGCGCTGCAGGACCAGGGCTTCGCCGTCACCGAGGCGGCGAGCGGCGAGAAGGCGATCCGCGTACTCGCCGACTGGCTGCCCGACATCGTCGTCCTCGACGCCGTCATGCCCGGCCTCGACGGCTTCGAGACCTGTCGCGAGCTGCGCGTCCTGCCCGGCTACGAATCGCTGCCGGTGCTGATGCTGACCGGCCTCGACGACGACGCCTCGATCACGCGCGCCTACGAAGCCGGCGCGACCGACTTCTTCGTCAAGTCGACCCAGTGGAGCCTGCTCGCCGGGCGGCTGCGCTACCTGCTGCGCGCGTCGCGCACGCGGGTCGAGCTCGAGCGCAGCAAGTCGCGCCTGGCGCGCGCGCAGGACCTGGCGCGGATGGGCAGCTTCGACTGGCGCCGCGGCCAGGACGGCCCGATCTTCTCGATCGAAGGCCTGCGCGTGTTCGGCATCGGCCCGGGCGAGCAGCCGTCGTTCCGCAGCCTCCTGCGCATGGTTCCGGAAGAGGAGCGCAACGCCTTCCTCGAGCTGACGCACAGCGCGATGGACCGCAGCACCGTGCTCGCGACCGACATCCACGCGCGCCTGGTCGACGGCCGCCAGCGGATCGTCCACATCGAGGCCGAGCCCGAGTTCAACGAGCATGGCAACCTGGTCGGCTACACCGGAATCGTCCAGGACGTGACCGATCGGCGCCTGGCCGAGGACCGGATCCGCCACCTCGCCAACTTCGACACCCTGACCGGGCTGCCGAACCGGCGCCAGCTGATCTGGCGCGCCGAGCGCGCGCTCGAGCACGGCCGCCGGCTCGGCCACGAGGTAGCGCTGCTGCTGATCGACCTCGACCGCTTCAAGATCATCAACGACACACTCGGCCACGGCGCCGGCGACGAGCTGCTGATGGAGGTCTCGCGGCGGCTGCGCTCGTGCGTGCGCCACTCCGACCAGGTGCTCGAGAGCTCGCTCGAGAGCGTCGGCGTGCGCTCGCACCGCACGCTCGAGGCGGTCGGCCGCCTGGGCGGCGACGAGTTCGTCGCCCTGCTGCCGGAAGTGATCGACGAGGCCGACGCCGAGCGCGTTGCGACAGCGCATCCTCGAGGTGATGCGAAAGCCGATCATGATCGGCCTGCAGGAGTGCTTCGTCACCGCGAGCGTCGGCATCGCCCTCTTCCCGCGCGACGGCGCGAGCGTCGCCGACCTGCTGCGCAACTCCGACATCGCGATGTACTCGGTCAAGTCGGCCGGGCGCAACTCGTCGTCGCTGTACCGGCCGAACCTCGCCGGCAAGGGACGCGAGAAGCTCGAGCTCGAGAGCGCGCTGCACAAGGCGATCGAGCGCAACGAGCTGGTGCTGCACTACCAGCCGAAGATCGACGTGCGCGGCGCGAAGATGGTCGGCGCCGAGGCGCTGATGCGCTGGAAGCGCCACGGCGTCCTCGTGCCGCCGGGCGACTTCATCCCGCTCGCCGAGGAGACCGGCCTGATCATCCCGCTCAGCGAGTGGGCGATCCGCGAGGCGGCGCGCCAGGCGCGCATCTGGCAGGACAACTTCGGCTTCGCCGATTCGATCGCGGTCAACCTGCCGAGCCGCCTGTTCGAGCGCACCGACCTAGTCGAGTACATCCACAACGCCGTCACGACCTACGGCGTGCCGCACCACGCGATCGAGCTCGAGATCACCGAGACGAACTTGATGCAGCAGCTGCAGAACGTGATCCCGTCGCTGCACCGGCTGAACGAGATCGGCGTCGAGATCTCGATCGACGACTTCGGCACCGGCTATTCGTCGCTCGCCTACCTGACGACGCTGCCGATCAGCGAGCTCAAGATCGACCGCAGCTTCGTGCGCGATCTCGGCATGACGCCGCAGAGCTCGGCGGTCGTCACGGCGATCATCGCGCTGGCGCGTTCGCTCGGCCTGCGCGTGATCGCCGAAGGCGTGGAAAACCTCCGCCAAATGGAGGTCCTGCACCGATTGGGCTGCGGCATCATGCAAGGGTTCCTGTTCAGCAAACCGCAACCGCCGGAGGACATCGAGCGCTGGCTGCAGCAGACCGTGCTGCCCAAGAAGGCCCCGTGGATCGGCCAGGCGGCGAGCGACAGCGCCGAGCCGGCACGGACGGCGCGGTCGCGCGAGTCGCGGGCCGCGCCGCTCGGAAAGCTCCCCATCGCCTGACCGCATCGCCATGTCCGTGACGCGCCCGTCGCCCCTCGCCAAGCCGCTCGAGCTACCGACCGCGCAGCTCGCCAAGGCGGCGCTCAGGCGCCTGGCGGTCGAGCGGCTCGAGCCGACACCCGAGAACTACGAGCGCGCCTATCGCCATGAAGCGGGCGAGGTCGCCGAGTCGAGCGAGGCACTCGCGACCCTGATCGAACGGATCATCCGCGGCATCGAGCGCGGCGGCCACAACTGGACGCCGGCTCGGAGGAAGGAAGGCATCCAGCGCGTGCTAAGCGCCGGCCGTGGCGACCCGCGCCGGCTGCAGCAGCGGCTGTCGCAGCTCGTCAACAGCTGGGAGAGCGACACCGCGGCGACCGCGGTGGCAGTAGCCGACACCGGGCACGCCCTGCTGTCGCCGCCGACGCGCCCGGCCCCGCTCGACGCTGCGAACGAAAGCGGCGAGGCGCCGGCGCCGGTCGCGCCGGTCGCGGCCGAGCCCGCGGCGACGCTCGCCTGGGAGCGCGTCGCACGCACCTTCGGCGAGGCGTTGCAGCAGGCGTTGCCGGCGCACGAAGGCGCCAACCGCGATCTCTCGAGCGAGCTTGCGCGGCTGCTCGCGCGCATGCAGGGCGAGGGCGCGACACCGTCGCTCGCCGAGGCGACCGAGGCACTGGCGCAGCGCGCCCAGCGCGTCCTCCAGCACCGCCATCACCTGTTCGACCAGCTCGGGAAGCTGTGCGGCGAGCTGACCGCGAGCCTGACCGACCTCGCCGAGGACGGCAGCTGGGTCAAGGGCCAGTGCGAGGCGATGCAGGCGAAGATCGAGGAAGGCCTGTCGGCACGCGGCGTCCGCGCCGTCAGCGACATGCTCCACCACGCCAGGATGCAGCATCGCGAGGTACGCGGCGAGCGCGAGAAGGCGCGCGACGCGCTCAAGTCGCTGATGACGCAGATGCTCGCCGAGCTCGGCGAGCTGGGCTCCAAGACCGGCAACTTCCACGAGAGCGTCGGCCGCTATGCCGCGGTGATCGAGGAATCGGATTCGCTCGAGAGTCTGACCGGCGTCGTCCGCGAGATGGTCGCCGAGAGCAAGGCGGTGCAGTCGCTCGTCCAGCACACGCAGGAGCGGCTGCAGGAGGAGCACAGCAAGGCGACCGACCTGACGCAGCGCGTGACCGAGCTCGAAGACGAGATGAAGCGGCTCTCCGACGAGGTCTCGACCGACCAGCTGACGCAGATCGCGAACCGGCGCGGCCTGATGCAGGCATTCGAGGTCGAGCGCGCACGCCTCGAGCGCAACGGCGGAAGCCTGTCGATCGGCCTGCTCGACATCGACAACTTCAAGCGCCTCAACGACGAACTCGGCCACAGCGCCGGCGACGAAGCGCTGAAGTCGCTCGCCGCGATCGTCAGCAAGACGTTGCGGCCGACCGATCGCGTCGCCCGCTACGGCGGCGAGGAGTTCGTCGTCCTGCTGCCGGAAACGCCGGCCGACGAGGGCGAGCAGGTGCTGACGCGGCTGCAGCGATCGCTCACAGGCGGCCTCTTCATGCACAAGGAAAAGCAGATCTTCGTCACCTTCTCCGCGGGCGTCACCGGCTACCGCCTCGCCGAGCGGATCGAAGACTCGCTCGAGCGCGCCGACCAGGCGCTCTACGAAGCGAAGCGGACCGGAAAGAACCGCACCTGCATCGGCTGAGCCGCTGCGTGCCGCGCCAGCCGCGCCGTCAGCCGCCCGACGTGGCCGGGCCGGTCTCGCCGAGCAAGGTCGTCGCCCGTTGCAGATCGCGCTCGAACGCCGCCACGGTGGCCTCGGGCGCGGTCGAGTTCATCAGGGCGGTGCGAAACGCCGCCGTTTCGCTCTCGTAGAACGCGCGCACCACGAGCCGCGCGTCCTCGCTCAGCGACTGGGTGAGCGAATTGACGAAGCACTCCATCGCGAGCATCGAGCCGCGCAGGTCGTGGAGATGCTCGCTCAAGCGATCGAAATCGTTCATCGGGGCTTCCTCATTCAGTAGGCCAGCTCGACGTCGCGTGGAAGCGCCGCCGGCGGTGGTGGGTTCGTCGCGTGGATCGTCAGGGAGCGAGCAGCACGTTCGTTCGGGCTCCTTCGGCGACATCGATGCGCTGCATGAGCGCGCCGCCCTGAGGTGCTCCCTCCGCGCCGACCGTGCGCCAGACGACATTGGAGAAGACGTACCAGCGGCCCGCAGGCACGCCGTCGAAGCGGAAGCGGCCGTCGGCGTCGCAGCCGACACGCCGGACCGTGTTCTTGAAGTCGGCCGCGATATCGCTCGGATAGCGCGGCGACGAGGCCAGTGGCACGTAGCCCCGAGCCTCGTTGCCGAAAACGATCCGCATCATCTCCGCCGCGTAGGTACCGGCGGGCAGCAGCTGGGCCTCGCCGCCGGCGCAGGTGCGCGACGCTTGGCCGTCGGCGATCGCGGCGCGACCCTCGACACTCGCCGTTCCGGGGGCGCGGCTCCAGGCGACGTCGCCAGCGTTGAAGGGCGAAGTCATCTGCGGAGGGGGCGCGGGCGTGGCGCAGCTCGCCATCAACATGAGGCCAGCCGCGGCAGCGGCGCAGCGAAGTACGGATGTCATGTCGATGGGACTCCGGAACGATCGAACTCGATCCTACGCCGCGACGCTGCCGTCACGGCTCGCGGCCACCCGATCACGCCCCAAGAGGCCGGTCAGGATCGTGCGCGCGCGCCCACGAGATGTCGCCTGCGCAGGAGGACGGCCAGCCCTGCCGCGATCAGCACGGCGGTCTCAGGCTCAGGCACCGGGCTGGTCGCGGCCGGCGCGCCGTTGCCGACGCCGGACTCGAACTCCAGCGAATAGCCGCTGTGCGATTCCGCCCAGATTGGATCGATCTGGAAGAAGGGGTCGATATAGGCGCTGGCCGCACTCGGCGCGGCGTCCGAGAAGACCCGCCCGGCGAAGGCACCGAGGACGACCGACAGGGTCGATCCTGTCGCGGCAAAGAACGATCCTGAGAACGTTCCGGAGCCGCAGTTCTTCGGAGGCCCCGATTCGTTGAGGTAGTACGTGTAGTTGTAGCAGAGCGATTGAAACGAATAGACGACAGTGCCGACACTGTCGGTGACGCCGACCGTTGCGGTGGCGACGGTTCCTCCGAGTCCGTCGGGCAACTCGAGTGGATTGACCACCGCGTAGAGGCCTGACAGCAGGATAGGCACCGGGTCGGCACCGCCCAGGACGTTGAATGAATATCTGGCAGTGACCTGGGCCTCCTTGGAACCGTTGCCCGCCACCAAGGTAGCGCTGACGGCAGGCCCGTCGATGCTGCATGCCAGGCCGTCGCAAAGCGGTGTCGTCGCGAACTGCACCGCCGCCACCGTGCCGCCCACGTCGAGCGTATAAGGCGCAGCCGTCAACTCCGTGTGACTGGTGTTCGACCCGCCACTGCCGACGGTCAGGTCGGAGCGCGCAGCCTGCGCCTCGAAGGCTGCCAGCACCAGCGGGCTGGCCAAAGCAATTACGCACAACCTTCGAAATGAGCTGCTTGTCATACCCGTCCTCGAGGTTCTCACCGGCGATGAGTTCGGCGAAGGATCCTCGATATCCGGAGATTGGGCAATTGGCATCCGACGGGCGGAACCCTTGGCGGAGACGGTGTCTGCCGGACCTCTAGCATGGGCGCGGGTTAGCGGCCTGTCGCGATATTTTTCCCCCTATAAATCCCCCCAACGAAAAACGGCACCCGCTGAGTCAGTGGCGCCGAGCGGCTGACAGTCGCTACGCGTCGCTGGGACCCGGTCGTCGGAAACTCGCATGTCGTTCAAGGGTCGCGGCGTACCGCACCCCCTTCGGTGCTGGCCCTATTCCGGCGGGCGCTCGACGCTGACGCGTCCAGCGCCCGCGGTCCATGGGTCTGAATTGCAATCACTGACGGAACCGTTAACGCTGGTCTTCAACCTCTTGCATCTGGTCGACGCGCAGTCGGCGTTCTGTTTGACAGATACCGTATGGCAGTCCCATTCTTCTATGATTCAGTCGTCCAAGTGCAGGGACACTGAGGCGCCGTTCAACGGCCGCAACGTACCTCGGTTCAGGAACGTCGAGCGGCAGGCCAGGCGAAAACTTCTGATGCTGAATGCGGCGCCCGAACTCGCATCGCTCAAGGTGCCGCCAGGAAATCATCTCGAGCCGCTTGTCGGCAACCGAAAGGGGCAGTACAGCATCCGGATCAATGACCAGTGGCGGGTGTGCTTTGTCTGGCAGGCGAACGGTGCAGCCTTTGTCGAGATCGTTGACTATCACTGAAGGAAATCATGACCAAACTGCTCGACGAAATCCATTCCGGTGAAATTCTTCAGGAAGAGTTTCTGAGTCCGATGGGCATTTCTGGTCGTCGGCTGGCCTCAGACCTCGATGTGCCGCCAAGCCGAGTGAGCGAGATTCTCCACGGTACGCACCCGATCACGCCGATACGGCGGTGCGACTGGGCGTGTACTTCAAGATGAATCCGCGCTTCTGGATGAACCTGCAAACGGAGTACGACATGCGCGTGGCGGCGCGCGAGCTGACTGGCAAGTTGGCTCCGCGCATCCGTGTGTATGAGCCTGAGGCCAGCTGACCCAATCAAAGGTGGACCCCTATTGATTCCGTTGCTCTGAAGTAGTCGGTCGTAAAAGGCTGGTATTGGCTGACTGCCGGTACTCACCACCGGCAGCTAACTGGAAGTCTGATCGCCGCGCCGATGCTGACGATTGCGACTTCGAAGTTCCACCACGGGAGTTGCCGCTACGATGCAGGCGATGGGCTACCACTACCATGATCTGCGGCTGCTGCGCGGCGGCAACCTCATGCGGCTCGCGCGAGCCGCGTGGAAGCTGCCGTCGCACTGGCGGTTGCGCTGAGCGCACGCAACCGATGCGCATCGGCCATTTGCCCACGCGCGGCGTCGCGATCCCGCCTTTCTTCGCCGGCCAGATTGGCGCGCAGGCGGCACAACGCGCCCGGCACGGCCTCGAGGTCATCCCGATGCACTTCGGCCAGCCGAGCGAAGGCGCGTCGCCGGCGGCGCTCAGCGCCGCACGCGCGCACCTCGAGGGGCATCTCGAAGGCCCGGCCGGCTACTGGGAGTCGGCTGCGCTGCGCGAGCGGATCGCACTGCACTACCGCGAGCAGCACGACGTCAACGTCGCGCCCGAGCGCATCCTGCTGACGACGGGCGCGAGCGCCGGGCTGGTCGCAACGTTCACGGCACTCTTCGCCGCCGGCGATCGCGTCGCGCTCGCCCGCCCGGGTTATCCGGCGTACCGCAATGCGCTGCGCGCACTCGGGCGCGTTCCGGTCGAGATCGATTGCGGCGCGGAGCACGGTTTTCGGCTGGCGCCGGAGCTTCTGCCTTCGGCCAACGAGCCGCTGCACGGACTTCTCGTCGCCAGCCCCGCCAACCCGACGGGGAGCGTCCTCAGCGCGCCCGAGCTCGCGGCGCTGGCCGCCGAGTGCCGGCGGCGCGGCACGCGTCTCGTCTCCGATGAGATCTACCACGGCGTCGAATACGGCCGCCAGGGCGTAACGGCGCTGCAGGTCGAGCCGGAAGCGCTCGTGATCAACAGCTTCTCGAAGCTCTTTCGCATGCCCGGGTGGCGGATCGGCTGGCTGGTCGCACCCGAGTCGTGTGTCGCGGCGCTGCACAGCCATCTGATCAACTTTTTTCTCACGCCGCCGGCGATCGCGCAACATGCCGCGCTCGCGGCATTCGACGATCTCGCCCTCCTGAAACGGTCGGTGGAGACCTACGCCTCCAACCGGGCGCGCCTGCTCGAAGCGCTGCCGACGATGGGCTTGACGGGGATCGCGCCGCCCGAAGGCGCGTTCTACCTGTACGTGGACGTGAGCCACCTGACCCACGACAGTCTCGCTTTCTGCAAGGAGCTGCTGGACGACACGGGGATCGCGACCGCACCGGGAATCGATTTCGACCCGGTGCTCGGGAACGGCTTCGTTCGCCTCTCGTTCGCGATCTCGGAGCGTGAGGTCGATCGCGCGATCGCACTGCTCAGGCCATGGCTCGCCCGACGTGGCCAAAGCACGCGCGGCAGCCCAGGTCGATAGGCCTGCCCGAGTTGCGATTCGGCGTCGTCGAGAACGACGCGCGCGTGAACATGTTGCGGTGACTTAGTTCAGAGCGGACGGTCTCGAACTCGGCGTCGGAAAGCGAATCTTCGAAATGAGCCTTGACCGAGATGCTCGGCTCGTAGTTGTGCCGGCTGCGGCGGCCCTCAATCAACCTGCAGGCCGATCTTTTTGGCGACGGTTCCCCACTTTTGCGAGTCCGCCGCCAGGCGAGCGGCACTGGCTTCCGGCGACTCGGCGAGTACTTCCTGGTCGGTCTGATGCATCCGTTCGACCACATCGGGCTGCTTCAGCGCTGAGGCCACGGCTGCGTGCATCCCGTCGATCGCGCCCTTCGGGGTTCCGCGCGGTGCGAACAGCACCAACGAGAAGGTGGCGTCGAACCCCGGATAACCGGACTCCGCGATCGTGGGAACTTCCGGAAGCAGCGGCGAACGCTTTGCCCCGGAGACGGCGACCGCTGTCAGCCTGCCGGCGCGCACCATGGGCAGTACCGTCGGACCGGCGAGAAATCCGCAGTCCACTTGGCCGCCGATCACGTCCTGCATGGCTGGGGCCGGCCCCTTGTAGGGTACATGCGCGAGTTCGATGCCTGCGGCGGCCTTGAACAGCTCGGTGCTGAGGTGGCCCGGCGATCCGGCGCCACCCGAAGCGTAGGTGACGGACTTCTGCTTGGCCGTCTTCACCAGATCGGACACCTTCTTGATGCCGGTGCCCGGATTGCAGACCAGCGTCTGGCTGAAAGAACTGACCCGCATGACAGGCAGCAGATCCTCGGGCTTGAAGTTCAGCTTCGGGTAGACGTGGGGGTTGACGGTCATCAGCGTGTCTGTCGACCACAGCCATGTGTAGCCATCGGGAGACGCCCGAGCCACCTCTGCGGCGCCAAGGTTGCCTGCCGCACCCGGCTTGTTGTCGATGATGATCGGCTGGCTGAGTGTTGCCTGCATGTGCACCGCCGCGCCCCGCAGCACGATGTCGCTGGGCCCGCCCGAAGGAAGCGGCACGATCACGCGGATGGGTTTGTCGGGCCGCCAGGCACTCTGGGCCGAAGCCAAAGGTGCGATGGAAGCGGCGAGTGCTGCGGCGAGGCATAAGAGGCGGCCGGTCATGGTCAAGTCTCCTAAAGTTGTACGTTCAGGTGATCCAGGCCTGCGCATGGGCAGCCAGCCGCCCGGATTCGCGCTTGCCGATGTTCGTCCATCGTGAAATAACGTCCGGAGCAACCCGATGGTCACTGAACATGGCCTGGCAGAGCATTGATCGACGCTGTTCGGCCTCGCGTGCGAGAAGCCTACCTTGACTAGACGTACCGTCTCTGACCTGCCGTTCGCCAATCACAGGAATTGGCCCGGTCCGGGCGTACGGGAATGTCAGCTGCCCGGCAGGCCACTGCGAACGGCAGGTTTCAGCCATCTCGATCGGAAGACTAAGGACCCGCTGT
>CAVXZM010000006.1:0-202314 GCA_963766315.1 uncultured beta proteobacterium
ATAAAGCCAATACACCACGCGGCTTGTTCACTACGGGTGAGTTGCATGCCGCCTGACGCTACGTCTTGCCAGACGCCACTACTCGCCACCACGTACAACGTGCTAGGGGCTGTCTGACGAATCGAGCTGCATGTGCTCCCCCCATTTCATTCGCCTTCAGAACGAGGGGAGCAGGATGGGTGGCCTCTGTTTCGAGAACGATCTTCCGACTCAGAACTCCTTGGTTTCCACCACCTCAACGATCCGCGTCTGGGGATTCATCATGATCGTGCCCTCGACCCTCGACCACACGGCGCGCATCGCGGTAAGCAAGTTCTCGGCCTGGCTTGCGGTGTCGAATTCAAGATCGATCAGGACAAAGTTTGGATTGTCGATTGCTCGCAACACCCGGTAGCGCCGCACCCCCGACTTCTCCCGGCCGACGGGATCGCTGTCGAATGCCTGTTTCCAGCCGTCGAAGTCGGGGACTGGGTGTTCGATTCGCAGGATATACAAGAATGGTTCCTCTCAGGTGAGGGTACTCTTACCGGCTGACTAACTGTTGGGCGGCGGATGAGACCCTCTTGTGCCGCGCCCATTGTACGCCATGAACCTCCACAGCCGGGAAGGACATCCAAGACAACTGGGTACGCCGCGCGCGCTCGGCTGCCAGTTCCTTGCGACCATTCGCGATCAACTCATCTGCCGCAGCCATGTTGCCTGGATTCCAGAACTCGTCTGGGATCGGATTCTCGCACGACACCGGTATGCAGCCACCTCGTATCACGCCGTCTGGAATGGAGGCGGCCCAAGAATGACGATGCCGCCATAACGCTCTGCCGAGGCTGCTATTCGCGCAAAATCAACCGGCCCGGCAGCGATGAGATCGTCCGTTGCTGGCTCGCTCGCGCCACGATAGAAGGCCTCACTGAGGCCTGGCGTCTCAAGGCAGAGCATGCGCGCCGTCTCTGAAATAACAAGGAATGCGTGCGGCACGCCCCGTGGGGCTACGACCACGCCATGTTGCCCGATCCGCTGCTCGTGGCCGTCGAGGTACACGAGGATCTCCCCCTCCAGCATGTAGAGTGTCTCGTCCACGTCCGGGTGCAGGTGGAGGGGCGTCACCTTGCCCTTGGACATACTATCTTCGAACAGCAGGAAGGCGCCCCCCGTCTCCTTATTGGTGGCCTTCCAGGTATGCACGCCACCACCGTAGAACCACATCTTCTCGCCTTCGCCATCTGCGCGGACAATTGAAACACCTGTGTTCATGGCCATCTCAGCCTCCCAGGCTCTTTGTGGTACCAATGTTCCTTTATGGGACTTGAGTACCTTTATAAGATTACGGTACACTGATCTCACTGTCAAGACCCGCAATCTCTCGGGCGGAATCTCGTTGAACATGGTGACTCCTGGCCGCCGAGTGCGCGCGGTGCACCCCGATGACCGATGGCCTAGCGGCGCGGCGCCCAGATCACCTTCGCCTTTTGTGCAAGAGGATAAAGCAGTAGAGGATGGAGAACCGATGTCGATCGCCTATGAGCGAGCAGGTCGAACGCACCAAAAACAACGCACGCGCAACGCGCTGATTGCCGCTGCTCGCGAGCTGATAGCTCAGGGTGCGATGCCCACTGTCGAAAATGTCGCCGCAGCGGCATCGATCTCGCGCACCACCGCCTATCGCTATTTTCCAAGTCAGCGCTCGCTACTCGTGGCGGCGCACCCAGAGATCGACCTGCAATCGATGCTTCCTGAGGTCGCGCCCGAGGACGCAGCAGCGCGGCTCAACGTTGTTATCCAGGCGTTCGTGCAACTCATCCTCGATACCGAGCAGCAACAGCGCACAATGCTGCGCCTTTCGCTCGAACAGGATCCAGCCGATCGGGGGGAGTTGCCTCTCCGCAAGGGACGCGCGATCGGCTGGATTGAGGAAGCGCTCTTGCCTCTCCGTGCGAAGCTGTCCGAGTCCGATCTGCGGCGACTTATCTTCGCGATACGGGTCACCACGGGTATTGAGGCGCTCGTGTGGCTCACTGATGTTGCCGGGCTCGCACGCGAGGAGGCCGCGGCAGTCATGCGCTGGTCTGCCAGCAGCCTCCTCCAATCGACCCTGAGCAGCGAGATCCCTTGTACGACCACGTCCGGCTAGGTGATGCAGCAGTGGAACAAACCGCTGCAGCACGTAATCAGCGCTCGTGGCAAGGCTGGTCAATGGCCTCAAAGCGAAACTCCAGGGATGAAAGCTGGAGATGTCCTAGTACAACGACCCGGACGAACGTAGCAACAGCTGAGGCAATGGTGAGTCAGACAATGCAGAGGCGCCCTTGGCCTAGAGGACCCACCAGGCGCCTTGCATAACCTGACGTTGGAGGTGATCGAAATCACCGTGTGGTCGTTTCAGGCACTGGTTTCAGTGACCGCCAGGAAGGCGGTCGGGGTCCTTGGGAACTCACGATGCCAGAGCTCCTGGCCATCTGTGGCGCGCAGCCCCCAGATGTGATCGCCTGAGGGAACGTAGAGGGTGTCGCCTGCCCCCCGGAAGCGCCAAGCGTCATTGAAGCCCAAAATACTTGGGTCTCCCGGCCATGACCAGCGAAGCACGCCCGTTGACTCGGTGCGGGCCTCGATGCGAACGCCTCGTGACGAGAGGCCGCGCCCGACATAGACGACCTCGCCGAGCGTCACCAGGCCGCTGAAGACCTCGAAATATCCATCCTCACGCCTTGCACCCTGCTCTGCCCACAGCGGGGTGCCCGTGTCCCGGCGAAAGGCGCCGAGGTAGCCTTCGTTGGCGACAATGACTGCCTCGCGCCCCACTGCCAGCATCCCTCCCCCTCCCCCTAGGGGAATCTCCGGCAGATACTCCCAGGTCCACCGCAGCGGATGGTGGATAGCCGCGTCGATGGCGTGCAGTCCCTGGCCATAGGTATAAAGCACTCCATCCGCCTCCACCAGTGATGGGGCGCCATCCCAGGAGGGGCCACGAGCGGACTGGTCATAAAGAAACCATTGCGGCGTTCCATCCCAGGTGGAGAGCGCCGACGTGACAAAGTGCGGAAGTACCCGTGCCCTGACCGGCTCTGGAGTCGGAGACGGGGGAGCAGCTGGATATTCCATTTGCAGGACGTAGGCGTATTCGGCCCCGACGCCGAGCAGCCACCAGCCCTGCGCCTCGCGGGAGGCGCCAGAGGACCAGACGATGTGGCCATCGGCGGGATCGTGTCCAGTGTAGGTAGGGCCGTGTTCAATCACGACCACCTCGCCATTGGTGACCACCCGATGACCTGGGTTGTTCGGTCCTGAGCCTTGTGGCACATCGGGGATGGTCATCTCCCAGCGCAGGGCACCGTCCGCGAGGGCGAGGGCGCAGACGTAACCATCGAGGGCGGCAGCGATCACCACATCGGCGACGCGTACCAGTGCCGAGGGACCGGTGAGACGACCCAACTCCCGTCGCCACAGCGACGAGCCGTCGCGCCCATCCAGGGCTGAGAGCGCGCCATCCATCGTGCCTAGGATGAGGAGGTCAGTGGTCATTGTGGCATGCCTGCTTTCTCGGCCATTCCTGATAGGGCCGGTCGGTGGCATAGAAGCGGATGTCTAGACGTGACATCTGGTGCTGTCCAGGTACACGCTTGAGGTAGCCGAGCTCGTAGAGAATCCGCTGCGACTCCCATCGCACCGCGAACCCTTTCGCGGTGTGGACACCGGGTAGATGAGGCAACACGTCCGCCAGGGTGCCGGAGTGCTCTGGCCCCAAGCCAAACAGGCGACGCCAGGTCGTGTAGAGCTCGACCTGCCAGGGAGTGAGATGCGGTGGCTGCGTATCGGTAGTCATACCTGTCTCTGTCATGGTAGCTCAAAACACCTGACAGTCTGGTGAGAACGGACCTATGCAGGGGTCAGCGCGTGCACGATTGCCTCAACGTGCTCACGGCTGATGAGCTTCTTACGGATGTCGCGTGGATCGTCAACGAATCGAATGTGGCCTGCTTCTTCCATGCGATTAATCTGACGCTCTACTACAAACCGACCAACACCTGTGCGCTGCATGATTTCAATAACTGCTTGTGTCTTCGGAATGTACTCGGTGCTCATTTTTGTTCCTACCTTGCGTTCGCTTATCTTTGCGTTTGAGACGTGTTAGTTGTGTACCGGGTTATCGTTTTACCCCGATTGTACCACGTTGGCTCTGAGTTTTGTTAGATGTTGCAGGTAATTGCAGGTCATGTCCGTAATTACCATTGACATGAAGAACATGTGAGTGTAGGATAATAGAAGGAGGCAGTCATGAAGGTACAGGCGGCGATCAGAGGGTTCCTGATGGAGTGGGAACTGCGGCGGCGCACGGAGAACACGTTGCGCAGCTACCGCTCACAGCTTGGCGTTGTGGAACGCTGGTTGGAGGGCCATGGTGTTGTCGAGGTCGAAGACGTCACCGTCGCTCACCTGCGCGAGTTCCTGGTCGAGACCCAGCATCGGCAAGCCAGTTCGATCAATCCGATGCGCCATGGGAAAGCCGACGATCATGCACTGAGTCCACTCAGCCTGGAGGGCTACGTCAAGGTCATCAAGGTGTTCTTCAACTGGTTATTCGAAGAGGAGGTGATCGACAAGAATCCATGGACGAAGATGATGAAACCCCAAGGGGAGAAGAAGCTCCGGGTCAGCTTCTCGGATGAGCACCTCCAAACGCTCTTTGGCATCTGCGATCTGGAGACGCCGCTGGGGTTCCGCGACTACACCTTGATGCTGGTCTGCTGGATACGGGCGTTCGGGTCGAGGAGTTGACCAAGCTCACCCTTGATGATGTCCACGAGGGCTATCTCACCATCAAAGGCAAGGGGTGGAAGGAACCCGAGGTCGGCATCACACCGGTCACGGCGAAGTTTCTGTGGAAGTACGTCAACCTCCACGGTCCCGCCGAGAGCGAGGAGGTCACGGCGCTCTTCACCAACGTGCGGGGCCAGCGCTTGACCCCCTCAGGGGTTGAGCAGGTCTTCGACAAGTTTGGGCGAAACGGCTGAACTCGACGAGTTCGATCCAGGTCACGCCGCACATCCTGCGCCATACCTTCGCGCGGACCTGGCTCGAACGCGGTGGAGATGTGTATAGCCTTTCGCGGCTCATGGGCCACTCCAGTGTCAAGATCACCGAGATCTATCTGGAAGACTTCAAGAGTCGCCAAGCCCGCGAACGCCACACACAGTTCTCACCACTCGGCAAGCTGCGGGTGCGCCAGCAAGGTCGGGGGCGTCACACTTACAACCGCACACCCAGTAGCGGTGGCTCCAAACCGACCGAGACCAGGGGAAGGCTAACCAGGACACCAAGCAGACGCCGGAGTCCGACAAACAAGCTGACGGCTAGACAGACAGTTACCGAAAAGTAACAGGTGTCAAACCCTGTCAAAAACCCATTCGAGAGCTGTAACCTGTCCATGTCTGGCCCAAATAGCAGGAGGGAGCGCGAGAGGCCGAGCAACAAAAAACCCAGGCGGCGAAGCGGAGTTCGCGACCTGGGAGGGAAGGGGGGGTTGGCTCCTCGGACAGGATTCGAACCTGTAACCTTGCGGGTAGCTTGCTACTGAAACCCTGAATTTAAGCGGGTTTGTTGCCATTTTCGGCAAATTGGGGAAGCTACTCAGTAACCTCTAACCTCTCGGTATTTGCCCGTGGCCTTTCGTGAACTGTCGGCGAGCGCGATGTGCGCCCAGCCGGTGAATGTCTCAGGAAGGAACGGGTCCTCGAATGAATTACATCCAGATCACTGCCAAGCTCGAAGAAGCGAACGAGGTCCTTCTACACCATCCAGTCCACTGGGGAAGTCGTCTCCAAGATCCAGTTGTCGCTGGTCGTGCCTGGGATGCGTGACCGCATCCTCTGCGAGTTTCCCCTCGACAAGGCCCCCAAGGCTGCCGAGCTGGAGCGCTGGGAGTTGGACGAATCCTGGCTGGTCGTCTCCGCCGAAGGCATGCGCGCCCCTGGCCTTTGAACGCACCAACGCCCGCGCGGGTCGGGTCGGTGCGATGGTCGTCTTCCAAGCCGTCGAGGTCCGTGAAGCAAGTCCCGAGGAGCGCAAGCAACTCCAGGAAAACCGCAAGGCCCAGAAAGACCAGGCAAGTTGCGGCGAGCGGAGCGCCAGGCGGAAAAGCAGGCGGCACGTGCGGCGGCGACCGCTGCCAGGCCTCGGCCTAGGCAAGGTGTTGCAGGATGAGGCACCCTTTGCGCCTCATCCTGCCTCCAGAGAAGGAGACTCTGAATGACGCTCAAAAAGCGCCACGACCAGCCTGACGCCTACAAGACCGTGCGCGTATCTCGGCGGTGGATCGGCTCGATTACTTCCTGCGCTCGCGGGCGTCCAAGGTGGTCGTGCTGGCCCTGGTCGCCAACACGATGGTCGCGCAGTTGCTCTACAACTCGGCGGGACAATGGTCCTCGGCAATCGTTCCTGTTGGGCTACCTGCTCTTCTCGGCGGTCTGCTCCACCGTCGCCTTCGCGCTCTTCGAAGTCAGCACGATCTTCCAACTGCATGACCTGATGGCGCTCGACGCCTCCATCAAGGCGGAGATCGGCGCCGAGAAGCTGATCAAGCGCGGCTGTTTCGTCCTGGCCGTCTCGTCGCTGATCAACTTCCTCTAGCGTGCTCTACTTCCTCGCCCTGGCCTGGCACACCTCGCCGGGCGGCACGCGACCTTCCCGTTGGACAACCTGCCGCAGCCCTGGAACTGGCTGTACTACGGCCTGCACGCCGCGGCCTACACCGCCGTGCTCTTCCTGGCGGGCATCTTCGGCGAGCGGCCCAAGTCCGGCAAAGAAGTGATCCTCGCCACCCAGCGGGCGCTGGAGCAGCAAGCCTGGAACGGTGGCGGATGCAGAAGGAAGCGCAATCGAGCAGATGGTGCGCGACGGATCCCGCTCGGCGCGGTCGCTGCCGCGCTCGCCTCGCCGGAGACGGCGGAGCGCATCGCCCTGTTGAGAGCCGCGACGTCGGGCTGGCATCTCGGCGCTGGAGGCCGCGCGGCCTGAAATACCCGGCGCGCGGGCCATGATCTCGCCCTGCTGGATGGTCTGCGAGGGATAGATCGAAGCGCGGCGTGAGAGACGGAGGAGCCAGCCGCCGCGGCATCCCCTTTGTCCTCAGTGGTCACGGCCTGGGGCCATTCGCGGCGGCGACGTGAGCGAACGGAGCGGTCAGGTCGTGACGGTAGCGCTGGCCGACGGGCATACCAGAAGCGCGCGGCCGGACTGGACGGCAGACGACTATGCCAAGCGCGATGCCGCGATGGCCGCGCTTGGCCTGCGCCCCTTGGCTGAAAGCGAGGGGCAAAGGCATGACCACACATGACACATCCTGCGTGTGGATTCCCCTTGCTCACCCGATCGCATGTCACGGCGTCATCGCTGGATCAGCTGGGTCACGATGCGTCGTGAGGAAGCGTCCGACCTCGACAACAAGCACTCCGCCCGAGAACAGCAATAAGGCAGCGAACAAGCCGAGTATAAGCCGGCCTCTGCGAGCTCGGCCAGGGGGACTGGGGAAAATGGAGACCGGAACATGACGAGGTCGACCGCGAACACGGCAACGAGTACGGTGGCGACCTGCCCCCGGCCGAGCGCACCGTCGCGGGCCATCTTGAGCTCATGCTCGGCGGCGTGGGCACGTCGCAGGCGGCCGGGTGCACCCAGGAGGCCAAATCGATAAGGACGCAACTTGCGGCGAATACTGTCACCCCATCCGGAGTGGCCCATTCTACGATTGACACCTGCCACCCTCACTCTTCGTTGTCCTCTCACGGCCCATACGCTGAGGGCTCGGTGCCATCATAGCACGCCTCGACATGTAGGCGGGTGCCCGTCTGGGCCTCCTGGTCGGTGCGGTCAGCCCCGAGCAGGCTCGCCACCCCAGAGAGCAGGCGCCGGGGAGGTCCTCGTCAAGGCCGGCGCTCCGCTCCGTGTCGTTCCACTCCACTCCGCTGCGCGCCGCCCCGGAGGGTTCAGCCTTGACGGGGTACGGCGTCTGCTTGGGTGCCGAGCGTGCCTCTCGGGGCGCAGCGGGCAGGACAAGGGCCAGGACATGGCTACACATGCGAGGGGGGTGCCGAGGAGGGCACCAATGCGGTCACTCCCCAAACAAAACGAACAGCCATAGCACTTAAGAAAGGCGCGATACATGACCAATCAGACCAAGCAGACTTGGCAGACAACAGGGCAACGAGACTGGCACACTCGCAAAGCGGTAGATGCAGAGTCACCTCTCCATGTTGAACTTGCCGCCGACGCGGTACTTGAGGGGTGGACCTGCGAACAGGTGATTGACACCCTCATTAGCCGTATCAGTCGTGACCGGCGCTATCTCGCCTACCGCAAAGCGTGCAACCGACGCACCAGCTACGACGACCAGGTGCAGCAGGATATGCGAGCGCCTGTCCCTAGCCGCCTGCTGGCTGGACGAGGGCGGGGTGACGCCCGGCGTAGGCTGCGTAGGCGAGCAGCGCCAGCGGCGGGACGAGGGTAAGGGCCGCCATGCCCAGGGCTGGGGCAAGGGCCAGGCCCTCGGGCGCGGCGGGCCGACTAATGAACAGGAACGTGTTCAGCCAGTAGGTCATAAAGCAGAGGACCAGGGGCATGCCGACCAGCAAGCGCAGACGGAGCCCGGGGCGGCCGCCGCGCCGATTCGCTTCCTGTCCCAGCACGGCGCAGCCCGCGATGAAGAACCCGCCGCCGTAGGCGGAGACGAGGATCCTGGGGATCTCCAACGCGTCGCGCGTGGCGTCGTTCATCGGAACGAGATGCGGCGCGAGGACCAGCAGCGCGAAGACGACCGGCACCGGCAACAGCAGCAACGCGAAGACGCGCAAGGTCCGCAGCATAACGACCTCGACCTCCCTGAATTGTTTAGGGTGAGCGTCCGCTCCGATTCTACCAAGCGAGGCCGCGCGAGACAAGCATAGCAGTTCCCGGTCGGCGGGGCGTCCCTGCCCCGCCGACCGGGAGCCATTAGGGTATCACGGCCTGTTCTAGATACAAAAAATAGCCGAGAAGCAAAAGGAGCCAACAATGGAGACCAACGAGACCACACACGAGCCGACACGCGCCCTGGCGCGCCAGACGGTAGACGGCGAGGCATGGGCGGAGTGGATGCCGACCGCTCAGAATGCAGGCGTAGACACGTTGGAGTTCAGCTTTGACGTGGAGATCGGCCAGGCGATGTGGGAGCGGCTGGAAGAGGAGAAAGAGGTTGCCCAGCTGCTGATGCAGACGCGCAAAGCCGAGCATGTCCCGGACTGGCTCAATGCAGTCGTGCGCCCGGTAGGTGCGAAAGGCGGCTACCGCTTCCTCCTAGAGACACCCACATTCTCCATCAAACTCTTGAAGGGAGTGCCCAACCGCCCCGTGGAAATGAGAGCCTATGGCCTCCATACCCACGAGGACGGCGCGATTGGGGCCTGTGAGGCGGCCTGTGCGTTCATTCGTGACACGCTGCTCGCCGAGGAAGACCCCGAGTGGACTGCGAAAGTTATCAACCTGGATGGGCGCGGTGTTCTCGCCTCGACCTCTTCATCGACTGGCAGGGAGGCTGGCATCCCACCTTCGAGTATGGGGATGAGCGAGCCTTCATCAAGCGGGTCCATGCCGATGTCGGTCGCTACAGTGTCAATGGCAAGGTCAACGGCTACGAGATCGGGAAGTCGTCGGTCCGAGGGCGCATTTATAACAAAACGGTCCAGTGCACGAAGAAGCATGTGGAATGGATCCTACTTTGCTCCAGGAACGGAACGGCGTGCGCTTTGATGCAGAACTGGACCTGTGGGCCTGGAATTCCAGCTGCGCCGCGAGGGCGTCAAGGGCTCCCGCCTCTATGCCAAACCCAAAATGACTGATCCCGATGAGGTGATCGACGCCGAGATCGAAGCTGAGGATCTACCCCACATCCACAGTGTGCGCAAAGCCCTGCACTGGGCGGGCCACCTGTGGAGCTCTCCACGAAACGGTGGCTGCGCCTGACCATCCCCACCGAGGACCCGAACCGGGGGCGCTGGCCAGAACATCCCACCTGGGCAGCGCTCCGTGACGTTTTCGCACCTCTCGCCCTACGAGAAGCTGAGCTCCCAGAGCGTGGGCTGGAGCTCGTCCGTGCAGCGCGTTACACGGGCTATCGCCGACTGTTAGACCCGCATGGCAGCGGGCGTGCTCACCACGATAGAGGCCATGGACACTGACCCTGGCGCGGCGGCTGTCTCCTATGTCGCCTACCTCTCGCGCATCGCGGGGCGCATCAAGCGGCAGCAAAACAAGCGTGCCGCCTCCTGGAGACGCAAGGAATCGGAGGCGACGCGGCTGGGTTTCCCACAACCGCTCACCCCAGATGTGCGGCGTGGCCTAGGCGCGCGGCTAGACACGCCCACCCGCGGCGAGAAGCGGGCGCAACTGCTGGACATGGCCTTGGGAGTCTTCACGAGTGCAGGCGTGGTTCATCTGCGGGTGCAACGCGAAGCCGATGCTGCTAACCTAGGCGACCTCCTGCTCTACAGTCTGGACGACCTAGAGGAGATTGCTGCCGAGAAGGGAGGCGTCCGACAACTACTCGATCGAGAAATGGCGCAAGGTCTACAAGGCGAACGCGCCAAGGGGGCTGTTCACACAGGGTGAGATGCGCGCAGCTTAGATGTGCCCTATCCTGCTGCCTAATGGGGAGGGTCACTGCGGGCTGTGAGCGCCCAACCCAGGCTCACGCTCTTTCAGGTCTGATCGGCGGCGCGCCACCAGGTGATCACGCCAGCGACTCCACCCAGAACTGTCGCGGTGACCAACCAGACGGTTCCCAGCGCCGAGGTTCTGCGCCTCAGGCCCAGCCGCACCACTGAGCAAGGCTGGAGCCGCCCAAGGAAACCAGGGGCCAAGTCCCAGCACGGAGAGAGCCTGCGCGAGAAAGACCAGCAAGACCATCACGCCAATCACCAGGGAGGTAGCCGGAGCCGGCGCTCGCCGCCCAAGCAAGCGGGAGCGTTAGCGCGATGGTCACACACGCCGTCACTGCAAACCTCGCCGTCGCATGGAGCCATCCATCTGCCGTCCAACCTGGCAGACCGGTCAGGGCGCCGAGGGTCAAGCCAAGCAGGTAGATCCAGAGGGTCAGGACAGCACACCAGATCACGACCAGGCATAGCTTCGCCGCCACGATCACCGCTCGCGGTGCGGGTAACGCCAGCAGATCCTTGGCGTCATCGTCCAGTCGCTGACGCACACGCGAGTCTTCTCGTCGTCGCTCGAGTCGCATCTGCAGCAGCAGGACTGGAGCGTCCTGGCGCAGCAGCTGGTGGCCGAGCGCCTGCGCGCCCTCCACACGACCCTGGCCGAGTTCGCGCCGTTGTTCGACCGCGCCGTCGTCCTCAACGCCAAGGCACTGATCGTCCTGATGGTGGTACCGCTCGCGTTGATGCTGCCGCTGGTCTTCCCCCGCCGGCGGCCGTTCTCGGTCGACGTTGTCTTCGCCCTTCACTTCTACGCCTTCGTGTTGCTGCTCTTCAGCGTCGGCCTCGGGGTGGCGCTCGCCGATCAGCTGCTCGGTGGCGGCGGCCTGGCATCGGCACGCTTCGACAGGATCGTCACCGGCGCGATGCTGGCCGCTTCGGCGGTCTACGTCTACGTCGCCGCCGGCCGGGTCTATCCCGGGCGGCCTGGGGTTCGAGTCGTGCAGGCATTTGTTGTCGCGCTGATCGTCGGCGCGGTCATCCTCGGCTACCGCTTCGTCATCTTCCTGATCACGCTCTACACGACCTGAGCGCGCCGGGCAAGGTCAACACCGCGGTCGATGCGCGAGTCCCACGGTTTCGTTTCGACACAGGTGAAGCATCTGCTCGCAAGGGCGTGAAAAATTGGTCGCTCGCCCTCCGAGGACCCGGGAATTGCCGGTTACGACTAACAAATATTGCCGCTTTCCGGGCAGGCCACTACCCGCGCCGGGGACGGCACGTCATCTGCGTATGGGTCCGCGACGGCCATTCGTATCAAGTCGTCGTCGGTCCCTTCCATCCCGAAGAAAGCGCAGCAGCTGTGTTCGCCACTTCCCCCGCGCAACATCGTGAGGCAAACGTGCTAGGCAGGTTCGGCCGGCCCGCGTCCGGCGCATGGCTGAAGCGCGACGAGGCGATCATGGGCACCGCCATCAGCGTCGAGCTGTGGAGCGACGAGCGCGCATCGGGCGAGGCCGCGATCGCCGCGGTGATGGACGAGATGCACCGCATCGACCGCACGATGAGCCCGCACAAGCCCGACTCCGAGCTGTCGCGCATCAATCGCGATGCCGGCGCCGGCGCAGTCCCGCTCAGCGCCGAGATGGCGCGCCTGATCGTTCGCGCCGCCGAGTTCTCCGAACTCTCGGACGGCGCCTTCGACATCACCTACGCCGCCGTCGGCCACCTCTACGACTATCGCCAGCGCATCCGCCCGAGCGAGGCGGCGCTGGCCGAGGCGCGCGCCGCGGTCGGCTGGCGCCATCTCGTTCTCGACACCCAGGCCGGCACCGTGCGCTTCAAGCGCCCGGGAATGCGCATCGATCTCGGCGGCTTCGCCAAGGGCCACGCGGTCGACAACGCGGTCGCGATCCTGCGCCGGCGCGGCATCGGCCACGCGATGGTGAGCGCCGGCGGCGACAGCCGCGTCATCGGCGACCGGCGCGGCCGGCCCTGGTCGATCGGCGTGCGCGACCCGCGCCGTCCGGATCGGGTCGCGGCGTTGCTGCCGCTCGAGGACGTCTCGATCTCGACCTCCGGCGACTACGAACGCTATTTCGAAGCCGACGGCGTGCGTTTTCATCACTTGATCGATCCGGCCACGGGCAAATCGCCTTCCGGAATACAAAGCGTGACGATTCTTGCCGACGATGGCTTGACCAGCGAAGCGCTTTCCAAGATCGTCTTCGTACTCGGCGTGACGCGCGGAATGGCGTTGATCGAGTCGCAGCAGGGAGCCGACGCCGTGGTCGTCGATGCTGCGGGAGCCCTTCACTTTTCTTCCGGATTGCTGGCCGCGCCACCTCCCGGAAAGTCGCCAAGTCAATGATTTTTGTGCAGAGCCGAGACCACCAGGAGACTTCCATGAACAAGGTCGTGACCGGATCGTTATGGACCAGCAGCGTGCTGCTGGCGGGCGTGTTGGCGGGCTGCGGCAGCGGCACTAGTAGCGGCGATTCAGCAACTGTCACCGTCGCGGGTGACGTGCCGATCGCATATGCACAGCGCGCCAACACGATCAGTCAGAACCCGACCAACGGCGGGCCGAGCGCTCCCGGCGGCGACCTGATGATCCGCGAGAAGTCCTCGGCCAGCGCGCTCGAGCACAACATCACCGCCCAGTTCACGCAAGGCGTGGGCGACGTCCAGTCTCCCGACGTCTCCTACGACGGCAAGAAGATCATCTTCTCGATGCGTTGCCCGAGCAGCAACACCTCGATGATCGGCTCGGCCAAGGCCTGCACCGGCGCCTGGAACATCTGGGAATACGACATGACGGTCGGCGGTCTGACCGGCGGCACGTTCCGTCGCCTCACCGCGACCGGCGCCGACGACGTCGAGCCGACCTACCTCCCGGCCGGCCACGGCTACGTCTTCACCTCGAACCGGCAGACCAAGTCGAGCGTCAACCAGTTCAACGGCCACACCTACAAGGCGCTCGACGAGTACGAGCGCGAGACCGTCTTCAACCTGCACACGATGGACGCCGACGGCGGCAACATCACGCAGATCTCGTTCAACCAGAGCCACGACCGCAACCCGACGGTGCGCCAGAACGGCGACATCATGTATTCGCGCTGGGACCACGTCGGCGGCCGCAATCACTTCAAGGTCTTCCGCGCCAAGCCGGACGGCACCGACATGTTCGTGCTGTACGGCGCGCACAGCGAGGGCAACAGCTTCCTGCATCCGCGCGACATGGACCCGAAGGGCAAGTACGCGGGCTTCCTGGCCTCCGACCTGATGCCTCTGTCGGGCACGCATGAAGGCGGCGCGCTGGTCTTCATCGACGCCGCCAATTTCTCCGAGCAGAACACTCCCGCGACGCCGGGCGTCACGGGCCAGGGCCAGAACCAGGCGACGGCGCAGCTGCTGAGCCTCGGCCGCGGCGTCTCGCAATACGGCCGCATCACGACGCCGTTCCCGCTCTGGGACGGCACCGATCGCGTCCTGGTCTCGTTCGCGCCTTGCGAGGTCACCCGCGTCGGCGTCGGCGTCGTCTCGTGCTCGACGCTGACGGCCGACGAGATGTCGCGCCTGGGCATGGAAGAACGCCTGGTCGAGGACATCCAGAAGGACTCGATGCAGGACAACGTCAAGCCGTCCTACGCGGTTTACATGTTCGACCCGAAGCTGCAGACCTTCCTGATCGTCGCCGCGGCGCCGCCCGGCTTCATGAACACCCACCCGGTCGCGATCCAGCCGCGCACCGAGCCGACCGCGACCGAGCCGACCAACGTCGACGCGACTCTCGCGGCGGCCAACCTCGGTCTGCTCGAAGTGCGTAGCGTCTACGACACCGACGGCCTCGGTCGGATGAGCGAAGGCGTGCTCGCTGCCGTCGACCTGCCGGCCGGCTGCGCCTCGGCGATCGCCATGACCGCGCCGACCGATCCGCTCGACACGCGCTCGCAGGTCGCCGACCTGGCGAAGATGAAGAACCCGGCCGACGCCGCTTACGGCTGCGCGCCGGCGCGCTTCATCCGCGCCGTTCGCGCCGTCGCTCCGACGAGCGGAATGACCGGCATGCGCAGCGCCATCGGCGAGACCGAGTTCGAGATGCAGCAGATCCTCGGCTACGCGCCGATCGAGCCCGACGGCTCGTTCAAGCTGACCGTGCCCGCCGACATTCCGATCGGCCTCGCGGTCGTCGACGACAAGGGCCGTGCGTTCCAGACCCACACCAACTGGATCCAGGTCCGGCCGGGCGAGCGTCGCACCTGCGACGGCTGCCACAGCCCGCGCCGCGGCGCCGCGCTGAATTCGGGCGCCGTCGTCAACGCGATGCCCACCGGCGCGAAGTCGACGCTGCAGGCCGCGCACCAGTCGGGCGAGACGATGGCCTCGACGCGCACCCGCCTCGACGCGAACGCGCTCAAGCTCGTCAACGACCTGATGTACAGCGACTTCTGGGCCGACACGACCAAGCCCGGCGTCACCGCCCGGACGACGATCGCCCTGAAGTACACCGGCAATGCGGTCGCAGCCAACGATCTTCCTGCCGGCCATCCCGGCGCCGGTCAACGGCATCATCAACTACCCGACCCACATCGGGCCGATGTGGACGCTCGATCGCGTCGTCAACGGCGTCAACGTCAAGTGCATCAACTGCCACAGCGATCCCTCTATCCACCACCTCGACCTGACCTCAGCGCTCGGCGGCGCCGGCCGCTCGACCTCGTACCAGACGATCATGCTCGGCGATCCGCAGCTCGATCCGGTCAGCGGCTTGCCGCTGACGCGAATCGAAGAGGGCGTGCTCGTGATCGTGCGCGGTCCGGCATTGGTCGATACCTCGGCCAGCGAAGGCGAGGCGCTCGGCCTGGCGCGCAAGAGCCGCCTGCTCGAGATCATGACCGGCCAGACCCTGATGTCGGGTGCCGACGCGCGCGCCGCGCATCCGAATCCGCCGTCGAGCGCGCCCGATCACTCGAAGATGCTGAACGCTGCCGAGCTGCGCCTGCTCGCCGAGTTCATGGATCTGGGTGGCAAGTACTTCAACGACCCGTTCGATCCGCTCGCCAACGTGAAGACGATCCACGGCCTCAGTGAAGATACTTTCGCGACGGATGTCCTACCTATCCTCTCTACGACGTGCGCGGCCGCTTGCCACCAGGCCATCGGAAGTAGCATGTCCAAAACGCCGATTGGCACATCGTTCCGCAACAACCGGTTCGTTCTTACCGGTGACGCGAAGGGCGATTACGGCGTGACCCTCACGATGATCTCCAACGCATGCAACGTGGCTTCGAACTACCTGTTGTCCAAGCCTTCGACGGTGCCGCATCCCCCGGGTGCGCTCAACAAGGACGGGACGCCGGTGACGGTGCCGGTGCTGCCGATCGGAAGCCCGAACTACAACACCATCGCCAACTGGATAAAGACGGGCTGTTGACGCTGATGACCGAACTGCGGAGGTCCTTCCTATCGATTGCATTGCTCAGCACGCTGGCGGCTTGCGGAGGTTCGTCGAACCCCCTCACCAATCCGTCGGCGGTGAGCAACCCCGAGACCGATCAGGGAAACCAGCACCTCGCGTTCGCGTACTTTCAGAAGTGCATTGATCCGATCCTTGTCTCCCCGCTCCAGATCCCAGGTTCCGCCACCACCAACACCTGCGCCGGCGCCGGCTGTCACGATACGGTGACCGGCGCCGGTGGCGCTTTGCGGATCGTCCCCGGCGCGCAGCCAGTCGACATCGCCGATCCGGCCAACACCCCGGCTGTCATCCGCGCCAGCGACATGTACAAGAATTTCTATTCGGCGCAGGGGATGGTCATCATCGGCAACACGGCGCAGAGCCGGCTGGTGGTCAAGCCGCTGGTGCTCAACGTCTTCCACGGCGGCGGGCTCATCTTCCCGAGCGAGAGCGATCCCAACGTCAAGCTGATCAAGTACTGGATCACCCACCCGGCGCCGCTCGGACAGGACGAGTTCAGCCCCGCCACCTACACGATGTTCACACCGGCCGATCCGAAGACCGGCACGTGCAACACCCAGTGAGCGCAGCCCGCCCCGTGAGCGTGCGTGGCGAGCGCGGCAATGTCGCGGTTCGACATCTGCATGCCCTCTTCGCCGGCATCGGCCTCGGCATCGCGCTGCTTGTCGGCGCCAACGGCGCGCACGCGGCCGACGCGGTCGAGCCGGCGGTTGCCGCGGCTTCGGCACCCTCGGCGCGCATCAGCGCCGAGCGTCGCGGCATCTGCTGCTGCGGCGCCGCTCGCGGCAGCGTCCGCAACGCCACCGAAACCGGCGCGCTCGCCCAAGGCCGAGCGCGTTCTCGTCGCCGATGCCTACATCGAGCTGCGCACCGGCCCCGGTCGCGGCTATCCGATCTACTACGTCGCTCCGCGCAACGAGTGGATCGAGATCGAATTGCGCCACACCGACTGGTTTCGCGTCCGCACCGACGACGACAAGGTTGGCTGGGTCAGCCGCGCGCAACTCGAGACCACGCTCACCGCGCTCGGCAGCAAGAAGACCTTTCGTGATGTTCTTCTCGATGACTACCTGAGCAGAAAGGTCCAGCTCGGCGCGGCCTGGGGACACTTCCAGTCCGAGCCGATGTTGAAGGTATGGACCAGCTATCGCTTCTCCGACACGCTCAGCCTCGAGGCCACGTACGGCCAGGTCCAGGGCGTCTTCTCGGGCACCGACCTCTGGCACGTCAACGTGATGATCGAGCCGTGGTCCGATTACCGCTTGTCACCGTTCTTCAGCGTCGGCCTGGGCAAGTTCAAGAACTTCCCCAACCAGAGTCTGATCGGAGCCCAGGTCACCGACGCCAAGCTCGGCAACGCGAGCGTCGGTGTTCGCTATCACCTCACCGAGCGCTTCGTCCTCAGCGCCGACTACTCGCTCTACACCGCCTTCGTCAGCGACCAGAAATCGACCGAATACAAGGCCTGGACCCTGGGAATCGCGTTCTTCTTCTGAAGCGGTGGCCACGACCATCGTCAAACACCATGAACAACAACTCAGCATTGAAGGCGCTCCTGGCATCGGCTCTGGCCACCGCGAGCTGGGGCGCGCTCGCCGCCGATCCGCCGGCGCCGCCGAACGACCAGGTCGTCATGCCGCAGGTCGACCGGCGCGATCTCGAGGTGCCGAAGTTCCCGTCGAACGACTTCGAGTTCGGCCTCTACACCGGCTCTTACTCGACCCAGAACTTCGGCACGAGCTGGGTCTATGGCGCCAAGATCGGCTATCACATCACCGAGGACTTCTTCGTCGAAGGCGTCTACGGCCAGACCGACGTCAGCGACGAGCTGTTCCGTCAGATCCTGCCCGGCGGCGTGTTCCCGAAGGAAAAGGAAAGGCTCAGCTACTACAACCTGTCGATCGGCTACAACCTGCTGCCGGGCGAGATCTTCGTCGGCCGGTTCGCACGGCCGACACAGTTCTACCTCGTCGCCGGCGTCGGCAGCACCAAGTTCGCCGACCAGCGCCGGCCGACCTTCAACTTCGGCTTCGGCTATCGCCTCTATCTCGCCGACTGGGCCGCGCTGCAGCTAGACCTGCGCGACCACGTCTTCTCGCTCGACCTGCTCGGCACGCGCCAGAACACGCAGAACGTCGAACTGACCGGCGGACTGAGCTTCTTCTTCTGATCTTCGAGGGCCGCTGCCATGAGCATCTCCTTACCCATTCGACGCAACGCCCGCCGCATCGCCGGCGCGACGCGGCTGATCGTCTGCGCGACCCTCGCCATCGTTGCCGGCAGCGCCTCGCCGGCGCTGGCACCGGCGACCATCGCGCCCGACTTCACCCTGCACGCGATGACCGGTCCGAACCTGCAGCTGAAGGACCAGCGCGGTCGCGTCGTCATGGTCAATTTCTGGGCGACCTGGTGCGGCCCGTGCCGCGAAGAGATGCCGCAGCTCAACCGGCTCTACGAAAAGTACCGCGCCTCGGGCTTCGTCCTGCTCGGCGTCAACGTCGACGACGACTCGAGCAAGGCGGCCGACGTCGCCAAGAAGCTCGGCGTGACCTTCCCGGTTCTTCTCGATACAGACAAGAAGGTGAGCAAGCTGTATGACCTCAGCACCATGCCATCGACCGTGATCATCGACCGCGACGGCAAGGTCCGCTACGTCCATCGCGGCTACCTGACGGGCTACGAGAACGACTACGAGAAGCAGATCCGGGAGTTGCTCAAATGAGGATCGGCGCGGCAGCAAGCACCGTTCTCCTCGCGGCCGCGGCGCTGCTCGGGGGCTGCTCGTGGCTGCCGACGGTCAAGCCGATCGAGCCCTGGGTCAAGCCTTACGAGCGCGAGCGGCTTGCCGATCCGATCATGAATCTGGCGCGCGATCCGCTGTCCGCCAAGCACTTCGAGCACGTCCGCGACGTGCGCGAAGGGGCACGCGGCGCGACCGGCGTTCAGGGAGGCGGCTGTGGCTGCAACTAGGGCGGCGATCGGCCTCTGGCGGCGACTGCTCGGGCTGCTGGGCAGTCTGCTCGGCGGCCTGTTCGCCGCCGCTCCCGGGCGCGCCGCCGATCTGCCTCGCGGACCGTGCCGACGCGATGGTTCACCTGTACAGCGGCGGCGGCGTCGATGCCTACGGACCGGCGATCCTGCTGCGCAAGAAGGTGTTCGACAAGGTGTCGCTGTCGGGCAGCTACTACATGGACGCGGTCAGCAATGCCTCGATCGACGTCGTCACGACGGCCAGCAAGTATCACGAGATCCGGCACGAATTCGGCCTCGGCGCCGACTACGTCTACCGTGACGCCCAGATCACGGTCGGGCTCACCACCAGCCACGAGCCCGACTACACCGCGAACGCCGGCAACCTCGACTTCACGCAGGAAGTCTTCGCCGGCATGACCTCGATCTCGCTCGGCTTCACGCGCGGCGCCGATACCGTCCTCAAGACCGGCTCGCCCGAGTTTCACGACAAGGCCAGCCACTGGCAATACCGGCTCGGCGCGACCCAGATCCTGAGCCCGCGCTGGCTGGTCAGCGCGAACTTCGAGGCCCTCTCCGACGACGGCTATCTCGGCAGCCCGTATCGGGTTGCCCGCGCCTTCGGCACGACCGTTCCGGAGCGCAATCCGCGCACGCGCACCGGCCGCGCGCTGAAGTTCCGCCTGGTCGGAGACCTCGGCTCGCGCGACTCGATGTACGTCGGATACCGCTACTTCACCGATACCTGGGACATCAAGGCGCACACCGCCGAGCTCGGCTACAGCCGCTATTTCGGCGACGACTGGCTGCTCGACACCTACCTGCGCTACTACACCCAGACGCATGCGCTCTTCTACAGCGACAACGCGACGACCGAGACGCTCTACCTCTCGCGCAACCGGCAGCTGAGCACCTACAACGACGGAAGCGTCGGCGCGAAGCTGGCGTACGGGTTGAGGCACGTGCCGGGCAGCTACGACCTGAAGCTGAACGGGGCGCTCGAATACACCCGCTTCAAGTTCAAGGACTTCACCGACGTGCGCACCGGCGAGCTGTACGGCTACAGCGCCGTCATCTTCCAGGTGTTCCTTTCGGCCACCTACTGAGACAGCCATGTACAAACGAAGCTGCAAGCTGATCGTCGCCGCCATGCTCGCGGCGACACTGCCCGCCGCCTGGAGCGCCGATCCGGTGCCCGCGGCCGCACCGGCCCGCGCCGCCAGCGCGTCCGCCGGCCCGACCACGCCCGCCGCCTCGAGTGCGCCCGGGACTGCAGCGGGCGCGATCAACGCGATCAATGCGGCGCTGGCGTCGCCCGGGGCCGCCTCGGCGCCGGTCGTCGCCGCGGCGACGAGCGCATCGGCGCCGGCGAGCAGCGCCAGCGCGCCGTCAATGGTGAGCGCCGCGCTGACCCCGGGCGCACCGGCGAGCGCGCCGGTCGCGGGAACGCTCGACGGCCGGATCCAGGACGTCAAGGCCGACGTCATCAAGCTCAACCGCGATCTGCTCGTGCTCGAAGAGGAGCTGCTGTTCCCGGCCAACACGCAGGTGGCGCTGTTCCTGTCGATGGACGTGGGCAAGATGTTCCAGCTCGACTCGGTGCAGATCAAGCTCGACGACAAGGTCGTCGCCAACTACCTCTACACCGCGCTCGAGGTCGAGGCGCTGCATCGCGGCGGCGTCCAGCGCGTTTATCTCGGCAACCTGAAGACCGGCCAGCACGAGATCGTCGCCTTCTTCACCGGCAAGGGGCCGCAGCAGCGCGACTACCGGCGCGGCGCGAACGTCAAGTTCGAGAAGACCACCGAGGCGAAATACATCGAGCTGCGCATCCAGGATTCGACCGGCAAGCTGCAGCCCGAGTTCGACGTCAAGCTCTGGCAGTGACCGACAATGCGACTTCGCCCGCGCTTTCCGCTTCGCATCGGTCGCATCGCCGCTGCGGTGGCGGCGTTCGCGCTCGCCGCGCCGCCGGCGCTCGCTGCCGCGTGGCCGTTCAGCGATAGCGCGCCGACCGAGCCGACGCACGAGATCAAGGCGCCGCACTACGGCGACGCGCTGTTCTACTTCTGGCAGGACCGCTACTTCACGTCGGTGACGACGATGATGGCGTCGCAGCAGTTCGATCGCCTAACGCACCACGATGACGAGGCCGAGATCCTGCGCGGCGGCATGCTCGCCTCGTACGGCATGACGCGCGAGGCGGGCGAGATCTTCTCGACCATGATTGCCCGCGGCGCCACGCCCAAGGTGCGCGACCGCGCCTATTTCTATCTCGCCAAGATCCGCTACCAGCGCGGCTATCTGGCCGAGGCCGAGGAGGCGCTGGGCAAGGTCGAGGGCAAGCTGCCGACGCAGCTCGAGGAAGAGCGCGGTCTGCTGATGGCCAATCTGCTGATGGCACGCGCCGACTACGCCGGCGCTGCCGGCGCGCTAAGCGGCCTGCCGATGAAGGGCGTGAGCTCGCGCTACGTACGCTACAACCTCGGCATCGCGCTCCTCAAGTCGGGCGACACGAAGCGCGGCACCGAGCTGCTCGACGAGCATCGGCAAGCGACTCGGCGGCGAACGAGGAATACCGGAGTCTGCGCGACCGCGCCAACGTCGCCCTCGGCTTTTCCGCGCTCGCCGAAAATCGGCCCAAGGAGGCCAGGACCTACCTCGAGCGCGTCCGCCTGCAGAGCCTGCAGTCGAGCAAGGCGCTGCTCGGCTTCGGCTGGGCCGCCGACGCGATGAAGGACCCGCAGCTCGCGCTCGTGCCGTGGACCGAGCTGTCGCAGCGCGACTTCGGCGACACGGCGGTGCTCGAAGCGCAGATCGCCGTGCCCTACGCCTATGCCGAGCTCGGCGCCTTCGGCCAGTCGCTGCAGCGCTACGAAAGCGCGATCGCGGCGTTCGAGCGCGAGAGCGCCGACCTCAGCGCCTCGATCAAGGCGATCCGCGCCGGGCGGCTGATCGACACCCTGGTCGAGCAGAACCCGGGCGACGAGATGGGCTGGTTCTGGAAGATCAGCGACCTGACCGACATGCCGCGCGCGCGCCACTTGGCGCAGGTGCTGGCCCAGCACGAGTTCCAGGAGGCGATGAAGAACTACCGCGACGTCCGCTTCCTGCAGCGCAATCTCGAGGAGTGGCGCGACAAGCTGGTGATCTTCGACGACATGCTCGCGACCCGCAGGAAGGCATTCGCCGACCGCTTGCCCTTGGTGCGCGAGCGCCAGCAGGCGATCGACATCGAGGCGCTGGTCAAGCGCCGCGAGGCGGTCGCGGCCGAGGTCGCGGCGGGCGAGGCCGCGGGCGACGGCGTCGCCTTCGCCGATGCCAAGCAGCTCGAGCTGATCGAGCGCATGAAGGAAGTGCGGCGGATCGTCGACGCGCCCGCGGCCGACGAGGAGGTCTTCAAGCTGCGCGACCGCGTCCGCCTGGTCGGCGGCGTCCTCGCCTGGCAGCTGGCGCAGGACTCGGTCGGCCGGCTCTGGGATGCCAAGGTCGAGCTCGAGCGGATCGAAGGCCAGCTCGCCGAGGCCAAGGCCCACGCCGCCGCGCTGTCGGCAGCGCAGCGTGACGAGCCGTTGCGCTTCGATCAGTTCGCCAAGCGGATCGCCGCAATGACGCCGGTGCTGCAGGTGATGATCCCGCGCGTCGCCAATCTCGGCCGCGAGCAGCGCGAGGAAGCGCAGGACATCGCCATCGCCGAGCTCGCCGGCCAGCAGCAGCGCATCGCCGGCTACACGACGCAGGCGCGGTTCGCGCTTGCCCAGCTCTACGACCGCGCCTACGGCAAACAGGATGCAGACCATGCGGTATCGGCCAAGCCGTAGCGCCCTGGCGTCGCCCGCCGCGCTCGCGCTGGCCGCGGCGTGCGCGTTGTCGGCGTGCTCGATGTTTCGTGGCGGCGGCACGCCCGACAACGAGCCGACGCTGAGGACGCTCGCCAACCGCAAGGTCACGGTCGACAAGGAAGACGTCGTCGCCGTCAACGAGACCAAGGCGATCGACGCCTATCGCAAGTTCCTCGACATCGCGCCGCAGGCGCCGCAGCGCTCGGAGGCGATGCGACGCCTCGGCGACCTCGAGATGGACAGCGCCGACAGCCAGAGCCAGGGCGCGAGCGCCGCGGCGTCGGGCGCGCCCGACTACAAGGCCGCGGTCAAACGCTACCAGGAGTACCTGAAGAACTATCCGACCGACCCGAACAACGACCGCATCCTCTACCAGATGGCGCGCGCCTACGAGCAGAGCGGCGACCTCGAGTCGGCGCTGAAGACGCTCGACCGGCTGATCAAGGACTACCCGGCGACGCGCTACAGCAGCGAAACCCAGTTCCGGCGCGGCGAGCTGCTGTTCACGGCGAAGAACTATGCCGGCGCGGAGAAGGCGTTCGCCAGCGTGCTCGCAGCGACCGACGCGAATCCGTACCAGGACCGCTCGCTCTACATGCAAGGCTGGTCGCAATACAAGCAGGGCCGCCTCGAGGACGGCCTGAAGTCGTTCTTCGGCGTGCTCGACCTGAAGGTCGCCGGCCGCGGCGGCGAGATGAGCCTCGACTCGATCCCGGGCCTGACGCGCGCCGACCACGAGCTGGTCGAGGACACGTTCCGCGTCGCCAGCATCAGCCTGGCCAACCTGCAGGGCGCGGAATCGATCCCGCCGTTCATGGATTCGCCGGCGCGGAAGAGCTACGAGTTCCGCGTCTACGACCAGCTCGGCGAGCTCTACATCAAGCAGGAACGTCCCAAGGACGCGGCCGACACGTTCAACCAGTTCGCGCGCAGGAACCCGCTGCACGAGCAGGCGCCGGTGATGTCGGCGCGCGTGATCCAGATCTACGAGAAGACCGGCTTCACCAATCAGGCGATCGAGGCGCGCAAGGAATACATCGCGCGCTACGGCCGGACGAGCGAGTTCCGGCGCGTCAATGGCGACGGCTGGGACAAGGCGCAGCCACTGGTCAAGCAGCGGATCACCGAGCTCGCGCGCCACTATCACGCCACCGCGCAGAGGACCAAGGCCGGCGCCGACTATCAGGAAGCGGTGCGCTGGTACCGCGAGCTGCTCGCCTCGTTCCCCAACGACGCCGGCGCGGCGCAGAACAACTTCCTGCTCGCCGAGCTGCTCTACGAGGACGCGCACTTTGCCGAAGCCGCGGTCGAGTACGAGAAGACCGCCTACGGCTACGCCAAGCACGACAAGAGCGCCGAGGCCGGTTACGGCGCGCTGCTCAGCTACGCCGCGCTGCTGAAGAAGGCGCCCGCTGCCGAGCAACCGGCGCTGCAGCGCTCGACCGTCGCCAGCGCGCTGCGCTTCGCGCAGACGTTCCCGGGCGATACGCGCGTCGGCTCGGTGCTGACCGACACCGCCGAGAAGCTCTATGCGCTGAAGGAAGTCGATCAGGCCGCCGAGGTCGCGCAGCGCGTCGTCGACCTCAAGCCGCCGGCGGCCGACGCACAGCGGCGCGTCGCCTGGACCGTGCTCGCCTACAGCGCCTTCGACAAGAACACCTTTGCCGCCGTCGGAAAAGGCGTTCGGCGAGGCGATCAAGCTGACGCCGGAGAAGGATCCGGCGCGCGCCGACCTGGTCGAGCGCCAGGCAGCGGCGATCTACAAGCAGGCCGAGCAGGCGCGTGCCAGCGGCAAGAACCGCGAAGCCGCGGCGACCTTCGCCCGCGTCGGCGCGGCTGCGCCGGGATCGGCGGTGCGCGCCAACGCGCAGTACGACTCGGCGGCGGCGCTGATCTCGGTCAAGGACTGGGATGGCGCGATCCGTACTCTGGAGGACTTCCGCCAGCGCTTCCCGAACCATGCGCTGCAGCCCGAGGTCACCAAGAAGCTCGCCGTCGCTTACCTCGAGAAAGGCAGCTGGGCCAACGCCGCTGCCGAGCTCGAGAAGATTGCCGCCGCCAACGCCGCCAAAGACCCGAAGGTCGCGCGCGACGCGCTCTGGCAGGCGGCCGAGCTCTACGACAAGGCCAACGCCAAACCGGCCGCAGCCAAGGCCTACGAGCGCTACTTCGCGCAATACCCGCAGCCGCTCGAACCCGCGCTCGAGGCCCGCTATCGGGTGGCGACGATCGCCAAGGACAGCGGCAACACCGCGCGCGAGTCGGCGTTGATGCGCGAGATCTTCGCCGCCGACCAGGCCGGCGGCAGCGCCCGCACCGATCGCACCCGCTACCTCGGCGCGACCGCCGCGCTGGCGATGGCCGAGCCGGTGGCCGAGTCGTTTCGCAGCGTGCAGCTGACCGAGCCGCTGCAGGTGAAGCTGAAGTTGAAGAAGACCAAGATGGAAGAGACGCTCAGCGCCTACAAGGTCGCCGCCGATTACGGCGTCGCCGACGTCACGACCGCGGCGACCTACCGCATCGCCACGGTCTACCGCGATTTCGGCAAGGCGTTGATGTCGTCGGAGCGGCCGAAGAAGCTCTCCAAGGCCGAGCTCGACCAGTACAACGTGCTGCTCGAGGAGCAGGCGTTTCCGTTCGAGGAGAAGGCGACCGAGCTGCACGAGATCAACGCCCACCGTGCCGCTTCGGGTGTCTACGACAAGTGGGTCAAGAGCAGCTTCGACGCGTTGCGCGAGCTGCGGCCGGTGCGCTACGGCAAGACCGAAGTGAGCGAGGGGGTCGTCGATGCGATTCGCTAGCCTCTGCCTGCGCCTCGGCGCGGCGCTGCTCGTCCTCGGCGCCGCCGGCTGCTCGACCGTGAGCGACAGCTCGACGAAGAACGCGGCCGCGTCGGGCGGCACGGCCGCGCCGAGCGCCGCGCCGGCGCGTGCGGCGCCGACGTACGAAGCACCGGTCAACCCGACGACGCAGCGCGCCTTCGACGATGCCAGCCGGGCCCTGCGCAGCGGCCGCGTCGACGAGGCCGAGCGCGCCTACAAATCGCTGGCGCAGGCCAGCCCCGAGCTCGGCGGCCCGCACGCCAATCTTGGCGTCATCTATCGCCAGTCCGGCAAGCTGAACGAATCGGCGAGCGAGCTCGAGCAGGCGGTCAAGCTCAACCCGCGCCAGCCGATCTTCTTCAACCAGCTCGGCATCACCTATCGCCAGCAGGGCCAGTTCGCCAAGGCGCGCGACGCCTATCAGCGCGCGATCGCCCTCGACCCGGGCTACGCCGCGGCGGCGCTCAACCTCGGCATCCTCTACGACCTCTATCTCGGCGACACCCAGCGCGCGCTCGAGCAATACGCACGCTATCTCGCTCTCGCGCCGAGCGACGCGACGGTAACCAAATGGGTCGCCGACCTCAAGAACCGCAAGCCCGGGCCGATCACGGTCAGTCGTCAGGAGAAGCCATGAACGCCAGCAGTTCCCTCGTGACCGGCCTGGTCGTGGCCGGCGCGGTCGCGCTCGCGTCCGCCCCGGCGGCGGCGCAGAGCGCGCGCGCCAAGGCCGACGCTGCGGCGGCCGCCGCCGCTGCCGCATCGGCCGCCGCGCCCGACCGCGCCGATCTCGACAAGAGCCAGATCATCGGCAACCGCGAGCTGCCGAAGGTGACCTACATCGTTCCCTGGAAGAAGCCCGGCGCCGGCGACCTCACTGGCCGGCCGCTGGTGAGCGTGCTCGACGAGGCGCTCGCGCCGCTCGACCGCGATGTCTTCCGGCGCCAGGTCCGCTACGACGCGCAGACCGTCGCCCGCACACCCGCCCCGGCCGCCCCGGGCGTTCCCGCCCCGGCCGCCGCGGCGGCGCCGACCAAGTAGATCGTCTTCGCCTTCAACGCATCAGCACTTTCATCGGAGTCAGCCATGGATCCCCTCAGCACCATCATCAAGTTCTTCCAGGACTGCGGTCTGTTCATCTACCCGAGCGCACTGATCATGGCGCTCGGCGTGACGATCGCGATCGAGCGCTTCATCTTCCTCACCAAGGCGCGCAACCAGAATCGCAAGATCTGGGCGCAGGTGCTGCCGATGCTGCAGAAGGGCCAGCTGCGCGACGTGCAGAGCATGACCGCGCAGTCCGATGCGGCGGTCGGCAAGATCGTCAGCTACGGCCTGACGCGGATGCAGAGCCCGGGCCGGCGCGAGGACTTCGACGCGGCGATGGAAGAGGGAATGATGGAGATCGTGCCGCGCCTCGAGAAGCGCACCCACTACATCGCCACCTTCGCCAACGTCATCACGCTGGTCGGCCTGCTCGGCACCATCATCGGCCTGATCAAGGGCTTCACGGCGGTGGCGCAGCGTCAACCCGGCCGAGAAGGCCGAGATGCTGTCGGCGTCGATCTCGATCGCGATGAACAACACCGCGTTCGCGCTGATGGTCGCGATCCCGTTCCTGCTCATCCACTCGTTCCTGCAGGCCAAGACGAGCGAGATCGTCGACGGCCTCGAGGCCGCGAAGATGAGCTTTCTGAACCTGGTCCAGCGCATGCGCCAGGAGCACGGATCGTCGAAGGGCTGAGATGAGCGCCCGCTCGCCCACCCGCATCCGACCGGAGGCCTGACATGCCCGCACGCCGCCTGAAGAAGACGCGGCTCACCTCGAGATCACCGCGTTCATCAACCTGATCGTGGTGCTGGTGCCGTTCCTGCTTTCGGTGGCGGTGTTCACGCACCTCGCGGTGATCGACCTGAGCCTGCCGGCGCAATCGAACGAGAAGATCGAGAAGCTCGATCCCGACAAGCTGCTCAAGCTCGAGATCGTGATCCGGCCGGAATCGATCGAGGTCGGCGACCGCATCGGCGGCCTGATCGAGCGGATCCCGAACACCGCCGGCGGTCCCGATCTGAAGGCGCTCGGCGTGCTGATGCAGCAGATCAAGCTCAAGTTCCCGGATGCCAAGGACTCGACCGTCATGGCCGAGCAGAACACCTCCTACGACACGCTGGTCCAGGTGATGGATGCGGTGCGCGCCGGGCACCAGGTGCAGGGCGCCCGCGTCGTGAGCACCGACTACTTCCCGAACATCTCGATCGGCGACGCGCCGATCCGCAAGCAGTAGGCGGCCATGAAGCCCTGACCCCGATACAGCGGCGCACCGAGCGCCGCAGCCGCAACCAGTCGATGGTCGACATGAACCTCGTGTCGCTGATCGACGTGTTCACGATCCTGATCTTCTTCCTGATGTCGAACACCGGCGGGGTCGAGACGCTGGCCAGCCCGCGTGCGGTCAAGTTGCCGGAGTCGATGTCGCAGCAGGCGCCGAAGGAGACGCTGATGATCACCGTCACCGCGACCGAGATCCTGGTCGCGGGCCGCGTCGTCGCCTCGGTCAGCGATGCGATGAAGTCGACGGCGACATGATCCAGCCGCTCAAGGCCGACCTCGACGTCGAGGCCAGCCGCGAGGTCATCCGCAAGGAGAACGAGGCCGACAGCAAGCGCGTGACCGTCATGGGCGACAAGGACATCCCGTACCGGTTGCTGCGCAAGGTCATGTTCACGGCAGCGCGTGCCGGCTACACCGACGTGTCGTTCGCCGTGCGCCAGAGGTTCGAGCCGTGAGGGCCGGACGAATGTCCGAAGCCGGCCGGGTCACCATGAACAGCACGCGCGACGATTCCCGTCAACACGGCAAGCGCAAGGGCTCGCGCCGCATCGGCAAGGTCTCGTTCCGCTCGCGCGTCCTGCCCTGGTCGGCGTCGCGCGACGACGACGCGCGCTTCCGCCGCATCGCCGAGCGCGTTCTCATCACCTGCGGCATCTTCTTCCTGCTGATGCCGTGGCTGCCGGTGCGCCAGCCCGACCCCACGCAGGCGCCGGTGGTCTCGGCGCCGATGGCCAAGCTGCTGCTGGCGCACGAAGCGCCGAAGCCGCCGCCAAAGGCCAAGCCCGACCTGCCGAAGCCGCCGCCCGAGAAGGCGGTCGCGCTCAACAGCACCAAGCCCGACCCGATCAAGCCGCCGGCGAGGAAGCCCGACGCGCCCGCCAAGGTCGCGCTCAACAAGGAAGCGCCCGTGCCCGAGGCACGCCAGCCGATCGAGGGCAAGCCACCCGGCGAGATCGACGCGGCCAGGCGCAAGGTCGCGGGCATCGGCCTGCTGGCGATGAACAACGATATCCAGGAACTGCACGGCGCGCCGATGGCGGTGCAGCTGGCGCCGGTCAAGCAGGGTCCCGGTGTCGGCACCGGCGTCGGCGTCGGCGTCGGCGCCGGCAACGAAGCCGGCGTGCCGGTGCGCTCTCTCATCACCTCGAACGCCACCAACGGCTCGGGCGGCATCAACACCGCCGGCTACAGCTCGAACACCGGCGGCGGTGGTCTCGCCGGTCGCTCGACGACGATGGTCGAGGGCGTGATCGGCGGCGGCGGTGGCGGCGGTGCTGGCGGCGGCGGCGCGCGCGGCCGTGGCGACGGCACCGGCAGCGGCATCGGCGGCGGTGGCGGCGCCGGCGGCAGCCTGCAAAAGGGCGGCAGCGGCAAGGCGTCGCGCGCGATCGAGGACGTGCGCCTGGTGTTCGAGCGCAACAAGGGCTCGATCTACGCGATCTACAACCGCGCGCTGCGCGACGAGCCGTCGCTGCAGGGCAAGGTCGTCCTCAAGCTGACGATCGCGCCCGGCGGCAACGTCGTCAGCTGCCGGATCGAGTCGACCGAGCTGCACAAGCCCGAGGTCGAGGAAAAGCTGCTGGCGCGGATCCGCACCTTCGACTTCGGTGCCAAGGACGTCAACGAGATGGTCGTCAGCTACCCGCTCGACTTCCTGCCATCGTAGCGGCGCTGCGCCGCCTGCGCCTGCGACGGACCTAGCTAGCGCAGGACGATCCACGCCGGCGCGTGGTCGCTCGGCTTGTCGCGGCGCGCGGACGTTCTTGTCGACGCCGGCCTCGGCCAGGCGTGCGGCCGCGGGCGCGTTCAGCAGCAGGTGGTCGATGCGCAGTCCGGCATCGCGCGGAAAGCGGTTCCTGAAATAGTCCCAGATAGGTATAGATCGGCGCGCCCGGGTGGAGCTTGGCGATCGAGTCGGTCCAGCCCTGGGCGAGCAGGTTGCGGTAGGCGCTGCGCGTCTCGGGCTGGAGCAGGGCGTCGTCGAGGTACGAGCGCGGCGAGTAGATGTCGCAGACCTCGTCGCTCGCGACCACGTTGTAGTCGCCCGCCAGGACGACGGTCTGGTCGCTGCCGACGAGGCTCGCCGCATGCGCCGCGAGGCGCTCGAACCAGGCCAGCTTGTAGGTGAACTTCGGACCGGGCTGCGGGTTGCCGTTGGGCAGATAGATCGAGGCGACGACGATGCCGTGCGCGCTCGCCTCGAGGTAGCGGCTGTGGCTGTCGTCGGGGTCGCCCGGCAGGCCGCGCCGCCGCTCGACGACCTCGTCGCCTCTGGCCAGCACGGCGACGCCGTTCCAGCTCTTCTGGCCGTGCCAGACGGCGCTGTAGCCGAGGTCGCGCAGGGCGGCGACCGGGAAGGTCTCGTCCGAGGTCTTCAATTCCTGCAGGCAGGCGATGTCGGGCCGGGTCTCTTCGAGCCATTCGAGCAGGCGCGGCAGGCGGGCGGTGATGCCGTTGACGTTGAACGTAGCGATTTTCATGACGAGGTGGGATCAGAACCGGGGTAGGGGAACTCCGACGCGAGGATGCGCCCGTGTCGGCCAGTGGCGTCAGCGCTCGTCCTTCGCGTCGGCCGAGGCGCAGCGTGGACACTCATCCGCGTCGGCGCATCGATCGATGCGCGATCGTTCATTGACTACCAGGGGACTGTAATGAAATTCCTGCCCAAGATCGTTCTCGTTCTGACCGCGGCCGCGTCGTGCGCCGCCGGCGCCGCGTCGGTGCTCACGCCCGAGCAGGATCAAGCGCGTCGCGATCGCAACCGCGAGGAAGCGCTGACCGCCTACCACGCATCGGAGCAAAGCCGCGGCGACAGCGCCGCCTACAGCGGCAGCGCGAAGATGAGCCACAGCTCGCACACCGACAACGGCTGGAAGGCGAAGACCCAGCGCGCCGAAGACAAGGTCCAGGCCGACGCCGCAAGCGCCGGCCATACCGTCGCGACCAAGACCGACAAGGCGACCAAGCCGGTGCGCGATTTCACGCATCACGAGCTGAACCAGCTGCGCGACTTCTCGGCGCGCCAGGACGCTCACTACGGCAAGACCACCTCGAACCAGAACGGCGACGCGGTCAAGTAATCGCCGTCAGGCGCTGTCGTCTGCGGGTCGATCTGGCGCTGCGCTCAGCTCGCGCCAGATCGTGACCATCACCGCGAGCAGCGTCGGGCCGATGAAGATGCCGAGGATGCCGAAGGTCTCGAGCCCGGCGACGATGCCGAGCAGCGCGAGCACCAACGGCAGCCGCGACGCGCCGGTGATGAACAGCGGACGGATGAAGTGATCCGTGATGAAGATCGTCACCGCGCCGATCGCGAGCACGGCGAGCGCGGCGCCGTTCGCGTTGAGCGCGAAAAGGTAGAGCACGACCGCCGCCAGGACGATGCCGGCGCCGAAAGGCACGATGCCGAGCAGCCCGGTCGCGAGGCCGAAGAGCGCCGGATGGCGCACGCCGGCAAAGGCGTAGACGAGACTCATCAGCACGGCCAAGCCCGAGGCCGATCAGGATCAGCCCGTTGATCGTGCCGCGTACCGCCTGCACCGCGAGCCGCTGGGTGGTCACGCCGCTCGGCCCGAACTGGCGCGCGAGCACGGTTTCGATCTGCCGGGCGAGGCGGGCGCCGTCGAGATAGAGGAAGAACAGGACCACGATGCAAAAGAAGAACGCCATCGCCCGATGGCCGACGCGCAGCGCCAGCGCCCGACCGGTCGTGAAGCTGAGGTCACGGAAGAAGGTATGGGCGTAGTCGGCGAGGGCGCCGGGCGGGGCGATCGACGTCTGCCAGACGCCGAGCAGCCAGTTGCCGATGAACGGCACCTGGTCCAGCCAGGGCGGCGGCGGTCAACCCGGTTTCGCGGCTCTCGCTCCACGACTCGGATCGCGAGCGGCAGCTCGTGCAGGCCACGGTGAACGAGCCAGGCGAAGGGCAGGACCACGAGCAGCATCGCCGCGGCGGTGAGCAGCGCGGCGCTCACGCCATCGCCCCAGCCGTGCGTCAGTCGCATCAGGCGCTCGTGCAGCGGCCAGCTGCCGATGGCGATCACCCCGGCCCAGCAGATCGGCGCGAGCAGGCCGCGCAGCAGGTAGAGCGAGGTGGCGAAGACGACGACGACCGCCGTCGCGCGCGCGACGTCGCGTTTCATCGTTGCGGGCGCGCGGGACGGCAGGGACGCTCAGCCATCGGCGGCGATCTTGAGCAGCGCCTGAGAGATCGCCGCGCCGTCGTTCGGGCGGACCAGTCGCGCCGTTTCCTCGCCGTCGCGCAGGAACAGCAGCGTCGGCCAGAGCTTGACGCCGTACGAGCGGCCGAGCGGCAGGCCGGCGCCGTCTTCGATCTTGACGTGGCGGACGCCGCCTTGGCCGGCCAGCGCCGCGGCGATCAGCGGTTGGGCGCGGCGGCAGTAGCCGCACCACGAGGTGCCGAATTCGAGCAACGTCGCACCGGCGAGCGCATCGACCTCGGCACGCGTCGGCTCGCTGCTGGCGTAAGAAGGAACGGAGGTCATCGCATGAGTGGCAAGCAAACGGTGCGCCCCCGGTAATGTAGACAAGGAACATGGCGATCGACGATTCGAATCCAAGCCACCGCCGCGAACGCCTGACGCCGTGGCTCGCTGGCGCAGAACGACCGGCACGCGGCGGCGTCTATCGGCGCCGTTTCCCGGCGGGACCGTATGCCTGCTGGGACGGCGCGCATTGGCGCGTCGATTCGGCCACGGTTGCTGCATGGCGGCCGGGCAGGAGCGCCCGAGCCGATGGCAGGACGCCGCCTGGCGCGGTCGGGTCGAGCCGGCGCCGGCGCCGTGTCCGACGTGCGGCGGCCGGACGGTCATCGACCGTGGCGTCGACGAAGAGACCGGCGTCGACCTGATCGTGGAATGCCCCGACTGCTGAGGCGGGGCGATCGTTTCGACCTCCTGGAGCAACCATGCCACGAATCATCTGGAAGGGCGCCATCAGCTTCGGCCTGGTCCACGTGCCGGTCGCGCTGTACCCTGCCTCGCAGGACATCGGCATCGACTTCGACTGGCTCGACAAGCGTTCGATGGATCCGGTCGGCTACAAGCGCGTCAACAAGCGCACCGGCAAGGAGATCGAGCGCGACGACATCGTCAAGGGCATCAAGCAGGAGAGCGGCGACTACGTCGTGCTGAGCGACGACGAGATCAAGGCCGCGTATCCGGTCTCGACGCAGACGATCGAGATCGAGCGCTTCGTTCCGGCGAGCGAGATCCCATTCACGTACCTCGAAAAGCCGTACTACCTGTCGCCGCTCGGCAAGGCCGAGAAGGTCTATGCGCTCCTGCGCGACGCGATGGCCGCGGCCGGCGTGATCGGCATCGCCCGCGTCGTAATGCACAACAAGGAGCGCCTCGCGGCGCTGATCCCCGACGGCGAAGCGTTGCTGCTCAACACCATCCGCTGGGCGGAGGAGATCCGGCCGCGCAGCGAGATCGCGTTTCCGGCCGCAGGGAAGGGCGCGGCCAAGGCGAGCGAAGGCGAGCTGAAGATGGCCAGGCAGCTGATCCGCGACATGACCGGCAAATGGAACCCGGCCGACTACGGCGACAAGTTCACCCACGCGATCCATGAGCTCGCGGCGCAGCGGGTGAAGGCTGGCAAGACCGAGAAGGTGACCTCGCTCGAGGGCGACGTCGTGGCAGCCGGCGAGCAACGTCGTCGATCTCACCGAGCTCCTGAAGAAGAGCCTGGCGTCGCGCAAGCCCGGTGGCAACGGAAGCAAAACGGCCGCTGCGCCGGGTGCGCGTTCCGCCAAGACCGCGTTCGCGCAAAGCGCCCGCCAAGGCAGCCAGGCCTGCCAGGGCCACGAAGGGCCGTCACGCCGCCTGAAGCCGGCGCCGGCACGCCGCGTTCAGGCCTTCGGCTTGGCGGGCTTGTCGTCGACCGAGCCGGTCACGGCGTCGGAAACCGATCGGCCGAGCGACTTTAGCGGACTCTCGTCGCGCGGCGCGACCGGCGCGTGACGCCAGGGCTCGTCGTCGTCGAAGCCTTTGGCTGCAGGCCCCGCGCCGCTCGCCGGCGCACCGGCCGGGCGCGATGGCGCGGCCGCCGGCTTCGCTTCGCCGGCCTGCTGCTTGCCGGGCTCGGCCATTGGCTTGTCGTGCGAATCGTTCGTGGTGGCCATCTTTGCGAGTCTCCTTTCGTCAACTGATCGAGCAAACGCCGCTCCCGCGCTCGTGATGCTGCGACGCTCGCTGCTCGCGATCGGTGTGCTGACTGCTTGCCGCCATCTTGCTCCAGCCGTTCTGGCTGGCGCCGCTGGTCGGTCGCCAGCTCTCGCACAGCTCGGGTCGGTCGGTGCACTTCGACCGCATGTGGATCGGCCTTTCGACCTCGCTCCAGCCGGTGGTCCAGTGGCGCGGCGTTCGGATCGACAACGCGCCCTGGGCCGACTCGCCTCGACCGTTCGCGGCCCTGGCGAGCGCTGCCACGGTCTTCTCGTGGCGGAGCCTTTCGCAGCGCCGGCCGGTGATCGAGCTGATGGTGCTGCGCGACGGCGAGGTCGACCTCGAGCGCAGCGCCGACGGCCTGCGCAACTGGCGCCTGAGCAATCCCGACTATCGCGGTCCGGGCCGCTACAAGGTGCTCTCGCTCCAGGCCGAGCGAGCGAGCCTGCGCTTTCGCCATGAAGGCGCCGATCTCGACCTGCGTGCCCGCGCCCAGCCGAACGAAGTCGCTGCCGCCGAGGTCGGGTCGACACTGCCGACACGGCTCGACATCGAGGGCGAGTGGCGCCGGTTGCCGTTCAAGCTAAGCGCGGCGACCGGCCCGGCGTTGACCTTCCTCGAGACCGGCCGGACGTTTCCGCTGCGCGGTTTCGCTCTTGCCGGCGGGGCCCGCCTCGAACTCGACGGCGAGCTCGGCGACATCTTCCGCGAACCGCTTGTCGATGCCCGAATCGCTCTTGTCGCACCGTCGCTCGCGCCGTTTGCGGCGTTCATCGAATCGCCGCGGCGGGACATGCGACCGGTCCATGTCGCGGCGACGCTGAAGGCGTCGCGGCGGCGACTTCGACCTCACTTCTGCCAAGGCACGGATCGGCGCGACCGACCTCGCCGGCGAGCTCGGCTGGAAGCGGGGCGAGGAGCGCAGCGCCGTGCGTGTCCGGCTCGCCAGCGACTCGGCCGATCTCGCCGACCTGCGCTGGCTGGCCGCCCTGCGCGCGGCAGCAGCGCACCCGGTCGCGTCCGCGCCGATCGCCGCTGCGGCATCGGCGCCGCCGCCTGCTCGCGACCTCGCGCGCCGCATCGATGCCGACGTGAGCCTGGCCGCGCGCCGCCTCCACGCGGTCGAGCTGCCGTGGCTGCAGAGCGCACAGGTCGACGCGACGCTGGTCGACGGCCAGCTCAGCGTGCCTCGCTTCGACGTCGGCATCGCCCAGGGCCACGGAGCCGGTCACGGCAGCGTCGACCTGCGCGAGCGGCCGCTGCACGTCGACGTCGACTTGACGCTGCGCGGCGCGCGCGTCGAGCAGTTGCTGCGCGAGCCGGCCGGCAAGGAACGGATTCGCGGCGCGCTGCAGGGCCGGGCACAGCTGAAGGCCAGCGGCGATTCGGCCCAGGCGCTGCTCGCGAGTGCCAGTGGCTCGGTCTCGTTCGCGCTCGTCGGCGCCACGATCTCGAGCCTGCTCGACGCCGAGATCGGCTTGCAGGGCGGCAGGATCGTGCGCAGCTTCGTCGCCGGCGCCGAGCCCGTCGCGGTCCACTGCGGCGTCGCCACGCTCGAGCTCGACCGCGGCGTCGGGCGACTGCGCACCCTTGTGCTCGACAGCGAGCGGACGCGGACGGTGGGCAGCGGGACGTTCGACTTCGCGCACCAGACGTTCGAGCTTGTGCTCACGCCCGAAGCGAAGCAGCCGGGGCTGTTCGTCCTCGATCGCTCGATTCGTCTGCACGGCGCGCTGCGTCAGCCGGTACGCGAGCTGATCGCGCGCGTCGCCACGCCGGTCGAGCCCGCGCGCAGCTGCCCTGCGGTCCGGCCCTGATCCGAGGGCGCCCGCGCCTAGCGGCGCATCAGCGTGCTCTTGCCGAACAGGCTCTCGATCAGGTCGACGGCGATCTCGGCGGTGCGGTTGCGAACGTCGAGCGCGGGATTGAGCTCCATCACGTCGAGCGAGGCGAGGGCGCCGGTGTCGGCGATCATCTCCATGCACAGTTGCGCCTCGCGGTAGGTCGGCCCGCCCTTGACCGTGGTGCCGACGCCGGGAGCGATGTCGGCGTCGAGGAAGTCGACGTCGAAGCTGACGTGCAGGTGGGTGTTCGAATCGATCGTCGCCAGCGCCAGCTCCATCGTGTGGCGCATCCCTTCCTCGTCGATGTAGCGCATGTCGAAGACCTCGAGGCCGGCCTCGTGGACGAGGCGCTTCTCGCCCGCATCGACGCTGCGGATGCCGATCTGACGCATCCACTTGGCGCTGATCGCCGGCACCTTGCCGCCGATCTCGATCAGCTCCTTCGGCCCGTAGCCGCAGAGGACGGCGACCGGCATGCCGTGGATGTTGCCGCTCGGGGTCAGGACGTTGGTGTTGAAGTCGGCGTGGGCATCGAGCCAGAGGACGCGGAGCTTCTTGTTCGTTTCGCGACAGTGGCGGGCGACGGCACTGATCGAGCCGATGCCGAGCGAGTGATCGCCGCCGAGCAGGATCGGCATCCGGCCGCCGGCGAGCTCGGCGTGCACCGCGTCGTGCACGGTGCGGTTCCATTGGGCGACGGCGTCGAGGTGGCGATAGCCTTCGGCCGGCGGCTGCCACGGATTGGCCGGGCCACCGAGGTTGCCGCGATCGACGACGTCAAGCCCGTGTCTCACGAGCACCGGGCCGATGTCGGCCACGCGCAGCGCCTCCGGGCCCATGCTCGCGCCGCGCATGCCGGCGCCGATGTCGGTCGGCGCGCCGATCAGGCTGACGAGTCTGGGCTTCAAGGCTTCGGCGGCGCTTTTGCGGTCGACCGCTTGCGGCGCTGGAATTCCGGGGTCGCGTCGGCAGGAATGACACCCAACGCCCGCAGACCCGGCTTGATCACGTTCTTGATCGATTGCGGCAGCGGGCGCTTGGCGGCACTGAAGATCGGCCCTCGAGGTGTCTGCGATGCGTCGACCAGGAGGTTCGGGCCTTCAGCGTGTTCTTCGCGCGCGGCATTCTGAGTCGCGTCGGAGGACAGGACCGTCGCGCGCGCTCCTTTCACGGCGACATCGGTCTTCCTGTCGCGAAGATTGCGGGGCATGTACGGTTCGAGGACGTCGAGAACGGACGTGAAACCCACCCCTGCCAGCATGTTCATCAACGAAGCCTCGGTGAACCAGAAACTGGCGTCGTTGTCGAGGGACGCCCACAGCTTCTGTTCGCGTTCCTCTGCCGACTCGTTCGGATCATGTTCGCCGTAGAAGTGGCCCCGTCGCTCGACTCCGTCGATGGCGACCGCACTGCGGCCCTCGAGCGATATGAACGTGTCGATGATCAGCAAGCGCGAACACGTGTCGTACATCGCTCCGATCAGCGCCTGGGCATCGCGAGCCGGCAAGTGAGAGAGCAAGCCGGAGCAGATGACGACGTCGAAGACGCCATGCCTGTCACGACCGAGATGACGAACATCGTCCTGTTCAAAACGGGCCCGCTCGAGGCCGAGGTCGCGACGAGCGAACTCGCACTTCGCGACGCTCGCCGCGCGCCCCTCGATGCCGAGCGTTTCAGCGCCATGCAGGGCGAACTCGATCGCGTAGTGGCCCTCCAGGCAAGCCAGGTCGAGGACCCGGCACTCCGCCAGGGGCTTGCCGACCATGTCCTGCGCGACTTGCAACAGGCGTCGCAGTCGGTAGTCTGGAGCCGGCTCGCGTGTATACGAGCCGTCGGCCAGCTTGATCGCCATCGCGGTCCAGGGGCCGTGCTCGCGCACGATGTCTTCGACGGCGCTATTCAATGCGTGTCCCTCGAACCGTTCAGATGTCCAGCGCCAGCTCGCCGGTCGTCGTATCGGGCAGGTCGTAGCCGTACTCGGCGGCGAGCAGCGCCCACGCCTCCTCTGCGGTCTCGACGAAGTGGAACAGGTTCACGTCCTCGGGCGAGATCATTCCCGTTTCGACCAGCAGGTCGAAGTCGATCAGGCGGGTCCAGAAGTCGCGCCCGAAGAGCAGGATCGGCCGCATCCGCGACTTGCCGGTCTGCACCAGCGTCAGCACCTCGAACAGCTCGTCGAGCGTGCCGAAGCCGCCGGGAAAGCAGACCAGGGCAATCGCGCGCATCAGGAAGTGCATCTTCCGGAGCGCGAAGTAATGGAACTGGAAGCACAGCTCGGGCGTGATGTAGCGGTTGGGCACCTGCTCGCGCGAAAGCACGATGTTCAGGCCGATGCTCTTGCCGCCGATCTCGAACGCGCCGCGATTGCCGGCCTCCATGATTCCCGGGCCGCCGCCGGTGACGACGTAGATCGGCTTGGCGAGCGAGGCCGAGCGCCGGGTGACGATCGCGGCGAAGCGGCGCGCCTGCTCGTAGTAGCGCGCCATCGCGACGCGCGACTCGGCGACCTTGATCGCGCCCGGCTCGCCGCCGAGGCGCGCGGCCGCGAGCTCGCGCTCGGCGATTTCGGGCGCGAGGATCCGGGCGCTGCCGAAGAGGACGATCGTCGCTTCGACGCCTTGTTCGTCCTGCACCAGCTCGGGCTTGAGCAGCTCGAGCTGCAGCCGGATCGGGCGCAACTCCTCGCGCAGGAGGAAGTCGGTGTCGGTGAAGGCGAGCCGGTAGGCGCTTTCCGGCCCCTCGTAGCGCGCGTTTGGGCTGACGACTTCTTGTTCGGCGTCTTCCTGCGCGGTCGGGAAGGTGCGCGCCGGCAGGGCGCTGGGCTTGTCCATCGACGACGAGCTTACGGCAAGCGCGCCCAGCCTTCCACGGCGGAGCGCATGCGCGGTCCGCTAGCATGGACATCGATCACGATCGGACAAGGAGCGGGCGGTGATTCATTGCGTATTGCACGATGGCAGCGACACCGTCGCGGTCATCGTCGTCGAAGGCGTCCAGGCCGGAACCGCGCTGACGGGCTGGGTCATGGACGACGACCGGACGATCGCGCTCGAGGCGCGCCAGGACATTCCGATCGGCCACAAGGTGGCGCTCAAGGACATGGCGGTCGGCGACACGGTCGTCAAGTACGGCATCGACATGGGCAAAGTGGTCGCGCCGATCAGGAAAGGCGAGCACGCCCACGTTCACAACATCAAGACCAAGCGCTGGTAGGAAGCACCCATGACCGTCGTCTCCGCAGACACCACCTTCCTCGGCTACCGGCGCGAGAATGGCCGCGTCGGCATTCGCAATCACGTGATCGTCCTGCCGCTCGACGATCTCTCGAACTCGGCGGCCGAGGCGGTGGCGCACAACATCAAGGGCGCGCTGGCGATCCCGCATCCCTATGGCCGGCTCCAGTTCGGCGCCGACCTCGAGCTGCACTTTCGGACGCTGATCGGTGCCGGCTGCAATCCGAACGTCGCCGCGGTCGTCGTCATCGGCATCGAGGACGGCTGGACCCAAAAGGTCGTCGACGGCATCGCCGCGACCGGCAAGCCCGTGGTCGGCTTCGGCATCGAAGGCCATGGCGACCATGACACGATCATGCGTGCCTCGAAGGCGGCGCGCGAATACGTGCAGTGGGCGAGCGAGAAGCAGCGCGAGCGCTGCGCCATCGCCGAGCTCTGGGTCTCGACCAAGTGCGGCGAGAGCGACACGACGTCGGGCTGCGGCGCCAACCCGACCGTCGGCAACGCGTTCGACAAACTGCATCCCGCTTGGCAGCTATCTCTGTTTCGGCGAGACCACCGAGCTCACCGGCGGCGAGCAGATCGTCGCCGCGCGCTGTGCCAACGACGAGGTGCGCGAGCGGTTCATGTTCATGTTCGACCGCTACCAGGATGTCATCGACCGGCACAAGACGAGCGATCTCTCCGATTCGCAGCCGACCAAGGGCAACATCGCCGGCGGCCTGACGACGATCGAGGAGAAGGCGCTCGGCAACATCCAAAAGATCGGCAAGCGCTGCACGGTCGACGGCGTCATCGACAAGGCCGAGGTGCCGAGCCACCCGGGCCTCTGGTTCATGGATTCGTCGAGCGCGGCGGCCGAGATGGTGACCCTCTGCGCGGCATCGGGCTACGCCGTCCACTTCTTTCCCACCGGCCAGGGCAACGTCATCGGCAATCCGATCCTGCCGGTGATCAAGATCTGCGCCAATCCGCGCACCGTGCGGCTGATGAGCGAGCACATCGACGTCGACACTTCGGGCCTGCTGCAGCGCGAGATCAACCTGGATCAGGCCGGCGACCGTCTGCTCGAGTGCATGTTGCGCACTGCCAACGGGAGACTGACGGCGGCCGAGGCGCTCGGTCACCGCGAGTTCGTTCTTACCCGGCTGTACGAAAGCGCCTGATCGGCCCGCAGCTTACCGCTGAGCGATTCCGCAATACGAAACCAGAGGGCATTCTCCTACGCCGAACCCCCGAAACAGGGGGTTTGCCAGCGGATTGAAAGGGAGAACTATCGATCCAACCAAAGGTGGGTCGATCGGTCGAACCACCAACGAGGAGTAGGCAATGAAACGAGTCCTTCTTGCGGCCGCGCTTGCCACCGTGGCAGCAGGGGCGAGTGCTCAGGTCACATTCAGTGGCGGCACCGATCAAGCGATCTCGGGGGTGTACGACCCGAGCGGAACGCTGTTGACTACGCTGCCCGTGCCAACCGGCGGCAAGCGCGACGCTACGCTTGCGACGACGGCTGGCCTGCTGACGGTGACCTTCCTGGGCTTCGAAGCGCTGGATACGGATACCTTCTTCAAGATGGCGTCGGCACGCTGACCAACAAGACCGCTATTCCGGACGTCTCCAGCCTCTCCGGCATCGTGGGCGCGGGTCCGCTCGGATTTCAACTTCACCGATATGTCGATGGGTAGCGGCGTCAGCAACGGCGGCGGTGGCGGAGGCTCCGGGTCTGTTCGATTCCTACATCGTGCTCGGCACCGGAACGGGTGCTGCCTTCGTACCCTATACAAAGGGCGGTCTGTACGACCTGGTGATCGGCTTCAACGATTCGCTTGCGGTCGACGGCGACTACGACGACTTCGTCATCGGGCTGAGGGTCACTGCGGTCCCCGAGCCCGAAACCTATGCGCTGATGCTGGCCGGCCTGGGCGCGATCGGCTTCATCGCCCGCCGGCGCCGGCAGTTTCCGCGCGCCTGATCGGCTTATCCGTTTGAAAAGGGCTGGCCATCGCCGGCCCTTTTCTTTTGTGCGCAGCGATCTTCATCAGCGCTCGCGACATACGCTGCAGCGGGGATTGCGAGCGACGCGCATTTCGGTCCATTCCATCGTGCGCGCGTCGAGCATCTGCAGCCGGCCGACCAGCCCGCCGCCGATGCCGACGATCAGCTTCAGCGCCTCGGCCGCCTGGAGGCTGCCGATGACGCCGACCAGCGGCGCGAACACGCCCATCGTCGCGCAGGCGACGTCGCGAAACGCCGGGTCGGGCGGGAAGGCACAGGCATAGCACGGCGACTCCGCGGAGCGCGTGTCGTAGACCGAGAGCTGGCCGTCGAAGCCGATCGCGGCGCCGGCGACCAGTGGCCGGCCATGTGCCACGCACGCTGCATTGACCGCCTGGCGGGTCGCGAAGTTGTCGCTGCAGTCGATCACCACGTCGGCCGCGGCGACGAGCTCGGCGAGGCGCGCGCCTTCGGCGCGCTCGTGCAGAGCCGTCACCGCGACGTTCGGGTTGATGGCGCCAATCGAGCGCGCCGCCGATGCCGCCTTGGGCGTGCCGACGCGCGCCAGATCGTGGGCGATCTGGCGCTGCAGGTTGGTCAGGTCGACCACGTCGCCGTCGACGATCGTGATCCGGCCGACGCCGGCCGTGCCGAGATAGAGCGCTACCGGCGAGCCGAGCCCGCCGGCGCCGACGACGAGGGCGTGCGCGGCGAGCAGGCGGCGCTGCCCCTCGATGCCGATGTCGTCGAGGAGCAGGTGGCGCGAGTAGCGAAGCAGGTCGTCGTCGGTCATCGCCGCTGCCGGCCGGCCCGGAATGAAAACGCCCGTGGCGGGCACGGGCGTCGTTCGGGCGAGTCGGCCGGGCTCAGTTGGTCTCGACCTCGGCCTTGCGCTCGACCGCCGTCTTGCTGGCCATCACGGTCTTGCCCTTGAGGCGGTTCAGCGCCTGCGTCAGCTGGAAATCCTCGGGGGTGCCGAACTCGGGCGGCGGCTTGGGCGCGCCGTTGCGGGCGGCCGTCTCGGCCTCGAACTTCTTGCGCGCTTCCTCGCGCGCCTTCTCGCGCGCATCGTCTTTCACCTCGGCGCCCTGGCCGCTTTGCAGGTGCTTCTCGAGATCGGACTCGCGCGTGCGCAGCGCGGCGAAGAGGTTGCCCTCCGCCGTCTCGTCGAGCATCACGTCCGGGCACGATGCCCTTGGCCTGGATCGATGCACCGCTCGGCGTGTAATAGCGCGCCGTGGTGATCTTCAGCGCAGTCTCAGGCGAAAGCTGGCGCACCGTCTGCACCGAGCCCTTGCCGAAGGTCTGCGCGCCCATGATCGTGCCGCGGTGGTAGTCCTGGAGCGCGCCGGCGACGATCTCGCTGGCCGACGCCGACCCTTCGTTGACGAGCACGATCAGCGGCACCTTCTTGATCGCATCCGGCAGCCGGCGCAGCGGATCGGCGCCGCCGCGTCGCTGGTAGTACTCGGGCGACGCCTTGAAGGTGGCCTTGGAATCGGGAATCTGGCCGTTGGTGGTGACGACGACCGCATCGCTCGGCAGGAAAGCGGCGGAGACCGCGATCGCGCCTTCGAGCAGGCCGCCTGGGTCGTTGCGCAGGTCGAGCACCAGGCCCTTGATGTTCGGATCCTGCTTGTAGAGATCCTGCAGCTTGGTCGCGAAATCCTCGACCGTTCGGTCCTGGAACTGGCTGACGCGCAGCCAGGCGTAGCCTGGCTCGACCATCTTGGCGCGAACGCTCTGGGTGCGGATCTCCTCGCGCACGATGTTCACCGGAAAGGTGCGCCCCTCGCTCTTCCTGAAGACGGTGAGCACGACCTTGGTGTTGGGCTCGCCGCGCATGCGCTTGACCGCCTGGTCGACCGACAGGCCCTTGACCAGGGTGTCGTCGATCTTGGTGATCAGGTCGCCGCTCTTCAGGCCGGCACGGAACGCGGGCGAGCCCTCGATCGGGCTGACGACCTTGACCAGGCCGTCTTCCATCGCCATCTCGATGCCGATGCCGACGAAGCGACCGGTCGTCGCCTCGCGGAATTCCTTGAAGCTCTTCTTGTCGAAGTACTGCGAGTGGGGGTCGAGTCCCGCGACCATGCCGCCGATGGCGTCGCTGATGAGCTTTTTCTCGTCGACCGGCTCGACGTAGTCGCTCTTGACCATCCCGAAGACGGCGGCGAGCTGCTGCAACTCCTCGATCGGCAGGCGCGCGACGGAGTTGCGCGCGGTCGCCTCGAGCTGCATCGTCGCCAGCGCGCCCGCAACGGCGCCGAGCGCCAACCAACCGGCAACTTTCAGTTTGACCCCCATGAACGACCCCTTCGGATTCCGGCCGGCTGCAAAGGATTCTCTCGACTGCCGCACGATAGGCTCCCAGTATATTGCGCCAAGCAAATTCGACGCCCGTGTCCACGGGCGATTTGCAGTGGTTTTAACGGTTTTCAATCGCCCTTGCCGACGTCGGCATTGGCGCTTGGCGCGGCCAAGGCAAGACGCGGGCGCGACCCTCGTTTCGGGGGGTGGCGGCGCACGGCTTGCCTAAAGCGCTGCGCCCGGGTACTTTTGCACGCTCGCTCACGGGGCGCGATAGCCTCGGGCCATACACTGCCGGGTCCTGTTCCAGTGCCGCAGCGGCACCGATGCCACGAGCGAGATTGCCAATGACGATGCCTGTTCTTCCCGGTTCCTGCCGCACGCATGCGCCCACCTCGACGCGAGCCCTGGCGCTCGCGCTCGCCGTGGTCGCTACCGTCCTGGTCGGCTGCGGCGATAAGAAGAAGGAAAAGGCGGCGACCCAGACCGCCGCCAAGGTGAACAAGGAAGAAATCACTGTCCACCAGATCAATTTCATCCTCGCCCAGCAGCGCGCCTTGGCGCCCGAGCAGGCCGCCTCGGCCAGCCGCCAGGTGCTCGAGCGCCTGATCGACCAGGAGCTTGCCCTGCAGAAGGCGGGTGACCAGAAGCTCGACCGCGACCCGCGCGTCGTCCAGCAGATCGAGGCGGCGCGGCGCGAGATCATCGCGCGCGCCTACCTCGAGAAAATCGGCGAGGGTGCGCCGAAACCGACGTCGACGGAGGTCAGTGCCTACTACGAGGCGCATCCGGCGCTGTTCAAGGAACGGCGCGTCTACAGCTTCCAGGAAGTGAACGTCGAAGCCAAGCCAGAGCAGGTCGAGTCGCTGAAGAAGGCACTTTCCGACGCCAAGAGCCTGGTCGAGTTCGTCAACTACCTGAAAGCCAACAACATCCGCTTCACCGGCAACGAGGCGGTTCGCGGCGCCGAGCAATTGCCCCTGGCGAGCATCGACCAATTCGCCAAGATGAAGGACGGCCAGGCGATCTTCAACGTTCGCCCGGGTGGCGTCCAGATCCTCAGCCTGGCGGCATCGCGCTCGCAACCGCTGACCCTGGCGCAGGCGACGCCGGCGATCGAGCAGTTCCTGCTCAATGAGCGCAAGCGCAAGCTGGTGGCCGACGATTTGGCGGCGTTGCGCGCCGGGGCCAAGATCGAATACCTCGGCGATTTCGCTGCCGATGCGGCGCGTTCGCCCTACAAGCCGCCGCCGGCGCCCGACTTGCCGCCGCTGGTGAGCGTGCCGGCGACGCTGCCGGCTTCGGCAGTGCCCGCCGCACCGCAGGTTGACGTGACCGTGAACGCCAAGCAAGTCGACGCGACCGTCACTGCCGATAAGCAGGTCGATGCACCGCCGATCGACACCGCGCCGGCCTCCATGCCGAGCGGCGCCGTTCTCGACAAGGGACTGAAGGGCATCAAATGACCTGCCCGAAGCCGGCTCATGAGGTGGGCCTTCTGCGCTGAAGCAGCCGGAAGTGCGAAGGTGCATCTCGACTCTGGATTCGACAACCCATGCAGATCCTCCGCTCACTCCTTCGCTGCGCTTTGCTCGTGCTCGCCACGACAGGCATCGCTTTCGGACAGATCGCGCCACGATCCGAACAGACGCTGGGCATCGGCGACATCGTCAAGATCTCGGTCTACCAGAACCCCGATCTGTCGACCGAGGCACGCGTCTCCGAGCTCGGTCAGATCAATTTTCCGCTGATCGGCGTCGTTCCGGTCGGCGGGCTGACCGTCTCCGCGTCCGAGAAGCGGATCGAAAAGATGCTGCGCGACGGTGGGTTCGTGCTGAAACCCCAGGTGACGATTCAAACGGTCGCGATCCGAAGCAGTCAGATCTCGATCCTCGGTCAGGTCGCCAAGCCGGGGCGCTTCCCGATCGAGATCGTCGGCAGCAAGGTCTCGGAAATGATCGCCGCGGCGGGCGGTGTCGTTCCCGGCGGTGCCGACGTCGTCACCCTCGTCGGCAATCGCAAGGGCAAGCCGATCAAGCTCGACATCGACCTGCCTCAGATCCTGCAGTCGGGTCATGCAGAGCTCGACGTGGTCGTGGAGAATGGCGACATCATCTACGTCGATCGGGCGCCGACTTTCTACATGTACGGCGAGGTGCAGCGGCCGGGACAGATGCGTGTCGAACGCGGCATGACGCTCAGGCAGGCCCTCGCGGGAGCGGGCGGGCTGAGTGCCCGCGGCACCGAGCGCGGGATTCAGGTTCATCGCAAGGACGAATCGGGTGTCGTCAAGATCTCCGAGATCAAGATGAACGATCCCGTCGAGCGCGACGACGTAATCTATGTGCGCGAATCGCTCTTTTGAGGTGACGACGTGGGTTTAGGCCAATATCTTCGAATCGTCTGGGCCCGCAAATGGCTCGTCTTGGCGTTGCTCGTCGTCATCGGCGTTGCCGGCAGCGTCATCACGATGTACCTGCCCAAGCAATACACGGCAGAGACGTCGCTGGTCGTCGAAATGCGGATCGACCCGGCCCTGGGTGCGCTGGCGCCGGCCTTGGCGGCACCCAACTACATGGCGACCCAGATCGAGATCATCAGGAGCGAGCGGGTCGCCTCGCGGGCAGTGAAGATCCTGGGAGTTGAGCGTTCCGCCGCCGCCGTTGCCCAGTGGCGCGAGGCAACCAACGCCAAGATCCCCCTCGAGCGCTACTTCGCCGGCGTGCTCTCGCGCGGGCTGGGGGCCGAACCCCTGCGCGGCAGCAACGTCATCAACCTCAGTTTTTCCGGAGCCGACCCGATCTTCGTGCAGGCTGCCGCCAACGCCTTCGCGCAGGCCTACATGGATGTCTCGGTCGAGCTTCGGGTCGCTCCTGCCCGGCAGTCGGCGACCTTCCTCGATGAGCAGGGCAAGGCAATGCGGGCCAATCTCGAGCAGGCGCAGGCCAAGATGTCGAAGTTCCAGCAAACCAAGGGCATCGTCGTCAGCGATGAACGTCTCGACCAGGAAAACGCCCGCTACCTTTCGCTGATCTCGCAGCTCGCCAATGCGCAGGCCGAACGCGTCGAGACTTCGACGCGGCAGCGCAACACCGGCGGCGAGTACTCGCCCGACGTCCTCTCGAGCGGCGCGATCCAGGGCCTCAAGTCCCAGATCGCGTCGGCCGAGACCAAGCTCACCGAGATCAGTGGCATCGTCGGCAAGAACCATCCCACGCGGATACAGCTCGAGGCGCAGATCGGCGAGCTCAAGAGTCAGCTCGCGGCCGAGACCCGCCGGGTCGCCGGCGGCACCTCGCTGACGAGCCGCGGTAGCTCGGAGAAGGTGGCCGAGCTGCAGGACGATGGTCGATGCGCAGAAGAAGCAACTCCTTTCACTGCGCTCCGATCGCGACCAGATCGCCGTCTACCAGCGCGATGTCGACGCCGCGCAGCACGCCTACGATGCCGTCACGCAGCGTCTGGGCCAGGTCAGCATGGAAGGCCAGAACAACCAGGCGAACACGCGGCTGCTGAGCCCGGCGGTCGAGCCACTCGAGCCGTCGCGGCCGAGGGTCGCCTTGGGCATCATCGGATCGATCTTCGGCGGACTCGCCGTCGGCGTACTTGCTGCTCTTCTGTGGGAGCTGATCGACCGCCGTGTCCGCAGCCCGCAGGATCTCCTCGTCATGGCTGGCGTGCCGGTGATCGGCGTGCTTCGCCCCGCCAACTCCAAGCGCCCGGTGTTCCGACGCCTTCTGATGGTGGGCCCGGTACCGTATCCGACCCGCCCGATGCTGGGCGGCCCGGGACCGCGCCCTTGAAGACCGCCGTCTCGATGCTCGGCAGCACGCCGCGCGTGGCACGCACGCTCGGCGCGATCCTGATCGACGGCGGGCAGCTTCGGCCCGAAGACGCGGAGCGGGTGCTGCAGTATCAAAAGCAGCACAACCTGCGCTTCGGCGAAGCGGCCGTGCGTCTCGGCCTGATCAGCGAAGCCGACATCCAGTTCGCACTGTCGCGTCAGTTCGCCTACGCGTATCTGCGCAGGACGCCGGGCGAGGCGCGCCCGCTCAGCGACGAGCTCGTTGCCGCCTACCAGCCGTTCAGCCCGCGCGTCGAGGAGCTTCGCGCGATCCGCAGCCAGCTCATGCTGCGCTGGTTCGACCGCGCCGAGGAACGTCAGGTCCTCACCGTCGTCGGCGCCGAGCGTGGTGAAGGGCGCAGCTATCTCGCGGCGAATCTTGCCATCGTCTTCTCGCAGCTCGGCGAACGTACCTTGCTGGTTGACGCCGACATGCGCGAGCCGCGTCAACACTACCTGTTCCTTCTCGAGAACCAGATCGGCCTTTCAACCTTGCTCGCGGGCCGGTCGCGCGAAGAGGCGATCGTCCGGATTCCCGATCTCGCCGGGCTCTCGGTCCTGCCGTCGGGACCCACGCCGCCGAATCCGCTCGAGCTGCTCAATCGCCTCAACTTCGACGAGTTCATGATCCAGGCGAAGAGCGCCTTCGACGTGATCATCGTCGACACGCCGGCGATGACGAGCGGCGAAGACGCCGCGATGATCGCCGTGCGCACCGGCGCGGCGCTGGCGGTCGCGCGTGCCGCCTCGACCTCGGTCGCCTCCTTCACCGATCTGGTCCAGGGCCTGGCGGACGCCGGCGTCGCGGTGGTCGGCTCGGTCCTCAACGAAGTGCCCGTGAAGAGCGTCAAGAAGGCGAAATGAGCAGCGTTCTTCCCGTGTCGGCGCTGGGCGGTGGCACGGCCGGCGACACCGATCGGTCCTGGCTTCTCGCCGGCATCGGCTTCGCCGCGATGTACCTGCCGGTGTACTGGTGGGCGGCCAACGGGATCTGGCAATCCGAGGAGCAGGGGCACGGAGCCTTGATCCTGGCGGTCATGGTGTGGCTCTTCTGGGGCCTGCGCAAGCCGATCGCCAGCGTTGCCGCTCGGCCCGCCCGCGGCGCGGGCTGGACGGTGTTCGGCTTCGGCCTCTTCGTCTACTTCGTCGGCCAGGTCTTCCAGATCTCGATCCTGGAATTCGGCTCGCAGCCGATCGTCGTCGCCGGTGATCCTGCTGCTGCTGAAGGGGCCGGCTGCGGTTCGCGTCGCCTGGTTCGCGCTGTTCTATTTCATCTTCATGATTCCCCTGCCGGGAATCATCGTCGACGCCGTCACCGGGCCGCTCAAGCAATGGATTTCGGTGATCGTCGTCGAGCTGCTCTACGACGTCGGCTACCCGATCTCGCGCAACGGCGTGATCCTGACCATCGGCCAGTACCAGATGCTGGTCGCGGACGCCTGTTCGGGGCTGCACTCGATGTACAGCCTGTCGGCGCTCGGAACGCTGTTCATGTACATCATGGCGCGCCGGAGCAAGCTGCACAACGCGATCATGCTCGCCAGCATCCTGCCGATCGCCTTCGCCGCCAACATCGTGCGCGTCATCGCGCTGGTCCTGATCACTTTCCACTTCGGTGACGAAGCCGGGCAGGGGTTCCTGCACGGCGCGGCCGGCATCGTGCTGATGCTCGTCGCGCTGATGTGCCTGTTCGCCCTGGACGCGCTGCTCGGTCGCTTGATCCGCGAGCCCGTGCCACCTCGAGACGGCACGGCGGTCAAGGCTTGACGGTCGGACCCAGTCGGCGCCTGACGGCCTTGGTAAAGCTCGGAACCAACGCCCGGGCGTGGGACGCGAAGCCGATCTCACGCGGCTGGGCCATCCTCAGGGTGACCGAGTACATGTCGGGATGCACGCAATCGAGGAACTGCGGCTCCATTCCCCTGAACGCCGCACTCGTCGCACTGCCGTGCCGGGCATAGACCATGGTGTTCTGCCGATACCAGAACGGGATCCGACGGTCGGTCCAAAACGTCGGTCGGAAGACGTCGAACACATCGAAGCCCTCCGCGGCGAACAGTTCCACCCAATAGGACAGCGGCTGTTCGTTGATGTGTTCTGTTCTGCCTTGGCCGCTGTACGCGGCGCCGAAGACGACGACATCGGCGTTGAGGCGAGGCTGGCGACGAATCCCTCGGCAGGCTCCGCAAGAAGGTGCTCGGCAACCTCCAGGCTCATTGCGACGTCGCAAGGCTCGACTTTGAACCGCTGATTCAGGTCGATCGGGCGGAAGCGGACGGCCGGATCGTTCATCAGGTCCTGGCGGTTTCAGTTGCCGTCAAGGCCGAGCAGACGTGTGGCTCCCAACTGGCCGGCCGCCTTGAGCCACATGCCGCGTCCGCAACGGACATCCACCACCGAGGAGGGCTGAATGAATTTCCAGGGATGTCCGAGGTAGAGGCGTGCGGAGGCCAGTGAGTCGGCCATCTGCGACTCATAGAACGCTTCGTCGTAGGCGCTCATTCAGCCCGCCGTCCGCTGCGGCGAAAGGCCGCTGAGCTGCCGACGCGTCTCGACCGGCACGGCGGCCATCATGTCGGCGGCAAACTTCTGCTGCATCGCAAAAGCCCGCGCCGTATCGGTGTCGATCGACGAAACGCGAAACAGCAGGCCGTCCGGAATCTGTCCCGTGAGGCCGAGGCGGATCTGGGCGACACGCTTGTCGAAGGTGTTACGGATGACCTGGTCACCGACAGTGAGCCAATAGGTCACCGGCTCGCTGCGAGGACCGAGCTCGGTCGTGAGGCGGCGCACGTCGATCGTGCCGAACGACGTCGGCAGAGTCCCCTCTTCGACCTTTCCGAGCTTGAATCCCTGCGCCGGATAGCAGACCTCGGGGCGATGCGCCTGGAGTCCACCTCGCTGGTCGTCACCGTAGGCCAGGGAAAGCATGATCCGGTAGCCCTGCTTGTTCACATAGGTGCGGCTCAGGATCTGGCTGTAGAGCTTGTCCAGCAGCTCCTTGGTCTGCGGATTGACGACCTGCGCCTGCTGGTCAGGCAACTCGCGCCATTCGCCGAAATCCTTCGGAACGGCGGTTTCGAGCTTGATGGCATTGCCGCGATCGGCGACCGTCGTGCTCGGCCGGGCGGCAATGCCGGCGACCGCCGCACCGCACATCAACGCAGACATGATCCAAGCGGTCGAATTCAGGTTCACGGCATGTCCTCGTGCAAGCGCTTCAGCCGATTCTGACGCAGGCAGGTCGGGCCGGTTCGACCGATGCACCGTAATGCGACATTTTGCCGCATGACTGCCCAGCGCTGGCCTCGGCGAACTCCCGCGAGTCGGGTGGGGCGGATGCGGATACCTGCACGTGCCGGCGCATGCGCCGGCGGCCGGGCTGCGCGACAATGTGGGCGTGAAGACCGCCGCTGCGTCCATGATGGAATCGAACGGGTCGCCTGCGATGTTGCCCATCGATTTCGACCGCGGATTGGCCCTCGACCCGGTCGCTGCGCGCGCAGTCGGCGAGCACTCGTCGGCTGAGTACTGCTTCGCGGAGCCGTTCCCGCACATTGTTTTCGACAACTTCCTGCCCTCGCCCGTCGCTCGTCTCGCGCTGGATCACTTCCCGAGACACGCGCTCAACTCCGACCGCGTCTTCGACATGGGCTACGCCGGTCTGCACAAGCGGCAGATCCTTCCCGAGGAGTGCGATGCGCCGGCGCGCCAGCTGTTCCATTTCTTCAACTCTCGTCCCGTGCTCGAGTTTCTCGAAGGCCTAACCACCATCCAGGGCCTGATCCCCGACCCTTACTTCGCGGGCGGCGGCTATCACGAGACCGGGCGCGGGGGGAAATTGGGAATCCACGCCGACTTCCGGATCAACGATCAGCTTCATCTCCACCGCCGCCTCAACGTCATCGTCTACCTCAACGAGACGTGGCAACCCGAGTGGGGTGGTGCGCTCGAGCTGTGGGATCGGGAGATGAAGGAAAAGCGCAGAGAGGTGATGCCGGTGTTCAATCGCTGCGTGGTCTTCAACACCGACGCCAATTCATTCCACGGCCATCCCGACCCCCTGCAAACGCCGGAAGGCGTGTTCCGTCGCTCGATCGCGCTCTACTACTACACCGCGTCGAAGGAAATCTACAACGAGGTTCCGAGCACTTCTACCATGTATCACGCCCGCCCGAGCGATGACGGCCCCACCCGCAGGGAGGCGCGGCGACTTCGCGTCGATCAGCATTTGCGGCAATGGGTGCCGCCGGCGCTGCAGCGGTACGTTTGGGCGCTGCGACGCCGGTTAAGTCGTTGAGCCGCGACGACCCGCCGGCCAGCGTCGATCGCGCCTAGTCGACCTCCCCGATGCTCATAAATCTGAAGGCGCTCGTCGTCATTCTGGCCATTGGCTGGGCGGCATTCGCTTTTTGTCGACCGATTTGCCTCAACTTCATGACGAAGGAGGCATTTGCCCGCCGGCGCAACGTCTGGTTTGCATTGACGATCGTCGCCTTCGTCAGCCCCAGCTTCTGGATCTACGCCATCGTCACGCTGGTCGTACTGGCCTGGGCGGCGGCACGCGACGAGAATCCGCTCGCGCTGTACGCGATCACGCTGTTCGTGATCCCTAACGTGAGCTTCTACATCCCGACGATCCTCGTCAACACCCTCTTCGACCTCACGCAGTACCGGATCTTGTCGCTGGCGATCGTGATTCCGGCGATCTTTCGCCCGCGGTTCGGCCGTGATCCGCCGCAGTCGCGGTTTCGCCGCGAAGACGCCGTCCTCGCGGCGTATCTTCTGCTCCAGGTGATTCTCATCATGCCCTATCAGAGCGGCACGGCGACGATGAGGATGACCCTGCTTCTCTTCATGGACTTCTTCGTGCTCTTCTATTCGTTCAGTCGGCTCGGGACTCGCGAGCGATTGACCGAGGTCTTGGCGAGCTTCTGGATCGGCTTCGGGGTGATGGCGCCTATGGCCATCTTCGAATCACTGAAGGGCTGGCTGCTCTACACCGGCATCAGCAGTGTCTGGGGCGATCCGAATGCCTTTTCCTGGCTCTTTCGTGGCGATTCTCTTCGCGCTCAAGCCGCTGCGAACCATTCGATCAACCTCGGCTTCCACTTGTCGATGGCGCTTGGCTTCTATCTCTTTTTGCGGACACGAGGCGTCGACCGCTTCAAAGACATCGTCGTCCTTGGCGCGCTTGTGAGCGGCATCGTCGTCACCTATTCCAGAGGGGCCTGGATCACGGCCATCGCCTTGGGCGTTATGTTCATGGCGTTTCGTCCCAATGCCGCAAAGCGTCTCGCCGGGGCGCTGGTGGCGTTGACGGTCTTGTTTGCCATCTTGTACGTGAGCCCCCTCAGGGAGTCCGTGCTCGACCGCCTTCCCTTCATCGGTACCGCCGACCAGGACACGATCGAATACCGCAGGCTGTTGGCGGAGGTGTCGTGGACCCTAATCCAGCAGCACCCCTTCTTCGGTGATCCGTTCGTGGCGTCGCGCATGGAATCACTGCGCCAAGGACAAGGCATTATCGACATCGTCAATGGCTACCTGTGGGCGGCGCTCTTCTATGGCCTGGTGGGTTTGGCGCTGCTGGTCGGGTTCTCGCTTCTCGCGTTGTTTCGTGGCTTCGCCGCGTTTCGACAGAGTAACGGTGATCCTGATGCCGCGACGCTTGGCGCGGCGTTGTTGGCATGCATGGTCGGCGCGCTCGTCTACGTTGCAACCGCGGGCTACAACGAGACGTCCTACATCCTGTTCGGGCTCTCCGTCTCCTACGCGGTGTGTTGCCGAAATCGAGTCCCGGAGACGCAGGACGTCCACTGGATCGATCGACGAAGAGCGATGAGCTCGCGAACCCTGTGAGCACTTCAACAGTGAACGAAAAGTTCGACGAGCAGGTCACCCTGATCCGGCCGCGACGCGGATGGATCGCGATCAACTGGCGCGAGTTGTGGGAAGCGCGCGAGCTGCTGTATTTCCTCATGCTGCGCGATATCAAGGTGCGCTACAAGCAGACCGTGCTCGGCGTGGCCTGGGCCGTGCTTCAACCGGTCATGTCGATGCTCGTGTTCACGATCATCTTCGGCCAATTGGCAAAGATGCCCTCCGAAGGCTTCCCTTATGCGATCTTCGTGTACGCGGGGCTGCTTCCGTGGACGTTCTTTTCGACCGCAGTCTCGACGTCCAGCCAGAGCCTTCTCAATCAGCAAGCTCTGCTGACCAAGATCTACCTGCCGCGTCTGTTTGTTCCTTCGTCCGCGATGGGCAGTGGCGTCGTCGATTTCGCCGTCTCATTCGCTTTCTTCGGATGCCTGATGGCGTACTACGGCGTTGCGCCGGGTTGGGGCCTCTTCGCAATTCCTGGGCTGGTGGCGCTGACGATCATCGCGTCGCTCGGCGTTGGCTTGACCTTGTCCGCGGTGACGGTGACATACCGAGACTTTCGCTACGTCACGCCGTTCCTGATACAGGTCTGGATGTATCTGAGCCCGGTCATCTATCCGGTATCGATCGTTCCGGCTGAATGGCAGTGGCTGCTTGCCCTCAACCCCATGGTCGGCATCATCGACGCGTTTCGTGCTGCACTCCTTGGACGCCCGTGGAATCTGACCGCGTTAGGAATCTCCACAATATCTTCCCTCGCAACGCTGGCCTATGGACTTTTCTACTTCCGCCGCACCGAAAGGCGCTTCGCAGATGTCGCCTGACGGCGGGCCGGCCATCGTCGTCGAGGGCCTGGGCAAGCTCTATCAGCTCGCGCACAGGATCGAACGACACACCACCTTGCGCGACGCGTTGACCGCGGCGGCGATGGCCCCGTGGCGGCGATTCCGCAGCCTGAGCGGCAACGATGCGTCGATGGAGGAGTTCTGGGCCGTCAGGGACGTGTCTTTCGAAGTGCCCCAAGGCGAAGTCGTGGGGATCATTGGCCGCAATGGGGCGGGAAAGAGCACCTTGCTGAAGATGCTGTCGCGGATCGTCGAGCCGACCGAAGGTTCGGCGAGGTTGCGCGGCCGCGTGGCGTCGCTGCTGGAGGTGGGCACTGGTTTTCATCCCGAATTGAGCGGCCGGGAAAACATCTACCTGAACGGCTCGATCCTCGGCATGAAGAAGCGGGAGATCGATGTCAGGTTCGACGAGATAGTCGCCTTTGCGGAGATCGAGAAATTTCTCGATACGCCGGTCAAGAAATATTCGTCCGGAATGTATGTCCGCCTCGCTTTTGCCGTTGCCGCACACCTCGACCCGGAGATACTGATCGTCGACGAGGTGCTGGCCGTGGGCGATGCGGAGTTTCAAAAACGGTGCCTCGGAAAGATGAAGCAGATCTCCGAGGGAGGCGGTCGAACCGTGCTCTTCGTGAGCCACAACATGGCTGCCGTCCGAGCGCTGTGTTCGAAGGGGATTCTTCTCAAGAACGGCCGAATTCAGCTTCAAGATACGGCTGACGCCGCGGTCGATGCATACATGCTGCCGGAACGAGTCGATCACACGGGAGCGGTCCGATTCAAGCCGCCGCCGGGAGCGCGCCTTTGGATGACCGACGCTGCCGTCTTCGCCGATGGTGAGCCGGCCGCGACCGTTCCGATGGGTTCGCAAATATCATTGCTCATTCGGTTCGCCACCGAGACGCCGACCCGCCATCCACGGGTCGGCTGGGTACTTCAATCCGCCAGCGGCGAGCGCCTGCTGAACAGCAACAACCGGTTCCAGGATTCGCCGGCATTCGACGAACCGGCCGCAGCGGGAGAGATCGTGTGCGATCTGGGTGCAGTGCCGCTCATGCCGGGTCGCTACGTCGTCTCACTATGGCTCGGCGACACCGCCATCGATCATCACGTCGAGCTGGAGACCCTGTTCTTCGAGGTGACGGCACGTGACTTGTGGGGCCTCGGGCAGCTTCCGCAGCCGGCGAGCTTCCTTTGGTGGCCGACGAGCTACCGTTTGAGCGCAGTCGCTTTGCGCGCGTGAGGACGCGCAATTTCGAGGCTGCCCGCGACAGGCAGTCGACCTGACATGACCGCGGTGTCGGTACTGCTTCCCGTCTATAACGCGTCGCGCTACCTCGGCGGTGCTGTCGAAAGCATCCTGCGTCAGACGCATCGCGAATTCGAGCTTCTGATTCTCGACGACGGATCCCGCGACGACTCGCTCGCGCAACTGCGACGCTTCGAACAACGCGATTCACGCGTTCACGTTGTCAGCCGTCCCAATACCGGCATCGTCGGCGCTCTCAACGACCTAGTCGCTTTGGCGAAGGGTGAATGGCTGTTTCGCATGGACGCGGACGACGTCGCCCGACCCGAACGCTTCGAGAGGCAGCTCGCCTATCTCGCCGCGAATCCAGACTGTGTCGCTCTCGGTTCGCGAGCCTTGTTCATGGATCCCGACGGGTCGCCGCTGGTCGAGTTCATCGACTGCTTCGATCATGCGGACATCGAGCGGACGTTGATGCGCCCAGCGATCGGAATCCTGCACCCCGCGGTGGTGATGAGCCGCCGCGCGGTCCTCGCGGTCGGTGGCTATCGCGCGGACTATCCGCATGTCGAAGATCTGGATCTGTTCCTGCGCCTGGGAGAAGTAGGTCGGCTCGCGAACCTTCCCGAGGTCCTGCTCGACTATCGGAATCACTTCACGAACGTGAGCCATAGCAACACCGTCGAGCAGTCGGCGGCGGCGCTGCGTGCGGTCGCCGACGCCTGCGCTCGCCGCGGGATGGCCGTTCCGGTCCTGGCGCCCCCGGCCACCAGCTTCGAATCGCGCCTGGACCTTCATCGCAAGTGGGCGTGGTGGGCGCTCGCTGGGGGGTATCGCCGCACAGCCCGCAAGCACGCCATTCAAGCGCTGAGGTGCGAACCTCTGAGCGGCCGAAGCTGGCATCTCCTCGGCTGCGTCCTCAGGCCATAGCGATGCACGTCGCCTTCTTTTCCCCGGCGTGGCCGCTTGAGCGTCATCCCAACGGTCGGCGCGCACGCGAACATGTATTGGCGCAGCACTCTCCGGCGGCCGTTATCGCCAAGCCTCTGGAAGTGTATGAGGCGGCCATCGGCGTGAGCGGCAAGACGCGATGACAGGACAAATGAAGCATGTCTTCGTCATCATCGTCAACTTCCGCACCGGCCAGCTGACGGTTCAATGTCTGGCGTCGCTGGCCGCAGAGTTGTCCTCTCTCGGTTCAGGCGGCGTCATCGTCGTCGACAACTGTTCGCAAGACGACTCGGTGAGCCAGATCTCGACAGCTATTCGGGAAAACAATTGGGGCGCTTGGGCCGAGCTGTTGCCGATGCCGCACAACGGCGGTTTCGCCTACGGCAACAACGCCGCCATCGCGCGCGCTCGCCAGCTCGACCCTGACCTTGCAGCCGTCGTCCTTCTCAACCCGGATGCGGTCGTCCGACCGGGTGGGTTGGTCAAACTCATGGAGCAGTTGAGGTCGCAACCGCGCGCGGGAATCGCCGGCGCCTCGATCGAAGGACCCGGCGGTGAACTCGCGGTGTCCGCGCACGCGATGCCATCCCCGCTCGGAGAGCTGGAAGCCTCGGCCGAATTTGCCTTCCTCACCCGGCTGTTGTCGCGCCGTGTCGTCTCGCCGCCGCCGTCCGGCGTGTCGCGTGAATGCGATTGGGTGTCGGGCGCCTGCATGGCGATCCGGCGCGAGGCGCTCGATGCGATCGGGCCGTTCGACGAAGGCTTCTTCCTCTATTACGAAGAGGTCGACTTCTGCCGTCGCGCGCGCCGGGCAGGGTGGTCGTGCTGGCTCGCTGCCGATGCGCGCGTCATGCATCTCGAGGGTGCCGCTACCGGCATCAAGGCGGCGGGGCAGCGTCGGCCGCCCTACTGGTTCGCGTCGCGACGGCGCTTCTTCGTCAAGGCTTACGGGATCGGCGGCCTGGTGCTGGCCGACCTGCTCTGGGCGCTCGGCCGGACCAGCCTCGTCCTGCGCCGCGCCCTCGGACTCGGGGGACGCGGCAACCAGGCACACGAGCCGAGCCGGATGGCGAGCGACCTTCTGCTCGGTGACGGTCGCGCTCTGCTGGACGGAGAGCTCGTGCGGATCGCGCGCGAGCGTTGACGCGATGGCAAGCGCTTCGACGATGAGCGCGCGTTCGGGCATCGTAGCCATCGGCCGCAACGAGGGCGAGCGTCTGCTGGCGTGCCTCGGCTCGGTCCGATCGCTCGGCTGCCCGGTCGTCTACGTCGACTCTGGATCCAGCGACGGCAGTCTCGAGCGCGCCGAGTCACTGTGCGATTTCACGCTGGGGCTCGACCCCGCACGACCGTTCTCGGCAGCCCGCGCGCGCAACGAAGGGCTTCGCGCCCTCGTCGCGGCACGACCACAGTTGCAATTGATCCAGTTCCTCGATGGCGACTGCACGCTGTTGCCCGACTGGCTCGAAGCCGCCGAACGAGGCCATGGCTGGCGATGCAGCGCGTGCCGTTGTCGTCGGCCCGCTTCGCGAGCGGCACCCCGAAGCCTCTGCCTACAACCGCATGTGCGCCCTCGAATGGCGCTCGACGCCTGGCGACCTGACCAACTTCGGCGCGCTTGGCGGGATCATGCTCGTGCGCGCCGACGTCTTCATGCGCGTCGGCGGATTCAACGAGCAGGTCATCGCCGGGGAAGACTCCGAGTTCGGCGTTCGCGTCGCGTTGGCCGGCTTCAAGGTCACCAAGATCGCCGCCGAAATGGCCACTCATGACGCCGACATCCAACGCTTCGCGCAATGGTGGCGCCGTGCCGTTCGCGGTGGCCATGCGATCGGCCAGCGGTTCAGCCTGCACGGCCGCGGCACGTTGCGCGATTGCGCCCGCGAGCGGCGCAGCGTGCTCGTTTGGGGCCTGGCGCTGCCGGCGACAATACTGGCGCTGGCGCCTGCGACCTACGGCCTCTCGCTGCTGCTGGTGGGCGGCTATGCGGTGCTCGGCCAGCGGATCGCCAGGTACCGTCGCGGCCTGGGCGACAGCAGCGCGGATGCGAGGCTGTACGCGCGCTTCGTGGTCATCGGCAAATTCGCCGAGGCTTGGGGTCTGCTGAAGTTCTACGTCAACAACATGGCCGGTCGGTTCCGGATCATCGAATACAAGTGATCCGTGGTCGAACGATGACAAGGTGTCCGTGACCCGATTCAAGGTTGGCCTGCTCGGCGCCGGCTACATCGTCCAGGCGCACGCGCGCGCGCTGGCCGCGCTCGACGCAGGTCGAGATGACGGCGGTGTGCGACGTATCGAAGGAGCGCGCGAGCCAGGTCGCTTCGGCGTTCGGCATCGGTCGCGTCTTCACTTCCGTAGACGAGCTGATCGCTTCGGACTGCGACGTCGTGCACGTCCTGCTGCCGCCGTACCTGCACGAGGCGGTGACGCGTCGCCTGCTCGAGGCCGGCAAGAGCGCGTTCGTCGAAAAGCCGATGGGGCTGAGCGCGGCCGACTGCAAGGCGCTGGCCGAGCTCGCCGGCGTCCCGCGGCCTGCGCTTGGGCGTCAACCACAATTTCCTCTTCATGCCGGGCTACGAGGCGATGCGGCACGATGCCGCGAGCGGCGCGCTCGGCACGCTCGATCACCTGACCGTCAACTGGCTGTATGCGCTCGGTCTGATCCAGTTCGGCCCGTTCAACAATTGGATCCTCGGCTCGGAAGGCAACCTGCTCTACGAACTGGGCTCGCACCTTGCCGCTTTCGCCACCGATCTGCTCGGCCCGCTCGACGACGTCGCGGCGGTCGCGTCGCACCCGATCGAGCTGCCCGGCAATCAGCGTGTCTATCGGCACTGGAATGCCGTCGGCCGAAGCGGCAGCACCTCGATGAGCCTGAACCTGTCGGTTGCTCCCGGGCAGCCTGACCGGAGCGTTCATCTGCGCGGCTCGGCGGCGGTGGCGCGCCTCGACTTCGAGCGCGATCTCTACTGGCGCGAACGCGCGAACAGCAACAGCGCCATGTTCGATCCGTTGCACACGGCGCGGTCGATGGCGCGCACGATCGCCGGCCAGGGCTGGCGCAACGTCGGCCGCCAGCTGGCGTCGACCTTCGCGAGGACGCCGTACAACGGGGCGTTTCAGGCGAGCATCTCGAACAGCGTCGCCGCGTACTACCGTACCTTCGCCGAAGGGCTCGACCCGCGCCTGCAGGGCAGCTTCGGCGCCGAGGTGATTCGCCTGTGCGAGCGCATCGTCGCTGCCGCGGGTGCCGAGCCGGCGTCGCCGCCGAAGCCGATCCGTGTCCGCGAAGGCGCGCCGCTCGCGCCGCCGCGCGTCCTCGTGATCGGCGGCACCGGTTTCATCGGCAAGCGTCTCGTCGAGGCGCTCGTCAAGCGCGGCGTCGGCGTGCGTGTCATGTCGCGCAGCCTCGTCGCCGCGCGCATCGCGCTCGACGGGTTGCCGGTGGAGATCGTGCAGGGCAGCCATGACGATCCCGCGGCGCTCGACACGGCGCTGCGCGGCATCGACGTCGTCTATCACCTCGCCAAGGCCACGGGGCAGCGTTGGGAGGACTACCTGCGGGACGACGTCGAGCCGACGCGCGTGCTCGCGGAGGCGGTACTGGCGCACGGCGTCAAGCGCTTCGTCTACACCGGCACGATCGATTCCTACGACTCGGCCGATGCCCGCACCGTGATCGACGCGCGGACGCCCGTCGACGCGCGCATCGCGAGGCGCAACCTGTACGCGCGCTCCAAGGCGGCCTGCGAGGCGCTGCTGCAGCGCATGCACGCCGAGCGTGGCCTGCCGCTCGTGATCTTCCGGCCCGGCGTCGTCATCGGCGCGGGCAGCCCGCCCGCGCACTGGGGCGTCGGCATGTTCCATTCCGATACCCGCGCCCAGCTGTGGGGGCAGGGCACGACCAAGCTGCCGCTGGTGCTCGTCGACGACGTGGCCGAAGGCCTCGCGCTCGCGCTCGACGCTCCGGGCATCGAAGGCAGGACGTTCCTCCTCACCGACGAGCCGCTGTTGAGCGCGCGCGAGTACGTCGAGCGAGGTTGCCGCGGCGAGCGCCACGCGCATCGACGCGACGCCGACGCCGATCTGGCGTTTCTTCGCGCTCGACCTGGCCAAGGAGGCCGTGAAGCACCTCGTCCGCCATCCGAACCGGCGCGTGCCGAGCTACCGCGACTGGGATTGCCGCGCCCATCGCGCGCGCTACGACAACAGCGACACCCGCGACGTTCTCGGCTGGCGGCCGGCGGGCACGCGCGAGGCGATGGTGCAGGGACGGTATCGTGTCCGCGGTCCGTCACTATTTCCGCTAATGGATGCGGCGACCCCCGTGGATGGATTGGCCAAAGGCGACCTTGGACCGGTCGGCGCCGAGGACGCGGCGGGTGCGGTCGCGGTTGCCTATCTAGTCAATCAATACCCCAAGGTCAGTCACACGTTCATTCGCCGCGAGATCCAGGCGCTCGAGAAGGAGGGCGTGTCGGTGACGCGCTTCGCATTGCGCGGCTGGGACGCGGACGTTAGCGACGACGCCGACATCCAGGAGAGGGCGCGCACGCGCTATGTGCTCGAAGGCGGCGCGCTGCCGCTGGCGCGCGCGATCGCGGCGATGATGTTGCGTTCGCCCGTGCGCTTCGCGCGCGCGCTCACGCTCGCCTTGCGCATGTCACGGCGGTCGCCGCGTCCGTGGCTGTACCACCTGATCTACCTCGCCGAGGCCACTTGGTTGTGCGAGCGATTGCGTGCCGCCGATCTCACTCACCTGCACGCGCATTTCGGCACCAACGCCGCCGAGGTCGCGATGCTCGTCCGCGAGCTCGGCGGGCCGTCCTACAGCTTTACGGTGCACGGACCGGAAGAGTTCGACGCGCCCGACGTCGCTCCACCTGGGCGCCAAGATCGAGACGCGCCGCGTTTGTCGTCGCGATAAGCTCGTTCGGCCGCAGCCAGCTCTATCGCTGGATCGCCGCCGACCAGTGGTCGAAGGTCCGCGTCGTGCATTGCGGCCTCGATGCGGCATTCCATTCGGCGCCTGCGAGCGCGCCGGCGAGCGCGGCGCGCCTGGTCTGCGTCGGGCGACTGTGCGAGCAGAAGGGTCAGCTTCTCTTGCTCGACGCCGTCAAGATCGTGGTCGACCGGGGTCGGACGCTCGACGCTTGTCCTTGCCGGCGACGGCGAGATGCGCGGTGACGATCGAAAGGAAGATCGACGCGCTCGGCCTGCGCGACCACGTCCGCATCACGGGCTGGATCGACGGCGCGCGGGTGCGCGCCGAAATCCTCGCCGCGCGTGCACTCGTGCTGCCGAGCTTCGCCGAGGGATTGCCGGTCGTGATCATGGAGGCGATGGCGTTGCGCCGCCCGGTGCTGAGCACCTTCGTCGCCGGCATCGCCGAGCTGGTGCGCCCGGGCTTGGACGGCTGGCTCGTGCCTGCCGGCGACGTCGCAGGCGCTGGCCGATGCGATCGAAATATGTCTCGAGACACCGCTACCGATCCTGGCGCGCATGGGCGACGAGGCGCATGACCGCGTCGTGGCGCGCCATTCGATCGCCGTCGAAGCGCGCAAGCTGGTCGATCTGTTTCGCGAGCAGGCTATGCGCGCTGCCGCCATCCCTCGATGATCGCGTCGATCGTCGGCGCTGTCCTGCTCGCGGCGGCGGTGGTGTTGCTGGTGCCCGTGGCGGTGTTCGCGACCCAGGTCCTTGCCGCGCGCCGGTGCGTCTTGCCGGCAACGATCGATGCGGAACGGCAACGTCCGACGACGGCCATCCTGATGCCGGCGCACGACGAAGCCCCGGGTATCGCCGCAGCGATCCATACGATCCTGCCGCAACTGCGAAGCGGCGATCGGCTCCTCGTCGTCGCCGACAACTGCAGCGATCGGACCGCCAGCATCGCCGCGGCGTGCGGTGCGCAGGTCGTCGAGCGCCACGACCCCGATCAGCGTGGCAAGGGTTATGCGCTCGACCATGGCGTGCGCCACCTTGCGGAGGCGCCACCCTCGGTCGTGATCGTTGTCGACGCCGACTGCGCGCTCGCGCTCGGCAGCATCGACCTTCTCGCCAGCGAGTGTCTGCGGCGTGGCCGACCCGTGCAGGCGCTTTACCTGATGCTGGCACCGTCCGGCGCCAGGCTGAGGCAGCGCATGGCCGAGTTCGCCTGGGCGGTCCGCAACGAGGTGCGCCCGCTCGGCTGGCAACGCCTGGGCGGCCCGTGCCATTTGATGGGCACGGGAATGGCGTTTCCGTGGGCGACGATCGCGACTGCATCGCTCGCATCGGCAAGCATCGTCGAGGACATGCAGCTCGGGCTCGACCTCGCTGCGGCTGGGTCACCGCCGTCGTTCTGTGTCGAGGCCCGCGTCACGAGCGTGTTCCCGGCGCAGGTCTCGGCGTCCGTCGCGCAGCGCACGCGCTGGGAGCACGGGCACCTCGCGACGATCGCGTCGCGAGGTCTGTCAATGCTGTGGTCCGGCATGGTCTTGCGAAGGATGGCGCTCGTCGGCATGGCGCTCGACCTCTGCGTTCCGCCGCTGGCGGTGTTGGTGCTATTGCTGTTCTGTCTTTCCGTGGCGAGCGCCGTGCTCGAGGCGATTGGGGGCAGCGCCACGCCGCTCGTGCTCGCTCTCGTCGAGCTTCTCTTGTTGGCGGCGGCGGTCGGCGTTGCGTGGACGCAGGTCGGGCGCCGCAGCGTGTCGCTCGCGGAGCTGCTCCTGGCGCCCATCTATGCGCTCGCAAAGATCCCGATCTACATTCGACTGTTCACTGCCAGGCAGCTCCGCTGGGTTCGTACTAGCCGTGACGACGGTGAAAGTTGACGCAGAATGCCCGACGTACAAAGCGAAGAATTCGTGACTTGCTGCGTGCACGTGATGAGCGAAGGTGTGCGCGACCGCTAAGGATGTCCCGAGCAACACTTCAGTGGCGCGGGGGCCATCGCACCGGGTGCCTTGTTCGCTGATGTGCCGGTGCATCGATCACTTCCGTGCGGCCAACTTGCTCCTCAAGGCCGGACGCGCCGCATGACGCTAGTGCGAGGTCTCTTTGAGACCGCCTTCGTTCTCGATGCTTTGGTAGACAACAAGGTGACCTGGCCCGAGCTCAACGGCCATGACGTGGCTTCACGGGTCAAAACACTCCCGCTTCGTGGCTCAAAAGAGGCCCCAACATCCCCGCCGACAATCCGCTCCGAATGGGTCGTCCGGACCGTAGGATCATCGAATGCATATCGCACTTTACACACCAGGATGGCCCGTCGAAGATTTTCACAACGGAATCGTCACCTACGTGAGGTACATGCGAGAAGGCCTTGCCCTGCTCGGCCATCGGGTCACCGTAGTGGCCGGCAAGATCGGCCCGAACAACAAAGACCGGGACGTATTCGAGGTCAGACCCAGTCCATCGACCGAAGTTTTGTACCGTGCAAAGGGGCGCGTCGGCCTCCTTACGGTGTTCGATTTCAGCGGCCCGATCGCCGACACGTTCGCGCGCATCCATAAGAGCGACCCGATCGATCTGATCGAGATGGAAGAGTCCTTCGGCTGGGTACATGGTCTTAGAGATATTCGCGTTCCAAAGGTCGTAAGACTCCACGGGCCAGCATTCCTGTCGCTTGTCGGGGAAGACCGAGAAACACCGTCGGCGCTTAGAAAAATAGCTCGGGAGGGGCGAGCTCTAGCAAACGCGAAGTTCATGACGGCGCCATCGCTATCTACTGCCTCCGATACCCGGGCGAAGTACGGCTTGCTCGGAAAAATGACTCATGCCAGAAACCCTATCGAGCCGACAACGATGACCAGATGGGACGCCGAGGCCGCGGATCGGGACACAGCTCTCTTCGTGGGTCGTTTCGACGCTCGAAAGGGCGCTGACATTGCACTACTGGCTTTTAAGCGCGTCCTTGTCCGCAAACCAAATGCTCGATTGGTTTTCGTGGGCCCCGACGTCGGCATTCGGCGCAGCGATGGCGCCGTCGATCACTTCGAGGAGTTCGCTGCCGGGATGTTTTCGCCGGCGGAACGTTCGCGAATCATGTACGAGGGCCCCAAGGACCCGTCGACCATTGAGGCGCTGCGTACTAAGGCCCGCGTAACCATCGTCGCCTCCCGCTGGGAGAGCGCGGGCTATACCGCGGCCGAGGCTCTGGCGCAGGGTTGTCCGCTGGTTGCCATGGACTGCCCCGGCGTAAACGAGGTCGTCCGCACCGACGAGACCGGTATGTTGTCGGCAGACGTCGAGCAATTTTCAGACCATATCCTCGAATTGCTCGAGGACCCCACCAAGGGCGCAAAGCTTGGTGCAAACGGTCGGCAATATATAACCGACACGCACTCTCCTGAGGTGGCGGTTCGAGTGGCCCTAAAAGTGTACGAAGAAGCAATTGGGCGCTAGAGCTTAGGACTACGCAAATAGGTGGGTCACCGCATCCGCTCGTTCGGTGGGCACCAAAAGGTAGTCGCACAGCCCCCAGCTCGTCGCGCTGTCCCAGACGACATCCGGGAAGGCAGTCACTGGGTCGACACCTTCGATCGCGCTAGACCCCTTGCGCAGACGCATCGCCACGAAGTCGGCTGCTTTCAGTGTCTCGATAAGTTTGCGGTTTCGGATCGCCAGGTCGGCTACCTTCGCTTCGGAGTGGGCGTGCAGAACCTCGCAGATAACGACCGGGCGCCGCTCCTTCAGGAAGCGCGCCATGCCGCGGAGGACGTGAAGCTCTGCGCCCTCGACATCGATCTTGACCAGCCCGCAGGACTCGGCTTCGACGAGTGCGAGGTTGTCGAAGACGAGCGCCGCGATATGCTGCTTCCGGTGTGATTCCCTGCCTGGACGAAAGTCCTCGAGCATCGATCCTGCGGGATCAGCCTCGCTGTCGGCAACGAAGCCGAAAAGTCCCGGCGCATCCGACAGGGCTGTGGGATACACCTCGCAGTCTTGAAAATCGTTTAGCCGAATGAGCTCCGTCGCAAAGAGCACACAGAAGGGGTTCGGCTCGAAGCCGTAGTAGCGCAGTGCCGGGTCGATGCTCTTTAACTTCAGGAGGGTCTGGCCGATGTTCACGCCAACGTCGATGAGGCCCGGGCTATGCGTGAACGCGATCAGCCGACGGAGAAGGTCGGTCATCCACGGCTCGTGCCCTTGGCGATTCTCCAGACCGATTCCCCGAATAAGAGGGATGCGCCAGCGAGCGCCATCGACCACAGCAGGGACGGAAATGTGAAACGGCCGGAGGAGGCGCGGAAGGGCGGCAATCGCGGCACCGTTGACGGTCCTGTAGGCTCGTTTCAATGGGCGCAGCCTGCGGCGAAGCGTAGTGGTGATGCTCATGACCTGTCCGGAAGGGGTGCGATTTGGTGCCGGTTGCGAGGGAAATGCTAGTCCAGTGATCTGTGCCCACATCTGGACAGTTACTCGTAAGCACGACCCGCAGCGCTTCCCTGCCGACCGATAGAGAGTCATCTGCGGGGCTCATCGTGACCAGAATTCTGCCTTCGATTGCCTTGGCGTCGTCGCCACGGCAGCTCGGCCTGCGCGCCGCGAACCCTCGGCGTAGATCGCTTCCCAGCGGACGGCGCCATTCGGGTTGCAGAGACACTGCGCGCCTTCGACTTTGCAGCCGTCGTGCGGCCATGGCGCGCGCCGGGCAGAATGGCTGAAATTGGAGGCTCCCAAATGTGGCAATGCATACACGTAGACGGAACGCAGTACACAGCCCCCGACGGGGCCGACCACGAGCGTCTAGAGTTCGAGCACTGGGCGCGCAAAGATAAGGTGCCGCCCGAGGCAATCGAGGTCTGCTGGCGCGCGTGGCAGGCGGCCTCCAAGGACCGTCTCAACCCGTTCGCACCGAGGTACTTCTATGAAGGCCTCTGACCTTCTCCCCCGCTCGTCACTCGCCACCTCAGGGAGGTTAAGGCGAGGATGCAGGGCCCGGTCCTGCACTTCGATGCGATGGACCGGCGCATTGAACATCGCGGCACCGAGGCAGACATCGGCGTCCTGCATCAGGTGTTCTGGAGCCGGGACTATGACCTGTCCAAGCTGCGACGCTATCCCGAAATTCAGCGGTACTACGAAAAGGCCGAGAGGCCGCGCATCATCGACGCGGGGGCGAATATCGGGGCGTCAGCGATCTGGTTCGCTCGGACCTACCCCAAGGCCATGGTGACAGCGATCGAACCCCACGGCGGGAACTTCGACCTGTTAATCAAAAACACGATAGCGCTGAACGTCGAGAACGTGTACGGGGCTGTCGCGGCGAAATCCGGCAAGATCAGGCTGTTCGACCCCGGCGAAGGCGAGTGGGGCTACCGAACTGGGGGCTCGGGGCCGGGGCTGGGCGAGGTGCAAGCTCATACCGTGGAAAAGCTACTGGCGCCAGGCGATCCGTTCATCCTCAAGATCGACATCGAAGGCGGCGAGGCGGACCTGTTCGACAGCGATGTCTTCGCCAAGTTTCCGGTGCTCATCATCGAGCTGCACGACTGGCTCTTGCCAAAGCAGGGAACGAGCCGGAGCTTCCTCAAGTGGCACGCCGCGCAAGATCGTGACTTCGTCTACAGCGGAGAAAACGTGTTCTCGCTCTGCAACCGGCTGTTGACTTAGGCGTCTGGCATCGTCTTGAGGCAGAAGTTAGCGCGGCGGGTTCTCCCTGCGGGTCAGGCACTCGTCGAGCGTGCGGTGCACGCGCACGATCTTGGGCGGCTCGGTAGTGAGCGTTGCCACGACGAAGGCAAGGAAAAACATCACTGTCCGCCCATCAAGCACCAATGCAGCCAGGTCGCGAAGACGGTGACGCCCACGAGCGCGCCTGCGATGAAGCAGGCGCAGCAGGCGATGAGCACCTAAGCCCCTTCTTGGCGAGCGCGTAGCGGCCGAGCAAGCCGTGCTGCCCGACGCGGATCATATCGACCCCGCGGAACAGAAATTTGGGCGCACGCGAAGGCTGCCTTCAAGCGCGACGGGAACCTCGTCACGGTCCTGCAGCACGCGGCCACGTCGGAGGAACTCCAGTCGCCGCTCATGGCGGAAGTCAGAGCCGTGCCGAGGCATGCCTATGTCGCTGCTCTGGCTAAGGCCGCGTCATGGAGTGCCGCAGCACTGTCGTCCCCAGACAGCCAACCGACCTGACTGCCCGCGCCCATTCCATCGACCTCGCCCTCGCCGATTAGCGTCTCCCGTCACTAAGGGGCATGGCTGACAGCGGCGCATATCCGCTAACCTCCAAACGCCAACACTTCGCCCGCAGATAAACAATGGCCTAGACCCGGGCTAGGAGCTGATGCTCAGCTCCCGGATGAGCGCGTTCGTCTGGCGAATGTTCGCCCGCCCCGACGCACCGAATACGATCGACTCGATTCTTGGCTGCCCGCACACATAGGCGATCGCCTCGCGCGGCGAGATCGCCCCCGACGCGAACACCGACATCGCGATCGGCCTGAAGCGCCGTGTCGCGATCGCCTCTTCGTACGCTGCCACGCCGCCGCACATGCGAAAGCCGATCTTGTTGATGTTGGCGCAGACGATCGGGTTGTCGATCCGAAGCGTGTCGAGGACGTCGAGCAGGCGTGGCACGTTCATGGTGATGTAGCCCGGCTCGGCACCGTAGCGGTTCTTCACGTGGTCGTGGAAGATACGGAAGCACTCGTTCATGCGCAGGCCGAGCAGCAGATCGGTGATGACGTTCTGCATGAACACGACCGGCGTATTCAGGTCGTGGAACATCTTCATCTCGGCGTCGATCAGCAACTGCATGATCGCCTCGATGTCCTTGGTTGCGAGCGCCACGCCACCCTTGAGCATCGCGGCGACCGCGCCCTCCTGCGGCAGGAACATGCGCAGCGCCTCGATCATTCCGTGCTCGGTGACCGCGTTGGCGTACTTGTGGGCGTAGGGCATGCACGGATAGAAGCGATAGTCGGGATACTTCTCCGGATGGGCGCGGAAGTGGTCGCAGATGTCGGCGACCCGGTCGTGCGACGTGCACATGAAGGTGCGGATGCCTTCGTCGTAGGCCGCGTCGAGCACCTCGATGATGGCGCTCAGCTCCTGGAAGCGCATTGACTGCGCACGTGCCTTTTCCTCCGACATGTGGTTGACGCCGAAGAACTGGTTGTCGCCGAACAGGACGCGATCCATGGTGTGCGCCTCGGTGGCTTGCGCTGCGGTGCTCATGGGCTCATCCGAAGAGGCGTGACCAGACCGTTTTCGCGGCCGGCGCTGGCGTCACCGCATTCGGCGTTGCCGCCGCGTCGCCGAGCATCATCGCGACCACGCGATCGGCATCGAGCGCAGACGCGAACGAATTCTCGCCGTCGAGGCGGCGTGTTTTCACGCTCTCGGCGAAGTAGTCGATCTGCGCCGAGTATTCTTCGCCGCGCAGATAGAACCAGACTTCGTCGGACAGGTCGGTCGTGTAGCGCACCGTCCAGCCGGCACCGACGCCGGGCAACGCGGGGTGCGTTTCGCGCAGGTAGAGCTGGCACTCCTGACGATCGGCGGTGAGGCGACCCCTCGTGCCCCAGACGCTGATCTTGGTCGACATCTTGCGAAAGCTCTCGTCGCTCCAGTTGACGCAGAGCTGGCCGCTCGCGCCGCTGGGAAAATGGAAGGTGCTGTAGACCTCGTCGTCGACGTCGCGCGAGAACACGCTGTGGCGGACGACGCCGCCCACCGCCGTCGGCTTGCCGACGACGAAGTTCACCAGGTCGATCGCGTGGCAGGCGTAGTCGTAGAGCGCGCCGCCGCCTTCGTTCTTCGCCGAGCGCCAGGTCGCGCCCTTGCGGCGCAGGACGACCGGCCCGTAGGCCTCGGCGCGCACGTGGTGGATCTCGCCGAGCGCACCCGACCGAACCAGCCGCGCCGCTTCCTTGAACGCGCCGACGAAACGGTAGTGGTAGCCGACCTGCGTCACGAGCGACTTTCGCCGCGCCAACTCGACGAGCCGCCCGCCATCGGCGACGTCGAGCACGAAGGGCTTCTCGCAGAAGACGTGCAGTCCTCGGTCGAGCGCCTTCTGCACCATCGGCGCGTGCAGTTTCGACGGCGTTGCGACGATCAGCGCTTCGATCTGCTCGCTGTCGAGCATGCGGTCGAAGTCGGCGTAGCACCTGAGGCCCGTGTACTTGCTCAGGATGTCGGTGAGATAAGCCGTCGCGTCGCAGCCGGCGACGAGATCGAGCTCGGGATGAGCGCGAACGATCGCCAAATGGGACAGCCCCATCTTGCCCAGGCCGACCATCGCCGTCCGGATCATGCGTCGTCCTTGCGAAATGTGGGCGGGCGATACAGGCCGAGGCCGTCGAGGAGCACGAGCCAGAAGAACTCCATGTCGCGCAGGTAGCGCCGCCAGTAGCGCTTCGGCTCGGTGGTGATGCGATAGACCCACTCGAGGCCATTGCGCGTCATCCAGCGCGGTGCGCGAACGACTGCGTCGGCCTCGTAATCGATGGTCGCGCCGACGCCCATGAAGACTTTCACCTTCGGCATCGCGGAGCGATAGCGATCCATCCAGATCTCTTGCTTCGGGGCACCGAGGCCGACGATGAGAACGGTCGCACCCGAACCATTGATCATGCGGATCACGTCTGCGATCTCGGCGGCATCGTTGACGAAGTTCATCGACGGGCCGTGCGCGCCGACGACCACTTCACTGCCCTCACGCCGATTGATGCGCTCGCGTGCCTTCTGCGCGATCCCCGGGGCTGCGCCCAGCAGGAAGACTTTCACGTCAGGATTGTCGCGGTGATGGTGGCAGAAGGTCGGGACGATGTCGGAGCCCGAAACTTTCTCCTGAATCCGCCTCCCGATCCAGCCGAGCGACCAGTACACGTACTTGCTGTCCGATGTGATGAAGTCGGCCTTGCGGTAGGCCGAGACGAACGCCGGGTTGCGCTGCAGGTGGTACAGGTGGTCGGGGTTGAGCGTGAACAACATGCCGGCGTCGAGGCGCTGCATGAGCTCGACCATCGTGACGTCGTCAACCCAGACGTTGAGGAGGCGAGAGCGAGGCCAGGGGCGCGTAGGCGGCAACTCGGCTTCGGTTCGGGGCATGTCGCAGAGGCTCGGTATGCGGTTGACACCGAGACGGGCAAGGTGCGGCTTTCGCTTGAGGCCGAATTTTACGTGCGCCCGGGCATCTGCTGCGTCGCTACTCGCACTTGCGTTCCAACGGCCCGCCGCAAGGGGCGTGCGAATCTCGCGCCGCGCGGCACTTTGCCGCACGGCGGCATCCATGAAAAGTGACGCCGTGGTCAAATCGGGATGCCCCTCCGTTTCTCGATTCGACATGGTTTTCTCCCGTTCGCTGTCAGCGGTGCCGACGATGCCGCGTCGCCGGCTGCTGCTAGGCGCGGCGCTGGGTGCCGGGTGCTTCTTGTCCGCCCGCGCGTCGCGGTGCCAATGACACGATGGCGGCTGCCGAGTTGAAGCGAGCGGCGGAACATGCCGACCTCTGCAGTGCCTCGAACGCGACTGGCTCCGGATTGCGTGGCGAATACTTCGCGAAGGAACCGCTCGCCTCGACGCCGCTCCTGGTACGCGTCGACCCGACGATCGACTTCGATCCAACGCTCGACTGGCCCGCGAATCTCGCCGGCCGCCGTCCCTTGGCGGCTCGCTGGACGGGCTGGGTCAAGCCGCCGTATGGCGGCAACTACCGCTTCCACGTTGAGCAGCGCGCGGCGCGCGTGGTCGTCGCGCGCCAGGTCCTCGTCGACAACGGCGCCGCCACGGAAGCGACGATCCATCTCGACGCAGGGAGGTTCTATCCGATCGATATCGACGCTGGCAGGCTCGATGCGCTGGTCGGCCGGTTGATGCTCGAGTGGACAGCACCGCACGGCGCGCGCTACATCGTGCCGCGCGCACTGCTGTTCCCGCCGACCGCCGACACGCGCTCCTGAAGGAGCGCCGTCGACGGCGTTGCGCTCGAGTTAGTCGCCCACTCCGAGCATCATCTGGCCATTGCCAAGGAGGTGCGCGAAGCAGTCCCGGGACGCCTGGTCGCAGTTGTGAATGAACGTCCCCATGATCTCGGGTTTCCAGCCGTTGAACCAGTCGGCGTGCAAGCGAGTACCCGGCCGGAATGCTGATGTCGTAGTTGTCCGACGCGAGCCGCCAGTGCGCGAGTGCGGCGGCATCGGTGACGGTGTATAAGAAGTTGAGCCCCACTTCCGGAAAAGGCACCGGGTGGCTCGCAGGGCAGCCGCCGTTGATCGGGTAAGCCATGTGACTCTTGTGGTCCGGCGAATCCAGATGGACGCCGTCCCAGCATTGCGGAAACGTCACGGTGGCCCAGATCGTGTTGCCGACCGGGCAAGTGGTTGGGAGCTCTACCGTCTGGGGGCCTGTGCCGGTACTTGGAGACATGCAGGTGAATATCGCCAGTCCGCCAGGACTGGGCGCGCTGCGCCTTCGAGTCCCCGGCGATCATTCGCAGGCCCGCCGGCATCGGCTGGACGGCTGCCGGCGCGATGCCGCGATATCCGGTCTTGTAGTAGGCGATCAAGACATCCGGCTTGACCGGCGTCCCATCCCTCGTGTCGATAACGGCGGGGGCCCAATACGCGGTGCGGTTGATCGTGCCTCCACGGCAGGTCGAGTTGCCGCTGCCCGCAATCGACTCAGCGGTCGAGTTGGCGTCGGTTCCGCTGTTGCCGAAGAACGCGTGCAGATGTGAACGGCCGGCCTGACCGGGATAGACGATCGGGTCATCGAACGCCATGTGCGAGAAATCGCACACCGTTCTGAAAGCGCCGATGTCCGTGTTCATTGGGTTGCTGCGTGGTCGCCGCGAGCAACTCCGAGGCATAGCCGACCGCGCCGGTGGGAATCTTCGCCGTGTCAACGGCGGGCGTCGTCGACGTCATCGTAGTCGTGGTCGTGGAGGTCGGTGAAGACGCAGGCATGGTTGCCGAAGAAGGCGCAGTAGCAGATTGCGATGCCAGGAGCGCATTCGGCGTGCGCTCGGCTCCTCCGCAAGCCCCGACGGCCGCGGCGGCGATGATGGCGAGACAACCGCTCACTCGCGAGATGGTACTAGGATTCGGGAGACATGGAACTCCGTGGTTGGCGAGGTCGTTTCACAAGATCGGCGTGAAACTCGCGCCCTTGAGCGCAACCTGCATGCCATGCGCTAACGATGTCGAAAGCGACCCAGGAGGGTCAGAATGCGGCGCATCGGTAACGGAGCGGGGAAGCGCTCGTTACATGATCGACAATCACTGCAGTCGAACGTCCTTCTGCGATCGATCGTTTCCAGTTGCAAGTGGGCGGATTTCACGGACCTGATCCCGCGGTCTCGGCAAGTCGAATATCACCAAGAGGGAACCAAGAGATGGCGCTTCTCGACAAGGTCTCGTCCGGGCTGACGAAGGTCCTTCCCAAGCTGCAGAGCGACCGCGAACTCGCTCTGTTCACGCGCGAAAACGGTCAGCCGATCCCTCCGGAGATCGCCGACGAGACGCTGAACAACCCGCATCAATGCTCGTCCGCCGGCGATCGACTTTCGCCTGGAGTCGCAACTCGCGCTGTTGTCGTCTTTCCAATCTCAGGCGCATCAGGCCCTATTTCGCGAGCTTCGCGAAGACCAAGTCATCAACAGGTTCGGCTTCGGCAGCGAAGGCGTGTCGAATACCTTTTGCAATACGCCGGATGCCGAGATCCACGCCGCGATGATCATGGATCGAAGGCCGCCGCGAGTCATCGAGGTAGGTTCAGGCTTCGGCACGCTCGTCGCGAGGAAGGCGGTGTCGTCGAGGCGCTTGGATACCAAGATCGTCGTCTACGACCCGTTTCCGCGGACCGATGTCAAGCCTGCGGCCGACGAACTCAACCCGATGCCTGTTGAGCGGAGCGATCTGGCGGAGAGCACTGGTCTTCCGGCGATCTTCTGTTCATCGACTCGAGTTATAGCTGCCGGACGAGAGGCGATCTGCCCCTGGCCCGTGCCGTAGTCTGCGTCGCTCAACCGCACGGCGGCCCGCACCGCCATGGCCATGCCGAATCCTCTCGCCCCATTTCACAAGATCTACATCATCAACCTACCGTCGCGCGACGACCGGCGCCGCGAGATGGACGCGCAGCTCAAGCGAATCGGCCTTTCGTTGATCTCGCCCGACCTGGAACTGTTCGCGGCCATCCGGCCGCCCGACGCCGGCGACTTCCCGAGCATCGGCGCGCGCGGCTGCTTCCTGAGCCATCTCGGCGCCCTCAGGAACGCCGTCGCCCACGGGCACGAACGGGTGCTGATTCTGGAAGACGACCTCAACTTCTCCGACGACTTCATCCGCCGCATGCCGCTTGTCGGCGAGCGCCTCGACTGCGCCGACTGGTCGATGTTCTACGGCGGTTATCGGCTCGATCGGGCAGTACCGACCGCAGACGGCGGATGCGCCGTCCTGCCGGCGCGGGACGGCGTCCAGACGACCCATTTTGTGGGCTTTCGCGGTCCCGCCATCGCTGCAGCAGTCGCCTATCTGGAGGCCCAACTCGACCGACCGCCGGGCGATGCGCGCGGCGGGCCGATGCACATCGATGGCTCGTACTCCTGGTTCCGGCGCGATCATCCGGAGCTCATGACACTGCTGGCCGTTCCCGAACTTGGCCACCAGCGGGCCTCGAAGACCGACGTCACTGACCTCGGCCTGCGCGACACCGTTCCGGTTGTGCGCAATGTGGTGGCCGGGCTGCGCAGGATGAAGAATCTGCTGTCGTCGCGCTAGGGTGCAGCGAATCGAGGCCGTACGACAAGCTCCATCCCGGAACCACGGAACAAGCAAAATGGCCCATAAACCGCTGAAGCGCAGTGGATGCGCTTGACGACGTGACGCAACACCGACGCGATTTGGCTGCCCGTCCGCTGGCCTCTTCGCCGCCCCTGCTGCGGCGCGCGGTGCTGCTGCCGCTTAGGGCCTCACCTCGACGAGGCGAACGATGCTAAGACGACTGGCCCACTACTGGCGGATCCTGGGTCCCCGGGGAGCAATGGCCGCCGTCGCTGGCAAGGTCGCCGGCCCGCGCCTGTTACCGGTCCGTAGCGCGGAGGCTAAACACCCAGTGCTGCTGCGCGTCCCGTCCACGGACATCGATGCTTACTGCCAAATTTTCCTCGAGGCCCAATACCAGTTCGAGGTGAAAGCGCCTCCGCGCGTCATCGTCGATGCCGGCGCGAATGTCGGCCTAGCAGCCGTCTACTTCGCCAATCGTTTCCCCTCGGCGCGAATCCTCGCCATCGAGTGTGAGCCGTCCAACTTCGAGTTGCTGCGGCGCAATGCCGAGCCGTACCGCAATATCGTCCCGATCCATGCGGCTCTATGGGACAGCGATGGCGAAATCGAAATCCTCAACCCCGGCCTCGGCCAATGGGGATTCATGACCGCGACCCGCGGGGCAACGGCCTCCGGCGTCAGTTGCGTACGTTCTACCACCTTGGAATCGCTGCGTCGCGCGCACGACATCGACCGGATCGATATCCTCAAGATCGACATCGAGGGAGCCGAACTTGAGGTGTTCAACGCCTCTGCGCCTTGGATCGGCGACGTCGACGCGATCATCGCCGAGCTGCACGACCGGCTAAAGCCGGGCTGCGAAAGCGCATTCGAGCAGGCGACCCACGGATTCGAATGGCGGTGGCGCCAAGGCGAGCACGTCTTCGTGACCCGTGCGGAAAGCTGTCTGTCGACCAGGGGCTAGTGGACTGAAATTCTCCGACGCCTTGCCGGCAATTGTGCTGGGTAGTCTTTTGTCACTCGGCCTAGGTTGCTGGTGAGGTTCGGAGCGCATCTGCGGCAAACTCGTCACCCATGATGGACTTGAAGATCCTGATCGTCGTAGAACATGCGTCTGCACGGTTCGGCGGCGAGGCGGTGCTGCCGATCCACTATTTCCGTGAGCTGCGTGCGCGCGGATTGCCGGTCTGGTTGCTGACGCACGCGCGCACGCGCGAAGAACTCGCGCAACTGTTCCCCGCCGAGGATCGGATCGTCTACATCGAAGACACCAGGTTTCATATCGCCATGTTTCGGGTCGGCCGGCACCTGCCCGATAGGGTCGGCTACCTGACGACTGGCTTCTTATCGCGAGTGTCGACGCAGATCGCGCAGCGCCGCGTGGCACGAAGACTGGTCCGCGAACACGACATCGATGTGATCCACCAACCGATACCGGTGTCGCCGCGAGAGCCGTCATTGCTATTCGGCTTGGGCGCGCCGGTCATCATCGGGCCGATGAACGGAGGCATGGAATACCCGCCCGCCTTCCGCCAGCGCCGCGGCATCTTCGAGCAGGCGCTGGTCTGGTTCGGGCGAGCCAGCGCAAGGATCCTGAACGTGCTGATGCCGGGCAAGCGACGCGCGGCGATGCTCTTGGTCGCGAACGGCCGGACCCGTGCCGCGCTGGCCGTTCCGACCCAGGGGCGCGTCGCCGAACTGGTCGAAAACGGCGTCGACCTGTCGCTATGGACGCCCCTCGACAGGCGGGACCGTGACGAGCGACGTCGTCACCTTCGTGTTCATGGGACGCCTAGTCCGCTGGAAGAGCGTCGAGCTGTTGCTGAAGGCTTTCGCCGCCGCGCGGAAAGCGCGCGCCGATGCGGCTCTGGATTCTCGGCGACGGTGACGAGCGGGTTCGCCTGGAGCAGCTGGCGCGCGAGCTGTCCTTGCCCGAAGACGTAACCGAGAGACTCGGCGGCGGGGACGATCCAGTTTGCCGGCTGGCTGTCGCAGCCGGACTGCAAGGCGCGATTGAATGCCGCCGACTGTCTGGTCCTGCCCAGCCTGTTCGAGTGCGGCGGAGCGGTGGTACTCGAAGCGATGGCGCTCGGCAAGCCGGTCATCGCGACAGCCTGGGGCGGGCCGCTCGACTATCTCGATGCCGAGTGCGGGATTCTCGTGCAACCGGTGTCGCTCGACGGACTCGTCGACGGCCTGGCGGCGGCCATGCTGGAGATGGCGAGTTCGCCGGAGAAGCGCCGGCGCATGGGGGAATGCGCGGTGGCAAAGATCCGTTCGCACTACAGCTGGAAGGGCAAGGTCGACCAGATGATCGAGTTCTACGATGCCGCACGCCGTTCGGGCGTTTCGTCCGAGCGCAAGGGCGCGGTCTATCGCCGCTGATGCGGATACTCATCCTGAGCGACGTCTCCGGCTTCATGCCGGGCGGCGTGCCTGCTGAAACGCGAGAGCTGATCGGTGGGCTGGCGCGCCGTGGCCACGAGCTGGCCTTCGCCGGCGACGTTCCCGTCACGGAGGCGCAGCTCGCGCGCCACTTCCCGATCACGATTCCGATCGGCCGCTCGTTTCGCCGACAAGTCGCCGCGACACTCGACGAGTTCAAGCCCGACTTCGTCCATGTAATCTGCATGAGCTCGCGAGGCGTGCTCGAGCTCGCACCCTCGCTGCGCCCGCACCGCTGGGCGCTCACGGTGCATTCCGTGTCCCCTTACGAGCGCAAGTTCCAAGCTCTTTCACCGCCACGAGGGCCTGCACTACGCGCTGCGGTCGTTGCGCTGCCTGCCGAACAGCCTGGCGTGGCGCTGGGTTCTGAACAGCGGCAAGGTGCCGCGGGTGATCGCGCACAGCGACTTCGTCGCGCAGGTCGTCGAACGATACGGCTTCCCGGCGCACCTCATCGAGCTCGTCTCGCTGCCGTTCCTGCCACGGCCGCGCGATCGCGGAGCGGAAGTGCGGCCGGTCGAACGGCGAGCTGCAATTGACCACCGTCGGCGGCCTCGCGCACACCAAGGGCCAGCACGACGTGATCAAGGCATTGCCGGCTCTCGCCCGGCGCTTTCCGCAAGCTCCGCTATCAGATGATCGGCGAGATCCGCGACGATTCGTACGTCCGCTGGCTGAAGCGGCTGGCGACCCGACTCGGCGTCGCCGATCGGCTGCTCTTTTCCGTGGATCTCGATCAGGCCGCGAAGGTCGAGGCGCTGCGCCGGGCGGACGTGTACGTCCAGCCGTCGCACGAGGAGGGCTTTTGTCTCTCGTACGCCGAGGCGGCGGCGCTGGTGCCCAGACTGGTCGGCACGCGCACCGGGGCGATCGCGGCGATGAGTCGCGACGATCCCGGCGCCCGGATCGTGCCGGTGCGAGACCCGCGCGCGCTCGCCGAGGCGATCGGCGCGCTGGCCGCCGTCGACCTTCCCGCCGGCCACATGGCCGATCGTGCGACGCGCTTGTCGGAGCGGTTTTCCTATGACGCCTACCTTCGCGCGCACGAGGCGATCTATGCGCGCTGACGGGACGTGCCGGTCATGACCGCCTCGGTGATCGGCATCAGCCTCGGCCACCTCTCCAGCTTCGAGGCAGGGCTCGGCGAGTTCGCGCATCGCCTCGGCGAGGGCCTGGCGAAGCAGTCCGCGGCGTTCAGGGAGAACAAGCTCAGACTCTGCTTTCACATGCCCGAGCATCTGCACGGCGCCTTCGGCCCGGAGGTGGACTACATCGCCTATCGGCCGCGCCAGCGCTTCGTGCCCTGGCGCCTCGACCGCTGCGTTCTTTGGCACAACACGTTCCAGCACAACGTCACCCGGCCGCCGGCGGCAGTGCGGCATCGCATGCTCACCGTGCACGACCTCAACTATCGATATCCGCACGGGCCCGGGTTCGTGGCGAGATGCCCTGCTGACACGAATCGCCATCGCGCGCAGCAATTGCCTCGTATCGATCAGCGACTACGTCGGCGAAGACGTCCGTCGCCACATCACGGCCATCGGTCGCCGGGTGACGATCCACAACGGCGCCACCGATCTGAGCGACGCACCGCAGCGTGCCGTCGACGGACTCGCCGGTCGCCGCTTCTTCTTCCACGTGAGCAGAATGGCGCCGTCGAAGAACGTCCAGTCCATCATCGGCCTGGCACGCTCATGGCCCGAGCGCACGTTCGTGCTGGCCGGTCCCGCCTGGGGCCACTCGAAGCAGCTCCACGACGAGCTCGGTGACTCGCTGCCGAACGTGCGCGTGCTGCTCGGCATCGACGACGCGGCGAAGGCCTGGCTGCTCGACCACTGCGAGGCGTTCGTCTTTCCGTCACTCGCCGAAGGCTTCGGATTGCCGCCGCTGGAGGCGATGTACTTCGGCGCGCCGGTGTTCTTGTCCCGGCTCACCAGCCTGCCGGAGATCGGCGGTTCGCAGGCCGCGTACTTCGACGACTTTTCGCCGCGTTCGATGCGCGCGACCATCGAGAGCGAGCTGCCGCGATTGCAGGCTCAGCGCGACGACATCCGCCGCCGCGCGCGGCTAGTTCGACTGGAGCGCCTGCATCTCGAAGTACGCGCGGCTGTACGGCGAGCTGACCTCCGGGCTCACGCCGCGCGCACGCGCCGCGGCCTGAAGTCGAGCACGGTCGCGGAGCGCGAAGCGGTGAAGACCTTGCTTTTCGAACAGTGGCAGGGCGGCCACTACTTCAACTACCTGGAGTGCCTGATCCCCACGCTCGCCGAGTTCTGCGACGAGGTCGTCGCCGCGGTCACCGAGCGCGCGGCTTCATCCGAGCTGTTCGCTCGACAGCTCGCTCCGCTGACCCGGCTGGGCAACGTCCGCTTCGACACCACCGTGCCCTTCCCGCAGGGAAGCGGCCTGGCGTTTCGCCGCCAGCTGGGCATGAACGTGCTCGAGGCGATCGCCCGCCATCGACCCGATTTCGTCTTCCTTCCGTCCGCCGACGAGCAGCTGTTGGCATTGCCCTTGCTCGCGCTGTCGGGCCACCGTCGCGCCCTGCGCGGCGTGGCGATCGAGGCGGTCATCCACTACCCTTCCTATACGGCGAGCGTCACCGGCCGCGAGCGTCTGGTCAGCGCTGTGCAGCGCGGACTGCTGCGCTCCGGTGTCTTCAGCCAGCTCCACTTCGTGAACTACCTGCAGTACGAGGATGTGCAGGCGCATCGGTGGTGGTGGCAACGCCGCGCGCGCGCCGCCGGCGATCCCGTGCCGCAGCCGCCGCGGCTCGAGCGCCGTGCCGCCCGCGTCGCGCTCGGCCTCGACCCGGCGGGCCGCTATCTCGGGATGATCGGCGGTCTCGATGCCCGCAAGTCCGTTCCGGCGACGCTGGCGGCGTTCAGGGCGGCCAAGCTGCCGCTCACCGACCGATTCCTGCTGGCCGGCCAGATGACGCCCGAGTACGCCAAACTGGTGCGCGAGGACTATGCCGACCTGGTCGGCAACGGCACGCTCGTCGTGCTCGATCGCTTCCTCTCGGACCAGGAGTTGGCGCAGGGGTTTGCGGCACTCGACGTGCACTGCTCCGTCTACCACCGCTTCGCCGGTCTGTCGTCGCTGATGCTGAAGAGCGTCGCCGCGGGAGCGCCTGTCGTCGTCGCCGATCAACCCGGCTGGGCGCGCGCGACCGTGCGTCGCTTCGGCGTCGGTCACGTCGCCGACCATCGCTCCGTCGCTGGGTTCGCGCGCGTGCTGAGGCAGGCGCTGGACGCGAGCGACGGCGCTCCGCCGTCCGAGGCCGTCGAGCGCCTGTTGCGCTTCCACTCGATCGCCAATTTCACCGAAGGGCTGGTCGAGCGGGCGTCGCTCGCGGCCGGACGGCCGCGGCCGACGCCGGTGCTTCCGTGGTCGTGGGTGGTCGAGGCGCTGGCGCCCGAACGACGGCTCTTGCGCTGAGCGGCGAGTTCGCACACGCTTTGCCAAGCCGCGACATCACTTCGTAGCCAGACCAAGAACAACGCCGCCATGGTTTCGAATCAAAAGCCACCGGGCGCCCGCACCAGACCCTATCGATTCGGGTTCATTTTGAACACCTCGATCGGCAACATGACGCGCTATCTCAACCTTCGCAAGTACGCGGAGCAGGATCCGGAGATCGAATTCATGTGGGCCCCGGTCGCTCACTACACGCCTCCCGACATGCCGAGCCGGTTGCGCTTCCTCCCCGAGCCGCTGTTCATGCGCGCCCGCGTCATCCAGCAGGCGTTGCCCGTCCTGAACAAACTGGCTTCGCTAGACGCCGTCATGATTCATCTGTTCGAAGCCGACATCCTCTGCACGCTGCGCAGCTACCTGCACCGCACGCCGGTTCACGTGAGCAGCACCGATGAGGCGCCGATCACCAACCGGGCGGCCTATCCGCTCTACCCGAGCGATCTGAGGAAACCGGTATGGCGGCAGAAGCTGCGTCTCGCGATTGACATGTGGCGCATCCGTCACACCGACCTGTTCATCCCTTTTTCCCAATGGGCGGCCGACATCCTCGTCGCCGACTGCGCTGCGCCGAGGGATCGCGTCTATCCGATGCACGTCGGCCTCGACCTCGACCTCTGGAGTTGCCCGCCGCGCCCGCCGACGTCGGCCGGTGCCAAGCCGAAGATCCTCTTCGTCGGCGCGGACTTCGTCCGCAAGGGCGGCTCCTTGCTGCTCGACGTCTTCGAACGCCGCTTCCAGGGGCGAGCCGAGCTCCATCTCGTCACCATGCAGGCGCCCAAGGACGCGCGCGAGGGTGTCTACGTACACGACGATTTCAAGCCGAACGATCCGCGCCTGGCGCGCCTCTACCGGGAGTCGGACGTGCTGGTCGTGCCCACGACCGCCGATATTGGCCCGCTCTGGGTGTTCATGGAAGCGATGGCGATGCGGCTGCCGGTGATCGGCACGGATACGGGCGCCAACAAGGAACTGGTGCAGCACGGCAAGACCGGCTTGATCGTCAAGATTGGCGACGGCGAGGAGCTCGGTGCCGCGATCGAGACGTTGCTCGACGATGCGGAGCTCCGTCGCGCCATGGGCGAGCGCGGTCGGGAGCTGGTCGAGTCGAGGTACAGCGCGCGCGTCAACGTTCCCCTGATCCTTGCTCGGATGAAGAAGGCGGTGGACGAACGGCGCGGCCTATATTCGACACCGGGGAGGAGGCACCAATGTCGATGCCTGATCGCGCCCGCTGCCGCGCCGCGATCGTCTCGGTGCACTACTACCCGGAGTACGTCGAGGAGAGCCTTCGGCATTTGGGCGAGATGTGCGAACGCCTGCGGCCGGAACGCTGCGTGCTCGTCGCTAACAATCCGACGGTGCTGCCCGGCGCTGCAAGAAGCCGCCCGCCGCTCGGCGTATGCCTCATCCGTACTCCTTCACGACAACAGCGGTCTCGAATTCGGTGCCTATCAGGCGGGTGTTGAACGCCTCCTGGCGGCCGGCGAGCCGGACTGGACCGTGATCCTCAACGACACATTCGCGATCCATCAGTGCTTCTCGCGGCCGATGCGGCGACACTTCGCGCATGCCGTGACAACGATCGACGACCAAGAGACGCCGATCGTGGTCGGGCAGGTTGAGAGCCTGCCGCGGTCGTTCGACCTGCTCGGGCTTCGCATGCATCGCTGGATCACGACCAACGCCTTTGCCGTCAATCGGGGCGCGCTGCGCGCCTTGATGCATCGGTTGCGTTGCGCGGAGCCCGATGAACTCGTGGCAGGGTCGACGCCGGCTAAGGCTTTCTTTTCGGCGCGGCTCGATCCGGTACTGCGCGAGCATCTCAGCAGCTGGCTCTTCGTTCCGGCCGGTCCACTGTCCTGGTATCGGCGCCGCGCCGCTCGACGAGCAGAACGCGGCCGCCCTTGCCCGCAAGGCGCGGAGCATCCTGCAGGAGAAATACCTGTCGGCGCGGCTTGAAGCGGCGGGCACTATATTCGTCGACATCAAGCAAATGTCGGGTTCCGAAAAGCTGCTGCAACGCGTCGATGCGGCGGTCTTCTCGCTTCGTCGACACGTCGTGCGCCGGCCGTCCCGAATCGACCAGGCAAGGCAATGACTTCAGACACGGACGCCGCGTACTATGCAAAAGAACGGCCTGAGGTCGTTCCATTCCTGCCACCCGCGGCCGAGCGGGTGCTCGAGGTCGGATGCAGCGAAGGCCGCTTTCGGACGAACCTGCCCAAGACTTGCGAATATCGCGGCGTGGAGCTCTCAGCCGAGGTCGCCCGCGTCGCCGCGACGGTTCTCGACGCCGTGCTCGTCGGCCGCTACGACGACGTCGCGTCGCAGATCCCAGCGCATTACTTCGACCTCGTGATCTGCAACGACGTGATCGAGCATCTGCCCGATCACGATGCATTCCTGGAAGGAATCAAGGAAAAGATGGCGCCGGGCGCCCACCTCGTGGGATCGGTGCCGAACGTTCGCTACTTTCCGCACCTCGTCAAGCTCTTGGTCGGGAAGGAATGGCGCTACGAGGAATGGGGTGTCCTCGATCGAACGCACCTCCGCTTCTTCACCCGCCGCAGTTGGGAAAGAACTTTGCGCGAGCACGGCTTCGTCGTCGAGAAGATCGCCGGCATCAACGCTGTCGATCCGGGCGCGACGTGGCTGCGCCGCCTGGCGAAGAGGGCGGCCATCGCCGTCCTGGGTGCCGACACGCGCTTCCTGCAGTTCGGCTTTCGGGTTCGCCTCGGACCCTCGACCTGAATCCGGACAGCGCCCTCTCAGCCCATGGCAACAACGGACTTGATGATGTCGAGAAAGACCGTTCCGCGTCGCTCGTCCGGCTCAAGATAGGTGCCCTCCGCCCATTCGTTCCAGGCGTTGATGAAAATGAATCGCGATCCAGCAAGCGTCGCCTTTTCGTAGAGTTTCGAAAATCCGTCCCGAAATGCCGGGATGCTGACGTTTCGCATGACCAGGCTGGTCTCCAAGGCCTTGCGCGGACTGTTGTCCCAATCGACAAAGGCACCGGGGTAGTGCCCGGGCAAAATGGAACGGCTGGAAATGTCGCGCCAGATCAGCCGATAGTCGAAGCTGCGCGGCGCGAAACGAGAAACGACCGAAGGCGTCCCAGCACAACTGACTCGCCTTGTTGACGAGCTTCTCGTACGCCTTCACGTGGGAAGGTCGCTGAGCCAGCGTGTAGAAGGGCTCGAACTCGGCATTGCCGTCGAAGAGTTCCTGTCGCGCGTCCCCTCCGTAGTAGGTGAGCATGGTGACGATGTGCAAGCCGGCGAATCCACTTCGCAGCGCCAAATTCCGCCAGCAGTCGAGCATCTCTGAGCACTCCGCTATCGCAGAGGTCTGATAGATGAGCAACATCGGACAGCCGTCCACGCGGATGTAGCGCGGATCGCAAAACGCATTCTCAAGATACCTGTAGTGCTGCTCCCAATCCGCACTGCTGCCGTAGGTCTGGGGCATCAGGACGTTTTTCTCGCCGCCGTCCCACGTCCGTGTCCAAGTTTGGTTGGCCCAGGCGAGGCAAAAGGGAAAGTCGGGCGTGCCACGCCGAAGAATCGCGTTGAACGGCTTTTCCAGAAGCTGGCGACCGGTGAACCAGTAGTGGTAATAGCAGAAGCCGGCAAGGCCGTGACTCCGGGCGAGCTCCGCCTGCCAATCTTGGGTGCCCGGGTCCAACAGGTCGTAGTAACGACCTTCCTTCGGGACCCGCGGCTGATAGTGCCCGGGAAATCTGGCCTGTGCTTTTCGGACGTTGGTCCACTCGGTGAAGCCTTCGCCCCACCACTCGTCGTTCTCCGGTATCCGATGAAATTGGGGAAGGACGAACGCGAGGATCTTCGGACTCGGCATCGCGGAGATTGAGGATTGCACCGCCGAGAAAGGCTCGGTTTCCTTCGGCGTTGGCGAGGCCAAGGCCTGAGATTCGCTCAGCAAGATCAAGGCCCGGGATTCTTCACCGGTCGTAGCCGTGGGAAGACGGTGCGTTAGCAGGACTTCGTCGTCGAGACGATCGCGGGAATCAAGGCGTCGCGGCAGCCCGCTAGCGCCAGGTGAACTGGGTCGAGCAGCCCACCGATTTTGACGTCGTACGCGAAAGTCTGGCCACCGGAGACGTCGCGCTTTTCGTAGCTGGCGTTGCAACCGGCTCCCCAGCTTCGCGTGATCGCGTAGTTGGCGCCGATCGCCGCGATCTTCGAGATGTCGACGATGTCGGGCAACGGACCGGAGGCATCCTGCGGCGTCGAGCGCGCGCGCAGGTAGCGGAGGTTGGCGCTCGCGGTGATCTTCGCGGTGGCAAGGTAGTTGACGCCCAGGCCGGCCGAGTCGGTGATCTGGTTGTTCGAATAGACACCCAGGACAGGCGTCAAGGCGGCGCCGGTGCTGGTCGGGGTGAAGATGAACGTGTTGTAGGCCTGCGAGTTGAAGCCGGCATCGTGGGCTGCGTCGAAGCGGATCGACGTCTTGCCGGTCACAGTCCAGTTCAGGGCGACGCCGCCGGTGACTCCGGAAAAGGCGGATCGAGTCGACGTAGGCATTGGTCTGCCGGGTATAGCTCAGACGGGCGTTGCCGACAAGCTGGCCGCTCACGTCGTAGTCGAGGAGAAGGTCGATATTGCGGCCGTCGAGCCGGGCGGCGGTGTATTGGCCCGTGTTCGGGTCGATGAATGCCTTCGGCGTTCGGGTCCGGTCGACGCGGGCGGCGAGACCGACGCGCAGCGGTCCGCCCGAGTGGTAGTAGATCCCGAGGCTGCCGCCGACCCGATTCGATTCCGATGTCACGTAAGTCGGCTCCGAGTAGCTGGTCTCGGCATAGTTGGCGCGCGCCTCGAGCGTGAACAGCGACGGGCCGCCCCAGCGCGCAGCGGCATCGATGCTCTCGGTCGTGGCTTGGTTGCGGGTCTGCGTGGGGGCCCCGGCGATGGCGGCCGGTACCGCGAGGTTGCGGTCGAGCGCGACGTTGAGGTTGCCCGAGAGGTCTTCGATGGTCTCCCAGGCGAGGCCGCCATAGAAGTTGTAGCTGACGTTGTTCAGCACGTCCTCGTTCTGGTACCGGTTGTCCGATACGCTGGCACGTCCGAAGACGCGCTGCCGGCCGATCTGCTGATCGAATCCGCCCAACAGGCTCCCGCTCGCGTAGGTGTCGCCCGGACCGTCCTGCACGCGGAAGACGTTCGAGTTGTGCGTCAGCGCCGCGCTGACGCCGATGTAGTAAGGATTCGGGTCCGGGGCCCCACCGTAGGAGCTCGACGAGTTGACCACCTGGGCAGTGGACTCTCCGCTGGCGAGCGCGAGTCCCAGCGTGGACGGCAGAGACCAGCGTTTCCCGCGTAAGCCGATTTCTACCGCTCATGGAAGGGGCTCCTCGCAATGTGGATGGAGATGCGAATTCAGTAGGCATGGCGATCGAAGAACAACAGCCTGATCGTGCTCGCGATGATCCTCAGGTCCAGCCCCAGCGACCAGTTGCGCAGGTACTCGAGATCGTATTCGACCCGGGTCCGCATTTTCTCGATCGTATCGGTCTCGCCACGCTGGCCGTTGATCTGCGCCCAGCCGGTGATCCCCGGCTTGACCTTGTGGCGCACCATGTAGGCCTTGATGATCTGCCGGTACTCGGCGTTGTGCGTCACCGCGTGCGGCCGCGGGCCGACGATGCTCATCGTGCCCTGCAGGACGTTGAAGAACTGCGGCAGCTCGTCGAGCGAGCGTCCTTCGCAGGAGAGCGCCGAACGGCGTGATCCGCGGGTCGTTTCGTGTCGCCTGGCGCACCACGGGCCCGTCGTCGACGGTCGTCATCGAGCGGAACTTGTAGACGACGATCTCGTCGCCGTCGAGGCCGTTGCGGCGTTGCTTGAAGATCACCGGCCCGGGCGAGCTGAGCTTGATGCCGAGCGCGATGACGAGCAGCAGCGGCGAGATGATGACGACGATGATCGAGGCCAGGACCAGATCGCTCAGCCGCTTCACCAGCTCGTTGGTGCCGGTGAACGGGGTCTCGCAGATGCCCACCACCGGCACGCCGTTCATGTCCTGCAGGCGGCCCTGGATGATGCTGATGCCGAACACGTCGGGAACGAAGAAGAGCGACGCCGTCGTTCCCTGCAGCTCCTCGAGCAGGGCGACGATGCGCGGCTGCGAGCCGAGCGGCAGCGTGATGTAGACCTCGCGGATGCCGTGCTCGGTGGTGTAGGCCGCCACCTCGGCCAGCGTGCCGAGCACGCGCGCCTTCGTGGCGGCATCGATCCGACCGTCCGCTGCGATCGTCGAAATAGCCGACGAAGTCGACGCCCTGGGCCTCGCCCTCCTGCAGCGCCCGCGCGACCTTCACGCCGAGGGCGCTGGCGCCGACGATGACCGCCGTCCGGCGCGAGCCCGGCCGCGCCGCGTGCTGGAGCGAGAAGCGCCCGCCCGATCCAGGTCGCGAGCCATTGCAGGAGCGGCGTGACCAGCGCCCAGACCATCAGCACGTCGTCCTCGAAGTAGTTGAAGCTGCGCGTCGCGTAGGCGCACAGGGCGAGGATCGCCAGCAGCACCAGCCACGACGAGGCGATGTCGACCGCGGCGCCGAGCAGGCTGTCGCGGAAGCGGTTGCGCCCCGGGAAGGTGAGGGCGAAGACGAGCAGGCAGAGCGTCAGTGCTGGCCGGTCCATGCGCTCGTCGAAGGCCATGCGTCGTGGCGACGAACGTGAGCACCGTGATGCCCGGCTCGAGGAACGCGGCGATCAGCGAGGTGACGGACTGGGGAGCGCTGAAGAAGGTTCTTTTGTGGGGATCGTCGAACATCAGCGGCAGCGTGGAGAGTCAGCGACTGCGCGGTGGGTCGTCTCGCGCGGTCTACCCGCGTTCTACACGGCTTCGCGATCGCTGTGCTTGGCAGGGAACCCCCTCGTTCCCGGTGTATGCGCGCGCGAGGGGAGACGTTCGCGAAAGGCGTGCCAGCCCTCGACGGCTCAGATCGCCTGCGGCTGGGCGGCCCGGCGGCCGCGGCCGAACAGGCCGAGTCGCTGTGCTTCGAGCGCGGCTTCGGCGCGCGAACTCACGTTGAGCTTGCGATAGATCTGCTTGACGTAGTCGGAGATCGTGTGGCGCGAGAGGTTGAGCTGGACCGCGATCTCGGGCAGCGTATAGCCCTTGGCGACGCGCAGGAGCACTTCGTTCTCGCGGTCGGTGAGCGCGACGTGGGGCATGTTCTTCGGCCGCTCGCGCTGCGACGAACGCGAGGCAAAGTGGGCCATCACCCGGCGCGCGATCGCCGGCGAGAGCGGCGGCTCGCCCTGGCTCATGCGCCGGAACTGGTCGACCAGAACCGCGCCCGCCTGGTCTTTCAGCAGGTAGCCGAAAGCGCCCGCCTGGAGCGCCGGGAAGAGATGATCGTCGTCGTCGTGGATCGTGACCACGACCGCCTGCGCCTTGGGCTGCGCCTCGCGCAGCGCGGCGACGACGTCGACGCCCGAGCCGTCGGGCAGGCCGAGGTCGATCAGGGCGACGTCGATCGGGGTCTTGGCGATGATCGCGAGGGCGCCGTTGACGCGCGATGCATCGTGGAACACAGCGTCCGGATAGACCTCGGAAACCTGGATCTTGAGCCAGGCCATCGCCTCGGCGACGTCTTCCAACAACAAGATGTTCGTCATGCGAACCTCCTCGTGCATCGCGCCTCCGGACCGGGTTGGCGGAGAGGAGTTGGGCGCGACAAGCCATAGCAAACGGCGTGCCGCGATCCTTCGCGAGACGTCTTTGCGAACCCTCGGATCCTAGCAAGCGCCGTTGAATCGGCCTCGCCGCCTCAAAGAGGGACCGTGAGCGATATCACGACGCCGTACCCGGGACGCGACTCGACCAGGCATTGGCCGCTCATTTTCTTGGCGCGCCGCTTCATGCTCGACATGCCCTGGCCGCGCTGGAGATCGGCGGAGATGCCGCGGCCGTCGTCCTTCACCGTCACCTGGAGCTCGCCGTCGAGCACCGCGCAGTTCACCTCGCAATGGGTCGCGGAGCTGTGCTTGATCACGTTGCTGACAGCTTCCCGCAGGATCCGTGTCAATTGCATGAACACGCGCGCCGGCAGGGTCTGCGAGACGCCGTCGTCGGGGTGGTTCCAGACCGCCTCGATCTTGGCCTGGGTCAGGCGGACCATGGTTTCCGCGCGCCAATCGGCGAGCGCGTCGTCGAGCCGCACGGGCTTTCCGGCCAGGCCGCGCACCGAGAGCCGCATCTCCTCGAGCGCCTCGCGCGCCAGTTGCGGAATGCGCGTGCCATCGCTGGTGTGGACGATGGTCAGCAGCTTGGCGCCGAGGTCGTCGTGAAGGTCCGAGGCGATGCGCTTCCGCTCGCGCTCGGTGAACTGCTCGACGCGTTGCGCCGTCAACTGCTCGACGCGGTGGTCGAAGTCGGCGGTGAGTCGCTGTAGCTGCGTGGCGAGCCGGTTGCGGTCGGCCTCGGTCGCCTGCAGTGCCCGCGCGAACATCAGGAACAGGCGAGTGCCGACGGCCGCGAACAGGAGCGGCATGACGATCTGCGCCACCGACAATGATGGCGCTTCGACCAGACCCGTCTGCGCCGCGAGCTCGGCGAATAGCGCGAGCACGCCCGCGGCGATCGCCAACGCCATCGGCGCGAAAGTCCTGCGGTCGCTGGCGCCGCGGTGACGACGAGGTAGATCCCCATCACGAACATCAGCTCGAGGGCGAGCACGAAATACCAGAAGCAGGCGACCGCGAACAGCCAGTCGTGGCCGGCCAGGATCAGCGATAACGGCAGCAGCACCCATTGCAGCGCGACCAGGTTTTCGATCGTGCGCGAGCGCAGGCCGGCGAAGCTGAGGAAGAACTGGACCGCGAGCGCGAGCAGCACCGCCCACGACGCGCACAGCATGAACTCGGACACTTCGTTGTCCCACGGCAGGTCGCGCGCGTGCGACGCCAGCGTCTGCACCACCCACGCCAGGCAGAGCCAGCCGAGGTACGAGAAGTACACCTCGCGCGAGTTGAGCCAGCCGACGGCGACGAGCACGCAGCCGAGGCCGATCAGGATCAGGCTGCTGGCCTCGATCCACTTCGGGCCCCACACGAGCTGGGTGGCGTGCGCCTGCGCAAGCGCCGATTGCAGGCCAAGCTCGATGCGCGACAGGCCGCCGCTGCTCTGGCGCGACGCGACGTGCTCGAGCGAATGGCCGTAGACGCGGAAGTCGAGCACGTTGTCCTGCGCGCGCAGGAGCGCAGCCGGCAGCGCGACGAGCAGCGGCCGCGAGCAGTTGCGCGTCACCGGTTCCTGCATCCGGCCGGCGCTGAAGACCAGCGCACCGTTGAGGTGGACCTGCAGGTTGCTGCAGGCACGCTCGACGTACAGCGGCGAGCAGTTCGTCGGGAACCGCGCCGCCGCCGAGGCCGAAACGGGTGCGGTACCAGACGGTGCCTTCGTAGCCCGGCCGCGACTCGACCCAACGATCGGGAAGCGCGATCGGGGCGAACGATCCGGAGCTCGGGAAACGGCCGTCGCCGCTGGGCGCGGCAAGCGCGTGATCGATGACCAGCGTCGGCGCGTCGCTGGCCGTCGCCGCGGCCGCGAACGCGGCGAAGGCGGCCAGGACGACGAACGTGTGCCATCGTCTTGCGCACGCGATCCCGGCGGTGGCGAGGCGGTCCAGCATCGGCGGCGATTGTGCGGGAAGCACCGACGGCGCGGAACGCAAAAAAGGCGAACCGCAGTTCGCCTTTTGTTCGCGCACCGGAATCGATGCGGTCGTCGCGGCTCAGGCGCGGCGGCGGCGCGCCACGAACGTCATCGCTGCCAGGCCGGCCATGAACATCGCATACGTCTGCGGCTCCGGCACCGGCTGCGTAGATCATGTCCTGGTGCCCGTCGCTCTCGATCACGACGACGTCGGGATGGCCGCCGTTGGTCAGGTTGCCGAGCCAGGTCGAGGCCAGCGTCAGCGCGCCTGACGAATCGGCGCTGCCGCCGCAGGAACGTCGCCACGCCATTGCTCAGGTTGTAGGCTCCGGGCTGGGTTTCGTAGGCGATCTCCCAGACGGCGATCTGGAATGCCGCTTCCTTCGACCGCAGTTGTTGACGACGCCGGCGGTCGCGTACAGACGGCCGAGGTCGGTGTATGCGCGGTTGTTGGCGAAGACGTGCGACGTTCCCGGGGTGCCGTAGTCGGTGTAGGTCTCGCCGAACGCGATGTGCTGAAACAGATCGACACAATAGGACTTCGAACGTCGGTCCGCTGTTGTAGCTCATCAGGAAGCCGCCGGCCGATGCCGCGCCCTGGGTCAGCACGGTCGACAGGTCGGATGCGGTCAGCTTGAAGTTGACGCTTTCGGAGCCGTGGGCGAAATCGATGAATTTGGCGCTGTCCGCATGCGCCTGCAGCGTGACGGTCAAGGCGCAGGCCGCGACCAGGTGATTCAAGGATAAGTGAGGCATTCGATGACTCTGAAAGGGCGTGCCGGGATGGCAACGCTGCAAGGCCGCAACTGTGCGATCTGCAGACCCCTTCGGACAATCCCGCGACTCCGGGATCGACGCCAGCGAACGCGACAAACGGTCGTTCGGGACGAGATCAAGGGCACTGCCGGACATGCGACGACCGGTATTGGTAGGCTCGCTGCTCGATCCAACGGAGATGAAACAGATGACCTCGACTGCGACCGCGCTTGTGCGGCAGCAGCCGCCTGCTCGCCGCGATCGTCGGCGTTTTGCTGTCGGCTTGCGCCGGCATGAGCGGCGAGGCGCCCTGCGACCGCGCCTGTCTCGTGGCCTTGACGCAAGGCTACTTCGACGCTCTCGGCGCGCGCGCGCCCGATCGTGCCCGCGTTCGCCGACAACGCGCGTCTGACTGAAAACGGCGCCTTCGTGACGCCATCGTCGAGCGTATTCGCGAGCGCGCGGCCGATGCGCTGGCGCCAAGTGTTCGCCGATCCGGTCTCGGGGCAGACCGTCATCGTTCGCCAGCTACGACGACGACGCAGGCCCAGTTCTCTACGCCGTGCGCCTGAAGATCGTGCAGCGGCGGATCGTCGAGAGCGAGGCGATGGTCAATCGCAAGGACGCGCATCCGTTCTTCGCGCCGCAGGCCCTGCTCGGGCCGCGCGACGTGTTCGACGCCGTCACGCCGGCCGACCAGCGCCTGCCGCGCGAGCGCTTGCGCGCGCTCGCCAACGCCTACTTCGACGGCATCGAGCAGCACAGCGCCGAGAACGTCAGCTTCCATGCCGACTGCAAGCGGATCGAGAACGGCGTGCGCACGACCGACAACCCGAAGGCGAACCTGCCGCGCAGTTGCCCGAGCGGAATGCAGATGTTCACCTACATCCCGACCGTTCGCGATCGCAGCTTTCCGGTCGTCGACGAGGAGCGTAGCGTGGTCTTCGGCTGGGGCGTGTTCGACATGCCGGGCAAGGCGACCAGCGCCGTCGTCGACGGCAAGACGATCGAGCTGCCGGCGCGAACGCGCGAGCCGAAAAGCATGCGCTATGCCGAGGCGTTCAAGATCGTCGACGGCCGGCTGCACACGATCGAGGCCTTCATCCGCTACGAGCGGTTGGGCGTCGGCACCGGCTGGCCGCGCTAGTCGGCGTGTCGCGCTCGGCCGCGCGCCGACGCCGAGCTCAGCTCGTCAGCAAGCGTCTTGCCCGCGCGACCACCGCCTCGACGCTGAAGCCGTACTCAGCCAGCAAGACCTCCGCGGGCGCGGACGCGCCGAACTTGTCGACGCCGAGGACGTCACCGTGCGCACCGACGTAGCGGTGCCAGCCTTGCGCGATGCCGAGCTCGACCGCGAGCCGCGCCGTGCACTGTCGGCGGCAGCACGTCGTCGCGATAGCTCTCCGGCTGGGCATCGAACAGCTCCCAGCTCGGCATCGAGACGCAGCGCACCGCCACGCCTTCGCCGCCCAGGCGCTCGCCGGCGGCGACGATCAGGCTGACCTCGGAGCCGCTCGCGATCAGGATCAGGCGCGGCGTCGCGCCGGGCGGATCGCTCAGCACGTAGGCGCCGCGGCGCAGGCCTTCGGCGCTCGCGTAGCGCGTGCGATCGAGCGTCGCCACGTCCTGGCGCGTCAGCGCCAGCAGCACCGGCCGGTCGCGGGTCTCGATCGCGACTTGCCACGCGACCGCGGTCTCGTTGGCATCGCACGGACGGATCAGCGTCAGGCGCGGGATCGCGCGCAGGCTGGCGAGATGCTCGACCGGCTGGTGCGTCGGCCCGTCCTCGCCGAGGGCGAGGCTGTCGTGGGTGAAGACGTGGATCACGTGCAGCCCCATCAACGCGGCGAGTCGGATCGGCGGGCGCATGTAGTCGGAGAAGACGAGAAAGGTCGAGCCGTAGCCGACGAAGCCGCCGTGCGCCGCCAGGCCGTTGACGATCGCTCCCATCGCGTGCTCGCGCACGCCGAAGTGGAGGTTGCGTCCGGCGCGGCTGCGTTCGGCGGCGTTCGACGCCTGCGCTCTCTGCGCTCGGCGCGACGGCGAAATCGCCCAGGCCCTTGAGCTCGGTGTGGGTCGACGGATCGAGGTCGGCCGAGCCGCCGAACAGTGCCGGCAGCTTGGCCGCGATCGCGTTCATCACCTTGCCGCCGGCGACGCGCGTCGCCATGCCTTTGGCGTCGGCCGGAAAGGATCGGGATCGCCGCGTCCCAGCCGCTCTGGCAGCTCGTCGCGCAGGCGCGTCCCGAGCTCGCGCGCGAGCTCGGGAAACGCCGCTGCATACGCGGCCAGCCGCTGGTTCCACTCGGCCTCGGCGCGCTCGCCGCGTGGCAGCGCCGCGCGAAAGCGGTCGAGCGCCGCTGCCGGGACCAGGAACGGCGGCTCGACCGGCCAAGCCGAGCTTCTCCTTCGTCTTCGCGACGTCGGCCGGGCCGAGCGGCGAGCCGTGCGCCTTGAACGTGTCCTGCACCGGCGAGCCGAAGCCGAGGTGGGTTCGCACCAGGATCAGCGAAGGTCGCGCGGTCTCGCCGCGCGCAGCGGTCAGCGCCGCGTCGATCGCGTCGACGTCGTTGCCGTCGGCGACCCTGATCGTCTGCCAGCCATAGGCCTCGAAGCGCCGGGCGCGATCTTCCGAGAACGTGATGTCGGTGCCGGCGGAGAGCGTCACCGCGTTGTCGTCGTAGAGGCAGATCAGCTTGCCGAGACGGAGATGGCCGGCGAGCGATGCCGCTTCCGACGCGACGCCTTCCATCAGGTCGCCGTCGCTGGCGATGACCCAGGTGCGGTGATCGATCGGCGCGTGGCCGTCGCGGCCGTAACGCGCGGCCAGATGCGCTTCGCCGATCGCCATGCCGACGGCGTTCGCGAAGCCCTGGCCGAGCGGACCGGTCGTGATCTCGACGCCCGGCGTGTGGCCGCGCTCGGGATGGCCCGGCGTCTTGCTGCCCCATTGGCGGAACTGCTTCAGATCGTCGAGCGAAAGGTCGTAGCCGGTGACGTGGAGCAGGCTGTAGAGCAGCGCCGAGCCGTGGCCGGCCGAGAGCACGAAGCGATCGCGGTCGGGCCAGAGCGGATTCGCCGGATGGTGCTTGAGGTGGCGCGTCCACAGCACGTAGGCCATCGGCGCGGCGCCGAGCGGCAGCCCGGGGTGGCCGCTGTTGGCCTTCTGCACCATGTCGACCGAGAGGAAGCGCAGCGTGTCGATGCACTGCAGGTCGAGCGCGTCTGCCATGGGTCGCTACCTTTGCTCGGGATCGTCGCGCGGGCGGTCGTGCTCGGCGTCGTACTCGCCGCGGCGCGCGGCGCGATTGCAGTCGGCGCGATGGAACAGCGCCGCCTGCGCCGCCGCCGTGTTGTCGAGCGCGGCCGCGCCAGGCCTCGAGTGCCGGCTGCTGGATCGCGCGCGCGAACGAGAACGACAGCGGCCAGGGCAGCCGGTCGACGTACTTCGCGTTCATCGTGTTCAGCCGCGCCGATGCCAGCTCGGCGGCCTGCCCGCCCGAGAGAAAGGCGATTCCCGCGACCGCCGCCGGCACGCTGCGCCGCAAGCACGCGACGGTCGCGTCGGCGACGTCGTCGAGCGATACCGGGTCGGTATTCGCCGCGCCCGGCAGCACCATCGCCGGCTTGAGCAGCAGCCCTTCGAGCACGACGCGCTGCCGATGCAGCTGGTCGAAGACGTCGTGCAGGACTTCCTCGCTCACCGCCTGACAGCGCGCCAGCGAGTGCGCGCCGTCCATCAGCACCTCGGGCTCGACGATCGGCACGATGCCGGCTTCCTGGCACAGCGCCGCGTAGCGCGCGAGGGCGTGCGCGTTGGCCGCGACGCAGCCGCGGCTCGGCAGGTCGGTGTCGATGGCGATGACGGCACGCCACTTGGCGAAGCGCGCACCCATCGTCGCGTATTCCGCGAGGCGCTCGCGCAGCCCGTCGAGGCCTTCGGTCACCTGTTCGCCGGCAAAGCCGGCCAGCGGCTTGGCGCCGGTGTCGACCTTGATCCCGGCGACGATGCCGGCGCGTGTCAGCGCTTCGACGAACGACAGGCCGGCATCGGTCTTTTGCCGGATCGTCTCGTCGTACAGGATCGCGCCGCTGATGCACGTCCCGAGGCGCGGCGTCGTCACGATCAGGTCGCGGTACTGGCGACGCATCTCTGCGGTCTGCGGGATGTCGAGCTTGGCGAAGCGCTTGTTGCACGTCGCCGTGCTCTCGTCCATCGCCAGCAGGCCGCGGTCGCCGGCGACGAGCGCCGCCGCGGTCTCGACCAGACGATTCGTGCTCATGGCCGCGCTCGGCGCGAGCTGCGCGACCTTGGCAGCGATGCCCGTCATCAGCGCCTGCCACGACTTGGCGAAGGCGGCGGCGCCTTCGCGCTGCAGTCGCTCGGCCAGCGCGTCGTCGTCGATTCCCGCCGCGCGCAGCTCGGCGATCACCGTTTCGGCGTCGCCGCCATCGGCGGGCATCGCGCCTGCCGACCTCGCCGTGATCGGCGAATGCTTTCAGCGTCTTCTCGGGGACCGTGTTGACGGTGTCGGGCGCGGCGAGCGCTTCGAGATACAGCGTGTCGGCAGCGGCCGGATCCTTGACGCCGGTGCTCGCCCAGAGCAGCCGCTGCGGATGCGCTCCGGCGGCGGCGAGCTGTCGCCAACGCGGCCCGACGAGCAGCTCGCGATAGGCCTTGTAGGTGCGTCGGGCGACGGCGATGCCGAGGCGATTGCGCTGCTCCGGCGCGAGCTTGGCGTTCGCCGCGACGTCCCAGCGGCTCACGAACAGCGACGCCACCGACTCGACCTTCGGATCGAGCCCGGCGGCGATGCGCCGCTCGATGCCGCGCAGGTAGGCCTCGGCGGCGGCGCGGTAGTGCTCGCGCGAGAACAGCAGCGTGACGTTGATCGGCACGCCGGCGAAGATCGATTCCTCGATCGCCGCAATGCCCGCCGGCGTGCCCGGAATCTTGATGTAGAGATTGGTCCGGTCGGCGGCGGCATGCAAGCGCCGCGCGGCCTCGATCGTCCGCCCCGGTGTCGTCGGCGAGGAGCGGCGAGACCTCGAGCGAGGCCCAGCCGTCGACGCCGTCACTGGCGCGGTGGATCGGCCGGAACAGGTCGGCGGCGCGCTTCAGGTCCTGCAGCGCGAGGGCGAAGAACAGCTCCTCGCCCGATTTGCCTTGCCGAACCAGATCGGCGATCTGCGCGTCGTAGAACGCGCCGGCGCCGATCGCCTGCTCGAAGATCGTCGGGTTCGATGTCAGCCCGGTGATCGACAGCTCGCGCGATGTAGCGCGCGAGCGTGCCGTCGTCGAGCATCGCCCGCGTGATGTTGTCGAGCCAGAGGCTCTGGCCGATGGCGCGCAGCGGTTCGATGTGGGTGATTCATGGTGACTCCGGTGCGACGGCCTCGAGCCACGACGCGGCGTCGCTCTCGAGATGGCCGCCGAACTCGTGCCGCAGAGCCGAGAGCACCTGATGGGCGAAAGTGGCCTGGCCGCGCGACGCGAAGCGGTCGTAGAGGGCCGCGCTCAGGACGTTGGTCGGCACGCCTTCGTCGATCGCCGCCGCGATCATCCAGCGGCCTTCGCCGGAGTCGGAGACGCGGCCGCCGTAGGCGGCGACCTCGGGGTCCTTGAGGAGCGCGCGCGCGGTCAGGTCGAGCAGCCACGAGCCGATCACGCTGCCGCGTCGCCACACTTCGGTGATGTCGGGCAGGTTCATGTCGTATTGATAGAGCTCCGGATGTCTGAGCGGCGTCGTCTCGGCGTCGGCGGCGTGCTCGCGCTTGCCGACATCGGCGTTGCGCAGGACGTTCAGGCCCTCGGCATACGCCGCCATCACGCCGTACTCGATGCCGTTGTGGACCATCTTGACGAAGTGGCCGGCGCCATGCGGCCCGCAGTGCAAGAAACCCTGCTCGGCGCTCGCCGGCGGGCCGCTGCGGCCGGGCGTTCGCGGCGCCGCCTCGAGCCCGGTGCGAGCGCGGCGAAGATCGGCGTCAGCCGGGCGATCACCTCGCCCTCGCCACCGATCATCAGGCAGTAGCCGCGCTCCTGGCCGGCGACGCCGCCGCTGGTGCCGACGTCGACGTAGTGGAGGCCGGCCGCGGCGAGCTCGCGGGCGCGCCGGATGTCGTCGTGGTAGTGCGAGTTGCCGCCGTCGATGACGATGTCGCCCGGCGCCAGATGGGCGACCAGCCCGGCGAGCTCGGCGTCGACGATCGCCGCCGGCACCATCATCCAGATCGCCCGCGGCGGCGCCATCTTCGCCACCAGCTCCTGCGAGCGACGCCGCGCCGGTCGCACCTTCGCTCTGCAGCCGCGCGACGGCGGCAGGCTGAACGTCGTAGACGACGCAGTCGTGGCCATTCCCCATCAGGCGCCGCACCATGCTCGCGCCCATCCGTCCGAGACCGATCATTCCGAGCTGCATGCGTCGTCCTTGCCAAGCGTTGCGACGAGCGCTTGTAGCACGCTGCCGAGATGACCTTTGATGCAGTCGGGCGGCACCTTGTTCCACTTTCGGCGCGGCCCGGTTCACGCACGAATTCCTGGAGTCGGCGCGAATGTGCGCCCGGCAGCGAACCGGAGGTGCGGAAATGACAAGCCTCGTTTTCATCGGCGTCGTCGCGCTGGCGGCGCTTGCCGGTTGCGCGTCGACCACCGATGTGCTCAATGCGACCCAGGCCGCGGCGGTCGACAGCGCGCTCGCTCGCGCCCGCTTCGAGATGGCGTGTCCGGCAGCAGCGTGCTCTCGCGCAAGGCCGTCGATCCCGCGTCGAAAACTCCTACTTTAAGATTCGCTCGAAAGCGACGTTCGCGCCATCGCATATGGGAGATCGAGATGCAATCCATTCACAGGTTGGCCATCGGAGCGTTACTGGTGACGCTGGCCCTGGCTGTGTCAGCGCAGAAACCCGTGGCCTATCCCGCCAAGGGACAGTCCGCCAGCCAGCAGTCGAAAGACGACGGTCAATGCCAGAGCTGGGCCAAGACGAATACCGGCGTCGATCCGGCGGCGGTGGCCGCCAATTCCCAGCCGGCCGCGGCACCTCCGCCGCCCAAGGGCGGCGTGGTCAAGGGCGCCGCGGCCGGAGCCGCCGTTGGCGCCATCGGCGGCAACGACGTCGGCAACGCGGCCGTCAAGGGTGCCGTCGTCGGCGGCGTCGCACAGCGCTCGAGGAAGAGGGGACAGGCGGAGGCGACCAACGCGCAGAACCAGCAAGCGCAGGCAGCACAGCAGCAGGCGATGGGAACGTTCTGGAAGGCCTACAGCGCCTGCATGTCGGGACGCGGCTATTCGGTGAGCTGACGCGGGCCGCCGTTTCTGCGCGGGCATCTTCTCAGGGACGTCCGAGAGTCAGGTAGAAGCTGCCGATCCCTTGTGTCGTTCGCCCGTAGCCGAGATAGAGCGGACCGAGCGGCGTATCGACACCGAGCAGGAGCGCGCCCGAGCGCAAGGTGCCGGAGTCGTTGCCGGGGATGAGCGGTCTGCCGACGCGGCCGATCTCGAGCGACACGCCGCCGTAGACGCCGTCGAGCAGGCTCCATCGAAACAGCCGCTTGTAGTACATGAGCCGCGCGAAGGCGATGTCTTCGCCGAGCAGTGCAGCCCGTCGGATAGCCCGATTGCCGCAGCAGGCCGCCCCACTGGAAGAACAAGGGAGTCGGCATCGGATTGGCGCCGAGTCGGCTTCCCGCCGTGAAGCCGAAATTGAACGTGTGCTCGCCGAGCGACGTGGCAAAGGTGCCGTTCGCAATGGCGCGGCCGAAGCCGGAGCCGTCGCTGGACCGGCGTTGGCGCCGAGCACCTGGAAGTTCGCGCGCATAGCCGGAACGCGTGAAGTTGAGGTTGTCGAGCTGGTCGACGCCGCCTTGCACGACGATGCCGGTATAGGACTGGCTCTCCGGCGGCGGCGCGAGCGCCAGCGGACCGGTGTCGAGCGTGGCCCGCATGGTGTTGCGAACGACCCCGAGCTGCACCACGCCGTACTTGGTGAACTGCGCGCCCAGGGCCGAGGCCACGGCGGCCATCCTGATGTCGTAGGTGGCGATTCGCTGCGTGCCCGAAAAGACGTCCTGGCTGCGCCGCAGCGCCTCGGCGCTCGGCGTGAGGAAGAAGGTCTGGCTCGGCTCGAGCGGCTGGTAGAACTCGGTCGAGATACGACTCGTCGTGCCGACCTGCAGATCGGTTCGCCACTCGGCGCCGAGCGAATTCAGCCATGTCTGGCGGTAGCTCGCGAGCAGCTTGAAGTTGGCGTCGCCCTGGAAGTCGGTCGACAGGCCGAGGCCGAGGCGCAAATAGTCGGGACCCCACGACTTCTCGACCGCGTCGATGTCGAGGATGCGTCGCCCCGGCTCGTCCAGGATGCTGTAGCTGACGTGCTCGAAGTCGCCGGTGCCGAAGATGCGCCGCATGTCGCGGTCGAGCTCTTCCTGCTGGATCGGCACGCCCGGCTTGGTCTGCAGCACCTTGGCCGCGGTGTCGGCGTTGACGTGGTGAAGCTCCCTGAAACGGATCTCGTCGACCGGCTCGATCGCGTCCGCGTGCCGGCGAGCCGATGCGCTCGCCAAGCCTCGTACTCGGCCGCGGCACCGAGAGCTTCGCCAGCTGGTCGGCGACGGCGCGTGCCGCCGTTTCGCCGATCGGCACCGTGAGCGGCAGGTGGTCGAAGTCGGCGGCCGAGAAATCGCCGAGCTGCGGCAGGATCAGGACGTCGGTCGGCTTCAGGCTCGCCAGCGAAGCCTGCACGTTCTGCTCGGTCAGGATGTTGACCATCTGGTCAGTGACGCCGAGCACCGAGTTGAGCTGATCGGCATTGAGCAGCGGCGTGCCGAGGTTGACGGCGATGACGATGTCGGCGCCCATCGAGCGCGCGACGTCGACCGGCAGGTTGTCGGTCAGCCCGCCGTCGACGAGCAGACGGCCGTCCAGGCGCGCCGGCGCGATCGCGCCCGGCACCGACATGCTGGCGCGCATCGCGCTGGCGAGCTCGCCTTCGCTCAGGACGACCGCCTTGCCGGTGACGAGGTCGGTCGCGACGGCGCGAAACGGAATCGGCAGGTCGTCGAAGTCGGTGGAGCCGTCGCACCTTGCTGAGCCTGCGCAGCACGCGTCTCGAGCTGAACGCCCGAGACCAGGCCTTGCGGCAGCGAGCACCTCGCCGTCGTCGCAGGCCGAGCTCGATCGGCGACAGGACGGTGCGGTCGTCCTGCTTGAGCCGGACGGCGCGGTCCTCGCGCGGCGGCAGCTCGGTGAACAGCTCGCGCGTCGTGATCGAGGCGAGTGATCTTCTCCATCTCGTCGATCGGCGTGCCCGACGCGTAGGCCGCGCCGACGATCGAGCCCATGCTGGTGCCGGTGACGCAGTCGATCGGCACGTGCAGCTCCTCGAGCACCTTGAGCACGCCGACATGCGCGGCGCCGCGCGCGCCGCCGCCGGAGAGGACGAGGCAGACCTTGGGCCGCGGCGGCGCCACCTGCGGCGCGGGCTGCGCATGGCTGGCATGGAGCGGGACGAGCAGCGCCGACAACGCCAGGAGCCGCAGCGAGGAGGGCGAAGATGCGCGGTGTCTGCCCAACTTGAATGATCCGCTGTTGCCGGTAGCTCGGATCAGTCTACGCGTCTGAGACGCCTTGCAGTGATGCCCCAAAGGCCACTGTCGCGGCGAGGGGATCCATTCGTAGAGTGGCAGGCGCGGCCGAGGGCGCCGAATCCGTCGAGGAAGACTTTGATGCGAACGACTTTCGAGTCGGACCGTCGGCGAGCGATGCGCTTGGCAGCCGCCGGCCTGCTTGGTTCTGGCAAGCGGCTGCGCGTCAGTTCGGCTCCGATCCACTCCCGTCGTGGAACGACGGCACGGTCAAGCAATCCATCGTCGCCTTCGTGGCCAAGGTGACGACCCCGGGTCGCCGGATTTCGTTCCAGTCGCCGCGCGCATCGCCACCTTCGACAACGACGGAACGCTCTGGGCCGAACAGCCGCTGTATTCGCAATTCTTCTTCGTCATCGATCGGGTCAAGGTGCTCGCGCCGCAGCATCCCGAGTGGAAGAACGACCGAACCGTTTGCATCGCTGCTGCAGGGCGACATCAAGGGCGCGCTGGCCGGCGGCGAGAAAGGGTTGCTCGAGCTCGATCGCCGCGACGAGCACGGGCATGTCGACGGACGAATTCGAGCATGGTCACCGAGTGGCTCGTCACGGCGCGCCACCCGCGATTCAACCAGCCTTACACGTCGATGGTGTACCAGCCGATGCTGGAACTGCTGGCCTATTTGCGCGCCAACGGCTTCAAGACGTACATCGTGTCGGGCGGCGGCGTCGATTTCATGCGTCCATGGACGGACAAGGTGTACGGCGTCCCGCCCGAGCAGGTGGTCGGCAGCAGCGACAAGACTCAAGTTCGAGATGCGCGACGGCACGCCGGTGCTCATGCGTCTGCCGGAGGTCGACTTCATCGACGACTGGGCCGGGCAAGCCGGTGGGCATCCAGGCCAGCATATCGGGCGCCGGCCGATCGTTGGCATTCGGCAATTCCGACGGCGACCTGCGAGATGCTGCAATGGACGGCGGCCGGCGATGGCGCACGCTTCATGGGCTATCGTCCATCACACCGACGCCGTGCGCGAGTGGGCCTACGATCGGCAATTCGAGCATTGGCAGGCTCGACAAGGCGCTCGACGAGGCGCAGGCCAAGGGCTGGACCGTGGTCGACATGAAGCGGGACTGGGCTCGTCTCTTTCCGTTCGCACAAGAAGTAGCGGTCAGCCGGCACCGGATCGACGCGGTCCGACGGGTTCGTGCGATCCTGCTGTCGTCGCGCACGAGCGGCTCCGGCCGCATCGCCATGCAGTCCCCGATCCGCAATGTCTCCGACACCGCCTTGTGGACGGCGATGTATCGCGCGTTCGAATCGGAGCGGGTCGACGCGCTCTTCATCGACCCTCACGCCCGACGCCTGGCCGGGCCGCGCGGCGCCGCGATCGTTCGCGCGCTGCCGCACGGCCAATCGATGGCGTGGGCGATGGTCGTTCGCACCGCGGTCATCGACGAGATCGTCCGGGCATGCGTCGCGAAGGGCGCGCGCACGGTGGTCAACCTCGGCTGCGGCCTGGACACCCGAGCCTATCGACTCGATCTTCCGTCCCACCTGCGCTGGCTCGACATCGATCTGCCCGGCATGGTCGCGTATCGCCGCTCCCTGTTGAAGGGGGAGGCCGCGAACTGCGATCACGCCGACGTCGCTGCCGACGTCGGCGAGGGCGGGGCGCTCGCCGGCGTCCTCGCCCTGGCGCGCGCGAGCGCGGGGCCGCTTCTGGTGGTGACCGAAGGGCTGCTCGTCTATCTCGAGCGCGCGCAGGTCGATGCACTCGCGCGCGGCCTGCACGACGAGCCGCTCGCGCGCTGGTGGCTTACCGACCTGATCGCGCCGCTGTTGTTGATACCGTCGGCCGGCGCTGGCAGCCGCATCTGCTCGCGGCGCACGCGCCGCTGCGGTTCGCACCCGCCGACGGCACGACGTTCTTCACCCCGCTCGGCTGGCGTGAGGCCGAGCTCCGATCGATCTGGGACGAGTCGCTCCGACTCCATCGCCCGGCGCCGCTGTCGTGGTTCTGGGGCCCGCTCGGCGCCCTGTGGTTTCCGGGCGCGCAGCGGAGCCTGCAGCGAATGGCGAGCGTGGTTCTGCTCGAGCGGAGTGATGCGGCGCCTGTCGACCGGTAGGGGGCGCCCGCGCCGGCCATGCCTGACCGCGCTTCGCATCGAAGCTCAGCTGCGGAAAAGGTCGTGGATGATGCCGCGCAGCCAGACGTTCGCCGGCTCCTTGTGGAACCGCTGGTGCCAGAACTGATGCACCTCGATCGCCGGCGCCTTGATCGGACACGCCAGGATCCGGATCGGCGCATGGCGCGCGCAGACGTCGGCGAGGTCACGCGGGACGGTCGCGACCAGGTCGGTCGAGGTGAGGATCGGCAGCAGGCTCATGAAGTGGGCGATCTCGACCACGACCCGTCGCTTCAGGTCGCGGCCCTGCAGGAACTGCTCGAACACGTGCTCGCGGCCTTCCGGCTTGACGACCGCGTGGCTCGCCGCCAGGTACGCCTTCAGCGTGATCGCGCGCTTCAGCGTCGGATGGTCGTTGCGGACGATGCAGACGAGCTCGTTGCGAAACAGCCGCTGCTGATAGAAGCCCGCCTTGTGCAGGTCGGGGAAATAGCCGACCGCCAGATCGGCGGCGCCCGATTCGAGCGCCTCGCGCGTCGCATGGCGCGGCAGCGAGAGCGTCCGCAGGTTCGCGTTGGGCGCGTCGCGGGCCATGCGCGAGAGCACGCGCGGCAGGAAATTGATCTCGCCGATGTCGGGCGTGAGGATCGTGAAGGTGCGGGTCGAAGCCGCGGGATCGAAGGCCGAGAGCTGCAGGATCTCGGAGCGCACGGTCTCGACGACGCGCCGCACCGCCGCGGCCAGCTCGTTGGCGCGCGGCGTCGCCCGCATCTCGGCACCGGTCTTGACGAACAGCGGGTCGCCGAAGCGCTGGCGCAGGCGCGCCACCGCGGCGCTCATCGCCGGCTGGCTCAGGCCGAGCGCCTCGGCCGCGCGCGTCACGCTGCGATGCTCGACCATCGCGTCGAAGGCGACGAGGAGATTGAGGTCGAACCCCCGGATATCCATCGCATGGATTCTAGGTATCGATCAAATCACCTTTCGTTATGCGACGAACTTTCCTAGAGTCGCTCGAACACCGGCCGGCGTCGCAGGTTCCGACGACCGCCTCTTCCCGGAGACAACGCCATGGATCGACTGACCCTCGCGCAGGCGCAGCGCATCATCGCCGCCGCGCTCGAGCACTCCGCCGCGAGCGGCTACAAGCCGATGGCGGTCGTCGTCCTCGACGAGTCGGGCAGCCTGAAGGCGGCATGCCGCGAAGACGGGGCGACCATGTTCCGGGTCGACATCGCCAGCGCCAAGGCATGGGCCGCGGTCGAGCATGAGCGCCTCGAGCCGGGCGCTGATGCTGCGCGCCAAGGAGAACCCGACCTTCCTGGCCTCGCTCGCCGCCGTCGCGCAAGGCAAGTTCGTCGCCCAGACCGGCGCGGTGCTGATCAAGAACGCCGCCGGCGAGATCCTCGGTGCCGCGGGCGCGAGCGGCGGCACCGGCGACGAAGACGAGGCGATCTGCATCGCCGGCATCGCCGCCGCCGGATTGGTCCATGCCTGAGGCGGCGGGCCGGCCAGCGCTCGGGCTGCAACTGCGGCCTCGACGTCCATGCGCACATCGTCCCGCACGACTTTCCCGCTTACCTCGGCAGCAAGGCGCCGGCGCAATGGCCGTCGATGGCGCCGGCGCACGAGTGCCATCGCAGCGTCATGATCGCCGGCAAGCTCTACCGCACCGTCAGCGACAAGGCCTGGACGACAGCCCGGCGACTCGCCGATCTGCCGGCGATGGGCCTGGCGCGCCAGGCGATCTCGCCGATGCCCGAGCTGCTCTCGTACTGGCTCGACGCGGCCGACGCGCTGCAGCTGCTGCGCTATCTCAACGAGACGATCGCGGCGATGGTCGACGAGTCCGGCGGCGCGCTGATCGGCCTGGGCGCGGTGCCGCTGCAGGACCTCGACCTCGGCGATCGCCGAGCTGCGCCGCCTGATGGCGCTGCCGGGCTTCGCCGGCGTCGAGATCGGCAGCAACGTCAACGGCGTGCCGATCGGCGATCCGTCGTTCGATCCGTTCTTCGAGGCCTGCGAGGCGCTCGGCGCCGCGGTCTTCGTCCATGCGCTCAAGCCCACCGGGATGGATCGGCTCGTCGGTCCGGCGCCGCTGCAGCAGGTGCTGGCCTATCCGAGCGACGTCGGCCTGGCCGCCGCCTCGGTGATCACCGGCAACCTGATGCTGCGCCGGCCGCGCCTGCGCATCGCCTTCAGCCACGGCGGCGGCACGCTGGCCGCGCTGCTGCCGCGGCTGCAGCAGGGCTGGAGCGTCTTTCCCGCGCTGGCGGAGCGATCGAGGTCGCGCCGGCCGAGCAGGCGCGCAGCATGTTCTACGACACGCTGGTGTTCGACGCGGCGACGCTGCGGCATGCTGGTGGCGACCTTCGGCGCGGACCAGCTGATGCTCGGCACCGACTACCCATTCAACTTCCACGAGCCGCGCGCCGGTGGAGCGCGTCGAGGCGGCCGGCTTCGACGACGGCCGTGACGGCGCAGCTCGTCCACGCAACGCCGAAGCCTTTCTCGGCCTCGGCGCGGAGGCGCACGATGAGTTCTCCCTGGATCTCGGCCTGCGCAGCGTCGCGCTGGACGTTCCCGACCTCGCCAAGGCCGAAGCCTTCTACCGCGACACCTGGCATCTCGACGTCGCCGCGCGCGGCGCCGACGCGCTCTACCTGCGCGGCACCGGCGCCGATCATCATCTGCTCGCGCTGCACGGCGGCGCCGCGGCGACGGCGATCCGCCACGTCACGTTGCGCGCGCGCGACGCCGCCGCGCTCGCGCGCATCGAGGCCGCAGACGGCTCGCCGCCGGCGGCCGCGTGCTGCACGCGGCGAAGCCGCTCGACGAGCCGGCGGGCGGCACGGGGTCCTGATCCGCGACGCCGACGGCCGGCGGTTCCAGGTCGTGCACGGCGACGCGCGCCACGGCGACGCGCACGAGGCGCGCGACCGGCCGATCCGCCTCGCCCACGTCGTGCTCAACAGCCATGCGGTCGACGCGACCCAGCGCTTCTTCGAGCAGGCGCTCGGCTTCACGCTGGCCGACCGCACCCGGATCATGGCGTTCCTGAACTGCAACCGCGACCACCACAGCATCGCGCTCGGCGACACCGACAACGACGCGCTCAACCACATCGCCTTCCTGATGCCCGACCTCGACTCGGTGATGCGCGGCGGCGGCCGGATGAAGGATGCCGGCTTCGCGATCGAGTGGGGCCCGGGCCGCCACGGCCCGGGCAACAACGCCTTCAACTACTTCATCGGTCCCTTCGGCGAAGTCATCGAATACACGGCCGAGGTCGAGCAGATCGACGACAGCTACCGCGTCGGCGCGCCGCAGACTGGACCTGGCCGCCCGGCCGCGTCGACCAGTGGGGCATCTCCGCGCCGCCCGGCCCGCGCCTGAAGGAGGCGCAGCGCCGCGTCTTCTTCATCCCATCTCCTGAGGACGCGTCCATGAGATTCACCACCTTCCTGCGCAGGGCGAGCCCCGCCTGGGCGTCGTCGACGGCGACGACGTCATCGACCTGAACGACGCGCAGCCCGAGGTCCCGGCCGACCTGCGCGCGGCGCTCGAAGCGGGCGTCGACCTCGACGGCGCCGCGCGCGCCGCCTCGCATCGACGCGCCGCGCCAGCCGCTGGCCGCCTCGCTCACGCGCCGCTGGTGCCCGAGCCGGGCAAGACGATCTGCCTCGGCCTGAACTACTTCGACCACGCCAAGGAAGGCGGTCGCGAGAAGCCCGAGTACCCGTGGTTCTTCTTCCGCGGCGCGAGCTCGCTGCTCGGCCACGGCGAGCCGGGCGCTGGTGCCGCGGGTGTCGAGCAAGTTCGACTACGAGGCCGAGCTCGCGGTGGTGATCGGCAGGCGCGTGCCGCGCCATGTCGGCGAGGCGACGCGCTCGGCTACGTCTTCGGCTACAGCTGCTTCAACGACATGTCCGTGCGCGACTACCAGAAGCGCACGCCGCAGTGGACCATCGGCAAGAACTTCGACGCCACCGGCGGCTTCGGGCCGGTGCTGGTCACGCGCCGACGAGCTGCCCCCGGCGCCGCGGGCCTGCGCATCCAGGCCGGCTCAACGGCCAGGTCATGCAGGACGCCAACACCGACGACATGATCTTCAGCGTCGCCGAGACCATCGCGCTGCTGGCCGAGTGCCTGACGCTCGAGCCGGGCGACGTGATCGTCATGGGCACGCCCGCCGGCGTCGGCCAGGCGCGCACGCCGCCGGTGTGGATGAAGGCCGGCGACACGATCGAGGTCGAGATCGAGCGCATCGGCACGCTGCGCAATCCGATCGCGACGAGGTCGGCTGAGCCGATGCGAGGGCGACTTTCGACGTCGCGATCGTCGGCTTCGGCCCGACCGGCGCGGTCGCCGCGGCGCTGCTCGGCCAGGCCGGGCTGAAGGTGTGCGTCTGCGACCGAGCACCGAGGTCTACGAGATGCCGCGCGCGATCGCGCTGGACCACGAGATCCTGCGCGTGTTCCAGCAGCTCGGCGTGATGGCGGCGATCGCGCCGCACGTCGAGCCGTTCACCGCCCTCGGAATACTACGGCGTCGACGGCCAGCTGATCCGGCGCATGACGATGGTCGCGCCGCCGTATCCGCTGGGCTACACGCCGTCGGTGGTGTTCACCCAGCCGCCGGTCGAGCGCGCCCTGCGCGCGGCGTGCGGAGCGCTCGCCAACGTACCGTGCGGCTCGGCGTCGCGGTCGAATCGCTGCAGCAGGACGATGACGGCGTCGCGCTCGGCCTGGCGAACGGCGAGCGCGTGCGGGCGCGCTACGTGATCGCCTGCGACGGCGCGAGCAGCACCGTCGCGCGCTCACCGGCATCGGCCTCGAAGACCTCGACTTCGACGAGCCCTGGCTGGTCGTCGACGTGCTGGTCAACGAGCGCGGGCTGGCGAAGCTGCCGACGGACAGCGTGCAGTACTGCGAGCCCGAGCGCCCCTGCACGCTGGTGATCGGCCCGAAGAACCACCGCCGCTGGGAGATCTCGCTCAAGCCCGGCGAAACCCGGCGCGGCGGCGACGCCGGAGGGACGTGGCAGCTGCTCTCGCGCTGGCTCACGCCCGAGGACGGCGAGCTCTGGCGCCAGGCGAGCTATCGCTTCCACGCGCTGGTCGCCGACGACTGGCGCGGCGGCCGCGTGTTCCTCGCCGGCGACGCGGCGCACAGCAGCCGCCGTTCCTCGGCCAGGGCATGTGCCAGGGGATCCGCGACGTCGCCAACCTGGCCTGGAAGCTGGACGCGGTGCTGCGCGGCGGCGCCGGCGAGGCGCTGCTCGACAGCTACGGCGTCGAGCGCAAGGCGCACGTGCGCGAGCTCACCAGCCGCATCAAGGGCATCGGCGCGGTGATCTGCGAGCGCGACGCGGCGAAGGCGCGCGAGCGCGACGAGCGGCTGCTCGCCGAGTGCGGCGGCGTGGTAAGGACACGCCGCGCCAGGACGTGCTGCCGCGGCTCGAAGGCGGCGCGCTGTCGGCGCGGACACGTCCGCGCGCGGCACGCTCTTTCCGCAGCCGTGGCTGCGCCGCGGCGGCGCTGCGCGGCGCATGGACGACGTGCTCGGCGGCGGCTGGCGCCTGTTCTCGACCTCGCGGCAGGCGTGCGCGACGCCGCCCGAGCTGCCGATCTGCGCGCACCGCTCGGCGCCTCGACGAGAGCGACGGCGTGCCGCCGCCTGGTTCGCCCGCCACGGCTGCGGGCCGCGCTGGTGCGGCCCGACCACTACGTCTTCGGCATGGCGCGCGGCGCGCCGCCGTGCAGCGCTGGTCGCCGAGGCCGCTGCGGCGCTGCACCGATCACGAACAATCAAGGAGACGACACCATGCAACGCCGCAACCTGACGCTCGCCCTGGCCACTTCCGCCTTCTGGCCGCGGCGCGCTGGCGCGCAGCCGACGCCGGCTGGCCCGACAAGCCGGTGAGCTTCGTGCTGTCGCAGCCGCCGGGATCGGGGCCCGACACGATCGCCCGCATGATCGGCGACCGGCTGTCGAAGACCTGGTCGCAGCCGGTCTGGATCGACAACAAGCCGGGCGGCCAGAACGTCATCGGCGCGCAGGCGGCGGCGCGCTCCGCGCCGGACGGTACACCTTCTACTTCGCGACCACCGCGGCGCTCGTCACCAACGCGTACCTGTTCAAGACGCTGCCCTACGACCCGAAGAAGGACTTCGTGCCCGTGGCCTTCGTCGCCGCAGCCCTTCGCGCTGCTGGTCGAAGCCAATTCGCCGATCAGGACCTGCAGGACTTCGTCGCCGCGCCAAGGCGGAGCCGGGCAAGCTGTCGCTCGGCAACGAAGGGCCGCGAACCTTCGGCGGCATGATCTCGCGTCTGTTCGCGGCGCGCGAGCAGGTCGAGCTCAATCTGGTCGCCTATCAGTCGGTCGCCGTCGCGTGCAGGACACGATCGGCGGCCAGGTCGAGTCGGTGCTCGCCGACGTGCCGTCGAGCGCGGCCTGATCAAGGCGGGCAAGCTGCGCGCCCTGGCGGTGACCACGGCCAAGCGGATGGGCGGCCTCGAAACGGTTGCCGCCCTCGCCGAGACGCTGCCGGGCTTCGACATGGTCGGCTGGTTCGCCGTCGTCGCCCCGACCGGCACGCCGGAGGCGGCGATCCAGCGCGCCAACCGCGACATCGACGTCGCTCCTGGACGGACGCCGGTTCGCCGGAGCGCATCGCCGCGATCGGTCCGGTCGCCAACAGCAGCGTCGACCCGAGCGACAGGACGCCTTTCCTCCGGGGCGAGCGCACGCGCTGGGAAGCAGCAACCAAGGAGATCGGCGTCCTGCCGGAGTGAAGCGCCGGTCTGACTAGGAGAGAGACCTGATCCGCGGTTGATGTTCGTGGGCTACCGGTCGTGGTCGAAAGTCATCTCCCGCCATGACCGAGGCTCACTCGACCACTTCATCCGCACGCAGGAGCAACGACTGCGTGGTCGTCAACCCCAGCGATTTCGCCGTTTTCAGATTGATGACCAACTCGAATTTGGTCGGCTGCTCGACCGGCAGGTCCGCGGGCTTGGCGCCCTGCAAGATGCGGTCCGCATACTTGGCCGCGTAGCGAAACAACGCGGTGAGGTCGGACGAGTAGCTGAGCAACCCGCCTTCCAGCACGTGCTGGCGAAGCGAATAGGCCACCGGCAGCCGGGTGGTTTGCATCAGCGCCTGCAGCTTGACTCGCTCGTTGAGGAATAGGGGGTCGGCGACGACCACGACCGCCTGCGCTCGCGAGGCGACGATCTGATCTGCGGCGGCGCCGAACTGCGCCAGCGCGCTGGCTGCAAACCGCAGAGCATCGAGGTCGAGCGCGGAACAGGCGGTCTGGGCGGCGCTCCACAACGCGGCGTGATTCAGATTGCGGTCGTTGAGCAGGATGGCAACGCGCCGGGCCTTCGGCACGATCTCGTGCAGGATCTCGATCAACTTGCCCTGCACCTCTTCCGGCACGATGGCGATTCCGGTGACGTTGCCACCCGGCCTGGCCAGGCTGGCGACGAAGCCGTTGCTGACCGGGTTGCTCACGCCCGTCATGACGATCGGTATGGTCGTCGTGGCTTTCTGTGCCGCGCGCGTGGTGAGGGCATTGTTGACAACGATGATGTCGACCGCCCGCCGGACCAATTCGCCGGCCATCGCGTCGAGGCGATCCGGATTGCCGTCTGCGTACATGAACTGATACTCGACGTTCTTCCCCTCCTGCCAGCCGAGATCGCGCATCCCTTGCTTGAACACGATGTGGAGGTCGACGGGACTGTCTTTCGATCCGATCGATAGCCAGCCGATGCGACGGATCGTGGCGACAACCTGTCCGCGGCTGGGCCGGCTGGCGACAAGAAGGCCAATTCCACCTGCGCGCAGGGCAGCGCGTCGCGTGATCACCGCATTGACTCGTCGACGGGTGGAGGGGCGGCCATCCTACGCCCGCGACGCCGACGCCGGTGCCTCGGGCACAAGTCGCAAAGCAGAACGGTGCCGCATGGCACCGTTCGCTTTGACGGACCGGCGCCCGCGCGCCGATCCGCAACATCACTCGCTCAGTGTGCGACGGCCGGCGGGACCACGAGACCGACACCGACATTGTTGCGCGGATCGGGAACCGGAACCGGCGTCGTGCCGACGATCTGGATCGCCTGGATGTTGTCACCGCCACCGAGGCCGTTCTGCATCTTCCAGCCGCGCGCAGTCAGGTCGGCCGTGACCGAGGCCGGGTACTTGCTCGCTTCGTAGTAGATGACGTTATCGGGCAGCAACTGGTGGTGGAAGCGCGGCTGGGCCTGAGCCTGGTCGAGCGGCAGGTGATAGTCGAGCACGTCCACGAGGACCTGATAGACGCCAGTGAAGATGCGTGACCCGCCAGGGGTTCCGAGCACCAGCGACACCTTCCCGTCCTTGACTGCGATCGTCGGGCTCATCGACGACAGTGGCCGCTTGTTCGGCTGGATCGAATTGACGTCGCCGCCGACGACGCCGAACTGGTTCGGCACACCGGGCTTGGCCGCGAAGTCGTCCATTTCGTTGTTCAGCAGGAAGCCGGCGCCCTCGACGACGACGCCGCTGCCGAAACCGCCATTGATCGTGTAGGTGTTGGCGACGGCATTGCCCGCACTGTCGACGATCGAGAAGTGCGTCGTCTGCGGCTTCTCGCCATCGCTGAGCGGCGCGATCGGCGCCGTGCCGAGTCCGGGTTGCACGTTGGCGAGCGGGGTCGGCACCAGCGGGTTGACTTCGGCGGCACGACGCTGCAGGTATGCGTCGTCGAGCAACTGGGTCATCGGCACCTTATAGAAATCCGAGTCGCCGAGGTATTGCGCACGATCGGCGAAGACCCGCTTTTCCATTTCGCCGGTCAGATGGATGTACTGGGCCGAATTGAGCGGAGCGGTCGAGAACTGGGTCGCGAGGTCGGACTTCATCTTCAAGAGCTGGCCGATGCCGAAGCCTCCCGAACTCGGCGGCGGCGAGGTGTAGATGGTCGTGCCGTTCCAATTGACCGCCACCGGATCGCGAAAGATCGCCTGGTAATTCTTCAGGTCGTCCTTCGTGATCAAACCACCGGTGCGGCCCATCTCGGCAACGAGCATGTCGGCGGTGGCTCCGATGTAGAACTCGGGGCCGCCCTGATCGCTGATGCGCTGCAAGGTCTGCGCGAGCTCAAGCTGCTTGAAGACCTGCCCCGTGATCATCTTGCCGCCGAAGTAGTTGTTGAAGTTGACGCGGGCGCCGTTGCCGGTGGTGCCGGCGGTCGAATAGGCGGTGAAGCCGTTCGTCGCATAGGCGATCGCCGGCGCGAGGACCTGCTTCCAGGTCAGCTTGCCGAACTTCTGATGTGCGGCCCACATCCCGGCGACCGTCCCCGGCACGCCGGTCGCGAGCGTTCCGTTCAGGCTCAGCCCTGCGATGACGTTGCCGTTGGCGTCCAGATACATCGTCGGCGTCGCTGCGGACGGCGCCTTTTCACGGTAGTCGAGGAAGTACGCCTTGCCGTCCATCCAAATCGTCATGAAGCCGCCGCCGCCGATGTTGCCGCAGCACGGCAGGGTGACTGCGAGCGTGAACGCGGTCGCGACGGCCGCGTCGACGGCATTGCCGCCTTGGTCGAGGATCTGCTTGGCGGCCGCTGCGCCGAACTGGTCAGGCGACGAGACCGCGCCGGCGTCGATCTGGCGCGGCGAAAAGCCGCTGGTGTCGTAGCTGCCGCCGCAGCCGAAGAGCGCGAGCGAAAGTGCTGCCGCGAGCAAATGTCTTCTGCCCAACATGAGGGCCTTGCTGTTTTTCATGAATTTCCTGAATGGTCTTCCGACGTCGTTCATTGTTGAAGTGCCATGCCACTGCGCGATTCGCAGAAGCCGGACCGTGAGCGGTCGCATCGCTCAACGGCCGATCGAGCATAGCGTTCGACGTGCCCCGAACCAATTGGAGTAAGTCCTGCGAAACAAACACTTGACTACGACGAGCGATTGCTCTTTCATGAAAGCGACGAGCGCCGCGCGGTGTGGCGCGGTTCACACTCGCGTTCGTGATGGGACTCGCGCCGCAGCCCAAGTTCGCGTGCGAGCGCGGAAGCGGCGGGCGCAGTGCGGCCACCTATAATCGGAGGAAGCATTGCTCCTCGATCGCGTTCAAGAGCCAGGCGTAAAGCCGAAGCGCATGTCGAAGGAGGAGAAATGATCCCGGTCGCGATGGCCATTTATGCCCTCGCAATCGTCTCGGCGAACCTCCTCGTCCTGCGGTTCGGTCCACCGATAACGCCTTTGCTTGCGTTCTTCCTCGTCGGCCTCGACCTTGCGCTCCGCAACTGGTTGAACCTTCGGATGCGGCCCTTCGCGATGGGCATCCTGATTCTCGCGACCGGAGGACTAACCTATCTCGTAAACCCAGCCGCGCGAAATATCGCAATCGCCTCAGCCGTCGCCTTCACAGCCGCGGCCTTCGCCGACTGGGCGACCTTCCGCGCGGTTCCCGGCTCCTGGATTCGACGAAACGTCGCCGGCGCGACGGTCGGTGCGGCGGTCGACTCAATGCTCTTCCCCACGCTCGCCTTCGGCGCCCTCTTTCCGGCGCTCGTCATAGGGCAATTTGTCGCGAAGGTCGCTGGCGCCGCGGCTTGGGGCTGGCTTATCCGGCCGCGCGAGGCTCGGGCAAAAGCACCTTGATCAGGGCAGGTGTTTGAAGTGCCCGAGCAAGCTGGAGGGCGGCAGCTCGATCGACGGCACTCGGCTGCCGAGATCGCGATCGAATGTCTGTAGCTCATGGCGCTGGGCGCCCGTGGCGCACAGCGCGTGCCGCTGACGGCTACTAGCCCCTTCTGGTCGAGGGCAGGGTGTCGAGACTCGGTGGCTCTGCGCTCGCCTTGTAGGCGCTGCGCTCGATGATCGTGGCGAAAGTGGCCAGGACCGCCGCGTCGTACTTGCGAGCTTGCTCTTCGTAGAGGATGCGCATGATCTCGGCGTGAGGCCTCGGCCGGTGATAGGGCCGCACCGCAGCGATCGCATCGTAGGAGTCGGCGACCGAGACGATCCTCGACAGGAGCGGAATCGACTCTTCTTTCAGGCCATCCGGGTATCCCGATCCATCGACGGCTTCGTGGTGATGCAGGACGACCGTGGCGATCTTCGCGATGCGTTCGCCACCGATCGACGCGAGGATGTCGTGGCCGCGACGCGGGTGGGTTCGCATGACACCCATCTCTTCGTCGTCGAGGCGACCCGGCTTGAGCAGCACACGGTCCGGGATACCGATCTTGCCGACGTCGTGCAATTCCGCCGCCAGCCTCAGGGTCGCCATACGGCTTCGCCTTGTCGGGCGACGGCGCGGTGATGGCCTGTGTAGCCGGCATGATCGACATGGTGGGGCCGGGCACGCCGGGCGAAATGCAGGTGTTCGCCGCACCGCGTCCCTGAGGCGCGGGGGCGGCGCGACCTGCCATCATGTGGGGCCGGCCCCGGCGTGCCCGTGATGACCATGACCAGCAAACCACGTCCCCTTCGGTGACCCTGGCCCAGGCGCCGGCGCTGTTGCGCGACGGCGAGGCCACGGTGCCGCTCGCCTCGCGCGATGCAGCGTTGCTCGCCTGGCTAGCCCTCGAGGGGCCCACGCCGCGAACCCGACTGGCCGCATTGCTGTGGCCCGACAGCGACGCCGAGGCCGCTCGAAATTCGCTGCGCCAGCGACTGCACCAAATACGCAAGGGTGTGGGCGCCGAACTGATCCGCGGCAACGCGACGCTGACGCTCGCCGAAGGCGTCAGCCACGACTTGCACGACTCCGATACCGTGCTCGGACACGGCGCGCACGACCACAGCCCCGAGTTCAGCGCCTGGCTGACGCAGCAGCGCGAGCGGCGCAACGGCCGCTTGCGCCATGCGCTGGCCGAGCTTTCGGACATGGCCGAGCGCGCCCAGGACCATGCCGACGCCCTGGTCCACGCCCAGGAACTGCTGGCGCTCGCGCCGCACTCGGAGGAGGCACACCGACGCGTGATCCGCCTGCATTACCTGCGCGGCGACCGCGCCGCCGCATTGCTCGCATTCGACCGCTGCGAGCAGGTGCTCAAAGACGAGGTCGGTGCACGGCCCGCGGCCGACACGCTCGCGCTGCTGGCCACCATCGAGCGCGCCGCGCCGGATGCGGAACTGCAGCCGCTCGCCACGGTGCCCGCCGCTTTGCAACGCCCGCCTCGCTTGATAGGGCGCGACGCCGAACGCCGAGCCCTCGCCCGAGCCATCGACGAAGGAGGCGTGCGGCTTGTGACGGGCCAGGCGGGCATGGGCAAGTCGCGCCTGATCGCCGAACTGGTCGACGGCAGCGCTGCGGCAGCCGACGCATCGCGCTGCTTGTCGGTGTGCGCACGGCCGGGCGACGCGGCCGCACCCTATGCCTTGACGGCACGCTGGTTGCGCGGCCTCATGCTGCGGGCGGACCTGCAACTCAGTGCTGTGCAACGTGGCGCGCTCGCGTGCGTGCTGGCCGAACTCGGCCCGCCCACATCGCGTGCTCGGCAGGACGATCGCGTTCGCCTGCTCGGGGCCATGCAGTCGCTGCTCGAGGCGGCGGTCCGGCGCGGCCTGCGCGCCGTGGTCATCGACGACCTGCAATACGCCGACGCGGCAAGCGTCGAACTGCTGCAGGCGCTGGCCGGCAGCACGGCCTGCGCCTGGATCATCGCGATGCGGTCCGACGAACTCGGGCCCGCGGCGCGCGCGTTCGTCGATGCGCATGCCGCATCGACGACGACGCTGACGCTGCCACTGCGGCCGCTGAGCTCCGAGGCCATTGCCGCCTTGCTGGACTCTCTGGCGATCGAGGGCATCGGCGGCTCCGCCCAGGCCCAGGTGCTGTTCCAGCGCACCGGCGGCAATCCGATGTTCCTGCTTGAGACGCTGAAGGCGGCGCTCGCGGCAGGATCAGCGGCCGGGCAGGCGAAGGCCCTCGCATGGCCGCGCGCCGAGACCGTGCACCGCTTGATTCAGCAACGTCTGACGCGACTCGGCCCGCTGGCGCTCAAGCTGGCACGCTGTGCGGCGCTGGCGGGGCAGGACTTTTCGTCGTCGGTGGCCGGCGAGGTGCTCGGCCTGCATCCGCTGGACCTGGCCGATGCATGGGGTGAACTCGAAGAAGCGCAGATCCTGCACGACGGCGCTTTCGCCCACGACCTGATTGCCGAAGCCGCCCTGGGCCTGGTGCCGAAGGCGATCGCGCATGCGCTGCACGCCGAGATCGGCCGCATTCTCGAGCGGGCCGGCGGTGATCCCGCTCGCATTGCCGCGCACTGGATGGCGGCGGCGGAGCCGCGCAAGGCCGCGCCGCACTTGACCGAAGCAGCGCGCCGCGCCCATGCCGCCTGGCAGCGCGGCGAAGCGGCCGCCCTGCACGAACAGGCGGCCATGATCCTGCGTGAGGCCGGTGACCGGCGCGGTGCGTTCGATGCCTATTTTTCCGCGGCGGAGGCGGCGAGCCAGAGCGTGGGCCGAGTCGGCTTCGCGGCCCTCGGCCAGGCATTGCAGGCCTTGGCCGAAGACGACGGTCAGCGCGCTGCGGCGGCCCTGGTGCCAGCGGTCATGCTGCTCGAAGAGCGGCAACTCGACGCCATGCGCCGACTGGTGCTCGAGGCGCTGCCGCGGGCACAGCGCGCCGACCTACCCGACATCGAAGTCGAGCTGCTCTGGAACCTGACCATGGTGCACCTGGACCGACGCGAACTGGCCGAGGCCAGGCAGCGTGCCGAGCAGGCCTTGGCACGCCTGGCGGACGTTGATCCGGCGACCGCGCGCCTGACGCAAGTCGGCACCCGTTTCAAGCTGACCCATGCACTGGGGGCGATCCTGTCCGCGACGGGCCAGTACGCGCAGTGCAACGCGATGCTGATGCAAGCGCTGCAGCAGGCTCGGCAGGATCGCGAGTGGGCCTATACCGGCTTCATCGCCAACACCCTGGCCAGCAACGCGCTCGAGCAGGGCAACCTCGAACAGGCGCTTGACTGGAGTGCGCAGTCGATCGCCGACGAGGACCGTTTCGACGGCGGCGTGCACGAGCGCGTGACGGTGGCCAGCAATCGCGCGATCCTCCTGGCGCTCAAGGGCGACCTGGGCGGCGCACTGTCCGCCGCCGAGGGCGCCGTGCGCCTGTGCGAGCCGCTGATGCTGCGCATCGAGACGCGCACGCGTCAGCGCTTGCACGCGCTGCAATTCGAGCTCGGTCGCCGCGACCTGGCCCTAAAGGGCCTGCGTGACCTGCGCGGGCACGCCGGACTGCAGCCTGACGAAAGGACGCTGCTCGAGGCCGAGCTGCTGCGCATGGGCGACAGCATCGACAGCGTAGCGCTGCTCGAGCAAGCGATCGCCATCGGCGACTTTCCCGCGCAGGTGCGGGTCCTGTGCCTGCTGCAGCCGGTCTGCGAGGCGGCGCGCATCCTGCCCTGCTGAGCGCGGCAGCGGGCACCGCCCGCAGCCACGGTGCGCACGGCCTGTGGCTGAGCTTACAGACACGCCACGTCGCGGCATTGCGCGCGTTGGGTCGCTTCGACGATGCACAGGTGCAGGCGTTGGCCGCGTGGCAGCGCGTCGAAGAAGGCATCGCCGGTCTGGAGATGTTCCCCCGCATGGCGGCCGAGTTGTGTGCTGCGCTGGCCGATTCCCATGCCGACCTGGCGCAGGTGATTGCGCTGCGCGCGTCAGCCTGGATGCAGCAGGCCGCCGCGACCCTGCCCCCGGTCTGGCGCGAAAACTACCCGATGCGAGCCCCGATCCTGCAAACCCTGCCGCCGGCCGCTCGCGCGAGCTTGCTCGGCCGCCTGCGCATAGCGGGCGTCCTCTCGCAGGCCCGAGCGCCTGAGCCCGAGGGTCAGGAGCGCGCCCGCGGTCACCCGGGCGGTCGCCCGTGGCGCGCAGCGCGCGGCTGAGGATTACGAGGGCCTTCTGGTCGAGGGCAGGGTGTCGAGACTCGGTGGCTCTGCGCTCGCCTTGTAGGCGCTGCGCTCGATGATCGTGGCGAAAGTGGCCAGGACCGCCGCGTCGTACTTGCGAGCTTGCTCTTCGTAGAGGATGCGCATGATCTCGGCGTGAGGCCTCGGCCGGTGATAGGGCCGCACCGCAGCGATCGCATCGTAGGAGTCGGCGACCGAGACGATCCTCGACAGGAGCGGAATCGACTCTTCTTTCAGGCCATCCGGGTATCCCGATCCATCGACGGCTTCGTGGTGATGCAGGACGACCGTGGCGATCTTCGCGATGCGTTCGCCACCGATCGACGCGAGGATGTCGTGGCCGCGACGCGGGTGGGTTCGCATGACACCCATCTCTTCGTCGTCGAGGCGACCCGGCTTGAGCAGCACACGGTCCGGGATACCGATCTTGCCGACGTCGTGCAATTCCGCCGCCAGCCTCAGGGTCGCCAGATCGTCCGACGACAGCCCGTACGCCTGTCCGGTCTCGAGCGCGAGGAAGCTGGTTCGTCCGGAGTGGGCGGACGTGTTTTCGTCGCGCTCGCGAAGCGCGCGATTGACCGCGGCGGTTGCTCGGGCAAGGTCTTCCATGGAACGCGCGAATGTCGCACGCGTTCCTGTAGCGTGCAAGGCCACGATGTCGGCCAGACCCGCGACGGTGAATGACAGACTTCGAACGAGAAGGTCATTTCCGGTGACCATGACGCGATCCGTGCGTCGGCGAGGCAGAGGTGCGCGCCGAGGGATGCGCTCGCGGCTGCAAAATACGCACTTCGCCATTCCGCCCCGACGCATCGTGAAAGACCGACGAAAAGAAATACGACCGGCGACGCGCCTGCAGGTCCTGAGCGTCGCGGGCGGGCTGGCGGCGATCTCCGCGTCGGATCTCGAGCGCGCGTTGACATCGCTTTACGTGACTCAGCCGGTGCGCTGGCAGGCCTTCATGGACGAGGCCCAGCTGCTGATCGAGGCGGTCACCGACAACCACAGCGGCTTTGCCGAGACGGTCGCGCCCGGCGACGGCTAGCCGCGGCGTGAACGGACAGGCGCACGGGAGGCGGGGGCATCGGCCTGGACGCCGGCGCGCCGAAGACTAAGATCGCGACCCGCGATGCGAACGCCGCGTTCTTCCCCGCTCACCCGACGCTGCCTCGCCTGGCTGGTGTGGCTCGGCCTGTTGCTGCCGTTCGCACAGGTGGCAGCGGTCGCGCACTCGCTCGCGCACGTTCGTTCCGAACAGAGCCGCGATGTCGATGGCAAGCAGGCACCGCGCGCGATGCATTGCGATCTGTGCCTGCTCGGCGCCGCGGTCGGCAGCGCTGCGCCGCTCGCCGACGTCGCGCCGCCAGCCCTTCTGGTGGTCCCTCACGCCACGCCGCTGGCCGTCCGTGCCCCGGTCCGGGCGGCGGTGCCGGCGCATCCCTACCGGAGCCGCGCTCCTCCCGACGCTTCGCGCTGATCGTTGCCGCTGCGCCCTGTCCGGCATTGCCGGCGGGACGCCATCCGACGTTTCTGTCCGGAGCCACCATGCACAAGCTCGTGCCGGCGACCCTCGCACTGGCGATGGGTCTGCCATTCGGCGCAGTCGCCGATACCCCCGCGGATGTCGCGGCGTTGCGTCAGGAGATGGACGCGATGCGTGCCGCCTATGAGGCGCGCCTGCAAGCGCTCGAGCAGCGCTTGCGCCGCGCCGAAGCTGCGCTCGCGACGCCCGCGGTTCCCGCGGCGGCGGCCGCGGCGTCTGCACCTGCTGCCCCCGTCGTCGCCGCCGAGACCGGCACTGCGCCGCCCGCCGAAGTCGCGGCCACTGTGCCTGCGCCTGCGCCCGCAGCAGTCGCCGCAACCGGCGCGACCGGCGGCGCCAACGCGTTCAACCCGGCGATGTCGCTGATCCTGTCCGGCCTTTACACGAACACCTCGCGGGACCCGGCGAACTACCGCATCACCGGCTTCCCGCTGCCGCCCGACGCGCGAGATCGGCCCCGGCACCCGCGGCTTCAGCCTCGCCGAATAGCGAGCTCGGCTTCACCGCCAACATCGACCCGTGGTTCCGCGGCGCCGCCGACATCGCCCTCACGCCCGACAACAATGTTTCGGTCGAGGAGGCGTATGTCGCAGACGACGTCCCTCGGCAAGGGCCTGTCGCTGAAGGCCGGGCCGCTTCTTCTCCGGCGTCGGCTACCTCAACTCGCAGCACGCCCACACCTGGGACTTCGTCGACGCGCCGCTGGCCTACCAGGCGTTCCTCGGCACGCAGTACGCGGACGACGGCCTGCAGCTCAGCTGGCTTGCGCCGACCGACCAGTTCATCGAGCTCGGGCCGAGGTCGGCCGCGGCCGGACTTTCCCCGGCAGCGACACCAGCCGCAACGGCGCCGGCATGATGCGCTCGCCGCGCACATGGGCGGCGACATCGGCGAGAGCCACAGCTGGCGCGCCGGCCTGTCGTACCTGCACGCCAAGGCGGACGCGCAGCACCTGGTCGCGCCTCAACGCGGCCGGCGATCCGGTCACCAACAGCTTCACCGGCAGCAGCCACGTGTGGGTCGCCGATGCGGTCTGGAAGTGGGCGCCCAACGGCAACGCGACGCGTACCAACTTCAAGCTGCAGGGCGAATACCTGCAGAGCACGCGCGAGCGGCAGCCTGGTCTACACGCCGGTGGCGCCGCGGCGCCCGGCACCTACGCGCGACGCAATCGGGCTGGTACCTGCAGGGCGTGTACCAGTTCATGCCGCGCTGGCGCGTCGGCCTGCGCACCGAGCGGCTGACCCCGGCACGCCCGACTACGGCACCAACGCCGGCCTGCGTGGGCTCGACCAGCGGCTACCCCGCGCAAGAACTCGCTGATGGTGGACTTCAGCCCCAGCGAGTTCTCGCGCGTGCGCCTGCAGGTCGCGCAGGACCGCGCGCCGCAGGGCTGCCGACACGCCAGGTCTTCCTGCAGTACCAGATGAGCCTGGGCGCGCACGGCGCGCACAGCTATTGACCCGCCGCGGAGAACGCCATGAAGATCAGCACGATCCCCTGCTCGCCAGCGCACGCGCCGTTGGCCTGCTGCTGCGCGCGCCCGCGCAGGCCGCGCTGCAGCGTGTTCGCCTGCGAGCCCGAATGGGGCGCGCTGACGCAGGAGCTCGGCGGCAGCTGGTCGACGTCACGTCGCCACCAACGCCATGCAGGACCCGCACCAGATCCAGGCCCGGCCCAGCCTGATCGCGCGCGCGCGCAACGCCGACCTGCGTCGTCTGCACCGGCGCCGAACTCGAGGTCGGCTGGCTGCCGGTGCTGCTGCAGCAGTCCGGCAACGACCGAAGTGCAGCCCGGCCAGCCGGGCAACTTCGCGGCCGCCGACTTCGTGCGCAAGCTCGAGGTGCCCACGCCAGGTCGACCGCGCGCAAGGCGACGTGCACGCCGCCGGCAACCCGCACATCCAGACCGATCCGCGCAACATCGCCCTCGTCGCCAAGGCGCTCGCCGCGCGGCTGCAGCAGGTCGATCCCGCGCACGCCGCCGACTATGCCAGCGCGGCGACGCTTCCCGCAGAACTGGCAGCAGGCCATGGCACGCTGGACCGCGCAGGCGGCGCCGCTGCAAGGGCGTGCCGGTGGTGTCGCAGCACAAGGGCTACGTCTACCTGTATGACTGGCTCGGCCTGCACGAGGTCGCGGTGCTCGAGCCCAAGCCCGGCGTCGAGCCGAGCGCGGCGCACCTGCAGGAAGTGCTGGCCACGCTGAAGGCGACGCCGGCGCGGATGGTGGTCTACTCCGCCTACCAGGACCCGCGGCCCGCCGAGTGGCTCGGCAAGAACGCGGGCATCCCGGCGGTGAAGTTGCCTTCACCGTCGGCGGCACCGACGGCGCCAAGGACCTGTTCGGCCTGTTCGACGACACGCTGGCGCGCCTGCTGGCCGCCGGCGGCAAGCCATGAACTGGAGCGCGGTCGACTGGGGCATCCTCGGCCCGGCGCTGGTCGCCGGCCTGCTGGTGCTGGCCACGCACGTGCCGCTGGGCATGCAGGTGCTCGACCGCGGCATCGTCTTCATCGACCTGGCGATCGCGCAGATCGCCGGCCTCGGCGTCATCGCCGCCGACGCGCTCGGGCTGCCCGAGGGCGGCGTCGCGGTGCAGGTCGCCGCGGTCTGCGCGGCGCTGCTGGGCGCGCTGCTGCTGACCTGGACCGAAGCGCGCGCCGCAGCAGCAGGAGGCGCTGATCGGCGTGATGTTCATCCTCGCGGCATGCGCCGGCATCCTGCTGCTCGCCGGCAATCCGCATGGCGGCGAGCACCTGAAGGACCTGCTGGTCGGGCCAGATCCTCTGGGTCGGCAAGACGCAGCTGCTCTGGCTCGCCGGCGTGACGGCGGTGCTGCTGGCGGCGCTCGCGCTCGGCTGGGTCGCGCGCCTCGGCCGCTTCGGCTTCTACGCGACCTTCGCGCTCGCGGTGACGGCTTCGGTGCAGCTGGTCGGCGTGTACCTCGTGTTCACGAGCCTGATCGTGCCCGCGCTGGCGACGCGCGGCCCGCGCGGCCGCCGTCGCTCGCCGCCGGCTACGGCGTCGGCGTGGCCGGCTACGCCTTGGGCTGGCGCTGTCGGCGCTGTTCGACCTGCCGTCAGGCGCCGTGATCGTCTGGACGCTTGCGGCATGCGGCGCGGCCGGCGTCCTGCTCGTGCCGCCAGCGGTCGCCGCGGAGATATAGCGGCAGCGCGGGCCGCTGCGCGCGCGTCAGCGCCAGAACGGGCGCGCCGTCGCGACCTTGCGCAACGCCTTGGCGCAGCGCCCGACCGTGCGCGGTAGCTGCGCCTTCAGCCAGCCGACGTTGAACCAGGCACGCGCGTCCCCGGCGTCGATCATGTCGTGCGCGAGGCGCAGCGCGACGACCAGGTCCATGTAGTGACCGAGCTCGTCCTGCGCCGGCCCGAGCTGCTCGAGAAAGCGCTCGACCCGGCCGCTGCGGTACAGGGGCGCGACCAGCTCGCTGAGATAGCGCAGCCGCTTCAGGCGCTTCCTCACGCCATGGCGTTCGAGCTCGTCGAGGTGCTCGTAGCGGCGTGCGTCGCGCTTCAGACGCGCGTGCAGCTTGGCGAGATGGGCATCGATGACCGCGATGGGCCGCGTGCTCGCGGCGTCGCCGGCGTTGCTGTTGTCGTCGTCCGCCGGCGCAGGCGTGGCGGCGGGTGCCGGCGTGAGCAGCAAGGCGAGCACGTCGAGCAGCGCATGCTGGAACGGCTTGGCGCGGACCCGCGCGACCGGGTCGATGGCGTCGCCCGTTGCCGGAGGGCGCAACACCGGGTCGGGCGAGCCAGCGGCAGCGAGCTGCTGCTGCATCGACGCGGCGACGGTCTGGCGATCGCGGTACGCGCCGAGCGCGCGAAAGAGCTCGGCGGCGGGCGCTTCCCAACTCGGCGCCAGCGCATCGCGCCACGCGGCGAGCTCGCGCCACGCGGTGCGCATGCGCCGGATGCCGACGCGCAGCTGATGGATCACGTCGTCGTCGAGCTCGCCGTCGGCCAGGACGCTGGCGTTGGCGAGGACCTGGTCGAGGCAGCTGCGGATCACGGCGCGGAAGATCTCGGCTCCGCTCGCTCCCTCGGCCAGCCGCGCCGGCCGCGCCTTGACCGCGCGCGGGCCGTCCGGCGCGACGAGCCAGTCGCGCGCGCCGCCTTGCTCGACGTCGACAGCCACAGGCCGTGTGCGTCGATGCCGGCACGTGCGACCTCGATCAGCGCGGCGATGTCGCCCTGCTTCAGCTCGGCCTCGACCTCGCACAGAGGCAGCGATCGGTCGCCTGCCTGGATCGCTCCGCGGTCGAAGGCGATCTCGATCCGTGCCTTGGCGACGTCGATGTCGAGGGCAAGTCGCTTGATGACACTGGCGAAGACCGGCACCAGCGCCGGCATGCCGCCGTCGCGCTGCGCGAGCGCGGCACGCAGGATCGATTCGGCCGGCGTGCCCGCATGCAGCCCCAGATCGGGGCGGCCCTTGCGCGTCCCAGCGACCCGGGCGGGGCACGGTCTCTTCGACCCGCTCGGCCGGGCTTGGGCCGGCCGCCTTGACGGTCTGCTCCCAACGACCGCCCGACTTGCGCAGTCGCAGCGACACGCCGGCCTTGGCAAGGCGACGGTCGGCACTGTCCCAGTAATGCGACGCGATCGTGCGGGCGCGTCCGCCGCGCCGGCGCAGTGTCCGCTCGATCGTGGCGACGGCTTCCTCCGGTACGCCGAACTTCAGCTCGATCTCGCTCATCGCCGCTCGATTGTGCCGAAGCGGCAGGCGGCGTCGCGACGGCGATGGTCCGAAGTCGCGGGCTTGATGGCGAGAGCTGGCGGACGCCAACCGCCGCCTGGCCCGCCTCCGCCGCGCCGTCCGGCAGGGCTGACGACCGCGGCGCGCGCCACTTCCGGCGGCGTCGATTCACAGATCTTTACCGCTCGGTCAAGCGGGCCTCACCCCGCCTGATCACCATCCTCGTCATTCTTTGATGCATGCAGGAGCAGCGGAATGGCGAAGACAGTGTTGACGGCAGCGACGACGAGCGCGCGGCAGGTCCGGATGATGATGCTCGGCATGCTGGTGTCGCTGTTGGCGATGCTCAGTCTTCCGGTGTGGGCGCAGTCCGCCTCGCCTCCGCCGGGCATGGACGGCCCGGGGATGGGCCGCATGCACCACGACGGCGGCATGGGCGGCGGCATGATGTTCGGCGGCTCGCCCGAGCGCATGGGCCGGATGATCGATCGCATGCTCGACGGGCTGAACGCGAGCGACGCCCAGCGCAGCCAGATCAAGCAGATCGCCGCTGCCGCCGGCGCCGACCTGAAGACGCAGGCGCAGGCCGGGCGGGCGCTTCGTCAGCGGTCGATGCAGGCCTTCACCGCGCCGAACGTCGACGCAGCCGCGGTCGAGCAGGTGCGCCAGCAAATGTTGCAGCAGCATGACCAGATGAGCCGGCGCATGACGCAGGCGATGCTCGACGTCGCCCGCATCCTGACGCCCGAGCAGCGCGCCAAGATCGGCGAGCGCATGCGCGACCGTCAGGCGCGCATGGAAGAGCGGATGCAGCGCGAGCAGCGCGAGCCGCCGCGCCGATAATCAAGGCCGTCGCCGGCCATGTCGACGATGTCTCGTCCCGCGCTGCGCGAAGGGCCTCGATCCTTCGCGCAGCAAGCCATTTCGCACCCGGCAAAGATGACGCCACGCCTCCTCCTGATCGACGACGACTCGCGCCTCGCATCGATGGTCGGCGACTATCTCGGCCGCGCCGGCTTCGCGGTCGATACGGCGGGCTCGCTCGCCGCCGGTCGCGAGCGGCTGGCCGCCGCCAGCTACGACGCTGCTGGTCCTCGACCTGATGCTTCCCGACGGTGATGGCCTCGAGCTCTGCCGCGAGCTGCGCAACAGCGGCCGCACGCGCCAGCTGCCGCTGCTCATGCTGACCGCGCGCGGCGAGCCGATGGACCGCATCGTCGGCCTCGAGCTCGGTGCCGACGACTACCTGCCCAAGCCGTTCGAGCCGCGCGAGCTGCTGGCGCGCGTCAAGGCGCTGCTCGGCGCGCCTCGCCCCAGGCCGCCGGCGACGACGTGCTGCGCTTCGGCCGCCTCGAGGTCGACCTCGGCGCGCGTGTCGCCCGCCTCGACGGCAAGACCTGCGACCTCACCGGCCATCAGTTCGACCTGCTCGTCGTGCTCGCGCAGAGCCCCGGTCGCGTGCTGTCGCGCGACCAGATCATGGATTCGCTCAAGGGCCATCCGCTCGAGGCCTTCGACCGCTCGATCGACGTCCACATCTCGCGCATCCGCGCCGTGATCGAGGACGATCCGAAAGCGCCCCGCCGCGTGCTCACCGTGCGCGGCGCCGGCTACGTGTTCGCGCGCAAGCAAGACGCCGACGACGCGGCGATGGATCGCCGGTTCGTCGCAAGCGCCGAACGATCGCCGCCGTGGACACCCTGCAGCACCGCTGAACCGGAAGTAGTCCAGTGAGCGAAGTCATCACGGCGGCGCCGGGCCGCTCGCCCGGCGCGCCCCTTCGGGTGGCAGCGCAGCGTGGGGGCTCCATGAAGTCGTATCTGCGCATCTACGCGACGGTGGTCGTCTGTTGCTGCTGTTCGCGCTCGTCGGCGGCTGGGTCGTCGGGCGCCATCTCGACCAGGAACGCGAGCGCGCCGAGCAGGTCGTCAACGACCGGCTCGGCGCCTGGGCCGAGCTGCTCGAGCGCTCGCTTCCCGGCGGCGACGCGCCGGCCGAGGTCCAGGCGGCGGCGCTGCTCGACTGGTCGCAGCGCCTGCGCGTGCCGCTCGCGCTCGACGACGTCGACGGCCAGCGCATCGTCGCTTCCGACTCGTTCGTTCGGCGCAGCGCCGACGGCGTGGTGCGGCCGATTCGCGTTCAAGCTCGACGACGGCCGCACGCTCTGGACGATGCGTCCCGGCATGCGCCAGCTCGGCCCGCGCGCCGGCGGCGGACCGGGCGGCGAGGAGCGCGGCGGACGGCTCGCGACCGTCGCCCGCGCCCTGGCCGCTGCTGCCGCCCGGGATGCCGCGCGGCACCGGCCTCGTGGTCGTTCTGGTGGTGCTCTTCATCGCCGTCGCCGCCGGCGCCTTTCCGGTCGTGCGCCGGCTGACGCGCCGGCTCGAGGTGCTCAAGCGCGGCGTCGAGCAGTTCGGCGCCGGCGAGCTGAGCCACCGCGTCGCGGTCAGCGGCGGCGACGAAGTCGCCGCCGTCGCCGCGAGCTTCAACGTCGCCGCGGCAGCGCGTCGAGGCGCTGGTGCAGTCGCACCGGTCGCTGCTCGCCAACGCCAGCCACGAACTGCGCTCGCCGCTGGCGCGCATGAAGATGGCGGTCTCGATGCTGGCCGATGCCACGCCCGACGCAGCGCGACACGCTCAAGCGCGAGATCGACAGCAACGTCGCCGAGCTCGACGGACTGGTCGAGGAGGTGCTGCTCGCCAGCCGACTCGACGCGCGCCGAGAGCCCGCTGCACCGCGACCCGGTCGACCTGCTCGCGGTCGCCGCCGAGGAAGCGGCCCGCGTGCGGCGCGAGCGTCGCCGATCCGAGCGAGCAGGTGTTCGTCGCCGGCGACGAGCGGCTGCTGCGCCGCGCCATCCGCAACCTGCTCGAGAACGCGCAGCGCTACGGCGGCGGCGAGGTCGAGGTCGGCGTTGCCGGCGCCGGCGCCGGCGCCGCGCGGCGGGTGTCGGTGCAGGTCTCGGACCGCGGGCCGGGCGTGCCCGACGCGATGCGCGAGCGCATCTTCGAGCCGTTCTTTCGCCTGCCCGGACATGCCGAGCAGTCCGGCGGCGTCGGTCTCGGCCTGGCGCTGGTCAAGCAGATCGTCGCGCGCCACGGCGGCAGCGTTCGCTGCGACGCCCGGCCGGGCGGCGGCAGCCGCTTCGTCATCGACGCTGCCGGCCGGCTGAGGCTCAGCGCGTCGGCTGCAACGCCGGCGGTGCCGCGCCGATGTCGCTGCGCCAGTCGCGGCGCAGCTTGCCGGCGAGAAAGCCGCTCATGCCGAGCGCCGCGAACGCCAGGCCGAGCGTCGCCATCGACCAGAAGCCGCGCGCGCCGTGCATCCATGCCGGGCTGATGCCGAGCAGATCGAACGCCGCGACATAGCCGCCGCCGAGACCGACGCCCCAGACCGCGACGACGTAGACGATCACCGGCACGACGGCGATGCGATAGGCGCGCAGGACGAACGCGGCGATCGTCTGCGCCGCGTCGGCGATGTGGAAGAGGGCCACCCAGGCGAGCAGCGGCAACGCCGCGGCGACGATCACCGGGTTGGCGGTGTAGAGGCCGACCACCTGCTCGCGCAGCAGATAGACGCCGCTGCCGAGCACGGCGGCGATGACGACGCCGACCTCGAGGCCGGCCCAGCCGATCCGACGCGCGTCGGCGGCGTCGCCGGCGCCGACCCGCTGGGCGACGAGCGTGCCGGATGCGTTGGCGATCGCCAGGGGCAGCATGAACATCATCGACACCATGTTGACGGCGATCTGGTGTCCGGCGACGACTGTCGCGCCGATGCGCGAGACGAAAAGCGCCATGAAGGTGAAGCCGGTGACCTCGACCATGATCGCCAGGCCCATCGGCACGCCGAGGCGGAGCAGCGCGGCCTGGCTGGCCGCGCTGGGCCGGACGACGCCGCGGCCGAGGCCGAATGCGCGATAGAACGGATCGCGGCGCAGCCACCAGAAGGCGGCGCCAAGCTGGCACCACATGACGATCGCCGTGGCCAGGCCGCAGCCCGCGGCGCCGAGCGCCGGAATCGCGAAGGTGCCGAACGGCGTCGGCAGCGCGGCGCCGAAGACGAGCAGGGCGTTGACCGGCACCTTAATCGCGAGCGCGCCGAGCTGCATCGCCATCACCGCCTTCGGCCGCGAGATGGCGACGTTGAAGCCGCGGTAGGCGGTGAAGACAAGCGCCGGCGGCAACGCGAAAGCGAGTCCGGACAGGTAGGCGCGCACCTTGGCCGCGACCGCCGGGTCGGCGCGCGCCAGCGCCAGGAACGGCTCGGGCATGAGCAGGAGGGCGCAGCCGGGAATCGAGAGCGCCAGCGCGAGCCACATTGCCTGCAGTGCTTCGTGGCCGCTTTCCTTCAGCTTGCCGGCGCCGAACAGCTGGCCGGCGATCGGGCCGATCGCCAGAACGACGCCCATCAAGCCGACGAAGATCGAGATGTAGACGCTGGCGCCGACGGCGAGCGCGGCGAGGTCGAGCGCCGAAGCGCGCGCCACCATCACCGTGTCGACGGTGCTGAAGGCGAGCACCGCGACCTGGCCGACGAACACCGGCCAGGCCAGGGGAGCGATGCGACGCGCGCTCTGGCGCAGGCCGATCCGCGTCATGCCGCGGGCGCGGCTTTGCTGACGGCCCTGCGGCGCGTCCGCCGAGGCGCGCTCAGCGTAGCGGTTGAAGCGCCACGCCGTTCCTTCCTGCGTGATGCGGCGCCAGGTCGCGCGCTTCTCGCCCGGGGTCATCGCGGTCCAGTGCTGCACTTCCTCGAAGGTGCGGCCGCAGCCCTTGCAGACGGCGTCGCCCTGGCTGGTCGAGCAGATGGCGATGCACGGTGCATCCGGCATCGACGCGTACCAGGCGAGCCAGGCGTCATGTGCCGCGGCCGGCATCGATTCCTCGTCGCACGCGCTCTCGTGGTAGTACACCATCAGCGCGTAGACCTCGGCCAGCGCCCGCACCTCAGCGCAGGCGGTGATTCCGTCAGGCGAAGGACGACGCTCGCGCCACCAGTTGATGGCCGACTCGATGTCGGTGATGTGAAGGGCGGCCACGACGCGAAAAGGGGAGGCGAGGATAGCAGCGGGGAGCTGCCCCTCCTCGCCGGCGGGCCACGAAAGCCCGCCGTGCCCTCGGCGCCCGTTCGCGCCCGCTCAGTTGGTCGCGCTCGCCGCCGGTGCCGGCGGGCTGGGAACGATGATGACGGTCGGCTGGCCGGTCGTGGTGGTCGTGGTTTCGCGCAGAACGCCGCCGCCGGCAACGCTGCCCGAAGTGGTCGTCTTCTGATTCGGCTGCGACGGCCCTTCGATCCGCGCCAGGCAGTCGGCCTTGTCCTTCGGCGCGACCAGGTTGCACCGCTCGATCGCGTTTTGGCGCGCCGAGCCGGTGTTGTCGAGGGTGTTGCGCTTGCGTTCGGCCTCTGCCGCGCCGGCCTCCTTGAGGCAGGTCGTGCGGTCTTCGGCGGTCCGGCCGGCGTCGCAGTCGGCGCGCTCCTTCTGATAAGTCGATTTCGCCGCCGCCGCGGCATCGTCGCCGGCGAAGGCCGGTGTGGCGAGAGCGGTGGCGGCGATGCCGACGACGATCGGCGCGGCCAGCGTGGCCAGGTTGGCAAGAGATGCAAGATTTCGTTTCACGGGCGTCTCCTTCGCTGAGGTTCGGCGGCTGCGCTCCACCTGCAGGCGATGGGGGGCGCCGCGTCAAGAGGACACGGTACGTCCGGCCGTCGGCCGCGCGGCGTAGGACGGCGCCGCATGGCCGGCGCCACCCAAGCACCCGTCGCTGCCGGACGGCCGCTCCGCGCCTCGGCAGGAAGCGACTGCGGGCTCAGCCGCGGTCGAGCCAGACCGCGATCGTCAGGCCGACTCCGACCAGGTACATCAGCCAGGTCTGCCAGACGACGTAGGGATAGAGCATGAGCGCCAGACCGAGCCAGCGTGTGCGCGGCCGGCCGGCGCGCTTGCCGTAGACGAACGCGGCCAAACCGACGATGCCGAAGACAATGGCACCGACAATGTAGGCCGGGCTCGGCAGCGTGATGCCGAGCGCGTCGAGCGTCTCCAATTCGTTCTGCATGCCCGATCCGTCCTTGCCGTTGCGACCTTACCGCCGATGGCCCCGCGCCGGGGCGCGGCGCGGCTTTTCGCTGCTCGAGCTGATGATCGTGATCGGCATCATCGCGATCCTCGCCCTGATCGCATTGCCTGGTATTCCCGACAAGTTGATTCGCGATCGCATCGTCGAGTCGCTGAAGCTCACCGACATCGTCAAGGCGCCGGTCGCAGCGACCTGGGCGAAGTCGGCGACGATGCCGCTCGACAACGTCGGCGCCGGCTTGCCCGCTGCCGACAAGATCGTCAACGACTACATCAGCTCGGTCGCGGTCGAGTCGGGCGCGATCCAGGTGACCTTCGGCAACCACGCCAACGTCGCCGTGCAGGGCAAGGTGCTGACGCTGCGGCCGGCCGTGGTCGAGGACGCGCCGGTCGTCCCCGTGACCTGGGTCTGCGGCAACGCCGAAGCGGTGCCGCAGATGACCGCCAAAGGGCTGAACAAGACGACGGTGCCCGAGCGCTATCTGCCGCTATCGTGCCGGGCGCCCGTGTCGACGCCGCGAGCCCGTGATCGAGTTCGACGCCTCCCGACTCGACAGCGCGAGCCTGCGCAGCGCCGGCAAGGAGTTGCTGTCGCTGGCGTTGATCGACGCCCGCAATCACACCTTGCGCTGGGCGACGGCGCTGGCCGCGGCGGGCGATGGCCGAGCGCTGCTGCTGCCGGACGATCTGGCGCCGGCGCTCGCCGCCGAACTCGATCCGCCGCTCTGGACGCTCGGCCACATCGCCTGGTTCCAGGAGTACTGGATCGGCCGCAACGTCCAGCGGGCGCGCGGCGAGAGCGCCGATCCGGCGGCGCTCCGGCTGGCGTCGATCCTGCCCGACGCCGATCGCTGGTACGACCCGGCGCTGGTCGATCGGCCGCAGCGCCGCGCGCTCGCCGATGGCGAGCTGCCGGACCTGCAGGCGACGCGCGACTTCCTGGTCGAGTCGCTCGAGACGACGCTCGAGCTGCTCGCCGGCAGCGCCGCCGAGGACGATGCCTCGCTCTATTTCCATCGCCTGGCGCTGTTTCACGAGGAGCTGCACGCCGAAGGCTTCGCCGTGCTGGCGCAGACGCTCGGCATCGACGACAAGGCGGCCTCGTGCCGCGGCATCGCGACCCAGGCCGCCCGGCCGGCGCTGTTCTTTCCGGCGACGCGCTGGCTGCTCGGTGCGAGCGGCCCGGGGTTCCGCTTCGACAACGAGCTCGCGCCGCACCCGGTCGACGTTCCCGAGTTCGAGATCGATGCCCAGGTCGTGAACTGGGCGCAGTACGGCGAGTTCGTCGAGGACGGCGGCTACGACGAGCGCGCCCACTGGAGCGACGACGGCTGGGCCTGGCTCGAGCGCGAGTCGCGGCGCACGCCGCGCCACGTCGACCAGATGCGCCACGGCGTCCTGCAGCGCCGCTTCGGCGTGCTGGCGCGCGTCGCCGCGGCGCAGCCTGCCGTGCACGTCAGCTGGTACGAGGCCGACGCCTGGTGCCGCTGGGCCGGGCGGCGCCTGCCGGGCGAAGCCGAGTGGGAGGCGGCGGCGCACCAGGGCGCCTCGCGCGGCTTCCGCTGGGGCGACGTGCACGAGTGGACCGCGACCACGTTCCGGCCCTATCCCGGCTTCGTGCCCGGGCCCATGGCGCGACTATTCGCTGCCGGCGTTCGCCGGCCACAAGGTGCTGCGCGGCGCGTCGTTCGCGACCCGGCCGGCGCTGCGCAGCGCGCGCCTGCGTGGCTTCGCGCCGCCCGCGCGCGACGACGGCTTCTTCGGCTTCCGCAGCTGCGCGCGGCGGGCTCGCAGCAGGATTAGGGAAACCCGATCCTTGCGACGTGGCCCCGGGCCCCCGAACAATCGTCCGCGACTACCCCTTTCGCCGCGGCGCCACATCCCTGGCCACCGCTTCCCGAACACGTCACAGCAGGAGACCGGCGTGGACATTCCCATTTCCCTCACCGTCAACGGCAAGGCCGTCACCAAGACGGTCGACTCGCGGACCTTGCTCGTCCAGTTCCTGCGCGAGCAGCTGCAGCTCACCGGCACGCACGTCGGCTGCGACACCGCGCAGTGCGGCGCCTGCACCGTGCACATGAACGGGCGCGCGATCAAGTCGTGCTCGATCCTCGCCGCGCAGGTCCAGGGCAGCCAGATCACGACCATCGAGGGCCTGGCCAAGGACGGCGAGCTGCACCCGATGCAGGCGGCGTTTCGCGAGTGCCACGGCCTGCAGTGCGGCTTCTGCACGCCGGGCATGGTGATGTCGGCGGTGCAGCTCCTCGCCGACAACCCGAAGGCGAACGAGGACGAGATCCGCGAGGCGCTCGACGGCAACATCTGCCGCTGCACCGGCTACCACAACATCGTCAAGTCGATCCAGTTCTGCCAGTCGGGCAAGACCCCGACCGCGGTCTGAAGGAGCAGAACATGGGCAACATGAACGAACGTCGCCGGCGAGCCCGATCGGCCAGAGCCTGCGCCGCCGCGAAGACCGGCGCTTCATCACCGGCGCCGGCAACTACACCGACGACGTCGTCCTGCAGGGGCAGACCTACGGCGTCTTCCTGCGCAGCCCGCACGCGCACGCGCGCATCCGCTCGATCGACCTCGCGGCCGCGAAGGCGGCGCCCGGCGTGGTCGACATCATCACCGGCGCCGACCTCGCCGAGGCCAAGGTCGGCGGCCTGCCGTGCGGCTGGCTGATCCACAGCAAGGACGGCACGCCGATGAAGGAGCCGGCGCATCCGGTGCTGGCGCAGGGCAAGGTGCGCCACGTCGGCGACCAGGTCGCGCTGATCGTCGCCGAGACGCTGCTGCAGGCCAAGGACGCGGCCGAGCTGGTGGTCGTCGACTACGACGAGCTGCCGGCGGTGATCGACATCAGCGCCGCCGACTCGGCCGGCGACCGCGGTGCACGACGAGGTCGCCGACAACACCTGCTACGACTGGGGCCACGGCGACAAGGCCGCGGTCGACGCCGCGTTCGCCAAGGCGGCGCACGTCACCAAGCTCTCGTTCGTCAACAACCGGCTGATCCCGAACGCGATCGAGCCGCGCGCCGCCAACGCCGCCTACAACCGCAGCGACGAGAGCTACACGCTCTACGTCGCCAACCAGAACCCGCACGTCGAGCGGCTGCTGATGTGCGCCTTCGTGCTCGGCCTGCCGGAATCGAAGGTGCGCGTGATCGCGCCCGACGTCGGCGGCGGCTTCGGCTCGAAGATCTTCCTCTATCCGGAAGACGTCGCGCTGGTCTGGGCGAGCAAGCGCGTCGGCCGGCCGATCAAGTGGACGGCCGAGCGCAGCGAATCGTTCCTCACCGACGCGCACGGCCGCGACCACGTCACGACCGCCGAGCTGGCGATGGACGCGGCACGGCAACTTCCTGGCGCTGCGCGTCAAGACGATCGCCAACATGGGCGCGTACCTGTCGACCTTCGCCTCGGCGGTGCCGACGATCCTCTACGCCACCCTGCTCGCCGGCCAGTACAAGACGCCGGCGATCTACGCCGAGGTCAAGGCGGTGTTCACCAACACCGCGCCGGTCGACGCCTACCGCGGCGCCGGCCGACCCGAGGCGACCTACGTCGTCGAGCGCATCGTCGAGCAGGCGGCGCGCGACATGAAGATGAACCCGGCCGAGATCCGGAGGAAGAATTTCATCACCACCTTCCCGTACGCGACGCCGGTCGGCCTGACCTACGACGTCGGCGGCTACGCGGCGCACCTCGACAAGGCGATGCAGATGGCCGACGTCGCCGGCTTTCCGGCGAGGAAGGCCGCCTCGGCGGCGAAGGGCAAGAAGCGCGGCCTCGGCTACGCCTGCTACATCGAGGCGTGCGGCATCGCGCCGTCGAACATCGCCGGCGCGCTCGGTGCGCGCGCCGGGCTTGTTCGAGGCGGGCGAGGTGCGCGTCCATCCGACCGGCACGGTCACCGTCTTCACCGGCTCGCACAGCCACGGCCAGGGCCACGAGACGACGTTCGCGCAGGTCGTCGCGGCGCGCCTCGGCATCCCGGTCGGCAACGTCGAGATCGTCCACGGCGACACCGGCCGCGTGCCGTTCGGCATGGGCACCTACGGCAGCCGCTCGCTCGCGGTCGGCGGCACGGCGATCGTCAAGGCGGTCGACAAGGTCATCGCCAAGGGCAAGAAGATCGCCGCCCACCTGCTCGAGGCGGCGGACAGCGACATCGAGTTCGAGAACGGCGAGTTCAAGGTCGCCGGCACCGACAAGAAGGTCGCCTGGGGCAACGTCACGCTGACGGCGTATGTGCCGCACAACTTCCCGCTCGACAAGCTCGAGCCGGGGCTGAACGAGAACGCCTTCTACGATCCGACCAACTTCACCTATCCGGCCGGCAGCTACATCTGCGAGGTCGAGGTCGATCCCGACACCGGCAAGGTCAAGATCGAGCAGTTCGTCGCCGTCGACGACTTCGGCAACATCGTCAATCCGATGATCGTCGAGGGCCAGGTGCACGGCGGCATCGCCCAGGGCCTGGGCCAGGCGATGATGGAAGCGTGCTCGTACGACCCGCAGTCGGGCCAGCTCGTCACCGGCTCGTACATGGACTACGCGATGCCGCGCGCGATCGACATCCCGAGCTTCAACGTCGCCACGACCAACACGCCGTGCAGCCACAACCCGCTCGGCGTCAAGGGCTGCGGCGAGGCCGGAGCGATCGGCTCGCCGCCGGCCTACATCAACGCGCTCACCGACGCGCTCGGCGTCGTCGACCTGGCGATGCCGGCCACGCCGGAGCGCGTCTGGCGCGCCGCCAACGGCATGCCCGCCTGAAGCAAGGAGAACAACGATGTACGCATTCGACTACCAGCGGCCGACCAGCCGCGACGCCGCCAAGACCGCCGCTGCCGGCGCCGACACCCGCTATCTCGCCGGCGGCCAGAGCCTGATCCAGGCGATGCGGCTGCGCCTGTCGCAGTCCGAGCGCCTGGTCGACCTCGGCGCGATCGCCGACCTGAAGGCGATCAAGGCCGACGGCAATGGCGTCACGATCGGCGCGATGGCGACGCACGCCAGCGTCGCCTCCAACGCCGATGTCAGGCGCGATCGCTCCCGGCGATCGCCGAGCTCGCCGGCGGCATCGGCGACCCGATGGTGCGCAACATGGGAACGATCGGCGGCTCGATCGCCAACGCCGACCCGGCGGCGTGCTATCCGGCCGGCGTGCTCGCCTTCAACGCGACGATCCACACCGACCGGCGCACGATCGCCGCCGACGATTTCTTCACCGGCCTGTGGGAAACGGCGCTGCAGCCGGGCGAGCTGATCACCGCGGTCGCCGTTCCCGGCGGCGCAGAAGGCGGCGTACGTCAAGTACAAGCAGCAGGCGTCGCGCTTCGCGCTGATCGGCGTCTGCGTCGCGCAGACGTCCGGCGGCGTGCGCGTCGGCGTCACCGGCGCGAAGGGACGTGCCTTTCGTGCCACCGAGATCGAGAACGCGCTCGCCAAGAGCTTCACGCGCCGACGGCCGCCAAGGCGGTCAAGATGCCGACCGCCGGCATCAACGCCGACCTGCACGGCTCGGCCGAGTACCGCGCGGCGATGATCAGCGTCATCGCCTCGCGCGCGGTCGCCGCGGCGCTCGCGCGCTGAGCGACGAGGTCCGGCCGGCGCCCGGCGCGGGCGCCGGTTAGGATGGCTCGATGATCCTCTTCCGCTCCCGCGGCGCCGGCCAGCGTCGACGACGTCGTCGCGGCGCTCGGCGGCGAGAGCTACGTCGCCGACCGGCGCCTGGCGACCTCGGTCTTCCTCGCGCTCAAGCTCGGCCGGCCGCTCTTCGTCGAGGGCGAGCCGGGCGTCGGCAAGACCGAGCTCGCCAAGGCGTTGGCGCGGGCGCTCGAACGCGCTGCTGCTGCGCGTGCAGTGCTACGAGGGCCTCGACGTCGCCCAGACCGCGTACGAGTGGAACGTCGCGCGCCAGATGATGGAGATCCGCCTCGCCGAGGCGGCGCACGACGTCGGCGACGCGGCCTCGCGCGAGCGCCTGGCGAAGAGCCTGTACGCGCGCTCGATGCTGATCGAGCGGCCGCTGCTGCAGGCGCTGACCCAGCCGCGCTCGCCGGTGCTCCTGATCGACGAGCTCGACCGCGCCGACGAGCCGTTCGACGCCTTCCTGCTCGAAGTGCTGGCCGAGAACCAGCTGACGATCCCCGAGCTCGGCACGGTCAAGGCCGCGGCCGGCACGGCGCCGATCGTCGTCATCACGAGCAACCGCACGCGCGAGATCCACGACGCGCTGAAGCGCCGCTGCCTCTACCACTGGGTCGACTATCCCGACGCGCCGCGCGAGCTCGAGATCGTCCGCATCCGCGCGCCGGGCGCGTCCGAGCGCCTCTACGAGCAGGTCGTGATGTTCGTGCAGCGGATGCGCTCGCTCGACCTGTTCAAGGCGCCCGGGATCGCCGAGACGATCGACTGGACCAACGCGCTGGTGGCGTTGAACGCGATGAGCCTGGCGCCCGACAACGTCCGCGACACCCTCGGCGTGCTGCTCAAGCACCGCGACGACATCGCCAAGATGCAGGGCGGCGACGTCGGCCGCCTGCTCGCCGAGCTGCAGGCGATGGCGCGCGGCGGGACCGCCGCCGTCGCGCCCGCCGATGCTCGCTGACAACGTCGTCCACTTCGCGCGCGTCCTGCGCAACGCCGGCGTTCCGGTCGGTCCCGACCGCGTGCTCGCCGGCGCTGGCGGCGATCGAGGCGGTGGGCCTCGGCCGACGCGACGACGTCCATGCCGCGCTCTCGGCGGTGATGCTCGACCGGCACGAGCAGCAGCCGCTCTTCGACGACGTCTTCGCCGCCTTCTGGCGCGATCCGAAGCTGCTCGACAAGCTCATGGCCGAGCTGCTGCCGAAGATCAGCGGCCGTGGCGATCGCGAGAAGAAGCGCCGGCCGAACCGCCTCGCCGATGCGCTCGCTCCCGCTGCGCCGGTCGATGCGCCGCAGGCGCCGCCGCGCCCCGACGAGCAGGTCGAGTTCGAGACCAGCTTCACCTTCTCCGACCGCGAGCGGCTGCAGCGCGCCGACTTCGAGTCGATGACGACGGCCGAGTTCGAGCTCGCCAAGAAGCTCGCCGAGGAGGTGCCGCTGCCGTTCGCGCCGGTGCGCCGGCGCCGCCACGCGGCGAGCGCGCGCGGCCGGATCGACCTGCGCGCGACCATGCTGGCGATGGCGCGCCAGCCCGAGACGCTGGTGCCGCGCTTCAGCCGGCCGCGGAGCGAGCTGCCGACGATCGTCGTCCTGCTCGACGTCTCGGGCTCGATGGATCGCTACGCCCGGCTGATGCTGCACTACGTCCACGGCCTGACGCGGCGCTACCTGAAGGTCCACACGCTGACCTTCGGCACGCGCCTCACCAACATCACGCGGGCGCTCCGCCATCGCGACCCCGACCACGCGCTCGAGCTGGCGAGCGCACAGGTGCAGGACTGGAAAGGCGGCACGCGCATCGCCGCCTGCCTCGACGACTTCAACCGCCACTGGGCGCGGCGCCTGCTCGGCGCCAACGCCGCGCTCCTCTTCGTCAGCGACGGCCTCGATCGCGACGAGCATGGCGAGCTGACGCGCGCGGCGCAGCAGCTGCGTCTGTTCGCGCGCCAGATCGTCTGGCTCAACCCGCTGCTGCGCTTCGACCGCTTCGAGCCGCGCGCCGGCGGGGTGCGCGCGCTGCTGCCGTACGTCGACCGCTTCCTGCCAGTGCACAACCTGGCGAGCCTGGCCGAGCTGGCGACCGCGCTGACGGCGCGTCCGGCCGCGCATCGGTAGCAGAATGCGGCGATGGAACTGAGCGGCGAACGAATCATTCCGGCCAGCGTCGACGCGACCTGGGCCGCGCTCAACGACCCCGAGATCCTGAAGGCCTGCATCGCCGGCTGCGAGTCGCTCGAGCGCGTCGGCGACGACGGCTTCGTCGCCGTCGTGGCGATGAAGATCGGCCCGGTGAGCGCGCGCTTCAAGGGCAGCCTGAAGCTGACCAACGTCAATCCGCCGACCAGCTACACGATCAACTTCGACGGCCAGGGCGGCGTCGCCGGCTTCGGCAAGGGCTCGGCCGACGTCGCGCTGACGGCCGTCGACGCGGCGAGCACCAGGCTCGCCTACCAGGCACGCGCGACGGTCGGCGGCAAGATGGCGCAGATCGGCTCGCGCCTGATCGACGCGACGGCGGGCAAGATCACCGACGACTTCTTCAAGGCGTTCGAGGCGCAGCTGCAGGCGCGCGCGCCGGCCGGCGCCGGCGCGCACCGATCGTCGTCGCGCCGCAGTCGCGCGAGCGCGAGTTCCTGCGGGAATGCTCGGCTGGGTGCTGGCGCGCGATCGTCGCCGTGGCGACGCTGTTCCTGATCCTGCGCTGACTGCGGTCGCGCCTAGCGCCGCATCTGCTGCGGCAAGAAGGTGGCGAGCTGCGGGAAGACGTAGAGGATGACGACCATCAGCACCATCAGCAGGAAGAACGGGAAGCGCCGCCTTGGCGATGGTGCCGATCTCGCGCTTGGTCATGCCCTGGAGCACGAACAGGTTGAAGCCGACCGGCGGCGTCACCTGCGCCATCTCGACGACGATGACGATGAAGATGCCGAACCAGAGCGGGTCGATGCCGGCCTTCTGCACCGTCGGCATGATCACGCCCATCGTCAGCACGACCATCGAGATGCCGTCGAGGAAGCAGCCGAGGACGACGTAGAACGCGGTCAGCGCCAGGATCAGCGCGAACTTGCTCAGGCCGAGCGTCGCGATCCACTCCGCGAGATGGCGCGGCAGGCCGATGTAGCCCATGCTGAGGGTGAGGAACGCGGCGCCGGCGAGGATCAGGGCGATCATGCAGTAGAGGCGCGTGCCGCCCATCAGCGAGTCGCGGAAGGTGGGCCAGTTCATCGAGCCCTGGGCCGTCGAGATCACGAGCGCGCCGAGCACGCCGACCGCGGCCGCCTCGGTCGCGGTGGCGATGCCGGCGTAGATCGAGCCGAGCACGGCGACGATCAGCAGCACCACCGGAATCAGGCTCTTCGATTCGCGCAGCTTCTCGGCGAACGTCATGGGCGCGTCGGGAGGCGGGATGAGATGCGCGTTCCTGATCGACCAGCCGGCGATGTAGAGCGAGAAGATGCCGGCCAGGACGATGCCGGGGATGACGCCGGCGATGAACAGCTGCGAGATCGAGACGTCGGCGGTGACGCCGTAGACGATCATGATGATCGAGGGTGGAATCAGCAGGCCGAGCGTGCCGGCGCCGGCGAGCGAGCCGAGCGACATCATGTCGGGATAGCCGCGCTTGGCGAGCTCGGGCAGGCTCATCTTGCCGATCGTCGCGCAGGTCGCCGCGCTCGAGCCCGAGACCGCGGCGAAGATCGCGCAGCCGACGACGTTGGTGTGCAGCAGCCGGCCGGGCAGCCGCTGCATCCAGGGCGCCAGGCCCTTGAACATGTCCTGGCTGAGGCGGGTGCGAAACAGGATCTCGCCCATCCAGACGAAGAGCGGCAGCGCGGTCAGCGTCCAGCTCGACGCCGAGCCCCAGATCGTCACCGCCATCGCGTCGCCGGCCGGCCGCGAGCTGAACAGCTGCATGCCGATCCAGGCGACGCCCGAGAGCGTCAGGCCGATCCAGACACCGCTCGCAAGGATCAGGAACAGCGCGCCGATCAAGAGCGCGGTGATCGCGAAGTCACTCATTGCGCAGCGCCTCGTCGCTCAGCGGAACGACGCGCCGGCCGCGGATCTCGAGCACCAGCTCGTCGATGAAGGCGATCGCCAGCACGATCGCGCCGAGCGCCATCGAGATCTGCGGCAGCCAGAGCGGCGTCGCGTCGTTGCTGGTCGAGATGTCGTGGAAGGTGTACGACTGCCAGGCGAGCTTGCAGCTGTAGACCGCCGAGAGCAGCGCCAGCAGCGTCGCGCCGAACAGGGCCCAGACCTCGAGCGCGTGCCTGCTGCGGCCTTTCAGCGCCGCGAGCAGCAACGTGACGCGGATGTGCTCGCCGCGCTTCAAGGTGTGCGCCATCGCCAGGAAGCCGGCGGCGGCCATCATGTAGCCGGCGTAGGCGTCGATCCCGCCGACGTTGAATCCGACCTGGCGCGAGACCACCGACAGCAGCACCATCGCCAGCAGCGCCACCATGGCCATGGCGCCGAGCGCGGCGGTCGCGTCGTACAGGTGGTCGAGCGCGCGGCCGAGCGGGCCGCGCGCGGGCAAGGCAGGTGCGGGCATCGGCGCGTTCCGCGCCTACATCTTCTTGAACGAGTCGACGACGGCCTTGCCTTCGGCGCCGGCCTTGTCGAGCCACTCCTTCAGCATCGTGTCGCCGACCTTGGCCATGTCGGCCTTCAGCTGAGGCGAGGGCGGCAGGATCTGCATGCCGTTCTTCCTCAAGAGGTCGAGGTACTCGCCGTTCTTCTGCTGCGACAGGGCCCAGCCGCGCGCTTCGGCGTCGGCGCCGGCCTTCATCACGGCCGACTGGGCCGGCTTGTCGAGCGCGTCGAACGCCGCCTTGTTGACGATCACCGCGTTCTTCGGCAGCCAGGCCTGGGTGTCGTACCAGTACTTGATGTGCTCGTAGGTCTTGGTGTCGTAGCCGGTCGAGCCCGACGACATGTAGCTCTCGATCACGCCGGTCGCCATCGCCTGCGACAGCTCGGCGGCCTGCACCGTCACCGGCTGCGCGCCGACGAGCTCGGCGATGCGCGCCGTGGCCGGGCTGTAGGCGCGCCACTTCACGCCCTTGAGATCGGCCGCGGCCGCGATCGGCTTGTTGACGTAGATGCCCTGCGGCGGCCACGGCACGGTGTAGAGCAGCATCATTCCCTGCTCGGCGAGCTTGGCCTGCATCACGGGCTTGCTCGCGGCGTCGAGCTTCTTCGCCGAGGCGTAGCTGTCGGCGAGGAAGGGCAGTCCGTCGACGCCGTAGATCGGCCACTCGTTCGAGTACGCCGTGAGCAGGATCTCGCCGATCTGCGCCTGCCCGCCCTGGACCGCGCGCTTGATCTCGTTGGCCTTGAACAGCGACGCATTGGCGTGCACCGTGATCTTGAGCTTGCCGCCGGTCGCCTTGTCGACGTCGTTGGCGAACTGCTGCAGGTTTTCGGTGTGGAAGTTGTTCGCCGGGTAGGCGGCGGGCAGGTCCCACTTGGTCTGCGCTGCGGCGGCGCAGGCGAAGACGACGAGCGAGGCAGCGCCCAGGCGCGCAAGAAGCGGATGAAGGCGGGCGACAGGATTCATGAGCACTCCGGCAGGCGGTGGAATGGGGACCCGAAAAGCATAGGGCGTGCCTTCGCGGTCGGACATCGGTTCTTGCCCGAGCGCTTGCAGTCTAGGAATGATCGAGATAAATTGTCAATAAGTTTTCAACGTTTCGAGGAAGTGCCGATGCCGACCAAGGTCGCGCCGCTGCCGGCCCGCGCCGCGCCGCGCAAGACGAAGGCCCCGGGCATCGTCTCGTCGTCGCACCTGGTCTCGGCCAAGAGCGTCGAGCTCTCGGAGCTCGAGTTCGGCCTGATCGTCGCCTGGAACGCGTTCTCGCGCTGGGCGGTGCGCTGCATGGCTGCCGCCGGCTGCCCTGAGCTAACGATCACCGACGTGCTGGTGCTGCACCACATCTGCCATCGCGCGCGCAACAAGAAGGTCGGCGACATCTGCTTCGTCCTCAACGTCGAGGACACGCACGTCGTCGCCTATTCGCTGAAGAAGCTGCTTGCGGCCGACCTGGCGCAGGGCGAGAAGGTCGGCAAGGAGGTGTTCTACAGCCCGACGCCGGCGGGCGAGACCGCGGTTGCGAGGTACCGCGAGGTGCGCGAGGCGTGCCTGATCGCCAACCTCGACGCCGAGCGCAATGCCGACATCGGCGAAAGCGCGCGCCTGCTGCGAACGATGTCGGGCCTCTACGACCAGGCCGCGCGCGCGGCGACTTCCCTCTAGCGATGGCGGCCGAGCTCGGCGTCGTGATGCTCGAGACGCGTTTCCCGCGGCCGCCCGGCGACATCGGCAATCCGTCGACCTTCGCCTTTCCGGTGCGCTATCGGATCGTCGCCGGCGCCTCGCCGCGGCGCGTCGTCGTCGAGCGCGATGCCTCGCTGCTCGCGCCTTTCATCACCGCAGCGCGCGCCTTGCAGGGCGAAGGCGTCGCGGCGATCGCGACCAGCTGCGGCTTCCTCGCCCTGTTCCAGCGCGAGCTGCAGGCGGCGCTCGCGGTGCCGCTCTGGAGCTCGAGCCTGCTGCTCGTCGCCGAATTGCAGGCGCGGCTCGGCACCGGCCGCGTCGGCATCGTCACCGCCGACGCCGGCGTCGTTGAGCGCCGACCATCTGCGCGCCGTCGGCGCGCCGGCCGACACGCCGATCGAAGGCCTGGCGACCGATTCCGCATTTCGCGCGACGCTGCTCGAGAACCGAGCCGAGCTCGACGGCGACGAAGCCCGCGCGGCCACCGTCGCCGCGGCAAAAAGGCTCGTCGTGCGCTGCCCCGAGGTCGCCGCGATCGTGCTTGAATGCACCAACATGCCACCGTACGGCGACGCCGTCCGCGCCGCCACCGGCCTGCCCGTGCACGACATCACCACCTTGATCGCGAGCCGCTTTCCGGCACTGACCGGGACGCGGCCAATGACCGCCGCGACGCTGCCGCGCTGGCAGTTCTGGATCGATCGCGGCGGCACCTTCACCGACATCGTCGGCAAGCGCCCCGACGGCACGCTGGCGACGCTGAAGCTGCTCTCCGACAACCCCGAGCAGTACCGCGACGCCGCCGTCGCCGGGATCCGCCGCCTGCTCGGTCTGGCGGCGACCGCGCCGATCACCGCGACCGAGGTCGAGTCGGTGAAGATGGGAACGACGGTCGCGACCAACGCGCTGCTCGAGACGGAAGGGCGAGCCGACGCTGCTGGTCACGACGCGCGGCTTTCGCGATGCGCTGCGCATCGCCTATCAGGATCGGCCGCGCCTGTTCGAGCGCGAGATCGTCCTGCCCGAGCTGCTCTACGCCCGGGTCGTCGAGGCCGACGAACGCATGGCGGTCGACGGCGCGGTGCTGCGGGCGCTCGACGAGGCGGCGCTCGCGCGCGACCTCGGCGATGCTTTCGCCGCCGGACTCAGAAGCGTCGCGATCGTCTTCATGCACGGCTGGCGCCACACCGCGCACGAGCTCGCCGCCGAGCGGATCGCACGCAGTGCGGGCTTCGCCCAGGTGAGCGTGTCGCACCGCGTCAGCCCGTTGATGAAGCTGGTCGGCCGCGGCGACACGACCGTCGTCGACGCCTATCTGTCGCCGATCCTGCGCCGCTACGTCGACGAGGTCGCGGCCGAGATGCCCGGGGTCGAGCTCTACTTCATGCAGTCGTCGGGCGGCCTCGCCGAGGCGCACGCGTTCCAGGGCAAGGACGCGATCCTGTCCGGGCCGGCGGGCGGCATCGTCGGCATGGTGCGGACCGCGGAGCTGGGCCTCGAGCGCGACGGCGCGAAACCGCTTCAGGTGATCGGCTTCGACATGGGCGGCACCTCGACCGACGTCAGCCACTACGCCGGCGAGTTCGAGCGCGCGTTCGAGACCAAGGTCGCCGGCGTTCGCGTGCGCGCGCCGATGATGGCGATCCATACCGTCGCCGCCGGCGGCGGCTCGATCCTCGCCTTCGACGGCGCGCGCTTTCGCGTCGGCCCCGAGAGCGCGGGCGCCAACCCGGGGCCGGCGTGCTACCGCCGCGGCGGGCCGCTGACCGTCACCGACGCCAACGTGATGGTCGGCAAGATTCAGCCGGCTCACTTTCCGCGCGTCTTCGGGCCGGCCGGCGACCAGCCGCTCGACGCCGACGTCGTCGATGCCAGCTTCCACGCGCTCGCGGCGACGATCGCCGCGGCGACCGGAAGCACGCGATCGCCCGAGCAAGTCGCCGATGGCTTCATCGACATCGCCGTCGGCGCGATGGCCAATGCGATCAAGAAGATCTCGGTCGCGCGCGGCTACGACGTCACCCGCTACACCTTGCAGTGCTTCGGCGGCGCCGGCGGCCAGCATGCCTGCCGCGTCGCCGACGCGCTCGGCATGGAGCGCGTCTACATCCATCCGCTGGCCGGCGTTCTCTCGGCCTACGGCATGGGCCTGGCCGAGCAGACAGTGATGCGTCAGGCGGCGATCGAGCAGCCGCTCGCCGGCGCGCTCGCCGCGATCTCGGCGCGCCTCGACGAGCTCGCCGACGCGGCCGCCGGCGAGCTCGCGCACCAGGGTGTCGCCGCGGCGCGGATCGGCGTGCAGCGCCGCGTTCACCTGCGCTACGAGGGGACCGACTCGGCACTGGTCGTCCCGTTCGCCGACGAGGCCGGCTTGCAGCGCGGCTTCGAGGCCGCGTATCGCCAGCGCTTCGCCTTCCTGATGCACGAGCGCCGGCTGATCGTCGAGGCGGTGTCGGTCGAAGCGGTCGGCGCCGGGGACACCGCCGGCGAAGCGCCGCACGCGCTCGTCGCCGCGGGCGCGGCGGCGGTCGCGGCGACGGTGCGAATGTTCAGCGACGGTCGCTGGCACGACGCCGCGCTCGTCGAGCGCGCGGCGGCGCTTCCGGGGCAGACCATCGCCGGCCCGGCGATCGTCGTCGAGAGCAACGCGACCACGGTGGTCGAGCCGGGCTGGTCGGCGCGCGTCACCGCGCTCGACCATCTCGTCCTCGAGCGCACCGTCGCACGGCCGACGCGGCGCGCCGCGGGGACTTCGGTCGATCCGGTCCTGCTCGAGGTGTTCAACAACCTGTTCATGAACATCGCCGAGCAGATGGGGCTGCAGCTGCAGAACACCGCCTACTCGGTCAACATCAAGGAGCGGCTCGACTTCTCGTGCGCGCTGTTCGACGCCGCCGGCAACCTGATCGCCAACGCGCCGCACATGCCGGTGCACCTCGGCTCGATGAGCGAGTCGATCAAGACCGTGATCGCGCGAAACGCCGGCCGGATGCGGCGCGGCGACGTCTACGCGCTCAACGATCCGTACCACGGCGGCACGCATCTGCCCGACGTGACGGTCGTGACGCCGGTCTACCTCGAAGACGACAGCGCCGCGCCGACGTTCTACGTCGGCTCGCGCGGTCATCACGCCGACATCGGCGGGACCACGCCGGGCTCGATGCCGCCGTTCTCGACCCGCATCGAGGAGGAGGGCGTCCAGTTCGACAACGTCAAGCTGGTCGAAGGCGACCGCTTCCTCGAGGCCGAGACGAAGGCGCTGCTCGAGAGCGGCCGCTGGCCGTCGCGCAACCCGGCGCAGAACATCGCCGACCTGAAGGCGCAGGTGGCGGCCAACGAGAAGGGCGCGCGCGAGCTGGCGGCGATGGTCGCAGCAGTACGGGCTCGACGTCGTCAAGAGCTACATGCAGCACGTTCAGGACAACGCCGAAGAGTCGGTGCGCCGCGTCATCACGAAGCTGCGTGACGGCGCGTTCACGCTGCCGCTCGACAACGGCGCCCAGGATCAGCGTCGCGATCCGCGTCGACGCGAAGGCACGCAGCGCGACGATCGATTTCACCGGCACTTCGGCCCAGCTCGAGAACAACTTCAACGCGCCGACTGCGGTCTGCATGGCGGCGGTGCTGTACGTCTTTCGCACCCTCGTCGACGACGAGATCCCGCTCAATGCCGGCTGCCTGAAGCCGCTGGTGGTGATCATCCCGGAAGGCTCGATGCTCAATCCGCGGCCGCCGGCGTCGGTCGTCGCCGGCAACGTCGAGACCTCGACCTGCATCACCAACACGCTCTACGGCGCGCTCGGCGTGATGGCATCGGCGCAGTGCACGATGAACAACTTCACTTTCGGCAACGCGCGTCACCAGTACTACGAGACCATCGCCGGCGGCTCGGGCGCCGGGCTGAACTTCGACGCCGAGGGCCGTGCCATCGGCGGCTTCGCCGGTACCTCGGTCGTGCAGACGCACATGACGAATTCGCGCCTCACCGACCCCGAGGTGCTCGAGTTCCGCTTTCCGGTCCGGCTCGACAGCTTCGCGCTGCGCGCCGGCTCGGGCGGCGGCGGTCGCTGGCATGGCGGCGACGGCGGCGTCCGGCGGGTCCGCTTCCTCGAGCCGATGACGGCGTCGATCCTGTCGAACGGCCGCCACGCCGGCGCCTTCGGCATCGCCGGCGGCGCGCGCCGGGCGGCCGGGCGTGAACCGGGTCGAGCGCGGCGACGGCAGCGTCGAGCCGCTCGACCATATCGCCAGCGTCGAGATGCAGGCCGGCGACGTGTTCGTGATCGAGACGCCCGGTGGCGGCGGGTGCGGCGAGGCGTGAGCCACCCGGGCTGCCGCTCTTGGCAGCGGGCCCGAAGTCAGGCGACACTCGGCCCATGAACCGATTCGTCCTCCTTCCCGCGCTCCCTCGCCGTCGCGCTCGCGTCGCTTTCCGGTCCTGCCGCCGCGCAATCGGCGGTGACGTCGTTCGGCAATGCCGGCGGTGCGCCGCAGGCGCCATGGAAGGTCGTCGGCCTGCCGCAGCAGACCAAGCCGTTCACGCGCTTTTCGGTGGTCGATATCGACGGCAAGCGCGCCGTCAAGATCGAGGCGGACCTGTCGTACGGAAATCTCGTCCATCCGGTCAATCAGCTCGCCGCGCCGGCGCAGCTCGCCTGGCAATGGCGGATCGAAAAGCCGCTCGAGGCGGCCGATCTGCACGAGAAGCGTGGCGACGACACCGCGGTGAAGGTCTGCGTCTTCTTCGATCTGCCGATGGACAGCGTTCCGTTCACCGACCGTCAGCTGCTGCGCCTGGCGCGCGGCAAGACGAGCGACCCGGTGCCGACGGCGACGGTCTGCTACGTCTGGGACGCCGAAGCTTGCCGGCCGGAACGACGCTCGACAACGCGTTCACGCGCCGCATGCGCTACATGGTGCTCGAGTCGGGGAACGACCGCCTCAACAAGTGGGTCGCCGAGAAGCGCGACGTCGGCGCAGACTTCATGAAGCTGTTCAGCGACGAGAGCAAGGTCGTGCCGCCGATCGTCGGCATCGCCATCGGCGCCGACTCCGACAACACGCAGAGCCACAGCGTCTCCTACGTCAGCGGCCTCGCGCTCGAGCCCTGAGCGGCCTCGCGCCGTCCGGCGCTGGCTACTCGTGCGGCGCGAAAGGCGATCGTCATCGTCGGCGGCACCCGGCCGTCGACGTCCTTCGGCAGCACCTCGGTCTTGTCGATCGCGCGCAGCACGGTCTCGTCCCACGCCGGCGAGCCGCTGCTCGTGACGAGCTTCCTGCCGACGATCGTGCCGTCGGGCGCGACCTTCACCTCGACCGTCGCCGAAGGATTGCCCGTCACCGACGCGGTCAGGACGATGTTCGGCTTGATCCGCGCCTTGATCCGGCCGGCGTAGCTCGCCGACGGCCCCGACGTGCGCGCCGCGTTGCCGGTCGCGGCCGGGTCTTCGCTCGTTCCGGCCTGGCTCATCATGCGGCGCAGGTTGGCCTCGCGGATCGCCGCCTGGCGCGCGTCGTCCTTCTTCTGCTGCTCGGCGAGCTTCTTCTTCTCGGCCTGCTCGTCGGCGAGGCGCTGGCGCTCGCGCTCGGCGTCGGCGACCTTCTTCTTCTCGGCCTGGTCGCGCTTGGCGGCCTCGATCTTGCGCTGCGCCTCGGCGCGCTCGGCTTCGTCGCGGCGCGCCTGCTCACGCGCACGCTCGATCGCGATCTGCGCGTCGGCTTTCGGCGGCGGCGCGGGCTCGACCTTGGGCACGACCGGCGGCGCCGGCTTCGGCTCGACCACGGGCGGCGTCGGCTCGGGCGGCGTCGGCCGCGGCGCCGCCGTCTGCGGCAGCGCCGACCAGAGCTCGGCGACGACGCCTTCGGGTTCGCTCGCCTTCCAGCTCACGCCCCAGACGAGGGCCAGGATCAGGAGCGCATGCGCGACGAGCGCGAGCATCAGCCCGGAGCGCATCCCGGCCGGCTGCTGCGGCGCGAACGCGTCGCGCTCGAGGGCCGCGGTGTTCATCAATTGCGCTGGCTCTTGACCGAGAGGCCGACGCGCTGGATGCCGGCGCGCTGCAGCGCGTCCATCACCTTGACCACCGATTCGTAGCGCACGCTGCGGTCGGCCGAGATCACGACCGGCGTCGACTCGACGCCGCCCTGCGCCTCATGCACGCGCGCGGCGACGTCGGCGAGCGCCATCGGCGGCAGGTCCTTGCCGTCGACGCGCAGGCGGAGCTGCTCGTCGGCGCCGACGACCAGCTCGACGACGTGCGCCTCGCTCCGCTGGCGCGCCTTGCCGACGCTCGGCAGGTCGACGACGCCGGCGGTGATCAGCGGCGCGGTCACCATGAAGATGATCAGCAGCACCAGCATGACGTCGATGAACGGGACCATGTTGATCTCGCTGATCGTGCGCCGGCGCGTGCTGCGCTGGATGACGGCGGGCATTCGCGACCTGTCTCGCCGGGCTCAGCGCGACGCCATCACTGCCGGCGGCGCGGGCACCGGTGCCGGCATCGCGCCGGCGTTGCGCTGCAGGATGTTGGAGAACTCCTCGATGAAGCTCTCGAGCTGGCCGGCGATGCGATCGATGTCGCGCGCGAAGCGGTTGTAGGCGATCACCGCCGGGATCGCCGCGAACAGGCCGATCGCGGTCGCGACCAGGGCTTCGGCGATTCCCGGTGCGACCGTCGCCAGCGTCACCTGGGTCATGTTCGACAGGCCGATGAAGGCGTGCATGATTCCCCAGACGGTGCCGAACAGACCGACGTAGGGCGAGACCGAGCCGACCGAGGCGAGGAACGACAGGTTCGACTCGATCGCGTCGAGCTCGCGCTGAAAGCTCGCCCGCATCGCCCGGCGCGCGCCGTCGAGCAACGCGCCGGTGTCCATCACGCGCTTCTCGCGCAGCTTGAAGAACTCGCGCATTCCCGAGGCGAAGATGCGCTCCATCGGCGCGTCGCCGGTTTGCCGGGTGGCGTCGGCATAGAGGTCGTTGAGGTTGCGGCCGGCCCAGAAATCGCGCTCGAACTCGTCGTTGGCGGCCTTGGTGCGGCGCAGCCCGAAGAGCTTGCCGAAGATGACGGTCCAGCTGGCGAGCGAGGCGATCAGCAGCCCCGCCATGACGATCTGAACGACGAAGCTCGCGTGCAGCACGAGCGTGACGATCGAGAAGTCCTGGTTCATCGGCGAAGGGATTGGCGAATGTCGTTGGGGATCCGGCACGGCCGGAAAGTTCCGAGCTCGACGCAGCCGATCCGGATCGTGCCATCGGCGAGCAATTCGTCGGCGCGCCGCGCCTCCTGCGCGATCTCGAGGCTGGCCTGGCCGAGGTGGAGCACGTCGACGCTCACGCTGATCAGGTCATCGAGGCGAGCGGGCCGACGATAGCGCACCGCGGTTTCGCTGACGACGAAGGCGATGCCGGTGTCGCGCCGCAGCGCCTCCTGGGCAAAGCCGAGGCCGCGCAGCCACTCGGTGCGCGCGCGCTCGAAGAATTTCAGGTAGTTGGCGTAGAAGACGATCCCGGCGGCGTCGGTGTCTTCCCAGTAGACGCGCATCGTGCAGCGAAACGGAGCGCCCGCGCCGTCCGTCATCGCGCCGCCTCGCGCGTGGCCAACGCGGCGCCTCGTGGCTCAGGGCTGCAGCTTCTTGTAGACCGGTCCCCAGACCGGATGCCCGGCCTCGGACTTGTCGAGCGCGAAGGTTTTGTCGGCCTGGCGTGCCCGCTTGAAGTCGGACTCGCACTCGTCGAGCCGGCCGGTGGCGCAATCGATGAAGGCGAGCCGCTTGTGCGCCTCGGCCCGATCGCGCGGCGAGACCAGGCCCGCCGCGAGGGCTTCCTTGAACAGTCGTTCGGCGGGTTCGTATTGGGCGTCGTCATAGGCCTTCAGTCCGGCCAGAAGCGCCTTCTCGGCCGGCCGCGCGGTGACATCGAGCAAGCCCGACCGGAGCCGGCGGCGCCTGCGCGCAGGCGGCCAGCAGCCAGGCGGCCGATGCTAGCGCGGCGCGCAGACGGCTCGGGCTCACGAGCCGAACTTGTGGCGCAACGAGACAGTCTGGCCCGCGGTCACGTTGACCGACGCCGTGTAGGGCGCGAAGTCGCCGTTGCGAACGACGATCTGGTGCCGGCCCTCGGCGCAGCGTCAGTTCGGTGATCGGCGGCGCCGCTCCCGACGCCGCGCCGTCGACCTCGACCAGGCCCCAGGGACTGATCGCGATCTTCACCGTTCCGGTCGGCGGCGCGATCAGGCGCGCCGCCGCCGCCCGGGCTTCGTTGTCGCGGGCCTCGCGTCTCGCGCGCCTCGCGGGCGCGCCGATCCTTGGCCGACTCGCGCGGAGCGGTCGCGACGGCGCTTGTCGGCAGCGCGGCCGTCGCGGCCGGACGCGTCGGCGCGTGCGCGGCGACGACCGGCTCGGCGGCGGGTGCGACCGCCGTCGCCGTGAGGATCTCGGCCGGCGCCGCCGTCGATGCCGGCGCTTCGGCGACGACGAGCGCCGTCGCCGCGGGCGCCACCGGCGCTGCCGCGGGTCGGTGCTGCCGCGGTCCGGCGCTGCCGCGGCCGCGGTGTCGGTCGCCGGTGCGACCACGGTCTCGGCCGGGCGCGTCGCGGGCAGGCGCGCTTCGGTCGTCGCGATCGCGGCGGCGCGGTCGGACGAAGGGCCGAACATCGCCCATGCGCCAGCGACGGCAAGGGTGATGGCAGCGACCGCACCGGCGACGATCGCGACTCGGGCGCGCGCTCGCGGCGCGGCGCGCGCCGGCGCGTCGCCCTCGGCGACCGCCGGGTTGTCGTCGAGCCATTGGCGCAGCTCGCGTGCGAATGAGCGCGCCGAGCGGAAGCGCTGCTCCGGATCCTTGGCCATGGCGCGCGCCGCGATCAGCGCCAGCGCCTTCGGCACCGCGGGATCGACCTTGCTCGCCAGCGGCGGCTCGTGCGTCAGCACCGCCTCGCGAATCTCGTTCAGCGATTCGCCGCGGAACGGCTTGGTGTCGGTGAGCAACTCGTAGAGGACGACGCCGAGCGAGAAGACATCGGCACGGCGATCGGCCGGCTCGCGCCGCATCTGCTCGGGCGCCATGTAGTAGGGCGAGCCCGCGCCCGAGTGCGGATCGCCGCCGTCCTGCTTGTGGGCGACGCGGGCGATGCCGAAGTCGAGCACGCGCGGCTGGGTGCGGCCGACCATGAAGATGTTGGCCGGCTTGATGTCGCGATGGATCACGCCCTTCGAGTGCGCGAAGGCGAGCGCGTCGGCGACGCGGCGGACGATCAGCGCGGCCTGCGCCGGCGTCGCGCGCCAGCCCTCCTGGCGCAGCTGGCGCAGGTCGCGGCCCTTGAGCAGCTCCATCGCGATGTAGGCGCGCTGGTCGCTGATGCCGGCGTCGAAGACGGTGACGATGTGCGGGTGGCTCAGGCCGCCGGCCGCGCGCGCCTCGTTGAGGAAGAGCGCATTGAACGACTCGCGCTCTTCTTCGGCGACCTCGACGTTGAGCGTCTTGACCGCGATCAGGCGCGACAGCAGCGGATCGTGCGCGGCGAACACCGTGCCCGAGGCCGCCTTCGCCGAGCTGGTACTTGAGCGCGTAGCGGCCGATGTGGCCGATCGTCGGAATGACGCCGCTCGGCGGGCTCGCGACCAGGCCGGTGAAGGCGACGGCCGGCACTTCCGGCCCGGGCGGCGGATCGGAATCGCTCCACAGCGCGACGCCCGGAAGGCTCGGCGTGGGGCCAGGCTCGGAGTCGCCGGCGGGCACCGGAGGCGGGATCGGACTGCTCACTCCGCCAGCTTAAGTGAGCGGCACGGCCGAGAAGCGTGAAAAACACTCGTCGGCCTACGTTCGTAACACAAGCTCACCAATGAGCGGTAGCTCTTGGCAGCTCTGCCGCGCCGACGCGACAGGCGGTCGGCGCGGTCTTCAGTCGCGCGGTGCGCGGCGCGCGCCGACTTCGCTCGGACGCAACGCCGCAGCGGCCTTGTCGAGCACGCCGTTGACGTACTTGTGACCGTCGGTGCCGCCGAAGCTTTTTGCGAGCTCGACCGCCTCGTTGATCGCCACCCGATAGGGGATCTCGACGCAGCGCATCAGCTCGAAGGTGCCGATCATGAGCGCCGCGTGCTCGATCGGCGAGAGCAGCTCGGCCTTGCGGTCGATGTGAGCGGCGAGCACGCGCGTCGATCGCCGCCGCCTCGCGAATGACGCCGTGCAGAAGCAGATCGAAGTGAGCGACGTCGCATTTGTCGAAGCCGTCCTGCTCGCGCACGTGGGCGTCGACGACGCCGGCATCGGCGCCGCCGAGCAGCCACTCGTAGAGGCCTTGCAGCGCCAGCTCGCGCGAACGCCGGCGTGCCGACTTCGCGCTCGAGCGCCGCGCCGGCGCGCGCGCCGGCCGGCCGGCCGGCCGCGAGCTCGTCGCCGCCGCTCACGAGATCTCGTCCAGCAGGTTGGCCATCTCGACCGCGACGCGCGCCGCGTCGCGGCCCTTCTCGGCGACGCGCGCGTGCGCTTGCTCGAGCGTGTCGCAGGTGAGGATGGCGTTGGCGATGGCGATGCCGTGGTCGATGGCGACGCGCGTCACCGCGCTCGCGCTCTCGTTGGCGACGAGCTCGAAGTGATACGTCTCGCCGCGGATGACGCAGCCGACCGCGATCAGCGCGTCGTACTCGTCGGCGTCGGCGAGGGCGCTGAGGGCGACGCCGATCTCGAGCGCGCCCGGCACCTGCAGGTGCGTGATGTCGCCGGCGCCGACGCCGAGCGCGACCAGCTCTTCGCGGCAGACGCGCGCCAGCGCGTCGGTGAGCTCGGCGTTGAAGCGCGCCTGGACGATGGCGACGCGCAGGTCGCGGCCGTCGAGGCGCGCGCCCTGGCCGCGCTCAGCGTTGCGCATGGACCACCGCCGCGGCCGGCGGCGACCGGCTCGTCGGCCAGGTAGCCGGTGACCTCGAGGCCGTAGCCGAACAGGCTCGGCATGCGGCGCGGGCTGCCGAGCAGCTTCATCCGGCCGACGCCGAGGTCGCGCAGGATCTGCGCGCCGATGCCGTAGGTGCGCAGGTCGAGCGGCGTCGCCGGCGCGCGCGCGCCGCGGCTGCGCGCGAGCACGTGCGGCAAGAGCGCCGCGGCGTCCTCGCCGCAGTTGAGGAGGACGGCGACGCCGCGCTCGCCGCGCTGCAGCGCCGCCAGCGCGCGCGGCAGCGGCCACGAGTGATCGCCAGGGCCGGCGTCGAGCAGGTCGAGCACCGAGAGCGGCTCGTGGACGCGCACGAGCACCTCGTCGGCGGCGCTCCAGCTGCCGTGCGTCAGCGCCAGGTGCAGGCCGCCGGTGTGGTCGCGGTATGCGGCGCAGGTGAACTCGCCCTGCTGGGTCAGCATCTTCCTCGTGCCGGCGCGCTCGATCAGCGTCTCGTTGCGGCTGCGGTGCTCGATCAGGCTGGCGATCGTGCCGATCTTCAGGCCGTGGCGCTCGCCGAAGGCGATCAGATCGGGCAGGCGCGCCATCGTGCCGTCGTCGTTCATCACCTCGCAGATCACGGCCGCCGGCGTCAGGCCGGCCATCGCCGCGAGGTCGCAGCCGGCCTCGGTGTGGCCGGCGCGCATCAGGACGCCGCCGTCCTGCGCCTGCAGCGGGAAGATGTGGCCGGGCTGCACCAGGTCGGCGGCGCGCGCTTCGCGGCGCACCGCCGCCTGCACGGTGCGCGCGCGATCGGCGGCCGAGATGCCGGTCGTGACGCCGCTCGCGGCCTCGATCGAGACGGTGAAGGCGGTGCCGTGCTGGGCGCCGTTCCTGGCCGTCATCGGCGGCAGCTGCAGCCGCTCGCAGCGCTCGCGCGTCAGCGTCAGGCAGATCAGGCCGCGCGCGAAGCGGGCCATGAAGTTGATCGCCTCGGGCGTGACGAGATCGGCGGCAAGGACGAGGTCGCCCTCGTTCTCGCGGTCTTCCTCGTCGACCAGGATCACCATCCGGCCGGCGGCCAGCTCGGCGACGAGCTCGGGAATCGGGGCGATCGGTCATGGCTGAAATTGTAGGTGGCGGCGGTGATTGGCGAGGGCGCGGTCAGGTCGGGGCCGCCAGCGCCGCTCAGCATGCGCTCGACGTAGCGGGCGATCAGGTCGACCTCGAGATTGACCCTGCGGCCGACTTCGAGACCGCGCAGCGTCGTGTGCTCGACCGTGTGCGGGATGAGGTTGACGCTGAACTCGCATGCCGCGGCGGTGTCGGCGACGCGATTGACGGTGAGGCTGACGCCATCGACCGCGATCGAGCCCTTCAGCGCGAGGAAGCGCGCCAGCGTTGGTGGCGCGGCGACGGCGAGGGTCCACGATTCGCCGGCGCGCTCGAAGCGCGTCACCGTGCCGACGCCGTCGACGTGGCCGCTGACGAGATGGCCGTCGAGCCGGTCGCCGGCACGCAGCGCCTTTTCGAGATTGATCTCGCCGGCGGCATCGAGGCCGTGCGTCGCGGCGAGGCTTTCGGCCGAGACCTCGACCTGGAAGCGCTGCCGCGCGGCGTCGATCGAGACGACGGTCATGCAGGCGCCGGCGAGGGCGATGCTGTCGCCGATCGCGCGCCGTGCCGAGCCAGCCGGCCGGCGCTTCGATCGTCAGCGCGTGGCCGAACGCGGCGCCGCTGCCGAGCGCGTGGACCTCGACGATGCGGCCGATGCCGCTGACGATGCCGGTGAACATGCCGCGATTGTCCTCGCCGGCGGCGCCGGGCGGCGTCGCGCAGGCGTCAGCGAAGTGGCGCGAATCAGGCCAAGCGCGGCGTCGCTGCCGGGCGCAGGCGCAGGCGCAGGTCGGCGCCGACCGGCTCGACGCTCGTGAACGCAAAGCCGAGGGCATCGTCGAGGCGCGCGATCGGCGCGAGCGCGGCCAGGCCGCGGCCGCTGCCGATCAGGCGCGGTGCCACGTAGACGAGCAGTTCGTCGACCAGGCCGGCGCCGAGCAAGCGACGCGTTCAGCTTCTCGCCCGCTTCGACATGCAGCTCGTTGATGGCGCGCCGGCCGAGGTCGGCGAGCATCGCCGCGAGGTCGACCTTGCCGTTGGGCGACGGCAGCAACGCGACCTCGACGCCGCGCGCTTCGAGCGCCTGCCGGCGCATCGGGTCGTCGACCGCCGCGTAGAGAAGCACCGAGCCGGGCGGCGCGACGATGCGCGCCTCGGGCGGCGTCTCGAGGCGCGAGTCGACGATCACGCGCAGCGGCTGGCGCGCGGTCTCGACCAGGCGCACGTCGAGTCGCGGATCGTCGTCGCGGACGGTGCCGATGCCGGTCAGCACCGCGCCGGCGCGCTTTCGCCAGGCGTGGCCGTCGCGCCGCGCCGCCTCGCCGGTGATCCACTGGCTGGTGCCGTCGGCGAGCGCGGTGCGGCCGTCGAGCGAGGCCGCGACCTTGAGCCGCAGCCACGGCCGGCCGCGCTCCATGCGCGAGACGAAGCCGATGTTGAGCTCGCGCGCCTCGGCGCCGCCGGTGCCGGCCTCGACGACGATGCCGGCGGCGGCGAGCCGCGCCGCGCCTTGCCCCGCGACCAGCGGATTCGGATCGCGCATGGCGATGACGACGCGGCCGACGCCGGCGGCGATCAGCGCGTCGGCGCACGGCGGCGTGCGGCCGTGGTGCGAGCACGGCTCGAGCGTGACGTGGACGGTCGCGCCGCGTACGTCGTGGCCGCGCCGCCGCCGCGTCGCGCAACGCCATCACCTCGGCGTGCGCGCCGCCGGCTTGCTGCGTGTGGCCGCGGCCGAGCACCGTGCCGTCGGCGGCGACGATGACGCAACCGACGCGCGGGTTCGGGTCCGAGAGGCCGATCGCCTTGCCGGCGAGCGCGAGCGCTTCGCGCATCGGCCCGGAGATCGCCACGGTCGCGGCCGATGGCTCAGGCATGGCGCGACGACGCGGTCTCGGCGAGGTGGATGTCGTTCACGGCTGATGCTGCTCCGTCGGCGGATCGCGCGGGCAGCTCTCGCCGCCCGGCACGACCAGGAAATTCTGCGCGACGAGGGCGCGGTCGACGTCCGCGTACTCGCCGGGATGCGCGATGTTCGCATCGATCGCGCCGGCGCCGGTATCGAGGTAGCGCGCAGACCCGGCGATCGCCACGCGGTGCCGAGCGGCGTGCGGCTGCCAGTCGTGTCGGCTCGTTGCCGATGACGGCGCACGGTAGGACGCGGCGCGCTGCCGGAACGCCGACCCGTCGATGGTGCACGGCGCCGGCGGGCGCGTGGCGGGAGCGCCGTTCGGTGGCCGCTCAGATATCGCGGATCAGCTGCCTGAACTCGTCGACGTCTTCGAAGCTGCGGTAGACCGAGGCGAAGCGCACGTAGGCGACCTTGTCGATGCGCTTGAGCTCGCGCATCACGTGCTCGCCGAGCTTGGCCGAGAGCACTTCCTTGGCGCCGCTGTTGAGCAGCTTGTCCTGGATGCGCTCGATCGCGGCGTCGATCTGCTCGACGCTGACCGGGCGCTTGCGCAGGGCGAGCGTCATCGAGGCGCGCACCTTCGCCGGATCGAACTCGGCGCGCGTGCCGTCCTTCTTCACGACCGAGGGCAGGGCGATCTCGGCGTGCTCGTAGGTCGTGAAGCGCTTGTCGCAGCTCTGGCAGCGGCGGCGCCGGCGGACGACGTCGCCCTCGTCGGAGTCGCGCGTCTCCACGACCTGGGTGTCTTCATGGCTGCAGAACGGACAACGCATGGGTGGATGTCGGAACGACAGCGGGTCGCTGCGCGACCCCTTCAACGGCTATCGGTAGACCGGGAAGTCGCGCGTCAGCGTCGCGACCTTGGCGCGCACCGCGGCGAGGTTGGCTTCGTCGTGCGGGCCGGTCGAGCACGTCGGCGATCAGGTTCGCGGTCTGCTTCGTCTCGTCCGCGCCGAAGCCGCGCGTCGTCAGCGCCGGCGTGCCGAGGCGGATGCCGCTCGTCACCATCGGCTTTTGCGGATCGTTCGGGATGCCGTTCTTGTTGCACGTCATGTGCGCCGCCTGCAGGACGGTCTCGGCTTCCTTGCCGGTCAGTCCCTTGGGGCGCAGGTCGACCAGCATGACGTGGCTCTCGGTCCGGCCGCTGACGATGCGCAGGCCGCGCTCGGTCAGCGTCTCGGCGAGCACGACCGCGTTCTTGACGACCTGCTGCTGATAGGTCTTGAACTCGGGCGCCAGCGCTTCCTTGAACGCCACCGCCTTGGCGGCGATCACGTGCATCAGCGGGCCGCCCTGGATGCCGGGGAAGATCGCGCTGTTGATCTTCTTGGCCACCGCCTCGTCGTTCATCAGGACGATGCCGCCGCGCGGGCCGCGCAGGCTCTTGTGCGTGGTCGAGGTGACGACGTCGGCGTGCGGCACCGGATTCGGATAGAGGCCGGCGGCGATCAGGCCGGCGTAGTGCGCCATGTCGACCATGAACCAGGCGCCGACGTCCTTGGCGACCTTGGCGAAGCGCGCGAAGTCGATCCTCAGGCTGTACGCCGAGGCGCCGGCGATGATCAGCTTGGGCCGGGTCTCGTGCGCGAGCCGCTCCATCGCGTCGTAGTCGATCTCCTCGGCCGGCGTCAGGCCGTAGCTCACGACCTTGAACCATTTGCCGCTCATGTTGAGCGCCATGCCGTGGGTGAGGTGGCCGCCTTCGGCCAGGCTCATTCCCATGATCGGTGTCGCCGGGCTGGATCAGGCCGAAGAAGACCGACTGGTTGGCCTGCGAGCCCGAGTTCGCCTGGACATTGGCGTACTCGGCGCCGAACAGCTGCTTGCAGCGATCGATCGCCAGCTGCTCGACCATGTCGACGAACTCGCAGCCGCCGTAGTAGCGCTTGCCGGGATAGCCCTCGGCGTACTTGTTGGTGAGCTGCGTGCCCTGCGCCGCCATCACCGCCGGCGAGGCGTAGTTTTCCGAGGCGATGAGCTCGATGTGTTCTTCCTGGCGCTGGTTCTCGCGCGCGATCACCGAAGCGATCTCGGGGTCGACGTTGGCCAGGGTGGAGGTGCTGCGATCGAACATGGGAGGCCGTCCTTCAAGGCAATCCGCGCGAATCGAATGCGACGGCTCGCGGGGCGGCCCAGGCGAACGGCTCGACCGACACGAGCGACGCAGGTGCCGACCGTGCTTCCCGGTGGTGACCCACCTCGGGCTCCCGCCGGGAGCCGCATCGCCAGTCGCACGGCGCTGCCAGTGTAGCGGAGCGACGCGGCCGAGCGCCGCTCGCCGCGGCGCGTCAGTGAAGCAGGGCGATCTTGTCGGCAGCCGCGGGCGCTTCGTCGGGGCACGGCCGCGGGCGCCTCGACGATCGGCTGCCGGAGCCGCTTCGGGTGCCGCCTTCGGCCGCGCCGGCGGGCCGACTGCCGCCGTGATGGCGACCCGGGCCGCCGCCGGCGATCTGGCGCAGGATGTTCTGTTGCGCGAGCACCTTCGCCGCGTAGCCCCCGTCCTCGCCGCTGTTGGCGGCGCCGACGTAGGCGCGCAGCCCGGCTTCGAGGCCGCCGCTGCGGGCGATGCATTCCTTCAGCACCTGGACGCCGACGCGCAGGTTGGTCACCGGGTCGAAGGCCGCGTGGCTGCCGCCGAAGGCCTCGTACTTGTCGTCGTGGACCTTGGTCATGACCTGCATCAGGCCCTGGGCGCCGACCGGGCTCTGGGCGAACGGATTGAAGCTCGACTCGACCGCCATCACCGCCAGGATCAGCGTCGGGTCGAGATTGACCAGGGCGCCGACGGTCCAGGCTTCCTGCACCAGTCGGCTCACCGGCTCGGGAGCGACGTGATAGCGGCGGGCCAGCCAGAGCGCGACCGCGGCCTGCGTCCGGCTGAGATCCTTCGGGTCGGACGCCGTCGCCCGGGCGATCGCGTCGGGCTCGCCCAGGTCCGGCTCGGCCTCGCCCACGGCGGGCTGGACGCGCGCTTCCTGGCGCGCCTGCAGCCACTGGAGCGCCTGGCCTTCGAGGGCGTGGCGAACATCGGCGTGGCCGGTCGGTGAAGAGCACCAAGCCGATCAGCAGCAAGCCGAGCAGGGCCAGCGAGTTGTGGCCGACCTCGAGCAGTCCATGGCCGGCGTCGCCGAGGAACACCTTGCCCGAGCGGACCACGGCCGTGCGCCAAGATCTGGCTCGGGCGAACAGTGCGGCGAATTCGGACATGGCTACCTCTCCTGCCGGGCGAGCGCCTGGTCGCACGGCGACCGGGCAGCGGGCACGGCGATAATTTCCCCAGGTCGCAAGGACAGACAGCGTCCCTTCGTCTGGAGCTTCGGTCGCCCTCCTGGCGTATCCAAGCCGGGTCGACCGCAAAACGGCGCGATTCTAGGAAGCCCTCAAATTCCTGGTCAACCTTTGGAAGCGCTCTTCTTATAGCTTTTCGATATGAAGTACGTCGATTTGCGACAATTTCTCGCGGCGCTGGAAGGCGACGGCGAGTTGCGCCGGGTCGCAGAGCCAGTCTCCGCGCGGCATGAGATGACAGCGGTCGGTGACTTCGTCCTGCGCGCCGGGCGGCCCGGCACTTCTTTTCGAAAATCCCGCTCGGTTACAAAATTCCGGTCCTCGCCAACCTCTTCGGGACGACCCGCCGGGTCGCCCGGGCGATGGGCGCCGCCGACGTGAGCGAGCTGCGCGACATCGGCGTTCTGCTCGCCAACCTCAAGGAGCCCGAGCCGCCCAAAGGGCGTTCGTGATGCGGGTCGCCTGTTACAAATGGCGCGGACGCTTGTGGACGATGCGCCCGGTCGCGGTCGCGCGCGGCCGCCCTGCCGCGAAGTCGTGCTCGAGGGCGAGACGGTCGATCTCGGCCGCGCTGCCGGTGCAGACCTGCTGGCCCGACGACGCCGGCCCGCTCATCACCTGGGGCCTGGTGATCACGCGCGGGCCGCAAGGAGGCCGGGGCGCCCGCGAACGGCCAGAACCTGGGCATCTATCGGCAGCAGGTGATCGGCCGGCGCCAGGTGATCATGCGCTGGCTGGCGCAGCGCGGCGGCGCGCTCGACTTCCGCGAGTTCGCCGCGGCCCGTTCCGGCCGGCCGTTTCCGCTCGCCGTCGCCCTCGGCGCCGATCCGGCGACGATGCTCGGCGCCGTCACGCCGGTTCCCGACACCCTCTCGGAGTACCAGTTCGCCGGCCTGCTGCGCGGCAGCCGGACCGAGGTCAGCGACTGCTCGGTCGGCGACTCGGGCGTGATGCTCCAGGCGCCGGCGACGCGCCGAGTTCGTCTTCGAAGGCCACATCCCGCCGGCACCGCCCGGATTCGTCGGGCGCAGCGAGCACGGCGTCCCGACCAAGGAGATCGACGGCTACCTGCATGCGCTCGAGGGCCCGTTCGGCGACCACACCGGCTATTACAACGAGCAGGACTGGTTCCCCGTGTTCGAGATCGAGCGCCTGACGCACCGGCAGCGATCCGATCTACCACTCGACCTACACCGGCAAGCCGCCCGACGAGCCCGCGGTCCTCGGCGTCGCCCTCAACGAAGTGTTCGTGCCGATCCTGCAGAAGCAGTTTCCCGAGATCGTCGACTTCTACCTGCCGCCCGAGGGCTGCAGCTACCGGATGGCGATCGTCAGCATCAAGAAGCGCTACCCGGGGCACGCCAAGCGGGTCATGTTCGGCGTCTGGAGCTTCCTGCGCCAGTTCATGTACACCAAGTTCATCGTCGTCACCGACGACGACATCGACGTGCGCAGCTGGACCGACGTCGTCTGGGCGATCACGACCCGGATGGACCCGGTGCGCGACACGGTGCTGGTCGACCGCACGCCGATCGATTACCTCGACTTCGCCTCGCCGGTGTCCGGCCTGGGCGGCAAGATGGGGCTCGACGCGACGACCAAGCTTGCCGGCGAGACCGAGCGCGAATGGGGTCGGCCGATCCGTCACGACCCGGCCGTCGAGGCACGGGTCGCGTCCGTCATCGCCGCCATCTCGGCCGGAACTCCGGGCCGCGGCCCGGGCTGATCAGCGCGCGACGCTTGCGCGCCGGGCCCTTGCGCGCCGGGCGTCGGCGCGCTGGCGTCGCCGGCGCCTGCGCCACCGCTGGCGCCTGCGCCACCGCGGCGCTCTTCTTCGTACCCCGGCCTGCAGGCCCTCCGACATGCCGATCAGCACGCCGCTCACCATCGCCGCGTAGCTGTCGAGCATCGCCTGCGCGGCGCGCATGCTGGTGGCGCGGCCCTGGCGCAGCGCCGTCTGCGCCTGGCCGACCAGCGACTCGACGGTCTGCGTCGCCTGCGCGCCGGTGGCGCTGCCCTTCATCTTCATCGCGTCGAGCGCGTCCTGCCAAGGCCCCTGCAATGGCCCGGCCGACTGGCTCGCCTTGGTGATGGCGCCGAAGAAGGCGTCCTCCATCTTCTCGATGTTGGCGAGCGCCTCCTTGAGCGGCTTCTCGCTCAGCGAGACGCCGCCGCTGACGAACTGCTCGAGCGCCTTGCGGTTCGCCTCGACCGCCTGCAGCAGCGCCGAGTCGATGCCGCCGAGCGCCTTGCCGAGCAGCGCTTCGACGTCGACCGCGGGCGCCGGGTTGCGGGCGATTCCCGTCGACGCCGCCTCGGCGACGTTCTTGACGACCTTCTTGATGTTGTCGAGCGTCAGCTCGCGGCCCTGCAGCGCGCGCAGCGTCGCCTCGCTCACTCCTTTGCGCAGCGACTCGCCCTGCTTGGCGCTCGCCTCGGCGAACATCGTGATCAGCGCGTCCTGGTCGATCCCGGCTTTCATCATGACGAAGCTCCTCGTTGTTGGCGGCGCCGCGGCGTCATTGCATGTGCTGGCCGCCGTTGATGGCAATGTTGGCGCCGGTCAGGAACGCCGCCTCGTCCGACGCCAGATAGATGATCAGCCCGGCGACTTCCTCGGGCTTGCCGAGCCGGCCGACCGGGATCTGCGGCAGGATCTTGGTGTCGAGGATCTCCTTGGGGATGGCCGTCACCATCTTCGTGCCGATGTAGCCGGGCGAGATCGTGTTGACGGTGACGCCTTTCTTGGCGACCTCGAGCGCAAGCGCCTTGGTGAAGCCGTGCACGCCGGCCTTGGCCGCCGAGTAGTTCGTCTGGCCGAACGCGCCCTTGCTGCCGTTGACCGACGAGACGTTGATGACCCGGCCCCAGTTGCGCTCGACCATGCCGTCGGCGACCTGCTTGGTCATGTTGAACAGGCTGTCGAGGTTGGTCCGCATGACCGCGTCCCAGTTGACCTTGTCCATCTTCTTGAAGGTCATGTCGCGCGTGATGCCGGCGTTGTTGACCAGGATGTCGATCGCGCCGACCTTGCTCTGCACCTCGCCGACCGCGCGCGTGCACGAGTCGATGTCGGAGACGTCGCAGCGGACCGCGAGGATGTCGTAGCCGTTCTGCTTCATGTCCGCGACCCACTCCTTGTGCTTGGTGTTGCCGGGCGAGTAGGTGACGACGACCTTGTAGCCGGCGTCGACCATCTTGGTGGCGATCGTCTCGCCGAGCCCGCCCATGCCTCCGGTCACCAGAACCACCCGGCCGCGCCCGTCGCCATTTGCTGCCATGTCAATGTCTCCTTGTGCGATGAATCGTCCGCCGTACAACGCCGGTTCGATATCTGGCGATGATGCGCGCGTCGATCGATCGTGCTCCCTTGGGAAAACCCGAGACGGCGCCTATCCTTCGCACCCATGACGAAATTCGACTTGGCCGAACGCGGTCGCAAGGCCGGCGCGAACGCGCGCTTCGATCAGCGCGACGCAGCGACCCTGGCGCTCGCGTCCGCGGCCTGCGCGTGGCCGTTTGCGCTGGCCGCGCAGACTGCGCCCGCCGAACCCGGCGTCAGGCTCGCGCCGGTGGTCGTGACCGCGACGCGCACCGAAGTGGCGCCGTTCGACGTTCCCGCCTCGATCGATCGCGTCGGCTCGGAGACGATCCGCGACAACCGGATGCAGGTCAACATCTCGGAAGACCTCGCCGGCGTTCCCGGCGTCCTGGCGCGCGACCGCCAGAACTACGCCCAGGACGTGCAGATCTCGGTGCGCGGCTTCGGCGCGCGCTCGACCTTCGGCATCCGCGGCGTTCGCCTCTACGTCGACGGCATCCCGGCGACGCTGCCCGACGGCCAAGGGCAGATCACCAACGTCGACCTCGGCTCGGCCGAGCGCATCGAGGTCCTGCGCGGGCCGTTCTCGGCGCTCTACGGCAACTCGGCGGGCGGCGTGATCCAGGTGTTCACCGAAGAGGGCAGCGGTGCGCCGACCTTCGGCGTCGGCTTCGCGGCGGGCAGCTACGACACCCAGCGCGTCCTCGCCAAGGCGAGCGGCGCGATCGGCAGCTTCGGCTACGTCGTCAGCGGCAGCGTCTTCGGCACCGACGGCTACCGCGACCACAGCGAAGCCGAGCGCCGCATCGGCAACGTCAAGCTCACCTGGCATCCCGACGACGCCAGCAAGTGGACCTTCGTCCTCAACAGCGTCGCCCTGCCCAAGGCCCAGGACCCGCTCGGCCTGACGCGGGCGCAGTTCGACACCGATCCGAGCAGCGCCGATCCGGCGGCGACGATGTTCAATACCCGCAAGACCGTCGACCAGACCCAGCTCGGCCTGGTCTACGAGCGCCGTCTCGACGCCGTCAACTCGCTGCGCGCGCTGGTCTACGACGGCCATCGCAATACCGAGCAGTTCCAGGCGATCCCGGTCGGCCCGCAGGCGAGCCCGCTGCACCCGGGCGGGGTGATCGTGCTCGGCCGCGACTACCGCGGCGGCGACCTGCGCTGGACCGCGCAGACGCAGCTCGGCGACGCGCCGCTGACCGTCGTCGCCGGGCTCACCTACGACGCACTGGCGGAGCAGCGACGCGGCTTCCAGAACTTCATCGGCCCGACCCTCGGCGTCGAAGGCGCGCTGCGGCGCGACGAGACCAACGACGTCTGGAACTTCGACCAGTACGTGCAGGCGTCGTGGCAGATCGCCCCGCGCTGGACGCTGCACGGCGGGCTGCGCCACAGCGACGTCCGCTTTTCGTCCGAGGACCACTACATCGTCGGCGCCAATCCGGACGACAGCGGCAGCCTGGGCTTCGGCGCGACGCTGCCGGTCGTCGGCGTGATGTTCGCGGCCAGCGACGAGGTCCATCTCTACGCGACCGCCGGCCGCGGCTTCGAGACGCCGACGCTGAACGAGCTCGCCTACCGGCCGAACGGCGCCACCGGCCTCAACCTCGGCCTCGGCGCGGCGACGAGCAACAGCTACGAAGTCGGCGTGAAGACGCGCAACGCCTGGGGCGATGATCAATCTCGCCCTCTTCGAGACCCACACCGACAACGAGATCGCGACCCTGACCAATGTCGGCGGCCGGTCGACCTACCAGAACGTCGGTGCGACGCGGCGCCGCGGCTTCGAGGCGGCCTGGAGCCGCGAGCTGCGCGAGGACCTGCGCGCGCAGGCCGCCTATACCTGGCTCGACGCGCGCTACCGCGACACCTTCACGACCTGCACGGTGACGCCGTGCCCGGCGCCGAACCTGACCGTTCCTGCGGGCAACGCGATTCCCGGCCTCGCCCGCCAGCAGTTCTACACCGCGCTCGCCTGGGCGCCGCCGCTCGGCTGGCGCGGCGGCGTCGAGGTGCGCGCGCTCAGCCGCGTCTTCGTCAACGACGTCAACTCCGACGCGGCGGCGGGATTTGCCGCCGCCGGCGCCAACGTCGGCTATCAGGCGCGCTTCGGCAAGGTCGACGTCAGCGGCTTCGCGCGCGTCGACAACCTCTTCTCGCGCCGCTATGCCGGCTCGGTGATCGTCAACGAGGGCAACGCCCGCTACTTCGAGCCTTCACCGACGCGCAACTACACCGTCGGCGTCGCGGCGACGACCGGCTTCTAGCGCGCTCGGGGCGGCCGGGGATGCGCTTCATCGACGCGAAGGCGACGCGCGCCGCGCTGCCGTTTCCGGCGTTGATCGAGGCCCTGCGTGCGCTGTTCGAGCGCGGCTGCGAGGTGCCGCCGCGGCAGGTGCTCGAGATCGCCGCGAACGCATCGGGCGCGGCCATGACGTCGCTCGTGATGCCGGCGTGGCTGGCCGGCCGCTGCTACGGCGTCAAGGTCGTCAACATCGCGCCCGGCAACGCGGCGCGCGGCTTGCCGACGCTGAACGCGAGCTATCTTCTCTACGACGCAACCACGGGCGTGCCGCTGGCCGCGATCGACGGCGACGAGATCACGACGCGGCGAACGGCGGCGGTGTCGGCGCTGGCGGCATCGTGGCTGGCGCCGCGCGGCGCGCGCCACCTCGCGCTGATCGGCGCCGGCCGGGTCGCGCGCCTGCTCGCCGACGCGCATCGCGCGGTCCGGCCGATCGAGCGCGTCAGCGTCTGGGCGCGCTACGCCGGCGGCGGCCGCGACGCTCGTCGCCGAGCTCGCCGGACGCGGCTTCAACGCACGCTGCGCCGCGAGCGTCGAGGCCGCGGTGCGCGAGGCCGACATCGTCAGCTGCGCCACGCTGGCGCGCGAGCCGCTGGTCGAGGGCGCGCTGGCTCCGCGCCGGCGCGCACCTCGACCTGATCGGCAGCTTCACGCCGGCGATGCGCGAAGCCGACGACGCCTGCTTCGCCGGCGCGGCGATCTATGTCGACACGCGCGAGGCGCTGGCCAAGAGCGGCGACCTGCTCGGGCCGATCGCGCGCGGTGTCTTCGCCGCCGGCGACGTTCGCGGCACGCTCGAGGACCTGGCGCGCGGCCGCGTCGCCGGGCGTGGCGCGCCGGCCGAGCGCACGGTGTTCAAGTCGGTCGGCACCGCGCTTGCCGACCTGGCCGCGGCGATGTTGGTCTGGGCCGCGACGAGCGACGAGACGCGCCATGACGACGACCACGCGCGCTTCGGCGCCAGCTTCGGGCTCGCCGCGAGTCGCTCGCCGTTGCGCCGCGCGATCACCGCCGCCTACCGGCGCGCCGAGACCGAGGCCGTGCCGCCGCTGCTCGCCGAGGCGCGCATGAGCGCCGCGCAGGCAGACGGCGAGCGAGCAGCTCGCCGCGCGCCTGGCGCGAACGCTGCGCGAGCGCAAGACCGCGGCCGGCCGCGCCGGCCTGGTCCAGGGGCTGCTCCAGGAGTACGCGCTGTCGTCGCAGGAAGGCGTGGCGCTGATGTGCCTGGCCGAGGCGCTGCTGCGCGTCCCCGACGCGGCGACGCGCGACGCCCTGATCCGCGACAAGATCAGCAGCGGCCAGTGGCACGAGCACGTCGGCCGCAGCCCCTCGCTGTTCGTCAACGCCGCGACCTGGGCGCTTGCTGCTGACCGGCAAGCTGGTCGCGACGCACAGCGAGTCGGGCCTGTCGAGCGCGCTCGCGCGTCTGGTCGGCAAGGGCGGCGAGCCGCTGATCCGAAAAGGCGTCGACCGGGCGATGCGCCTGATGGGCGAGCAGTTCGTGACCGGCGAGACGATCGCCGCCGCGCTCGCCAACGCGCGCCCGCTCGAGGCGCAGGGCTTTCGCTACTCGTACGACATGCTCGGCGAGGCCGCGCTCACCGGCGCACGACGCGGCGCGCTACCGCGCCGCCTACGAGGACGCGATCGACGCGATCGGCCGCGCCTCGGCCGGGCGCGGCGTCTACGCCGGCCCGGGGATCTCGATCAAGCTCTCGGCGCTGCATCCGCGCTACAGCCGGGCGCAGATCGAGCGCGTCCACGACGAGCTCTATCCGCTCCTGAGGCAGCTCGCGCTGCGCGCGCGGCGCCACGACATCGGCCTCAACATCGACGCCGAGGAGGCCGACCGCCTCGAGCTCTCGCTCGACCTGCTCGAGCGGCTCTGCTTCGAGCCCGAGCTCGCCGGCTGGAACGGCATCGGCTTCGTCGTCCAGGCGTACCAGAAGCGCTGCCCGTTCGTCGTCGACTTCCTGGTCGACCTGGCGCGCCGCTCCGGCCACCGCCTGATGGTTCGCCTGGTCAAGGGCGCGTACTGGGACAGCGAGATCAAGCGCGCCCAGGTCGACGGCCTCGACGGCTATCCGGTCTACACGAGGAAGGCCTATACCGACGTCGCCTACCTCGCCTGCGCCGCGGCGCCTGCTCGCGGCGCCGGCGGCAATCTATCCCCAGTTCGCGACCCACAACGCGCACACGCTGGCGGCGATCCACGAGCTCGCCGGCGCCGACGCGTACGCGCCCGGGCAGTACGAGTTCCAGTGCCTGCACGGCATGGGCGAGCCGCTCTACGAGCAGGTCGTCGGCAGCGTCGCCGAAGGCAAGCTCGGCCGGCCGTGCCGCATCTACGCGCCGGTCGGCACGCACGAGACGCTGCTCGCGTACCTCGTGCGCCGCCTGCTCGAGAACGGCGCCAACACCTCGTTCGTCAACCGCATCGCCGATCCCGACGTCGCCATCGAGACGCTGGTCGAGGACCCGGTGCGAACGATCGAGCGGATGGCGGCGAGCGAAGGCGCGCCGATCGGCCAGCCGCATCCGGCGATCGCCCTGCCGCGCGCGATCTACGGGTCGGCGCGGGTCAACTCGCGCGGCCTCGATCTCGCGAACGAAGACCAGCTCGTCGCGCTCGCCGAGGTGCTCGGCAGCGGCGCGCGAGAGCGTGGTCCGCGGCGCCGCTCCTGGCCGGCGCGGCAGACGCGTCGCGCGCGGCGACGCCGGTGCGCAATCCCGCCGACCACGGCGACGTCGTCGGCCAGGTGCAGGACGCGTCGCTCGCCGACGTCGAGACCGCGCTCGCCAGCGCCGCCGACCGCGGCCGATGCCTGGGCGGCGACCGAGCCCGGCGACGCGCGCGGCCATGCTCGAGCGCGCCGCCGACCTGCTCGAGGCCGACCAGCCGCGCCTGCTCGGCCTGCTCGCTCGCGAGGCCGGCAAGACCTATCCGCAACGCGATCGCCGAAGTGCGCGAGGCGGTCGACTTCCTGCGCTTCTACGCCGCCGAGGCGCGGCGCGACTTCGACGGTCGCGACGCCACGTGCCGCTCGGACCGGTCGTGTGCATCAGCCCCTGGAACTTCCCGCTCGCGATCTTCACCGGCCAGATCGGCGCCGCGCTCGTCGCCGGCAATCCGGTGCTGGCCAAGCCGGCCGAGCAGACGCCGCTGGTCGCCGCCGAGATGGTGCGCCGGCTCTGGCAGGCCGGCGTGCCGCGCGCCGTGCTGCAGCTGCTGCCCGGGCCGGGCGAGACGATCGGCGCGGCGCTGGTCGGCGACCCGCGCGTGCAGGGCGTGATGTTCACCGGCTCGACCGAGGTCGCGCGGCTGCTGCAGAAAAGCCTCGCCGGCCGCCTGAATCCGCGACGGCCGGCCGGTGCCGCTGATCGCCGAGACCGGCGGCCAGAACGCGATGCTGGTCGACTCCTCGGCGCTGGCCGAGCAGGTAGTCAACGACGTCGTCGCCTCGGCCTTCGACAGCGCCGGCCAGCGCTGCTCGGCGCTGCGCGTGCTCTGCCTGCAGGAAGACGGCGCCGACGCGGTCATCGCGATGCTCAAGGGCGCGATGGCCGAGAGCCGGATCGGCGATCCGGCGACGCTCGCGGTCGACGTCGGCCCGGCGATCGACGCCGAGGCGCGCGCCGGCATCGAGGCGCACATCGAGCGGATGCGCGCCAAGGGCAGGGCGGTCTTTCGCGCCGTCGCGCGGCGGCGCCGACGCGATCGCCGCGGGCACCTTCGTCGTGCCGACGCTGATCGAGCTCGAGCGCCTCGGCGAGCTCGAGCGCGAGGTCTTCGGGCCGGTGCTGCACGTCGTCCGCTACCGCCGCGCCGACCTCGCCGCGATGATCGAGCAGATCAACGCCACCGGCTACGGCCTGACGCTCGGCGTGCACTCGCGCATCGACGAGACGATCGCGCGCGTCGTCGCCGCCGCGCACGTCGGCAACGTCTACGTCAATCGCAACATGGTCGGCGCCGTCGTCGGCGTGCAGCCGTTCGGCGGCGAGGGACTGTCGGGCACCGGGCCGAAGGCGGGCGGGCCGCTCTATCTCTATCGACTGCTCGCGCGCCGGCCGGCCGACGCGATGGCGCGCGCGCTGGCGCTGGCCGAAGGCGACGCGTCCGACGCGGCGAACGAGCCGGCACCGGCGGGCCCGCGCCGTTGCGCGCGCTGCAGGCGTGGGCCGAGGCCCACGGCGAGCGCGCGCTCGAGCGAGCGCTGCGCCGCCTTCGCCGGACTGTCGCGCGCCGGCTCGACCCGGGTCCTGCGCGGCCCGACGGGCGAGCGCAATCTCTACTCGCTGCATGCGCGCGAGGCGGTCCTTTGCCTGGCCGCGGACGACGCCGATCGGCTGGTCCAGCTCGCCGCCGTTCTCGCCGTCGGCAGCCGCGCGCTCTGGCCGAGCGATGCCGCTGTGCTGCGCGCCCGCCTGCCGTCGGCGGTGCAGGAAGAGATCGCGCTCGCCGCCGACTGGACCGCGCCGACGGTCCGCTTCGACGCCGTGCTCCATCACGGCAGCGCGAGCGAGCTGGTCGACGTCTGCCGGCGGCTGGCGGCGCGGCCCGGGCCGATCGTCGGCGTCGAGGGACTGCGGCCGGGCGAGACGGCGATCGCGCTCGAGCGGCTGGTGATCGAGCGCGCGCTCAGCATCAACACCGCGGCCGCGGGCGGCAACGCGACGCTGATGACGCTGCAATGACGTCGTCCACGGCGTTGCTGCGCTACGCGACGTTGTGCGCGGCGCTCGCCGTGACCGTGCGTCGCTGTGGCCGCGGAGCCGATCGAGCGCCATGTCCGCGTCGGCGGCGTCGAGCGCAGCTATCTGGTCGACCTGCCGTCCGGCTACGACGGGCAGCGTACGCTGCCGGCGGTGCTCGTCTTTCACGGCGGCGGCGGCGCGGCGCTGTCGGCGCGGACGCAGACGCGAATGAGCGAGAAGGGCCGGGCCGAGGGCTTCATCGCCGTCTATCCGCAAGGCTCGGGCCTGCTCGCGTCGCGCCTTCTCACCTGGAACGCGACCACCTGCTGCGGCTACGCGATGCAGCACCGCGTCGATGAATCGGCGTTCGTCGCCGCGCTGCTCGACGACCTGCAGGCGAACTACGCGATCGATCGTGTCACGCGTCTACGCGACCGGCATCTCCAACGGCGGCATGATGGCCTACCTCGCCGCCTGCACGCTCGCCGATCGCTTCGCTGCAATCGCAGTCGTCTCGGGCGAGTTGACCCTCGCCGACTGCCGGCCGGCGCGCCCGGTCTCGGTCCTCGTGATCCACGGCAGCGCCGACCGCTATCTGCCGTACGAAGGCGGTGTCGGCGCCAAGGCGATCGCCAAGCATGCCGCGCGCAGCGTCCGCTTCGCCGTCGACTTCTGGCGGGCGAACGACCGCTGCGCCGAGTCCGGCGCGAGCGAGCGCGCCGGCAGCGTCGTCCACGAGCGCTACGCGCCGTGTGCCGACGGCAGCGCGGTCGAGCTGGTCACGATCGAGGGCGGCGGCCATGCCTGGCCGGGCGGCGCGCAGATGGCACGTTTCCTCGACGAGCCGAGCACGGCGCTCGACGCGACGAGCGAGATCTGGTCGTTTTTCGCCCAGCACTGACTGCGCGGATTCGGGAACGGCGATTGCCGATCCAGTCTTCTCGACTGGAGCAATGCCATGACCAAACTCGATGCCGATCAGCGCAACGCCATCGACTCGCGCCAATTCGCGTTCCCGAAGCAGCGCAAGGAGCCGCTCGAAAACGCCAGCCACGTGCGCAACGCGATCGCCCGCTTCGACCAGGTCGAAGGCGTCAGCGACGCGGAGCGCGACGTCGCCTGGAAGCACATCACCGCGGCGGCGAAGAAATTCGGCGTCGAGGTGCGCGAGAAGAGCTGGCGCGAGCTCGGCGCCAAGCAGCAAGTGAGCGCGGCCGGCGCGCCGCGCGCGCTTAGCCCGGCGCGCCGTTGCGCCGCGCCGCCCAGTAGGTCGCGCCTTGCGGGCCGTAGCGCTCGGCGTGCTCGGCGGCGTGGGCGAGCTCGAAGGTATCGCCCGGACGGAGGTGGCGCGTCGCGCCGGCGCAGGTGAGCCACATCTCGCCGCTGACGACGAGCGCGTGCACGGCGAAGTCGTGGCGATGCGCCGCGAGCTCGGCGTTCGCTGGCCAGGCGCGCTCGACGACTTCGTCGAAGCCGCGCGCCTTCGCTGCGGCCGCGAAGGTCTGGAAATCGGTCGTGCTCATGGCCAAAGGATGAACCGTTCGCGGCGCATCGGCAAGGGTCGACTCAGTCGTTGACGAGCCTGCATCGCACCGTCCGCGTGCGCGGCGACGGCCGGCGGATGGAGGTCGCGAATCGTCCCCGTCGCGGGATCGAGCGCCAGCACGCGGTCGGCCGTGGCGATCGTCTCCTTGCGGTGCGCGACCAGGACTCGCGTCAGCTCCATGGCCTTGACCGCGCGACTGACCAGGCTTTCGCTGGCGGCGTCGAGGTGGCTCGTCGCCTCGTCGAGGAACAGGATGCGCGGCGCGTGGTAAATCGCGCGGGCGATGAAGAGGCGCTGCTTCTGGCCGCCCGAGATGTCGGTCGCGGCCTCGGCGAGGAGCGAGTGGTACTGCATCGGCATCGCCGCGATGTCGGCGGCGATGTTGGCCTTCTCGGCGGCGCGAACGACGCGCGCCATGTCGATCGGCGCGTCGAAGAAGGAGACGTTTTCGGCGACGCTGCCCTGGAACAGGATGTCGTCCTGCATGACGACGCCGATCAGCCGGGCGTAGTCGGCCGAGGCGATCGTCTTCAGGTCGCGGCCGTCGACGAGCACTTCGCCGCGCACGGGCTCGAGCAGGCCGACCATGATGCCGAGCAGCGTCGTCTTGCCGCTGCCCGAGGGCCCGGTGATCGCCACCGACTCGCCCGGCTCGATCACGAGGCTCGCGCCCTTGAGGATCCACGGGCTGTCGTTGCCGTAGCGGAACCAGACGTCCTTGACCTCGATGCGGACGCCGCTGCCCTCGGCGACGGCGAAGGGCCGCGCGGTCGCGGCCGAATCGACGCCGGGCTCGTCGGCCATCACGTCGGCGATCCGTTCGGCGTTGGTGCGCACCCGGCGCAGCTCCATGACGTAGCCGACGGCGTTGTTCAGCCGCTCGACCAGGAAGCCGCGAAAGAGGAAGAACATCATCATCGTGCCGAGCGTGATCTGGCTGGCCAGGACGAGCCAGGTGCCGAGCGCGATCAGCGCGACGTTGCCGAGGCCGCTCGTGATCTGCGCCGCCTGGTGCGAGAACATCATCAGCCGGCCGTCGGCGAGCGAGAGGTTGGTCAGCTCGACGAACTTGTTGCGCCAGACGTTGATCCGCACCTGCTCCTTGCCGAACAGCTTGATCGCCCGCGCCGCGCGCGCGTTCTCGAGGAAGAACGAGTCGGCCCGGGCGGCGACGCGCAGGCTCCGACGCGAGATCTCGGCCGCGGCGTGGCGCAGGCCGAGCGTGGCCAGCAGGTTGAGCGCGGCGAAGGCGACGACGACCGCGGCCATCGCCGGCACCGCGAGCAGCATCACGGCGACGATCGCGAGCGACATCACGGTGTCGAGCAGCGCCTGCAGCAGCTGCGCCGAGAGCAGCGACTGGATCGTGTCGACCGAGCGGCTGCGGCTCAGCATGTCGGCGCTGTGGTGCTTGAGGAAGAAGCGCGCCGACTTGCGATGCAGGGCGCGGACGAAGCGGTCCTTCAGCTCGTAGCCGACGCGGGCGCTGAAGACCGAGATCGTCCACGCGCGCACCATCGAGATCGCCGCCTGCAGCAGCACGACCAGCGTGAAGCCGACCGCCAGCACCCAGACCAAGCGGCCGTCGGCGCCGCGCAGGGCACTGTCGATCGAGAGCTGCATCTGCAGCGGAATGACGAGCACCAGCGCCTCGGTCAGGATCGAGAGGGCGATCACGAGGGCGACGTCGGGCCGCCATTGCGAGAGCGGCGCCAGGTACGCCAGCAGCGACGCCTTCGGCCGCGCTCGCGCCGCCTTCTGCCACGCCGGCGAAACCCGCGTCTCGAGGGCGACGCCGGTGAACGAGCGGTCGACGTCGGCCCAGGCCACGACGATCCGGCCGGCGGCCGGATCCATGATGACGATGCCGGTCTTGGTGACGCGCTCCAGGACGACGAAGTGGTTCATCTCCCAATGCAGGATCGCCGGCAGTCGCGAGCCGCGCGAGTCCCTCGACCGCGACCTTGACGCCGCGCGCCGAAAGGCCGATGCGCTCGGCGAGGTTGCGCAGCTCGAGCAGGGTCTCGCCGCGGCCGCTCGGCACCGCGAGCTGGCGAATCTCGGCCAGCCCGGCCTCGCCCTCGAAGTAGCCGCTGATCGCAGCCAGGCAGGCGAGGCCGCACTCGTTGAGCTCGTGCGCCGCGACGAACGGCACGCGCCGGCGGCCCCAGAACGCGAAGTCGAGCATCAGTGCCGCGGCGCGTTGGCGGCGACCCGGCCGACGCTGTCGTTGAGGCCGCGCAGGATCGGATCGAGCAGCCACTCGAGCACCGTGCGGCGCTCGATCGGCACGAGCGCGTCGGCGAGCATGCCGGGCTTGAGCGGCAGCACCTCGCCGCTCGGCGAATGCAGCTCGCCGGGAAGCGTCGCGGTGGCGACGAACATCGGCTCGCTCGCGCCGGGCACCTGCGCCACCTCGCCCGGCAGCGACGGGATCTCGTTGACGCTGTCGACGCGCGCCGCGAACAGGCCGAAGCGCTCCTGCGGATAGGCGCGAAAGATCAGCTTGATGTCGACCCCGGGCCGAACCGAAGCGACCGCGGCCGGCGCGACCAGCAGCTTGACGACGAGCGCATCGTGGGCCGGCGCGATCGTGAACAGCGGCTGGCCGGCCTCGACCGACTGGCCCTCGGCGAGCGAGGCGAACGAGACGCGGCCGTCCTGCGGCGCGCGGATCACCTGCTCGGCGTCGATCTCGCTCTGCAGCGTCAGACGGTTGAGCTCGCCGCTGGCGCGCTGCCGGCTCTCGACCACGCCGGCCAGGCGCGCCTCGATCAGCTGGCGCTCGGCCTCGCTGGTCTCGATGTCGCGCTCGACCCGCGCCAGCGCGCCGCGCGCGCTCGCCAAGCGGCTCTCCTGCGCACTGACCTCGTCGCGCTTTTGCGCCGCCTGCTGCCGCGGCAGATAGCCCTCGGCGGCAGCCGAGGCAACGTGATCGCTCTGCGCCGTCAGGCTGGCGAGCAGCCGCTCGCCCGAGCGCAGGTCGGCGCGCAGCGTCTCGCGCTCCTCGCGCAGGCCGTGCAGGCGCTTGTCGAGCATGAGCCGGTTCATCGCCGCCTCCTGGCGCGCGGCATCGATCTCGCGCGCGATCGTCGCCTTCTCGGCGTCGACCGACTGGCGCACCGCGGCGCGCTCGCCGCCGCCTTCCTCGCGCAGCCGCTCACTGCCGATGACGGCGAGCAGATCGCCCTTCTTCGCCATCGCCCCGTCCTTGACCGCGAGCCGCGTCACCCGGCCGTCGAGCGGCGCCTTGAGCCGGACGAGGCCGCTGCGCGCGTCGACGAACGAGGCGATGCGGTGCACGGGCGAGTATTCGACCGTCGCGACGAAGGCGAGCAGCGCTGCGAGCAAGGCGAACGCCGCGAGCGTGAACCAGGCGACGCCGCGCCAGTGGGTTCTGAGCGCCTCGCCGATCTGCGTCCCGGCCGCGGCGTCGAGCGGCGACCTGGCGAAACAGCGGCGGCGGGGGTCGGTCCATGGCAGCGTCGTCCTCGCGATCCGGACGCGGAAAGGCGAGCGCCGATTCTCGGGCTTTCCGGGCGAGCCGGCGACAGCCCGCGACGGAGGATGAGGCGCGCGTCGGCGCGCGACCGCTCAGTCGTCGCTCGGCTCGTCGGGCTCGGCAGTCTCCGCGAGCTCGGCAACCTGCCGCGCCGCCTTGGCCTTCTTCGTCTTGGCGGCGACGACGACGGCTTCGGCCGGCGGCGGAGCCTCGGCCCGCATCGCCGCGGCCGCGGTCTCGCGAACGAGCGCGGTCTCGGCGTGCTGCAGGCCGATCTCGACGCGCGGGCGCCAGCTCGGCGCGAGGCCCTTGTTCTGCAGCGAGTTCTGGGCCGAGCCGATGTAGCTCTCGAGCTGGGCGACCGAGAGCGCGTCAAGCTTGTCGAACAGGGCCGCTTCTTCTTCGCGGGTGAAGGGTTCCAGGGGAACGGCAATCGGGTCTTTGATCATCCGTGGAGCTTAGTCGCAAACGGGGTGGCGCCGGACGGCAAGCGCCCGGGCTTTACGTCGAGCTCGTCGGCGGGGTCCTACCCGGAACGCTGCTGGCCCGCTCACTTGCGCCGTCGATCCAGACCGATACGCGGTCGGCGTGGCCATCGGCGTACCGTGTCGGCGACAACTCCTCGGGTGGTGGAGATAGCGCGATGTCCTCGCTTCAGGCGCTCGTTCGCTCGGCGGTGTTCCTGCTGGCCCTCGGCAGCCAGCGGCGACCTGCTTGCGCTCGATGCCGACACCAGCGCCGGCGAGCCGGCCGAGGTCCGAGCGGTCCGCGCTGGACGGCGAGCTACGACGTGTCGCAGGTCCGACTATCGCTGGTCGCTCGGGCGCGGCGCGCTCGACCTCGGCGTCCGGTTCGAGTCGCGCGGCGGTGCGGTTCGCCTGCCGGAGCCGCGCCTCGAGGCGCGTCGCGCCCGGCGGCGCCGCTGGTCGCCGACCTGCCTGCGTTCAGCATCGGCCTGCGCAGCACTCGCTCGCAGCGACGCGCGCGGCGGGCAACCTGGTCGATCGCACCTTCGGCAGCGGCGCGCCGAGAGCTACGTCAGAAAAGTCGGCATCGAGTGGAAGCCGGCGCAATCGCGGATGTTCCTGAACCAGCGGGCTGGGCATCCGGCTCGACGGCGACGATCGGGTGACGGTGCGCATGCGCAAGGGCTCGCTCGGCCTTTACATGCGCAGCAATTTCTAGCCGGTCGCCGTGCAGACGTCGCGTGGCATGCCGCGTGCTGCACGGCATCGGGCCCGATGCACGGTCCCTGACCCACGCCTCGTGCGCTCGATTCGCTGGCAGCGCCACGCCGCCACCCTCGTCCCGGCGTTTCTGCTCGGCGCGGCGCTGCTGCGCCTGGCGTCGCTGCGCCGCGACGTCGCCCGGGCGCGCGCGCTGGCGGCGATCGGCCAGCCGTTCGAGCGTCGCGGCTCGAAGCAGCGCCTTGCGCGTTCTGGTGCTCGGGCGACAGCACCGGCGTCGGCGTCGGTGCCAATCGGCCCGAGGAGTCGATCGCCGGGCTCCTGGCCGAGGACTTCCCGTCCGCCGACATCGTCAACGTCAGCCGGTCCGGCGCGCGCGTCGCCGACGACGTTGGCGCAGGCACGCGGTCTGTCGTCGCTCCGGCCTTCATTTCGACGTCGCGCTGCTGCACGTCGGCGGCAATGACGTGCTGCGCGCGACGCCGATGAAAAAGCTCGCCGACGATTGCGCGCTGCTGCTCGGCCGAGCTCGCCGAGCTCGCCGATCGCACCGTCTGGCTCGGACCGCCGAACATCGGCATCGTGCCGCTCTTCCCGCCGCCGTTCTCGTGGGTGTTCGCGGCGCGCTCGCGCGCGGCGACGGCGCTGTTCGCGCGATCGGCGGCCGAGCACGACGTGTCGTTCCTCGATTTCTCGTCGGGAGAGCATGCCGTTCGCTTCAAGCGCGGCAGCGGCGATCACTTCGCGATCGACGGCCTGCATCCGAACAGCTCGAGCTACAGCTACGGCTATGCCGCGGCGCGGCGCATCATCGGCAAGCTCGAGGGCAAGGCGCGGCGCGCCAGCGCGGTCCGCTCCTGAAGGTCCGCGAGGTCGAGCGCTTCACTAAGATGAGGCGTCGTGATCGCCGAACCCACGGAGCTGCCATGACCCGACGCCCACACCGCCGAGCGACTCGCCGGCCAGCTGCAGCCGACGATCGGCGGCTCGACCTACGTCGACCCCGAGCAGCTGCCCTGGCAGCCGTCGCAGTTCGACAAGATCCAGATGAAGGTGCTCTACCGCAACGATGCGGCGGGCGAGATGACGGTCCTGCTCAAGTGGGAGCCGGGCGCTTCGCTGCCGTTTCATCGTCATCCGGAGATCGAGCAGAGCTGGGTCCTCGAGGGCTCGTTCTACGACCACGACGGGATCTGCCGCGCCGGCCAGTTCGTCTGGCGCACGCCGGGATCGATGCACGAGACGCACAGCGACGAGGGCTGCGTGATCCTGGCGATCTACCGCAAGCCGAACCTCTTTCGCAACTCGGCCGGATTCGTCGCCGCGCCGGGCGGCCAGGCGTCAAGCGACGCTAGTGCAGCTCGACCTTGGCGATGCTCTTGCCGGTCGGGTCGGTGACCCAGAGCGTCGGCAGGCCGCCCACCCCAGGGCCCGGGTGAGATCGCGTTCAGCTGCGCGTTGGCGGCGATGCCGCCGAACTCGCTGATCGCGCCGGCCGGCGTGATCCGGCCGATCAGGCCGTTCAGGTATTCGGTGAACCAGACGTTGCCGTCGCCGCCAAGAGCGATGCCGCCGAACAGCGTGAAGGCGCCCTTCAGGCCGCTGCTGTAGCTCGTGAACGTGCCGGTGGCGGGATCGATCTTGCCGACCGCCGGGCCGCCGAAGCCGTCCTTGACGAACCAGACGCGGCCGTCGGCGCCGGTCACCAGCGCGCGCACGACGCCGGAGACCGGCGTCGCCGTGAATTCGGTGATCACCCCGGCCGGCGTGATGCGGCCGACGACCGAGCTCGTGCCGTCGACGCTACGCTCCGCGAACCAGACGTTGCCGTCGGGACCGGCGGCGATCGACGTCGCCGGCGAGAGCAGCGGGCCGTATTCGCTCGCGAGCTTGGTGACGAGGTCGAACTTGCCGACGTGCAGGCCGTTGTATTCGGTGAACCAGAGACTGCCGTCGGGACCGCTCGTCGTCGCGTACGCCTGCGAGCCGGGCGTGATGCCGGTGCAGATGATCCTGACGAACGAGTTGGCGACGACCGGCGGCGTCTGGCTGCAGGTGTCGACGCTGGTCGGTCCGGTGGTGACGCTGGCGCAGGTCGTCGTCGTGTAGGCGTTGCCGATCACCGGCGCGATCGGCGTGCACGCCGCGGCGAGCGTCGGGCCGGTGGTGACGGTGCGGCACGTGCTGCCGCCATAGGCCGGAACCGGCGGCACGGCCGGCACCGCGGGCTGTGCCGGGATCGCGGGTTGGCCGGGATCGCCGGCGTGGTCGGCGTCGCCGGGATGAAGGGCGTCGCCGGAATGAACGGCGTCGCCGGGATGAAGGGCGTTCCCGGGATGAACGGCGTCGCCGGCTTGGCGACGCAGGTTCCGGTCGGCACCGGCGTGCAGACGCTGGTATCGACCTCGCACGACTGGTCCTGCGCGGTCCGGAAGCTCCACTGGATCGTGTTCTTCATCAGCGGCGTCTGGAACTCGGATGCCACCTTGGTCGCGACGTCGACGGTGCCGATGGTGCCGGCGACGTTGATTCCCGAGAGCGGATCGGCGAACCAGATGTTGCCGTCGGGTCCTCGCGAAAGCGGGCCGGGGTTGAACGACACCAGCCCGGCGGCCTTGGTCACCGGGTAGGTGACGACGCCGGCGGTCGTCATGCGGCCGATCTGGTTCGGCACGAAGCCGCCGCTGAACCAGAGCGCGCCGTCGCTGCCCTGGGCGATGCTGCCGCCCTCGAGCGCCGGGGTGACGCCGGCGATCGTCGCCGGGTACTGGGTCAGCACCGGGTCGGTCGGGCCTGCGGGCGGAGGCGGCGTGGGGGCCGGAGGCGCCGGGGTCGGCGACGGTGCCGGGGCAGGCGGCTGCGGCGTGTTCGACGAGTCGATCACCTTGCTGCCGGACAGGGTCGCAGGCCCGTTGCCGCCGCCGCAAGCGGCCAGGCTCGCGGCCAGCGCCAGCACGAGCTGGCGCCGCATCGACCCATCCAACATTTCTGTTTCTCCTGTGCGCGACCGTTCCGCGGCTGCAGCTTCCATGCCACGGGCAAATGGCGCGGAAAAGGGGTCGAAACTGACGGCGAGCGGTCGTGCGCCGGGCGTGGCGCGACGAGCGCCGCGCTTAGAACTGCCAGTCTTGCAAGCGATTGCGACCAACGCAACCGAATCCGCGCCGGCGGATTCGGCGCGTCGTCGCCGTCAGCCTTCCAGCGTCCGCCACATCTCGGTATCGCGCTCGGCGGTCCAGATGCGCGGGTCGACGTGGCCCGTGGCTTCGTCGTAGGCGCGCGCGACGTCGAACGGCATGCAGTGATCGAAGATCACCCACTTGCCGTAGACCGGCTGAAGCGCGGCGTAGACGTCCTTGTAGGTCGCGCGCAGATCCTTGCCGGCGGCGACGCCGGCGCTGACGTGACGAAAGACATCGGCGATGAAGGCGCGCGTCGAGGTGATCGCCTCGTTGACGCCGGCGGCGGTCTCGAGCGCCGCGCCGCGGCCGGGGACCAGCTTGGCAAAGCCGAAGGTCTGGAGCCGATCGAGCGTCGCCGGCCAGTCGCGGAAGTAGCAGTCGCCGCCGTAGGCCGTGCTCTGGTACTCGACCAGGTCGCCGGCGAAACAGATCTTCTGGTCTGCGAGATAGGCGATCGTGTCGCCCTTGGTGTGGCCGCGGCCGATCTGCTCGATCTTGACCTCGACCTTCTTGCCGAGCCATACGCTGAGCTTGCCTTCGAACGTCATCGTCGGCCAGCTGAGGCCGGGCGGCACCGACTCGACGTTGCGGAACAGGCGCGGGAAGCGGCCGATCTCGCTCGCCTTGTCCTGCTCGCCGCGCTCGACGATCAGCTCGTACGTGTCGCGGCTGGCGATGATCTCCTGCGCGCCTTCCTTGAAGTAGGCCGAAGCGCCGAGCACGCGCACCGCGTGGTAGTGGGTGAGCAGCACGTACTTGATCGGCAGCGGCGTGACCTCGCGGATGCGCCGGATCAGGTCCTGCGCCATCGCCGGCGTCGCCTGCGTGTCGGCCACCATCACCGCTTCGTCGCCGATGAAGACGCCGGTGTTCGGATCGCCCTCGGCGGTGTACGCGTAGGCGTTCTCCGAGAGGCGCGTGAACGAGATCTTCTTGTCTTCCAGGTCGGCCTGGCTGGCGAATGCCTTGCGCGTGCTCATGGTGGTTTCCTGGCGGCGCCGACCGGCCAGCGGCTCGCAGGGCGAGCGCTGACGGGATCTCGGATTTGTGCGGGTGGTGGAGAGGAGGAGGATCGAACTCCCGACCTTCGCATTGCGAACGCGACGCTCTCCCAGCTGAGCTACCCCCCCACTGCGGCCGCAAGTCTAGCAAACGCCGGCGAGGCGGCAGCCGCGGCGCGCGCATAGCCCGGCCCAATGCCTCGAATTGATCCGGCGTATTGCTGGACGCCGCGTGAACGCGCTAGCGTCGCGCTGTTGTCCGCCGCCTTCGGCGGCACCGACGTGACGACAACTCAGGAGATCGACATGGGCTTGAAAGGATCGAAAACCGAGCAGAGCCTGCGCGACGCCTTCGCGGGCGAATCGCAGGCCAATCGGCGCTATCTCTACTTCGCGAACAAGGCCGACATCGAGGGCCAGAACGACGTCGCCGCGCTGTTCCGCTCGACCGCCGAGGGCGAGACCGGCCACGCGCACGGCCACCTCGAGTTCCTCGAGCACGGCGTCGGCGACCCGGCGACCGGCCTGCCGATCGGCACCAGCCGGCAGAACCTGATGGCCGCCGTCGCCGGCGAGACGCACGAGTACACCGACATGTACCCGGGCATGGCCAAGATGGCGCGCGAGGAAGGCTTCGACGAGGTCGCCGACTGGTTCGAGACGCTCGCCAAGGCCGAGCGCTCGCACGCCAACCGCTACCAGAAGGCGCTCGACGCGCTGGTCGACTGAGCGGCGATTCGAAGCACGCGAACAAGGGCCCGCGCGGCCCTTGTTCGTTGATGGAGAGGCAATGACGCTGCGCGAAGGCAACCTCGAAGCGCCGACCCGGCACCCGATCGACTGGCAGAGCGCCGACTACCGCGACGAGGGCAAGGCCTTGGCCGAGATGGAGCGGGTGTTCGACATCTGCCACGGCTGCCGCCGCTGCGTCAGCCTGTGCCAGTCGTTCCCGACGCTGTTCGACCTGATCGATGCCACCGCCGACGGCGAGGTGCACGGCGTCGACAAGAGGACTACGCCAAGGTCGTCGAGCAGTGCTATCTGTGCGACCTCTGCTACATGACCAAGTGCCCGTACGTTCCGCCGCATCCGTGGAATGTCGACTTCCCGCACCTGATGCTGCGCGCCAAGGCGATCAAGTTACGGCAAGGGCGAGGTCGGCGCCGGCGAGAAGCTGCTTGCCTCGACCGACGTCCATGGCCAGCTCGCCGGCATTCCGATCGTCGTCCAGGCGGTGAACGCGGCCAACCGGACGCAAGCCGATGCGAAAGGTGCTCGACGCCGCCCTCGGCGTCCATCCCGACGCCTGGCTGCCGCCGCTGGCGACGCGGCGTTTTCGCGGCTCGGTGGCGAAGAAGGGGCGCGCCGGCCGCGTCGTCGACGGCGAGCGCAGCCCGGGCAAGGTGGCGCTGTTCGCGACCTGCTTCGTCAACTACAACGAGCCCGGGATCGGCCGCGATCTGGTCGCCGTGCTCGAGCACAACGAGATCCCGTACGAGCTGGTCGACAAGGAGAGCTGCTGCGGCATGCCCAAGCTCGAGCTCGGCGATCTCGAAGGCGTCGCCCGGCTGAAGGCGAAGAACATCCCGGTGCTCGCCCGCTACGCGCGCGCGGGCTTTGCGATCCTGGCGGCGGTCCCCTCGTGCACGCTGATGTTCAAGCAGGAGCTGCCGCTGCTGTTCGCCGATGATGCCGACGTCAGGCTGGTGCAGGAGGCGATGTTCGATCCGTTCGAATATCTCGTCGCGCGCCATCGCGACGGCCTGCTCAAGACCGACTTCACCCGGCCGCTCGGCAAGGTCAGCTACCACGTGCCGTGCCACGGCCGGGTGCAGAAGATCGGGCGCAAGACCGAGGAGATGCTGAAGCTGATCGGCAAGACCGTGACGCGTCGAGCTGACGACGGTCGAGCGCTGCTCGGGCCACGCCGGCACCTACGGCGTGAAGACCGCGACGCACCCGCTGGCGATGAAGATCGGCAAGCCCGTGTTCAAGGCGATGGCCGCGCCGGCGCCCGACGTCATCAGCTCCGACTGCGCGCTCGCCGGCCACCACATCGCCCAGGGCATCGCCAACGAGGGCGCGCCGGCGCCGGAGCTGCGACATCCGCTCAGCCTGCTGCGTCGGGCCTACGGTCTGGAGTAGCGATGGCCATCACGCGAGCCAGCCTGCTCACCCTCGAGGCCTACGCGAAGGTGAGGAAGGCCAACCAGGTCGAGGTCATCGCCCACCGCAAGCTCCGCACCGTCCGGCTCGGCGAGCACCTGAGCGTCCAGTTCGAGGACGAGACGACGATCCGGCGCCAGATCCAGGAGATGCTGCACATCGAGAAGATCTTCGACGAGGCCGGCATCGAGGGCGAGATCGAGGCCTACGCACCGCTCGTCCCGGACGGCACGAACTGGAAGGCGACGATGCTGATCGAGTACCCGGATCCGAACGAGCGAAAGCGCGAGCTGGCGCGGCTGATCGGCGTCGAGGACCGGGTCTTCGTCGAGGTCGAGGGCCACGCCCGCGTCTACGCGATCGCCGACGAGGACCTCGACCGCGAGAACGACGAGAAGACCTCGGCGGTCCACTTCCTGCGCTTCGAACTCGCTCCCGCGGCGCGCGGCGCGGTCCGCGCCGGCGCGAGCGTTCGCCTCGGCTGCGACCACACCAACTATCCGGCGCACACCGACGATCGGCCAGGAGACGCTCGCCAGCCTCGCCGGCGACCTGCGCTGAGGACGCGCAGCGCGCCAATCGCCTGCTTAGGTGATTTCAATTGGATTCACGTGACCGATAGCCTAAACTTCGTTCCTGTCGCGCCACCCGGCGTCATCGTCAACCACAGGAACCGCATGAAAACCATTGGCGACAAGCTCGAAGCGTTCAGCGTCACCGGCGTCAAGCCCGGCTTCAACCAGCACGAGGAAAACGGCGTCTCGGCGTTCGAGACCCTCACCGAGAAGAGCTTCCCGGGCAAGTGGAAGGTCATCTACTTCTGGCCCAAGGACTTCACCTTCGTCTGCCCGACCGAGATCGTCGGCTTCGACAAGCTGGCCTCGCAGTTCGAGGAACGCGACGCCGTCCTGCTCGGCGGCTCGACCGACAACGAGTTCGCCAAGCTCGGCTGGCGCCGTGACCACAAGGATCTCTCGAAGCTCGGCCACTGGAGCTTCGGCGATTCGAAAGGCTCGCTCGTCGATCAGCTCGGCATCCGCGACAAGGCCGAAGGCGTGGCGCTGCGCGCGACCTTCATCGTCGACCCCGAAGGCACGATCCAGCACGTGAGCGTGAACAACCTCAACGTCGGCCGCAACCCCGAGGAAGTGCTGCGCATCCTCGACGGCCTGCAGACCGACGAGCTCTGCCCGTGCAACCGCACGGTCGGCGGCAGACGCTCTGAGCGCAGCTCCCGCCTCGCCGATGAGCCCGCTCCGGCGGGCTTTTTCCGACCGGAGAACACCATGGAATTCCTCGCCACGATCAAGGAGCAGATCCCCGACTACGCGAAGGACATCCGGCTCAACCTCGACGGCGTGATCGCGCGCTCGAGCCTGGCGCCGGAAGACGCGCTCGGCGTCGCGCTGGCGGCGGCGTTCGCGGCGAAGAGCAAGCCGCTCGTCGACGCCTTCCGCGCCGCCGCGCCGGCCGCCGAAGCGAACGCGGCGCTCACCGCCGCGGCGCTGATGGGGATGAACAACGTCTGGTATCCGTTCGTCGAGATGGCCGACGACGAAGACCTGAAGACGCAGCGCGCCGAGCTGCGCATGAACGCCTACGCGAGCTCGGGCGGCGTCGCCAAGAAGAAGTTCGAGGCCTACGCGCTGGCCGCGTCGATCGTCGGCAAGTGCCACTTCTGCGTCGCCTCGCACTACGCCCTGCTGAAGAAGGAAGGCCTGACGACGCAGCAGCTGCGCGACATCGGCCGGATCGCCGCGGTCGTCAACGCGGCGGCGCAGGTGATCGCCGCGGGCTAGCGTTCAGGCGCCGGTCGGCTCGGGCGCAACGCCCAGGCCGCGCCGGCGCCAGACCGTCGACGCTGTAGAGCGCGAGCGCGACCCAGATCAGCGCGAAGCCGGCCAGCCGGGTCGCGCTGAACGGCTCGTGGAAGAGCCAGATGCCGAGCAGGAACTGGATCGTCGGGCTCAGGTACTGGACCAGGCCGAGCGTGGTCAGCGAGAGCTTGCGCGCGGCGAGCGCGAACAACAGCAGCGGCAGCGTCGTCGCCGGGCCGAGGCCGACCAGCCAGACGTTGGTCGCGAGCGCGGGCGCCGGAAAGCTGGTCGCGCTGCTGCCCCACCACCAGGCCATCGCGACGACCGCGGCCGGCGCGAGGATCATCGTCTCGAGCGTCAGCCCCTCGAGCGCGCCGAGCGACGCGACCTTGCGCAGCAGGCCGTAGGCGCCGAAGCTGAGGCCGAGCACGAGGCCGATCCACGGCAGCCGCCCGGCGCTGATCGTCAGCCAGACGACGCCGGCGGCAGCGACCGCGAGCGCGATCCATTGCGCCCGCCGCGGCCGCTCGCCGAGCAGGCCGAAGCCGAGGCCGACGTTGACGAGCGGCGTGATGAAGTAGCCGAGGCTCGCCTCGACGACGTGGCCGTTGGCGACCGCCCAGATGTAGGTCATCCAGTTGGCAGAGAGCAGCAACGCGCTGGCGACGAAGCTCGTCATCACGCGGCGCGAGCGCAGCGCCGGGCCGAGCCACGACCAGCGCCGCTGCCAGGTGAGGACGCTCGCCACCAGCAGCAGCGCCCAGACGATCCGGTTGGCGAGCACGTCGGGCGGGAAAATGCCCGGCTGGAGGCGGAAGTAGAGCGGGAAAAAGCCCCACAGCGTGAACGCGAGCGCGGCCGCCCACACGCCCGCGTCGGCGTGCGCCGGGAAGCGATGGCCGGCGGCGCTCAGGACTTCTCGAGCAGATGCCGGCCGTACTGCTCGCGCAGCCGGTTCTTCAGCATCTTGCCGGTCGCGCCGAGCGGGATCGCGTCGACGAAGACGACGTCGTCGGGCGTCCACCACTTGGCGATCCGGCCTTCGTAGAACGAGATCAGCTCTTCGCGCGTCAGCTCCGAGTTCGGCTTCTTGACGACGATCAGGAGCGGCCGTTCGTCCCACTTGGCGTGGCGTCGCGGCGATGCACGCCGCCATCGCGACGCACGGATGCGCCATGGCGATGTTCTCGAGATCGATCGAGCCGATCCATTCGCCGCCCGACTTGATCACGTCCTTCGAGCGGTCGGTGATCTGCATGAAGCCGTCGGATCGATCAGCGCGACGTCGCCCGTCGGAAACCAGCCGTGGCCTTCGTCGTCCTTGACCAGCGGATCGCCGCCTTCGCCCTTGAAGTACTTCTCGATCACCCACGGGCCCGCGCACCATCAGCTCGCCCGACTGCGTGCCGTCCCACGGCAGCTCGGCGCCGTCGCCGTCGATGATCTTCATGTCGACGCCGAAGACGGCGCGACCCTGCTTGGCCTGGATCGCGAAGCGCGCTCGCCGCGTCGAGGTCGACCTGCGAGCCCTTCAGCGCCGCGACCGTGCCGACCGGGCTCATCTCGGTCATTCCCCAGGCGTGCAGCACCTGCACGTCGTAGCGCTCCTGGAACGTCTTCATCATCGCCGGCGGGCAGGCCGAGCCGCCGATGATCGTGCGCCGCATGGTCGAGAAGGTCAGATCGTTGGCATCGACGTAGCCGAGCAGCCCCTGCCACACCGTCGGCACGCCGGCCGAAAGCGTGACGCGCTCGCTCTCGAACAGCTCGTAGAGCGACTTGCCGTCGAGGCCGGGGCCGGGAAAGACGAGCTTCGAGCCCATCATGCAGGCGGCGTACGGCAGGCCCCAGGCGTTGACGTGAAACATCGGCACGACCGGCAGGATCACGTCCTTCGCCGAGCAGTTGAGCGCATCGGGCAGGGCGATCGCGAAGGTGTGCAGGAGCGTCGAGCGGTGGCTGTAGAGAACGCCCTTCGGGTTGCCGGTGGTTCCCGACGTGTAGCAGAGCGACGACGCCTGGTTCTCGTCGAACGTCGGCCAGCGGAAGGCGTCGCTGTTCGCCGCGGCGAGCTCCTCGTAGCAGAGCAGGTTCGCGATCTTGCTCGTCGGTCGGCATGTGGGCGCGGTCGGTCATCGCGACGAACGTCTTGATCGTCTTGACGCGGTGCGCGATCGCCTCGACCAGCGGCAGGAAGGTCAGGTCGAAGAAGAGGACCTGGTCTTCCGCGTGGTCGGCGATGTAGACGACCTGGTCCGGATGCAGCCGCGGGTTGAGCGTGTGCAGGACGGCGCCCGATCCGGAGACCGCGTAGTAGAGCTCCATGTGGCGATAGCCGTTCCAGGCCAGCGTCGCGACCCGATCGCCGCTCTTGATGCCGAGGCCGGCGAGGGCGTTCGCCATCCGGCGCGAGCGCGCCGCCAGCTCGCGGAACGTGGTGCGGTGGATGTCGCCCTCGACCCGGCGCGACACCACCTGCTGCTCGCCGTGATGCCGTTCGGCATGCACCAGCAGGGAAGAGATCAGCAGCGGCAGCTGCATCATCGAACCGTTCATCTCGTCTCCATCAGTAGTCGTGCATCGCGGCCGGGCGCGCGCCGGCTCAGCGCTTGGCATCGAAGGGCTTGCAGGTCACCGCAATCGGCGCCCAGCCACTTGGCCTGCAGCGTCGACCGGCTGACCTTGGTCTCGCCGCGAAAGCGTCCGCGTCGTCGTGGTGCGGACGGTGTAGTGCTCGGGGTTGGCGAAGACCGCCTCGCCGTCGATCTCCATGTCGGTCTGCGGGCAGACCGAGTGCCACTTCCAGGCGCTCGCGCGTGCGCGAGCCGAACTCGGTCTTGCAGTTGGCCGGGTTCTGCCAGCGGCCGGCGTCGAGCGACTCCTTGCTCAGGCAGACCCGGTTGGCGCCGTCGCTGCCGAGCGCCACGCCCTGCTGCTTCATCATCGCCTCGACCTTGGCGCGCGTCTCGGGCGTGAGGTTCTTCATCGCCTCCGCCGACGGTGTCGTCTGCTTGCCGTCCTGGCGCTCGCTGCGGACTTCCCAGAGGCCCGGCTTGACCGGTGGCGCCTGCGCCGCGGCGAGCGCCGGGGAAGGTCGCGGCCAAAGCGCGGCAACAGGGATCACGAAAGGGTTCATGGCAGTCGTCGGCAATCGCTTTTCGCCCGCAGGCGAGCCTGGCAATGATGGCATCCCGGCGCGGCCGCGCGAGTAGCGTCATCACTGACGCGAGGGCGACCGTCAGGTGAGCGCCAGCTCCCAGGTCTCGCCGACGAGGGCGTGGCCGAAGCTTTCGTGCGGCTCGCTCTTGACCAGCACGTAGCCGGCCTTGGCGTAGATCGCGCGGGCCGCCGTCAGGACGCTGTTGGTCCACAGGACGATGCGGCGATAGCCCTTGGCGCGGGCGAAGCGCTCGCATTCGTCGACCAGGCGTGCGCCGATGCCGAGGCCGCGCGCCGCCGGCTCGACCAGCAGCATGCGCAACTGCGCCGTCCCGGCGACGACCGCGCCGCTATCGTCGTCGCGAGCCTGGACCAGGAAGACGCAGCCGACGTTGGCGCCGTCGCGCTCGGCGATCCAGCACGCCTCGCGCTCGCCGTCGAAGCGGTCGACGAAGTCGGCGCCGATGCGCGCGACCAGTGCCTCGAAGCGCATGTCCCAGCGGTATTCGCTGGCGTAGAGAGCGCCGTGGCGGGCGACGACCCAGCCGAGGTCGCCGCTCCGTGGCGGCCTCAGCAGCCAGGGCGCGCCGGAACGCGGACGTTCGCCAAGCAGGTTTTCGATCGTCGCCATCGCGTCGAGCAGGGCACGCTGCTCGGGCTCGCCGAGGGCGGCCAGGAGCCCCGCGACGTCGGCGGCGCTTTGCCGGTCGAGCGGCGCGAATGCGCGCTTGCCTGCGGCGCTCAGGGTGAGGTGCAGGTGGCGCGCGTCGTCGCTCGAGCGGACGCTGCGGATCAATCCGGCGTCCTTGAAGGCGCGCAGCAGGCGACTCAGGTAGCCGGGATCGAGATCGAGGTCGCGCGCGAGCTCGGCGGCGGTCGTTTGGCCGCGCTGCGAGAGCTCCCAGAGCAGGCGCGATTCGGTCAGCGAGAAGCGGGTCGCAGCGAGCTTTTCGTGCAGCACGCCGATGCGGCGGGTGTAGAAGCGGTTGAAGCGGCGGACCGATTCGGTGCGCGTTGCGGGAGGCGAATCCATGCGCTCATTTTCGTCCGGACAGTTGCTAGAAGCAATCGATAAGTTGCTGGAGCAAGCAATCGCCTGGCTCAGCCCGGCCTCTGGTGGATCGACGGACTTGCGATGACTACTGGATAAACGTACAGTCATCAAATGGACGCCGGTGCCTGCGAGCGCGATCATCGGCCGGCGTGCTCCCGAGACTCTCCATCCGGCCCTCTGGCTCGGCCATCAGCTCGGCCGCAGCGGCAGCCATGCCGTGCCCAGCGGATTCGCCGCGCTCGACGCCGAGCTGCCCGGCGGAGGCTGGCCGCGGCGCGTCCTGAGCGAGCTGCTGCTGCCGCACGCTGGCGTCGGCGAGATCCGCCTCCTCGCCCCGGCGCTGGTCGCGGCGCAGCGGGCCGGTCGGCTGGTGATGGTGTTCGACCCGCCGGCAGCGCTTTCGGCGACGGCGCTCGCCCGCCTCGGCCTCGACCTCGACGAGCTGCTCGTCGTCAACACGCGCAGCCGCGTCGTCCCCGGCAGCGACAGCCTCTGGGCGCTCGAGCAGGCGCTGAAGAGCGGCCATGTCGGCGCGGTCGTCGCCTGGCTGCCGCCGCGCCTGCGCGCGGAGCGGCTGCGCCGGCTCCAGCTCGCCGCCCACAACCACGACGGCGCCGCGTTCGTGCTGCGCGAGGCTGCTGCGGCAGCGCGGCCGACGGCGTCGCCGCTGCGCCTGGCGCTGCAGGCGGGTGGCGTCGATCGGCTGCAGCTGCGCATCCTGAAGCGCCGCGGGCCGCCGCTCGAAGCGCCGCTGCAGCTGGCCTTGCCGGCGGTGCTCTCGAACGCCGCGCGGCGGCGCTCGCAGAGCGTCGGCGAAGTGGCTCCCGCCTTGCCGGCGGCGACCTTCGTCAATTTCGCCTGACTGCTGTTTGCCGTCGGCGTCGTCGTCCCGTCCTGAGCATTTCCCGATCGCTGCAGCGTCCGTGCTCGAGCCGATCATTGGTCCTGGTTCATCGTGCTCTGGGTCGCGCTGCATCTGCCTTTTCTCTCGCTCGAATCGTTCGCGGCGACCCTGGTCGAGGGCGCGGCGGGAATCGACGCGGATCCGCAGATCGCCCTCGTCGATGAGCACCGCATCTCGGCCGCCAACGCGGCGGCGCAGGCGCAAGGCGTCAAGCCCGGGCTGAAGCGGGCGACCGCGCTGGCGCTGGCGCCGCGCATCACGCTCGGCCAGGCCGACCCGGCGCGCGACGCCGAGGCCTTGCTGCCGGTGGCCCATGCTGCCCTCGCGTTCACGCCCCAGGTCTCGCTCCAGTCGCCGAATGAGCCCGGCGCGGCGGCCGACACCGTGCTGCTCGAAGTGCAGGCGAGCCTGCGCTATTTCGGTGGGCTCGATGCCTTGCTGGCAGCGCCTGCAGCAAGCGCTCGCGCCGCTCGGTCACGCGCTGCGCATCGCCGTCGCCGCGACCGCGCAGGGCGCGGCGGTGCTGGCCCGGGTCGATCCGCCGCCGCGCTGCCGCGATCTCGCGGCGACGCGGGCGGCGCTCGCCCATGCGCCGGTCTGGCTGCTCGGCCCCGGTCGCGAGCACTGGGAAGCGCTGCAAGGGATGGGGCTGCGCACTATCGGCGACCTGCTCGGCCTGCCGCGCGCCGGCCTGGCGCGGCGCTTCGGCGAAGTCCTGCTGGCCGAGATCGACGCCGCCTTCGGTCGCCGCCCCGATCCGCGCGTGCCGATCGTCGCGGCCCGCCTGTTCGAAAGCCGGCTCGAGCTGTTCGCCCGGGCCGACAGCAGCGAGCAGGTGCTGCACGGCGCCGCGCTGCTGCTGGCGCGGCTGGTTCTCTGGCTGGCGGCGCAGCATGCGTTCGTGCGCCGCTTTCGCCTGCTCATGCACCACGAGACGCGCTGGCAGCAAGGCGACCGGACGCCGCAGGCGACGGCGCTCGAGATTGCCCTCGCCGAGCCGTCGCGCGACAGTGCCCATCTGCTGGTCCTGTTGCGCGAGCGGCTGGCACGGCTGCAGTTGCCTGCGCCGACGCTCGAGCTCGCCTTGCAGGCCGAAGACATCGTCAAGCGCGCGGCCCCGAACAGCGAGCTCTTCCCGACGCAGCAAAGCGAGGACAAAGGCCTGACGCGTTTGATCGAGCGGCTGCAGGCGCGCCTCGGCGCGAGCCAGGTACAGCGACTCGGCGCAATCGACGACCATCGCCCCGAGCGCGCGAGCAGCCTGCAGCGCGTCGAAGCGGCGGCGCGGTCGGAGCGCCCGGCGCAGCGAGGCGTCAGGCTGAGCGCGCCTGGCGCCAGGGGCGAAGCGGCCGCGCTCGCGGCGTCACCGCGGCCAGTCTGGATCGAGCCGGTGTGCGCGCCGCTCGCCGAGCGACGCTCGCGCCCCTTGCTCGACGGCCGGCCGCTCAGCTTGCTCTCAGGTCCGGAGCGGATCGAGGCCGGCTGGTGGGACGCCGGCCTCGCCGAGCGCGACTACTTCATCGCCGAGGCGGCCGACGGTGCGCTGGTCTGGATCTACCGTGCGCGCTTGCCGCTATCGGCCGACGCGCGCGAAAGCGGCTGGTTCCTGCACGGCCGCTTCGGCTAAGGGTAGAAGGCGCGAAGATTCCGTCGCGCAGCAGGAAGCTTCGTGCCTTCAGCGGCGCTCTTCGCCGATCAGCGTGAAGCCGCGCCGGCGCAGCGAGTCGCTCAGCCAGCGGTTGCCGTTGACGCCGCAGAACAGCATGTAGACGGCATAGAAGCCGAGGCCGGCGAGCGCGACCGCGAAGGTGCGCGAGGTTGCCGTCGGCGCGCCGTTGTAGAACGTCTCGCCCATGTAATAGATGAAGGCGACCGCGGCAAGCAGCCAGGTGCGCCGGACGATCGCCGAGAGCGAGCCGATGAAGAACGCTTGCCACGAGAAGCCCATCTTCACGCGGACGATGTCGCCCTCGGGCGACTTGTACAGCCTGTACTTCTGCTCATTGACCTGCTTTCGCTTGATGCGACTTCTTTCCGAAGCCCGGAACGTACTGCGACTCGTGACCCGCCGCGATGACGCCGCGGCCGTGGCCGGTACAAAGTCTGCTTCGGCAGGTTTACGTCGCTTCTGGAGCGGGCGATCGTTGCGATCGCGTCAGCTCGGTAACGAAACGTTCGCGATGAACGTGAGGAGAGGTTTCGAAAGACGGCCTAAGCGACTCGCCCGAACCACCAGACCGAGAGCCCCGCGGCCAGCACCACCAGCGCCGCGCCGAGGGTGGCGAGCAGGGCGCTGATCTCGGTCTCCTTCTTCTCGACGATCAGGCGCGTGCTGAGGCCCTGGTAGACCTTCTTCAGGTCGGCCGCGGTGCCGGCGTAGAAGTAATCGGCGTTGGTCAGCTTGGCGACCGCCTTGAGCGTGTCTTCGTCGAGACGGACGCGCATCGACCAGCCTTCGAAGCCGATCGTCTCGCCTTCCTTGGTGCCGATGCCGACGGTGTAGATGCGAATGCCGCGGTCGGCGGCCATCTTCGCCGCCTCGAGCGAGTCGGGCCCGGTCGTGCGCTGGCCGTCGGTGAGCAGGATGATCGCCGCCGACGGATAGGAGCCCGGCGGCACCGGCTTGAAGTCGGGCGGCGGCTTGTCGTTCGGCCCGGGCGGCATGCGTCGCTCGCCGGTGATCTGCGAGAGGTCGATCCCGGCCTCGGGGAAGATCGTCGCCAGCGACAGCACGATGCCGCTGCCGATGGCGGTGCCACGCTGCAACTGGAAGCGATCGATCGCGGCATTGACGTCGTCGCGGCTCAAGGTCGGCGCCTGCACCACCGCCGCGGTGCCGGCGAAGGCGACCACCGCGACCTTGACGTTGCGCGGCAGGTCGGCGACGAAGCTCTTGGCCGCTTCCTGCGCGGCGACAAGTCGGCTCGGCAGCACGTCGGCGGCGCGCATGCTGCCCGAGACGTCCATCGCCAGCACGATCGTCTCCTGCGCCGACGGCAGCGTGATCAGCGCTGCCGGCCGCGACGAGGCCAGCAGCAGCGCTGCCAGCGCCAGGAACATCAGCGCCGGCGGGACATGGCGGCGCCAGGCGCTGCGACCGCCGAGCGCTTCCTTGACCAGGCCGAGGTTGGCGTAGCGCAAGGTCGTCTTCTTGCGCCGCGTGATGAGAAAGACGTAGAGCAGGACGATCACCGGCAGCGCCAGCAATACCCACAGCATCGAGGGCCAGAGGAAGGTCATCCAGGGCGTGACTTTCACGCGGCACTCCCGGTCGCGGCGGCGCCGCGGGTCGCACGTGGCCGACCGAACGGTTGCGTGGCGCGCCACTCCAGTTGGCGAGCCGGCTGCGCTGTTTCTTCAGGTCGGCGAAGCGCACGATGGCCTCGACCAGGTCGTCGTCGGTGCCGAGCTCGAGGGTGTCGACGCCGGCGCGGCCGAGGGTTTCGCGGAGCAGTCGTCTCGCGTCGCTCGGCGGCGGCGGCGAAGCGCTCGCGAAAGCGCTTGTTGTGCGTGTCGACGACGATCTGCTCGCCGGTCTCGGCGTCCCGCATCGTCACCAGGCCGATATCGGGGAGCTCCATCTCGAGCGCGTCGAACAGGCGCACCGCCGTCACCTCATGGCGCTGCGCGAGCTGGCCGAGCGCCTTTTCCCAGCCGGGCGCGCTGATGAAGTCGGAGACGATGAAGATCGTCGAGCGCCGCTTGACCGTGCGCTGCGCCGCGAGCAGCAGCTCGCGCAGGTCGGTCGCACCGGCCGCCGCTTCGGCCGGCCGCGCGGCCATGCGCTGCAGCAGCTCGAGAACGTGCGTCCGGCCGCCGCGCGCCGGCAGCATGGTGTCGACGTTCGTGCCGTAGAGCAGGGCGCCGACGCGGTTGCCGCGCCGCGTCAGGAGGCGCGCCAGAACGGCGACGAACTCGCGCGCGATCTTCCTCTTGGTGAAGCGGTTCGAGCCGAAGTCGACGCTGGCCGAGAGGTCGACCAGGAACCACGCCGACAGCTCGCGGTCCTCGGTGAACTGGCGCACGTACGGCTGCTGCAGCCGCGCGGTGACGTTCCAGTCGATGTGGCGCACGTCGTCGTGATGCTGGTATTCGCGCAGGTCGGCGAGATCGAGGCCGGCGCCGCGCATCAGCGTGCGGTGGTCGCCCTGGAGCAGGCCGTCGAGACGGCGCAGCACCGTCCATTCGAGGCGCTTGAGCAGCGCCGCCGCGCCCTCGTGCTCGAGCGGTGTCGCGTTCTCAGCTGCGGCCATGGCCGGCCTCGGGGGCGAGCGGCTTTTCGGGTACCGGGATCTTGCGCATGACGCGCTGGATCACCGCGTCGGCGTCGAAGCCTTCGGCGAGCGCCTCGTACGACAGCACCAGGCGATGGCGCAGCACGTCGCCGACCAGGCCGGTCATGTCCTCGGGCAAGGCGTAGTTGCGGCCGCGCATGAAGGCGAGCGCGCGCGCGCCTTCGATCAGGCCGATGGTCGCGCGCGGGCTGGCGCCGAAGGTCAGGTACTTGGCGATGTCGGCGAGGTCGTAGCGATCGGGCCGGCGCGTCGCGCTCACCAGCTTGACCGCGTACTGCATCAGCGACGGATCGACGTAGACCTTGCGGCATTCCTGCTGCAGCTCGCCGAGCTGGCCCATGCTCGCGATCGGCGTCATCGTCACCGGCGTGCCGGTGACGCGCTGGGCGATCACGAACTCCTCTTCCTCGCTCGGGTAGTCGACCAGCACCTTCATCATGAAGCGGTCGACCTGCGCTTCCGGCAGCGGATACGTGCCCTCGGTCTCGATCGGGTTCTGCGTCGCCATGACGAGGAACGGCTCGGGCACCTTGTGGGTCTCGCCGGCGATCGTCACCTGGCGCTCCTGCATCACCTCGAGCAGCGCGCTCTGCACCTTGGCCGGCGCGCGGTTGATCTCGTCGGCGAGCAGCAGGTGGGTGAAGACCGGGCCGAGCGAGGTCGAGAACTCGCCGGTGCGCGGATTGAAGATGCGCGTGCCGACCAGGTCGGCGGGAACCAGGTCGGGCGTGAACTGGATCCGCTTGAAGGTGCCGCGCAGCGTCTGCGCCAGCGTCTTGACGGTCAGCGTCTTGGCCAGCCCCGGCACGCCTTCGACCAGCAGGTGGCCTTGCGCCAGCACCGCGACCATGACGCGCTCGAGGAAGTGGTCCTGGCCGACGACGACGCGCTTGACCTCGTAGAGCACGCGCTCCATCAGCGTTGCCGCTTCGCTCGAAATGGAAGAGGTGTCGGTCATCGAAGGCTCGGATGTAGGGAAGAAGGAGACGGCCTTGCGCCGGTGCGTCGCAGAGATCGCGACGCGCCTCAGAAGGGCGGCATTCCGGCGGCCGACGCGGCATTTTCGATCGGCACGGCAAAGCCGATGCCGATGAAGACGCGCTGCCGGTTCGGATTCAGGATCGCGGTGACGATGCCGACCACCTCGCCGTCCATCGTCACCAGCGGTCCGCCCGAGTTGCCGGGGTTGGCGGCGGCGTCGAACTGGATCAGGTTGGAGAGCATCTGCTGGCCGTCGGGCGAGCGGAACTGGCGCTTCAATCCCGAGACGACGCCGGCCGATGCCGACGGGCCGATGCCGAACGGAAAGCCGACCGCGACAACCTGGTCGCCCGGCGCGAGGTCGGCGGTGGAGCGCATCGTCGCGGCCTCGAGGTCGTCGGGGATGGTCTTGGCGCGCAGCACCGCGAGGTCGTTCTCGGGCTGCGTGCTCAGGACCATCGCCTCGGACTCGGAGCCGTCGAAGAAGGTGACGCGGATCTTCTTGGCGCCGCTCACGACGTGCAGGTTGGTGAGGATCGTGCCGTTGTCGATGATGACGACACCGGTGCCGATGCCGCGCTCGACGGTGCCGTTTTCCTTGCTGTCGCTGCCGTCGTCGCCGTCGGTCATCAGGCCGACGACGCGAACCACCGACGGAATGATCGCGTCGTAGGCGCGCGAGGCGGGCGAGACCAGCGGCTTGTCCTCGATCGACTGGCGGATCCCGGCATCGATCTGCTCCATGGTGAGCGGCGGCTTGATGTTCGCGGCCGGGTTGAACCACCAGAATGCAGCCGCGACCGCGACCAGCGCGACCGCCCAGAGGCGCCGCTCATGGCGCACGACCGCGCGTCCGAGACGCGACTTCGGGCCCGCAGCGGCGAGCGTGGCGGCAGTGGCGGCGGGCGTGGGCTCGGGCTCGGCCGGCGCCTCGACCGGGCGCAGCGAACGGCTGTACAGCGGAACACGTTTCATCGGGGTAATCCGGGCCGCGGCGGGCCTGCCTGGCGAGCGGTACGCAAGTCTCGCGCCGGTCTCGCTGCGGGCCTTCGTCGATACGGTAGCACGCCGGCCATGACCTGTCACAGCGCTGGCCGCGCACGCGAGCCGGGCATCATCGCGCCGTGTGGATCGACACGCATTGCCACCTTGACGCGGCCGAGCTCGACGCCGATCGCGACGCCGTCGTCGCCCGGGCGCGGGCCGCCGGCGTCACCCAGATCGTCATTCCGGCGGTCGACGTCGGCAACTTCGCGCGGGTGCGCGAGCTCGCGCATCGCTATCAACTGGCCTACGCGCTCGGCATCCATCCGATGTGCACCGATCGGGCCGGCGACGACGATCTCGCGGCACCTGCGCGACGCGCTCGCGCGCCATGCCGGTGACCCGCGCCTGGTCGCGGTCGGCGAGATTGGCCTGGATCATTTCGTCGCCGGCCTCGACCACGATCGGCAGGCGAAGATGTTCGCCGGCCAGCTCCGGCTCGCCGCCGAGTTCGGCCTGCCGGTCCTGCTCCACGTCCGGCGCGCCGTCGACACCGTCCTCAAGCATTTGCGTCGAACGCCCGTCGACGGCGGCATCGCCCACGCCTTCAACGGCAGCGAGCAGCAGGCGAGCGCATTCGTCGAGCTCGGCTTTCGCCTCGGCTTCGGCGGCGCCGTCACCTTCGAGCGGGCGCTGCGCATCCGGCGCGTCGCCGTCGCCGTGCCGATCGGGGCGATCGTGACCGAGACCGATTCGCCCGACATCGCGCCGCAGTGGCTCTATCGCACCGCCGCGGCGCGCGCCGCCGGGGCGACGATGCGCAACGAGCCGGCCGAGCTGGCGCCGATCGGCGCCGAGCTGGCGCGCCTGCGCGGCGGCTGCCATCGCCGAGTTTGCCGCGGCGACGCGCGCCAACGCCCACGCGGCGCTGCCCCGGCTCGCAGCGCTCGCCGAGGGCGGCGCATGAGCGGCGCGCGTGCCCGGAGCCCGTCTGCCCGAAGTCACGGTCTCGGAATCGTCGGGCGTGCGCTACCTGCACCTGGGCACGCCCTGGATCCAGGGCGCGATGCGGATCGACGATCCGCTCGCGATCGAGCTCGAGTACGTTCGCCGCATGATGGTCTGGATGCTGCTGCGCGAGCCGGCGGAGTGGGCCGAGCGGCCATGCCGTCCAGCTCGGCCTCGGCGCCGGCGCGATCACGCGCTTTTGCAGCAAGCGCATGAAGATGCGGACCACCGCGGTCGAGCTCAATCCGCGCGTCGTCGCCGTCTGTCGCCAGTGGTTCCGACTGCCCGCCGATTCGGCCCGGTTCGCGGTCCTCGAGATGGACGCGCGGCCTTTCGCCGCCGATCCGGCGCGCGCCGGACTCGGTCGACGTGCTCTCGGTCGATCTCTACGACCACGAGGCCGCCAGCCCGGTCCTCGACAGCGCCGAGTTCTATCGCCATTGCCACTCGCTTCTCGGCGCTGGCGGCGTCATGACCGTCAACCTGTTCGGTCGCGATGCCAGCTTCGATACCAGCACCCGGCGCATCGTCGCGGCGTTCGGCCGCCGGCGCCGTGCTGACGATGAAGCCGACGAAAGAAGGCAACACCGTTGTGCTGGCGATGAAGCAAGTCACGTTACCGGCCCGGGACGAGCTTGCCCGGCGTGCCGAAAACATCGAAACTCGCTGGCAGCTGCCGGCCGGGAAGTGGCTGCGCATGATGCGCCCGGTGTCGGCAGACCTGCCGGCCCTTCTGCCCAACCTGCCCCCTGCATGAAGTCGACAAGCGATCCACCGGATCTGAGCAAGGCGGCTGCCGCCGCCGGCGTGCGGCCGGTGCGACGCGAGCTCGAAGCGGTCGGCGGCCGCACGAGCGCGGCGGCGACTGGCGGCGCGATCCCGCGCGACAAGGCGATCGAGCGCGAGACTCCGTTCGAGCGCTCGATCGCGCCGTCGACCCGGCCCGCGAGCATGGCCGCGATCGATCTCTCGCTCAACGTCGTCTCGCACGGCAAGCTGACCTGGCGCACGGTGCTCGCCTGGCTGCGCGACGACAAGATCCTGAGCCAGGAAGACATCGAGCAGACGGCGCGCCGCTTCGCTGGCGGCAATAGCTCGCAGCACCCGCTGGTTCGCGTCGGCGGCGCGAACCTGAAGCGCGTCGGCGACGGCAAGATCCTCGACGTCGAGACGCTGAGCGAGTGGCTGGCGAAACGCTCGAAGCTGCCGTACCTGCGGATCGATCCGCTCAAGGTCGACGTCGGCCGCGTCTCCGACGTGATGTCGATCCAGTACGCCGAGCGGCGCCATGCCTTGCCGCTCACCTTCGGCCCGACCGACGTGACGATCGCGACCTGCGAGCCGCTCGACGTCGCCTGGGTGCCCGAGATCGAGGCGCACACGCGCCGCCACGTCAAGCTGGTGATCGTCAACCCGATCGAGATCGCCCGCTACACGACCGAGTTCTACGCCCTCTCGCGCTCGGTCCGCAACGCGACCAAGATGGGCGAGTCGGCGGCGCTCGCCAACTTCGAGCAGCTGGTCGAGCTCGGCAAGAGCAACAAGCAGCTCGACGCCAACGACTCGGGCGTGATCCAGGTCGTCGACTGGCTCTGGCAGTACGCGTTCGACCAGCGCGCGTCCGACATCCACCTCGAGCCGCGCCGCGAGCGGAGCGTCATCCGCTTTCGCATCGACGGCATCATGCACACCGTCTACCAGCTGCCGCCGGGCGTGATGAGCGCGATGATCGCGCGCGTCAAGCTGCTCGGCCGGATGGACGTGATCGAGCGGCGGCGCCCGCTCGACGGCCGGATCAAGGTTCGCAATCCCGCCGGCGACGAGGTCGAAATGCGGCTGTCGACGATCCCGACCGCGTTCGGCGAGAAGATGGTGATGCGGATCTTCGACCCCGACACCACGGTCAAGACGCTCGAGAGCCTCGGCTTCGGCAACCACGACGGCAGGCGCTGGGAGGAGCTCGTGGCGCGGCCGCACGGCATCATCCTCGTCACCGGTCCGACCGGCTCGGGCAAGACGACGACGCTCTATTCGACCTTGCGCCGCCTGGCGACCGACGAGGTCAACGTCTGCACGATCGAGGACCCGATCGAGATGATCCAGCCCGCGTTCAACCAGACGCAGGTGCAGACGCAGATCGACCTCGGCTTCACCGAGGGACTGCGCTCGCTGATGCGCCAGGATCCGGACATCATCATGGTCGGCGAGATCCGCGACCTGCCGACCGCCGACATGGCGATCCAGGCCTCGCTCACCGGCCACCTCGTGTTCTCGACGCTGCACACCAACGACTCGGCATCGGCGATCACGCGCCTGAACGACCTCGGTGTCGCGCCCTACCTGATCGGCTCGACGCTGATCGGCGTGCTCGCCCAGCGCCTCGTTCGCACGCTCTGCCCGGCGTGCAAGAAGCCCGACGAGGAAGTGACGCGCGAGACGCTGCACGAAGTCGTCAAGCCATGGCGCCTGAACGGCGGCGTTCGCCCGTACAAGGCGGTCGGCTGTCTCGAGTGCCGGATGACCGGCTTTCGCGGCCGCGCCGGCCTGTTCGAGCTGCTGACCGTGAGCGACGCGGCGCGCAGCACGATCCAGCCAGTGTGCGACGAAGGCAAGCTCAGGCAGCAGGCATTGCTGGACGGCTTGCGTCCGCTGCGTCTGGCCGGCGCGATGAAGGTCGCCGAGGGCGTGACCACGCTCGACGAGGTCCTGCGCGCGACGCCCGCCTGGGAGTAGTCGGCGGCCGCGCACCGGGTGCGCTCGGTGTAAACCAGACATGGCCCGCCAGGGCCGCTCCCTAGAATCCGCGGCTTCAGCGCGAAGGCAGCGAGGGGCCGTGAAAATCAAGAGCGAGCGCGACTTCTGGTCGGGCCTGATGTTCGTCGCTGTGGGCGTCGTGTTCGCGCTCGGCGCCACCAACTACAGCATGGGTCCGGCGTGCCCGAACAACGATCCGTGCGCGGCCAATCTCTGGGCGCGGCTGTCGCAGCTGTCGGCGCATCCGGGCGCCGGCTATTTCCCGCTCGGCCTGAGCATCCTGTTGGCGTTGCTCGGCGCGATCGTCCTGTTCAAGGCGCTGACGATCGAGAGCGAAAGCGGCGATCGGATCGGCGCGTTCGCCTGGCGGCCGTTGCTCGTCATCGTCGTCGCGATCGCCGTCTTCGGCGTGATGCTGGAACCGATCGGCCTGGCGCTGACCGTGCCGGTGCTGATCTTCATCTCCAGCCTGGCCGGCGACGAGTTTCACTGGAAGGGCGTGCTCGCCAACGCGCTCGTCCTCACCATCGGCTCCTGGTTCATCTTCGTCTGGGGCCTGAAGCTGACGATTCCGATGTGGCCCTGGTTCATCGGCTGAGCGCCGCGCCGCAGCGCCTTCACCCTTCAACCGGCCCGCATGGACCTCCTCCACAACCTCGGCATCGGCTTCGGCGTCGCGTTCACTTTCCAGAATCTCGCCTACGCGTTCTTCGGCGCGATGCTCGGCACGCTGATCGGCGTGCTTCCCGGAATCGGCCCGGTGGCGACGATCGCGATGCTGCTGCCGTCGACCTACGCGCTCGACGCGACGCCGGCGCTGATCATGCTCGCCGGCATCTACTACGGCGCCCAGTACGGCGGCTCGACGACGGCGATCCTGATCAACGTCCCGGGCGAATCGTCGTCGGTCGTGACCGCGATCGACGGCTACCAGATGGCGCGCCAGGGCCGTGCCGGCGCTGCGCTCTCGGTGGCGGCGCTCGGCTCGTTCTTCGCCGGCTGCGTCGGCACGGTCATCATCGCCGCGTTCGCGCCGCCGCTGACCGAGCTCGCGTTCAAGTTCGGCCCGGCCGAATACTTCTCGCTGATGGTGCTCGGCCTGATCGGCGCCGTCGTCCTCGCCTCGGGTTCGCTGATCAAGGCGATCTCGATGATCATCCTCGGCCTGCTGCTGGCGCAGGTCAACACCGACGTCATCTCGGGCACCGCGCGCTACAGCTTCGACATCCCGCAGCTCACCGACGGCATCGGCTTCGTCGTCATCGCGATGGGCGTGTTCGGCTTCGGCGAGATCATCTCCAACCTCGGCCAGCCGGCGGAGCACCGCGAGGTCTTCACGAGCAAGGTCAAGGGCCTCTGGCCGACGATGCGCGACTTCCACGAGGCCTGGCCGTCGGTGCTGCGCGGCACGGCGCTCGGCTCGATCCTCGGCGTGCTGCCCGGCGGCGGCGCGTTGCTCGCGTCGTTCGCGTCGTACACGGTCGAGAAGAAGCTGACGCGCAATCCGCGCATCCCGTTCGGCAAGGGCGCGATCCAGGGCGTCGCCGGACCCGAGTCGGCCAACAACGCCGGCGCGCAGACGTCGTTCATCCCGATGCTCACGCTCGGCATTCCGCCTAACGCGGTGATGGCGCTGATGGTCGGCGCGATGACGATCAAGGGCATCCAGCCCGGGCCGCAGGTGATGACCTCGAACCCGCAGCTGTTCTGGGGACTGATCGCCTCGATGTGGGTCGGCAACGCGATGCTGGTGATCCTGAACCTGCCGCTGATCGGCATGTGGATCAAGCTGCTCACGGTGCCCTACCGGTTCCTGTTCCCGGCGATCACGCTCTTCTGCTGCATCGGTGTCTACACCCTCAGCAACAGCACCTTCGACGTCTACCTGACGGCGCTGTTCGCCTTCATCGGCTACGTCTTCTACAAGCTGGGCTGCGAGCCGGCGCCGCTTCTCCTCGGCTTCATTCTCGGGCCGATGATGGAAGAGAACCTGCGGCGCGCGCTGCTGCTGTCGCGCGGCGACTGGGGCACGTTCGTCACCCGGCCGCTGTCGTCGGGCCTGCTGATCGCCGCGGCGCTGCTGATCGTCATCGTCACGCTGCCTTCGATCAGCAAGAAGCGCGAGGTCGCCTTCTCCGAAGACTGACCCCCGGCGCGGGAGCGTCGATACTTCGGGGATGAAATTCGACTGGAAGACGGCCTATCCGTCGACGCGCGTGCCGGTCTTCGCACGCAACATCGTCTCCACCTCGCATCCGCTCGCCGCCCAGGCGGGCCTGCGCATGATCGAGCACGGCGGCAACGCCGTCGACGGCGCGATCGCCGCGGCTGCGGTCATGACCGTCGTCGAGCCGTGCAGCAACGGCCTCGGCTCGGACGCGTTCTGCATCCTCTGGGACGGCAGCAAGCTGCACGGCCTGAACGCCTCGGGCCCGGCGCCGGCGGCATGGACGCCCGACTACTTCAAGCGCAAGTACGGCGCCGACCCGACGCGACCGCCGATGCGCGGCTGGGACTCGGTCACCGTTCCCGGCGCGGTCGCGGCGTGGGTCGCGCTTTCCGAGCGCTTCGGCAAGCTGCCCTTCGCCGACTTGCTCGCGCCGGCGATCGACGATCGCCGAGCGCGGCTACGCGGTGCCGGTCGTTGTCCAGCAGAAGTGGGTCGCGGCGGCGCCGCTGCTCGGCGCGCTGCCGGGTTGGGCCGAGGCCTTCCTGCCGCACGGCCGGCCGCCCGAGGTCGGCGAGCGCTTCGCCTTTCCCGCCGCGGCGCGGGCGCTCAAGGCGATCGCCGCGACGCGCGGCGCGGCGCTCTACGGCGGCGAGATCGCCGCGGCCGCGGCGGCGCATTCGCGCGCCAACGGCGGGGGGATCGAAGCCAGCGACTTCGCGGCGTTCAAGCCGGAGTGGGTCGAGCCGATCGGCGTCGACACCTTCGGCCACCGCCTGCACGAGATCCCGCCCAACGGCCAAGGCATCGCTGCGCTGGTCGCCCTCGGCATCCTGCGCCACTTCGACATCGAGTCTCTGGCCGTCGACGGTGCCGAGTCGCAGCACTTGCAGATCGAGGCCATGAAGCTCGCCTTCGCCGACGTCTACGCGCACGTCGCCGACGCGCGCAGCATGCGGCTCACGCCCGAGGAGATGCTCGACGACGCGTACCTTGCCGGCCGGGCGCGCCTGATCGACCCGAAGCGGGCGCAGCAGTTCGGCGCCGGCAACCCGGTCAAGGGCGGCACGATCTACCTCAGCGCCGCCGACGAGCGCGGCATGATGGTGAGCTTCATCCAGAGCAACTACATGGGCTTCGGCTCGGGCATCGTCGTCCCTGGCTGGGGCGTCTCGATGCAGAACCGCGGCCACGGCTTCCTGCTCGATCCGAAGAGCCCGAACTGCGTCGCGCCGGGGCGGCGGCCGTTCCACACGATCATCCCCGCGTTCCTCACCAAGGACGGCCGGCCGCAGATGAGCTTCGGCGTCATGGGCGGCAACATGCAGCCGCAGGCGCACGTGCAGACACTGGTCCGCATGCTCGCGCACCGGCAGCAGCCGCAGGCGGCGTGCGACGCGCCGCGCTGGCGCTTCAACCACGGGCTCGACATCAACGTCGAGGCGACGATGAGCGCGGCCACCGTCGCCGGGCTGGTCGAGCGCGGCCATCACGTCGACGTCATCGACGACAGCTATCAGGACTTCGGCGCCGGGCAGTTCATCTGGCGCCTTGGCGATCCGGCCGTCGAGGGCTACGTCGCCGCCAGCGACCCGCGCCGCGACGGCCAGGCGG
>CAVXZM010000007.1:0-129305 GCA_963766315.1 uncultured beta proteobacterium
TCTCCTGCGCAACCACGGTGTGCTCCATCTTCATCGATTCGATGACGGCCACGGCCTGGTTCGCCTGCACGCTGTCACCGGGCCGGACCGAGAAGCGAACCAGACGACCGCCCAACGTAGCGCAAACGGCGGTCGAACCGGCGGGGCCGTTAGGGTGCGCCGGCGCCGGCTCGGTCACCGGTGCCGTTTCAGGACCGTCCGCATGAAGCCGCGGATGCCCCGCCATGCCGCTCGCGAGCCGCGCGCCTTGCTCGTCGATGAACCGGGTGTGGATGCGGCCCGCGGCAACGTCTTCGTTGCGTACGAGATTCTGCAAGAGGCCGATATTGGTCTGTATCCCCTCGATGCGGAATTCGCACAGGGCGCGGTAGGCGCGGCGCAGCAGGTCGTCCATCCGTCCGGAGGGCACGTGGATCACGAGCTTCGCAAGCAACGAGTCGAAACTCATGGGCGGCGTGTAGCCGGCCCGCGCAAACGTGTCCAGGCGGATGCCAACGCCTCCGGGTGGATCGAACGCGCGCAAGGTGCCGCCGCTCGGCACCGACCGTCCTTGGTCGACGCTTTCCATGTTGATGCGCAGCTGGACCGCGATGCCGCGTGGCGACCCGATATCCGACTGCGTTAGCCCCAGCTCCTGGAGGCGCGCGCCGCCGGCGAGGCGAAACTGGGTCTGCACCAGGTCCACGCCCATCACCTCCTCCGTGACGGTGTGTTCGACCTGCAATCGCGGGTTCGCCTCCATGAAGAAGAAGCGGCCTTGCGCATCGACCAGGAACTCGAAGGTACAGAGCGTGTGGCAACCCGAAGCGCGCGCGAGCTTGAGCGCAGCGCCGGCCAGAGCCTCGCGCAACGACGAACCAATGGCGGGTGAGGGCGCGAACTCGACCAGTTTTTGCTGGCGCCTTTGCAGGCTGCATTCGCGCTCGTAGAGATGGGCAACCTGGCCAACCGCGTCGCCGATCACCTGCACCTCGACGTGGCGTGCCGGCACGACCAGTTCTTCCAGGTAGACGTCGTCGATGCCAAACGCCGCCTTCGCCTCGAGCGTGCGCTCTCGTAGGCTTCCTCGAGTGCGCCAGCCGATTCGACGACGCGCATGCCGCGGCCGCCGCCGCCGGCCACCGCCTTGACCATCACTCTGGCGTCGCCGCCGAGCGCAGCCATGAACGCACGGGCGTCCTGCAGCGTCGCTCGCGATGAAAGGCCCCTGGCCACGGGGATGCCCTGTTGCTCGGCCAGTCGCCGTGCCGCCGCCTTGTCGCCGAAGAGATCCAGGACCTGCGGCCTGGGGCCGATGAACATGATCCCCGCTGCGGCACAGTGCCGCGCGAACGACGCGTTCTCGCTCAAGAATCCGTAGCCCGGATGCACCGCATCGCAGCCCGAATTGAGCGCAGCATTAACCAGCGACTCGATGTCGAGATAGGCAGCGGCGCCGCTTTGCGACAGGGCCACCGCATCGTCACAGCGACGCCAGTGCAGCGAGTCTTCGTCGTCGCGCGAATACACGCCGACGGTGCGTATTCCGAGCTCACCGGCGGCGCGTGCGATCCTTACGGCGATCTCGCCGCGATTAGCAATCAGGACCTTGCTGAAGGGGCGCTCAGACGGCATTGACTGTCCTCAATGAATCGAGGGCGGCGGGATCCAGACCCCATTCGCGCAGCAATTCCTCGCTGCTCGCCTCGCGTGGCGCCGTCGGCTGCGCGGACGGCGTCACGGAAAAGCGGGGAGCGGCGCCGGCTGCACGACACCATCGAGCGTGACGAACGTCCCGCGCGCGCGGTTGTGTGCATGCCCGGGGGCTTCGTCCCAGTCGAGGACCGGCGCGAAACACGCATCGGTTCCTTCCAGGAGGTCGCACCACTGTGCGCGGGTTCGTGTCAGAAACACGTCGGCCAGCCGCATCTTCAGCTGCGGCCAACACGCGCGGTCCATCTGCGGGTCGAACAACGGGTCGTCGATGCCGCAGCGCTCGCGCAGCAACGCGTAGAACGCCGGCTCGATGGAACCCATGGAGACGTACTTGCCGTCGGCGCAGGCGTAGGTGTCGTAGAAATGCGCGCCGCCGTCGATGAGGTTCTCGCCCCGCTCCAGGTGAAGCGCCCGACGGCTGCCGGCGTACATGCCGGCAGCGAGCAGCGCGGCGCCATCCGTCATCGCCGCGTCGACCACCTGGCCTCGCCGGAACGCGTCGCCTCGAGCAGCGCCGCAAGGATGCCAAGACCAGCATCATGGCCCCGCCGCCGTAGTCGCCGACGAGGTTGAGCGGCGGTACGGGCGCCTCGCCGGCGCGGCCGATCGCATGGAGCACGCCCGATGATCGCGATGTAGTTGATGTCGTGTCCGGCGGCTGCGCGAGCGGGCCTCTGGCCCTCCGGTCATGCGGCCGTAGATGAGCTTCGGATTGCGGGCGAGGCATGGCTCGGGCCCAAGCCGAGACGCTCCATCACGCCGGGACGGAAACCTTCGATGAGCGCGTCTGCCCTGCCGATCATCTCCAGCAGAAACGCCACGCACCCGGCGCGCGCAAGTCGACCGAGAGCGATCCGCGGCTGCGACACGTAGTCGAATCCCCGACCATCGTGCCGGGGCGGGCGATGCGGACGACTTGCGCGCCCAGATCGGCGAGCATCATCGCGCAGAAGGGCGCCGGGCCGAGCCCGGCGAACTCGACGACTTTCAGGCCTGCAAGGGGACCTGCCATTTCTCTTCCCCTGGTTGCCTCGCTACGCCGCCAGGACCGCGTGCGTTGCGTCTATCAACCGCTGGTTCAGCCCCCAGCGCCGGAGCACGTCCTCGGTCGCCGTCGCGCTCGCCATTGGTAGACCGGCCGGCGTGCGCGAGAAGCGCGGGGCGGGCGCCGGTTGTGTCACACCTTCGAGCGTGAGGAACGGGCGCGCTCTCGGTTGTGCGGATGCTCCGGCGCCTCGTCCCAGTCAAGCACCGGTGCGATGCAGACATCCAGCCCCTCGGCCAACGCGCACCACTCGTCACGCGTGCGCAGCAGGAATACATCGGCCAGGCGTGCCTTGAACATCGGCCAGTGCGCCCGTTCCCACTGCTTCTCGAAGCCGATATCTCGAGATCGCACAGCTTGAGCAACTGGGCATAGAACTGCGGTTCGTTGGCCGCGACCGAGAGGTATTTGCCGTCAGCGCATCCGTAGGTGTCGTAGAAGTGCGCGCCGCCGTCGAGCAGGTTCTCGCCGCGACCCCCGTTCCACGCCCTGACGCCCGCATGCCGTAGAAGATCGAGGCCAAGCAGGGCCGAGCCTTCAGTCATCGCCGCGTCGATGACCTGGCCGCGGCCGGAGTTCGTGCCTCATGGAGCGCGCAAGCACGCCGAATGCGAGCATCATCGCCCCGCCGCCGAAGTCGCCGACGAGGTTCAGCGGCGGACGCGGCGGTTCGTCCGCGCCTCCCGATCGCACGCAGCACGCCGCTGAGCGCGATGTAGTTGATGTCGTGGCCGGCGGCCTGCGCCGCGGGCCCGTCTGTCCCCAGCCCGTCATGCGGCCGTAGACAAGGCGCGGATTGCGCTGCAGGCAGTCTTCGGGACCAAGCCCGAGCCGCTCCATCACGCCGGGGCGGAAGCCTTCGATCAAGATGTCCGCCGCCTGTGCCAGCGCAAACGCGGCGTCGTGGCCTTCGGCCGAACGCAGGTCGAGCGCGACACGCTGCCGGCCGCGGCCGGGCACGTCGTAGGGGCTGTGCGGTGTGTCGGGCCGCGTGACCTGAATGACCTCGGCACCCAGGTCCGCCAGCATCATCGCGCAAAAGGGCACCGGGCCGATGCCGCCGGCCTCCAGCACCCTGACGCCCGCGAGCGGACCGGTCATCGGCGGTTCACCAGTCGATCCTTCATTCGCTGATGGTGCAGGTGGCCGCCTCTGACGCCATCGTCCGAAGCGACGAAAACGCCCGCCGCTGACAGCGGCGAGTAGCAGGCCATGCCGCCGTCGCGGACTTCTAGAATCGGGTTCGCGTGCCGCAGCCTGCCGCATCGCCTCCGTACAGCCGGATTCATCTCCTCGCGCATGCTGCGCAACCATGTGATGGCGCAGCCGAGCAAGTTCGACTTGCCCGCGACGAGTCCGTCCCTATTGCAGCGACGCGCGATCGACGAGCGGCTGGAACGCGCGGCAGCGGCCGAACTGCTCCTGGTCCGCACCCGCCGGCTTCGGCAAGACGACGGCGCTGAACCAGATCCACAGCCACATCGAAGCCGAAGGGATCGCCACCGCGTGGCTCACGCTCGACCCCGCCGACAACGATGTGCCGCGGTTCCTAGTTGCCTGGCCGAAGCCGTCGCTCGTCTGCAAATTGACGACGACGCGACCCAAAGCCCCGACGCCGATGCGGTGGGGTTGCTTGCGCAGGAGGGTCCGCCGTTCGCCCTGTTCCTCGATGAATTCGAAGTGCTTCATGCACCAGCGGCACTCGGTCTGGTGCGTGAAATCATCGAACATCTGCCGCGTGGCGGGCGCCTCGTGATCGGCTCGCGGAGCCTCCCGGACCTGGGCCTGGGGCGCCTGCGCGTGCGAGGCCAACTGCTCGAGATCGGCGTCGAGGTGCTGCGCTTCAGCAGCGAGGAGACGGCCGAATTCCTGCGCCTGCGGGGCCTGCCACCGCTGGCGCCGAAGTGCTGCACCTGTTGCACGCAAAGACCGAAGGCTGGATCGCGGCGTTGCTGCTGGCGTCGATGGCGCTCGACCGGCAGGCGGAATCGGCTGATTTCATCGCACGCCTTTCAGGTTCGGGGGCGCCATCGCCGAATACCTGGCCGAGGATGTGCTGGAGCGCCAGCCGCCCGACGCGCGCGAGTTCCTTCTTCGCACCAGCATCCTGCGACAACTGAGCGCGCCGCTGTGCCAGGCCCTCGTGCCGCACATCGACTGCGCACGCATGCTGCAGCAGTTGCACTCCTCCAGCCTGTTCCTCACGCCGGTCGACACGCAGGCCGGCGAGCCGAGCTACCGTTTCCATAACCTGTTCGCCAATTTCCTACGCGTGCGCTTGGCGCGTGAGCATCCCGAGGATTTGTTGCGGCTGCACCTCGCGGCTGCCGGTTGGTATGAATCGGTGGGCCGGCCGATCCCGGCCATCGACCATGGCATCGAAGGCGGCGAGTACCCGCATGCGGCCACCCTGCTGGAGCACAACGCACAGCGTTTTCTGGAGCAGGGGCGCATGCGGCTGCTGGCGCGTTGGTTCGGCGCGTTGCCGGAAGCGGTGCTGCACGGGCACCCATTGATGCACGCCGTCTTCGTCTGGTCGGTGCTGTTCACGCAAGGCGCGGCCGAGGCGATGTCGATGCTTGCCTCGAGCGGCATCGAGGCGAGCGGGGACCCGGTGATCCGCGCGCACGTGAATGCGCTGCGTCCCCTGTTGCTGGCCATGCTGGACCGGTACGACGAAGGGTACGAACTGGGGCGTGCCGGTCTGACTCGCCTGCCCACCGCCGTACCGTTCGCGGACACGGTGCTCACCAACTGCATGGCCCACGTCACGTCGGTGATGGGCGAGAAGCGCGAGGCGCAGCGCCTGCTCGATTCCGCGCGGCGCACCCAGAGCACCAGCGTCTTCAATCGCATGTACACGGAGTCGACCGAGGGCATGCTCGATCTGGAACGCGGGCGCTTTCGCCAGGCGATGGCGCGCTTTCGTCTCGCCGTCGACGCGACACCGCGAGGGAGACTACAGCCACACCGGCGGCAACGCGTGGGCGGGCGTATGCCTCGGCACTGTACGAGGCCAACGAGCTCGAAACCGTCCAGCGGCTGCTGTACGTCTACCTGCCGCTGGCGCGCGACGTCGGCCTGCCCGACCACATGATCGCCAGCCACGCGATGCGCTCGCGCCTGCTGTTCTGGCACGGCGACGTCGACGGCGCGTCACGCGTGCTCACTGAACTGGAAACGCTGGGCCATCTCCGAAAGCTGCCTCGCGTCATCGCCACGGCCAAACTCGAGCGCGCGCGCATGCTGATGCGTCAGGGCAATGCCCACGGCGCGCGCGAGGAGCTGGATCGCGCCGACGACGCCGAAGTGTGGGAGAGAGTCGCACGCAGCGCCTGCCCGCGCACGATGTGCTGGACATGAGCATCGCGCGGCTGTGCTGGGAAGTACTCTTCGGCGACCCGGCGGCGGCGGTGCACCGCATCGACCGCGACTTGCCAGCCGTGGAGGCCGAAGCGCGCATGCGCCGCAGCCTCAAGCTGCGTATCGTCAAGGGGATGGCACTGGGCGGCTGCAGTTGCACGGCGCGGCGGCCGATGTCTTTCGCCCGGTGCTGGAAGAAGGCAGCCGCGAAGGCTTCATGCGCATCGTGATCGACGAGGGACCGCTCGCGGCCGGCCCGATGAACATGGTGCTGCGGCGCCTGAAGGCAGGGCCAGCCGATGCCGACCCCATCCTGCTGGAGTATGCGCAGCGCCTGCTCGACGCCCTTGGACCGAATGCGCTCGCCGCCGAAATGACCCCTTCGGCGCCGCGTGAAGTGCCGTGGCAGGTCGAGCCGCTGACGCAAAAGGAAATGCGTGTGCTCAAGCTGCTGGCCGAGGGCTATTCGAACAGCGCGATGTCGGAGAAGCTCTTTGTTTCCGACAGCACGGTGCGCACGCACCTGCGCAACATCAATATGGAGCTAAGCGCCCAGAACCGCACGCAGGCGGTGTCGTTGGCGCGTCGCTATGGGCTGATCCGCTGAAGATCAGCCCAGCGCCCCCGGTCAAAGTCGCTCGACGATCGTCACGTTGGCGAGGCCGCCGCCTTCGCACATCGTCTGCAGGCCCCACTTCTTGCCGCGTGCTTGAGCGCATGGAGCAGCGTGGTCATCAGCTTGGTGCCCGAGGCGCCGAGCGGGTGGCCGAGCGCGATGGCGCCGCCGTTGACGTTCAGCCTGTCCGGATCGGCGCCGGTGTCCTGCAGCCAGGCCACCGGCACCGAGGCGAACGCCTCGTTGACCTCGAACAGGTCGATGTCGTCGATCTTCATGCCGGCCTTCTCCAGCGCGCGCTTGGTCGCGGGCAGCGGCGCTTCCAGCATGATCACCGGATCGCCGCCGATCACGCGTCATGTGGTGGATGCGCGCCAGCGGCTTGACGCCCAGCGCCTTCAGGCCCTTCTCGTTGACGACCATCACGCCCGACGCGCCGTCGCAGATCTGGCTGGAGGTCGCCGCCGTGATCGCGCCGCCTTCGCGCAGCAGCTTCACGCCCTTGATGCCGTCGAGCGAGACGTCGAAGCGGATGCCTTCGTCGGCGGTCGTGCATGCGACGCCGCGCGCCGTCCGGCCTTGATCGTCGAGCGGCGACGATCTCGTCCTTGAACTTGCCGCCCTGCGTCGCCGCGATCGCCTGCTGGTGGCTGTGAAGCCGTATTCGTCGAGCGTGTCCTTGTTCAGGCCGTACTTCGTGGCCATCATCTCGGCGCCGATGAACTGGCTGAACTGGATGTCGGGATAGCGCTGCCGCGATCGCGGGCTCATATCGGAGCCCATGCCGTTCTTCGGCGGCAGCGCTGACGCGTGGCCCATCGGCACGCGGGTCATGCTCTCGACGCCCGTGGCGATGACGACGTCCATGCGTGCCGCTCATGACCGCCTGCGCGGCGAAATGCAGCGACTGCTGCGACGAGCCGCACTGGCGGTCGACGCTGGTGCCCGGCACGCTCTCGGGCAGGCGCGAGGCCAGCACCGCGTTGCGCGCGACGTTGATCGCCTGCTCGCCGACCTGGCTGACGCAGCCCAGATCACGTCTTCGATCAGCGCCGGATCGAGCCCGTGCGGTCGAGCAGCGCGTTGATGACCTGCGGCGCCGAGATCGACCGGATGCCAGTCCGCCAGCCTGCCGCCGCGGCGGCCGCCGGCGGTGCGCGCCGCGGCGACGATATATGCTTCGGCCATGTTCTTCCCTGGTTGTCGGCTTCAGCGCGGCGCCATCCGGATGGCGCCGTCGAGGCGGACGTCCTCGCCGTTGAAGTAGCCGTTGGTGATCATGGTCAGCGCCAGCTGGGCGTATTCCTCGGCGTTGCCCAGGCGCTTGGGGAACGGCACCGAGGCGGCCAGCGCGTCCTTCACCTGCTTCCGGCGCGCCACTGCAGCAGCGGGGTGTTGAAGATGCCCGGCAGGATGGTGTTCACGCGGATGCCGTCGCCGGCCAGGTCGCGAGCGATGGGCAGGGTCATGCCGACCACGCCGGCCTTGGAAGCCGCATAGGCCGCCTGGCCCATCTGGCCGTCTTCGGCCGCCACCGAGGCGGTGTTGACGATGGCGCCGCGCTCGCCGTCGATCGGCTCAAGGTCCAGCATGCCCTTCGCCGACTTGGCGATGCAGCGGAAAGTGCCGACCAGGTTGATCTGGATGATCAGGTTGAAGCTCATCCAGCGGGAAGTGCTTGGTCTCGCCGGTTTGCTTGTCGCGGCTGGCGGTCTTGATGGCGTTGCCGGTGCCGGCGCAGTTGACGAGGATCCGCTCCTGGCCGTGCGCCGCGCGCGCCTTGGCGAAGGCCGCGTCGACCTCCTCGTCGGACGTCACGTTGCACTTGCAGAAGACGCCGCCGATCTCGCGAGCGAGCTTCGCCCTTGGCTTCGTTCATGTCGAAGATGGCGACTTTGACGCCCTGGGCGGCGAGGCGCCGGACCGTGGCTTCGCCCAGGCCGGACGCGCCGCCGGTGACGACCGCGGCAATGGTGGAGTCGAGTTTCATCGGGTAAGCAGGGGCCCTTGGATGCTTCCAGTCTAGGAGCGGGGTCCAGTGCACGAACCGTCCAAAGCGACGAATTCGTGCTGGGGCGCCGGTGCGACGGGCCCGGTCTCCGCGTCGAAGGAGGCGAAGTCCGGTTGCGCTGCAGGGCAACCGGGACGGCGCGAGAGACGTCAGTGGCGCGCGTGGCTTGCGCTTGGGCTTGCTGGGTTCATCGGCGAAAAGGCCTGACTTTCGATCTCGACTCGCGCGCCCTTGTAAAGCACCGCCTGCACGCAAGAGCGTGCCGGCAGCGCGCCTGCGAAGTGCTTCGCATACTCGGCGTTGAAGGCGGCGAAGTCGCTCAGGTCGGCGAGCCAGATCGTCGTCCTCACCACGTGCGCCATCGTCGCGCCGCATTCGGCCAGCGTCGCCGCGATGCGCTCGAGCACCACCCTGGTCTGCACCTGGACGTCGCCCTCGACGAGGTTGCCCTGCGCGTCCATTGCCAGCACGCCGGCGAGGAACAGGAAGTCGCCGGCCCGCACCGCCTTCGAAAACGGCACCGGCAGGGGCGTCGGGTAGCGCTCGATCAGGGGGGCGCTCATGCCGCAACTCCAGCCGACGCGGTCGACGGTGTTCGCTTCAGCACCTGGCCCCGGCGAGACCCTGTCGATCGCCCGCCCTCCCAGGCCACGCCGCCGTTCACGATCACCGCGTGGATGCCCTCGGCCGGACGCGTCGGCTCGTCGTAGGTGGCGGCGTCGCGCACCGTGCCGGCGTCGAACAGCACCAGGTCCGCCTGCTGGCCGATGGCCACCGTGCCGCGGCCGGCCAGGCCGAAGTTGCGCGCGGTGAGCCCGGTCATCTTCCAGACCGCGGTCTCGAGCGGGAACAGGCCGACGTCGCGGCTGTAGTGCCCGAGCACGCGCGGGAAGGTTCCCCAGAGGCGCGGGTGCGGCTTCTCGCCGATGCGGAATGCCGTCCGAGCCGATCATGGTCTCGTCGAAGGCGAGGATGCGCCGGACGTCGGGCTCGTCCATCAGGAAGTAGATCGCGGTGCCGGGCTGCATGCGCCGCGCCGCCTCGCTTTCGGCGCACGCCCCATTCGGCGGCGATGGCGCCGAGATCGCGGCCGGCGCATTCCGGATGCGGCACGCTCGAGGCGATCAGCACCCGGCCGTCGAGCATGCCGCGGTCGGTGCGGATCATGGTCGAGCCGGCGGTGTAGGGATAGCAGTCGAGGCAGACCTGCTGTCCCTTCATCGTCTCGCGGATGAAGGCGAGCGTCTCCGCCGAGCGGCCGAAGTTCGGCCGGTTCTGCACCTTGTGGTGCGAGACGACGACCGGAATGCCGAGCGCGCGGCCGATGCGGAAGGTCTCGTCGAGCGCCTCCATCACCTTGCGCCGACTCGTCGCGCATGTGCGTGACATAGATGCCGCCGTGCGCCGCCAGCGGCCGGCCGACCTCGATGATCTCCTCGGTGCTCGCCTTCACGCGCCGGCGGATAGAACGTGCCGGTGGACAGGCCGATCGCACCCGCCTCGAGCGCTTCGACCAGAAGCCTCTGCATCGCCGCGATCTCGGCGCCGGTGGCCTCGCGGTCGAGGTCTGTCCATGGTCGCGGCGCGCAGCGTCGAGTGGCCGACGAGCGCGGCGACGTTGGTCGCCGCCGGCCTGGCCGTCAGCGCCGCGACCCACGAGGCGAAGGTTTCGTGGCGCTCGCCGTCGGGGCCGTCGAGCAGGTCGAGCGGCATCGGCAGCTTCATGCCGCGCACCAGCGGCGCGGCGCTGATGCCGCAGTTGCCGGCGATCACCGTCGTCACGCCCTGCGAGACCTTGAAGTCCATTTCCGGCTGCGCTAGCAGCGCCTGGTCGTCGTGGGTGTGCGAATCGATGAAGCCGGGCGCGACGATCAGCCCGGCGGCGTCGATCGTGCGTGCCGCGCGCGCGCCGGCGAGGTCGCCGATCGCGACGATGCGGTCGCCCTCGATGCCGACGTCGGCGTCGAAGCGCGGTGCCTTGGTGCCATCGATGACGGTGCCGCCGCGGATCAGCAGGTCGTAGGGGGGAGTCGTGCTCATGGGGTCCTCGTCGAAGAATGTCGTTCAGCGGAAGTGACAAGCCACCCACTGCGTGCCGGCGCCGGCCTCGCGCGGCGTGAGCGGCGGGCGCTCCTCGCGACAGACCGGCTGCGCCAGCGGGCAGCGGGTGTGGAAGCGGCAGCCCGGCGGCGGATTCGCGGGGCTCGGCGGGTCGCCCTGGAGCAGCATTCGCTGCGGCCTGATGCGCGGGTTGGGCACGGGCACGGCCGAGAGCAGGATCTCGGTGTAGGGATGGCGCGGCGCGGCGAACAGGGTGTCGCGGTCGGCGACTTCCATCATCTGGCCGAGGTACATCACGGCGACGCGGTGGCTGATGTGGCGCACCACCGCCAGGTCATGGGCGACGAACAGGTAGGCGATGCCGAGCTCGGCCTGCAGGTCCATCAGCAGGTTGACCACCTGCGCCTGCACCGAGACGTCGAGCGCCGACACGGGCTCGTCGCAGACGATCAGCTTCGGATTCAGCGCCAGGGCGCGGGCGATGCCGAGGCGCTGTCGCTGGCCGCCGGAGAACTCGTGCGGATACTTGGCCGCCGACTCGGGACGCAGGCCCACGCGCGCGAACAGCCACTGGACCCGCTCGCGCCGCTCGGCCGCGCTCATGCCGGCGAAGTTGCGCAGCGGCTCGGCGACGATCTCGCCCGCCGGCAGGCGCGGGTCGAGCGAGGCGTAAGGATCCTGGAAGACGATCTGCAGGTCCTTCCTGCGCTGGCGCATGCGCTCGGCCGAGAGCGTCGTCAGCTCCTCGCCTTCGAGCTTCACCGAGCCCGAGCTCGGCTCGATCAGCCGCACCACCGACTTGGCGGTGGTCGTCTTGCCGCAGCCCGATTCGCCGACCAGCGCGAGCGTCTCACCGCGTTCGACGCTGAAGGAGATGTCGTCGACCGCCTGGATCGGCGGCCGCGCCTGGCCGAGCCACGGCTTGGGCGAGAGATAGTGCTTGCGCAGGTTCTCGACCGCGAGCAAGGGGCGCGGCGCTCATGGCAAGCGCGAGCTCCGGCACGCAGCTCGGGGATGCGGCCTTCCTCGGCGGCGAAGCAGGCGACGCCGTGGCCGAGACCGTCGACGACGAGGGCGGGCTGCTCGATCCGGCAGCGCGCTTCGGCGAACGCGCAGCGCGGCGCGAAGGCGCAGCCGCGGCCGAGCTGGTGCGGAGCGGGCACAAGGCCTGGGATCTCGGAGAGGCGCGCGGCGCGGGTGCTGAGCGCGGGCATCGATGCCATCAGCGCGCGCGTGTAGGGATGGCGCGGCCGGTCGAACAGGTCGAGCACCGTCGCTTCCTCGACCTTCTTGCCGGCGTACATCACGACCACCCGGTCGCAGCTCTCGGCGACGACGCCGAGGTCGTGGGTGATCATGATCACGCCCATGCCGAGCTCGCGCTGCAGGCGCTTGATCAGGTCGAGGATCTGCGCCTGGATGGTGACGTCGAGGGCGGTGGTCGGCTCGTCGGCGATCAGCAGCTCGGGCTTGCACGACAGCGCCAGGGCGATCATCACGCGCTGGCGCATGCCGCCGGAGAGCTGATGCGGATACTCGACGGCGCGACGCTCGGCCTCGGGGATCTGCACCAGCTTCAGCATCTCGACCACGCGCCGCATCGCCGCGGCGCGGCCGAGGCCCTGGTGCAGCTGCACGCACTCGGCGATCTGCCGGCCGACGCTCAGCACCGGGTTGAGCGAGGTCATCGGCTCCTGGAAGATCATCGAGATGCGGTCGCCGCGGATCCTGCGCATCTCCTTCTCGCTGAACGCCGAGCAGATCGCGGCCGCGATAGCGCGCGGCGCCGGCGTGGCGACCGGGCGGCACCGGCACCAGGCGCAGGATCGAGAGCGCGGTGACGCTCTTGCCGCAGCCCGACTCGCCGACGATGCCGAGCGTCTCGCCGTCGTTCACCGTGAACGACAGTCCGTCGACCGAGCGCACCGGACCGACGAGCGTGTCGAAGGTCGTGCGCAGGCCCTCGACCTCGAGCAGCGGCGGCTGCGCGCCGGGCGAGGTCGCACCGGCCGTGCTCACAGCTGCCTCGCCAGGCGCGGATCGAGCGCGTCGCGCAGGCCGTCGCCCACCATGTTGATCGAGAGCACCGTCACCGCGAGCAGGATGCCGGGGTACAGGATGATGTGGAAGGCGACCGCGACGACGTTCCTGCCCTCGGCCATCATGTTCCCCCAGCTCGGCGTCTGCGCTGGGATGCCGACGCCGAGGAACGAGAGCGAGGCCTCGATCAGGACGGCGGAGGCTGCGACGAAGGTCGCCTGCACCATCAGCGGCGCCAGCATGTTCGGCAGCACATGGCGCCAGAGCACCGCCGGCAGCCGGGTGCCGACCGCGTACGCCGCCTCGACGAACAACTGCTCGCGCAGCGTCAGCGAGAGCGATCGCACCAGGCGCACGACGCGCGGGATCTCGGGCACGGTGATGGCGACGATGACGGTCGTGAGGCTCGCGCGCGTCACCGCCATGAGGGCGATTGCGAGCAGGATGCCGGGGATCGCCATCAGTCCATCCATCACTCGCATCACAGGGCCGTCGGCACGGCGCACGAAGCCGGCGACCATGCCCAGCACGACGCCGAACACGGTGGCGAGCGCGGCGACCGTGCAACCGACGACGAGCGAGATGCGGCCGCCGAGGAGGGCGCGGCTGTAGACATCGCGGCCGAGCGCGTCGGTGCCGAAGCGGTGCTCGGCCGAAGGCGCTTCGAGGCGCGCCGAGGGATCGATGTCTTCGGGGTCGTGCGTGGCCAGCCAAGGCGCGCCGATTGCGACCAGCGCGACGAGCACGAGCAGGATCGCGCCGAGCACCAGCGTCGGGTTCTTGCGCAGCCAGCGCCAGCGCATCCGCGACGGCCCCTCGACGTCGACGACAACCTCGGGCACGGGCGGGAGCACGGCTGACATGGTCGTGACTCAGTGGCGGATGCGCGGATCGAAGAAGCGGTAGCTCAGGTCGATCAGCAGGTTGATCAGCACATACACGCCGGCCGAGAGCAGCAGCACGCTCTGGATCACCGGGTAGTCGTGGCGCTGCACCGAATCGATCACCAGCCGGCCAATGCCGGGAATCGCGAACACCGTCTCGGTGACGACGACACCGCCGATCAGGAGCGCGATGCCGACGCCGACGGTCGTGGCGATCGGCACCGCGGCGTTGCGCAGGGCATGCCCGAGCACCGCCGGCACACCCAGGCCCTTGGCGCGCGCCGTGCGGATGTAGTCCTCCTGCAGCGCCTCGAGGACGGTCGCGCGGGTCATGCGCGTGAGCAGCGCCATGTAAAGGAGGGCCAGGTTGATGCACGGCAGCGCCAGACTGCGCAGCCACGGGCCGAAGCCGTCGGCCAAGCGCGCGTAGCCCTGGACCGGCAGCCAGTCGAGCTTGATCGCGAAGGCGTACATCAGCAGGTAGCCGACCAGGAACACCGGCACCGAGAAGGCGAGCACCGAGAACAGCATCACCGTGCGGTCGACCCAGCTGCCGGCGCGGTGCGCGGCGATCGTGCCGAGGGGAACGGAGAGGAGCACCGCGAGCGTCATCGTCAGCACGGCGATCGAGAGCGTCGGCTCGAGACGCTGCGCGAGGAGCTGCGTCACCGGCACCTGGGTGAAGATCGAGGTGCCGAGGTCGCCGCTCAGGATGCGGCCGAGCCAGCCGACGAACTGCACCGGCAGCGGCTTGTCGAGGCCGAGCGCGGAACGCAGCCGGTCGATGTCGTCGGTCGTCGCCAGGTCGCCGGCGATCAGCGCCGCCGGGTCGCCGGGCGAGAGGTGGATCAGCAGGAAGACGACCACCGCCACCACGGCCATCACCGGCAGCGTGGCGGCAAGTCGCCTGAGGAGAAAGCTCACCGGCGCACTCGCCCGCGCCGCGTTACTTGTCGAGGAACCACATCAGGGGCAGGCCGTTGAACAGCCGGTCGGCGCCCTTGATCTCCTTCCGCACCGCGACCGCCGGCGAGTACTGGCCGGCATTGATGTAGGGCAGCGCCTCGTAGGCCTGGGCGTGGAACTTGTCGAGCAATTCCTTCCGTTTGGCCGGGTTGCCTTCCCTCAGCCAGGCGGTGCGCAGGTCGTCGAGCTCCTTGTTGCATGGCCAGCCCGGCAGAGGGGTTCCGCAGGAGGCGCTCAGGTAGGCGTTGGTGATGGGCGAATCGGCGTCGAAGCTGCCAGCGACGGTGACGTAGATGTTCCAGCCGCCGGCATCGGGCGCGTCCTTCTTGGCGCGGCGGCCGCCGATGGTGGCCCAGTCGGAGGTTTGCGCGTCGACGTTCATGCCGATGCTCCTCATCGTCTGCGCCGCCATCAGCGCTTCGGCATTGAGGTAGGTGATGTCACTCGGCACCAGCAGCACGACCTTCTCGCCCTTGTAGCCGGCTTCGGCAAGGAGCTGCTTGGCCTTGGCGACGTCGGGCGTGCGCCACGGCTCGGCTCCGGCGAAGGTCTCGTTCGGGCTGCCGCAGATGAAGAACGTCGCGCACTGGGTGACGCGCAGGTCCTTCGGGTAGCCCATCGCCGACATGAACTTGTCCTGGTTCACGGCCTTGAGCAGCGCCTGGCGGATCTTGGGGTTGTTGAACGGCGGATGGAGCTGGTTCATGACGATCCAGCCTTGCCACGAGCCCGAGGGAATCATCCGGATGTTGGGATCAGCGCGCAACGGGTTGATGTAGTCGGGCGGCACCTGCTCGATCAGGTCCACCTCGCCCTTCTTCAGCGCCGCGACGGCGCTGTTGGCGTCGGGGATGTAGTACCACTCGATGCGGTCGAAGTGCGGCTTCTTGCTGCCGGCGGCGCCGCTCGGCGGGTCGCTCCGCGCCACGTAGTTCGGGTTGCGCACGAACACGACCTTGTTGCCCGGCACCCATTCGTCGCGCTTGAAGATGAACGGCCCCGAGCCCATCACTTCGGTGAGCGGCGTCGTCGTCGGCAGCTTCGCCATCCGCTCGGGCATCACCACCGGCGGAAAGCCCGAAGACTTGGCCATGCCCTCGAGCACCAGACCGAACGGCTCCTTCAGCGTGAGGCTGAAGGTGTTGGCGTCGACCGCCTTCCACTCGGGCGAAGAGATCGCCGTCATGGCGCGGCCGATGCCGTCCTTCGCGGTCCAGCGCTGCATCGAGGCGACGACGTCGGCCGAGGTCACCGGGCTGCCGTCGGAGAACTTGAGGTCAGGGCGCAAGGTGAAGGTCCAGAGCTTGCCGTCTTTCGAGGTCGTCCACTTGTCGACCATCTGCGGCTTGGGCTGGCCCTTCTCGTCGAGGCCGAACGGCATGTCGTAGACCATGTAGCCGAAGTTGCGCGTGATGTACGCGGTGGTGAAGGTCGGGTCGAGGATCTTCACGTCGGCATGGGCGACCATCTTCAGCGTCTTGGTCTGCGCCGCGGCCGGCAGCGCCGCCATACCGAGCAGGGCGGTGCCCACGAGACAGGCGGCGAGACGGGCGAGGAGTCGGTCGGTGCATGAGGAGGCTCTCCGGTGAGGACGAGGAAACGAGATGCGGTGAAACGGCGATCCGGGCTCAGGCGTCGAGCGGCCACTTCGGCCGTCGCACCTTGCGATAGGGCAGCGTGCGCAGGTCGTGCGTCACCGCGCCCGGGGGCGGCGGCGTAGATGACGCGCGAGGCGATCTTCGAGTACGAGGCATGAAAGTGCTGCGACGACTTGACGACGACGATCTTCTTGGCCGCCAGGTCGCAGCCGATGCCGGTGAAGAGGTCGGTGCCCATCGCCTGGTTGCGCAGCGAGCAGAGCAGGATCTCGACGCCGTCCGATTCGACCAGCGCGCTGTCGCCCATGAAGGTGCGGGTGTTCGACAGCCCCGTCTGCTCGTGCCCGTGGCGTACCGCCTTGACGACGCACGGGAGGTCGAGCGGGTCGCCGGAGAGCGGGCTGACCTTGCCGCCGATGCGCAGCGCCAGGCGCGCGCCTTCGCCCGCCTCGATGGCGATGCGCGCCGCGATCGGATCCCAGAACGGACCGATCGCGACATCGCGGATGCCGCGCTCGACGATGCGCTCGAGGAAGAAGGTCGCGTCGCTGGCGGCGCCGCCGCCGGGGTTGTCGGCGCCGTCGGAGATGACGACCGGGCCGCCCTCGGAGGCGAGCGCCTCGTCGAGCGCCGCATCGATCGAGGGATAGGGCACGGCCAGGCGTTCGCGCATGGCGATCAGCTCGTCGGCGAGCCGGCGGGCGAGGGCCTTCGCCTTGGCCGCGTCGCCGTCGGTGTAGACCAGGACCTTGGTGCCCATCTCGGGCAACGTCGCCCCAGGCGAAGCCGTGGGCGATCGAGATCGAGAGCACGCCGTCCTTGCCCTCCATCGCCTGGATGCGATCGACGAACGAGCGGGCCGGATCGCGCGAGGTGTGCACCGTGACGATCATCTCGCAGTCGACCACCGCCGCCAGCGGGCGAACCCGCTTCTCGACGGTCGCCGCGCAGAGATCGACCAGCTCGAGCGCGCGCTCGAGCACGTCGGTGTGCGGATATTCCTTGTAGGCGATCAGCAGGTCGGCGCTCTCGACCATCGCCGGCGTGAGGTGGCTGTGCGGATCGAGCTCGGCACCGACCACGACGTCGGGCCCGACGATGGCGCGCACCCGCTGCAGCAGGTCGCCCTCGCAGTCGTCGTAGCCGTCGGCGACCATCGCGCCGTGCAGGCCGAGCAGCACCATGTCGACCGGCAGCGCAGACCGCAGGTCGGCGAGCAGCTCCTCGCGCAGCGCCTCGTAGCACGCGCGCGTCGTCGTGCCGCTCGGCTGCGCGCCGGCCACCAGGCCCTCGACCAGGTCCCAGCCCAGTGCCTTGCCGCGCAGCCGCGCCGCCCACAGCGGGCCGGCGAAATAGAACATCTGGTCCGGATGGGTGCCGGCCGGGTAGTAGCCGCGGTCGCGGAACGTCGCCATGCCGGTGGGCATGGGCGCGAAGGTGTTGGTTTCGGTGGCGATGCCGCCGCTGAAGACACGCATGGAGCTGGGCCCGGTTGACGTTCAAGGAAGACTGGCGCGACCCATCGGCCCGCCCTGCCGAGACTACTGCATGCCGTCGCGAAGTCGAGTCCGGCACGGGCGCACGGGACGTTTGAACTTACTATTCCTCGACAGGCCGTGCTGGCCGGGAGGAGACACGATGAAGAACGTTCTGGGGCTGGTGACGGCAACGCTGCTCGCGGGCTGCGCGTCGCAAGGCGTGCTGACGCGCGGCGACGCCAAGACCGGATGCGCGGCGCTCGCCGGCACCGTCGTCGACGCCGCGACGGTCGAGTCGGCAACGCTCGTCGAAGCGGCCTCGTTGTCGGTCGCCGAACGCGGGCCGACGCCGGCGGGGACGATCAACCCGGCGACACCGCAATACTGCAAGGTGCTGGGCGCGATCGCGCCCAGCGACCCGAAGGCGCCGCCGATCAAGTTCGAGGTCAACCTGCCGACGGCCTGGAACGGCCGCAGCGTCCAGTACGGCGGCGGCGGCTTCAACGGCGTGCTGATCACGGGCCTCGGACTCGCGCCCGCGGCGCCGTACGACCGGCCGGCACCGCTGGCGCTGGGCTTCGTCACCGTCGGCACGGATTCGGGCCACCAGAACCAGCCGAACCTGCCGCCGCAGGCCTTCTCTCTCAACGACGAGGCGCTCGTCAACTTCGCGCACGCGTCGTACAAGAAGGTTCGCGACGTCTCGGTCGAATTGATGAAGCGCGCCTACGGCAAGGGCCCGACCAAGCTCTACTTCGTCGGCAGCAGCGAAGGCGGGCGCGAGGGCCTGACGATGGCGCAGCGCTACCCCGAAGCCTTCGACGGCATCTTCAGTCGCGTGCCGGTGATCCACTGGACCGGCCTGCAGCACGCCGGCCTGCGCGACGGCCTCGCGCTCGTCGGCGACGGCTGGATCCCGCCGGCGAAGGTGAAGCTGGTGCACGACGCCGTGCTCGCGGCCTGCGACGCGGCCGACGGCGTCGCCGACGGCATCGTCAGCGACCCCCGGGGCTGCCGCAGCCGATTCGACGTCACGAGGCTGCGCTGCACCGGCGCTGCCAACGACAGCCTGCCTCAGCGACGCCCAGGTGCGCGCGGTGCAGACGCTACACGCCGACCTGCCGTTCCCGATCGAGCTCGCCAACGGCGTGCGCAGCTACCCCGGCCGCGGCCCGAGCGGCGAGGCGCTGCCGGCCAACGGGCCCACCGGCGGCTGGATGGCCTGGTGGACCGGCGCCTCCGCGCCCGCGTTCCCGCCCGCGCCCGACAACGGCATCGCCTGGTTCTACGGCGCCGGCGCGATCCAGTACTTCTACGCCCAGGACCCGAACGCCGACGTACGCAGCTACAAGCCGGAGAACCATGCCGCCCGAGTGCGCGAGGTCTCGGCGTTGATGGACTCGACGAACCCCGACCTGTCGACCTTCCACGCGCGCGGCGGCAAGCTCATCGTGCTGGAAGACCTGGGCGACTATGCGCAGAGCCCGTATGCGGGCATCGCCTACGTCGAGTCGGTGAAGGCGAAGCTCGGTCGCGACAAGGCGGCCGAGTTCCTGCGTCTGTACACCGCGCCCGGCGTCGACCACGTCGGCACCGGCGCACCGGCGAACGCCGACTTCCTGGGCGCGCTGGTCGGCTGGGTCGAGCAGGGCAGCGCACCGGCCGGATTGATGCTGCTGGAGCAGAACGCGAAGCCTCCGTTCGCGACGCTGCGCAGCCGCCCGCTGTGCGAGTGGCCGGCGCTGCCGCGCTACCGGGAAGGCGATGCGAACGTCGCCACCAGCTTCGACTGCAAGCCCTGAGGTCCGAGCGGAGGGCGCAGTCCTTCCTGTTAGATCAACGGGACCAGCGTGCGCCGCACGCGGGTCGGCGGCTCAGTGGTTGAGGCGGAGGTGAATCTGCAGCGTGCGACGCAGGCCGTCGAGACGAAAGGGCTTGAGCAAGACCTCGTCCATGCCCGCTCCAAGGCAGGCTTCGGTTTGATCGGCGTCGTACTGTCCGGTCATGGCAATGACGGGCGTTCGCACCGAACCGGTCGCACGTTCCCACTGGCGGAGCGCCCGGGTCGCCGCGATCCCGTCCATGCCCGGCATGCGGATATCAGTCAGCATGAGCGCGACGCGTTGCCGCTTCAGGACCGTCAGCGCTTCGTGTCCATCGCCGACCGTCAAGACGTCGAGATCACACGCCGCCAGCATGCTTGCGACGACGAGCTGGTTCACCGGATCGTCCTCGGCCAGCAGAACGACCGGCTTGCCGCTCGGTCGGTCCCGTGGTGGCCCGCCATCCGTCCGCATCGCCCTCGCAAGTCCCGGTGCGTGGCGGCTCGCCAAGCAACGCCGCCAGAGCGCTTCGGCTGACGGGCATGTAGACATGGCTGACGTCCGTCGCTGCTTCCGTTGTCGGTTCACCGACCAGCGGAGAAACGACGACGACTCGGGTGCCGGTGGCGACCAGTCGGGCGAGTGGGCTTCGTTCCGCGGTCAGCGGCTCGCGAAGCAAGGCGGCGTCAACGAAAACAAGCTCGGGCGACGGCTGCCCGAGATCTGCCGCATCAGGAATGTCCTGGCTTGCCAGAACTCCCTGCCCAGCTCTTCAAGGCGACTGCGGAGATGACGCAACAGGCCGACGCTGCGCGTCGCGACGAGCACGACCGTCGTGCCCGCCGAGGAAGCCACCGTTCGGCTCGGCGTATCGACCACCTGAAGCGGCAGTCTCAGCGTGAACGTCGTTCCATCGCCCGGCGCGCTCGCGACTTCGATCTGCCCGCCCATCAGCTCGGCGAGGCTTTTCGAAATGGAAAGTCCGAGGCCCGTTCCACCGTAGCGCGAGGCGACGGTGTCGTCGGCCTGGTGGAACGGTTTGAACAGCGTCGATAGACTCGCTGGCTCCAGGCCGATGCCGGTGTCCTTCACTTCGATGCCGATTCGCCGCGTCGACGAATCGGCGCCGGCTCGCCCGAATTTCGGCGCTGACGTGGATGTGCACGCCGCCCCGGCCGGTGAACTTCACGGCATTCGAGACCAGGTTGGCGACCACCTGCCGGATCCGGGTGGCGTCGCCGAGGAGGCGGGTCGGCACCTCGGGAGCGCAGCTCGACGTCAGCTCCAGACCTTTGCTGAACGCCTGGACGGCGAACTGTTCGTTGATCTCCGCGACGAGCGCGCGCAAGTCGAGCGCCGCCAAGCTCAGGGTCATCCTGCCTGCCTCGAGCTTGGAGAAGTCGAGGACCGCGTTGAGCATCTCGAGAACCGACCTGACCCCCTGACTCTGGATGGCGGTGAGCTGCTCGCGCTGCGAGCGAACGAGGTGATTCGCCCTCAGGATGTCGGTCGCGCCCACCAGGCTTTGCAGCGGCGTGCGCATTTCATGGCTGAGATGCGCCATGAAGCGCGCCTGGGCGGCGGCGGCGGCCGTTGCGCTTTCGCGAGCGAGTCGCAGCGCCCGCTGCAAGCCGCGCGCCCAGCGGGCGCTGAATCCGATGATCAGAGCCAGGCACAGCGTCGACATCACGACAGCGAGGGCCGCCTGGTGGAACGAAGGCGGGGCGAGCAGCGAGACCGATGCCCAGGAGCCGCGGCCGTGAATCGCCAACAGCGCAGCTTCAACGACGGCAACGCTTGCGAACGTCGCGCGATGCAGATCGATCCCGCGACGAGCGCGATGCACAAGGGCACGATCATCCAGCTGAGAGCGGGAGAGTGGATCCCGTCCTGAAGGAAGGCCGCGCCCGCGATCACGATGAAGATGGTCAGGCTGAGGGCGTCGAGGGCCTGCCGGTGGTTTCCGCTCTGGCGGGCGTACGTCGCGGCAGACGATCGCGCCGAGTGCGGGCGGCAGGGATGAGCAGGGAAGCGACCCTCAGCCCGGCAAGCCAGAAGTAGCCGCCATAGAACAAGCTGACGGCCACGCAAAGACCACAGGCGAGGCGGAGCAGCCTCCCGTGCAGCAAGTTCTGTTCGGTCGACCCGATCGCACGAGCGTGGTCGACGTGAGGCAAGGGATGCGGGAGGGGTCGAGGTCATGGATTCGGACGGACGTCGCCGCATGCCTGCCGGCGAAGGCGACAAGAAGCCGTCGGAAAGGCCTTGGCGAATCGACGCGTCTCGCTCGTGGACGAAATTGTCGAATCGCCGCCGCCTGGGGTCCAATGCATCTTTGGGCAGATTTCAATGTTCCGGATGCATCGTCATGGATCTCAAACGGCTCTCTCATCTCGTCGCCGTCGCAACGGCTCGCAACTTCGCGCGGGCAGCCGAGCAGGTGCACCTGAGTCAACCCGCGTTGACGCGAAGCGTGCAGGCGGCCGAGGCGGAATTCGGTTTGCGGCTGTTCGATCGCGGCTCGGAAGTGACGCCGACCCGCGCCGGCGCGTTCGTCCTCGAACGCGCGCGTCAACTGCTGTTCGAGGCGGCCTCGCTCGACCGTGATGTCGATCTCTTTCGTCGCCAGGAGATGGGCGATACCGCGTTCGGCGCGGGCTCCTTTCCGGCCGGCACGTTCCTGGCGCCGCTGCTTGCCACGCTTCGGCGCGAATTCGCAGGCGTCAATCTGCGGGTCGAGGTCAGCAATTGCTCGTTGCTCCTCAAGCGCCTTCTGGAAGAAGACATCGAGTTCATCGTCGCCGACACTGAGGAGCTGCCCCACGACAAGAGGGTGCTGATCGAAGCGCTGCGGCGCGAGCCGGCGGCGTTCTACGTCCGCAAGGGGCATCCGCTGAGCGCCCGACGCAACCTGAGCCTGGACCAGGTCTGGGCCTACGGAGTCGCATCCGGTCGGCTGCCAGCGAGCGCGGTCGAGCTGTTCGCCGGAATGCTCGAGGGATCGCCGCCTGTTTCTCCGCGTCTCGCCCTCGAGTGCGATGACATCGATGTCCTGAAGCGGACCGCGCTCAACTCGGACGTGGTGCTTGCGATGCCGTCCATGGCGGTGCGACCGGAAGTCGGCGCGGGCGCGCTGCGCCAGCTCACGGTCAAGGGGCTTCCGCCGATGTCTTCGGCGACGGGAATCGTGACGCTGCGCGGTCGCACCCTCTCGCCCATGGCGAAGGTGATCCTGGCCAGGCTGCGCTCGATGCGAAGTCGGACGAAAAAACCGCGCCGGGCTGACGCCACGGCCCGACGAATTCCTCAGCCGTGCACGTGGCCGGGCGCAAGGTCGAGCGCAGGCGGCACGCGGTCGAGTTCGAGGGCGTCGACGAGCAACGCGCCGTAGCGCACCTTGCGTCCGGCGCGCGTTCCGAGGAAGCGGCGCAGCTGGGCATGCAGGTCGCGGCCGCGCTGCGCGGGCTGGTCCTGGAAGCGGCGAAACGACCCGAGCTCGCCTTCGGCTCCGAGCACACGCTCGAATGCGGTTGTGCCCAGGGCGCGGATCAGCTCATCCTCGAGGTCGGCGTCGCACGCGTAGAAGCGGTGTTCGTCGATGGCGGCGTCACCGGCCACGCCGGCGCGCTCGAGGCCGCGCCGCACATGGCCCAGCTCGGCGACGTCGCACAGACCGGCCAGCTGAAGACCCAGGCCGCGCGGACCGAGTGCCGCCACGAAGCGCTGCACGTTGGTGGCCCCGCCGATCGCACGACGACGATGCCTTCGGCCGGGAGATCGCGGCCGCGCCGCCGTGCCAGCGCTTCGAGCGCTGCCTGATCGCTCCAGCCTTCGACCAGGATCGCCGCGCGCGCATGCGCAGCGCTCAGCAGGCGCCGCGCCGCGTCGGGGTCGAGCGGCGGGCGCGGACCCGGCGGGCGTGGCGCGGTTGCGAAAGCTTGCACGTCCGCATGATGCCGTCGATGTCGAGCTCCATGCGCGATCGTTTGTGGCAACCTGCTGGCAATCGCCAGGTGACGGCGCGCGGAGAGCTCACCCGCCATGCTTCCCCAGACTCGATATGCCAAGAGCGGTGGCGTCAGCATCGCCTATCAGGTCGTCGGCGACGGTCCGATCGACCTGGTTCTGGTCCCGGGCTGGGTGTCGAACATCGACGTCTTCTGGGAGGAGCCGACGCTTGCGCGAATGCTCACCCGGCTGGCGTCGTTCTCCCGCCTCATCCTGTTCGACAAACGGGGCACCGGCTTGTCCGACCGGGTCAGCGACATGCCAAGCCTGGAAATTCGCATGGACGACATGCGCGCGGTGATGGATGCCGTCGGTTCGCAGCGCGCCGCCGTGTTCGGCTATTCCGAAGGCGGAGCGATGTGCGTCCTGTTCGCCGCTACCTACCCCGACCGGGCCTCGGCCCTCGTCATGGACGGCGCGTTCGCGCGGCGCACGGCAGCGCCCGACTATCCCTGGGGTCCGACCGCAGAGGAGCAGTCGGCCTTCATCGATCAGATGGAACGCGACTGGGGCGGGTCGGTCGGCATCGAGGCTCGCTCGCCGAGCCTGGCGCACGACGAGCGCTATCGCCATTGGTGGGCGCGCTGGCTGCGGTCGAGCGCCAGCCCGGCGGCGGCGGCGAGGCTGATGCGCATGAACATGGAGATCGATGTCCGGCATGTGCTGCCCGCCGTGCGCGTTCCCACGCTGGTGCTTCACAGCGTCAACGACCGACTGGTCGACAGTCGGCGCCGGGCGCTACATGGCCGAGCGCATTCCCGACGCAAAGCTGGTCGAACTGCAGGGCATCGACCACATCCCGTGGGGCTGCGACAGCGACCTGATCGTTGACGAAGATCGAGGAATTCCTCACCGGTAGCCCGACCCGGCGCCGAACCCGACCGGGTGCTGGCCACGGTCCTGTTCACCGACATCGTCGGCGCCAGCGAGCGTGCGGCCCGTCTGGGCGACCGCAGCTGGCACGCCTTGCTCGACAGCCACCACGCCTTGGTTCGCCGCGAGCTGGAGCATTTTCGCGGCCGCGAGATCGACACGGCAGGTGACGGCTTCCTCGCCACCTTCGACGGCCCGGCGCGTGCCGTGCGCTGCGCCTGCGCGATCTCCAAGGGCGGTTCGCGCGCTCGGCCTCGAGATTCGCGCCGGCCTGCACACCGGCGAGTGCGAATTGATGGGCGACAAGCTCGGCGGAATCGCGGTGCATACCGGCGCGCGCGTCGCTTCACAGGCGCGCAGCGGCGAAGTGCTCGTTTCGAGCACCGTCAAGGATCTGGTCGCAGGCTCCGGATTGGTGTTTCAGGACCGGGGAGTGCAAGGCCTCAAGGGCATTCCCGGCGAATGGCGGCTGTTCGCGGTGGACCACTGAGCGCGTGGCCCGTGCCGGCCAATCGGTCGTCGGCCTGTGACGCCAGTCGAGGCGGCGCGCGGTCCCCTCAGCAGTCCTTGAGCGGATTGCTCGAGCCCTCGCTTGCTGAGCCCGAGAGCACCGCGACGGCCGCCTGGCGCGCCGTCACGCGCTGCTTCTCGGTGATGATCGCGGCCTCGCGCGCTTGCGCTGCCATCGTCGCGGCCGTCGGCACGCCGCTGCAGGCCAGCAGGTAGACGACCCGGCGCGAGGTGCCCAACGTGGCCCCGGTTTCGGTAGCGATGCGCGGCACCAGCGCATTCAGGTCATCTACATGCATGCCGACGCGCGGCGCGACCACCGTGAGGTGCTTCGAGTCGACCCGGCCAGTGAAGAAAACGGCCACGAACACAGCGGCCAGACCGACGCCGACGACGCTGAACACGTGTTTCATCGCGCTGCTCCCACCAAGCGAACCATGATTGTCGAGCAATGGCCGCGTCCGTGCAGACTCGTCGGCCGGTGCTGGCTCTGCGTCATCATACTGGATATATTCACAGTAGTGCGCCGGGAGGCCGGCAAGGAGTAGAGGGGTGAGAGTCCCCGACGACCAAGACGTAGCGAGTCATGTTGTCCCCGAGTCATGCGCAGCGCATCGCGAGGTGTGCGGCGAAGCGTTGACAGGGGTGCGTGTAGGCCAGCCATTGAGCCACGAAATGTTTATTCAGACCCGGGTGCCGACGCCGTTACTGTGGCGGAAGGCAACACGCGCGGGCGCGCCATCGCAAGTGCCCGTGCGACCCGGCGGGGTCAGAGACCCTGGCATGCACGTACGCTCCTTGCACGGGAACCGGGAGATCTGCGAACCGACCAAGCGCTGGAGCGATCCGGTGGAGGTCCGCGTCGGGAAGGCGAGGAGCCGAAGCCGATGATGAACGGGACGCAGAAGTCAGACTCGCCCATAGTAGCGATGAAGCCGGCGAACAAACCCGAACGCCTGATGGCAGGGGCGGGTGCGGAGTCGGTGGAGCCAAGGGGCGGGGCCAAGGGGAACGCGGACCAGTCACGCACGTGCCGGACGCAGGGCCGGGAAAGCGTGTTCCAGAGGCTGGATCGCGTGCGCCAAGCCGCAAGGCAGAGGAAGAAGGAGAAGTTCACCGCGCTGATGCACCTTGTCGATGTCGAACTGCTCAGAGAGTCGTACTTCTGGCTACAGCGGAAGGCGGCCGCCGGGGTGGATGGCGTCACATGGCAACAGTACGGCGAAGGCCTCGAAGAACGGCTCGAGCAACTGCACGGGCGCATCCACCGCAACGCCTACCTGGCGACGCCGTCCCGGCGCCAGTACATCCCCAAAGCAGACGGTCGCATGCGGCCGCTGGGGATCGCGGCGCTCGAAGACAAGATCGTCCAGCGGGCGCTGGTGGAAGTGCTCAACGCGGTCTATGAGCAAGACTTCTTGGGCTTCTCGTACGGGTTCAGGCCGCAACGCAGCCAGCATCAAGCGCTGGACGCGTTGGCGGTTGGCATCACGCGTACCAATGTGAGCTGGATCGTGGACGCCGACATCAAGAGCTTCTTCGACGCGGTCAGCCACGCGTGGTTGATCAAGTTCCTGGAGCACCGAATCGGCGACCCACGCATCATTCGCCTCATAGGCAAATGGCTGAAGGCCGGCACGCTGGAAGAAGGCAAGCTGGTGGCAAGCGAGGAGGGCACGCCGCAAGGCGCGGTCATCTCGCCGCTGCTGGCCAACATCTACCTGCACTACGTCTTCGATCTCTGGGCACATCAATGGCGCCAGCGCCATGCTCGGGGCAACGTGGTGATCGTGCGCTACGCCGACGATATCGTGGTCGGCGTGGACAAGGAGTCGGATGCCACGCGCTTCGTGCAGGCGATGCGATCGAGACTGGAGCAGTTCAAGCTAACGCTGCATCCCGAAAAGACCCAGGTGATCCGGTTCGGCCGCTTCGCGGCGGCCAACCGGGCCAAGCGAGGTCTGGGCAAACCGCAGACGTTCGACTTCCTCGGGTTCACGCACATCAGCGGGCACGACCGACGCGGCAAGTTCTTGCTGCAGCGGATCACCCGGCGCGACCGGATGGTTGCTACGCTGAAGCGGATCAAGGAAGAGTTGCGGCGGCGTTGGCACATCTCGGTCCACGAGCAAGGGAAGTGGCTGCGCAAGGTGGTGCAGGGTTACTTCGGCTACCACGCCGTGCCCGGCAACTACCCGCGCATGAAGGCGTTCCGAAACCACGTCACCGACCTCTGGCGAAAGGCGCTGCGGCGCCGGGGCCAGCGGGATCGGACGACGTGGAAGAAGGCGTTCCGGTTGGCCGCGGAGTGGTTGCCCCGAGCTCGTGTCCTTCACCCCTGGCCGAACCAGCGCTTCGACGCCACCCACCCAAGGCAGGAGCCCGGTGCGCGAATCGTGCACGCCGGGATCTGTGCGGGGGGCGCCCGGTAACGGGTGGCCCTATCGCGATGACGCCACCCAAAGGACAGCGCCCGATCTCGCGCGACGAGGCGCCGCGGCCGGAGGAGGCGGCGCGCGGGCCCGTCAAGGGGCGCGGCACGGTGTGGGCGATCGAGCACCGCTATGCGCGCACCAGCGGCGAGAGCTACGACGACGGCTGGGGCACGCTCGAGCAGGCCGCGAGCGAGGAACGCCTGGCGCCCGAGACGACGGTGATCGAGGAGACGCGTCAAGTCGATCCTGTCGCGCAACGACTCGCCCGACGTCAACTTCGACCTCTCGATCAATCCCTATCGCGGCTGCGAGCACGGCTGCGTCTACTGCTTCGCCCGGCCGACGCACAGCTACCTCGGCATGTCGCCCGGCCTCGACTTCGAGACCCGGATCATCGCCAAGGTGAACGCCGCCGAGCGGCTGCGCGCGGCGTTCGCGGCGCGCGCCTACCGGCCGTCGCCGATCAACATCGGCTCGGCGACCGATGCCTACCAGCCGGTCGAGAGGAAGCTCGGCATCACCCGCTCGGTGATCGAGGTCATGGCCGAGTGCTCGCATCCGTTCTCGCTCGTCACCAAGTCGTCGGGCATCGAGCGCGACCTCGACCTGGTGGCACCGATGGCGGCGCGCAACCTGGTGGCGGTCTACGTCTCGGTCACGTCGCTCGAGCCGGCGCTCGCCCGCATCCTCGAGCCGCGCGCCGCAGCGCCGCATCGCCGCATCAAGACGATCGAGGCGCTTGCCCGCGCCGGCGTTCCGGTGGGCGTGAGCGTCTCGCCGATCATTCCGTTCATCAACGAGCCCGAGATCGAGCGCATCCTCGAAGCGGCCTCGGCGGCGGGAGCGACCGCGGCGTTCGGCATCGTCGTTCGCCTGCCGTGGGAGGTGAATCCGATCTTCCAGCGCTGGCTCGACCAGCATTTCCCGGACCGCGCCGCACGCGTCATGGCGCGAATCCGCGAGATGCGCGGCGGGCGCGACTACGACGCCAGTTTCGACACGCGCATGCGCGGCGAAGGCATCTGGGCCGAGCTCATCGCCCAGCGCCTGGCCAAGGCGAGGAAGCGCTTCGGCCTCGACGGCGAGCGCCGCGGCGCTCGACCTGTCGCAGTTTCGCAAGCCCCTCGCCGTCAGCGAGGCGGGGCAGGGCGATCTGTTCGGCTAGCGCGACCGGGCCGAGCGATCCGTCAGTCGGCGACGTCAGGCTCGAAGAACAGCCATTGCACCTGAGGGAAAGGCGACGCGAAAGCGCTGCTCGACGCGGTTGATCGCCGCGACCAGCGCCGGCTGCCGAAGCGGCCGGCCGCATCTTCGCCTTCACCGCCACCATCACGTCGCGGCCGAACTGCTGCGTCAGCAGGTTGTAGACGGCCTCGACCTCGCTGTCGCCGGCAAGATGGGCGCGCATCTGCTCGAGCACGCGCCCCTCGACGCCCTGGCCGATCAGCAGCGCCTTGACCTCGACGCCGACCAGCACCGCGACCAGGATCAGCAGCACGCCGATGCAGATCGAGCCGGCGGCGTCCCATAGCGGGTTGCCGGTCGCCATCGCCAGGCCGATGAAGACGAGCGCGAGCACCAGGCCGCCGAGGGCGGCGATGTCTTCGGCGAGGACGACCAGCAGCTCGCTCTGGCGCGACTCGCGAAACCAGCGCCAGAGGCTTTGCCGGCCGCGGTCCTTGTTGACCTCGCGCAGACAGCCCCAGAGCGAGACGCTCTCGGCGGCGATGCCGAAGACGAGGATGCCGATCGCCACCCAGGCGTGGGCTGAGCGGCTCGTGGCGCCTGCAGCTTGTGCACGCCTTCGTAGATCGAGAACAGGCCGCCCATGCTGAACAGCATCAGGGCGACGATGAAGCTCCAGAAGTAGATCGCCTTGCCGTGGCCGAGCGGGTGGTCGGCGCTCGGCCGGCGCCGACCTTCGCGCATGCCCCAGAGCAGCAGCGCCCTGGTTGGCGCAGTCGGCGTACGAGTGGATCGCCTCGGCGAGCATCGACGACGAGCCGGTGAAGGCGGCGCCGCCGCTCTTGGCGAGGGCGATCAGGAAGTTGGCGCCGAGCGCGAACAGGATCGACTTGAGCGAGTCGGCGCCGGCGGACATGGCGTCAGGCCTTGAACAGGTCCTTCACCCGATCGCTCCAGGTCTTGGCCGTCGGCGAATGGCGGTCGCCGGCCTTGCGGAAGCCCTCGTCGAGCTCCTTCAGGAGCTTGCGCTGATGCTCGGTCAGCTTGATCGGCGTCTCGACGCTGACGTGGCAGTAGAGGTCGCCCGGATAGCTCGAGCGCACGCCCTTGATCCCCTTGCCGCGCAGGCGGAAGGTCTTGCCGTGCTGGGTGCCCTCGGGCAGCTCGATCTCGGCCTTGCCGCCGAGCGTCGGCACGTCGATCGTGCCGCCGAGCGCGGCGCTCGTCATGCCGACCGGAACGGTGCAGTGCAGGTCATCGCCGTCGCGCTCGAAGATGTCGTGGGGCTTCATCCGGATCTCGATGTAGAGATCGCCGTTCGGGCCGCCGTTCGGCCCCGGCTCGCCATTGCCGCTCGAGCGGATGCGCATGCCTTCGTTGATCCCGGGCGGGATCTTGACCTCGAGCGTCTTGTTGCGCTTGATCCGGCCCTGGCCGTGGCAGGTCGGGCAGGGCTCGGGAATGATCTTGCCGCTGCCGTGGCAGGTCGGGCAGGTCTGCTGGATGCTGAAGAAGCCCTGGCGCATCTGCACCGTTCCCGCGCCGTGGCAGGTGGTGCAGCTGATCGGGCTGGTGCCCGGCTTGGCGCCGTTGCCCTTGCAGGTCTCGCAGGTGTCGTACGACGGAATGCGGATCTGCGTTTCCTTGCCGAACGCCGCCTCCTCGAGCGTGATCTCCATCGCGTAGCTGAGGTCGCTGCCGCGGTAGACCTGCTGGCCGCCGCCCGAGCGGCCGCGCCCGTTGCCGAAGATGTCGCCGAAGATGTCGCCGAACGCCTCGGCGAAGCCGCCGAATCCCTCGGCGCCGCCGCGGCCCATGTTCGGGTCGACGCCGGCGTGGCCGTACTGGTCGTAGGCGGCGCGCTTCTGCGGGTCGGAAAGCATCTCGTAGGCTTCCTTCGCCTCCTTGAAGCTCTCTTCCGAAGTCTTCGAGGCCGAACCCTGGTTGCGGTCCGGATGGTGCTTCATCGCCAGCTTGCGATAGGCCTTCTTGATCTCGTCGTCAGGCGCGTTCTTGGCGACGCCGAGCACCTCGTAATAGTCGCGCTTGCCTGCTGCCATCTCTCAACGCTCCCACGCGTAAAAATGCATTCCCTGTACATGCCGAAGCCGGCGAGGCCCGCGACCTGAGTCACGGGCCTCGCCGGCTGATCGGCCAGAGGGCTTCAGCCCTTCTTGACTTCCTTGAACTCGGCGTCGACGACGTCGTCGTCGGCGTGCGCCGCTTGCGTCTCGGCCTGCTGCGCGCCGGCCGCCGCCCTGCGGAGCGGCGCCGCCGCCTGCCGCCTGCTGCGCCGCCTGCGAATCGGCGTAGATCTTCTCGCCGAGCTTCTGGCTCGCCGTCATCAGCGCTTCGGTCTTCGCCTCTATCGTCGCCTTGTCGTCCGACTTGAGCGATTCCTCGGCATCCTTCAACGCCGACTCGATCTTCTCCTTCTCGCCGGCGTCGAGCTTGTCGCCGTGCTCGGCGAGGCTCTTGCGAACGCTGTGGATCATCGCATCGGCGGCGTTCCTGGCCTGGATCACCTCGAGCTTCTTCTTGTCGTCGGCCGCGTTCAGCTCGGCGTCCTTGACCATCTGCTGGATCTCGGCTTCGGTCAGGCCCGGAGTTCGCCTTGATCGTGATCTTGTTTTCCTTGCCGGTCGCCTTGTCCTTGGCGCCGACGTGCAGGATGCCGTTGGCGTCGATGTCGAACGCGACCTCGATCTGCGGCATGCCGCGCGGCGCCGGCGCGATCCCCTCGAGGTTGAACTCGCCGAGCGACTTGTTGCCCGCCGCCATCTCGCGCTCGCCCTGGTAGACCTTGATCGTCACCGCCGGCTGGTTGTCGTCGGCGGTCGAGAAGGTCTGCGTGAACTTGGTCGGGATGGTCGTGTTCTTCTGGATCATCTTGGTCATCACGCCGCCGAGCGTCTCGATGCCGAGGCTCGAGCGGAGTGACGTCGAGCAGCAGCACGTCCTTGCGGTCGCCGACCAGGACCTGGCCCTGGATCGCCGCGCCGACGGCGACGGCTTCATCGGGGTTGACGTCCTTCCTCGGCTCCTTGCCGAAGAACTCCTTGACCTTCTCCTGCACCTTGGGCATGCGCGTCTGGCCGCCGACCAGGATGACGTCGTCGATCTGGCCGACCGAGACGCCGGCGTCCTTGATGGCGGTGCGGCAGGGTGCGATCGTGCGCTCGATCAGGTCCTCGACCAGCGCTTCGAGCTTGGCGCGAGAGAGCTTGATGCTGAGGTGCTTCGGGCCCGAGGCATCGGCCGTCACGTAGGGCAGGTTGATGTCGGTCTGGGCCGAGCTCGAGAGCTCGATCTTGGCCTTCTCGGCCGCTTCCTTCAGGCGCTGCAGGGCGAGCACATCCTTCGACAGGTCGACGCCCTGGTCCTTCTTGAACTCGGCAATGATGTAGTCGATGATCCGCTGGTCGAAGTCCTCGCCGCCGAGGAACGTGTCGCCGTTGGTCGACAGCACCTCGAACTGCTTCTCGCCGTCGACGTCGGCGATCTCGATGATCGAGATGTCGAACGTGCCGCCGCCGAGGTCGTAGACGGCGATCTTGCGGTCGCCCTTTTCGGTCTTGTCGAGGCCGAAGGCGAGCGCGGCCGCGGTCGGCTCGTTGATGATGCGCTTGACCTCGAGGCCGGCGATCCGGCCGGCGTCTTTCGTCGCCTGGCGCTGCGCGTCGTTGAAGTACGCGGGCACGGTGATCACCGCGTCGGCGACCTTCTCGCCGAGGTAGTCCTCGGCCGTCTTCTTCATCTTGCGCAGGATCTCGGCGCTGATCTGCGGCGGCGCGAGCTTCTCGCCGCGCACCTCGACCCAGGCGTCGCCGTTGGCGCCGGCAGCGATCTTGTACGGCATCAGGCCGATGTCCTTCTGGACTTCAGGCTCGGTGAACTTGCGCCCGATCAGGCGCTTCACCGCGTAGATGGTGTTCTTCGGATTGGTCACCGCCTGGCGCTTGGCCGAGGCGCCGACCAGGATCTCGCCGCCGTCCTGATAGGCGACGATCGACGGCGTCGTGCGCGCGCCTTCGCTGTTCTCGATCACCTTGGGCTTGTTGCCCTCCATGATCGCGACGCACGAGTTGGTGGTGCCCAGGTCGATGCCGATGATCTTTGCCATGTTCTTCTCCAGAGAATGAATTGCGAGTGACTTCGAGGTGTGGCTGGCGCGGGCGCTTTCAAGCTGCCGGGGCGCTGACGGTGACGAGCGCCGGCCGCAGGACGCGATCGGCGATGGTGTAGCCCTTCTGCAGGACGGCGACGACGGTGTTCGGGTCCTGGGCCGCCGGGACGACGCTGATCGCCTGGTGCTGGTGCGGATCGAACTTCGCGCCCGCCGGCGGATTGACCTCGACGACCTTGTTGCGCTCGAGCGCCGTGGTCAGCTGGCGCAGCGTCGCGTGGACGCCTTCCAGGAGCTGCTCGGGCGAGGCCGCGGGGATGGCGATCGCCGCCTCGAGGCTGTCGCGCACCGGCAGCAGGCTCTCGGCGAAGCTCTCGACCGCGAACTTGCGTGCCTTGCCGACTTCTTCTTCGGCCCGGCGGCGAACGTTCTCGGCTTCGGCCTTGGCTCGCAGGTAGGCGTCGGAGAGCTCGGCGTGGCGCGTTTCGAGGTCGGGGGTTGCGGGTGCCGGGGTGTTGGCGGCCGCCGGCGCTTGCGCGCCGTTGCCGCCTGCGGCCGCGTCGTCGTTCGCCGGCGGCGAAGTGGGGTCGTTCGCGTTCATCGGCTCGACGTGAGGTTCATCCCCACCATTTCAAGGGGATTTCGGTGCCGAATCGAGGCGGAATCAGTCCGGGTCGGCCGAAGCGCTCCAGCGGTCCCAGTCGGCGAGCTTTCTCCGGTCGCGCTTGGTCGGCCGGCCCTGCTCGATCGCCAGCGCCGGCTCGGGGGTCAGCTTCCGCTCGGCGCGCGCGGGCGAGCCGGCGCTCGATGCTCTCCGGCGTCTCTTCGTAGAGGGCTTGCGCCGTCGGCGCCGGGCCGCGCAGGCGGCTCAGGCCGCGAACGACCAGGGTCCGGCTGGTCCCGCCGCTTTGGCGCAGCTCGACGACATCGCCTTCGCGCAGCTCTCGGCCCGCCTTGGCGACCTGCTCGTTGACCGCGATCCGGCCCTTGGCGATGTCTTCGGCGGCCAGGCCGCGGGTCTTGTAGAAGCGCGCCGCCCAGAGCCATTTGTCGAGCCGGAACTTCTCCATCGGCCGATTCAGAAGATCCAGAAGCTCTCCGGCGCGATTTCGAGCCATTGCTCGCCGGGCGCGAGCGCCACCGGGCCATAGGCGCGCAGGCGCAGGTCGCCGCGGTGGAAGAGGTGCTCCCAGCGGTCGCCGAGGAACATCGAGGTGACCAGCGGCAGCTGGACGACGTTGGCGCCGGCGCCGCCGGCGAGGCGGACGCGCTCGAGGCGAACCATGCCGGTGGCGGCGCCGCCGACCGCGGCGCTGCCCCGGGCGTCGCCCCAGAGCTGCCAGCCGTCGCCGGCGAGCAGGGCCGCGCCGCCGCGCCGTTCGACGACCTTGCCTTCGAGCTTGTTGTTGCTGCCCATGAAATCGGCGACGAACAGCGTCTGCGGCTGGCCGTACAGCTCCTGCGGCGTTCCCTGCTGCTCGATCACGCCGTTGTTGAGCAGCAGGATCCGGTCCGACATCGCCATCGCCTCGTTCTGGTCGTGGGTGACGACCAGCGCCGAGAGACGCATCTTCAGGATCAGCTCGCGCAGCCAGGCACGCGCCTCTTCGCGCAGCTTGGCGTCGAGGTTGGAGAGCGGCTCGTCCATCAGGATCACCGGCGGGTTGTAGACCAGCGCCCGGGCGATCGCGACGCGCTGCTGCTGGCCGCCCGAGAGCTGGTGCGGCAGGCGGTCGCCGAGGTGGCCGAGGCCGAGGTTGGCGAGCGCCGATTCGACCCGGGTGCGGATCTCGCGCGCCCGCCACCTTGCGCAGCTTCAGGCCGTAGGCGACGTTGTCGAACACGGTGCGGTGCGGCCAGAGCGCATACGACTGGAAGACCAGGCCGAGGTTGCGCTTCTCGGCCGGCAGCTCGAGCCGGGTCGCCGGGTCGAACACCGGCCGGTCCTCGATCCGGATCGTGCCGCGGTGCGGCGCCTCGAGGCCGGCGACCGCGCGCAGCAGCGTCGTCTTGCCGCTTCCCGACGGGCCGAGCAGCGAGACCACCTCGCCCTGGGCGAGCTGCATCGAGACGCCCTTCAGGATCGCGTTGTCGCCGTAGGAGAGGTGCAGGTCGTCGACGCGCAGCTTGTTGGCCGCGCCCGCTGAGACGGCTGGGTCAGTCATGAAGCTTGACTCCGAAGCGCAGCGCCACCGTGAGGCCGATGGCCACCAGCACCACGTTGATGAAGGAAAGCGCCGCCACCGACTCGGCCGCGCCCGAGCCCCACAGCGAGACCAGCAGCGAGCCGATCACCTCGGTGCCGGGGCCGAGCAGGTAGACGCCGGTCGAGTACTCGCGCTCGAAGATCATGAAGACGAGCAGCCAGCTCGCGAGCAGGCCGTAGCGGATCAGCGGCAGCGTCACGTCGCGGCTGACGCGGCCGCGGCTGGCACCGGCGCTGCGCGCCGCTTCCTCGAGCTCGGGGCCGACCTGCAGCAGCGAGCTCGAGACCAGGCGCATGCCGTAGGCGAGCCAGACCACGGTGTAGGCGATCCAGACGCTGAAGATCGTCGAGCGCAGCGGCGCGAGCGGCGGGAAGAACAGGAACACCCAGAGGAACGCCAGGCCGGCAAGCAGGCCCGGCACGGCGCGCGGCACGAGCACGAGGTAGTCGACGAAGCGCGACCAGATGTCGTTCTTGCGATGCGTCGCCAGGCCGACCGCGGTGTAGCAGACGACCGCCAGGGCGCCGCCGACGATGCCGATCAGCACCGTGTTCATGATGCCGCGCACCAGCGTCGGCTGGCCGAGGACGTCGCGGAAGTTGTCGAGCGTCAGCACGTCGGCGAGGCGAACGCCTTCGCCCCAGTTGGTGACGAGCGCGCGCAGCGCGATTCCCGAGAGCGGCACGACCACCGTGCGTGAACAGCCAGACGACGAGGATCGCCGCCGCGACCCAGCGCCAGCCGCCGAGCGGCAGCGGCCGCTGCCGGCCGGCCTTGCCCTTGACGGTGACGAACTTGCCGGCGTTCCTCAGCAGGTAGCGCTGCAGCATGACCAGCGGGAAGGTCATCGCGACGATGCACACCGCCACCGCCGCCATCAGGTGATACGACGGCGTGCCGAGCTTGTTGGTGAGCTTGTAGAGGTAGGTGGCGAGCACGAGGTGGCCTTCGGGGTCGCCCAGGACCAGCGGCAGGCCGAAGATCTCGAAGCCGAGGAAGAAGACGAGCACGCCGGAGAACAGGAGCGACGGCGTGACCATCGGCAGGCTGACGTCGCGCGCGACCTGGAACGGCGTCGAGCCGGTCATCCGCGCTGCCTCCTCGACGTCGGAGCCGAGGCTCTTCAGCGCCGACGACGAGTAGAGGTAGACGTGCGGCACATGGGTCAGGCCGGCGATGACGGCGATGCCGGTGAGCGAGTAGACGTTCCAGGGCACGAACCCGAGCAGCTCCTTGGCCCAGACCGAATAGAAGCCGACCGGCCCGGCCGAGACGACGTAGCCGAAGCCGAGCACCATCGGCGAGACGAACACCGGAATCAGCAGCAGCGGCTCGATCCAGCCGCGCCCCGGCAGGTCGGTCCGGATCATCAGGAAGGCGAGGATGCCGCCGAGCGGCACCGCGATCAGCGCCATCGCGCCGGCGATCACGAGCGAGTTCTTGAGCGCGTCCCAGAAGTCGTCGTCGGCGAAGATGAACTCGAACGCGCCGACGCCGAAGCGATGCGGCGCGAAGAACGGCGCGTCGAGCAGGCTCTGATAGAAGATGAGCCCGAGCGGGAGGAAGACGGCGAGTGCCGTCAGGCTGATGACGCTCGCGCGCGGCAGCGAAACGCGCACTACTTGCCGGCCTTCATCGCCGCTTGCCACTGCTTGATGAAATCGAGCCGCTTGGTCTGGTCGAGGTAGACGAGGAGATCGGCGCTGACCGGGATCGGCTTGGCGGCGGCGCCGAGCAGCTTGGTGTAGCCGGCGGCCGTCATCTCGCCCTCGACGTCGGAGCGGATCGAGCCGAGCTCGGACTGGTTGGCGATGATCGTCTGGCCGCGCTTGGACAGGATGTAGTCGAGCCAGAGCTTGGCCGCGTTCGGGTTCTTGGCCGTCTTCGAGATGAACATCACGCGCGACATCACCAGCGCATAGTCCTTCGGCAGGACGATGCCGATCGACGGATCCTTCTTCGCGCGCAACGCCGCGTACGAGTTGAAGATGTTGAAGCCGAGCAGGTTCTCGCCCGAGCTGATCCGCTCCATCATCGTGCCGGCGCTCGACTGCACCCGCGGGCCGACGACGCCGAGCGCCTTGACCATGTCCCAGAACTGCGGGTTGAACTTGCTGTCCTGGGTGATGAGCATGAAGCCGACCCCGGACTTCTCGATGTCGTAGGTCGTGACCTTGCCCTTGAGCTTTTCGCCCTTGGTGGTGAAGACGCGCAGCAGGTCGGCGTGGCTCTGCGGAATCTCGTCGCCGCTCAGGAGCCGCTTGTTGTAGACGAATGCCAGCGGCTCGTAGGTCGTGCCGAAGGCCTCGTTCTTCCACACCGCCCAGCTCGGCAGGCGCGGCGATCTCGGGCGAGGCGTAGGTGAGGGCGCCGCCTTCGTTGGCGAGCTTGATCTGCAGGTCCATCGACGAGCTCCAGAGCACGTCGGCCGAGCCTGCGTTGGCCGCCTTCTCGCTGATGAAGCGGTTGTAGACCTCGGTCGAGTTCATGTCGTTGTACTCGACCGAGATGCCGGGATAGAGCGCCTGGAAGTCCTTGACCAGGAAGTTGGCCGCGGCGGTGTCGGTGGTGCTGTAGACGACGACCTTGCCTTCCTTCTTGGCCGCGGCGATGGTGTCGGCATACGTCGCCGGGTAGCCGGCGGGGACCTGGGCGAAGGCGGCGATCGAAGCGACCAAGGCCACGGCGCCGAGGGCGATCTTGTTGAGTGGTCTCATCTCTTTCTCACTCGAGTCGAACGGGCAAAAACGGACTATCACGCGCCGCGCTGATTGCTGCAATCGGCCGAATCCCGAGTCGACCGACTCAGGCCGCAGCGCCTGCCGCCAAGGCCCGGCGACGCTCGCTCTCGAGCGCGTCGGCGTCGACCGGCCCCGGTGTCCCAGCCTTGCAGGTGGCGCGATGGCGATTCCCGCCAGCGCGGCGATCCATTCGTGCTGATCGTTCAGGCAAGCGATGTAGCCGGAACTCCTTGCCGCCCGCGGTGAGGAAGGCGGCGCGCGCTCCCTGGTCGATCTCCTCGAGCGTCTCGAGGCAGTCGGAGGTGAAGCCGGGGCAGAGCACGTCGACCCGGCCGACCCCCGAACGCGCCAGGGCGACCAGCGTCGGCTCGGTGTACGGCTTCAGCCACTCGGCGCGTGCCGAACCGGCTCTGGAAGGTGACGGCGACGAAATCCTCGCGCACCTTCAGCCGCTCGGCGAGCAGGCGCGCGGTCTTCAGGCACTCGCAGTGGTACGGATCGCCGAGCGTCGAGCGAACGCCGCGGCAGGCCATGGAAACTGAGCACCAGCCGATCGCCCCGGCCGTTGACGCGCCAGTGCTCGTTGACGCGCGCGGCGAGGGCGCCGATGTAGCCGGGGTCGTCGTGGTAGTGCTTGACCAGGCGCAGCTCCGGGAGATTGCGGATGCGCCGCATCCAGGCCGCGAGCGCGTCGCCGATGCTGCCCGTGGTCGATGCCGAATACTGCGGATAAAGCGGCAGGACCAGGATCCGGTCGGCGCCGGCCGCCTTGACTTCGTCGAGCACGGAAGGAATCGACGGCGTGCCGTAGCGCATCGCGTAGCGGACGATCGACCCGGTGGCCGCGCTGGCCGAGATAGCCGCCGAGGAGCAGCGCCTGCTTCGCGGTCCAGACCTTGAGCGGCGAGCCCTCGGCGGTCCAGATGGTCGCGTACTTGCGCGCCGAGCGCGCCGGGCGAACCCGCAGGACGATGCCGTGCAGGATCGGCACCACGCCAGGCGCGGGATCTCGACGACGCGCGGATCGCTCAGGAACTCGCGCAGGTAGCGTCGCACCGCCGCCGGCGTGGCTGCGTCGGGGGTGCCGAGATTGCAGACGACGACCGCGGTCGTCGGGCGCGGTGCCGTGCGCGTGGGCCGGCTCTGCGGCGACCGTCATCGCCTCAGGACTTGATGCCGAACTCGAACGGGGTCTGGCGCTGCGTGTCGGCGAACTTCATCACCTCGAAGCGGACGCACGGGCTGATCGGCTCGGTCGGCGGTGCGCCCAGGCCGATCACGCCGCTGCCGTGCAGCGTGCACGCGCCGCGGCGCAGGCTGATGATCTCGGGGTCGTTGTCGAAGCGGACGTAGGTGCCGTTGTAGCTGAGGTCGACCAGCTGGAACGTGCCGCCGTGCCAGTCGATCCGCGCGTGCGAGCGCGAGACGCGGTTGTCGTCGATGATGTACGTCGCCTGCGGGCTGCGGCCGAGGACGACCGGCAGGCTGGTGCCGGCGTAGATCCGGTTCAGGTCGAGCCAGACCAGGCGGATGCCTTCGGGCTCGGGCGGCGTCAGCAGCATGTCGCCGTAGGCCGTGGCCGCGGTGTCGCCGAAGCGGCGCACGGCCTCCTGCAGATGGACGTGCACCGGCTCGACCCGGCCGCGCAGCTGCATCCGGTCGAGGCTGCGAAAGCGCGACTGCTCCCATTCGCCGAGCTGCTCGACGACGCTCGCGGTGGCGAGCGTTTCGTTGTCGCCGGCGTGGTCGAGCAGCCGGGCGGCGACGTTGACGGCGTCGCCGAAGACGTCGCCCGACATCTCGACGATCTCGCCGTGGGCGAGGCCGACCTGGAGCTTGAGCGGCACGGGCGGCCGCGGCGGCAGCGTCGGCATCTCGTCGCCGTGCTCCATGGCATCGAAGGCCGATTCGGCGCGCGCGTCGTCGGCCATGCTGATGCGCGCCATCGAGTCGTGCATGTCGTCGGCGGCGGCGACGCTCGCGGCCGGCGTCTCGAACACCGCCATCAGGCCGTCGCCGAGCGTCTTCACCACCTGGCCGCCGTGGGCGGCGACGACCCGGGCGAGCAGGGCGACGCTGCGCGTGACGACGGCGGTCGCGTCGGCGTTGCCGAGCGTCTCGAACATCGAGGTGCTGCCGCGCAGGTCGGCGAACAGCACGGTGCGCTGCAGAACCTGGGTCATGGCGATGCGATCGATGCGAGTCATCGCGCTGAGTTTATCGTGGCTGCAGACAAGCAAAAAGGGTTCCTGCCTCGCGGCGGGAACCCTGTGTTGCGTGCAGCGAACGTCAGAGCGTGTCGAGGTACGTGCGCAGCTTGTCCGAGCGGCTCGGGTGCTTGAGCTTCCTGATCGCCTTGGCCTCGATCTGGCGGATCCGCTCGCGCGTGACGTCGAACTGCTTGCCGACTTCTTCCAGCGTGTGGTCGGTCGACATCTCGATGCCGAAGCGCATGCGCAGCACCTTGGCCTCGCGCGGCGTCAGCGAGTCGAGGATGTCCTTGACCACGTCGCGCAGGCCCGCCTGCATCGCCGCCTCGATCGGCGCCGTGTTGTTGGTGTCCTCGATGAAGTCGCCCAGGTGCGAGTCGTCGTCGTCGCCGATCGGCGTCTCCATGGAGATCGGCTCCTTGGCGATCTTCATGATCTTCCTGATCTTGTCCTCGGGGATCTCCATCTTCTCGGCCAGCGTCGGCGCGTCGGGCTCGAAGCCGAACTCCTGCAGGTGCTGGCGCGAGAGCCGGTTCATCTTGTTGATCGTCTCGATCATGTGCACCGGGATGCGGATGGTGCGCGCCTGGTCGGCGATCGAGCGCGTGATCGCCTGGCGGATCCACCACGTCGCGTAGGTCGAGAACTTGTAGCCGCGGCGGTATTCGAACTTGTCGACCGCCTTCATCAGGCCGATGTTGCCTTCCTGGATCAGGTCGAGGAACTGCAGGCCGCGGTTGGTGTACTTCTTGGCGATCGAGATCACGAGGCGCAGGTTGGCCTCGATCATTTCCTTCTTGGCGTCGCGCGACGAGCGCTCGCCCTCGTTCATCCGCTTGTTGATCTTCTTCAGATCCTCGAGCGGAACGACGGCGCGCGCCTGCTGCTCGGTGAGCTTCTTCTGCAGCTCCTGCACCGGCGGGAGGTTGCGCGTCAGGATGATGCTGTAGGGCTTGGCGGCCGCGATTTCCTTTTCCGCCCACTTCAGGTTGAGGATGTTGGGCGGGAAGTTCTTGATGAAGTATTCCTGCGGCATGCCGCACTTGTCGACCAGGATCTTGCGCAGCTCGCGCTCGTAGCGACGCACGTCGTCGACCTGCGAGCGCAGGATCGCGCAGAGCTTTTCGATCGTCTTGACGGTGAAGCGGATCGTCATCAGCTCGGCGCTGATCGCCTGCTGGGCGCGGTTGTAGGCCGGCGACTGGTAGCCGTCCTTCTCGAACGCGCGCCGCATCTTCTCGAAGTTGATGCGCAACGAGTCGAACTTGACCAGCGCCGCCGCCTTCAGCTCCTCGAGCTTCTTGGTCAGCGCCTTCGAGCCGCCGTTGCCGTCGTCGTCGTCTTCCTCGTCGAAGAAGTCGACGTCTTCCTCGGCGACGTAGTCGTCGGCCTCGCCTTCGGAGACGAAGCCGTCGACCGCTTCGGAGATCTTCATCTCGCCCGAGGCGATGCGGTCGGCGTAGACCAGGATCTCGGCGATCGTCGTCGGCGAGGCGCTGATCGCCAGCATCATCGCCTGCAGGCCGCCTTCGATCCGCTTGGCGATCTCGATCTCGCCTTCGCGCGTCAGCAGCTCGACCGTGCCCATCTCGCGCATGTACATGCGCACCGGGTCGGTCGTGCGGCCGAACTCGGAGTCGACGGTCGAGAGCGCCGCCTCGGCGGCTTCTTCGGCCTCTTCCTCGGTCGCGGTGGTCGCGCCGCCGCCGGCGATCAGCAGCGTCGCCGCGTCGGGCGCCTGCTCGTAGACGGCGATGCCCATGTCGTTGAGCATCGAGACGATCGCCTCGAGGATCTCGTGGTCGACGAGCTTTTCGGGCAGGTGGTCGTTGATCTCCTGGTGCGTCAGGAAGCCGCGCGTCTTGCCCATCTTGATGAGCGTCTTCAGCTCCTGGCGGCGCTTGGCGACCTCTTCTTCGGTGAGCTGGGTCTCGTCGAGGCCGAACTCGCGCATCAGCGCGCGCTCCTTGGCGCGCGAGACCTTCATCCGCAGCGGCTTGGCCTTGGCGGCATCGGCCTCGGCGACGACGACCGGCTCGCCCTCGAGATCGGCTTCGAGATCCGACAGATCGACGTCGGACGCTTCCGGCTTGGCCAGCTTCTCGTCGGCCTTGCCCTTCTTGCCGCCGCCGGGCAGCTTGCCCTTGGCGAGCGGCTCGGCGGCCTTGACGGCCGGCGTCGCCTTCTTCTTCGCCTCGACAGCGACAGGCTTGGCGGCCTTGGCGGCCGGGCTTGCGGCTTTCGACGGGGTGGGCTTCTTGGCGGTCATGCGGTTCCTCGAATGGTGGTGGGCGCGCCTCGGCGCGCCCGTCTATCGAACTGCGCACTTTCATGCGGAATTCAAGGTCGGTCTGGTCGATGGCAGGCGCGAAACGACACGCCGGCATCGAACCTTCGCGGGTTCAACGCCGGGCGGGCCGTTGCGGGGTGACTGACGACGTGACCCGTGAAGGGTTCAAACGCCGACTCCTTGCTGCAGCCCTTGCGGGAAAGGGTGGCCTTGGGGGATGACCTTCGTCAGAAGGTGGCCGGGGCCCGGAGGTGCTGCCGTCACGTTGCCGCGATCGCGATTAGCCTTTAATTATACATCGTCGGCGCTGGCTGCGGCGGGTCAAATCCGGCCGAGAACCCGCATGGCGTCGTGCTGCTCGGCCGCCGAGCGAAGCTGGCCGATCGAGCGCGCGCAGGTCGTCGCTCGACCGGCTCGATCGCCGGATCCTCGGCGTCGACCAGGGCGAGCGCAGACGCGGCCCAGGCTCGGTCGCCGATCCGCTCGCGCAGCACCGCCCAGGGCTGGGCGCCGTGCTCGGTCGCCTCGCGGTCGAGGAAGCGGAACAGCTCGCCGTGCCAGCCGGGCAGGGCGCAGAGCAGGGCGTGGTCGGCGCCGGTCAGCCCCTCCCACCAGCGGCTTTCGAGCAGCAGCATCCAGGCGATGCGGTCGGCCGGCTGCCACATCGCCGGCCGCGGGCCGCGGCGCGGACGGCGCGCCGGGACGGGCGGCGACGGTCGCGCGCGCCGCAGCCAGCGACGGTGCGCCAGGCGGCGGCGATCTCGTCGAGCGGCGAGCGCCGCGCGCGAGGCGATCTCGCCGAGCAGCTGGCGCTTGAGCATGCCTTCGGGGAGAGCCGACCAGAGCGGCCGGGCGTTGGCCAGGAAGCGCGCCCGGCCCTCGGCGGTCGCCAGGTCGACGTCTTCGGCGGCGCGCGCCACGATCTGGCGCGACAGCGGCACCGCTTCGGCGACGGCCTTCTCGAACGCGTCCGCGCCGAGCTCGCGCACGAAGCTGTCGGGGTCGTGCTCGGCGGGCAGGAACAGGAAGCGAAAGCTGCGCGTGTCGCTGGCGTGCGGCAGGCTCGCCTCGAGCGCGCGCGTCGCGGCGCGCCGCCCGGCGGCGTCGCCGTCGAAGCTGAAGACGACCGCGTCCGAGAAGCGCACCAGCTTTTGCACGTGCTCGGCGGTGCAGGCCGTGCCGAGCGTCGCGACCGCGTTGCCGAAGCCCGACTGGGCCAGCGCGACCACGTCCATGTAGCCCTCGACGACCAGGGCATAGCCGCGCTGGCGGATCGCCGTGCGCGCCTCGAACAGGCCGTAGAGCTCGCGGCCCTTGCTGAAGACCGGCGTCTCGGGCGAGTTGAGGTACTTCGGCTCGCCGCGGTCGAGAACCCGGCCGCCGAAGCCGATCACCGGCGCCCTGGACCGAGCGGATCGGAAACATGATCCGGTCGCGGAAGCGGTCGTAGCGCTTGCCGCCGCTGGCCGGCTCGCCGGCGTCGTCGCGCCGCCTCATCGGCGTGGGCGATGACCAGGCCGCTTTCCTCGAGCAGCGGGTCGTCGTAGCTGGGGAAGACGCTCGCCAGGCCGCGCCAGCCATCGGCGGCGTAGCCGAGGCCGAAGCGCGCCGCGATCTCGCCGCTCAGGCCGCGGCCCTTGAGGTAGGCGATGGCGCGATCGCTCGTCTTCAGCTGGCGCTTGTAGCCCTCGGCGGCACGCGCCAGGACCTCGGTGAGGGTCAGCTGCTTCTGCTTCTGCCGCGCCGCCTCCTCGCGTTCGCCGGGCTGGCTCGCCTCTTCCGGGACGGCGAGACCCGGCCTGCTGGGCGAGGTCGCGCACGGCGTCGATGAAGCCCATGCCGTGCTGCTCCATCAGGAAGCCGATGGCGTTGCCGTGGACGCCGCAGCCGAAGCAGTGGTAGGTCTGGCGCGACGGGCGTGACCGTGAAGCTCGGCGACTTCTCGCCATGGAACGGGCACAGGCCCTTCCAGGTCGAGCCGGCGCGCTTCAGCTCGACCGAGCGGCCGACGATCTCGACGATGTCGACGCGGGCAAGCAGGTCGTGGACGAAAGCCGGCGGGATCATGGCAGCGCCATTCTCACCGCTCGAACCGAGCCCGCCGCGCGCCGCGAGGGCGCCAGCGCCGTGCTCGGGCTAGACGGCGAAGTCGGTGAGCTTCCTGCCGCTCGCGAGCGCCGCCTTCAGCCAGCGCGGCTGCAGGCCGCGGCCGCTCCAGGATTCTCCGGTCGAGGCATTGCGATATTTCGCCGGCGACCTTGGTGCCGCCGGTCTTGGCTTTCTTGCCTGACTTGGCCGAGCTCGATTTACCGCCGAGGTCGGCGACGGTCAGGCCATATTGGGCCATCAGGGAGCGAACCTTTTCGACCGCGGCGCCGCGCTCCTGATGCTTGGTTTGCTCGATCTGCTTGTCGAGCGCTTCCTTCTGGGCCATCAATTCCTGCAGCGTCGCCACGGTCGAATCCTTTGCGCGAGTCATGAATACCGGATACCGGCGCGGGGATTCTAGGGGATATTCAGCCCGTCGGGCGGCACATAACCTGCCGGCTGCTCGGCGCCGCCGCCGAAGAAGAAATTCTCCATCTGGCGCGCCAGGTACTGGCGGGCGCGCTGGTCGGCGAGATTGAGGCGATTCTCGTTGACCAGCATCGTCTGGTGCTTCATCCAGGCCGCCCACGCTTCCTTGCTCACCGAGGCATAGATGCGCTTGCCGAGCTCGCCCGGATAGGGCGCGAAATCGAGCCCCTCGGCTTCCCGCTTCAGATAGACGCATTGAATCGTTCTCGGCCATCGCCGTCTCCAGGCCGCGAGCGGCCGCTGGTCTCTGAAAGGATATCGGTCAGCCCAGTTTCTTGACGAATACCTGCGAGCGCCGATCCCAGTTGTACTTGCGCTTGCGCGCCTCGGGCAGCCAGTCGGCTTCGACCTGGACGAAACCCCGCTTGATGAACCAGTGCATGGTCCGGGTGGTCAGCACGAATATGCTTTCCAGGCCCATCGCCTTGGCGCGCTGCTCGACCCGCTTCAGTATCCGCTCGCCGTCGCCCTGGCCCTGGACCTGCGGCGATACCGTAAAGCGCCGCCATTTCCGCGGTCTTGCTTTCCGGATAGGGATACAGCGCAGCGCAGCCGAATATCACGCCGTCGTGCTCGATCACGGTGTAGTCGCCGATATCGCGCTCGATTTCCATGCGGTCGCGCTTGACCAGCGTGCCGTCGCGCTCGAACGGCTCGATCAGCTGGAGCACGCCGCCGATGTCGTCGGCGGTCGCCTGGCGCAGGCTTTCGAGCTTCTCGTCGACGACCATCGTGCCGATGCCGTCGTGCGTGAACACCTCCATCAGGAGCGAGCCGTCGATCGCGAACGGCAGGATGTGCGAGCGCTCGACGCCGCCGCGGCAGGCGCGAACGCAGTGGCGCAGGTAGAACGCGGTGTCGGTCGGCAGCAGCGGCGGCGGCAGCGAGGCGAGCAGCTTTTCGGCGTCGGCCAGGGCGAGCTCGGTGTCGATCGGCGACTCGGGGTCGGCCGGGATCTTCGTGGATGCCCGGGACCTCGGTGACGAAGAGCAGCTTGTCGGCCTGCAGCGCGATCGCCGTGCTGGTCGCGACGTCTTCCATCGTCAGGTTGAACGCCTCGCCGGTCGGCGAGAAGCCGAACGGCGAGAGCAGCAGCATCGCGCCGATGTCGATCGCGCGCCGGATCGCCACCGCGTCGACCTTGCGCACGACGCCGCTGTGCATGAAGTCGACGCCGTCGACGACGCCGACCGGCTGCGCGGTCAGGAAGTTGCCCGAGACGACGCGGACGATCGCGTTGGCCATCGGCGTGTTCGGCAGGCCTTGCGAGAACGCCGCCTCGATCTCGAAGCGCAGCTGGCCGGCAGCCTCCTGCGCGCTGTCGAGCGCGACCTCGTCGGTGATGCGCAGGCCATGGCTGTGGCGCGCGGCGTGGCCCTTCGAACGCAGCTGCTCGTCGACCTGCGGCCGAAAGCCGTGCACCAGGACGATCTTGATTCCCATCGCCTGCAGGATCGCCAGGTCCTGGGCGAACGAGGCGAGCTTGCCGGCGGCGATCAGCTCGCCGGCGATCGCGACCACGAAGGTCTTGCCGTGGTAGGCGTGGATGTGCGGCGCAACCGTGCGGAACCACGGCACGAAGGTGTGCGGGAAGACGAGGTTCAAGCGGCGGCCGTCGGCGATAAATCGGTCGCGATTCTGGCATGCGCCGGCGCGCTCGGTCGCCGCGCCAGGTGTCGCTGCGTCAGTGCGAGCCGCCCAGGTACGCCGCTTTCACTGCCGGATCGTCGCGCAGCTTGTCGGCCGGGCCGTGCACCGAGATCCGACCGTTCTCGAGCACATAGCCGTAGTCGGCGACGGCGAGCGCAGCGGCCGCGAACTGCTCGACCAGGAGCATCGTCACGCCTCTCTCCTTGAGCCGGCGCGATGATCCTGAACACTTCGGTGACGAGGATCGGTGCCAGCCCCATCGACGGCTCGTCGAGCAGCACGACATCGGGATTGAGCATGGTCGCGCGCGCCATGGCGAGCATCTGCTGCTCGCCGCCCGAGAGCGTTCCGGCGAGCTGGGTGCGCCGTTCCTTCAGGCGCGGGAAGAGCTCCATCGCGCGCTCGAGGTCGCCTTCGACGTCGCCGCGCGGGCGGCTGCCGGAAAGGCGCGGGAATGCGCCCAGGCGCAGGTTGTCGCTGACCGACATGGTGGCGAAGACGCGCCGGCCTTCGGGCGAGTGGGCCAGGCCGCGCTTGGCGATCGAGTACGACTCCATGCCGTCGATGCGCTCGCCGTTGAGCGTGATCTCGCCCGACGCCGGCGCGATCATCCCCGAGACGGCGCGCATCGTCGTCGTCTTGCCGGCGCCGTTCGAGCCGATCAGGGTCACGACCTTGCCCTTGGGCACCTCGATGGAGATGCCGTGCAGGACCTGCACCTTGCCGTAGCCGGCGACGAGGTTGGAGACGGTGAGCATGGTGCGAGTCGGGCTCAGGCGGGCTGCGCCTCGGCGACGTCGCCGCCGAGATAGGCCTCGACGACCTTGGGATCGGCCTGCACCTGCGCCGGCGTTCCCTCGGCGATCTTCTGGCCGAAGTCGAGCACCGAGACCGTGTCGCACATGCTCATGACGACGTCCATGTGGTGCTCGATCAGGATCACGGTGACGCCGTGCTCGCGGATCTTGCGGATGAAGACGATCAGCTCCTTGATGTCGGGCGCGGTCAGGCCCGCGGCGGGCTCGTCGAGCAGCAGCAGCTCGGGGTCGAGGGCGAGCGCGCGCGCGATCTCGAGCAGGCGCTGCTTGCCGTACGGGAGGTTGCGCGCCTCTTCGGTGGCGTACGCGCCGAGGCCGACGAACTCGAGCAGGCCGAGCGCGCGCGCATGCGCCGCGGCGCGCTCCCCTGCGGTAGCGCGGCAGCGTCAGCGCGACGCCGACCAGGCTGCTGCGAAAGCTGTGGTGCAGGCCGACGAGGACGTTCTGCAGCGCCGTCATCTCGCCGAACAGCTGCACGTTCTGGAACGTGCGGGCGATTCCCGACAGGGCGATGTCGGACGGCGTCCGGCCGACCAGGGTCTTGCCGGCGAAGGTCAGCTTGCCCTCGGTCGGCACGTAGATGCCGGTGAGCACGTTCATCATCGTGCTCTTGCCCGAGCCGTTCGGCCCGATCAGGCCATGGATCGCGCCGCGCTTGACGATCAGGTCGACGTCGTTGAGCGCCTTCAGGCCGCCGAACTGCATCAGCACCTTGTGCGCCTGCAGGATTTCGCCGTCGGCGCCGCGGCTCGCGGTCGTCGCCACCGCGTCGGCGGGCGCCGCCGCGTCGTCGACCAGCGGCACGGCGACCGGGCGCTTCAGGTTGAGCGCGTTGCGGACGAAGCCGACGATGCCGTCCTGCAGGTAATAGACGACGAACAGCGTGATCATGCCGAAGATCGAGAGGCGCCAGTCGGTCATCGTCTGCAGCACGAACGACAGCGCCGCGAGGGCGAGGCTGCCGACGACCGGAATGATCATCTGCTGCGGCGTCCGCTTGCCGCGCCGCACCGCGAAGGCAGCGACCACGGCGACGATGATCGCGAGGCTGACCGAGACGTAGCGGAACAGCTCGAGGTCGTCGAGCAGCTTGGGCAGCAGGACGATGATCGTCGCGCCAAGCATGGCGCCGACGCGGGTCTTGCGGCCGCCCATGATCACGGCCAGCAGGAACAGCACCGTCAGCTCGAAGTTGTAGGTGTTGGGCGAGATGTACTGCTCCGAGAACGAGTACAGCGCGCCGGCGAGCCCGGCGAGGCCGGCGCTGATCACGAACGCGTAGACCTTGTAGCGGTAGACCGAGACGCCCATGCAATCGCACGCCACCGGGCTGCCGCGCAGCGCCTCGAAGGCGCGGCCGAGGTGCGAGCGCAGGACGCTGTGGACGAACACCAGCGACAGCACCAGCAGCGCCGCGACCAGCCAGAAGAACTGCTGCTCGTCGAGCCGGATGCCGAACAGGTTCGGCTTGGTCAGCTTGATGCCGAGCGGACCTTCGGTGAGGAAGGTCATCTCGTTGATCAGGATCTGGATGATGGTGCCGAAGGCGAGCGTCACCATCGCCAGATACGGGCCGGTGACGCGCAGCGCCGGCAGCGCGAGCACCGCGCCGAAGAGGGCGGTGACGCCGATCGCGCCGATCAGCGTCACCAGCAGTGGCGTGCCGAGCTTGGTGACCATCACGCCTGCGGCGTAGGCGCCGATGCCGAACAGGCCGGCATGGCCGAGCGAGACCTGGCCGGTGTAGCCGACGACGATGTCGAGCCCGAAGAGCAGGATCGCGTAGATCATGATCGTCTCGAGCAGGTGGATGTAGTACGGGTTCGCGACGGCGACCGGGAACAGCGCGAGTGCGGCGATGCCGAGCAGCGATCGCGCCGAGTGCGCAGCAGCCGGTTCGACCTCATACCTTCTTGATCGCCGTCTTGCCGAACAGGCCGGCGGGGCTGACCGCGAGGACGATCAGCAGCAGCACCAGGCCGGGCACGTCCTTGTAGCCGGTGGAGATGTAGAAGCCCGTCGTCGTCTCGGCGATGCCGAGGATGATGCCGCCGAGGATGATCCCCATGCCGCTGGTCAGGCCGCCGATGATCGCGACCGCGAAAGCCTTCAGGCCGAGCACCGCGCCCATGGTCGCGCCGGTGAGCGTGAGCGGCGCGATCAGCACGCCGGCGAAGGCCGCGCTCAGCGACGACAGCGCGTACGAGAAGGTGATCACCAGGCCGGTGTTGATGCCCATCAGCTTGGCGGCGTCGCGGTCGTTGAAGGTGGCGACGACCGCCTTGCCGTAGATCGAGCGGCGGTTGAAGACCTCGACCGCGAGCATCATCGCGACGCGCGCCGACGACGACCAGGATCTCCATCGGCAGCACGTTGGCGCCGAGGAACTTGATCGGCGACTCGGGCAGGGGCGACGGAAACTTGAGGTCGTCGCGGCCCCAGACGTTCTCGGCGACGTTCTTGAAGATGATGCCGAGCGCGATCGTCGACATGATCCAGCCGAACTCCGACTTGATCTTGATCGCCGGCCGCACGCCGATGCGCTCGACGAACGCGCCCTGCACGGCGCCGAAGATGCAGACCAGCGGGATCATCAGCCAGTAGTTGACGCCGAGGCCGACCAGCGTCAGGCCGACCAGCGCGCCGAGCATGAGCGCGTCGCCCTGGCCGAAGTTCAGCGTGTCGGACGTCGGCGAAGGTGAGCTGGTAGCCGAAGGCGATGACCGCGTAGATCATCCCGAGCGCGATGCCGCTGAAGACGAGCTGGGTCAGGATTTCCATGGCGGCACCAGACGTCAAAGCAAAAAGCGCGGCCCGGGCTAGCCGGCGCCGCGCCGAGGACCGGGTCGGATTACGCGGCTGGGCTTCTTGACCGCGAGCGCGCCCTTGGCGTTGACGTCCTTCAGGCGAACCTCGGACGCCTTCTTCTGGTCGTCGGGATAGGCGTAGACGACGCGCTGGCCCTTGACCTCGCCGAACACCGGGATGTTCGCGGTGATCGCGTCGTGGTCGCCCTTCGAGAACGGCTTGTTGTAGGTCGTGACGACGCCGTCGATCGGCGTCTTCAGGTCCTCGAGCGCGGCCTTGATCTTCGGCCCGTCGGTCGAGCCGGCCTGCTTGATCGCCGCGGCGAGCAGGTAGACCGAGTCGTAGCCTTGCGCCGCCGACACCGGCGAATCGATCCGGCTGTTCTTCGGGTTGAAGGTCTTCAGGTAGTTGACGATGAACGACTGGCGCTTGGGCGTCGTCGGCTCCTGGATGAAGGTCTGCGGCATGCGCGCGCCTTCGCCGCCGGGGCCGGCGTTGTCGATGTAGTTGGCCATCGAGAGCGTCCAGCAGCCGACCATCGGCACCTTCCAGCCCAGCTTGGTCATGCCGTTGGCGATCTGCGCCAGCTCGGGGCCGATGCCGTAGGTGAGGACGACGTCGGCGCCGGCCTCCTTGGCCTTCAGCAGCTGCGCCGTCATGTCGACGTCCTTGATGTTGAACTTCTCGATCGCGACCGCCTTCATGCCCTTCAGCGCCAGCGCCTTCTCGAGGTCTTCGCGGCCGAGCTGGCCGTAGTTGGTGGAGTCGGCCAGGATCGCCGGCTTCTTGAAGCCGCGCCGGACGATCGCCTCCTCGACGATCATCGGCGCCTGGATGCAGTCGTGCGGCGGCGTTGCGGAAGACGTAGTTCTCGGGCTGGTCGTCGAACTGGTGGGTGATGACCGAGCCGGTGGCGACGTTGTTCATCACCGGGATCTTGGCTTCCTGGAAGAAGCGCTGCGAGGCCAGGGCGACGCCGGTGTTGATGTAGCCGACCGCGGCGACGACCTTCTCCTTGTTGATCAGCTCCTGCGCGATCTGCACGCCGCGCTCGTTCTTCGATTCGTCGTCGCGCTCGACCAGCTGGATCGGCCGGCCGAGCACGCCGCCGGCCTTGTTGATCTCGTCGATGGCGAGGCGCACGCCGTCGCGCATGCTGACGCCCATCGACGACGAGCCGCCGGTGAAGGGGCCGTCGACGCCGATCTTGATCGGGTCGGCGGCGAAGGCGAGGCCGGTGGAGGCCGCGAGCGCGATGGCGCCCGCGAGGCGGGTCAGTTGATTCATGGATGTCTCCGGAACGGGATGGGAAGGTCGAACAAACCCGATGAATCTAGCATTCGGCACCTGTTCCTTGCATCGGTGAATGCCTGAGCCAGCCACGGTGCATGGTCGGGTCGGGATAATCCCGCCGTGCTCCCGCCCATCGAGTTTCCCGAGGCCTTGCCGGTCTCGGCGCGGCGCGACGAGATCGCCGCCGCGATGCGCGCCCACCCGGTCGTCATCGTCTGCGGCGAGACCGGCTCGGGCAAGACGACGCAGCTGCCGAAGATCGCCCTGGCGCTCGGCCGCGGCCGGCTCAACGGCGGCGGCCTGATCGGCCACACCCAGCCGCGCCGGATCGCCGCGTCGAGCGTCGCCAAGCGCATCGCCGAGGAGCTGAAGACGCCGCTCGGCGAGGTCGTCGGCTACAAGGTCCGGTTCCAGGACCGGCTCTCGGCCGGGCGCGAGCGTCAAGCTGATGACCGACGGCATCCTGCTCGCCGAGACGCAGAGCGACCCGCTGCTGCGCGCCTACGACACGATCATCGTCGACGAGGCGCACGAGCGCAGCCTCAACATCGACTTCCTGCTCGGCTACCTGCGCCAGATCCTGCCGCGCCGGCCCGACCTGAGCGTCGTCGTCACCTCGGCGACGATCGACGCCGAGCGCTTCGCCCAGCACTTCGCCGGCCGAGGCGGACCGGCGCCGGTGATCCAGGTCTCGGGCCGGCTGTATCCGGTCGAGATCCGCTGGCGGCCGTTCGAGGAGAGCCGCGACCACGACCTCGGCGACGCGATCTGCGACGCCGTCGACGAGCTCTGGCGCGGCCCCGGCGCCGCCGGCTCGGGCGACGTGCTGGTCTTCCTTCCCGGCGAGCGCGAGATCCGCGACGCCGCCGAGCGGCTGCGCAAGCACCATCCGCCCGGCGTCGAGGTGCTGCCGCTGTTCGCGCGCCTGTCGCAGCAGCAGCAGGACGAGGTGTTCGCGCCGCACAGCGCGCGCCGGATCGTGCTCGCCACCAACGTCGCCGAGACCTCGCTGACGGTGCCCGGCATCCGCTACGTCATCGACGCCGGCACGGCGCGGATCAAGCGCTACAGCTTTCGCAGCAAGGTCGAGCAGCTGCCGATCGAGCCGATCAGCCAGGCGGCGGCGAACCAGCGCGCCGGCCGCTGCGGCCGCGTCGCCGACGGCATCTGCATCCGCCTCTACGACGAGGCCGATTTCGCTGGCGCGGCCGAAGTTCACCGACCCGGAGATCGTGCGCTCGTCGCTCGCCGGCGTGATCCTGCGCATGAAGTCGCTCAACCTCGGCAGCGTCGAGGACTTTCCGTTCCTCGAGGCGCCGCCCAAGCGCGCGATCGCCGACGGCTACCAGCTGCTGAACGAGCTCGGCGCGACCGACGCGCAGAACGCGCTGACGACGATCGGCCGCGAGCTCGCGCGCCTGCCGCTCGATCCGCGCATCGGCCGCATGATCCTCGAGGCGCGCGATCGCGAGGCGCTTGCGCGAGGTGCTGGTCATCGCCAGCGCGCTGAGCGTCCAGGACGTGCGCGACCGGCCCGCTCGAGCAGCAGCAGGCCGCCGACCAGGCGCACGCCAAGTTCGACGACGAGAAGTCCGAGTTCCTCGGCACGCTCAAGCTGTGGAGGTGGCTCGAGCACTCGCGCGGCGGCCACGGCGAGCATCGCCTCTCGAGCGCGCAAGCACGAGCAGCTGCTGCGCGAGAACTTCATCTCGCCGCGCCGGGTGCGCGAATGGCGCGACATCCACGCCCAGCTGCAGTCGGTCGTCACCGAGCACGGCTGGCGCGTCAACGCCAGCGAGCCGACCTACGAGCAGCTGCACCAGTCGATGCTCGCCGGCCTGCTCGGCAACATCGGCGTCAAGAGCGACGAGGACGAGTCGTACCTCGGCGCGCGCGGCATCCGCTTCTGGCGCCATCCCGGCGCGCGCCTGTCGAAGAAGCCGGGCCGCTGGATCGTCGCCGCCGAGCTGGTCGAGACGACGCGGCTGTACGCCCGCGGCATCGCCGCGATCGAGCCGCGCTGGCTGCCCGAGCTCGCCGGCCACCTGCTCAAGACGCAGCTGCTCGAGCCGCACTGGGAGAAGAAGGCGGCGCAGGTGGTCGCGCTCGAGCGGGCGACGCTCTACGGCATCGTCGATCTACGCCAACAGGCGCGTCGACTTCGGCAACGTCGACCCGGCCGGCGGCGCGCGAGATCTTCATCCGCGAGGCGCTGGTCGAGGGCGAGTGGGAGACCAGGCTGCCGTTCGCCGGCGCCAACCGCAAGCTGATCGCCCAGGTCGAGGAGCTCGAGCACAAGTCGCGGCGCCAGGACGTGCTGGTCGACGACGAGCTGATCTTCGCGTTCTACGACCAGCAGCTGCCCGCCGACGTGCACGGCGGCCGAACCTTCGAGCGCTGGTACCGCGAGGAAGCGAGGCGCCAGCCGCGGCTGCTGATGCTGACGCGCGAGGAGCTGATGCGCCACGAGGCCGCCGGCATCACGACCGCGGCGTTTCCCGAAGACGATCCGCCTCGGCGGCGTCGACTGCGCCGCCGACCTATCTGCACGAGCCGGGCAACGCGCGCGACGGCGTCACCGTGACCGTGCCGATGTTCGCGCTCAACCCCGCGAGCGAGGATCGCTGCGAGTGGCTGGTGCCCGGCATGCTGAAGGACAAGGTGGTCGCGCTCGCGAAGACCCTGCCGCAGCGGCCGCGCTCGCGCCTCGTGCCGCTGCCCGACTACGCCGACGCAGTTCATCGCCGAGACGCCGTTCGGCGAGGGCAGCCTGCTCGACGCGCTCGCCGCGCACGCCGCGAAGCGACCGGCTTGCCGCTGCAGGCGCGACGACTTCAAGCACGAGCAGCTCGCGCCGCATCTGCTGATGAACGTCCGCGTCGTCGACGAGCACGGCCGCCAGCTCGGCGAATCGCGCCACCTCGCCGAGCTGAAGGCGGAGCTCGGGCGGCCAGGCGCGCTCGGCGTTCCAGGCGCTGGCGGCGCTGCGCCTGCCGGCGCAAGCGGCGGGCGCGTCGGCAGCGACGCGCCGGCGCCGGCGCCGGCGCGTATCGCCCGGCGCGCGCTCGCGCGCGCGACGCCGACACCGCCGCGCCCGCGCTGCCGAGCCCGCGCGCGCGCGACGCTACACCGCCTGGACCTTCGGCGAGCTGCCCGAGCTGATGGAGTGCGCAAGGGCGGCCAGGCGCTGGTCGGCTACCCGGCGCTGATCGACAAGGGAGCGCACGTCGAGATCGAGGTCTTCGACGAGCCCGAGGTCGCCGCCGAGAAGCACCGCGCCGGCCTGCGCCGCCTGTTCGCGCTGCAGCTGCGCGATGCGCTCAAGTCCTCGAGAAGAACCTGCCCGAGCTGCAGAAGATGGCGGTCGCCTACCTGCCGCTCGGCAGCGCCGAGGAGCTGCGCGAGCAGATCGTCGAGGTCGCGCTCGACCGCGCCTTCCTCGCCGAGCCGCTGCCGGCCGATGCCGCCGCCTTCGCCCGGCGCTCGACGAAGGCCGCGGCCGGCTGACGCTGATCGCCAACGAGGTCGCGCGCCTCGCCGGCGCCGTCCTGGCCGAGTACGCCGCGGCTGCGCAAGACTCAAGGACGCGCGCCCGGCCAAGGACGTGGCCGACGACGTCGTCCAGCAGCTCGAGCGCCTGGTGCCCAAGCGCTTCCTCGCCGCGACGCCGTGGGAGCGCCTGGCGCACCTGCCGCGCTACCTGAAGGCGATCGCTGCTGCGGCTCGACAAGCTGCGCGCCGACCCGGCGCGCGACGCCGCGCGCCTGGCCGAGCTGCGGCCGCTCGAGCAGCGCTACCTGCGCAAGCTCGCCGAGCGGCGCGGGCGCGCGATCCGCGGCTCGACGAGTTCCGCTGGTGGCTCGAGGAGCTGCGCGTCAGCTTGTTCGCCCAGGAGCTGAGGACCCCGCAGCCGGTGAGCGCCAAGCGGCTGGAGAAGATCTGGGCCCAGGCCTTCGCCTGATCCACCGAACTCGAGCTCTAGGACACGCATGGCGACGTTCGCGTTCAAGAACCTGCTCGATCGCAAGGCCGATGCCGACTGGGCGGTCGTCCCGGCGACGACGCGCGAGATCGATGCGGTCGTGCGCCATTGCCGGCGCCTCGTCAGCCGGCGCGCGATGATGGCCGCCGGCGTCTCGATCGTGCCGCTGCCCGGCATCGACTGGCTGACCGACATCGCCGTGCTGATGCGCTGATCCCCGACATCAACCACGCCTTCGGCCTGACGCCGCAGCAGATCGAGCGCCTCGCGCCCGATCGTCGGGTCGTCGTCTACAAGGCGATCTCGGCCGGCGGCGGCGTGCTGATCGGCAAGCTCGTGACGCGCGAGCTCATCGTCAGTGCGCTGCGCCTGGTCGGCGTGCGCCTGACGACGCAGCAGGCGGCGAAGTACGTGCCGATCGCCGGCCAGGCGGTCTCGGCGGCGCTCACGTATTCGTCGCTGCGCTACGTCTGCGAGCAGCACATCCAGCAGTGCGTCGCGATCTCGCACCAGTTGCTCCTGCCGGCGCCGACCCAGGCCGACGAATCGCGCTGACGCAGCGGCAGCGCGGACCTCGCTCGTACAATCGCGCTCGTTCGGGGCGTAGCGCAGCCTGGTAGCGCAACTGGTTTGGGACCAGTAGGTCGCGAGTTCGAATCCCGCCGCCCCGACCAGCCTTGCAGGGCTCGCTGCCCGTAGCTCAACTGGATAGAGCACCAGCCTTCTAAGCTGGGGGTCGGGGGTTCGAGTCCCTCCGGGCAGGCCAAGATAGAGCCCAAAGCCGTCCATCAACGTCCGCCAGGCACTTGTTTTCTTAGGTAGATCGGCGAATGTCCGACCAAGGCAGTCCGACTCGATCCGCTTGATTCCAGGCCCCTCGCTTTTCCGACCAGCTGGCCCGTGCCGAACTCGCAGCAATTGCTTGCTAGGGGCTAAGGAGAAAGCGCTCCATCAGCGCGCTGCGCTCGCGCTTGTGGGCGGCGCTGCCTTGATTGAAGAGAATCGATTCGGCGATCTCGTAGGCGTACAGGAGGAACGCGCGCTGGCGCGCCTCGACAAGCCCAAAGCCGAGTGAAGAGAAGCACTGCGCGATGTACGAGACGCGGCGCGAGTCGACCTCATCGACGGCTCGCCGAGCCATTTCCTCACGCCGCGCCCAGGCCCGGATCGCGAGCTCGATTCGCGCCGCCCGCGCTGCGGCTCGACCACGGAACGGAAGCGAGAGAAGCTCCTTGACGAGATCGCGCGGATCGCCGCTGCTGTGACGCTCGAAGCGCTCGATGATTTGTTCCGTGGTGGCCAACCGCCAGGCTTCGAGCAGCTTGGCGAGAAGGTCCTTCCGATCCTTGAAGTGCCAATAGAAGCTGCCACGCGTGACCTGCAGGATCTTCGCGACGACATCGACCCGAACGGCGTCGATGCCGTTGTCCACCAGGAGCTCGGTCGCCGCGTCGACCCAGTGCTCCGGTGTCAGCGAAGCGCGGACTTCGACTCCCACCGGCTGCGGATGCACCTGGCGAATGCGCCTGGCGCTCGATGAACTGGCCATTCGGCGATTGTCGGGCAGACCGTTCCTCCTGTCAGCTGTCCTCACCCCCGGGTAGCCATCCACTTGTGTTTGGCGGTGTGATTCCGCATCGATCCTGACGATTATCGGGGTTTCTCCGGTTCTCGATGGAATAAACAGACACTACTGTATGGCACTGTGCCGCTGGTTGCGCCAACGCGGCTTCCTCAAGCTCATCCGGAGACAACATGAGATTCCTGATCAAGGCCAGCGCGAGTGGATTCCTGGCGGTCGCTGCGTTGCTGGCCGGCTGCGGCAGTGACGACGACAACAGCACCGCGGTCGTGCCGCCTCCGTTCGTTGCGCCGAGCGCAGCCACGTGCGCGGCACTTGCGACGAAGGTGAGCGACACGACGATCTTTCCGGCCAACGTCGCCGTCAAATCAGCCGTGTTCACGCCGGCGACGGCCGCGTCCGGCAACTCGCCAGCTCTCCCCGAGCACTGCAACGTCGTTGGCACCGTGAACGCAGGCAGACAGGGCGCACAAAGTTCGCCCGGCGTGTCCCAGACCTACGCAATCAATTGGCAAGTCAGGTTGCCAACCACGTGGAACGGCCGGTTCGCGATGGAAGGCGGTGGCGGACTGGACGGCTCCGTGCCCGACACGACCGGTCGCCTGGCCAGCGGCTATGCAACGGCGGCCGATGATTCGGGGCACGACGCGGTCAAGAACGCCGATCCGTTGGCCGGAGGATTGGCGGCCTTCGGAACCGACTACCAGGCTCGGGTCGACTTTGCCTACAACGCCATCGATCAGACAAGCAAGGTGGCGCAGCAGTTGATCACCGCGTACTACGGTCAAGCTTCTCAGTACTCCTACTTCGAAGGCTGCTCGATGGGCGGACGCGAGGCCATGATGGTGCCGCAGAAGCTGCCGGACCGTTTCAACGGTGTGGTCTCGGGAGATCCGGGATTCAAGTTGACCGCGATGTCGACGATGGAGATCTACAACGCGCAGGTGTTGGCACCGCTGGCGACGTCGATGGGATTGATTTCCGTCAATGGCGGTCCCGCTCCTGACCAACGTCTACACGAACGCCGATCTCCAATTGGTCGGCAAGGCGGTGCTGGACGCCTGCGATGCAAAGGACGGACTCGTCGACGGAATGGTCAATGCGCCGCTCCTGTGCACCACTCCGGTCGTCACGCCATTCCTCGATGCACTCGCCTGTACCGGCGCCAAGACGGCCTCCTGCCTCACGAGCGGCCAGATCGACGCCCTCAAGAAGATCTATGCGGGTCCGATCACGCCCAAGGGCCTTACGCCGTACTACGGATGGATGTGGGACGCCGGCGTGGGCGGTGTCGGTGTTCCTGGACAAAGCTTCAACACTTGGTTCGCGGGGATCTTCCTTCCCAATCTCTCGACGGCCACGAACAACGGCTTTAACTACATGGCGCTGGCGGGTGGAGGGCTGACCAATATGCTGGCACCGACGCCGCCGTCACACCCAGCATCGCCATCGACCGACGACCTCTTGAAGGTCATGCTGGCCTATGACCTGGACAGCTACTACGCATCGATCTTCGCGACGACGACGGCCTTCCCCACATCGTCGCACGCGCTTCTAGAAGTCGACTCACCCGACCTGAGCGCGTTCAAGAATCACGGCGGCAAGGTCATCATCTGGCAACCGCAGACGGGCGGCCCGTTCTCTCCATTGGCGATGGTCGACTGGTATGAATCGGTCAACAACTTCAACGGCGGTACGCCTTTCGACTACAGCGAGACGCAGAAATTTGCCCGGCTGTTCATGATGCCGGGTGCCGGGCACTGCGGTGGTGGCCCATCGACCAGCACCATCGATCCATTCGCCTCGATCGTCGCCTGGGTGGAAAAGGGGACTGCTCCCGACCAGATCATCGGCACGGCGGCGGCTGGCTCGCCATGGCCTGGGCGGACGCGGCCCTTGTGCCCGTTCCCGAAGAGCGCGAAGTACACGGGCACGGGCAGCATCGAAGTCGCCGCGAATTTCACCTGCCAGTAGCCGACGACAGCCGATCCGGGTCACCGGATCGGCTTCTCTTTTCTGGACGCGCTTCGATGAGACCGTTCTTCGACGATCCGGGCCGAGCCGCGCTTGGCTGCCGCATTCGTTTGCTGGCGGCGCGAACTTCGCTCTGAACCGAGAGACGCGCATGTCGGCACGCGGCCTCTTCAATCGATTCGAGGACACGTGGATCGTCGACGGCGTGCGCACGCCGATGATGGACTACTGCGGCGCCTTTGCCGACGTCTCACCGACCGACCTGGGCATCAAGGTGGCACGCGAGGTGCTGCGTCGCACCTGCATCGCCGCGGAAGACGTCGATGCGGTCATCGCTGGCAGCGTTGCCCCCGGCGACTTCGACCAGTTCTATCTTGCGCGCCACATCGGCCTGTACGCCGGCGTTGCCATCGAGGTCCCCGCGCTCCTCGTGCAACGCATCTGTGGCACGGGCTTCGAGCTGTTTCGCCAGGCGGGCGAGCAGATCGAGGCTGGTGTGATCGACGTCGCGCTTGTCGTCGGCAGCGAGTCGATGACGCGCCATCCGATCGCCGCCTTCACCCATCGCCAAGGATTCAAGCTCGGTGTTCCGTTGGCCTTCAAGGACTACCTGTGGGAGTCGCTGAACGATCCCGCAGCCGGCCTTTCGATGATCGAGACCGCCGAGAAGCTAGCCAGGAACTACGGCATTGCCCGCGCCGACGTCGATGCGTTCGCTGCGCGTTCGTTCGAGCGCGCCGTCAAGGCGCAAGCGGATGGCTGGTTCGATGGCGAGATCGTTCCGGTCGAGAACGAGACGTTCGAGCTTGAGGGCTATCGGCCGCGGCGGCTCCGTCTCTCCGGCAAGTCTCCCGTGGCCGACCGCGACACTCATCCGCGCATCTCGCCGGCAGAGGTGTTGGCCAAGCTGCGTCCCGTCTTTGCCGATGGCGTGCAGACGGGCGGCAACAGCTCAGCGCTCACCGATGCTGCCGCGGCAGCACTCGTAGCCTCGGGGGCCTATGTTCGAACCGTCGACGAGGCACCCCTCGCGCGTCTGTGCGCAGTGGCAGCGGTTGGGGTGCCTCCAGAGATCATGGGCATCGGTCCGGTGCCGGCGATCCGCCTGCTGCTGGCGCGCAGCGGCTTGAAGCTCGCTGACATCGCGCGCTTCGAGGTCAACGAGGCACAGGGCGCGCAGACGATCGCCGTACAGCGCGAATTGGACCTTGATTCGGAGCGTCTCAACGTCCACGGTGGGGCGATCGCTCTCGGCCATCCGCTCGCCACGACCGGTGTCCGTCTGACCATCACCGTCGCTCGTCAGCTTCAGGAGATTGGCGCGCGCTACGGCATCGCATCGGCCTGCGTCGGGGGCGGCCAAGGAATCGCGCTGCTGGTCGAGAACCCTACGGCGGGATAGTCATGCTCGGCGATCGAATGTCCCAAGCGTGCGCAGTCTTCACAGATGCATTCGAGCGCGAGGTTGGACGGCCGCTCGGCCTGCGGCGCCACGAATACATGGTGCTGCGCACCGTCCATGACCGGCCTGGAATCACGTCGGCGGAGGTAGCGCGCGATATGGGCGTGTCGCGGCCCTACATCACGAAGATCGTCGACGAGCTCCAGCGACGACGGCTTGTTACGCGGACAACCGTCTTGCGGGATCGAAGGGCCCAGTGTCTGGAGCTGTCCGCGGTCGGATCGGAGCTCGCCGAGCGCGCGACCTCGCTGACGCTCGGCACCGAGCAAGTCCTTCTCGCCAACTGGACGATCGATGAGCAACAGCGGCTGTTTGACTTGCTTGGAAGGCTTGTTTCCCCGGAGCCGATGAGACAACGCACGAGTCAACTGTCGTCGTCTGCGGTCGGACAAGGCATTACACACAGGCCACTAACCTGAGCTGGCTCGTTGATCGCGGGAGTGGTGCCACTGGTCGCTGATGTAGGGCCGATCCTGCCTCCTAGACGCCGAGATATCGGTGCTGCAGTGCCGAGTCGCTACAGAGCGTGGCCGACGGCCCGACCATGCGACGCGACCTTTCTCGAGAACAACCATGCGCTCGGCGATGCGGCCAACGTCATTCAGGTTCTTGTCGACGATGACGATCCCGCAGCCCCGATCCTTGAGCGCGGCGATCGCGTTCCAGATCTCGTGACGTATGAGCGGCGCCAAGCCCTCGGTCGCCTCGTCGAACAGGACCAGGCGCGGGTTGGTCATCAAGGCGCGGCCGATCGCGAGCATCTGCTGCTCGCCACCGGAGAGCTGCGTGCCGAAATGCTGCTCTCGCTCGGCGAGACGCGGGAAGAGCGTGTAGACCTTGGCCGGGGTCCAGCGATCAACGCCGCGCGCGTGTGGCGCCGCGGCCATCAGCAGATGCTCGCGAACGGTCAGGTGGCGGAACACCTGGCGGCCCTCGGGGACGATCGCCACGCCGGCGCGGGCAACGCGGAACGCCGGTTGTTGCTGCAGCTCGACGCCGCCGATCCGCACTTTCCCGCGCCGCGGCCGAGTCAGGCCCATGATCGATCGCACCGTCGTCGTCTTGCCCATGCCGTTGCGTCCCATGACGCCGGTCTTCCGAGGAGCTGGCCGTCATGAGCCGGGACATTAACCAGCTGACGCAGGCTGCTCCGCGGGGGTTTGCTTGAGGCAGCCAAGTCGTATGCGGAAGGCACGACACCCTTGACCGGGACGTGCGCGCGCATCTGGCGCTCGCGGCGGCGGTCCTCGCCGATCTCTCGGCGATGCGCTGAGCACACCGCACTCAACCAGCACGGGAGTCAGGCATGAGCTCGAATCCCTCGCTCGACGGCGTCCTCGTGCAATGGGGCGAGCGCCTGTTCTACCCGGGCAACCGGTGGTCAAGACCAGGACACCGCACCTGGGTCCGTTTGACAGCAAGGCGCGTTTGATCCGCCGCCGGATCGAGGGCACCTGCGACGGGCGCCACAGGTCATGGTCAAGGTCACCGGGGGAGGTCGTGGGATGAAGGCGATCGCGGCGTACTTCCGCTACACCGTGATCGGCAACCAGTGCGAACGCATTGAAGAGGCCGATTGAAGTGCCATCACCCAGGCGCCTTCAGGCGTCAACGACGGCGTAGCTCAAAGGCACCTTCCAAGAGGGAGTGCTGACGCTGCTGGCGAGCCGCACCATGTCGTCGCGCAAAGGTCCGCTCGCCGAGGGCGTCAACGAGAGGTCAACCCAAACCCGCCTAGTTGATCGGTCCGTTCTATCGCGCGGCATGTCAGTTTGGCGCCCGAACCGGACAGTTCGTCGCATCGACCGTGCGCAGCGAAAGAGAAACCTCTACCGTCGAGTTCAAGGCGACCGAATACGCGCCGAAGGAGAACTTCATGGCCCCGTGTCATCGCTCGATCACCGCCTGCGCCTTGCCTGCTTGCTCGCCGCCGCAGAGCCGGCCTTCGCCGCGCAGGCAGGTTGGCGCCAGAGCACGGTGCCAGGGTTGGCAGGTGCGCAAGCACCGATTCCCGTGCTCCTGTACTACCCGACACAGGCGGCGGAGCGCGCCATACCCATGGGGCCGTACCTGGCGCACGTGGCACCGCAGGCTTCACCCGAGGCAGCGTTCAAGGGCCTCATCGTCATCAGCCATGGCCTGGGCGGTTCCGAGCTGAACCACGAGAGCCTCGCCGAGGCGCTCGCGCGACGTGGCTATCTGGTCGCCGCGTTGCGCCACCCCGGTGACAACTGGCAAGACAACAGCCTCATTGCGCGCGGGCCGGCGGCATATCTCGATGAACGCGCACGACAGGTCTCGCGCGTGCTCGACGCGCTGCTCGGCGATCCGCAGTGGAGCGACCGCATCGCCAGGGACGCGCATGGGCTCCGCGTCGGCGCGCTCGGACATTCGGCGGGCGGATACACGGTGCTTGCGCTCGCCGGCGGGCGTTTCGACTTGGCGCGCCTGCGCGCGCACTGCGATGCACATCGCGCGGAGGACCCGATCTTCTGTAGGAGGAGGAACGGTCCGGATGCACCGCTATTGGCCGACGCGCCGTCGCTGGCTGACCCGCGGGTGCACGCGATCGTTGCGTTCGCGCCGATCGGTGTCGTGTTCGACCCCGACTCGCTCGAACGCATCACCATTCCTGCGGCGATCTACGTTGCCGAAAAGGATCGTTTCCTCGTGCCACGCTTCCACGCGGACTGGCTGGCGGAACACATGTCGAACGCGGCTTTTCACGTCGTGCCTAACGCCTGGCATTTCGCGTTCGTCGATGCGCCGAATGAGCCTATCCCCTCCGACGACGGCGATCTGCGCGACGACCCGCCGGGGTTTGATCGCCCGGCATTTCTTCGTCAGTTGCGGAGCGACGTGCCGGACTTTTTCGACGCGGCATTCACGGCCGCCGCGGCGAAGCCTTGAGGGCAGCGCAGGCTGATTAGCCGGACGAGCGCGTCGCGACTCGCCGGGCCTCGAGCACGGTTCACGGTGGCCTCAGATTGTGAGAGCACATGTCGCTGTCCGCTTGCGGGAAGTTCAAGGCTGCCCGTCAAGGCAGCTTTGCAGCGGGTGCGATCTTTCGCGCCCGCGACATGAACTCACGGTCTCGGCCACATTGCGGCCACACAGACGCCGGAGACGTCTCGACATAGACGATCGGTCTCAAGGCACTGCAGTCGTTGCGTGTCGCCGGCGTGATGCAACGCAAGCCGCTCTATCTGCCACAGCGCGCTGCACATTCACGAATGCGTCGCTGCCGTGCGCAACGATTCGGAAAGCTCCAGCGACTGCTCCGTTTGGATGCGAAGCGGTGCTTGAGTCGGCGCGCTGCCGCGAGAAAGCGCCGCGCCTAAGGTGCTGCGCACGCTGACGCCGGTGCCGCGAGCTACGTTGCGCGTCGCGACCGGCGCGCTCTTGAAAAGGGCTTGGCAATCGGCGTGCTCGCCTGCCCCCTGAATTGTCCTAGTTCGCGCTTGCGGCATTCGACTTAAGCTGATTTGCAATCTATGCGGCGTCCGGATCGTCGCTCAGAAAGGCTCCGGGATCTACCACATGCAGAGCTGGCGCGAAACGGCGCTCAACATGGGCCATGCGCAAGGCGAGCGGCCGGCGTTCCGACGGCTGATGGATCCGGTCGACTTCCTGGTGGCGCAGGTCTAGTCACCGGGCGACCCGCGCTGGCTCAACGCGGAAAAGGGAGGTCGCATCGCGCAACTGCGCAATTAGACAAATGTCCGCCGCCGCGAGTAGCGGCCACGAACGGCCTCGGGTCGTTTCTCACGGCATCCGCGGTTGGCCCCCCGCTGAGTCGGCGATATACAGAACGCAACGATTGGGCAGACCACAGAGACACAGCGTATTGACTACGGATAAAGGAGACAGCATGGAAACAGCGAGAACCGCGGCCCTGCGCAGTCAGATCGCCGCGCTGGTGCCACTCTTTGCCAGTTGCGCCGCTGGAGCGTTGCTGTCCGCGTGCAATGGCGGCGATGACGTCGCCGCCGCCGCCGGCCGCGGCCTCGGCGCCGGCTCCGGCACCAGCGGCGTTGACATGCGACAACTCGATGATCGCGGCGTTCACGCCCGACGCCAACACGACGGTCACGCTCGTCAAGGCCTTCAAGAAAGGCGACGCGCTCGCACTCTCGGGAACGCCTGCATCGCCGCCGCCGCCGGTCGCTCTCAATGACATGTGCCTGGTAAAGCTCACCATCGGTCCCGGCAATCCCGGGCCGGCCGGCGCGCTCTCGACATCGTCGGGCATTCACGTCGAGGTTTGGTTGCCGTCGCCGGCGAACTGGAACAAGCGCATTCACAACATCACGCTCGGCGGTTTCGGCGGCAGCGCCATCATTGGCGACACAACGCAGATCACCGCGGGAACGGCGCCGTACCTTACCGGCGTCACGTGGGGGATCGCCATGAACGAAGGCGCCGTCAGCGCCGTCAATGACGGTGGGCATGCGGACCCGGCGGGGACCGGCTCGTTCGCGATGAATCCCGACGGAACGATCAATTCGACACTTTGGACCGACGTGTCGACCCGTGCCACGCATGAGATGACGTTGAAGACCAAGGCCCTGGTGGCTGGGTACTACGTTTCGCCGCAGACATATTCCTATGTCGACGGCTGCTCGGGCGGTGGCCGCCAAGGCTTCGCCGAGGCGCAATCGTTTCCTGCCGACTACAACGGCATCTTGGCCGGCGCGCCGTCGATTGCGCAGACCCGGTTCTTTCCCGCCGATCTCTATCCGGGCTTCGTCCAGCTGAAGGATCTGGGCAGCTATACCGCCCTGACGGCGGGCCAGCTCGCGCTGGTGTCGGGCGCCGCGGTCAGCGCCTGCGACACCACGCTGACCGGACAGCATGACGGCTACGTGAACGACCCCGCCACCTGCAACTACGACCCGACCACCGATCCCGCGGTGCTGTGCACGGCAAGCGGCGGCACAAACGCCACCGCCAGTTGCGTGACGACGGCCCAGGCCAGGACCTTCAACAAGGCGTGGTACGGGCCGACTTCCGACGGTTCGGCTCCTTCGCCTGTCGCCGACAACGGCGTGAACGTCTTCCGTTCGCCGGATCAGCTGTGGTGGGGGATGCCGCGCGGCACGAAGCTCGCGACGGCATTGAACTTCCAGCTCTCGAAGGACCAGATCGCGCTCAACCTGCAGAACTCCAGCTATGCCCGCCCGGCGTTCCTGAACGCCACTGGCAATGGCCAGGACGGGTGGATGGGCCTGAGCTATGCCGGCTTTGCGGACGAGCTGGCGCGCGGTCAAGCGCTCAATGGCGACTTCGCCAACATCGACACCGAGAGCACGGACCTCTCCGCGTTCAATGCGGCAGGCGGCAAGATGCTGAGCTACCACGGACTCTCCGACCCGCTCGTGCCGCAGGCGATGAGCTCCAAGAACTACTACGAGAAGGTCTCGGCCGTGGCGGGTGGGTATTCGGCGACGCAGCAGTTCTATCGTCTGTTCCTTGTCCCGGGAATGGGCCACTGCTCGGGAGTCGGCTCGGAGAACGGCACCGCGAGCCCGGCGGCCAATCCGCCGTTGCTGCAGGGCACGCAGGCCTACGATGCACTCACGAAGTGGGTCGAAAACGGAACCGCGCCGTCGACGATCACGGTCACGACGGCCGATACCACGAGAAGCCGGCTGCTGTGCGCCTATCCCAAGAAACTGAGCTATGTCAGCGGCGACGTCAACGCGGCGGCGAGCTTCACCTGCAAGTAACGTCCGACTTTGAAAGGCGCCTTGCCGTTTGATCTCGAACTGAGGACCGGGTGCCGCCTCCGAGGCGGAATCAGGTGTGAGCTACCTTTGCGCAAGGCTTGGCCTCATCGACATCGACGATGATCTTCCTGGGCACGTCGCTCTTCCTTTCTCGCCTCCAGCATTCTCTGGCGGCCTAAGCGCCCCACTCCGCCGAGCCGACGCCCCATCCGGACTACAGCCCCCACTCCTGCCGCTCCATCTCCTCTCATCCCCCTTTCTTCCCTGATCGCCCATGGTCAGCCAGTCCGTGCCGAATCGCGGCCCCTACGCTCGGCCCTCGTTGGGCCTGAATAGATCCTGCGGGATTCCCGTCGCGCAGAAGATGTAGTCGCGGGAATCCTCGAGCTGCGTGCGCAGCCCGGCCAGGTTGACGTCGAGCAGCCTTCCTTTCCACTTGCGCACCTTGCCGGCGACGATCACGGTTTCGACGTTGGTCCGATCCATCAGCGACACGACCGCTCCCGGCACCTGGTTGAGTGGAGCGACGTTGATCGCGCCGGCGTCGAGAATGATGATGTCGGCTTCCTTGCCCGGCGTGAGCGACCCGGTCTTCTTGTCCAGACGCAGCGCCTTCGCGCCGTTGACGGTGGCGTAGCGCAGCACGTCGCGCGTCGTCAGCAGCGGCGGCAAGCTCGGGGCGGGCGTCGGCCACTGATTGGGCGGATAGAAATCCCCCTGCTCGAGGACCATCTGGTTGACGAGGGCGCGCTGCACGTTCATCGTCGAGCGCATCTGCGTGAAGAAGTCAGCCGTCAGCGTGCACTCCACGTCCACGCTCAGCGATGGCTCCATGCCGAGGCCCTGCATCTTCAGGATGGGAGGCATGCCGTGGCGCATGTTCATCTCGATCGGGACCGCGAGCGAGACCTGTGCGCCGACATCCTTGACGCTCTTCCAGGCGGCGTCGGCCATTCCGGTCATGTGGATGAACAGGTTGTCCGGTCCGATGCCGATGCTGCCTTGCCGCCAGTGCCATTCGCCAGAGCGTCGAAGATCGGGCGGATGCCGAACGGCGAGAGGATGTGCGCCGCGATCTGCAGCCCGAGCTGCCGTCCTATCGTCCAGGACAGGTCGGTCGTCGCATCACTGAGATAGACCTCGCCGCCCATGATCATGTGGACGAGCTGGTCGCTCGACGAAAACCACTGCTTCTTGATGCGGGTCGCATCGGTTGGATATTGGTTGCCAGGGTTCGTGCGGAGAATGTTGGCGCCCGCGCTCTCGAAATAGCCGAAGGCGGCACGGCGTCCGGTATCGAACAGCGCCTGGATGGCGGCATCCGAGTGCTGCGGCGAGTGATGGATCTGCGACACGTCGTGCACCGTCGTGACGCCGGCGTCGAGCTGGCTCAGGCCTCCGAACAGCTCGTTGATGTACACGTCCTGCGGACGGTACACCGGGGCGAACTTCAGAAGGATGAACTCGAAGTAAGTGGTGCTTCCGCTCGGCGAATCCGAGCCGTCGTTGATCAGCACCCCGTCGGCGAGAAAGCTGCGCAGCGCGGTCTCGAACTGATGATGGTGCGTGTCGATGAAACCCGGCATGACGATGCGTCCGCGCGCATCGATCACGTGCGCGCCGCCCGCGTGCAGGTTGGGGCCGATGGCGACGATCTTCTTGCCCTCGACCAGCACGTCGGCCTGGGGAAAATCGCCGACCTTCGGGTCCATCGACATGACCGAGCCGCCGCGGATGACATAGCGCCGGCCGGGGGCCCCGCTGTCCTCCGGTTCCTTACCGTCGTCGTCGGCCGAAGCAGAACGCGGAGCGAGGAGGTTCAGGCCGGTTGCGGCGAATCCGGTTGCGGCGGTCGCCTTCAGGAACCTGCGCCGCGAACCAGAATGGTCCTGCAGCAGTCCTGCATCGCAGAGAGTGCACATGTTGTCTTCCTCCGTGTAAGCCGAACTACGTCGGCAGAGGCGTTTTCTGCATTCTGCGGCGCGTCCCGGCCTGTGTAAACCGCACGGGCTGAAGTCTGTAAACGTCGGCCGGCGCTACCAATCCTCCTTCACCGTCGATGACCCGCGATGGCAGGTGCGAGGGCACAGCGGACGGCCGGGCCGTGGGTCAAAGCGGCTAATTTCCAAACTCTGCTGCACGTCACCCCATGACGACGCCGCAACACCCATCAGCGCTGGGCTCTGCCAGTGCCGCCGCAAGAAGTAGACATGCTTTTCATGCTGAGGAGAAAGTCCAAGAACATGCGGTTGTCGGCGAAACGGCGAGAACCGTGGGCGCTATCTTCAATGAGAACTCGGCGGGAGCCGGTTTGGCCGGATCCAGGTTCTCAAGGACGTCAAAGCCGACCTCGAACAACTGATCCAAGCTAAGTTGAAGCTCGTCGACGGGAGAGGATGGGTGAGCTTGTCCATGACGTATACGTAGGTGATGACCACCTCCGGGCGGGCCAAGTTTTCATCGAGCGTTGCCGGCGAGTTCAGCTGCGCCACCCACTCGGCATCACCTGTCCGCCTGTCGATTCAACTGGGCCCTCACGAAGTCGACGTGCTGGCGCAGCGTGTAGACCCGATCCGAAAGATCGAGCGGGAACCTCGCTTGCACGAGCTCCTTCTCGATCCGGTCGAGCTGTCCTCTCGCCTTGTGCCGCTCCTCGTCATCGAGCGTGCGCGATATCAAGTCCTTCTCCAGATACTTCAACTCGCCATAGCGGCGATAGAGGCCGCGTTTCTGCCGCTGGGAAATGATCTCGGGCAGGAGCCGAGCCAACGGAATCAGAATCGCCGCCAAAGGCACGAGCAGGAAAACGAGCCGCTGCACGAGGTTCGCCATCCAGAACGGCAGGTAGTTGAGCAGGAACGGTCGGCCGTCCCTGAAGTAGCGCTCGGCTGCCGGCGCCAGCGGGAACTCGGTTGCTTTCGGGCTGGGAAACTCACCCGCTGCGTGGATCAGGCTCGGCCCCTCGTGAACTTCTCGCGCGGCTTCGAGCAACAGGTACGCCAACGCCGGGTGAAGTTCATCGCGCACCACCAGATTGGCGGTCGTCGCGAGCAGATTGATGTCCCGATGAGGCAGGTCGCGTTGCGGATCGACCGAGCCGCGTTTGAGGGTCACGGGCTGGAAGTAGCCGAATCGCCGCGCCAGGCCTTCGACGTGCTCGAGTGACGCCAGATGCATCGACTCGTCAGCGAGGAGCCGCTGAATAGCGGGAGCCGCCGATGCGGTGACGATGATCGCCGCATCGATCTCGCGGCGACGAAGCATCTCCACCACCGCCACGCCGCCTTCACCCACCAGCGTCGCCGGTGCAGACGACTGGGAATCGGCTGTTACGCCATAAGCGGAGAGGAGTTCCGTGGCCACCTTTTGATTGGCGCTGCCAGGGACACCCACTGCCACGCGCCGTCCCGCCAGGACACCGAGGCCTTTCGAGAGGTCAAGCGTGTGAGTGAAGATCCAGACCGGCTCATAGGCGATGGTCGCCAACGAACGCAACGGCGTCGACTCGGCCAGCGCGTCGGCATCGGCTACCAACTGGCCGGTGCCGCCTTGAATGAAGGCGGCCGAGACCGATCCCTCATTGAGTCGGGCCAGGTTCTCGATGCCGCCGCTGGAGGTACGGAGTTCGAGCGCAATCCCGTTCGCTTTCAGGATCGTGCGATAGCGCTGCCCGAAGTGGTGATAGGCCCCATCGGCGATGCCGGTGCTCATCACCAGGGTGCGCGGGGGCATGGGGCTGACGAGCCGCACCACGGCCCCGAGCCCGGCCACCAGGACAACGACGACAACGGTCCAGAGGATCACCTGTCGACGGCTTTGCACGGCAACTCACCCTGGGCGATGACCCATCCTTGACGGAACGATTCTGGCATCGGTAGCGAGACGGGTCCATTCGAATCGGTAATCCCCAAGGTCCCATAGAGATGTTGCGCGAGTCGGCGCAGCATTTATCCAGTGCGCACGAATTCGATCGGACCGAATTGACGCAGGCATCATTCGAGTCGAGCCGATGGCCCTCCTGCTCGATACGCACGTTCCCGGCATGATCGGGTTCAAAGTCGTGCGACGGGCCCGTGCGATCGATGCCGGGGTTCTCGCCATCATCATCACCGCGTTCGAAGAGCGGGGAGCAACCTCACCGGAGACAGCGTCATGACAGTCAGGCCACTGCTTTTCGTTCTTGCCGCTGCCGCAAGCAGCGGCGCCGGCGCGCAGACGACCGACGCGGTCAACGCGCAGCTCGCGGAGGCGTTGCGAACGATCAGGGAGCTGCAAGACCGGGTCAGCGCCCTGGAGCGGGAGCGGGCGGCTGCTCCAACGCCAGCTCCAGCGCCTGCTCCTGTTCCGGCGCCTGGGCCGGCCCAGGTCCCGGCCGACGCGAAGGCGGCGCTGCAGATGGTGACGGCGCCGCCGGCGGCCGCGAGACCGCTGTTCGTGCCGGCGACGACGATCAAGGGCGACGAGGGCGACGCGCCCCGTGTCGACAACACGGCGATCGACCCGACGCTGAAGGGCTTCTACAAGATCTCCGGCACCGACACGATGGTCAAGCTCGGCGGCTACGCCAAGCTCGATTTCATCGGCGACAACAAGCCGATCGGCAGCCGCGACTTCTTCGTGACCTCGGCGATTCCGACCTCGGGTCCCGACACCCAGCGTGGCTCGCAGTTCACGGTGCAGGCCAAGCAGACCCGGCTCAATCTCGACATCAGGCGCGACACGGAAGCCGGACCGGCACGGCTGTTCTTCGAAGGCGACTGGTACGGCGATGCGAGCTCCAACTTCGAGCCGGGCAGCTATCGCGCCCATCTCCGCCAAGCGTGGGGCCAGCTCAACAATTTCGCCGCCGGCTACGGCTTCAGCGGCTTCATGGACAACGATGCCCTGCCCGACACGCTCGACTTCGAGGGCCCGGCGCGGCGCCGTTCCTGCTTCAGGCAGGCGCGCGCTACACCTTGAAGCTCGGGCCAGAACGCGAACCTCGGCATCGGCCTGGAGGCGCCGTCCGCCGAGCTCACGGTGCCCTCGGGCAACAGCAAGTCGACGCTGCCCGACTTGACGCTGCGCGGCAGGTACGAGGCCGAGTGGGGGCACTTGCAGGCGTCGGGCGTGCTCCGCCGTCTCGGCTGGCAGGACGGCGGCATCGATCAGCACGCGACCGGCTACGGCGTCAATGCGGCGGGCAGCGTCAAGACCTTCGGCGAGGACTACCTGGTCGCCGGCGGCATCTGGGGCAAGGGCATCGCCCGCTACATCGCGGACATCTCGGGCTGGGGCTCGACGCCGCCGTCGACGCGAAGGGCAACCTCGTCGCCCTCGAGGAATACGGCGGCTATGCGGCCTACACGCACAAGTGGTCGTCCAAGTTGCGCTCGACCGGCGTCGCCGGATACCTCGCGATGAACAACCGGTCGTTCCAGGCGCTGACGGCGTTCTCGAGCAGCCAGTACTACTCGTTGAACTTCATCTGGAATCCGGCGGGCTCGCTCAACGTCGGCGCCGAGCTGCTCTACGGACGCAACAAGACCTTCGACGGCAACAGCGCCAACGACACCCGGATCCAGTTCAGCGTCCAGTACGACCTGGTGCACTAGCCACCGAACCGGCTGGGTATCCGGTGAACAGACCATGCCCCGCCCCGGGGTCGGGCACACTTCCGGCCGTCGCCGATGACCAAGGCCGGTGCAACGTACTCCGGAAGCCGAAATTCGCCAGCTCAACGACATGTCATTCACGTCGCGCATCCTCATGGCCGGTCTGATGCCCTGCTCGCAGGCTGCGCCGGCCTGCCTGCAAACGTCGACCGTCAGCCATCGAGCGCCTACTCGGACACCGGCGACACGCGGCTGGGTCGCGCTCTCGGGGCTGCCGTTGCGGCTCACCCTGGCAAGACCGGCGCGCTGCCGCTGATCAGCGGGCGCGAGGCGTTCGCGGCACGGCTGATCGCGACGCGCGCGGCCGACCGCAGCCTCGACGTGCAGTACTACATCTGGCACGCCGACACGACCGGCAACCTGCTCTTCGAGGCGCTGTGGCAGGCCGCTGAGCGCGGCGTGCGCGTCCGCCTCCTGCTCGACGACCAGAACACGCGCGGCCTCGATGCGACGCTCGCGGTGCTCGACTCGCATCCCAACATCGAGGTTCGGTTGTTCAATCCGTTTGCCAACCGATCGTTCCGCGTGGCCGATGCCGCGACCAGCTTCGCGCGCGTCAATCGCCGGATGCACAACAAGTCGTTCACCGCCGACAACCAAGTGGCGATCGTCGGTGGGCGCAACATCGGCGACGAGTATCTCGAGACAGGCACCCCGGTCGCCTTCGTCGATCTCGACACGATCGTCGAAGGCGCGGTCGTGCGCGACGTCTCGGCGCAGTTCGATGCCTACTGGAACAGCGTCTCCGCCTACCCCCTCGCGCTTTGGTCGCGGCGGCGGACGCGGACGCCATCGCCCGTGTCCGGGGCGCCTGGTCGGAGGTGAGCGGGGGCGCCGACGCGGCGGCGTACATGGACGCGGTCCGCGACACCCCGCTCGTGCAGAAGTTCGTGGCCGGCGAGCTGGAGCTGGAATGGGTGCCGGCGCATCTGGTCACCGACGACCCCGCCAAGGTCCTGCACCCACCGGATCGCCGCGACCTGCAGATGGGCCCGCGCCTCGAGGCGGCAATGGGCAAGGTGACGACCCAGATGGATCTCGTCTCGCCTTATTTCGTGCCAACGCAGGACTTCACCGACGTGCTCATCGCGATCGCCGCGCGCGGCGTGAAGGTTCGCGTCCTCACGAATTCGCTGGCGGCGACCGACGTGGCTCCGGTGTACGCGGGCTACGTGAAGTATCGCGAGGCGCTGCTGCGTGCAGGTGTGCGATGTTCGAGCTCAGGCGCGAGGGCGACGAGCGGCCCAAGGGCAAGCTCGGCGAAAGCTCGGGCGCGAGCCTGCACGCGAAGACCTTCGCGGTCGACCGCAGCCGGATCTTCATCGGCTCGTTCAACCTCGATCCGCGGTCGGCCCGGCTCAACACGGAAGTGGGCGTGGTCCTGGAGAGCCCGACGCTCGCCGGGCAGCTGTCGGACGGCTTCGACCAGAGCGTTCCACGCCGCGCCTACGAAGTGCGCCTGACCGCGGACGGGCAGGGCGTCGAATGGATCGAGCAGACGCCCGAGGCGAAGTTCGCCACTCGTCGACGCCGGAGACCGGCGCCTTGCGCATGCTCTACATCAATCTGCTGCGGATCCTGCCGATCGAGTGGCTGCTCTAGGGCGGCGTCGCTCCGCTCGTCGCCGATCGAGCCCAGAGCGTCGCGCTAGAACGCCTCGCCCACCTGGATGAAGATCGCTTTGGCGTCGGTGCTGTAGGCGGCGTTGAGTCCCAGGTAGAGGCGACGGGCGGCGCTCGGCTGCCAGCGCACCGCCCCGCCATAGCTACGACGTTCTCGCACTGCCGAGAACGCTGGTCGTCGCGGCGGCGCGGCCGGCGTCGACGAATGCCAGCAGGCCCCAGCGGGGAAGAGCACGTAGCGCAATTCCGCGCTCGCCGAAAACACTCGGTTGTCGCGATAACGGTCCGTCGACACGCCGCGTACGTCCATCGAAGGCAGGGCGAAGAACGGCGTCTGGTCGCTGGCCACCTGGAATCTGCCGCGCACCGCGGCGACGAGCGTGGGAGTGATGCTCCGGTAGACGCGAAAGTCGGCCTCGGTCTTGTCGAAAGTCGGCTCATTGCCCCACGAGCCGAAATATCTGAACCAGCGAAAGGTGACGTCTTCGCCCAGGGTCGGATAAGTCTTGTCGTCGCGGCTGTCGTACAGCGCCTGCGGGCCACCGCCGAAAAGTCGGACGTTGGAGTCGGCGGGCGGCAGCGCCGCCGCAACGTCCGAGATGTCGAAATGGATCGTCGCAGCCGCTTGCTGCACGCTCAGGCCCAGGAACCAGTTGGAGTCTTCGACCACCCGCGCCAGGCCCAGCAGCGCGAGCGCCTCGCCGTTGAATCCGTAGTCGACGGGATGGTCGGCGAAGGGCGAGTCGGCTCCGCTGCCGAAGAACTGCGCCTGCAGCTGGCCGCCGGCAACGACTCCGGTCAGTCGAAACCGGTCCTGCATCAGGCTCTGATCGTGGAAGGCCGCGACCAGCCGGGTGCCGTTGTCGGTCGCCATCGCCCCGACTCCCGAGGTCGCGGGCGGGCCGTCGCTGCTTGGTTGATGCAGGTACAACGCGCCCAGCTGCAGGCCGTTGCCGAAGGTCGGGTTGGCGACCGGGATCGGAACGAAGACCCAGCTACCGTGCTCGCCCTCGTACGCCGGCGCGGCGGTCTTGGGCCCGGTCGCGGGGTCGGCGAGGTTGGTCTGGGCGTCGCCGAAGGAGGGTCCGCTGACTGCGACCGCCAGCATGGCGACCACGGCGTGTGCGAGAAGACCGCCTCGGCTCCGTCGGCGGCGCGGTGGACCGTGCATCGGCTGGAGGGAAGAACCGCTCTCCCATTGCAGGGTCGAGCAGTCCAACAAAGTATGCCTGACAGCGGGCCACGCTGCCGTGCGTCGAGCGCCTGCGCAAGATCACCCGATGCCGTGAAGAAACCACAAGTCGACAGAGATAGGCGAACCGGTGAGCCTCGGCGGCGCGTGCGCTACCGGCCACGGGTCGCGACAGCGGTCCCCATGGCTGACTACTGGCTGATCGTGACCTTCCTCTTTCCAAGGCGATCGACGCCTTCATGGCGCGTGGCTGGCTGCGCCGGCAGCTCCAGCCGGAAGCTTGCGCCTTCGCCGGCGCGGCTGTTCGGCGAGCGTGCCGCCGTGTGCCTGCGCGATCTGGCGGCAGATCGGCAGGCCGAGGCCGAGACCGTTCGCCTTGGTCGTGACGAACGGCTCGAACAGCCTCTCGAGCTGATCGGCAGCGATGCCGCGGCCGCTATCGCTGACGACGATCCGCACCCGGTCTTCGCGCGCGCATGAGGTCGTGACGCTGAGCCGGCTCGGCCGGGCGTCCTGGTCGTGCATCGCATCGCAGGCATTGGAAATCAGGTTCAGCAGCAGCTGCCTGAGCTGGACCGGGTCGCCGTTCACTGCGGGCAGATCCGGTGACAGGCTGGTGCTGAGCTCGACGCCGCCGGCAACGAAGGCGCCGTGGGCGAGCGCCAGCATGTCCTTCGTCATCTGATTCACGTCGATGCTGACGAAGGCTTCGTCGCCGCGATTGACCAACAGCCGAAGGTGGTGGATCAACAGGCCGGCACGCTTGTCGGCATCGGCGATGTCGTTGAGTATGGTGCGCAGCTCGCTGACGTCGGGCGGGTCGCGCGCAAGGAAGCGAAACGCCGCCTGGGCATTGCTGAGAATGGCGGTGAGCGGCTGGTTGAGCTCGTGGGCGAGCGTGCTCGAGAAGCCCGTCAGCGAGGCGACCCGGGTGAGGTGGGTCAGCTGCTGACGCTGCTCGTCGGCCTGCCCCTCGGCGCGGCGAAGCTCGGTGATGTCGTGGACGATGCTGATGGCGCAGGCCTCGCCTTGCAGCTCGATCGCCGCGATCGAGACGAGTACCTGGCGAATGCCGCCGTGACGGTCGCGCAGCGCCAGCTCGAGGCCGTGCACGTTCGCCGAATCGCGCACGAGGGCCGCGAGGCGGGTGCGGCCGGGGTCGTCTGCCGGGGTCGCGACGCAGCGGCGCGTCCCTGCCCAGGCTCCTCGCGCCCGTCGCCGACCAGCTCGCGCCAGCAGTCGTTCGCCTCGATCACCCCGCCGCTGCGCCGGATGACGGCGATCGCGTCGGGCCCGGCGCGAATGCGGTCGAGAACAGCTCCTGCGAGGCGCGCAACAGGCGCAGCCCGTGTCGGCGCTCCTCGATGAGCGCCGCGAGCAGGAGCAGCGGCACGCCGATCGTGATCAGGAACAGCTGGACCGGCAGCGCACCGTCGTAGGTGATGGCGTTCAGGAACGGGCCGTGGCCATGCCCCGCACCCCAGATGACGAGGAAGGCGACGATCGCGAACGAGAAGCTCGCCAGCGGCGGCCCGAAGCGCAGCGCGGCCCAGACGAGAAACGGCAGCGGCAGATAGAGCAGGCTCGGCGGGCTTCCCGGTTCGATGACGCCGACGCTGAAGACGATGCTTCCCACTGTCAGCAGGCCGGCGAGCAGCACCGCCGCCTCGAGCCAGCGCCTCTTTGCGTGCTTGCGGATGCGCGGCCCGCGCGGCCGTCGCGCAGGTCACGATCACGGGAACGAAGGTGAGCGTGGCGACGATGTTGGTGAAGAGGCGACTTGCCACAGCGTCCAGAAATCGGCCTTGCCCCAACCGATGAGCCGCACCAGGCCGGCGTCGAGGAATGAGCTGAGGAGCGCTGCAACGACGGCGGCGGCGAAGAAGACGAGCACGCTGCGCAGCGTGCGCAGGTCCGCGCCCGAGGGAGCCAACCGTCTCATGAGCAGCGCACCGATCAGGGCTTCGCTGACGTTGCTCACGAACCAGCCCAGCACCATCGACACCGGGATGTTCGCCTCCAGCTCCGCGAAGAGATGCGCCGGCAGCACGGCGAGCACGAGCAGCCCCCACCAGCGAACCGGCGCCAGGAGCAGGGCGGCCAAGAGCAGGGCGTTCGGCGGCCACAGCACCGACAGCGGAAACGGCATGAAGGTCAGCGACAGGCCGATCCTGGCGCCGGCGTAGTAGCTCAGGGCGACCGCCAGCGCGGCGCCGAGGGGCCGCCAGTCAGGGTGGTGGCGGACGGACAGGTCGCCGATCGCCGATTAGGCGGGCAGGAGCGCTCAGGACCGCGCGCAGTTCAGGCATCGGGCGGGAACCGTTCCTTCCTTCGTGACATCGGACTGCACCGCATTCGAGGCCCTCTTGGGTGACAACCCCGACCAAGACGGTGTCGGTAAGGGGCTGGAACCCGTTCCGTCTGCAATCTACACTCCAGAACATCGCGGGTCAAGCGTGGTTGAACCGCGGATACAACAGGAGAGGGCTCGTGGAGCTTGCACCGGCGCATATCCACCTGGTCGACGATGATCGATCGGTAGGCACTGCCATCGTGCGCTTGCTCGTGGCCGAAGGCTTCCGGGCGACCGCCTACCGCTCTGCTGAATCGTTCCTCGCCCGCAACGATCCCGAAGAGCACGGCTGCCTGATCCTCGACATCGCGATGCCAGGCCTCGACGGTCTGGGCGCTGCAGCAAGCCCTCGCCGAGCGCGGCTGTCACATGCCGATCATTTTCCTGACCGGCCAGGCAGACGTGCCGATGTGCGCCCAGGCGATGAAGCAGGGCGCCTTCGATTTCCTCACCAAGCCGGTCGACGACGTCGTGCTGCTGGCCGCCGTGGAGCGCGCGCTCGCGCGAGATCTGCTGCTGCGGCGAGCGTGCGAGCAGCGCATGGCGACGGAGGCACTGCTCGCGACGCTGACGCCACGCGAGCGCGAGGTGCTGACGCAGGTCATCGCCGGCCGCCTCAACAAGCAGATCGCGGCCGCTCTCGGCACGGCCGAGAAGACGGTGAAGGTGCACCGGGCCAGAGGCATGGAGAAGATGCAGGTCCGCACGGTGGCCGACCTGGTCCGCATCGTCGAGCGGGCTCGGCCGCACGCACTCGATCGCCGCTCCGGCATGGGACCAACGTCTCATTGGCGGACCCGGCGTGGGGAGATAGCGTTCCCGAATGGCGAAGATCGCCTCCCTGATCGCCGTCGTCGATGACGAGGAGTCTGTCCGCAAGGCGCTCGGCAGGCTGATCGGCGCTGCCGGCTTCGACGTCCAGACGTTCGCCTCGGGAGCCGACTTCCTGCGCGCGCTCCAGTCGCAGCGGCCGGACTGCGTCGTGCTCGACGTGCGGATGCCGCAGATGGATGGCTTCGACGTCCAGCTGGCACTGACGCGCGCGCATGACTCGACGCCGGTCATCATCATCACCGGCGACGATTCCGTCGAGTACCGCGATCGCGCGTTCCGGCAGGGCGCTCGGGCGTACCTGCGCAAGCCGGTCGACGACGTGACGCTGGTCGATGCGATTCAGAACGCGCTCCTGCCCGTCACCGGCGCGAGTGCATAGTGGCGCAAAGATCCCGATGAGTGAGAACATGCCGTTGTTCGACAAGACTTGGAGACCCGCCGAGCCGGAGGCCGTTACCGGCTGACCCCTTCTACTTCGGAGAACAAAAATGCCCTTGTCCAATCGTCTCGCCGCCGAGTTCCTCGGCACCCTCTGGCTCGTTCTCGGCGGCTGCGGCAGTGCCGTGCTCGCCGCTGCGGTTCCGCACCTCGGCATTGGCTTCGCCGGCGTCGCGCTCGCCTTCGGCCTCACGGTGTTGACGATGGCCTACGCGATCGGCCACGTCTCGGGCTGTCACCTGAATCCGGCCGTCTCGCTCGGACTCGTCGTCGGCGGTCGCTTTCGCGCCGGCGATCTGCTGCCGTACGTCGTCGCCCAGGTCGCGGGCGCGATCGTCGGCGCCGGCATCCTCTATCTGATCGCCAGCGGCAAGGCCGGGTTCGACGTCCACGCGGGCTTCGCCTCGAACGGTTACGGCGAGCATTCGCCGGACGGCTACTCGCTGGGCGCGGCGCTGCTCTGCGAATTCGTGATGACGTTCCTGTTCCTGGTCGTGATCCTGGGCGCAACCGACGAGCGCGCGCCGAGCGGCTTCGCCCCGATCGCGATCGGCCTGTGCCTGACGCTGATCCATCTCATCAGCATTCCGGTCACGAACACCTCGGTCAACCCGGCGCGCAGCACCGGCCCGGCGCTCTTCGCCGGCGCCTGGGCGCTCGGCCAGCTCTGGGCGTTCTGGGTCGCGCCACTCGCCGGCGCGGCGTGCGCGGGAGTCGCCTATCGCTGGATCAGCGGGGAGCGCAGCAAGGCGGCGGGAATCGAAGGGCCCGCCGATGCCAGCCGGCTTGGTTGACGAAGTAGCGGGAGTTCGCATGCATGCCCTCAGATCGATCGTCTTTCTTTTCATCGTGCTGGCGCTCGCCGGTGCATCGAGGGCTCGGGCCGAAGGCAAGCACTGGTCCTATGGGGCCCACGGCGGGCCGGCGGAATGGGGCGAGCTCGATCAAGCCTTCGCCAGCTGCGAGTCGGGCAAGGTCCAGTCGCCGGTCGACATTCGCGACGCGAAGGCGGCCGACCTGCCGGCGATCAAGTTCGACTACAAGCCGGTGCCGCTCAAGCTGATCGACAACGGCCACACGATTCAGGTCAACTACGCGCCGGGCAGCTCGATCGAGGTCGGCGGAACGCGCTACGAACTGGTCCAGTTCCATTTCCACCGACCGAGCGAGGAGAAGATCGACGGCAAGGCGCACGACATGGTCGCGCATCTGGTCCACAAGGGCGCCGACGGCAAGCTCGCGGTGGTCGCCGTGCTGCTCGACAAGGGCCAGGACAATCCGACGATCCATGCGATCTGGAGCAACTTGCCGAAGCACAAGGAGAAGGAAGTCTCGGTGCCCGTGACCATCGACGCCGCGTCGCTGCTGCCAGGCAACAAGGGCTACTACACCTTCGAAGGCTCGCTCACAACGCCGCCGTGCAGCGAAGGAGTGCGCTGGTTCGTGCTGAAGACGCCGATGGCGCTCCTACCGAGGGAGATCACGGCGTTCCGCAGGATCTATCCGATGAACGCACGACCGGTCCAGCCGCTGAACGGCCGGGAGATCGAAACGACGCGCTGAGCCGCAGCGCCGCCGGCCTTTCGCTCGCGAAGAGCGAGAGGTCGATCTCGGGGTCCGCTTCATGACCACCACCGGATCGGTGCGGCCGCCACAATGGCGCGATGCCGCCCGCTCCCTTGCCGAGTGAAGACGCTTTGAGGACGCGCGTCGCGCGCCCCGCAGCGGCGCGCCGGCGTTGGGGACGCATCGCCGCGATCGTCCTCGGTGTCATCGTCCTGCTGGTCGCCGCGCTCTACGCCACCGTGGTGATCGCCTTTCCGCCGGCGCGGCTGGCGCAGCTGCTCGCCGACGAGGTGACCGCCGCGACCGGGCGCGATTTCCGAATCGGCGGCGAGCTGTCGATCAGCGTCGTGCCGACGATTGCCGTGCGCGCCGAAGACATCGTTCTCGGCAACATCGAAGGCGGCTCGCGGCCCGAGATGGCGCGGGTCCGCCGCGCCGCATTCGAGTTGTCGCTCGAGGCGCTGCTGCAGGGCAAGGTACGCATTCTTCGCGTCGACGTCGAGGACGCCGACCTCCTGCTCGAAACCGACGCCGCCGGCCGCGGCAACTGGCAATTCACGCCGCGCGTGACGGCCGAGCCCGCGGCACGGGCGGCGTCGGGCGCAGACGCCACGGAGCTGGCGTTCAAACTCGACCGGCTGGTGCTCGCGAACATGCACATCGCCTACCGCGACCGGGCGCATCCGGCGGCGCCTGCGATCGACATCGAGTCGCTCGACCTCGTCGCGCAGGGCGAGCAGGTCGAGCTCGCGGCGGCGATCGCCGTGGCCGGCCAACACTGGAAGATCGACGGCCGCGTCGGGCGTCTCGCCAGCCTGCTGTGGTGACAACGCCGACTGGCCGATCGACCTTCGTCTCGCCGGCGACGGTACCGCGGTCGCGGTCAAGGGAACGATCGGCACCGGTGAACGCGCCGGCGACGCCAGCGTCGATCTGACGGCGCGTCTCGCCAGCGCCGCGGCACTGACGCCGTACGCCGCCGGCGCGGCGTCGCTGCCGATGCCGCTCGAGTTGAGCGCGAGCGTGCGGCGCAACGGCAACGAGCTGCGCGCCGACCCGTTGCACCTGTCGCTCGCCGGCGCACCGCTCGACGGCCGGATCACGCTGACCACGGGCGCAAAGGCGCCGCGGCTCGACGCGGAGCTGGCGACGCGCGAAATCGACTTGGCCAAACTACTTCCCGCTCCGACCGGTACCAAGGGGAGCGCGGCGCCGTCGTCCGCTCTGCTCTTCGACAGCACGCCGCTTCCCTTCACGGCGCTGCCGGACCTCGACCTGCGCCTGGCGTTCAGGATCGGGCACCTCACGCTGCCAAGATTGGCGCCGCTCTCGGCCGTAGAAGGCAAGCTGACGATGGCTCCGGGACGGCTCGCGCTCGACGACGTTCGCGCCGGCTTCGCGGGCGGCACCGTGCGCGGCCGGGCGAGCGTCACGGGCACCCACGATGCCGCGCCCAAGGTCGCGCTGAGCATCGACGCGAAGTCGCTCTCGATCCCGACGCTCGAAGCGGCAGCGGGACGCGGCAACTATTTCAGCAGCGGCCGGGCCAACTTCACGGCCGAACCTGACGCTCGCCGGCGGCACACCGAAAAGCCTCGCTGCGTCGGCGAACGGCGACGTGCTCGTGTCGGCCGCCGATGTCACGCTGGCGAGCGGCACCAAGGCGCTCGACCGCAACGTGATCGTGACCCTGCTTCAGCTTTTGATCCCGATGCAGTCGTCAGCCAAGTCGCTGGTGGTGCAGTGCGCGGTGGCGCGCCTGCCGCTGCGTCGCGGCATCGCGCTCGTCGATCGCTCGATCGCAATGGAAACGCACGACATCGCCGTCCTGGCCAGCGGCAAGGTCAACCTCGTCGAGCAGACGATCCGGCTCGAGTTCAAGCCGCGCGTGAAGAAGGGGCTCGGCCTCAATCCGGCGAACCTCGCCGATCTGATGGTCATGAGCGGCCCGCTGCAGGATCCGCAGGTCGGTGTCGACGTCAAGGGCGCGGCGCGCGGCGCGGCCGATGTCGGCGTCGCGGTCGCGACCTCGGGCGTGTCGCTGCTGGTGACGCGGGCGGTCACGGCCGCGGATGCGCCGGCGTGCGGACAGGCCGCCACGGAATCGGCGCCGGCACCACCGGCGTCGAAGCCGGGTCGTCTCTTCGGCCGGCACTGACGCCTGCCTCGGTTCGTATCGCCACCGCCAGGCGCCGCTCCCGCCACAATCGACGCGAAGGGGCCGACCATGAACTACCTCAAGCTCGGCCGCACCGGCCTCGACGTCTCGCGCATCTGTCTCGGCTGCATGAGCTACGGCGAGCCCGATCGCGGCCCGCACACCTGGACGCTCGGCGAAGCGGCGAGCCTGCCGTTCTTTCGCAAGGCGCTCGACCTCGGCATCAATTTCTTCGACACCGCCAACGTCTATTCGGCCGGCAGCAGCGAGGAGATCGTCGGCCGCGCACTCATCAAGTACGCGCGCCGCGGCGAGGTCGTGATCGCGACCAAGGTCAATGGCCGGATGCACAAGGGACCGAACGGCGCCGGGCTGTCGCGAAAGGCGATCTTGGCGGAGATCGACGAAAGCCTGGAGCGGCTCGGGCACCGACTACGTCGACCTCTACCAGATCCATCGCTGGGACCCCGCCGTGCCGATCGAGGAAACGCTCGAGGCGTTGAACGACGTCGTTCGTGCCGGCAAGGCGCTGCACATCGGCGCCTCGTCGATGTTCGCCTGGCAGTTCGCCAAGGCGCTGCACCTCTCCGACACGCGCGGCTGGGCGCGTTTCGCGACCATGCAGAACTACGTCAATCTGCTCTACCGAGAGGAAGAGCGCGAGATGCTGCCGCTCTGCAAGGCCGAAGGCATCGGCGTGATTCCGTGGAGCCCGCTCGCACGCGGCCGGCTGACGCGCGATTGGGACGCATCGACGGCGCGCCAGGAGACCGACGAGTTCGGCCGCTCGCTCTACGCCAAGACGCAGGACGCCGACCGCAAGGTCGTCGAGGCGCTGACCGCGGTTGCCGCGCGCCTCGGCCGGCCGCGTGCGCAGGTCGCGCTCGCGTGGGTGCTGGGCAAGAGCGAGGTCGCGGCGCCGATCATCGGCGCGACCCGGCTCGAGCAGCTTGACGACGCCGTCGCCGCGCTGACGCTCACGCTTTCGCCGGCCGACCTCGCCGAGCTCGAAGCGCCGTACCTGCCGCACCCGATCATCGGCCACGCCTGAGGCGCCGTCCGCACTTGCCGCGAGCCGTGCACCGCAACGGTGTCGGCGGGCAAACCCTGATCTGCGAGGCTGCCGCCACGCATTGGCACACCTAAACTCGCCTCGCTTTCGATCGAACCCTTGGAGCTGAGGCATGACCATTTCGCGTCGTAGATTTTCCGCTGGCCTTTCGGCGAGCGTCGCGTTCCGGCCCTGATCGGCTCGCGCCGGCGCGCAGAGCGCCACCCTCAAGATCGGCATGTGCACGCCGGTCACCGGGCCGGCCGCCGAATCGGGCAAGTATGCGCAAATCGGCGCGAGGCTCGCCGCTCGACGCGGTCAACAAGGCCGGCGGTGTGCTCGGCAAGCAGGTAGAACTGATCGTCGAGGACGACCAGACCACCAACCCCGGCATCGTCCTCGCGTTCTCGAAGCTCGCGTCGCAAACCGACATCGTCGCCTTCCTCGGCTCGATCCGCTCGACCCAGGTCCATGCGATGGCGCCCGACGTGCTCAAGGTCGGCAAGCCGGTGATGATCGGCGGCACCGACCCGGCGCTGACCCACATGGGCAATCCATGGCTGTTTCGCTTCCGTCCGAACGACTCCTACTCGGGCAGCGTCATCGCCGAGTACGGCGTCAAGACGCTCGGCAAGAAGAAGTGGGCGATCGTCCATTCGACCGACGCCTTCGGCACTGCTGGCGGCAAGGCGCTGACGACCGCGCTCGGCCAAGATCGACGGCGCGAGCATCGCCCTCGACCAGGGCTACACGAACCAGAGCCAGGACTTCACGCCGGTCGTGCTGGCCATCAAGCAGTCGGGCGCCGACATCCTCGGCTCCTATTTCACGTTCGAAAACGATCTCGGCGTATTCGCGCGCCAACTGCGCCAGCTCGGCGTCACCATCCCCTACATCGGCTCGCCTTCGATCGTCAACATCACCGCGCATCAAGCTCGCCGGCCCGGCGCTATACGGCACTTTCGGCGTTGCCGACTACGCCGAGGACTCGAGCGAGGCGCTCGAAGGCCTTCGGCAAGGCCTACCGCGAGGCGGCCAAGGTCGCACCCGACAACCAGTCATCGTGGACCTACGACGCGGTCACTGTCCTGTGCATGGCGATCAAGAAGGCCGGCAAGACCGACCCGACGGCCATCCGCGAAGCCATCCTGGCGGTCAGGAAGCATGCCGGGCGCCGAGGGCGAATACAACTTCGACGCGAATGGCGACGGCCTGCACGGCTACAACATCGTGCGCAACGAGAAGGGCAAGATCGTCTTCGACAAGCACATCGAATCGAGCTTCCTGAGCGCCGCGCCGCATGAGCGCGACCGAGCCTGCGCGGGCTCGACGGGTATTCCGAGTCGTGAGCGGCTGATGGACCTCGCTCTCCAGCTATTCTTCACCGGCCTCGGCATCGGTGCGGTCTACGCACTGGTCGCCCTCGGCTTCGTGCTGATCTTCCGCGCCACCAACGTCGTCAATTTCGCGCAGGGCGAATTCTCGATGGTCGGCGGCCTACCTCATGGTCGTGTTCGCGGTCGACCTGAAGTGGCCCTACGGCTGGTCATTCCTCGCCGCGCTCGCCGGCATGGCGCTGCTTGGCGTCGATCTTCAATCTCGGCGTTTACTACCCGCTGCGCAACCGCACGTTCCTGCCCGTGATCATCGCCACGATCGGCGCGTCGATCTTCCTCTGCGAACACGGTGCTCGCGCTCTACGGACCGCAGCCGCAGGTGCTCTCGCCGGATGGTTCGACGTCCCAGGGCATCCAGCTCGGCCCGGTCTACCTCGACACCCAGTACCTGCGTGATCATCGGCGCTGACCCTGGTGCTGGTCGCTTTCAACTTCTGGTTCTTCGAGACACACGCATGCTCGGCAAGAAACTGCAGGCGACCTCGCAGGATAAGGAGATGGCGTCACTGCTCGGCATTCCCGGTGGCGACGATGATCATGCTGACCTTCGTCTACTCGGCGCTGCTCGGCGGGCGTCGCCGGCATCCTGGTCGCGCCGATCCTGTTCGTGTCGATCCAGATGGGCTCGACGATCGCGCTTGAAAGCGTTCGCCGCGACGATCATCGGCGGCTTCGGCGACGTCAAGGGTGCGATCATCGGCGGTCTCGCGCTCGGCGTGATCGAAACCTTCGGCGCGGCCTACATCTCGGTGCCCTACAAGGACGGCTTCGCCTTCCTGGTGTTGGTCGCATTCCTGATCTTTCGTCCGCAAGGCATCTTCGGCGAACGCGTAGCGGAAAAGGCATGAGCGTGCCGCGTCACCCTATGCTAAAGCCGATGCGGACCGGCGATCGCGTGCCGGCACGACTTCGCCGATGCGACGGCGAGTCGTCGCACGACTGTCGGCGTTTCGCGGCGCTCGTCGCGGTCTGCCTCGTCCCGATGCAGCGACTACACCATGCACATCCTGGTCGCAGACGGCGAGCTATTCGATCGCCGTGTTCGGCCTCACCGTCGTGCTCGGCCTGTGCGGCCAGATCAATCTCGCGCAAGCGGCGTTCTTCGGCTTCGGCGCCTATGCCGTCGGGCTCGGCACCGTCTGATCTGCATCTGAATTTTTGGGTCGCCCTGTTGATGGGAATGGGCGTCGCCCTGGTGATGGGCGCCTTCCTCGGCATGACGACGCTTGCGTCTCGGTGGCCACTACCTGGCGATGGTGACGATCAGCTTCCAGCAGATCGTCACCCTGGTCATGGTGAACTGGATTCCGGTGACGCATGGCCCGGATGGCGTCGGCAATATTCAGCGCCCAGCCACTGTTCGAGTCGCAGCACGCCTTCCTCGGCTCTGTGCGTGGCGGCGATGGCCATCGTCGGCTATATCGTCTGGCGCCTGCCGCAGACTGCCGCTCGGGCGCTCCATGCGCGCCGTGCGCGACAACGAACTCGCCGCCGGCGTCGCCGGCGTCAACGTCTATCGCGCCAAAGTCGCCGCCTTCGCGATTATCAGCCGTGCTCGGCGGCATCGGCGGCGGCTTTTTCGCCGGCGGCTTCGCCTACGTCAGCCCCGACCAGTTCAGCTTCGCCGAATCGATCGTCTTCATCACCATGACGCTGCTCGGCGGCGTCGCCTCGCCGGTCGGTGCGCTGATCGGCACCGGCGCTGCTGATCGTGCTCCCCGAGAGCTTGCGCTTCCTGAAAAGCGTTCCGGGGCTTTATCTGGCGATCTACGGCCTCTCGATCATCCTGATCATCCGCTACATGCCGGACGGCATCTGGGGCTTCGTGCAGCATCGCGTCCGTCGCTGGTTCGGCCGCGGCCATTCGCCGGCGCCGCCGAAGAACTGACACTGGCAAATGCCGGCGACCACAGGCGAGACGCGCCGACGGCGCTCGAGGTGCAGCCATCTCAGCAAATACTTCGGCGGACTCGAAGGCGGTCGACGACGTGTCGTTCTCGGTACGGCGCGGCGAGGTGCACGCCCTTATCGGCCCCAACGGCTCGGGCAAGACGACGACGCTCAACGTGCTTGTCCGGCATCTACAGCGCGACCGCTGGCCGCATCAAAGTGCTCGGCGGTCGTGACGTCACCGCTTCTCGTCGCCTCACGTGCGCACCGCCGCAGGCATGGGTCGCACCTTCCAGAACATCCGCCTGTTCCGCTCGATGACGGCGCTCGAAAACGTCATCATCGGTGCGGAGCATCCCGGCAACGACATCGGCACCGGATCATCGTGGCGCTGGTCGAGCGGGCGCGCGTCCGCGCTCGCCTTCGTCGGCCTCGAAGGACGCGCGCAGGAGCAAACGTCACCGGTTTTTCCTACGGCCATCAGCGCCTGATCGAGATCGCCCGCGCGCTCGCCGGCAACCCGACGCTGCTCCTGCTCGACGAGCCTGCGGCCGGCCTCAACTCAAGCTGAGAAACTCGGCCTGCGCGATCTGCTCAAGCGTATCGCCGCGAAGGGGTTGACGATCTTCATCATCGACCACGACATGACCCTGGTGACCGAGGTCGCCGACCGCATCACGGTGCTGAATTTCGGCCGCCGCATCGCCGACGGCGTCGCCGCCGAGGTGCTGCGCGAGCCCGACGTCATCGCCGCCTATCTCGGAAGCGAGCCCGATGCCCCTGCTTTCGCTTGACGGCCTGACCGTTCGCTACGGCGAGATCGAGGCCTGCACGGCCTCTCGCTCGCCGTCGACGTCAGGCGAAGTCGTGACCCTGCTCGGCGGCAACGGCGCAGGCAAGTCGACGACGTTGCGCGCGATCTCGGGCCTGCTCAAGCCGGTCGCCGGCGACATCGCAATTCGACGGCCGCTCGATCGCCGGCCTCGGGCCCGGAAGCGATCGTCAAGCTCGGCATCGCCCATGTGCCGGAAGGCCGGCGCATCTTCCCGGGTCTGTCGGCGCGCGAGAACATCATGCTCGGCGCCTAGCAACCGTGGCCGCATCGCCAAGGCCGCGCTGGTCCAAGGAATCGGACGAGATGTTCGACCTCTTCCCCGACATCCGTCCTTTCGCCGACGCGCTCGGCTGGACCCTCTCCGGCGGCCAGCAGCAGATGGTCGCGGTGGCGCGCGGCCTGATGGCCAAGCCGCGCCTGCTGCTCCTCGACGAGCCCTCGCTCGGCCTCGCGCCGGTGATCGTGCAGAAGGTGTTCTGCGATCATCGCCGAGATCCGGCGCCGCGGCACGACGGTGCTGCTGGTCGAGCAGAACGCGCGCATGGCGCTCTCGGTCGCCGACCGCGGCTACGTGTCGAGACCGGCCTCGCGGTCTCGGGCAAGCCGGCGGAGTTGTGGTCGAACGACGCGGTGCGGGCGGCCTATCTCGGCGGCGGCGTCGCAAAGTCGGCCTGACGCGAGCGGTCGTCTCGTGGCCGCCGTCGGCCGGCGCCTATGATTCCGTCGATCATTCGGGAACTGCGATGAACGATGCATCCGTAAGCGGGCGCCGGGTCGGCGTCATCGGCCTCGGCGCGATGGGCGCCGGCATGGCCGGGTCGCTGCGCCGCGCCGGCTGCGACGATTCACGTCTGCGACGTTCGCGACGGCGTCGCCGCGGCGTTCGCGAAGGGTGGCGGAACGGCGTGCGCGACGCCGGCCGATCTCGCCGCGCGCTGCGAGCTCGTCGATTTCGGTCGTCGTCAATGCGGCGCAGACCGAGTCGGTGCTGTTCGGCGCCGACGGCGCGGCGGCGGCGATGGCGCCGGGCAGCGTGTTCGTGATGTGCTCGACGGTCGATCCCGAACGTCTCGATCGCGTTCGAGCGCCGGCTCGAGGCGATGGGACTCGGACTACGTCGACGCGCCGATCTCGGGCGGCGCGGCCAAGGCCGCGTCGGGCGAGATGACGGTGATGGGCGCCGCCAAGGCCGAGGCGCTGGCAGAAGGCCGAGCCGTTCCTGAAGGCGATGGCGGCCAAGGTCTATCGCCTCGGCGAGACGCGCGGGCAACGGCAGCAAGGTGAAGATCATCAACCAGCTGCTCGCCGGCGTGCACATCGCCGCCGCCGCCGAAGCGATGGCGCTCGGCCTGCGCGAAGGCGTCGACCCGGCGGCGCTGTACGAGGTCATCACGCACAGCGCCGGCAACAGCTGGATGTTCGAGAACCGGATGGCGCACGTCCTGGCCGGCGACTACACGCCGCTCTCGGCGGTCGACATCTTCGTCAAGGACCTCGGCCTCGTGCTCGACACGGCACGCGCGACCAAGTTCCCGCTGCCGCTCGCGAGCACCGCGCACCAGATGTTCATGCAGGCGTCGAGCGCGGGCTTCGCGCGGGAAGACGACGCGGCGGTGATCAAGATCTTTCCCGGGATCGAGCTGCCGGGCCGCAAATGACGCTTCGCCTCGGCTGCATCGCCGACGACTTCACCGGCGCGACCGACCTCGCCAACAACCTGGTTCGCGCCGGCATGCGCGTGGTGCAGACGATCGGCGTCGCCGACCGGCCGGCGGCGAGCGACGTCGATGCCGTCGTCGTCGCGCTCAAGTCGCGCACCATCGACTCGCGGCCGACGCGGTCGCGCAGTCGCTCGCGGCGTGCCGCTGGCTGAAGGCGAACGGCGCGACCCAGATCTACTTCAAGGTCTGCTCGACCTTCGACTCGACGCCGCGCGGCAACATCGGCCCGGTGCTCGAGGCGCTGATGGACGAGCTCGACTGCTCCGTTCACGATCGCGACGCCGGCCTTTCCCGACAACGGCCGGACCGTGTTCAAGGGCCACCTGTTCGTCGGCGACGTGCTGCTCTCGCGACAGCGGCATGCGCCAGCCATCCGCTGACGCCGATGACCGACGCCAACCTGGTTCGCGTGCTGCAGGCGCAGCTGGCCAAGGTGATCGCGCGACGGCACGCCGCGCACGCCGCGTCGGCCTGGTCGAGCATCGCGCCACCGGTGCCTCGGCGGCGGCGATCGGCGCGCGCTTCAAGGCGCTTCAGAAAGAGGGCGTCGTCGATCGCGATCGCCGACGCGATCGACGAACGACGACCTGCTTCGCCTCGGTGCCGCGGTCAAGGACCTGCCGCTGGTCTGCGCCGGCTCCGGCCTGGCGATCGGCCTGCCCGCCAACTTCGGCATCGCCGCGTCGAAGCGAGGCGGCGGCGCTGCCGCCGGTGAGCGGGTTTCGCGCGATCGTCTCGGGCAGCTGCTCCGAGGCGACGCAACGCCCAGGTGGCGCACTTCGAGCAAGGCGGCGGCGCGGCGCGGCGCATCGATCCGCTGGCGCTCGGCGACGGCGCGGCCGGCGAGCTCGTCGCCGAGCTCGCGCGCTGGGCCGAGCGCGAGTGGGCGCAGCGACGCCGCACCGGCCGGTGCTCGTCTACAGCACCGCCGCCGCCGAAGCGGTCGCCGCCGCGCAGGCGCGCTCGGCCGCGAGCGAATCGGCGCGCTGCTGGAAACGCTGCTCGCGGACGTTGCGCGGGCGCTGGTCGAGCGCGGCGCGCGCCGGCTCGTCGTCGCCGGCGGCGAGACCTCGGGTGCGTGCGTCCAGGCGCTCGGCGTTCGCGCGCTGCGCATCGGCGCCCAGATCGATCCCGGCGTGCCCTGGTGCCACGCCGCGCCGCGCGCTCGCGCCCGACGGCTTGCAGCTGGCGCTGAAGTCGGGCAACTTCGGCGGCGTCGATTTCTTCAGCCGCGCCTTCGCGGTGACCGCATGAGCGAAGCCGCGACTGCGCGACGAGCTCTGCCGCGTCGGCCGCTCGCTCCATGCGCGCGGCTACGTCCACGGCACGACCGGCAACCTGAGCGCCCGCCTGCACGACGGATTTCTCATCACCGCCACCGACGCCTGCCTCGGCGACCTCGAGCCCGCCGCGCTCGTCAGGGTCGACGCCGCCGGACACGCCGGCCGCAGGCGCGGCACGGCCGAGCAAGACGCTCGCGCTGCACCGTGCGCATCTACGCCGCGGCGGCCGAAGCCGGCTGCATCATTCACACCCATTCGCGCGCGCTGGTCGCGCTGAGCCTCGCGATCCCGGCGGACGAGGACGCGCGACGACCTGCTGCCGCCGATCACGCCGTACTTCGTGATGAAGGTCGGACACGTGCCGCTGCTTGCCTACGGGCGACCCGGCGATCCGGCCGTCGCCGATCGCGTCGCTTCGGCGATCGCTCGACGCCGAGCGGGCGCGGCGTGCCGATCCGCGCGATCATGCTCGCGCGCCTCGGCCCGAATGTCTGGGCACGAGCACGCCGGCCGCGGCGATGGCCGTGCTCGAGGAGCTCGAGGAAACGGCGCGCCTGTGGCTCGAGCGCCGAGCCGCAAGCCGGCGCCGTTGTCGGCGCACCAGATCGAGGAGCTGCGCCGCCATTTCGGCGCGCGCTGGTGAGCCGACAGAGGAGGACAACGATGCCGCGTTTTGCCGCCAACCTGAGCATGATGTACGCCGAGCACCCGTTCCTCGAGCGCTACGCCGCCGCTGCGGCCGACGGCTTCAGCGGCGGTCGAGTTCCTGTTCCCGTACGAATGGCCGGCGGCGACGCTGGCGGCGCTCCTCGCCGAGCACCGGCTCGAGCAGGTGCTCTTCAATGCCCCGCCCGGCGACTTCGCCGGCGGCGAGCGCGGCATCGCCTGCCTGCCCGGACGCGAGAGCGAGTTCCGCAGCGGCGTCGAGCGCGCGCTCGACTATGCGGCCGCGCTGCGCTGTCCGCGCATCCACCTGATGGCCGGCCTCGTGCCGCCGGGCAGCAGCCGCGCCGCGCTGCGCCCGACCTACCTCGCCAACCTCGCCTGGGCGGCGCGCCGGGCCGACGCCGCGGCGGTCGACGTCCTGATCGAGCCGATCAACACCCGTGACATCCCGGGCTACTTCCTCAACCGCCAGGACGAGGCGCACGCCATCCTGGCCGAGCTCGACGTGCCGCGCCTCAAGGTGCAGATGGATCTCTACCACTGCCAGATCGTCGAGGGCGACGTCGCCATGAAGCTGCGCAAGTATCTGCCCGGCGGCCGCGTCGGCCACCTGCAGATCGCCGGCGTCCCGGAGCGGCACGAGCCCGACTCCGGCGAGCTCGACCACGACTATCTGTTCGAGGTGATCGACTCGCTCGGCTACGCCGGCTGGATCGGCTGCGAATACCGCCCGGCGGCGGGAACGTCGGCCGGCCTCGGCTGGCTGCGCCGCGCGCGCGCCGCGGCGGCGGCGCGCTCAGGGTCCTAGCCGATCCGCCGTCGGCGCGCCGCGGTCGCACGCCGGCCGAAGCTTCAGCGCTTCGGCTTCCAGAGGCCGAGCGCGGCCCCGGTCGGGTCGACGATGATGCTCAGCCAGCCCATGCCCATGACCTCGGTGACGTCCTTCATCACGGTCGCGCCGAGCGCCTTGGCTTTCTTGGTCGCGGCGGCGATGTCGTCGACCTCGACATAGGCGAGCCAGAACGAGGGCGCGCCGGGAATCTGCTGCTGCATCAGGCCGCCGCCGGTGCCGCTGCCGACCTGGATCATCGTGTAGGCGCCGTTCGGCATCGGCACGTCCTCGAGCTTCCAGTCGAAGAGCTTGCCGTAGAAGGCTTTCGCGGCCGGCACGTCGGTCGTGCTGAGCTCGACGTGGACGAAGGGGTTGCTCATGGTGATCTCCATTGAAAAGGGCGGGGAAAACGAGCACGGCTCGCCGTGCCCATGCCATTGACGCCGCAGGCGCCGGCCGATCGACAGCGGCCCGAAAAGATCGCCCCGTCGTCCCGTGGCCGGGGCTTGCGTTGCGGCGCCCATCACAGAGTACGAGACTTTGCGCCGGGCGGCCTCGTCGCCTGTCTTCTCCGTGTCGCCGTCGACACATCGACGCACCGCGGCCGGACGGCAGCCGCCGGACACCGCATTTGGCGTGCATGATGTCGGCCCAGGAGTTGCCGTGGCCTCACTCGCGTTCTTGAATCCGTTCGCTCATGGCTTCGCGCGCGTCGCGGTCGCGGTGCCGCGCGTGCGCGTCGCCGATCCCGCCTTCAACGCCGGCGAGTCGGTCGCCGTGCTCGAGCAGGCGGCGCGCCAGGGCGCGGTCGTCGTCGCCTTCCCCGAGCTGGGCCTCTCGGCCTACACCTGCGACGATCTCTTCCACCAGCGCGCCCTGCTCGAAGGCTGCGAGAGCGCGCTCGCGACGGTGGCCGAGGCGACGAAGAAGCTCGGCGTCGTCGCCATCGTCGGCATGCCGCTGCGCGTCGACCATCGCCTCTTCAACTGCGCCGTGGTCGTCAGCGGCGGCCGGGTCCTGGGCGCCGTGCCGAAGACCTATCTGCCGAACTACGGCGAGTTCTACGAGGCGCGCCAATTCAATTCCGGCGACACCGCGCTCGCCCGCGAGGTGCGCCTGCTCGGCGCCGACGTGCCGTTCGGCTCGGAGCTGCTGTTCAAGGCGAGCAACCTGCCGCTCTTGACGATCCACTGCGAGATCTGCGAAGACGTCTGGGTGCCGATCCCGCCGTCGAGCTACGCCGCGCTCGCCGGCGCGACCGTCCTCGTCAATCTCTCGGCGTCGAACATCACGATCGGCAAGGCCGACTACCGGCACCGCCTGGTCAGCCTGCAGTCGGCGCGCTGCCTGGCGGCATACCTCTATTCGTCGGCCGGCCTGGGCGAATCGACGACCGATCTCGGCTGGGACGGCCAGGCGCTGATCTACGAAAGCGGCGAGCTGCTGGCGCAGTCGGAGCGCTTCATCGCCGGCTCGCACTTCATCAGCGCCGACGTCGACCTCGACCGCGTCTCGCGCGAGCGCATGCGCCAGAACTCGTTCGGCGCATCGGTCGAAAAGCACAAGGCGCGACTGCAGGAGTTCCGCAGCGTCGAGTTCGAGCTGCCCCTGCCGACCGCGTTGCCGCTGGCGCTGCAGCGACGGGTCGAACGCTTTCCGTACGTGCCGGCCGACCCGGCGCGAAAGGACGAGCGCTGCAGCGAGGTCTACAACATCCAGGTGCAGGCGCTGGTGCAGCGGCTGTCGGCGACCGGCATCACGAAGGTCGTCATCGGCGTCTCGGGCGGCCTCGACTCGACCCATGCCCTCCTGGTCACGGCGCGCGCGATGGACGTCCTCGGCCTGCCGCGCGCCAACATCCTCGCCTACACCATGCCGGGCTTCGCGACCAGCGCGCGCACGCTCGCGCAGGCGCGCCGGCTGATGACGGCGGTGCGCTGCACGGCCGGCGAGATCGACATCCGAGCCGAGCTGCGAGCGCATGCTCGCCGACATCGGCCATCCGTACGCGCGCGGCGAGCGGGTCTACGACGTCACCTTCGAGAACGTCCAGGCCGGCGAGCGGACGAGCCATCTGTTCCGCCTCGCCAACCTGCACGGCGGGCTGGTCGTCGGCACCGGCGACCTGAGCGAGCTGGCGCTCGGCTGGAGCACCTACGGCGTCGGCGACCAGATGTCGCACTACAACGTCAACGCCAGCGTTCCCAAGACGCTGATCAAGCATCTGGTGCGCTGGGTCGCGGAAAGCGGCTCGGTCGCGGCCGGCGACGACGACGTTCTCGACGCGATCCTGGCGACCGCCGTCAGCCCCGAGCTCGTGCCGGGCGGCGACGCCGACCAGCCGGGGCAGAGCAGCGAGGCGAGCGTCGGCCCGTACGAGCTGCAGGACTTCCATCTCTACCAGGTGCTTCGCTACGGCTTCGCGCCGACCAAGGTCGCGTTCCTCGCCTACACCGCCTGGCACGACCGCACGCTCGGCGCCTGGCCCGACGGACCCGAGGTCGTGCGCAACGAGTATTCGCTGGCCGAGATCAAGAAGCACCTCGGCACCTTCCTCTACCGTTTCTTCAAGACCAGCCAGTTCAAGCGCTCGGCCATGCCCAATGCGCCCAAGGTCGGCTCGGGCGGATCGCTGTCGCCGCGCGGCGACTGGCGCGCGCCGAGCGACTCGGAGGCCACCGTCTGGCTGACCGATCTGGCGCGCGTGCCGGACGCGCCCTAGGCCGCGACGACGATGCGTACCCTGGTCGCCGCGGTGGCATTCGCCGTCCTGGTCATCGGCTTGTTCGTCTGGCTGATGCTGAGCCACGCCGGCGATGCCGCGGGTGCGCGCGACCCGGCGGCGTGCGTCGGGCAGCGGCGCGCATGGGAGCGCTCGAAGCCGATACCAACCGCCAGGGGCGGGACCTGTCCGAGATCGGCCTCAAGGTCCCCGACGCTGCGGCGTGCTCGCGCCTGTGCGCGATCGACGAGCGCTGCCTGGCGATGAGCTTCGTCAAGGGCGGCGACACCGGGGCGGGCTTGTGCTGGCTCAAGGGATCGGTGCCGAGCGCGAGCGAGAATTCGGCGGTCGTTTCCGCGGTCAAGAGTCCCGCCGACCACTGAGCGACCCGGCGACCCGGGCGCAGGAGGCAAGCCCGGACGTCGCACCGCCGCGCGGCCGTTACCATGGCAATGTCATACGGCAGCGCCGACGGCAGCCGGCTGTCGGATGTCGGATGTCGGCAGCGTGTCTTGAATGCCGTGGCTACATCTTCATCCTCGCGCAGCTTTGCTGGTGTCTCCGATGACCTCCTGCTGAAGGTCACGCCGCCGCGCGTGCCACGCCACCAGGTCGCCCGGCCACGTCTCAGGTCCGACCACGAACGCCTGCGCGGCCACCCGGTGATCCTGGTGCAGGCGCCGGCGGGCTACGGCAAGACGTCGCTGCTCGCCCAATGGCGGCGCGAGCACCTGGCGCAGGGCAGGGTGGTGGCCTGGATGTCGGCGCAGCCGCACGACGACCCATCGCGTTTCGTGCAGAGCCTGGCGGTGGCGGTCCGCGCCGCCGCCGGCCGCCCCACCTTCGGCCACACGCTGCTCGAGACCGCGACGCCGGCCGGGCTCGAGGGGGTGACGGTCTGGCTCGCCGAAGTCGCGCAGTCGGCGCTCGACATCGTCCTGATCGTCGACGAGGCCGATCGGCTGCCGCCGGCGACCCGCGATGCGCTGGCGTACCTGCTGCGCAACGCGCCGCCGAACCTGCGCGCGGTGGTCGCGGCGCGCGCCGACTGCCACTTCGAGATCGACGACCTGGTCGCCTATGGCGGCGCGACGCGCATCGGCCCGATCGAGCTTCGCTTCCGCCTCGACGAGACGATCGAGCTGGTCGCGCGGCGCCTTCGGCACGCGTGTCGACCGCGACACGGCCGCGCGCCTGCACGAGCTGGCCGAGGGTTGGCCGCTCGGCCTGCAGCTCGTCATGTCGGTCATGGCCACCGGCGGCGACCCGCAGGCGGAGGTCTCGGTGCCGTCGACTCAGGGCGGGGTGCTGCACGACCGGCTCGTCAACCTGCTGCTGGCCAACCTCGATGCCGCCGACGTCGCCTTCCTGACCCGGATCGCGATCCTCGACCCGCTGCATCCCGACCTGTGCGCCGCAGTCGCCGCAGGCACAGTGACGCCGGCGAGCGGCTGGCGCGGCTGGCGCGCGATACGCCCGGTGTTCGCCGCCGGCGAGGCGAGCGACTGGATGCGCATGCATACGCTCGCGCGCGACGAGCTGCGGCGCCGCTTCGCGCTCTTGCCGGCGGGCGAGCAGGCGCGGTTGCACGCGCGCGCCGCCGAGGGCCTGGCGGAGCGCGGGCTGTTCGAGGCCGCGGCGCTGCACGCGCTCGCGGCCGGTCGCCGCGAGGCCGCCTACGACCTCGCCGAGCGCAGCCTCTACGAATCGCTGATGACGCGCGGCGGCCAGGGCGCGGTGCTGGAGTGGCTCGACCGACTGCCTGCCGACGAGGTCGATCGGCGGCCCCGCCTGCTGCTGGCCGCTGCCTGGTCGCTGGCGCTCAGCGAACGCCACGACGAGGCCAGCCGCTTCATCGACCGCATCCTCGCCCAGCCCGAGCGTCGACGCCGCGCTGCGCTGCGAATGCGCGCTGATCCAAAGCGGGGCAGCCGTCTATGCCGACGATCCCGACCGCTTCGCCGCGCTGCACGATCCCTGGGCCAGCGACGCCGCCGCTGCACCGATCCGATGCTGCTGCAGGTGCACGCCAACCGTTCGGCGTTCCGGACCCTGCTCGAGGGCGAGCCCGCGCTCGCGCGCCTGCGCCAGCAGCACGCCCCGCGCGGCGGGCGCGGCGAGGCCCAGGGCTATCTCGGCCGCTGGGGCGATTTCATCGTCGGCCTGTCGTACCTGTGGGAAGGCCAGGTGCTGCTGGCCGAAAAGCTGGTGCGGCCGACGCTGGCGCGCGCCGAAGGCGACCTCGGCCGGCGCAATCCGTTCACCTGCATGCTCGCGGCGCTGCTCGCCGCGGCGATCTGGGAGCGCAACGACAGCGAGGCCGGCGCGCTGCTCGCGAACCGTCTCGACGTCCTGGAGCGCACGGCCTTCCCGAGACCGTGCTTCTCGGCTACCGGACGATGGCGCGCGTCGCCGTGGCCGAGGGCGCGGAGAACCGGGCGCTCGAGCTGCTCGGCGCGTTGGATGCGGTCGGCCTCGCGCGCCGGCTGCCGCGGCTTCGCATCGCCAGCCTCGGCGAGCAGGTGCGCCTGCACGCGCGCCGCTTCCGCGCCGAAACCTGCCGCGACCTGTGCGCCCAGATCGATGCCCAGCTGGCCGGCGCCGGATGCACCGCAGGGGCCGCTCTGGCGCGCGCAGCGCCGTGCTGCTGCGCGAAGTCGCGTGCGCCTACGCCGCCATCGCCGCGCAGGAGTGGCGCCGTGCGGCCGACATCGCTTGCGCGCGCCGATGCGCTGGCGCAGGGCGTGCAAGCTCGGCCGCCTGCACATCGAGCTGCTGGGCCATGCGCGCGTGGGTGCTCGACCGCTGCGGCGAGAAGTCGCTGCCGCTGCTGCGCGAGGCGGTCGACGTCGCCGCCGCCTACGGCCTGCTGCGCGTGTTCGACGATGCCCATCCGGCGCTGGGCGACTGGGTGCGCCTGGCGCTGGCGGACGAAGCGCGGCCGGCGCCGTTCGCCCCGGCCCGCCGGCCGCGCCGCCCGGGTCGGCGCGGCCGGCGCCTGCGCGTGCCACGGCACGCACGGTGCCGAACATGGTGCTCACGCCGAAGGAGCGCGAGGTGCTGGAGCTGCTCGAGCGCAACCTGTCGAACAAGGAAATCGGCCTGGCGATGCAGGTCGGCGAAGAAACGATCAAGTGGCACATGAAGAATCTCTTCGCCAAGCTCGACGCGGGCACGCGCAAGCAGGTGGTTCAGCGGGCGCGGATCCTGGGCCTGCTCGAAACCGAGCGCTGAAGCGAGCGCCTTCGCCCCCGACCCCCCTCCACGCTGGGGGGAATCCGGCGCCGCGGGTCCCTAACCTTGTCTTCCGGAAGGTCGCGGCGTCGCGGCCTGAGCACGGAGACAAGCCCATGACCAGCAACAACGTTACCGCGCCCGACATCCGTCCCGCCCGATCGGTGCGCGGAGTCGATCCGCGTCGAGCCGCTGACCTGCGCGATCGGCGCCGAGCTGTCCAACGTCGACCTCGGCGTCGCCTCGCGCGACCCCGCGCTCGTGGCCGAGATCCGCGCAGCTGCTCCTGAAGCACCGGGTGCTGTTCTTTCGCGACCAGGACATCACCCGCGCCGAGCACGTCGCCTTCGCCCGCCACTTCGGCGAGCTCGAGGACCACCCGGTCGCCGGCAGCGACCCGGAGCATCCCGGGCCTGGTGCGCATCTACAAGTCGCCCGACACGCCCAACGACCGCTACGAGAACGCCTGGCACACCGACGCCACCTGGCGCGAGAAGCCGCCGTTCGGCTGCGTGCTGCGCTGCGTCGAGTGCCCGCCGGTCGGCGGCGACACGATGTGGGCCAACATGGTCGCTCGCCTACGAGAGGCTGCCCGAGCACATCAAGACCCAGATCGCGCCGCTGCGCGCGCGCCACAGCATCGAGGCCAGCTTCGGCGCGGCGATGCCGATCGAGAAGCGCCTCGCGCTCAAGGCGCAGTTTCCCGACGCCGAGCATCCGGTCGTCCGCACCCATCCGGAGACGGGCGAGAAGGTCCTGTTCGTCAACGCCTTCACGACCCACTTCACGAACTTCCACACCCCGGAGAACGTGCGCTACGGCCAGGACCACGCGCCCGGCGCGGCGCAGCTGCTGCAGTACCTGATCAGCCAGGCGCTACATCCCCGAATACCAGGTGCGCTGGCGCTGGAAGCCGAACAGCGTGGCGATGTGGGACAACCGCTCGCACCCAGCACTACGCGGTGATGGACTACCCGCCGTGCCATCGCAAGATGGAGCGCGCCGGCATCGTCGGCGACGCGACGTACTGAACCGCCTGCTCGCGCGGACCCAATCTCAACGACTCTCCTCAAGGAGATCGCCATGAACTTCCTCGACGGTTCCCTGTTTCCCGAAAACCAGGAAAAGCTCGTCATCACCGCCGCGCCCTACGGCCCCGAGTGGATGCCCTCCGACTTCCCGGAGGACATTCCGGTCACGATGGAGGAGCAGGTCCAGAAGGCGGTCGACTGCTACAACGCCGGCGCCACCGTGCTGCACCTGCACGTGCGCGAGCTCGACGGCAAGGGCTCGCAAGCGCCTGTCCAAGTTCAACGAGCTGATCGCCGGCGTGCGCAAGGCCGTGCCCGACATGATCATCCAGGTCGGCGGCTCGATCTCGCTTCGCGCCCGGAAAGCGACGGCGCGGCCGCCAAGTGGCTGTCCGACGACACCCGCCACATGCTGGCCGAGCTCGATCCCAAGCCGGACCAGGTGACGGTCGCCGTCAACACCACGCAGATGAACGTCGTCGAGCAGATGGACGACGCCGACATCGCCGGCACCTCGCTGGCCGAGCCGGCGAACTACCAGCGCCTACCGCGAGATGACCGTGCCCGCCGGCCCGGGCTGGGTCGAGGAGCACGTCCGCCGCCTGAGCGCCGACGGCATCCAGAGCGCCTTCCAGCTCTACAACATCAACAGCTCGAGACGGTCGAGCGCCTGATGCGCCGCGGCGTCTACAAGGGCCCGCTGGTGATGAACTGGGTGGCGATCGGCGGCGGCATGGACGCGCCGACCATCTACAGCCTGGCGCAACTTCATGCGCGCCATCCCCGACGGCGCGATGCTGACGGTCGAAAGCTGCATGCGCAACGTGCTGCCGCTCAACATGATGGGCATCGCCATGGGCCTGCACGTGCGCTGCGGCATCGAGGACAACCTCTGGAACCAGTCGCGCACCGAGAAGATGTCGACCGTGCAAGCAGATCGAGCAGCTGGTGCGCATCTCGCGCGAGTTCGGCCGCGAGATCGCCACCGGCAAGGAAGCGCGCGAGATCTGCAGGATCGGCGTGTTCTACGACACGCGTCGAGGAGACGCTGGCCGCCAACGGCTTCGCGCCCAACCCCAAGGGCCGCCAGCAGGGCTTCCTGCGCAAGGCCGCCTGAGCATGCGCGGAGCATCCGACGCGCCGACGACGTCCTGATCGTCCCGGGCCTGCGCGACCACGTCGCGCAGCACTGGCAGACCCTGCTCGCGGCGCGGCTGCGAGCCGCGGGCCGCACGGTTCGCACGGTGCCGCCGATGGGCCGCGACGACCTCGAGCTGCGCGGCGCAAGGTCGAGGCGATCGAGCGCGAGGCGCAGGCGATCGAGGGCCCGCTCGTGATCGTCGCCCACAGCGGCGGCTGCATCATGGTCGCGCACTGGGCGCGGCAGCACGCGGCGCCGGTCCGGCGCGCTGCTCGCGACGCCGCCGGACTTCGAGACGCCGATGCCCGACGGCTACCCGACGCTCGCCGAGCTGCGACGCCGGCGGCTGGCTGCCGGTGCCGCGCGCGCCGTCTGCCGTTCCCGAGCATCGTCGCGGCGAGCCGCAACGACCCGCTCGCTCGCTTCGAGCGCGTCGCCGAGCTGGCGCGCGACTGGGGCAGCCGTCTGGTCGACCTCGGCGAGGTCGGCCACCTGAATCCGGCGTCCGGCTACGGCGCGTGGCCGCAGGCCGAAGCGCTGATCGAGGAGCTGGCTGCGCGCGGCGGCACCGAACGTGCAGACCGACGGAGGAGATAGACCATGGCAAAGGCGATCCGCTTTTACGAGACCGGCGGCGCCGAGGTGCTCGAGCTCGAGACCGTCGAGGTCGGCGAGCCCGGCCCCGGCCAGGCGCGCGTGCGCCACAGCTACGTGGCGGTCAACTTCATCGACATCTACTTCCGCACCGGCCGCTATCCGCTGCCGCTGCCGAACGGGCTGGGCTCGCGACGCGGTGGGCGTCGTCGAGGCGGTCGGGGCCCGGCGTCACCGACGTCAAGGCCGGCGACCGCGTCGGCTATCTGCTCGGGCCGCAGGGCGCTTACTCGGATGTGCGCGTGATGCCGGCCGACGTGCTGATCCCGCTGCCCGCCGGCGTGTCCGACCGCACCGCCTCGACGCTGATGATGAAGGGCCTGACGGCGCAGTACCTGTTCCGCCAGGTCTATCCGCTCAAGGGCGGCGAGACCATCCTGTACCACGCCGCCGCCGGCGGCGTCGGGCTGGTCGCCTGCCAGTGGGCGCGCGCCATCGGCGTGACCATGATCGGCACCGTCAGCACCGACGAGAAGGCCGAGGTCGCGCAGGCGAACGGCTGCGCCCACACCATCGTGACGTCGCGCGAGGACATCGCCAAGCGCGTGCGCGAGATCACCGACGGCAAGGGCGTTCCGGTGGTCTACGACTCGGTCGGCAAGGACACGCTGATGGCCTCGCTCGACAGCCTGCAGCCGCGCGGCTCGCTGGTCAGCAACGGCACCAGCTCCGGCCCGGTCGTGATCGACACGATGCTGCTCGCCGTGAAGGGCTCGATCTGGGTCACGCGGCCGGCGATGATGCACTACATCATGCCGCGCGCGCACATGCTGGCGATGGCCGACGAGCTGTTCGGCCACGTGCTGGCCGGCCGCATCAACGGCGAGCCGAAGCAGGAGTTCGCGCTGGCCGACGCCGCCGACGCGCACCGCGCGCTCGAGTCGCGCCAGACCATCGGCGCCACCGTCCTCGTTCCCTGAGGTTCGCGATGCACCACGACCTGCCCCTCTCCGGCCGCGGCGACGACTATCTGATCGGCCGCGGCCAGGCCTGGTTCGCGTTCGTGATGACCATCGCGCTGATGATCTTCGACTACGTCGACCGCCAGGTCATCGTCTCGCTGTTTCCGCACCTGAAGGCCGAGTGGGGCCTCTCGGACACGCAGCTCGGCGCGCTCGTCTCCGCCGTCTCGGTGACCGTCGCGATCGCCGGCATCCCGGTGGCGCTGTTCGCCGATCGCGTCAGCCGCGTCGGCAGCATCGTCGCCATGGCCACGGTCTGGAGCCTGGCGACCATCTCCTGCATGTTCACCGGAACGTACGGCCAGCTGCTGGCCGCGCGCTCCGTGGTCGGCCTCGGCGAGGCGGGCTACGGCTCGGTCGGCGCCGGCCTGATCGCCAGCCACTTCCCGGCGCGCATGCGCGGTGCGCTGATGGCGGGATTCTTCGCCTCGGCCTCGGTCGGCTCGGTGCTGGGCGTGATGCTGGGCGGCATCATCGCCGCGCACTGGGGCTGGAAGGCGGCGTTCGGCGTCGTCGGCTTCCCCGGCCTCGTGCTCGCGCTGCTCTACCTGTTCGTGCGCGACTACCGCACCGTGGAGCTGACGCCGAGGCTCGACAAGGCCACCCGCTCCGCGCGCGGCACCGCCCGGCACATCGTGCGCGTGCTGACGCGCTCGCGCACCATGCTGTGGATGTGCATCGGCGCGCCGGCGCAGGTGATCGTGATCTCGGCCGTCTGGTCGTGGCTGCCCAGCTACCTGAACCGCGTGCACGGCCTCGCCCCGGCAGGCGGCGGGCGTCAAGGCGGCGCTCGTGGTGCTGTGCGGCGCGGTCGGCAGCGTCGTCTGGGGCTGGCTCGTCGATCGTGCGGGACGCTCGCGTCCGGGCGGCAAGCTGCGCATGCTCGCGCTGCTGTGCCTCGCGACGATGCTCGTGCTGGGCTTCGCCTTCGGTGCGCCAAGGCTCGGCCTCGCGCTGTCGGCGCAAGCCCAGTTCGCGCTGATCGCTCCTCGGCGGCTTCCTGATGACGTGCACGGTCGGCCCGGCGGCGGCGATCGTGATCGACGTGACGCACCCCGGCGTGCGGTCGACCGGCGCGTCGGTGCTCTCGCTGTTCCAGAACCTGTTCGGCCTGGCGCTCGGCCCCGTGATCACGGGTGCGCTGTCGGACCAGGTCGGGCTCGCGACCGCGATGGCGATCATGCCGGCCTTCGGCCTCGTCGCCATCGGCGCCATGCTGATGGCGTCCCGCACCTACGCCACCGACATCGAAGGTGCAGGCGCCGCGCCCGCGGAGCACGCACCGTCCGCTTCCCCCAAACCCGCTGTCGCATGAGCCGCTCGGGAACCAACAACATGGAGTGCCCGTGAACGGACACATGATGCAGCAGCCGCTGCTGATCTCGTCGCTGCTCGACCCACGCCGAGCGCCACCACGGCGAGCGCGAGGTGGTCTCGCGCCGCGTCGAGGGCGACCTGCACCGCACGACCTACCGCGAGCTCGCCGAGCGGTCGCGCCGGATGGCCAACGCGCTCGCCGCGCGCGGCATCGGCTTCGGCGACCGCGTCGCGACGCTGGCGTGGAACGGCTACCGCCACATGGAGCTCTACTACGCGGTCTCCGGATCGGGCGCCGTGCTGCACACGCTCAACCCGCGCCTGCATCCGGACCAGGTCGTCTGGATCGCCGACCATGCCGAAGACCAGGTCCTGTTCTTCGACCTGACCTTCCTGCCGCTGATCGAGGCGATCGCCTCGCGCGTGAAGACGATCAAGGCCTTCGTCGCGATGACCGACCGCGCCCACATGCCCGTCGCGGGCGCGGCGGCGATCCCGAGCCTGCTCTGCTACGAGGAGCTGATCGAAGGCGCGAGCGACGCCTTCGCCTGGCCCGAGTTCGACGAGAACAGCGCCTCGTCGCTGTGCTACACGTCGGGCACCACCGGCAATCCGAAGGGCGCGCTCTACAGCCACCGCTCGACGCTGCTGCACACCTACGCGGCGGCGCTGCCGGACGCGCTGAACTGCTCGGCGCGCGACACCGTGCTGCCGGTCGTGCCGATGTTCCACGTCAACGCCTGGGGCCTGCCGTACATCGCCTGCATGGTCGGCGCCAAGCTCGTCTTCCCCGGCCCGTGGCTCGACGGCAAGTCGCTTGCACGAGCTGTTCGAAGGCGAGGGCGTCACCGTCTCGGCCGGCGTGCCGACCGTCTGGCAGGGGCTGCTCGCCCACGTCGAGGCGAACGATCTGACTTTCAGCACCATGCGCCGCACGATCATCGGCGGCTCGGCGTGCCCGCCGGCGATGATGCAGGCGTTCCAGGAGCGCTACGACGTGCAGGTGCTGCACGCCTGGGGAATGACCGAGATGAGCCCGCTCGGCACGGTCTGCACGCTCAAGCCCAAGCACGAGCGACTCGGCGCCGCCGAGCGCATGGCGGTGCAGGCGAAGCAGGGCCGGGCGGTGTTCGGCGTCGACATGAAGATCGTCGGCGAGGAGGGCCAGGAGCTGCCGCGCGACGGCAGCGCGTCGGGCGAGCTGATGGTGCGCGGCCCGTGGATCATCTCGGACTACTTCAAGGGCGAGGGCGGCAACCCGCTCGTCGACGGCTGGTTCCCGACCGGCGACGTCAGCACGATCGACGCCGACGGCTTCATGCAGATCACCGATCGCAGCAAGGACGTGATCAAGTCGCGGCGGCGAATGGATCGGCTCGATCGATCTCGAGAACATCGCGGTCGCGCATCCGGCGGTCGCGATGGCCGCCTGCATCGGCGCGCGCCACCCGAAGTGGGACGAGCGGCCGCTGCTGGTGGTGGTCAAGAAGCCCGGCGCCGAGGTGTCGAGCGAAGAGCTGCTGGCCTTCTACGAGGGCAAGATCGCCAAGTGGTGGACGCCCGACGACGTCGTCTTCGTCGACGCGATTCCGCTCGGGGCGACCGGCAAGATGCAGAAGAACAAGCTGCGCGACAGGTTCGCGGACCACAAGCTGCCCACCGGCTGAGCCGCGCATGGCCGAGCTCGCCGTCGACGCGCCGGCGCCCGCGCCGGCGCGGACGCTCTTTCCGGGACTGCTCGCCTGCGCCGTGGTCGCAGCGGCGTCGACCTTCCTGTCCGAGCACTACGGCGCGCCGGTGATGCTGTTCGCGCTGCTGCTCGGCATGGCGATGAATTTCCTCTCGGGCGACGGGCCGTGCGCGCCCGGAATCGAGTTCGCCGCTCGCCAGGTGCTGCGCTTCGGCGTCGCGCTGCTCGGGCTGCGCATCACCGCCGGCCAGATCACCGCGCTCGGCTGGGGACCGGTCGGGATCGTCATCGTCTCGGTCGTGCTGACGATCGGCGTCTCGATGCTGCTCGCCCGGCTGATGGGGTTCCAGTCGCTGTTCGGGCTGCTGAGCGGAGGCGCGACCGCGATCTGCGGCGCGTCGGCCGCGCTCGCCCTGGCGGCGGCGCTGCCGGCGCATCCGCTGAAGGAGCGCGCGACGCTCTTCACCGTCGTCGGCGTGTCGGTGCTGTCGACCTTGTCGATGATCGTCTACCCGATGATCGCGCATGCGGTCGGCCTCGACAGCCGCGCCGCCGGCGTCTTCCTGGGCGCGACCATCCACGACGTCGCGCAGGTCGTCGGCGCGGGCTACAGCATGTCGCGCGAGACCGGCGACATCGCCACCTTCGTCAAGCTGATGCGGGTGGCGATGCTGCGTCCCGGTGATCGTCTTCGCGGTGATGCTGACGCGAGCGCGCGCCCAGGAAGCCGGGACGAAGCGGCCGCCGCTCCTGCCGTGGTTCGCCGTCGCCTTCGCGCTGCTGGTCGCGATCAACAGCACCGGCTGGCTGCCCGCGGTCGTCGCCACGACCGGCAGCGAGGTCTCGCGCTGGTGCCTGGTCGCGGCGATCGCCGCCATCGGCATGAAAACGCAGCTGAAAGAGCTCGCCACCGTCGGCGTCAAGCCGGTGCTGCTGATGTTCGCCGAAACCGTCTTCCTGGCGGTGCTCGTGCTTTCGCTGCTGCGCTGGGCGACTTGATCGAGTGTCAAGCCGGAGCAGGGTTTCGGCGCGGCGGCGCGATCGACCGCGATCGGCCGCTTGCTCGGCACGCACCGCGCAGCTCCGCACCCCGCTCACGCGTCCTCCAGCTCGGCCATCGGAACGCTGGTTCGCACCCGCTCCGAGGGCAGCAGGTAGTACGACAGCGCGGGGATCAGCACCACGGCGCCGACCATGTTCCAGATGAACATGAAGGCGAGCAGGATGCCCATGTCGGCCTGGAACTTGATCGGCGACAGTGCCCAGGTCGCGACGCCGGCGGCGAGCGTCACGCCCACCAGCACGACCACCTTGCCGGTGAACTGCAGGGCGCTGCGGTAGGCCTGGCCGAGCGAGGCGCCGTGGCGCTGTTGCGTGAGCTGGACCGAAAGCAGGTAGAGGGCGTAGTCGACGCCGATGCCGACGCCGAGCGCGATCACCGGCAGCGTCGCCACCTTGACGCCGATGCCGAGTGCGACCATCAGCGCCTCGCACAGGACCGAGGTGATGACCAGCGGCACGACCGCGACGACGACCGCGCGCCAGCTGCGGAAGGTGACGAAGCAGAGCGCGATCACCGCCGCGTAGACGAGCAGCAGCATCTGCACCCAGGCCTTGCGAACGACGATGTTGGTCGCGGCCTCGATGCCGGCGCTGCCCGCCGCGAGCAGGAACTGGCGCTCGGGCGTGCTGTGCAGCGTCGCGAATTCGGCGCTCGCCGCGACGACGCGGTCGAGCGTTTCGGCGCGGTGGTCGGACAGGTAGGCGATCACCGGCATCACCGAGCAGTCGGTATTGAACAGGTCGGGGTTGTTGACGCTGGCCTGCTGCGCGCCGTAGTTGAGCACGTCCTGGTTGCGCGCGATCGTCAGCCACTTGGGCGCGCCTTCGTTGCTGCCGGCGGTGATCTGGCGCACCGCATTGGTCAGGCTCGCGGTCGTCTGCACGCCGGGGAGCTGCTGCAGCGCCCAGGCCAGGCGATCGGCCTCGACCAGCGTCTGGTACTTCAGGCAGCCTTCCTTCGCGGTCTTGACGATCACCGCGAAGGTGTCGCTCGAGAGCGAGTAGCGGCTGGTGATGTAGGCGTTGTCGCGGTTGTAGCGCGAGTCGGCGCGCAGCTCGGGGGCGCCGGGATCGAGGTCGCCGATCTTGAGATGGCGGCTCGTCAGGTAGCCGCCGGCGAGCAGCAGCGCCGAGACGATGACCGCGGCCAGCGCCCAGCGCTTCTCGACGAAGTGGCCGAGCAGCCCGAACAGGCGATTGAGGCCCCGGTCGCGCGCCTCGTCGCTCTCGGACTTCAGCGTGCGCGCCGCCGCGGCGTCGCTCACGCCGACGTAGCTGAGCAGTACCGGCAGCAGGATCAGGTTGGTGAAGATCAGCACCGCGACGCCGAGGCTGGCGGTGATCGCCAGGTCCTTGATCACCGGGATGTCGATCACCATCAGCACCGCGAAGCCGACCGCGTCGGCGAGCAGCGCGGTGAGGCCGGCGAGGAACAGGCGGCGGAAGGTGTAGCGCGCGGCGACCAGGCGGTGCGCGCCGCGGGCGATGTCCTACATGATGCCGTTCATCTTCTGCGCGCCGTGGCTGACGCCGATCGCGAAGACCAGGAAGGGAACGAGGATCGAATAAGGGTCGAGCTCGAAGCCGAAGGCCGCGACCAGGCCGAGCTGCCAGACGACGGCCACCAGCGAGCAGGCGATCACCAGCGCCGTCGAGCGCACGCAGCGCGTGTAGAGCCAGATGATGACGGCGGCGATCAGCGCCGCCAGGCCGAAGTAGAGCGCGACCTGCATCAGCCCGTCGATCAGGTCGCCGACCAGCTTGGCGAAGCCGATCACGTGCACCCGGGCGCTGCCGTCGGCCTTCGACCTGGTCGCGGATCTTCTCGATCGCGTGCGACAGGGCGCGGTAGTCGATGCGCTGGCCGGTGGTCGGGTCGATGTCGAGCAGCGGCACGACCAGCATGCGTCGACTTGAAGTCGTTGCCGACCAGGCTGCCGACGATCCCGGCGCGGGCGATGTTGGCGCGCAGCTTCTCGGTCGCGGCGGCGCTGCCGTCGTAGTTGTCGGGCATCACCGGGCCGCCGCGGAAGCCCTCCTCGGTGACCTCGGTCCAGCGCACGCCGGGGGCCCAGAGCGACTTCACCCAGGCCCGGTCGACGCCCGGGGTGAGGAAGATCTCGTCGTGGATCTTCTTGAGCGTGTTCTCGTACTTCGGGTCGTAGATGTCGCCGTTCGGGTTCTCGACGACGATGCGCAGCGCGTTGCCCAGGCCGCGCAGCTCGGCGCGGTTCTCCAGGTAGTTCTGGATGTACGGGTGGCTGCGCGGGATCATCTTGTCGAAGCTCGCGCTGAGACTGAGCCGGGTCGCCGCGACGATCGCGAGCAGCACGGTGACGATGGCGCAGGCGAGCATCACCGCCTTGCGGTGGTTGAACACCGAGCGCTCGAGCAGCGAGCCGCTCGCCGGGTCGAACTGCTCGAGCGTCTCGGGCGCCGCGGCGAGGTCGGTGGCGACGTGCACGGCGCGCGTCTTTCAGGCCACGGGAAGGGTCTGGACGCCGCGCGGACCGGCGATCACGAGGGCACCGGCGCCGGCACTCACGACCGCCGCGGCGGGGATCGGCCGTTCGACCTTGACCAGCGCGAAGCTCGCGCCGTCGTCGCTGCTCATGAGCACGTGCCCGGCCTGGCTGACGATGACCATGCGGCCGCGCTCGTCGAGCGCGCTCGCGGTCAGGCCGACGCCGACGCCGGTCGGGATGCTCTGCCAGCTCTGGCCGCCGTCGCCGCTGCGAACGACGTTGCCGCGCAGGCCGTGGGCGACGACGACGCGGTCCTTGCCGATGAGACCGAACAGGGTGCCGGCGTAGGGCAGCGTCAGCGCTGCGAAGCGTCCGCCGTCGCGATCGAGCTTCAGCAGCAGGCCCTGCTCGCCGGCGATGAAGAGCTCGCCGCCGATGCGGCGCACCGCGTAGAGGTGCAGGCTCTTGGGGTTCTCGGTGGCATGCATGAGCGGCTCCCACGTCGCTGCCGCCGTCGCCGGTGCGCAACACCAGGCCGAACGCGCCGACGACGATCCCCGATCGCGCATCGTCGAACCAGACGTCGAGGAAGGGGTTCTCGGCGCCCTGCGCCGCGAAGCGCTTTGCTTCGGCGAGCCACTTCGCGTCGCCGCTCTTGGTGTAGTAGGCGACGAGCACGTCGCCCAGGGTCGCGGCCGTCGAGCTGGCGCGTCCAGCTGCGGCCGGCGTCGGCGCTGTGCAGGACGACGCCGTCGTGGCCGACCGCCCAGCCCGATTCCGCGTTTGCGAAGGACGCAGCGACGAGGTCGGAGCTGACCGGCACGTCGGCCTGCTGCCAGCTCTTGCCGGCGTCGTCGCTGAGCAGGACGTGGCCACGCTGCCCGACCGCGACCACGCGCTTGCCGGCCCGCGCCAGTCCCGTGAGCAGCGCGCTCGCCGCGAGCGCGCTGCGCTGCGCCGGCGTGTCGAGCACGTCGCGCCAGGAGCCGGAGGCCGGCGGCGTCGGCCGCACCGGCCGCGAGAGGCAGCACACCGCCCGCAGCAAGCGCCTTGAGGAGGGTGCGCCGTTGCATGACGGTGATCGTACGCCGAGCGTCAGCGGATGCCGCTGCCCGCGAGCGAATCGGCGGTCCACTCGCGCTCGGCGAGCGGCTTGGTGTGGCGCAGGCCGCCGGTCTCGGCGGTGAAGCCGGTCAGCGAGTAGGCGCGCGACACCAGGTCGTAGTGGCCGAACATGTCGGTATAGGGCGCAGGCAGGTCGTAGCTCGGCGCCATGTAGGCGAAGCCGGCGCGATACAGCTGGCCACGGGCGTCGTACTCGTCGCTCGCGAGCGCCGCCCACGAATCCTCGTCGAGGTAGAAGGTACGCTTGCTGTAGACGTGGCGCTTGCCTTCCTTCAGCGTCGCTTCGACGACCCACACGCGGTGCAGCTCCCAGCGCACCAGGTCGGGGTTGAGGTGGTTCGGCTTGAGCAGGTCGTCCTGCTTGGCCTGGTAGACGGCCGCGTAGTCGTTGTACGGGACGAACATCTCCTTCTTGCCGACCAGCTTGAAGTCGAAGCGGTCCATCGAGCCGTTGAAGATGAAGGTGTCGTCAAACGTCGTCCCGCCCGCGGTGCCCGGGTTGGGCGTGTCATGGCTCAGGTCGGGGGCGACCTTGACGCGGCGCTGGCCGGGCAGATACGTCCAGGCGCGACGGTCCTTGTTGCCGATGTCGAGCGGGTCGACGATCAGCAGCGCCTCGCCGGCGCGGCGGGCCGGGCCGGTATAGGTCAGCTTGATGCGCCAGTAGGTCTCGGCGGCCGTCTTGCTGTTGTCCCAGAACGGGAATTCCTGGACGCTGACGCCCTCGGTGGCGAGCGCGGCGTGGCCGTTCGCGTCGACGCTCAGGTTGCGGTACTTGGCCTCGTAGGCCTCGCCGTTGAAGCGCACCAGGTGGTTCCACATCGCCTCGTTGCCGGTCTTCGGGATCGGGAACGGAAAGCCGGCGTGCGCGCCTTCGATCGAGCGGCCGTCGTTGAGCGTCTTGGCGGTGAGCGCCACCTTGGCGGTGTTGTCGATGACGAACTTCGGGAACGCCACCGTGCGATGGGTCGGATAGACGTCGACGCGGAAGGTCGGGTACTTCTGCAGCAGCGCCTTGGTCCCTTCGGTCAGCTGCGGCGCATACGTCGCCATGTTCTTGGCGTCGATCTGCAGGCGCGGCTTTTCCGACGCGAACGGATCGGGGCGCAGGCCGTCGCCCGGCTTGAAGCCGGCCGGCGCGGTCGTCAGGCCGCCGGTGTAGGCGGGGATGGTGCCGGCGGCGTTGCCGGCCTTCTCGGCGCCGACCGCGGTCAGCGTCGTGCCCAGGGCCTTGGCCTCGTCGGCCGAAACGGCGGCGTGTGCCCCGGCTGGTCAAGGCGACCAGGGCGGCGAACCAGTGGAGTTTGCGGTTCATCGTGAAATCCTCAGAATGTGGTTTTGAAGGTCAGACTGACCATGCCGCGGTCACGCAGGAACGTCGTCAGGCCGTTCGTCGAGGTCACGGCGGTGCCGTTGTCGCGATAGTGACCGATCCAAGTCGATGTACTTCAGGTCGAAGCGGTACTTCTGCTGCACGTCGGCGCCGAGGCCGACGCTGTAGTTGCCGAGCGATTCGTTGCCGCCGAAGGTCGTCGCCGAGTTGCCGCTGATGCCGATCGCATAGGTCAGCGGCGCCGACAGGTCGACTCCCGGGTAGACCTGGAACCAGGTCGGCGAGAACGAGGCGCCGACGCCGGCGTAGTTGCGCGTCGCGCAGCCGTCCCACTTGTCCTTGCCGACGCACGGCGCGTAGCCGACGCCGTTGAACAGGTTCGCGCCGCTCGTCACCTTGTCCAGATGCATGGCGTTCAGCTCGACGGCCCAGGTCGCCGCATCGAACACCGGCGTCTTGGCGATCGTGCCGATGACGTTCACCAGGCCGTGCATAGGTGTTGCCGCGCGGGCCCTTGGTGTCGCCCTGGTCGGGAAGACCCGGGGCGATGCCGAGCACCTGGGCGTTCAGCGGCGTGTTCTTGCGGTACGAGATCTCGGCGCTGGTGCTGACGCCGCCGATGTTCTTGGCGATGCTGGCGCCGAACAGCTGGATGTTGTCGGCATAGATCAGGTTGTACTGGCTGGCGCTGGCCGGTCCGACCTTGGTCAGCAGCACCTGCGGCAGCTTGTCGGCGAAGTTCCGGTAGTAGAGGCCGGCCGTGCCGTCGAGCCACTGCGGCGCCCAGCGCGTCGCCAGGCCGAACTCGCCGTGCTGCGACGGCTGCACCGCCTGCCCGCGCGACGCGAAGCCCAGCGCGGCCGACAGGAACTGGCGGTCGGGGCCGTTGAAGGCGAAGTCGACCGGGCCGAGGTAGGTGCCGCCTTCCGGATAGCGTGCCGGCTCCCACTCGAGCAGGTACTGGCCGGCCACCGACAGCTCGGGGGTGAGCTGCGCCTGGAGCGACAGCTGGTTCAAGGGCCGGAACAGCTCCTTGACCTCGGTGCCCGGGGTGGCGAAGCCCTTCTGCAGGTCGAGCGGCGCCTGCGCGTACGAGATGCTGTGCATGTGACCGCCGAGCAGCAGCGACTCGCCCCAGTAGATCGTGTGCCGGCCGAGCTTGGCCTGCACCGGCACGTCGCCGAGGTCGACGCCGCCGAAGACGAAGCCGTCGAGCAGTTCGCCGCCCCTTTCGTACAGCTTGGTGATGGTCGAGCTGTATTGATTGTTGATGTAGCTCGGGATCGCGACCAGCGGCGGGTTCGGGTTCGACTTGCTCGTGCCGTCGTAGGCGCCGTCGTACCAGCCCGCGCCGCTCAGGCGCAGGCCATAGCGCTTCTTGTAGACGAGGTCGAATTCGGACAGAAGGTCGATGCGCTTGGCCACCGCCTGGCCGTTGTCGAAGCTGTAGTCGCCTTCGTCGGCACAGGGCCGAGTTGCCGATCTTCGGATCGCGCGATTCGACGCGCACCGCGTAGTTGGCACGGATCGTGTTGTCGAAGCGGATCGCGAAATCCGGATTGCCGGTGTTGATGTCGAACGCGTGCGCGGTACCGGCCGTCAGCGCCAGCACGGCCGCAACGGCGAGAGTCGAGAGGGCGAACGCGCGGCGTGTATCGCTGCGATGGCGAGGGGATTGACGGGTCACGGTGTCTCCGCTTGTTGTGGAGCAAGCCCTACCGGTGCTTGCGAGGGGGTGGCGGCGAAATTCTGTTCAGGCACGACCGCCGCCGCCCCCTCTTGGCAGGGGGGCGAAGGGCCGTGCGGGCCACCGCTGCGCCGCGATCGGCAGAGGGCCGGCGCGGGGCGGGAACAGGCGCGGGCAATTCGGCATCCAATGGGCATATGACCGAGCCCGTCGCCGCCACCCAACATGCTCCGTTGCCCTCTGGTGCCAGCGACGACGCCGTGCTAGTGGCGCGCATCCTGGCGCGCGACCGCGGCGCGTTCGAGCAGCTCATGCGCCGGCACAACACGGCGCTCTTTCGCGCCGCACGCGCGATCCTGCGCGACGACGCCGACGCCGAAGACGCGCTCCAGGACGCGTACCTCAGCGCCTATCGCCATCTCGGCGAATTCCGCGCCGAGGCGCGGCTCGCGACCTGGCTGACCCGGATCGTCATCAACCAGGCGCTCGCCCGGCTGCGCTCGCGCCGGCGCAACGGCGTGGTCGTCTATCTCGACGAACGCGAGCCCGGCAGCACCGATCCGCTGGAGCAGGCCATGGACCGAGAGCCGGCAGAAACTCCCGAAGGGGGCGCCATGCGGACGCAGATGCGCCGCCTGCTCGAACGCAAGATCGACGAGCTTCCGCTCGTCTTTCGCACCGCCTTCGTCCTGCGCGAAGTCGAGGAGCTGACGATCGACGAGGTCGCGGAGTGCCTCGCCGTTCCGGCGGCGACGGTGCGGACGCGCGTCTTTCGCGCCCGGGCACTGCTGCGCGCCGCGCTCGCCGAAGAGATCGACGTCGCGACCGGGGACGTCTTTGCCTTCGCCGGCGCGCGCTGCGACCGGATCGTCGCCGGCGTGCTCGAGCGACTGAGCGGCGCTCGAGGGCGGCGCCGGCGCGGCGACGACGCCTTAGCGCGCCGGCCGCGAGCGCGCCCTGCCGACGGTCGGGAACAGCCGGCGCCGGCCGAGCATCGAATCCGCCACGCACCCCGCGTGGCACTCGAAGGTCGAATCATGAGAACGCTGTTCACCCTCGCGACGACATCGCTCCTGCTGCTCGCCAGCCATGCCTGGGCGCAGGCGCCCAACGACGCCCAGATCGCGGCCATCGTCGTCACCGCAAACCAGGTCGACATCGATGCCGGCAAGCTGGCCGAATCGAAGGGCAGCACGGCCGACGTCAAGGCCTTCGGCAAGCAGATGGTCACCGACCACTCCGGCGTCAACAAGCAGGCGGTGGCGCTGGTCACCAAGCTCAAGGTCACGCCGGAAGACAACGCCACCGCCCAGAGCCTGAAGAGCGGCGGCGCCGACAACGTCAAGAACCTCGAGAAGCTGAGCGGCGCGGCGTTCGATCACGCCTACGTCGATCACGAAGTGGCGTACCACGAGCAAGTGCTGGAAGCGCTCGACAAGACCCTCATTCCGAGCGCGCAGAACGCCGAGCTGAAAGCCTTGCTGGTGGCGGTCCGGCCCGCGTTCGTGGCCCACCTCGACCATGCGCGGCACATCCAGGCGACGTTGAAGAAGGGCTGACGTGCGGCGGCAGACGCCGGGCGCGAACGCTGTCCGGGCCGACCGCGTGCGACGATCGACGCCGCTTCCTCGCCGTGTTCGTTGCCGCCGGACTCGGCATGGCACGCCGGCGTCGACCGGCGCCGAGCCGGCGCGAACGCATCGGGTCGTCATCCACGGCCTGAAGTACGAGCCCGAGACGCTCGTCGTGCGCCGTGGCGACACGGTCGTCTGGGTCAACGAGGATCCGATGCCGCATACCGTCACCGCCGCCGGCGGGTTCGATTCACGGACCATCGAAGCCGGCAAGTCGTGGCGCTTCGTCGCTCGCCGCGCCGGCAGACTATCGCTACGTCTGCACGCTGCACTCGAACATGGGCGGCTCGCTTCGGGTCGAGTGACAGCGCTGCCGCAGCAGCGCCTAGTGCCGCTGGTACTGCCTGGCGCCGAACAGGACCTCGCGCGCCTTGTCGTCGCGCAGCGGCTTGCGCAGTCCGGCGAGGACCTCGACGCCGCGCTGCACCGCCGGGCGCGCGGCGATGCGATCGAACCAGGCCTTGGCGTGCGGGAAGTCGCCCCAGTCGATGCCCTGGTTCTGCCATGAGCGCAGCCAGGGGAAGATCGCGATGTCGGCGATCGTGTATTCGTCGGCGGCGACGTACTCGCTCGCCTTCAGGCGCGTGTCGAGGACGCCGTAGAGCCGCTTGGCCTCGTTGCTGTAGCGGTCGATGGCGTACGGGATCTTCTCCGGCGCATAGAGGCGGAAGTGATGCGTCTGGCCGAGCATCGGCCCGATGCTGCCCATCTGGAACATCAGCCACTCGAGCGTGCGGTAGCGGCCGCGCAGGTCGGCCGGCAGGAATTTGCCGGTCTTGGCGGCGAGATAGAGCAGGATCGCGCCCGATTCGAACAGCGAGATCGGCTGACCGTCGGGGCCATCGGGGTCGACGATCGCCGGGATCTTGTTGTTCGGGCTGATCGCCAGGAACTCGGGCGCGAACTGCGCTCCCGAGCCGATGTCGATCGGGATCGCGCGATAGGCGAGGCCGCATTCCTCGAGCATCACGTGGACCTTGTGGCCGTTGGGCGTGGCCCACGAATACACTTCGATCATCGAGTCCGGTCCTCGTGCGAGCTCACGTCGCCCGACGCCCGACTCTAGTGGATCGGAGGCGGCCATGCTCGAAGCACTCAGGAGCTTCTTCGCCAGGACCTCCGTCGGCAGCGACGGCGATCAGGTCGCGGCCTGGGCGCGCCAGCGCGGCCATACCTGGAAGCGAGAGAAGGACGGCGACGGCTTCGCCATCGACGGTCACCTCGACGCCACGCCCTGGCGCCTCGAATGGGGCCGGCCGCAGCGTCCCTACATCGCCGGCCACGAGCTGCGTCTGCGAATGGCGCTCGGCCTGCCGCCCGACCTGCAGATGCTGGTCATGACGCGCGCGCTCAAGGAGACGCTCGAGAACGAGGCGTTCGAGCACGCGGTGCAGAGCAACCGGACGCAGGCCGGCAGCACCGGCGCGGAAGAGATGCGCTGGCTGGCGCTGTTTCCGAAGATCTCGTTCGCCGGATCGAAGATCCTGCGCAGCACCTTTGCCGGCGTCTCGAGCCTGGCGCACGAAGGGCCGGCCTGGCTCGAGGGCGAGCTGGCGCACGGCCTCGAGCGCGCGACCTCGACCTGGCTCGCGGCGCAGCCGCCGTTCCTGCTGATGACCTTGCGCGGTCGGGTCTACCTGCGTCTGCAGCTCGCCACCGTCGAGCCGGACGACGTCACCGCGGCGGTCGATCTGTTCGAGACCGCTGCCGACGCCGCGCGGCGCGTCGCCCGCGCGCGCGGCGACGAGCCGGTGCGCTGGACCGCGTCGCTCTCGACCGCCTGGCAGTCGTTGCCGCCCGAGCGGCCGCGCTAGCCGTTCGCCGCGGCTGCGCCCGTCGTCGCGCCTCAGCCGTGCTTGCCGAGCTCGATCTTGGCGATCGCGTTGCGGTGGACCTCGTCGGGGCCGTCGGCGAAGCGCAGCGTGCGCGCGCCGGCGTAGTAGCCGGCGAGCGGGAAATCGCCCGAGACGCCGGCGCCGCCGTGCACCTGCATCGCCCAGTCGATCACCTGCAGCGCCATGTTCGGCGCCACGACCTTGATCATCGCGATCTCCGACTTGGCGGCCTTGTTGCCGGCGACGTCCATCATCCACGCCGCCTTCAGCGTCAGCAGGCGCGCCATGTCGATCCGGCAGCGCGACTCGGCGATGCGCTCGCGCGTCACGCCCTGCTCGGCGATCGTGCGGCCGAAGGCGACGCGCGAGGTCGCGCGCTTGCACATCATCTCGAGCGAGCGCTCGGCCAGGCCGATCAGCCGCATGCAGTGGTGGATCCGCCCCGGCCCGAGCCGGCCCTGGGCGATCTCGAAGCCGCGGCCCTTCGCCGAGCAGGATGTTCGACTGCGGCACGCGCACGTTCTGGAACGCCACCTCCATGTGGCCGTGCGGCGCGTCGTCGTAGCCGAACACCGAGAGCGGCCGGATGATCTTGATGCCGGGGGTATCGGCGGGCACCAGCACCATCGACTGCTGCGAGTGGCGCGGCGCGTCGAAGTCGGTCTTGCCCATGAAGATGTAGATCTTGCAGCGCGGGTCGCCGGCGCCGCTGGTCCACCACTTGACGCCGTTGATGACGTAGTCGCTGCCGTCCTTTTCGATCTTCGCCTCGATGTTGGTCGCGTCCGACGAGGCGACCGCGGGCTCGGTCATCGCAAAGGCGCTGCGCATCTTGCCGTCGAGCAGCGGCTGCAGCCAGCGCTCCTTGTGCTCGGGCGAGCCGTAGCGCTCGATCGTCTCCATGTTGCCGGTGTCGGGCGCCGAGCAGTTGAAGACCTCGCTCGACCACGGCACGCGGCCCATGATCTCGGCCAGCGGCGCGTAGTCGCCGTTGGAGAGGCCGAAGTTGCGGCCGCTGTCCTTCGAGCCCTTGCCGCCGGCGGTCGGCGGCAGGAACAGGTTCCACAGGCCCTGGGCGCGCGCCTTCGGCTTGAGCTCCTCGATCGTCTGCAGCGGCGTCCAGCGCTTGCCGGCCTTGGTGTTGGCCTCGATCTCGTCCTCGTAGCGCTGCTCGGCCGGGTAGATGTGCTCGTCCATGAAGCGCAGCAGCTGCTTCTGCAGCTCCTGCGTGCGCGGGGAATACTCGAATTCCATGGTGTCTCTCCGTCAGTGTTCGGTGTGAAGATGCAGCGCGCTCAGCCCTGCATCGCGATGCGCCAGCCCATCTCGGCGAGCGGGCGCGCGCCGGCCGCCGACTTCTGCGCCTGGGCGCTCGATGCCGTGCCGGTCTCGACCCGTTTGGCGATGCCCTGGAGGATGCCGGCGATGCGGAACAGGTTGTAGGCGAGGTAGAAGTTCCAGTCGGCCATCACCGCATCCGGGTCGGCGCGGCCGGTGCGTTCGCAGTAGCGGCGCACGTAGTCCTTCTCGGTCGGGATGCCGAGGGCAACGTGGTCGAGGCCGCCGATGCCGCGGAACGACCCGGGCGGGATGTGCCACGACATGCAGTGGTAGCTGAAGTCGGCGAGCGGGTGGCCCAGGGTCGACAGCTCCCAGTCGAGCACCGCGACGACGCGCGGCTCGCTCGGATGAAAGACCAGGTTGTCGAGGCGATAGTCGCCGTGCACGATCGAGACGCGCGAGTCGTCGCGCGCGCTCGCCGGCAGGTGCGCCGGCAGCCACTCGATCAGCCGGTCCATCGCCTCGATCGGCTGCGTGATCGAGGCCAGGTACTGCTTGGTCCAGCGCGCGATCTGGCGCTCGATGTAGTGATCGTGGCGGCCGTAGGTCGCGAGCGCCGACGGTGACGTCGACGTTGTGCAAGGCGGCGATGACGCGGTTCATCTCGTCGTAGATCTCGGCCCGGCCGCCGCGGTCGAACGCGGGCAGCGACTGGTCCCAGAGCACCCGGCCTTCGATGAACTCCATGACGTAGAAGGCGCGGCCGATCACGCTCTCGTCCTCGCACAGAAGGTGCATGCGCGGCACCGGGACGTCGGTGTCGGCGAGGGCGCTCATGACCCGGAACTCGCGCTCGACCGCGTGCGCCGAGGGCAGCAGCTTGGCGGCGGGGCCGGGCTTGGAGCGCATGACGTAGGCGCGCGCCGGCGTCACCAGCTTGTAGGTCGGATTCGACTGGCCGCCCTTGAACTGCTCGACCTGCAGCGGCCCGGCGAAGCCGGGCAGGCGGGCGGTCGAGGAAACGCTCGAGCGCGGCGACGTCGAAGGCGTGTTGCTCGGCGACCGGCTTGGTTCCGGTGTTGGCTTCTGGCGTGCTCATGACGGCGATTGGAAGACGGCGCGACGTACCCTGCAATCCGCGCCGACCCCGAGTCAGCGCTCGGCGATCGCCAGCAGCCTGGCCTTCGAGAGCACGACCAGGCGGGTCGGCTCGATGCGGACCGCGCCCTCGCGCTCGAACCCTTTCAGCTCCTGGTTGACGCGTTGGCGCGACGCGCCGAGCAGCTGGGCGATGTCTTCCTGCGCCAGCTGCAGGCCGATCCGGATTTCCTCGCCCTCGGCGACGCCGTAGCTGCGCGCCAGCAGCAGGATCTGCTTGGCCAGGCGCGCCGAGAGCGGACGCGTGTTGAGGTCTTCGACGGTGTCGAAGAGGAGCCTGAGACGCCGGCAGTTGAGGCGCAGCAGCGCTTCGTAGAGCTCGACGTGAAGCGACAGCAGCTCCTTGAAGTCGGCCTTGCGCACGACCAGCAGCGTCGTCGCGCCGTGAGCGTGCGCGTCGTGCGTTCGCGGCATGCCGTCGAACAGGGCGATGTCGCCGAACCAGGTGCCCGGCTCGACGTAGGTGAGCGTGACCTGCTTGCCGGCGAGCGAGACCGAGCTGACGCGGACCGCGCCCTGGGCGACGCCGCACCATTCCTCGGCCGGCGCGCCGCGCGCCGAGAGGATCGCGCCGTCGCCGAGGCGGCGCACGACCGCGCGCTCGAGGATCGCCTCGCGCAGCGGCGGGGAAAGCTTGGAGAACCACGAGCCCGTTTCGATGTTCGACTGCTCGTCGAGTGTAAGAACGGGAGCGTGCATCGCCGGTCGCTGAGGTGACAGGAGGAGCGGCCGCGGCGCTCAGCTGAAGCGCGGTGGCCGCTTTTCCAGGAACGCCTGCAAGCCTTCGCCGCCGTCGGCGTCGAACAGGTTGGCGAGGAATTGATCGCGCTCGGCCGCGAGCTGCTCGACCAGCGGCCGACCCGGCGCCTGCGCGACCAGCTCCTTGACGCTCGCCAGCGCGCCCGGCGCGAGCGCGGACAGGCGTTCGGCGAGTGCGAGCGCGCCGGCCAGCGCGGCGCCGGGCTCGGCGACAGCGGCGACCAGACCGTGCGCCTGCAGCGTCGCCGCCGACACGGGCTCGGCGAGCCAGACGATCTGCTTGACCAGCGCCGGCGGCAGCGCGCCGGCCAGCCGCGCGGTCGCGCCGCCGTCGGGCGAGAGGCCGAGCTTGCCGTGCGACATCACGAAGCGCGCGTCGGCGGCGGCGACGATCAGGTCGCACGCCAGCGCGAGCGAGAAGCCGGCGCCGGCGGCGGCGCCTTCGACCGCGGCGAGCACCGGCTTCGGATAGGCGGCGATCGTTTCGATCCACTGGTGCAGGTGATCGATCATGCGCCGCTGCGTCGCCTCGCCGGCGGCGCGGCGCTCGACCAATCCCTGGACGTTGCCGCCGGCGCAGAAGTGCGCGCCGGCGCCGCGCAGCACGACGGCGCGCACGTCGCGATTCGCTTCCGACGCATCGAGCGCCTCGATTCCGGCGGCGATCACCTGCGCCGACAAGGTGTTGCGCGAAGCGACGTCGCTGATCGTCAGCACGAGTGTCGTGCCGCGCCTTTCGGTCAGCAGTTCGGAGGGCATGGCGCGAGCGATCGGGAGAGCGCGAGAGCGCGTGGCGGAAACCTCGGCTTCATTCGAGGAATTGTGTCACGCACGAGCGTCGCAACGGGGCTGCGCCACCCGCGTGACGAGACCCCTGCGTGCTAGAGTGAAATCGAACCCTTCAAGCCCTCACGGATGCGCAGAGCCTCGCTCACTTTGACCTTCGGCGCGGCGCTGACGCTGCTCGTTCCGGCCGATGCGATGGCGATGGCTTTCGGACGCACCGTCACGGCGACGACGCTCGGCCAGCCGCTCGACTTCTACGCCACCGTCACGCTCGATGTCGACGAGGCGCTGGCGCGCGAATGCGTCTTCGCCGACGTCGAGATCGGCGACGCCAAGGTCGCGCGCGAGAACGTCCGCGTCACGCTCGAGACCTTCGGCGAGTCCGGCCAGCGGCGCGTCCGCGTGACGACCAAGCCGGTGGTCGACGAGCCGATCGTCGCGGTCAACGTCATCCTCGGCTGCAACTCGCAGGTCTCGCGCCGCTTCGTCGCCTTCGTCGACCCGCCGCTGGTGAACCTGGCGAGCGCGCAGGAAGCGTTGCCGCCGCAACAGATCGGCAACCAGGTCGGGCCGCTGCTCGACATCGTCCGCAGCGCCGATGCATCGCGTCGGCGTGCGCCCGAGGGCGCGGTGGCGAGCGCATCGCCCGCGCCAGATTCGCGCCGCGCGAGCCGCCGCGCGGCGACCGGCTCGCGCGTCGCTGCCGCGGCGCCAAGCCCGAGTCAGGCAACGCCGCGGTCGGCGCTGGTGCGGACCGTCGCGCGTGCGGATATCGCCGGCACGGCGGCCGCTCCGCCGGCGCGGTCGACGCCGCGACTCAAGCTCGACCCGGGATCGCCGTTCATGACGCCGCCGCCGCAGACTCCCGGCGCGGGCGCCGACCCGATCGTCCGCCAGGAGCTCGTCGCCGCCCAGGCCGCGGCGAGCGCCGCCGAAGCCGCGCTCGTTCGCGAGCGCGATCGGCTGCAGTCGCTCGAGGCCGGGCTGGCCAAGCTGAGCGGCGATGCGCAGGCGCAGCAGAAGACGATCGGCGCCCTGCAGGCACGCTTGCGCCAGGCCGACGACCAGCGCTACGCCAACGGCCTGGTCTACACGCTCGCGGCAGGGCTTGCTGTTCTTCGCCTTGCTCGCGGCCGCGTTCTGGGCCCTGCGGCCGCGCCAGCGCCGGCGCGCGCGCTGGTTCGACGCCAACGCCCATGCGCAACGACGGCCGCCGGCTGCCGGTGCACGCGTCGGCGCCGCCACTGCGCCACGAGCACCACCGACACGATGCATTCGCCCAAGGTCAGCCAGCACCCATCGCAATGGCACGAGGGTCCGGCGAGCCTGCTGCCGGTGACCGCGCCGGCGACGATCGGCGGCCTCGAGGTGACGACCGTGCTCGCGCCGCAATCGCACTACGGGCGCCTGTCCGGATCGGCCGCTTCGGCCAACAGCGGCGCGCCGGGCAGCATGGGAAGAAGCTCGTCGCCGTCAATGGAAGAGCTGATCGACCTCGAGCAGCAGGCTGAATTCTTCGTCGTCCTCGGCCAGGACGAAGCGGCGATCGCACTGCTCGGCGCGTATCTCGACGAAGCCGGCGGCGGCAGCCCCTTGCCGTATCTGCAGCTGCTCGAGATCCACCAGCGACGCGACGATCGCGCCAGCTACGAGGACGTGCGCGAGGCGTTCCACCGCCACTTCAACGCCTTCGCTCCCGAGTGGAGCTCGGACCTTCAGTTCGGCCGGGCGCTCGAGGAGTATCCGCAGGCGATCGCGCGCCTGCAGGCGCTCTGGCCGACGCCGCTGCATGCCATGCAGTCGCTCGACAACCTGCTCTTTCGCCGCAGCGAAGGCGACGACACCTTCGACTTCCCGGCCTATCGCGAGCTGCTGTTCCTGTACTCGATCGCACGCGAGCTCGCCGGCAATGTCGAGACCGACTTCGGCTCGATCGATCTCTTCCTTCCGCTCGAGGACGCGCCGACCGAGCCGAACCTGCGCCCGGACCGCGTCTATTCGGTCGACCTCGACGTCTCGGCCTGGCCGAGCGACACGCCGGCCGACGAGCTCGTCGTCCGCCGCCCGGCCGGGCTGCGCAGCGTCAGTGACGCAGGCGCCCTAGAGCCGACTCAGGCGGGCCAGCGCGAGGTCGAGCGTCTCGTTCTTCTTGGCGAAGCAGAAGCGGACGATTCCCTGCTCGCGGCCGTCGGGATAGAACGCCGCTAGCGGAATCGCGGCGACGCCGACCTCGCGCGTCAGCCAGCGGCAGAACGCGTCCTCGCCGAGCTCGCTCGCGGCCGAGTAGTCGACGCACTGGAAATAGGTGCCGGCGCACGGCATGAGCTTGAGTCGCGTCGCCGCCAGGCCGGCGCGGAAGCGGTCGCGCTTGGCGCGATAGAACGCCGCCAGCGCGAGATGGTGCGAGGGGTCGGCCAGGTAGCTGGCGATGCCGTGCTGCATCGGCGTGTTGACGGTGAAGACGTTGAACTGGTGCACCTTGCGGAACTCGGCGCTGAGCGGCGCCGGCGCGACCGCGTAGGCGATCTTCCAGCCGGTGACGTGGTAGGTCTTGCCGAAGCTCGAGACGACCACGGTCCTCGCGGCGAGCTCGGGAAAGCGCGCCGCGCTCTGGTGCTCGCCTTCGTACACCATGTGCTCGTAGACCTCGTCGCTGATGAGAACGACGTCGGTCGGCCGCAGCAGCTCGGCCAGGCGGCGCATGTCGTCGGCCGACCAGACGGTTCCGGTCGGGTTGTGCGGCGAGTTGATGATGATCGCCTTCGTCTTCGGACCGAGCGCGGCGGCGATGCGCTCGAAGTCGGGAGCGAAGGTGCGCGGCACGAGCGGCACGTGGACGGCGCGGCCGCCGGCGAGCTCGATGTTGGGCGCATAGCTGTCGTAGCACGGGTCGAGGACGATCGCTTCGTCGCCCGGGCCGACGAAGGCGAGCACCGCGGTCAGGATCGCCTGGGTCGCGCCGGCGGTGACCGTGACTTCGGTGACCGGGTCGTAGCGGCGGCCGTAGAGCGCCTCGACCTTGGCCGCGATCCGCTCGCGCAGCACCGGCACGCCGGTCATCGGCGGGTACTGGTTGAGGCCGCCGCGCATCGCCGCGTCGACCGCATCGACCAGCTTGGGATCGCAGTCGAAATCGGGAAAGCCCTGGCCGAGGTTGACCGCGCCGTGCTCCTGCGCCAGCGCCGACATCACGGTGAAGATGGTCGTGCCGACATGCGGCAGACGGCTTTCGATGTGCGGCGTGCGCGGTGCGGATTCGTCGCGAGCGTTCACGATCATCGGCTCAAAGTTGGTAGTCGTAGGCGTCGCCGGCCATCGCCCGCTCGACCAGCGGCCGGGTCAGGCGATCCGAGGTCATCTCGGCGAAGGCATAGACGAAGTTGCGCAGGTAGGCGCCGCGCTTGAAGGCGATGCGGGCGACGTTCTGGCCGAACAGATGGCCGACCGGCCGCGCCACCAGGTCCGAATTCGTGCCTTCTTCGCGCATCGCGATCTCGGCGACGATGCCGATGCCGAGGCCGAGCCGGACATAGGTCTTGATGACGTCGGCGTCGATCGCCTCGAGGACGATATTGGGCACGAGCTTTCGCGTCGCGAACGCGGCGTCGATACGCTTGCGCCCCGAAAACGACGGGTGGTAGGAGATCAGCGCCAGCGGCGCGAGGTCTTCGATCGAGATCCGGTCGACCGCCGCCAGCGGGTGGCCTGCCGGCAGAACGAGCACGTGCTGCCAGGCGTAGCAGGGCAGGGTGACGAGGTCGGCCAGGTCGTCGAGCGATTCGGTCGCGAGGCCGAAGTCGGCGACCTCCTCGTAGACCATCTTCGCCACCTGCTCGGGCGTTCCCTGGTGCAGGCTGATGTTGACCTTGGGAAAGCGCTTTCGCATCTGCGCGATCGGCACCGGCAGGAAATAGCGCGCCTGGCTGTGCGTGGTCGCGATCGAGAGCGTGCCGGCGTCCTGCTTCGAGAACTCCTCGCCGATCCGCTTCAGGTTGCCGACCTCGCGCATGATCACCTCGATCGCCTTGACCACCTCGCGCCCGGGCTCGGTGATCCGGCGCAGGCGCTTGCCGTGGCGGGCGAAGATGTCGACGCCGAGCTCGCCCTCGAGCTCGAGGATCGCCTTCGAGACGCCGGGCTGCGAGGTGAAGAGCGCCTTGGCGGTCTCGGTGAGGTTGAGGTCGCGGCGCACCGCTTCCTGGACGAACCTGAACTGATGGAGATTCATGGCTCGGCCGATTATTCCCCGAAGCCCGCCGCCTCGACGGCGGCGCGCGCCATCGCCGCGACGACCGTGGCGTGCTCGCCGATGGCCGGATGCAGCCGCAACGAAAGCGCGGGATGGGCGCGGCGCAGCGCATCGACCAGCGCTGGCAGGTCGTTGCGCACGTGCGCGCCGGTGCCGAGAAAGAGCGGCACGATCTCGATCGCCGTCGCACCTGCGGCCGCGACCTGCTCGACCGCCTCGGCGAGCGTCGGCGTCATCAGCTCGAGGAAGGCGAGCGCGACCGGCAACCCGGGTCGGGTGGCGCGCACCTGCGCCGCGACCGCCTCGAACGGCTCCGCCCAGCGCGGATCGCGCGCGCCGTGAGCGAACAGGACCAGTGCCGTTGGTCACGACCTCACCGATAGCGCACCAGCCAGCTGAAGGCGGCGAGCGAGAGCAGGAGATAGAGCGCACCCGGCGTCGCCGCGACCAGCCAGGGTGTCCAGTTGCCGAGCAGGCCGAGGTGGCGAAAGACGTTGTTGATGAGGACGAAGCTCACGCCGATCATGATGCCCGCGAAGACCTTCATGCTGATCCCGCCCGAGCGCGCGCTCAGGTACGCGAACGGCAGGGCGAGACCCATCATGACGAGGCAGATGAAGGGGTAGAGCGCTCGGTTCCAGAACTGGATCTTCTGCTCTTGCGCCGCTTGCTCGTTGTCGGAGAGATGGGCGATGTAGCGCCACAGCTCGACCGTCGACATCGTCGTCACGGGCAGCACGGCGGCGGCGACGACGGCCGGCGAGAGCGAGCTGCGCCACTGCAGGCGCGGCAGCGTCTGCTCGCGTGCGCTCGACGACGCCGCGGCGTCGACCCAGCGTGTCAGGGTCGCGTCGCTGAGGGTCCAGGTGCCGTCCCGGGCGACTTCGGCGAGCGGCGCCGCGGTGCGCGACAGCAGCTGCCCGTCGGCGTCGAACTCGAAGATGCGGACGTCGTGCAGCACGCTGCCGCGTTCGGCCGAGCCGACGTTGATCGAGTAGCTCTTCTCGCCGCCGGGCCCGGACGAGTGCTCCTTGATCCATGCGCCCGAGCGGCCGAGGTAGAGATAGCCCTTGGCGCCGGCGCGCAGCTGGCTGGCGATGCGCTCGCTGAAGGGCGCGAGGTAGTCGCCGACGACGAAGGTGAACAGGCCGAAGACCAGCGCCAGGCTGGTCAGCAGCCAGAGCGCCCGGCCCGGGCCGAGGCCGCCGGTGCGCAGGATCGTGTACTGCGACGACTGCGCCAGACGTGCCAGGGCGTAGATCGTGCCGATCAGGACCGCGATCGGCATCAGCTCGTACAGATGGCCGGGCGCGAGCAGCAACGAGTAGCCCGCGGCCCGGGCGGCGGTGTAGCGATCGCCGACGCTGCGCAGCTCGTCGACGAAGTCGATGAAGAAGAAGAGGGCGAGAAAGGACAGGCTGACGAAGGCGACGGCGGCCGTGATGTCGGCATGGAAGAGCCGCCGGACCGTCCTCATGCGGCGTGCCGCGTCACGGCGGCGGCGCGGCGGCGACGCCGGCGACGCGTCACGGCGGCGCGGCGCATGCCGTTTTCGCGCCACCAGAGGAGCGCCAGAGCCAGCGCCAGGACACCACCATGGCCGACGCCGAGCGCGACGCCGACGCTGAGGCGCCCCGAGCCGACCCAGGCCTGCGACAGATTGATAAGGTTGTAGTAGGCGAAGAAGGCGAGCAGCGCAAACAGCAGGTTCCAGTTGCTGGCGTGGCGCGGATTGGATGCGGCGATGCCGATGCCGAGCAGCAGCATGTTGGCGGCGGCGAGGATCAGTCCGACGCGCCAGACGAGCTCGGCGCGGTTGAGCGGCGTCGGATCGCGCAGCAGTGTCGCTGTCGGTAGGGCCCGTGGCAGGCTGGCTCCGGCGCCTTCGAGCGCCCGCTCGCCGGCCTGCACCGAGTAGGTCTCGAAGCGCGCGACCGACTTGTCGCCGTTGACGGCGTTCTGCTCGTTGCGCTGACCCTTGTTCAGGGTCAGGACGCGACTCTCGCCTTCGTTCAGGATCGCGCCCGACCGGGCCGACGTCACCGACTCGACGTCGCCATGCGAAGTGACGATCAGGACATTGCGACCGCTCGACGCCTCGCTGGCGCCGCCCTCGAAGAAGAAGGTGCGCTGACCGTCGGCGGAGGACTGGAACTGGCCCGGGGCGATGCGCGAGAGATCTGAGCGGCGCTCGAACTGGTCCTTCAGCAGCGCGCTGCGCTCGTTCTGCCACGGCCAGACGAAAAGCGAGAGCAGGGCGATGACGAGCAGCACCGGCCAGCTGGTGCGCAGCACCGGCCGGACGAAGCGCCGCAGCGGGACGCCGCTCGCAAACCAGATCGTCATCTCGCTGCCGCGGTACATGCGCGACAGCGTCGCGACGACGGCGATGAAGAGCGAGAGCGCAAGCAGGGTCGAGAGATGGCCGAGGCCGATGTAGGCGAGCAGGAGCACGATGTCCTGCGGCGCGATCCTGCCGAGCGCGGCCTGGCCGAGGTTCCTGATGAACATGATCGTCAGCACGATCGTCAGGATCACGACCAGCGTGCCGCCGAAGTTGCGCGCGAGCTCTCGGCGCAATGTCGAATCGAATAACATCGTCGGCTCTTTGTTTTCCCCGGGGAATTATGGACTTCCGTCATCAGATCGCGGCGCCGTCAGGGCTTGCCGACCTCGCGATCGACGCCCTCGTTCTCGTCGTTGGCATCAAGGCGGACGCCGCCCTCGCTGCGCCCTTGCGCGCGTTGATCGAGACCGCCGTCAGCGAAGGCGATCTGGCGCTGAAGAAGGGCAAGCTGCTTTACCTGTATCGCCCGAGCGGCGTCGCCGCCAAGCGGCTCGTCGTCGCGGTCGCCGGCGACGACTCGGCGAAATCGTTCAAGGCAGCGGTCGCGCTCGGCCTCGGCGCGCTGAAGACGAGCGGCGCCAGCACCCTCGCCGTCGCCGCTGGCACCGGTCGCGGCATGGGTGAAGCCGAGGCCGAGGCGAGCGTCGTCGCCGCGGCCGACGCCGCCTATCTCTACACCCACACCAAGCCGAGCGCGCCTGCGCCGTGGACGCCGAAGAGCCTGACCGTCTACTGCCAGAAAGCGGACGAGAGAGCGGTCCAGCGCGGCGTGCGCCGCGGCGAAGCGATCGCTGCCGGTGTGACGATGGCGCGCGAGTTCGGCAACCGACCCGGCAACTTCTGCACGCCGAGCTGGCTCGGCCAACAGGCGAAGAAGCTCGGCAAGCAGTTCGACCTCGAGGTCGAGGTGCTCGACCGGAAGGATGTCGAAAAGCTCGGCATGGGCGCCTTTCTCGCCGTTGCACAGGGATCGGACGAGCCGCTGCGCTTCATCGTCGGCCGCTACGACGGCGCGGCGAAGACCCAGCCGCCGGTCGTCCTGGTCGGCAAGGGGATCACCTTCGACACCGGGGGCATTTCGCTCAAGCCCGGCGCCGAGATGGACGAGATGAAGTTCGACATGTGCGGCGCGGCGAGCGTGCTCGCGACGCTCGCCACGATCGCTTCGTTGAAGGCCCGGCTGAACCTGGTCTGCATCGTCCCGACCTGCGACAACATGCCGAGCGGCAAGGCGGTCAAGCCCGGCGACGTCGTCACCAGCATGTCGGGCCAGACGATCGAGATCCTCAACACCGACGCCGAGGGCCGACTGATCCTGTGCGACGCGCTCAGCTATGCCGAGCGCTTCAATCCGGCAGTCGTGGTCGACGTCGCGACGCTGACCGGCGCCTGCGTCATCGCCCTCGGTCATCACCACTCGGGCCTGTTCACGCCCGACGACCAGGTCGCGACCCGAATGCTCGCCGCCGGCGGCAGCGCGCTCGACACCTGCTGGCGGATGCCGCTCGACGACGAATACGACGACGCGCTGAAGAGCAACTTCGCCGACATGGCCAACGTCGGCGGCCGCCCCGGCGGCGCGATCACGGCGGCGATGTTCCTGCGCCGCTACACCGCCAAGTTCCCGTGGGCCCACCTCGACATCGCCGGCACCGCCTGGAAATCAGGCGCCCAGAAGGGTGCGACCGGCCGTCCGGTGGGCCTGCTGACCCACTTCGTTCTCGGCTACGCGAAGTAGCCGCGTCTGTCGTTGCAGCGCCGAAGCATGACCGAGATCAGCTTCTATTTCAGTGCGCCGAGCCGGACCGGCTACGCCTGCCGCCTGGTGCGCCAGGCCCAGCGCCAGGGCATCGCGCTGGTGGTGACCGGGCCGCCAATGGCGCTGGCCGAGTTCGACCGCGAGCTCTGGGGCGCCGGGGCGGAGTTCGTCCCGCACAGCCCGATCGAGCGCTTGGCGGAGGTCCCGGAATCGCTTCACGCGAGCACCGTCTGGCTGAGCCAGAACGCGCTCGCTGCGCCGCGTCACGAGGCCCTGGTCAACCTGGGCGACGAGCCGCCGAGCGGCTTCGAGACCTTCGCCAGGTTGTTCGAGATCGTCTCGCTGGACGACGCCGACCGACAGGCGGCGCGGGCGCGCTGGAAGACCTACCAGAACCGCGGCTACCCGATCAAGCGTCACGAGGTTGCGGCATGAGTACCGGCAAGCCGCCGCTGGGATCGATCCCGACGCTGACCGAGGTCGTGAGCTGGCCCGGTGGTGCACCAGCGCCGGTCGCGCCGGCTGCTCCGCGGCCGCTCCAACCACCGCCGCTCACCCGCAACCAGCGCCGCCGCGCCCGACGAGCCGCCCGCCGGCCGACGCCGCCCGGCGCCCGCCGCAGTGACGCTGCCGCCGGCAGCAGCAGCCGCAGCGCCGGCAAGCGTCCCGACACCGCCGGCACCAGCCGCCACGCCGACTCCGGCGCGGCCGAGCGCTGCGCCGCCGCCTTCGGCAGCGACGCCGGCGCCGGCACCACGACCGGAAAAGCCGCGAGCGCCGCCAGTCGCCGCCGTCTCGGTCCACGCTGCGCCGGTGCCGGCGGACGCCGACCGTGCCGACGCCGCAGCGCCGGCCGCGCCAATGCCCGCGAACGCCGCGCCGGCGACCCCGACCGTCCCGCCTGCCACGCCAGTGCAGCCGGCAGCCGCGCCTGCGCCGACGACGACCGCGGCCGCGCCGGCGCGCTCTGGCGCTTCCCACGCAGGCGATGTCCAGCTGACCCAGCGCGTCCTTGCCGACTTGCAGCGTCAGGTCGAGCTGATGCTCGAAGTACGCCTGCGGGAGGCATTGGCGCCGATCCTGGCGCGCGCCTCCGACACACTCGTGCGCGACGCCAAGAAGGAGCTCACGGCGGCGATGCGCGATATCGTCTCGCGCTCGATCGCGCGCGAACTCGGGCGGCGCGAGGACCGCTGAGCCGCCTGCACGAAAGAAGGCGCTGCGGCTGTCGATGAAAGTCCCGATGCGGGCGGGCCCATCAATTGCGTTATCGTCTCGCGCTTCGGGTGCGCAGACTCCCGACCGATTCTTGTTCAATAACGGAGGTATTTGCATGCAAGTCAAGCTGAACCTGATTGCGGCCGCGGCCGCGGCGATTTTTGCCGGCAGCGTCTCGGCGCAGGACATGATCGTCAAGATCGGCCACGTCGGCCCGACCAGCGGCGGCATCGCCCACCTGGGCAAGGACAACGAGAACGGCGCCCGCATGGCCATCGACGAGCTGAACGCAAAGGGCGTCACCATCGGCGGCAAGAAGGCCAA
>CAVXZM010000008.1:0-273134 GCA_963766315.1 uncultured beta proteobacterium
GTTCGAGCTCATCGCCGAAGATGACGCGGCCGACCCGAAGCAGGGCACCGCCGTCGCCAACAAGCTGGTCGATGCGAAGGTCAATGGCGTCATCGGCCACCTGAATTCGGGCACGACGATTCCGGCCTCCAAGATCTACTCCGACGCCGGAATCCCGCAGATCTCGCCTTCGGCGACCAACCCCAAGTACACCCGCCAAGGCTTCAAGACGACATTTCGCGTCGTTGCCGATGACGTCCAGCTGGGCGGCACGCTCGGCCGTTACGCGGTCAAGGAGCTGAAGGGCAAGTCGATTGCGGTCATCGACAACCGCACCGCTTACGGTCAAGGCGTGGCCGAGGAGTTCGTCAAGGGCGCGAAGGCCGCGGGCGGCAACATTGTCGACAACCAGTACACCAGCGACAAGGCAACCGACTTCACCGCGATCCTGACCGCGATCAAGGCCAAGAACCCGGACATCGTCTTCTACGGCGGCATGGACGCCGAGGCCGGCCCGATGATCCGGCAGATGAAGCAGCTTGGCATCCACGCCAAGTTCATGGGCGGCGACGGCATCTGCTCCAGTGAGTTGCCCAAGCTTGCCGGCGGGGCGCTGGCGGACGATCAGGTGATCTGTGCCGAGGCTGGCGGTGTCGACAAGGCAGAGCAGGCTGCGCTCGACAAGTGGAAGGCCGAATACAAGAAGAAGTTCGGGCTCGACGTGCAGGTCTACGCGCCCTACGTGTATGACGCGGTCAACGTCATGGTTGCGGCGATGGTCAAGGCCGGCTCGGCCGACCCGGCCGTCTACCTGCCGGTTCTCGCGAAGACGACTGGCTACAAGGGCGTGACGGGCGTGATCAGCTTCGACGAGAAGGGCGACATCAAGAATGGCGCCCTGACGATGCACACTTACCGAGGCGGTAAGGAAGAGTCGTTGGGCGTCGTCCACTGAGAGCGGTCTGACGAAAAAAACGGCGCCCTCGGGCGCCGTTTTCGTTTCAGCGAGCAATCTATTTGTTGGCCTTGTAGTCGGCCTTGGCCTTGTCATGGGTGGCGTCTGCGTCGGCCATGGTCTTCTTGTAGGTCGCCTCGGCGTTCTTCTTGCACTGGCTCTTGGCGTCGCCGCTCATCGTGCCGCATTGCGCTTCGGCCGCTTTCTCGTCGGCCTTGGCCTGCTTCTGCGTCGTCGCATGGGTCTCGTCGGCCGCTTTCATCGACGCCTTCGCGGCGTCGTCGGCGGCAAAGGTCGGCAGGGCGAACGTCAGGGCGGCGAAGGCGCCGGCGAGGAGGGTTGCAGTGGACTTCATGATGGTCTTCCTTGGCAGAGTTGTGGCGCCCCAGCGGCGCGAGCCAACCGGTCTTTCGCTTGCGCGAACGCCTTTTGGCGGGCCGGATTATTGATTCGCAAAGGCGGTCTGGAACGGCACCGGCGCGTCTCGCGCACTTGTCTGACACGAGGTTGCGCAGTGTCCGACGCACGCCTTCGCGGCACGCTACGATGCGGCCTTCGAACCGTCCCCGGAACCTGCGTGAGACGACCGATCATCATCGCCAGCTGCGTCGGCGCTTCCCTCGTCGCGCTCTATTCGTGCTCGATGCATGCGGCACTCACGACCGATGGCAGCGGTCGCGTCGTCGGCGTTTCGGCGCTGCGCGTCGAGTCGTCGTTCGCGCGGCTGGTGGTGGCGATGCTCGTTGGCGGCGGGCAGCTGGCAATCGAGCTGCGTTGGCGCGGCTCCGCCGAGAAAACGTCCGCATCGGCGCCTTCGCGCAAGGCAGCGATCCGCGCTTTCGAGCCGTTCTAACCGGCGCGTTGGCGCTGCCGCCGGCTAGGCGGCGGCGTCCATTGCTTGGCTGCGTCGCGGTCTGGCTGGGCTTGGCAGTCGCGGCAAGGTCAGCAGGCTGTCCATGGCGGCGCCGCCACGTGGCGAATTGAGGTGGCCACGAACACGCCGGCCGAAAATCGCGGCAACGACGTTCGGTCCGCGTGCCGGCACCGGCGTGACGTCGATGCGCCCGCTCGGCGCTACCACGTAATAGCGACAGCGTCCAAGCCAGAGATTTTCGACCGCGCGCTGCCGCGCGACCGCGCCCGCGGCGGTCCAGATGTAGGTGATGTGCTGCGGCTGGTCGCCGCCTTCGAGCGACACCGCGAGGATCCGTACGTCCGACATGGAGGGAGCCGCCAAGGAAACGGAAACAAAGCGTAAGTCGCGGCAGCGCCGGCCGGGGAACCGCTCATGCGGTGGCCCTCGCAAAGCGTGACACCGTTCTCCTTTCGGGCGCATCCGCTGGGAGAAAGGACGCTGCTGCCGTCATTCCTGGCCGTGGTCGAGCGGCGCCGGCTGCCGCTTCGGTTGCGCGGGTACGATCGGCGCCTGCCGTCTGCCTGAAAGCGAGCCACCACGGCGCTTGACCGCACTCTCGCCGCCGCGCCTGCCGCCGTCACTTTCGGTCAGGCGCTCGTCTATTGGCTCAAGCTCGGCTTCATCAGCTTCGGCGGCCCGGCTGGCCAGATCGCCCTGATGCACCAGGAGCTGGTCGAGCGTCGGCGCTGGATCTCCGAGAACCGGTTCCTGCATGCGCTCAACTACTGCATGGTGCTGCCCGGCCCCGAAGCGCAGCAGCTCGCCACCTACATCGGCTGGCTGATGCATCGCAGCTGGGGCGGCATCGTCGCCGGCGGACTGTTCGTCCTGCCGTCGCTCTTCATTCTGGTCGCCTTGTCGTGGGTCTACATGGCCTACGGCCACGTCGCTGCCGTCGCCGGCGTGTTCTACGGCATCAAGCCTGCGGTGACCGCGATCGTCTTGTCGGCGGCCTGGCGGATCGGTTCGCGCGTCTTGAAGAACGGCTGGCTGTGGAGCATCGCGGCGGCGGCGTTCGTCGCTATCTTCGCGCTGCGCGTGCCATTCCCGCTGATCGTCCTGGCGGCGGGGGTCGTCGGCCACTTCGGCGGCCGCCTGGCGCCGGCGCGGTTCGCCGCCGGCGGTGGTCACGGCAAGGCTGACAGCCGCGCCGGCGCGGCCCTGATCGACGACGACACGCCGACGCCGGCCCACGCGACGTTCGCCTGGCCGCGTCTGGCCCGTGTCCTCGCGCTGGGCCTCGGCCTGTGGTCGGCCGGCGTCGCGGGGTTGACCTTCGCCTTCGGCTGGAATGACGCCCTGACGCAGATGGCGTGGTTCTTCACCAAGGCTGCGCTGCTCACCTTCGGCGGTGCGTATGCGGTGCTGCCCTACGTCTACCAGGGCGCCGTCGACCACTACCACTGGCTCAGCGCGCCGCAGATGATCGACGGCCTCGCCCTCGGCGAGACCACGCCGGGACCACTCATCATGGTGGTGGCGTTCGTCGGCTTCGTCGGCGGCTGGAACCACGCCGTCCTCGGCGCCGACTCGCTGTTCCTCTCGGCCACGGCGGCGGCGGCTGGTGGTCACGTTGTTCACGTTCCTGCCGTCGTTCTTGTTCATCTTCATCGGCGGCCCGTTCATCGAATCGACGCACGGCAAGCTGCACTTCACGGCACCCCTGACCGCGATCACCGCCGCGGTGGTCGGCGTGATCGTCAACCTCGGCGTGTTCTTCGCCTACTACGTGCTGTGGCCGGATGGATTCGCCGGCCGCTTCGAGTGGCTCTCGGCGCTGATCGGCGCTGCCGCTGGCATCGCGCTGCTGCGTTTCAAGGTGACCGTCACCTGGGTCGTGCTCGCCGCCGGACTCGTCGGCGCCGGCGTCACGCTGCTCCGACCGCTCTTCGTCTGAGCACGTTGCGGCGCCGAGCGCGGTCAGGGCCCGCGCGCCGCTGGGGTCGGCGCGACCTCGACCTTGGTGATGCCTTTCTTCGGCGTGATGCCGATCTTCTCGGCCGTCGCCGGCGAAAGGTCGACGATCCGATCCTTCACGTACGGCCCGCGGTCCTGGATCGTCACCGTCGCATTTTGCCCGGTCTTCAGGTTGGTGACTTTCGCCTCGGTGCCGAGCGGCAAGGTCTTGCTCGCCGCGTTGTCGTCGTGCGGATCCATTCGCGTGCCGTCGGCCATCTTCTTGCCCGCGAACCTGCGCGCGTAGACCGACGCGATGCCGACCCGCTTGCGGCCGGTCAGGTCGAGCTTCGGCTTCGCGACCGGCGCCTCTCGCTTGACAGCGCTGGCGGCGCCCTTGATGGGCTCTCCTTCATTCGCCGACGATGCCCCCGCGAAACTGAAGGCGGCACAGGCGATCGCGGCCTCGACCAGGACCGGCAGACAGCGGCAGCGAGAGCGCTCGTCCATGGCGCCGACTCTCGCGCGCCGCGACGCACAGAAGAGTCGGCCGACATCGATCTTGCCCGTAGGACGGGTGCGGCCCGAGCCGGCGTTCGCGGCTCGCCGCAGCGACGTCGATCCAGATGCCCGGTCAGCCCGTGTGCACCCAGCCGTAGCGCGTGTGGTTCGGCATCACTCCAGCGGCCAGGTACTCGCGCCGCGCCTGGGCGAGCTTGTCCTGCGGCAGGCCCGAGTATTCGAGCAGCGCCTTCAGCGGCAGCGAGATCCGGTTCTCGTAGTCGCGCGGCAGCGGCTTGTAGAGGCTGCCGGCGTCGCCGGCGACGAGCCCCTGCGCCGGCACCTTGTAAAGCCGGGCCGAATTGAGGCCGAGGATCTTCCGCTTGGCGGTCGCCGTGAGCTCGGGATAGCCGAAGCGCCGCCGCATCTCATCGGGGATCTGGAACCGCCACAGCGCCTCGATCTGCCACTGCGGCGATCCGTTGAACACGCAGTCCGAGCCGAACACGATCCGGTCCTCGCCGAAATACATCATCAGCTGCCCGAGCATGTGCGCGCACACCGTCGGCCACGTGACGACGTTGTTGGCGAAGGTCGAGCCGATCTCGGCATAGACGTTGGCCAGCTTGCCGCAGGTCTGCCCGAACTGCGTCAGCCAGGGCAGGTTCGGCACGCCGCTCAGGTAGTTGCGCTCGGCCACGATGTCGTCAAGCACCGGACGCGACCACGCGAACGGCACCATGCCGCCCCAGCACGCGTGGTAGATGATGAAGTTGAACTGCGGCCAATCGCGCGAGGCTTTCGGGATGTCGATCGGGTTGCCCATTTCGGGCGTGTCGACCGGCGAGGGCGAGAAGCCCTTGTGGATGCAGATGTTGAAGAACCCGGGGTGCTTATCGAGTTGCTCCTTGTGGCGCGCGATCAGCTCGTAGGTCGGGTAGACGATCTTCTCGTCGTCGAGGCGCCAGCGGCGCATCGGGCTCGCGGGGTCGTCGTCGGCTTTCGCGGCGAAGGCGATGTTGTAGCCCTTCCACGAGTCCGGATGGTTCTCCTGGATTTGCCGCTCCATGAACTCGAGGTTGGGAACGCCCGGGTAGATCTGGCCGTGCGCGAGCATCCGCTGCGAGCCCGAGATGCGGTTCACGAAGTTGCGGATCGCCGCCGTCTGGCGCGCGGTGACGTTGACGACCTGCTGCGACTCGGTGTAGTTCTGCGGCGGCCGCCCGTTCGGGTCACCGGGCGGAAACACGCCGAGCGTGGCGGCGCTGAGCAGGCCGACCGTGACCTGGCTGTCGAAGAAGACGTCCTGGATGAAGCGGCTGAGGTGCAGCGATTCGCTGTTGATCGCGACGCCCGCGCGCTTGGGATCGAGCGTAGCCCAGGGTCGGCCGAGCTCGTCGACCTGGCCTTCCTTCTGGAACGGGTTCTTCTTGAACGGCGAGCCCGCCGCCGCCGATTCGCCCTGAACGAAGGCGAGGAACAGGAGCGGGCCCGACTGGCTCGAGCGCACCATGTGCAGCTGATCGTCGAACACGAACAGGTCCGACGGCGGCGCGTTCGGCCGCGCGGCATCCGCCTGATAGAGCTCCTCGCGATCGACGTCGAAGAACTGCCCGTAGACCTCGTTCATCGCCAGAAAGCTCGCCGCCACCCCGCCCGCGCCGGCGAGAAACCTGCGTCGCCCCAGGCCGAGCTTGCGGCCGGCGCGTTCGGCCAGGTCTTCGATGCGGCGCTCGACCCGCTTCTGCTCGGCCGTCTGCGGGATCGGCATGTGCTCGCCATTGGAGACCATGCGCGTCGGCACCGGCGAATGCAGACGGTCGACCTCATCCGCGCGGGCGAGCTGCGAGAGCTGCGCGTCGCTCAGCCAGACATCCTCTTCACGGTCTCGTCGCTCAGTCATTCGAGCCTCCCGCAGTGCGTCGGTCGCAGCGCCATGGGCGCGCGCAGGAACCGATCGTCGCCGCAGGCGAGCAGGTGCGGATCGAGGGACAACCCGGAACGCTCCTTCGCCCCGGGACGCAATCGGAGAAACTAGCCATCCTTCCATGTCATCGATTCCACCCGAGGACGCAGCGCTCCCTTCGCGACCGCCGACGTCACCGCGCTCGGCCACCGCGTTCGAGCCCTTGAGCGAGCCGGTGTTCGGCTGCTCTGGAGCACCTGGCTGACCGCGAACCTGTGCATGTGGATGAACGACGTGGCGGCGGCGTGGACGATGACGACCTTGACGAGCACGCCGATCTGGGTCGCGCTCGTCCAGTCGGCGTCGACCTTGCCGGTGTTCCTCCTCGGCCTGCCGAGCGGCGCGCTGGCCGACATCCTCGACCGGCGCCGCTGGCTGGTCGCGACCCAGTTCTGGCTGGCGGCGACGGCGATTGCGCTGTGCGCCGCGACCGCCTCGGGGATGATGACGGCCCCCTGGCTGCTGGTGTTCGTCTTTGCCAACGGCATCGGCCTGGCGTTGCGCTGGCCCGTGTTCTCGGCGATCGTGCCGGAGCTCGTGCCGCGCACTCAGCTCGCGTCGGCGCTGGCTCTGAACGGGATGGCGATGAACCTGTCGCGCATCGTCGGCCCGCTCGTGGCGGGAGCGCTCATCGCCAGCGCCGGCAGCGTCTGGGTGTTTGCGCTCAACGCGGTCCTGTCGCTCGTTTCCGGATTCGTGATCCTGCGCTGGCGCCACGAGCACCAGCCCCATCCCCTCGGCCGCGAGCGGCTCATCAGCGCGATCCGGGTCGGCGTGCAATTCGTCCGTCAGTCGCCGCGGATGCGCGCGGTGCTGACGCGGGTTTCGATCTTCTTCCTCCACTCCACCGCCTTGCTGGCGCTGCTGCCGCTGCTGGCGCGCGGCCTCGCCGGAGGCGACGCCGGCACCTTCACCCTCCTGCTTGCCAGCATGGGCGCAGGCGCCATCGTCGCGGTGCTCGCCCTGCCGCGCCTGCGCCAGGCCCATGGCCGCGACGATCTCGTCGTCGGCGGCGCCGTGGTGCAGTCGGCTGCCACCGCGGTCATGGCATTCGCACCCAGCGCCTGGATCGCGGTGCCGGCGATGGTGGCGCGGGGGGGTGGCCTGGATCACGGTCGCGAATTCGCTCGCGGTGTCGGCCCAGATGTCGTTGCCGAATTGGGTTCGTGCGCGCGCCATGGCGAGCTACCAGATGGCGATCATGGGCGCGAGCGCGCTCGGCGCGGCGCTCTGGGGTCAGGTGGCCACGGTCGGCTCGATCCAGACGGCGCTCCTGTCGGCAGCCGCCGGCGGCGTCCTGTTCATGCTGATGGCCGTCCGCTTCGTCACCGACAGCGCCGACGAAGAGCGACATGAGCCCGGCACGCGCCGGCTGGGCGGCCCAGCCCCGGGGCGCGCCGCAGGAGGGGGGCGCGTCATCACGACGGTTGAATACCTGATCGATCCTTTGCGCGCCGAGGCGTTCGTACGGATGATGCAGGACACGCGGCGCGCGCGCCTGAGCCAGGGGGCGATCGGCTGGGAGCTGTTGAACGACACCAATGAGCCGGGGCGATTCGTCGAGGAAATCATCGATGAATCGTGGACCGAGCACCTGCGACGCTTTCATCGGGCGACTGCCGCCGACATCGCGCTGCGCGAGCGCCGCCTCGCCTTTCATCAGCGCGACGAACCGCCGCAAATCACCCGTTACGTCGTACGCCGCTAGTCGTCCGAGAGCTGTCAAGCGGGCAAGGCTTCGCGCACCGGAACCGGTTCAGCCCAGCGTGTCTTCACCAGCTCGTGAAATCGACGCGTGCCGAGCCTCATGAAGTCGTAGTTGATCGTTCGCATCCGTGTCAGCGCGCGCGCGACCTCTTCCGACGACGGCTGAGGATCGTCGCAGAAGAGCGCCTTGCGGGTTTCGTCCCACGAGTCCTGGACGTCTGCCATCGTGGCCTGGTCCTCGGCGCTTTCGAACAGGGCGATTACCGCATCGCGATCCATCCGCTCGGCGCCACGAGAGAGCGCATCGTTCTCGATGATTTCGATCGCCTCGCGAAGCTGCTTCACGGCATCGACTGATGGAGCAGGGGCGGCGGCGCCCATGCGGGGCCGCAAAAGCCTTTGAAAGCGCTCGATGACTTCATAGCGAAAGCGCAGGCCGAGGCGCAGCAGCGTCGCGAGCATGCCGAAGTCGTTCTGCACCTCGCTCAGGGGTGCCACGACGGTGGAGACGAAGTGGACGTGGAAGCGGCTCGAGCCGTCGCTGCGCAGCTCCTTCTTCGACAGCTGCGGCTGGTACGAACCGTTCGCGGTGTGGTAAACGGCCTGCACTGGGCGGAACCGCTCGTTGTTGCTGGCCAGGGCGATCGAGCGCTGCAACTCGCGTAGCCAACGCGTGTCCGGTGTCTTGCGCGCCTGGCGAACGATGTCGCGCCAGGTCAGCGGCGCTCCCTCGAGAAAGCCGAAGAGCTCCAGCGAGGCACCCTCCGATTCGACGACCGCATCGTCAGGAATGGTCTCTCCTTCGAGTCGACCCGGCGCCGCGAGAACGATGTCGAGGAAGAGCTCGAACTGCTGCACCGCCCCGACCCGGAGGCAAGCCTCGATGTCCTTCATTTGGCGCAGCCGAACGTCGAGATTGCTCGGACTCGGCGGCCGTGCCATCTTGAGAGTCCGGGCGACGCCGTCGTAAAGCTGGGCAATGCCACGCTCGGTCGGCAACTCGACTCCCTGGCGCAGCGACAGCGGCATCTGCAGATCGCTCGTCTTCAGACCCGAGTGGCACACCGGAATGACCGGGACTTCCTTCATCCAAGCCGCGCCGACCTCGAATTGAACCCACGGCCGATGCACCGACGCCTTGCTGCAGAGCACGATGACGGCCTTCGCCTCGTTCATCGCCCGCTCGACCGCCGTCAGCCAATTTTGGCCGGCGCCGATGCAGCCGATATCGGACGAGGTGAAGCATCGGGCGAGCTCGAGAAAGTCGCTCTGGATCATCTCCTTGAGAAGCGCCGCGTATTCGGCCTCTTCCGAGATGTGGCTGATGAAAATGGATTTGGTGACCATGGCGCCCTCGCTTTGCCGGTCCGGACACTGCCCGATGCCTGGCGCTTTCACCGTAGTCCTCACGCTCGGTCGCCGCATCCTTCGTTGGAATGAGGCGACGGCTGCGCCGGCGCCGGTGATCGCGGCGTCGTCCGCAAGCTTGAGGACGACGCCGCGGTGCGGCGCGCGATCCTCCGACGCTACGGCTGGGTCAGCCTTTTGACCATCGCCATGATCGCCTTCATCTGCGGCGCGGACTTCTTGGCGTAGCTGGCGCCTGTGTAGCCCCACCAATCCCAACACCCGAACTGGTTGGCCGTCGACTTGTTGACCTGCGGGTAGAGGACGATCAGACGATTGGCCGCAGCCCAGCGGTTAAAGCCGGCGCCGCCATAGAAGGCGTCGCCCACCGACTCGGCGTCCTGCATGCAGCCGTGCAGCGCCACGTGCACCCGGCAGTGCGCGCCGGCGACGGCGCAGCTGCTCGGCGCGTAGACGTAGCCGGTGTCCGCCATGGCGCTCGTGGCATCGGCAAACGGACGCTGGTCGAACGCCACCGAGTGTTCGTTCGCGCCTGCCCGCGGCGGCTGTAGCGCGCCGTAGATCTGCGTCAGCACCGCCTTAGCCTGGTCGTAGGGCGCGCCGGCGACGTCGCATCGATTGACGTACGGACTGGCGGTGACGTCGCATGGGTGGACCGCGTCCGGCGCGAGCATGGCGTGTCCGGCCGGGACGTCGCGCACGTAGGCGATCCCGTGCTCGTCGACGCCGAGTCGGCGAAAGAACTCGACCGCCGCAGCGACGGCGGCCGGCTTGACGGTGCCGTCGAGGCTGCCGCTGAAGAAGTAGAGGCGGCGATGCCGCAGGTGGCTCAGCGGGTCGATGGCATGGCTGATGGCATAGCCCTCGGCCGTGCCGACGGACTCCGATGCTCCCGGCAGCAACGGCGAGATCTGCCCCATGCACAGCGTGACGAAGAACGCGTCGCCGGCAGCGCAGTAGAACGGCCCGCCGGCGATCACGCCGGCGCCGATGACCGACGCCGAGTAGGCTACTTGGAGCTGGACCGCCATGTACGCACCAGCGGAAAGCCCGGAGACGGAGGTCTGCTTCGCGTCCGCACCATAGGCGGGAAGTGGCCCGGGCTCGGCCGTCGCGCGCGAGGCCAACGCGTGCAGCGCGAGGACGGCGACAATGGTTCGCAAGAGCATCGGAATCTCCTGTGCGCGCAGGCGCGCACGCCCACCGGTGCAATGCATTCGCTGTGCCACATTGCCGTCTCGCGCCGCACGAATGACGCGCATGACGGCCCGCCTCATGAACGAACCTCTTCGCCACGATCCCCTAGCGCCAGCTTGCGGCGACCCAGTGACCAGCCTGGCGGCACCGATCGCGCTGGTCGTCGAGGACGATCCGAACATCCGACGCTCTGTCTCCACGTCCTTGAGAGCGAGCGGCTGGACCGTCCATGAGGTCGGGACGCTGCGCCAGGCACTGCAGCAGGTGCACGACAGGTTCGACCTCGCCATCGTCGACCTCGGACTTCCCGATGGCGACGGCGTCGATCTCATCGGCTCGCTACGCCATCACGCGCGGATACCCATCATCGTCCTCTCGGCCCGTTCCGAGGAGCACGACAAGGTGCGCGCCCTCGATGCCGGCGCCGACGACTACGTCGAAAAGCCGTTTCGCGTCGCCGAGTTCCTCGCTCGGGTGCGAGCGCACATGCGACGACGCGGCGATGTCGGCGCGGGCGAGCAACGCACCGTCGCGCTGGCCGGCAACATCGAATTCGATCGGCACGCCCGCGTCGTCCGCAAGGACGGCAAGGAGGTTCACCTCACGAAGACCGAGTACCGGCTGTTCGATTTCCTGGTCGAGAACGCGGGCCGCGTGCTGACGCACCGGCAACTGCTGCGCGAAGTGTGGGGACCGGCGCGAGTCGAGCACAACGAGTACTTGCGCGTCTTCATGGCAGCCCTGCGCCAAAAGCTGGAGAACGACCCGGCGCAACCCCGGCTCATCACCACGGAAACGGCGGTCGGCTACCGGTTGGTCGCAGCTTAGCGAAGCATCGCCTCGAGACCTCCTCGCGACCATGATTCCATCCGACCCAGGCGGGCGCGTCGCCTTCATCACCGGTGGCGCCAGCGGGATCGGCCTGGCGGTGGCGGCATTGCTGCAGCGCCGCGGAATGAAGCTCGTGCTGATGGATTTGACCGAGGCGGCGCTGCAAGCCGCCGCGGCACAGTTCGGCAACGGCGAAGTTCTGACCGTCTGTGGCGACGTCGTCGACCCTGACGACTGCCGACGCGCCGTCGCCGCCGCGGTGGATCGTTTCGGCGCCATCGACTTGTGCTGGGCCAACGCCGGCATTGGCACGCTGGCGCCGCTGCGCCATGCGGACGCGCGCGACTGGATGCACGTCGTCCAGGTCAATGTCTTCGGTGTGCTGCATACGGTCCAGGCGGCGTTGCCGCAGCTGATCGCTCGGCGCGGGCAGGTCGCCGTCAGCGCCTCGGCGGCCAGCCTGGGCCACGCTCCCGGCATGAGCGCCTATGCCGCGTCCAAGGCGGCAGCCGAGGCAATGTGCGACAGCTGGCGCATCGAGCTCGCGCATCACGGGGTCGACGTGACCTGCATTCATCCGCTGTGGGTGACCACGCCGATGGTCGAGCGCGGCCGGGCGAGCCGGGCCTTCGCGCGACTGCGCCAAGGCATGGCCGGACCGATGGGCCGCGAAACGCCACTCGCGGTGGCCGCGCCGCTGATCGCCGAGGGCATCCTCGCGCGTCGGCGGCGGGTGTTCGTCCCCGGCTGGGTGCGCTGGCTGTTTGCGTTCCGCTCCTTGCTGCACACACGCCCGTTGGAGCGGGAGCAACTCGCCGCCGCCAAGGAACTCGAGGCGCTGTACCTCGACGACGTCGAGCGGAGCGTCGTGCCGCCAGCGCCGCGGTCTCGCTGATCCCGGCGTCGCGACCCACGGTCTGCGCACGGCAACTCATTGTTCACCTGTCGATAGGACGGGGCCGCGGACGAGGTGCCGCTCATCGCTTCCGCGTCATCCGCGCCACAGGCGAGACGCATCGTTTCGAGCCGAAGTGTGGCTCTCGCCCATCACCGCGCCCCACGCCACTCAGTTGAGGGGTGGCTGTTACGTGGGACCGGGGCGAAGCTGTTTCTCGGTACGACATGTACTGGCCGTGAAGGAAGTGCGAAATGTCATTACTCAATCAACTCGTCGATGGTTCCATCTTGAGTCGAGAGCGGCTGATGCGGGCGCGCGCGTTCTACGCGCCCACGGCAAGCAAGGCCGGCGCGGAGCGGGAATATGCCCGCTGGGCCCAGCGCGTCTCGGTGACGTCTGCGTTGGTCGGTGCGCGCGAGCTGGCGGGCCTTTCGGATGCCGAACTCGCGGCGCTGGAGGCCGAATTCGTTCGTTGTCCGATGCGTCCACAGCTCCAGTGGGTGCGCCATGCGATCGTCGCCGGCGCGGCGTTGATGGCGCTGGCCGGGCTCGGTCTCCTGTGGCAAGCGTTGGCAGGCCTTGGGGATCCGGCGTCACGGATCGTGCAAGCGGCCAGCGTCGCCAGCCTGCTGGCCGGACTGATCCCGCTGGGCGCGGGCGTTCTGGCCGCCTTCAGCAGCCTGCATCTCGACGTGAGCCACGGGACGACCGGGCTCTATGTCGGCACGCTCGACGAGCAGCATCCATGGCTTTATGCCGCGACCGGCCTGATGCGACATGACGTGGCAGAGGACTACCGGCAGCGCACACTGCTCGAGCGCGGCCCGCTCAGGGGCGCCGACTACGTGATGATGAGCGAGCTGGTGCGGACCCAGGAAGCGCTCGAACGCGTCCGGCCGGCCCGGATGCTGGCCGAGCAGCTTCAGCTTCTTCCCGTTGCCATCGAGGTCCACGAACCGCGTCTGGTTCGCGTCGGGGCCACGAGCGATGGCGCGTTGAGCGGCAATGGACTCGATGCCGGCGGGTCTCGCCTGGCCGCCAACTAGCTAGGCCGAGCCCAGACCGGGTGCCGTCGCGAGGCGACAGCCTCGCGACGAGCGCGAGCGACGTGTGCTCGGCGGCATCGCACCCGCGTGAAGTGGTGCGATGATCCGAGCCAATGCGGACTCGGCGCGCAATCTCGCCTGAAGTTTGCAGCGAGAGACACCTCGCCAACGAATAGATTGAACATGACGCAATACCCTTTGCTGGTCCTGATCGTCTCGTTCCTGGTGTTGTGGCTCGCGGCGCGTACCGGCGCAACGCTTCTGCGGAGACTGCGCGAGCCGGAGAGCAAAGCGGGAGACAGCTACGGCACGATCCTGGCTGCGACGTTGACGCTGCTCGGACTCATCATCGGCTTCACCTTCTCGATGGCCGTCAGTCGCTATGACCAACGCAAGAACCTCGAGGAACAGGAGGCCAACGCGATCGGCACCGAGTACCTGAGGGCCGGTCTGCTGCCTTCGACCGATGCGGCCAAGGCGCGCACCCTGCTGCGCAGCTATCTCGATCAGCGGGTGCTGTTCTATGTGACACGCGACGCGACAGAGCTTCAGCAGATCAACGCTCGCACCGCGCAGCTGCAGACCGAGCTGTGGGCCGTGGTCCAGGCTGGCGCTACGGCGCAGCCGACACCCGTCATCGCGTTGGCCGTGGCCGGCATGAACGACGTGCTCAACTCGCAGGGATACACGCAGGCGGCCTGGTGGAACCGGATCCCGTCCGGGGCGTGGATCCTGATGGCGGCGATCGCGGTCCTCTGCAACCTGCTGGTCGGATTTGGCTCGACCAAGGACAAGCATCAAAACCGGCTGCTGCTGATATTGCCGATTTCGCTGTCGGTCTCGTTCTTCCTCATCGCCGATATCGACAGTCCGCGCCACGGCGTCATCCGCGTGTCCGCGCAAAACCTGGTCAGCCTGGTCGAATCGCTGCGGGTGCCGTGACTCCCGGTTGGCCGGCATCGCCTGGCGGTGTGGAACTCGACGGTGTTCATCTGGGCGGCCGCAACGAGCGAAGCGGCGCTGTTTGCGGCGAACACTCTGGTCGTCGCTGATCGGCGCACTACACCAGCTTCACGCGATGGCACGCCCACCCGTGTTCGGTCGCGCGGAAACGATTAGCTGGTCGCCAAGTCCGAGCAGCTGACCGAGGTAGAGCAGCACCGATCTAACGTCGTGCACCTCGCTCCGATGCATCAGGTCGGTCGTTCGGACCTGCTCGGCATCCCAGCCGGCCTGCTTCAGCATCAGGCGCGCGGACCTTGGAGAGAAGAAGTGCAGATGCCCGAGTGGGCGCACCATGCGCCAGCGCCCCTTGCCGAAGCGCGCGCGCAGCGAAGTGCGGTTCGGAAAGGCCATGTACAGCCGGGCTCCGGGCGCGGCGAGCTCGCGCAGGCGACGGACCATCGCGACCGGATCACGCACGTGTTCGAGCACGTCCATGGCCGCGATCAGGTCGAATCTGCGGCCCAGGTCGATGTCATCTATCGATCGAACGATTCCAGGAAGCGAAGCGGCCCAGTCACCTGGATCGACGCCTGCCGTGCTCCAGCCTGCAGCGGCGAAATGGCGATAGAGCAGTCCCTGGCCAACGCCGATCTCCAGGTAGCGAGTCGCCGGCAGCGTTGCCGCCTCGCAAGCCGCGATCGCCTCGGGAATCGTGAACTCTGTCTTCACCCAGTCGGCGCCGATCACAGACCGCGATCCACGGCCATAGAGATGATTGAGGAACGCCTGCGCCGGCAACGGGTCAATCCAGCCGTGGTGGCATCGAATGCAGCTGCGCAAGTCGACCGCCAGAGGCCGCTCCGGATGGATCGTGCACGCTGTGTCATCGACCGAGGACTCGGATCCGCAGACGGGACACGCGAGCTGGGCCGCGAGCGCGTCGCCGCCGTAACCTTCCAGCAGTTCGTTCAGTTGAAGGGCGGATAGCTTCATTGCCTAACCCCGTGACCGGGGGCCCACACAGCCGCAAACGGTATGGTGGATCCTAAGTGGGATGTGGCTGATCTTGCCGATCTCGCATAGGTGTCCCATCATTTCGCGAGGGTTCGATTGGGTCCCGAAAACCCATCGGCACCGCCGTATTCGACTGGCACCGGCACTGTCACCGCCGAGAGCCACGCCGGGTCGAACACGATGGCGAGGGGCGCATCGGCGACGACGGCACGAATGCGGCGGTCTCTGTAGTCTGCAATTGGTTGTGCCCGGCCGGCGTCGTTCGGCGCCGGGTGCTCGGCGCTGAAGCCGCCTCGCACGCAAAACCCGGCGTCTTCCCAAAGACCTTGGCCGCCAGCGCTGCAGTGAGGCCAAAGTGCACGAAAGATCAGGGTCGAGAAAAGCCGATGACACTTACGACCTAGCGGCGACCACGGCAAAGCTGGTTTCGCGTTCTGGTTATCGTATTGCCCCGTGCCGAGAAGTCTGTGATCGCCTCGATTCCCTCGAAACCGGCCCCCGGACCGGACGCAAAAGCGCTCGGTTTTCCGTCCCTTGTCGCGATCCCGGCGGAAGACGAGGGGCTTCGTGACGCCGTGCGTGCTTTCCTGCGGGAAGCGATCGGCGCGCTGTCGCCAGCGACGCGCGCCCGGTCCTGGGGCGGCTGGGATTCGAGCTTCAGCCGCGAAGCCGGCCGGCGCGGGTTGCTGGGCCTCGCCTTGCCGCCAGCGTACGGGGGCGGCGGGAGGAGCGCCTTCGCGCGCTATGTCGTCGTCGAAGAATTCCTCAGTGTGGGTGCACCGGTCGCCGCCCACTGGATCGGCGAGCGGCAAAGCGCGCCGCTGATCCTGAAGGTCGGCAGCGAAGAGCAGAAGCGCCGCTTTATCCCGTCCGTTTGCAGGGGAGAGACGTACTTTTGCATTGGGATGAGCGAACCGGGATCCGGCTCCGATTTGGCCAGCGTGCGCACGCGCGCCGCCGCGCACGGAGGCGGCTGGCTCCTCGAAGGCCAGAAGATCTGGACCACGCACGCGCATCACTGCCACTTCATGATCGCGCTCGTCCGCACATCAGGCAATGCTGACAGCCGGCAGCAGGGCCTCTCGCAATTCATTGTCGATCTGTCGCTGCCCGGTATCACGGTGCGGCCGATCACCGACCTGTCCGGAGATGCGCACTTCTGCGAAGTGTTCTTCGATCGCGTCGAACTCGGCCCCGACGCGCTGCTCGGTCGAGAGGGTGACGGCTGGACGCAGGTCAACAGCGAGCTTGCCTACGAGCGCAGTGGGCCGGAGCGCATCTTCTCGAGCGTCGTCCTGCTCGACGAGTGGCTGGCCTGGGTCCGTTCGCCGCAGGGCCACTCACCGCAGTCGGCGCGTCTGGCGGGACGTTTCCTCGCCCATCTGGCGCCGCTGCGGGCGATGTCGCTGGCCGTGACGAAGAAACTCGCGCAGGGCCAAAGCCCGGTCGTCGAGGCCGCGCTGGTCAAGGACCTCGGCACGGCGGTAGAGCAGGACATTCCAATGCGGATCGCCGACGACCTTTTCGGGCGCCCCGCGGGCGACGTACCGCTCGCCCTGCTGCAGACGCTGCAATACGTGCTGCAGGTGGCGCCGTCTTTCTCGCTGCGCGGCGGCACGCGCGAGATCCTGCGCGGCATGATCGCTCGCGGCCTCGGCCTTCGCTGACATGAGCACCGTGGACGACGCCTTCACCGACGCGCTTCAGCGTCTCCTTCGGGATCGCAGCACCCCCGAGGTGGTAGGGAGGATCGAGGCCGGAGGCTCGCCCGAGTCTCTGTGGCACGAAATCGAATCGTCAGGCTTCGCCGACGCGCTGGTGCCCGCGGCTGGCGGAGGCGCCGGGCTGGCGTTGAGCGAGGTCTTCGGACTCTTCGAGTTGTGCGGTCGTAATGCCTTGCCGGTGCCTCTTGCGCAGACGATGTTAGCGCGCGCCGTGCTCGCGATCGGCGGACACAAGCGTCCCACGGGCAGCATCGCTCTTGCCGAGGAAAGCTCGACGGTCTTGCCGGACCCTGTTGCTGCAACGATGCCGGCGCCATCGCTCGCGACGGGCCTTCGCTGTGAGCACGTCGCCTATGGCCGCGTTGCTGATCACGTGCTGATAGCGACGTCCGGCGGTGACACCATTCTTATGTCGACGTCGACTGCGCAGCGCGAGGCGAGCGTATTCCCGCTCGATGCGACGCTGAGTTGGAACGACGCATCGATTGCTGGCGCCGTGCGCGTGAACGACGCGCCCGATCCGCGGATGCTCGACGCGTGTGCCACGGCGGCGCAGATTGCCGGCGCGCTGATGGCGGTGTTCGAGCGCACACTGCAGTACGCCAACGAGCGCCAGCAATTCGGTCGCCCGATCGGCAAGTTCCAAGCCATCCAGCATCAGCTCGCCGTGCTGTCGGAGCAAGCCTGCGCCGCGCGCATGGCGGCGCAAATCGGTTGCCAAGCGACCGATGCCAGGCCGGAGCGCCTGCGGGTCGCCGTCGCCAAGGCCCGCACGAGCGAAGCTGCCGCCGAAGGTGCGGCCATCGCCCACGCGGTCCACGGCGCGATCGGCTTGACCGCCGAATACGACTTGCAGCTCTTCACGCGACGGCTGCACGCTTGGCGACAAAGCGCCGGCTCCGAAGGCTACTGGCAAACGGTGCTGGGCGAGGCCGCGCTCGAAGGCGACGAGGCCGCGCTCGACCTGATCCGTGCGGTCACCAGCGTTCCCGCACCACTAACGACGAGTCCGTCGCAATGAGCTTTCTGACACAGACCCGCGATGGAGCGGTCCTGATCCTGACGATGAGCCAGCCGCAGACGCGCAACGCGCTCACCGGCAACAGCGCCGCCGACGAGTTCGTCCAGGCCTGCGCGGACATCCAGGCCGACCGCACGGTCCGCGTTGTCGTCCTCACCGGTGAAGGACCGGTGTTCAGTTCGGGCGGCAACGTCAAGGACATGCAGCGCTACTTCCAGCAACAGCTCTCACCTGAGAGCATCCGCGAGGAGTACCGGCGCGGCATCCAGCGGATTCCCAAGGCACTCTATCCCCTCGACGTGCCGGTCATCGCCGCCGTCAACGGCCCGGCCATCGGTGCCGGTCTCGACCTCGCGTGCATGTGCGACATCCGCATCGCCAGCGACAGCGCGACCTTCGCGGAGAGCTTCGTCAAGGTCGGCATCGTCCCAGGCGACGGGGGCGCATGGCTGCTGCCGCGTGTCATCGGCATGTCGCGCGCTGCCGAGATGGCGTTCACCGGCGAGGCCGTGAACGCGCAACAGGCGCTGGCGTGGGGATTGGTGTCGAGAGTTGTGCCGGGCGGTGAGCTGATGCCTGCCGCGCTCGACCTAGCGCGGCGAATTGCGGTCAATCCGGGCAGCGTGCTGAGAATGACCAAGCGCCTCCTGCGCGAAGGCGAGCGTGCGACGCTCGAGTCACTGCTCGAGATGTCGGCTTCGTTCCAGGCGATCGCGCATCTCGAGCCCGACCACCATGAGGCGGTTCGCGCCTTCGTCGAGAAGCGGCCGCCGAAATTCTCGTAGCGCGGCGCCCATTGGCGCTGTCGATGGGGTCATGCGATTTCACGATGGCGGTACTCAAAGCGATTGAGACGCGGCTTGCGGCTTGAGACCTTTGGGGTCACAACCTCGGGAGCCTCGCGTGCAAGCCATCGGCCGGCAACACCAGCAGGCGCCCCTTTGTGCAGACCACGCTGACCGACTGGTGCAGCAACATGCGGCCAGCTTCATCGCCCGCCCTGAGGCCAACACTGGAGCCGAGTTGCCCCGCTTCATCAAGGAGGAGTTCAACGCCTTGCTCAAGTGCGCCATCGTGGCGCACGGGTTCCTGAGGCTGCGCTGTGGCGAGTGCAGCCACGACAAGGTGGTGGCCTTGAGTTGCAAGCCGCGGGTTCTACTGCCCGTTGGTCGCGGTGGGTCAGTCGATGATTTGATCAGCCCGGTACAGGAGCGACGAAGGAATAGTGACGCCCAACTCTCGCGCAGATTGACGATTCACGAACACCTCGTAGCGCGACGGTTGCTCGATGGGTATTTCTGCTGGCGCCTCGCCGTTCAGGATCCGGTCGACATACGACGCAGCCTGGACCACGATCACGCGCATGTCAGGGCCGAGGCTGAGGAGCGCGCCGTCCACCACCGCCTCGCCGAACGCATGGACCGAGGGCAGCTTCTGCAGCAGAGCAAGCTGCGATATGACGGCGCGGTTCCGAAAGGAGAACACGCCGGCAATCACGACGACCCCTTGTACCCCGCGCTTGGCAAGGTCGGCGAACACCGAGCCAAGCTCCTTCGTATCGTGAACGGTGGCCACGGTCAACTCGACGTGAATGGCCGGGGCAAGCCTGCGCAAGCTGTCCAGTGCGGGCACGGAATTCGAATCGTTGCCGTCCACGAGCACTGCGACATGGGCCAACTTCGGAATGACTTCCTTGAGCATCTGCAGCCGCTTGGGATACGTATCGGCGGCCGCCTCGAAGCTGATGCCAGTGAAATTGGTGCCAGATCGACGAAGGCTTTGCGCGAGGCCGATTTCGACAGGAAACCCGGCAGGCGCGAAGACGACCGGGCTTTGCACACCGGCGTCTCTCGCGGCAACAGCGCAGACGGTCCCTGATGCCACCATCACGTCGCAACGCTGGGCCAGTTCGAGGGCAGCTCGCCTCAGCCGATCCGGAGATGGCACGGAAAACACATGCTCAAGGCGCGTCGAGGTTCCCAGCACACGACCGCGTACTGCCAACTCACTCTCGAACGCCGCTATCAGCGGTTCGACGGTCGCGTCGCGAGGGCCAGAGTACAGGTACCCGATCCGCCCAGGAGCGGCTAGCCCTGCCGCTCGGGCGACGGTCGCCAACGGGAGCGCGAGAGCTGTCGTCAGCAGGGACCTGCGCGCTGTCATCCAAAGACTCTACTCCGGTGCCTTCGTATTCGACTCGATGGGCCCTCACCCAGTGGCTGGCGCCCAACAGCGATGGCTTGAGACAACTGGACCAACCGGCCATGCGCCCACCCATTCAATGACCGCTTCACGGTCTCAGGTCCGGAGATGCGAGCGTCAAGTAAAGGGTCGAGAGCTCCACTAGACGCGCTCAACACGCGGAAGTTCGGCGATGTCGCCACGCCCAGACTCACCTTCAATGTCAGGAGCGCTCGGGAAGTTGCCCCGTTCTCGCGGACGGTTAAGGATCACCCGCGGCGGCGACAGTGCCGACCCGGCCAGGCGCGCCTTCAGCGCAAGGTGTCGCGCTTGACCGCCACGTCGAACCGCAGGGCGCTTTGCGCCTCGCCGCGGCCTGCCGTTTTGCTGCGCCCCACCCAGAGCCAGCTACGGCCGTCGCTGCTTCGTGCGTACTGAAACTTGCGGCGCAGCGTGGCGCCGATGCGCGGCACTTCCTCTTCCTCGATGAGGAGCGTGTCGTCGTCGGCCATCGGCTGGCGCGGGTCGCGGCGCAGCATCCAGCCGCGCGGGTAGAACAAGTAGCCGCGCAGCCCGTCGCCGATCGGCACACGGGTGATGAAGTTCGGCTCGCTGTCGAGGAGGTCGAGGAAGTCGACGTAGGCGGGGTCGACGGCGCCGATCACCGCGACGCTGGCCTCGGGATAGAAGCGCTTCATGCCGGCGCGGGCGAGGCGGATCGTCAGCGGGTCGTCGAATTGCAGGGGCGTGTCGCGCACCGGCAGCAGCGGTGTCCAGTTGGCGGGCACCGGCGTCTGCAGGCGATAGACGAGCTGCGGGCTGTCGAGGCCGCCGTCGAACGCGATTCGCTGCTGGAAGGCGAGGCCGTGCGCTTCGAGGTCGCGGTCGAGCGGCTCGCCCGACGCGCCCTGCACCGTGTGCTCGATGGCCCAGGCGAGGTTGGCCATTTCGTCGCGGGCCAGCATCGTTTCCTCGAGGACCGCGCCTTCGTGCACGCCATCGAGGCTGTCCGGCAGAAACATCGTGTGCGCCAGCCGCCCTTGCAGCGTCGCATCGGCCGTCATCGAGTACATCGTCCACTGCGAGCCATTCGGGTTGACGATCGGGTTCGCCGAAGCCGTCACGCCGAAGCTGTCGGTGATGACGAAGCGCGAGACCTGGTGGATCCAGCCGACGGGCAAGCGAACGGGTACGAGGAACCAGTCGTTGCCGAACGTGAGCGCGAATTCGGTGACGCTCATGCGCAGCAGGTCGGTGACGCCGGCTTCCGCGCCTGCGAAATTGACGTCGCCGTCTTCGAACTCCCAGAAGCGCTCGGCCGGCATCCCGGGATAGCGCACCGGCGTCGGATGGCGCGAGGCGACGGCGAAGGTCGCGCTCACGGCGTCGCCCGACGGCCGGCCCGCCGTCGCGCGGAAGTCTTCCCAGTCGAGGTGGCCGTCGGTGTACTCGGCGGCATCGAGCTGCGTGTCGCCGCCTTTGAGCGCGAACGCGTATTCCATGCGGTTGCGTTGCCAGGACGGCTGCGCCGGGTCGCCTTCGTAAAGCATCGTGTCGAGCCAAGCGAGCCAGCGCGCGAGCAGCGTCCGCGCATCGTCGGCGTCGGCACCACCGAGGGCGAGCTTGGCCGGCAGGCCGGTGAGCTTGCCGCTGCCGGCAACGAAGAAAGGGCGCACGTCTCCGGCAAGCAGCAACGCGTCGATCGTGCGCGCGTCGAGCAAAGTCGACCACAAGAGGCCCGGGCGATCGGCGTCGACATCGCTCGGTGCCTTCAGCACGAAAGGATAGGCCGCGAGCAGTGCCGCGCGCACCGGCGCGCTCGCCATGCGCAGCGCGTGCTGCCCGGCCTCGCCGCGCAGGCGCGGGTGCGTTTCCCAGGCCGGCTCGGCCTCGACGCGCGTCTCGATCGGCACGTCGTGGTCGCCGATGGCCCGCCACGTTGCCTGCGTGTCGCCGGCACGAAACCAGTCGACCTTCGTCCCCTGCACGGCGAAGCCCAGGCGCAGGGGCGTGCCCGCGTCTTCGCCCTGGAATTCGTTGAACTGCCATTGCCGCGCCATGAGCCAGAGCGGGTCGGCGAGCGGTGCGGCCAGCCCGGCCTGCAGGTTGATGGCGGTGGGCTGCGTCTCGAGCCGGGTGATGCCGGTGATCGAGGGCTGACGCCGGCCGAAAAAGTTCAGCGACGCGGCCGACTTGGCGAATTCGTAGCGCATGGATCGCTTTCCCTTTGCCTCTCGATCAGATCTTGCCGAGCGGTATCGCCTTGATGCCCTGGGCCAAGAACACCTGCACCTTGGCGCGCGCCTCGCGCTGCATCTCGAGGATGCGAATGCTCGGCAGGTCGTCGGTATAGGTGTGCGGCAAATAGTTGCCGGGCAAGAGCGCACCGAGGCCGCCGGCGAGGTCGCGCGGCCGAACGCTGCGCAGCTGCGCTAGGTCGAACGCTTCGTGGATGACATCGACAGCGTCATCGAAGCTCCACGCCGCCTGGCCGAGCTGTGGCGCCAGGGCGAGCAGGATCGTCTGCGGCGGCCGCGCGCCAGGCGCGTCGTAGTGAAAGCCGATCGCCGCCGTCTGGAACGGATCGGGAACGAGCTCGGGCCACTCGTCGCAAATGAACGAAGCCAGCGTCTGCGCAGCGTCGATCGCCTGCACGCCCGGCGCGTGAAGCGCGAGCGCGAGCGCGGGCGCGACACGCTGGATGTCGCGGTACGGCGCGCCGGGCCTGGCGGCGAGATAGGCTTGCAATTCCTCGGGCACTTGCTTCGGATCGAATGGCGTACCGTCTTTCTCGACCCAGGCTTCGGGGAGCGCTGCCCAGGCCTGCTGGTCGCCATGCGGGAACTGGACGATCTTCAGGTCGCCCGCGCCGAGAGGAGCGCAGAGAGCCTCGTGGGCGGAGATGCAAGCGGTCAAGCGATCAGCGCCTTCGCGCACCCGGCCCATCTGCGTCAGCCAGCCATTGATGCGCCACGGGTCACCCGTGGTCAGCACGCTCTGGTCGGCGAGCGAGGCATTGAATTCCGCGGCGTAGGGCCCGAGGGTGAAGCGCGGCAGGACAGGGAAGTCCTTGCCGAAGAGCCGCTTCAGGCGGGCGAGGGCGTCCTGGACGCGCTGCGCGTCGTTGGCCGCGACCTCGCCCGGCAGCAGGGGCGGATCGGCATGAAGCGCGTCGTGCATCGCCGCGAGCACCGGCGCCAACGCAGCGAGCGCGTCGGCAGCACGCGCATTACGCTGCAACGGGTCGGCACTTGCTGCGTCGATCGCGAACACCTGCGCCGGCCAAGCCGCCTGCGGCAGCAGATCGGTGAAGGCGTCCAGCGCCGCGAGCAGCGGGTCGGCGCCGACGCTGGCCAGCAACGCGGCGCTGGCGATGTCGAACTCTTTGATCAGAGCGTCGGCGCGCCCGACGATCTCGGCGACATCGACGCCGGCGTACTCGCCCATCGGCGGCAGCGTCGCCTCGATCTTGTCGTCGACGTGGACGAGGTCCTTGCGTGTCGCGAAGCGCGCCTTGTCGAGCAGCGCCTTCACCGTCTGGGCGATGGCCTCGAAGGCGGCCAGGCCGAGTGCGTCGGCCTGGTCGGCAGCGGGGTCGATGTCGAGGCCGGTCACGTTCGCGCCATCGGCGAGCCTGGCAATCAACGCGGCGGCGACGATGCTGCGAAAGCCCGTCTCGGCGCGGCCGGCGAAGCGCGCTGCGGCGACGCCTTCGGCGAGCAGGACGGCCGAGAGCGGCGACACGCCGAGGTCGGCAGCCGTCACCACGATCGGGTCTGCGTCGATGCTCTCGCGGCCGGCGCCGTCGCTGCGGTGCACGTGCGCGACGAAACGATAGCGCTGCGCCGCGCCGAGCATCGAAGCGACCCAGGCATTGACGGCGGGCTCGGCGCGGGCGCGGCGATCGTCGGGCCAGGCGTCGCTCGGCGCCGGGCACAGCACGGCGATGCGTTGCGTATAGCTGGCACCGCCGCGCGGTGTGCGGTCGACCTGCGTCTCGATCGGCAGCGATTGCTTGTCGGCGATGGCCATCGCCGCCGCCGCACGAACCGGGTTGCCCTGCACGATCTGGTGTGCGCCTTCGGCGAGCAGAAGGTCGCTGACGCTGTCGGCGAGGTCGAGCGCCTCGGCGACGATGCTGCCGATCAGTCCCTGCTCGGCCGGCGACGGGCCGGGAGCGGGCGGCTTCATGCTGCCGAGCGAGGCGACGAGCTTGGCGATGACATTGCCCGGCGCCACCTCCCAATCGGCGAGCAGCGCCGTGCCGTCGACGACATCGCGCGCGCCGATCGCATCGGTGGGGTCGCTCGACGCGGGTGCGCTGCCCGGCTTCCACGGATAGGCCAGGCGCAGCGGCCAGATGAACTTGCCGAGCAGGGCATCGCGCAGGGCGCGCTCGATGCGGTAGCCGTAGAGCGCGGCGAGCGGCTGGTCGCGCGTGAGGCCTTCCAGGATGTCGAGGGCGCGGCGCGTCCGCTTCGAGTCGAGGGCGATGTCGAAGGCGCCCTGCTCGTGGTTGGCCATGAAGCCGCTGCGCAGGATCGCGGCCGTTGCCGCCTGCCCTTGCGACGGGGCGAGCAAATAGCCTTCGCTGTCGGGCCGCACGTCGGCCTTCAGGTTCTCGACCCAGGCATAGGCGCCGATGTACAGGCCCGTCGGCTTGGCCGCGCGCAGCTGCTCGAGCCGGCGGTTGGCGCGCGCCGTGATCCACGCATCGAGACGATACGAGAAGGCGTCGAGCGTCGAGCGGAACCCGATGTTCAGCTCGCCCACCGTGCGGGTCTTCAGGAAGTCGAGGCTCAGCTTGACGGCGCCGAGATCGCGGGTTTGCACTTGGACGGTGCCGAAGGCGTTGAAGAGGCCGTCGGCGGCGCGCCAGGCCGGGCTCTTCGTCGCCTGCGGCATCTGCGCAGTCAGCGAGTTGGCGACGTGCTCGCCGAGCGTGGCACGGCCGGTGAGCGCGGGGATCGTGACGCTGGCGAGCTCCTTCGGTGTCTGCACCGTGAACATCGCTTCGTTCTCGAGCACGGCTTCGACATACGGCATTGTCGGCGTCGCCCGCGAGAGGATCTGGCTCGCCGCGCCGCTGACGACGACGAAACGGTCGACCGCGTCGCCCTGTTCCTTCTGTACCGAATAGGCGGCCAGCGCCTGCAGCAATGCCGGGCCGGCCTGATATCGGTCGAGAAGGCTCTTGCCGGCGGCGGGCGCCTGGATCGAAGCCTTGGCGATGTCGTCGAGGTAGTTGTGGTCCAGGGCCGCGTCGTCGCTTGCTTCCTTCGTCGGGTCCTTTGCGTTGGCCAGCACCCACGGCACGCCGGCGAGATAGCCTGCCGAATACGGCGGGTCGGGAAGGAAGTCGTTGCAGGCGCCGATGTGCACGTCGTAGTACTTCCACGGGCCGAGGGCCGAGAGTACGTTCTGGACGACGGGGTTGCGGCCGCTGCCTTGCGCGGAGCTGAAGGGCGTGTCCGCCATGCAGAGCGATTTGTCGTCCTTGTCGCGATAGAACGCGGTCTGCGACCACGCCGCCGTCTGCAGGATGCTCTTGGCCTTGTCGAGGTCGCCGTCGACGAGGCGGGGAACTTCCGCTCGCGCCAGCTCCCACATCGGCCGCAGGACGCCGAGCACCTTGCCAAGCGCCGCCTCGACGGCCGAGCCCGCGCTTTCGACGAAGCGCTTGCCGACCAGCGGCAGCAGCCCGTACGGCTGCTTATTCGTGCGCAGGATCGGCAGCGCACCTGTCGGCCGCACATAGCTGGTCGCATAGCGGCGCAAGGCGTAGAGGGTCGACGTCCCGAGCACCCCGGTGCCGTTCACGAACGGGTTCCACATCTGCAGCAGATAGTCGCCGAAGGTGCCGCGCCAGAGCGCGTTCATCATGTGCAATGAGGTGCGCTGATCGGTCAGGTGCGCGTTCTCGATGTTGTCGGCCGGCAGCGCTGCGGGCACGATGCCGAAGGCCCAGGTCAGCAACTGCAGCGCGTCCTGGTCTTCCGGACCGGTGCCCGGCGGCGGCGCAGCCGGCGCGTCCTTCTCTGCGCTCGGGCTGTAGCCGGCTGGCGCCGCTTCGGTGTTGTTGGTCGGGGTGCCGAGGGCAGCGAAACCTAGGCCCGTCGAATCGCGGTGCGCGGCGAGCAGGTCGGTGAAGTCGGCGGCGCCGTCGGCCGCGCTCTTGGTCCATTCGAAGCCGACGACGACGAGGCGCTCCAGCGTGCCGGCGGCGAGATTGAACGGCGCCACGAAGGCGATGCCAGGCGGCGGTGCCGCGATCTGCGCCTGCGTCACCTCGATGGCCATGCCTTTCGCGACGGCGGCGTCGAAGTCGACCATCCAGGCGCGGTCGCCGCCGAGAAGCGCTTGCGGGTCATCAGTGGCCAGCCAGTCGGGCGAGAGCACGAGCTCGTCGGGGATCGTGCTGCCCCAGACGCGGAACACCTCGCGCCGTCCCGCCGCATAGCCGATGGCGCAGAAGCGCTCGGGCAACAGCACGGCGCGCGTCGACTTGGCGAGGGAGTCGATCGTCTCGGTCGGCGGGAACTGCGGTGCATCCTGCGCGCCCGGGACCGGGATCGGGTTGATCGGCGTGAGCACGCGCAGCAGCCAGGTGGCCCGGCCGCGGCCGTAGGTCGACGTCAGATCGCGCAGGAGGCGCGCCGCTTCGTCGTCGTCGTGTGCGAAGCGGGCGCCCCAGCACGCCATGCCGGCCTGCAGCTCGGCCTCGGTCGGCGTCGGCTCGTGGTCGATGGTGTGGATGTCGTCGGGATAGATGCGGATGCGCAGCCGGGCCGGTTGGCCCGGCACCGCGACGACATAGCGTGTCTCGAGGCGCATCGGCAGCAGGGCGATCGGTTGCGCGCCGTCGAGACTGGCGATGAGGGTCGCCGGGTCGCGGCCGAGCACGACCCCGTCGGCGAGATCGTCGAAGCGCCGCTGCAGCGAGGTTCGCTCGGCCACGAGCGCACTGCGCGCCGATATCGCGCTCACCACCCGCGCGGTCAGGGCCGCGGTTGCTTGCGCGTCGGCGCCAGCGCGCACGGCCAGCGCCACCGCCTGCCGAGCGGCGGCGATGTCGGCATCAGCCGCGCGCTGCTTGGCATCGATCTGCGCCAGCGCGTTGCGCGTGGCGCTGAAGACGGCGAGATCGATGTCGATGCGTGTCACGGGGCCATGCTCCGCTTCAGCCGCCCGGCGTCTTCAACGCATCGCCGCGCCAGTAGCCGCGAAACGGCCGCTGCAAGGCGGCGTTGGCGATCATCGCCGCGTGCGCGTCGGCCCAGGCCGCACCGGGCGGCGCGTTGCGCAGCGCGGCGAGGCCGAAGTAGCTGCCGTTGGTGACGCCGATGTCGACCCAGTCGACGTCCTGCCAGCTGTTGCTCTGCTGGCCGTTGCCGACGCGCTCGTCGAAGCCGAAGCGCGGCTCGGTCATGTGCTCCTCGACGATGAAGAAATACTTGTCGATGGCGGCCGGCGCGATCGGAAAGCCTACGTAGGTGATGTCGGGGCGCAGATGGCCGTGCAGGATCGGCACGATCGCATCCGACGGGTTCATCTCACTCGCGTCGTTGGCCACCGGCGGGCTGGCGCCGCCGGGCCGCGTCTCCTTGGCGGCGATGGGATAGGCGTAGATCGACAGGTTCGGAAAGCGCTCGAGCAACCGGCCGCGAAAGAGGAGCACCAGCATCTCGGTGCTTCCTGGCTGCGAGCCCAGCGGCACCGCCGTGTTCCATTGATGGATGAGGCCGATGTCTTCCTTGCCGTCCAGTCGTTGCCAGAAGTGGCGAAACGGCGTGCCGCGCTGATCAGTGGGCAGGCCCTGCCAAAGCATCTCGCGGCCCATCTCGTGATTGGCGCCGACCATGAGCGCCTCGACGAAGCGCGGGTTGGTCTTCACGGCCATGATGAAGTCGTTCGGCAGGACGCCGACGCCCGGCAGGAAGACGTCCTGGGCCAGGATCTCGAGCTTTCGCGACAGCGGAAAGACCAGGTTCGCGAACGCCATGACCCGATCGAAGGTGTGCGGCACGACGTAGCGCAGGCGTTCGACCAGCGCGCTGTCGAGCGTCGCGCTGATGAAGGCGTTGCTGAACGAGCCGCTCGACCAGCCGACCGACTGCGCACCGAGGCTGAGGCTCGTCGCCAGACGCGCCGGAACGCTGCGATCGGCGTCGATGCGCGATCGCGTCGCGCTGACGTTCGCGGCCGTCGCGAAGTCGATCGCCTCGAGGGTGATCGTCGAGTCCGCCGGCGGGAAAACGACGTGCTGGTAGTCCTTGAATGCCGCCGAATAGCGCTCCAGGGTCGCGTGGTCCTTCAGCGCCGGCGGCATCGTGATCGTCGGCAGCGCGTCGGCGCCGGCGCTCGGCACGCGCGAAAAATTCCCCGGTCCGGCGAGGCCGATCTTCACTTCGCCGGCGCCGCGGCCGAGAGTCGAGGGCGGCAGGGTCGAGAAGACCGCCGTGTTGCCATAGAGCTTCAGCGCGCCGAGCGGGACGCCGGCGACCGCGGTGGTCGGCGCGCGCGCGGCGTTCGCCACGCGGGCCACCTTGCCCGCTCGTGTGATCGTGAGCGCCCGGCCCACGACCTTCAGGACACCGCTGCGGCCGTCGATGCGAACGCCCTGGCTCGTCACGCCGTCTTTTTGCACGGACACCAGCACGCCCTCGTTGCCACGCGTGCTGCTGCTCTGGATCAGGCTGCCGATGTTGCCGGGCAGCGGCGCGGCGGAGATGCTCTGCAACTGGGCGACACGAATCGCGTGCGTCTCGGTGAGGAGGCCCCGATGCCAGACGTCGCCCATCAGGGGCGCCTTCCTTCTCGTGGTCGCCGCCAGTGCCCGGGCCGCTGCGTTGGCGACCTGGATGGCCTCGATCTCGTTGCCGGTCATCGATTGGATGAGGCCGGTGTAGGGCTGCAGGTCGACCACCGCGTTCAGGTCGGCGGGCAGCGGCACGGTGTCGTAGGAGCGGCTGCCGAGGATGCCGTCGGGAACGAAGCGGTTCGGGTCGACGACGGCGAGCCGCGTCGACGAGTGCGCGAAGTTGTCGACCAGCGCGCTCATCTGCGTCACCACGGTCTGCAGGCCGAGCGCGCGCTCGCGCCAGCGCGCCTTCTTCAACGCCGCGCGGCGCGGGCTGGCGAGGCGGCGCATCGAGCCATCGAAGAGCTCCTGCGGCAGGGTCGCAGCGGCGATGCGACCGTAGAGCGAGGTATTGGCGGCGACGGCGAGGCGCGCGCGCGCCGGCCCCATCACCGCCAGCAGGCGATCGGCCGACAGCTTCGAAAGATGGCGCGCCTCGATGCGCTTGAGGACATCGCGCCCCAGCCGGGCGAGCGAGAAGGCGCGTTCGGCGGCGAGGATGTCGCCGAGCTGCTCCCACGCGGCCTGCATGAACTCGTCCTGGTTCTGGCGCACGACCTCGGCGCCCCAGCCGGCGGCGAGGCGATAGCGCGGCTGCAGCGACAAGCCGTCGAGCCAGTGATTGGCGATCCTCGTCGCGTCGACGCTGTGCTGCCTGGCCGGGAACTCGCCGTAGATCGGTGGCACGAGCGTCGGCACATGGGCCGCCGCTTCGGTGCCGGTGGCCACACGCTGGCCCCCGCTGTTGAGCATCTCGGCGAGCTTGCCGGCGTAGGTGTCGTTGCTGGCCGCCGGCGTGAAGCCGAGCGAGACCATCGCCCCTTCGAAGACCGTCTGCCCCGGCGCCGGTCCGTCGAAGAGAAGATGGTCGCCGTCGACGAACACCGGCCGCTCGCCGATGTGGCGGAGCTGGCTCAGCAGCGTCGCGTCGCCGCCGTACTGGGCCGGCGTCCGCAGGCGCCGCGCCAGCGTCTCGATGTCGCCGACGGGGCCGGTCGAAAAAGTCCAAGAGAAGTAGACCGGTAGCTCGAGGTCCTTCGGCGCCCCGTGCAGCCAGGCTGGAGCGAGCGTCGCGCCGACTACCGGCTGACCAAGACCGCGCTTGCAGCCGCCGTCGGTCGCCGGGACGACGCAGGCGACATAGTCGGTGCTCGGCGTGAGACGGCGCGGGCAGACGAGGCGCGAGATGTTGCGCTCGGGCAGCTGCTGCATTTCGCCTGACAGTGGCGTCTCGGCCGGGCCCGGGTTGTCGTTCGGGTCGACGGCGACTTGCGACAGCACCTGCGTGTGCGCCCACAGCGACGACTCGGCCAGGTCGGGCAACTCGCTCGCGACCTGCTGCGCCGTGAGATGGATCGAAGGCAGCGGCCGGCCGGCGCCGAGCGTGGGCGGTGCGACCCGCTTGCGCTCGACGACGACGAGCACCAGCCAGGGTCGCAGATGCCCGGTCGCGTCGGCATGCGCCGGGGTCAGCAGCCAGGGAAAGTCGGGCGGATCGAAGTCGACGATGGCCAGGTAGTTCGGCTCGAAGTCGGTGATGTTCGGGCGCGGGTCGGTGCGCACGATCAGGCGCTGGTCGATGCCGATGATGTCGGCCGGGCCGTAGAGCGTGAGGTCGACGTTGCCGGCGACGGCGCTGGCCGTGGCGCCGTCCTGCTTCGCCTGCAGCGTCAGGCCGACCGTGATCTTCGGCCGCGTTTGCAGTGCCCCGCTCGCGGTGTCGGCATTGGTGTGCGCGCGCGCCAAGCCGCGCCGCGACCAGGGCATGAAGCGATAGGGAACCGTCATGCCGCCAGCTCCGCGATCTCGGCGACGTGCACGCTTGCGCTGTCCACGCTCGTCACGCCGGCGCGTGCCTGCGTCGCGCGCCAGACGCTGGCGAACACGCTGGCGCCCGCGGCGGGTGCGAGCGTCGACTTGTCGGCGACGGTGACCGGGGTCGGGTTGACCTTGATGGCCGTCGCCTGTGCCGGCTGCGCCAGCGCACGGTCGCGCAGCGGCGAGCGGCCCGCGGCGCCGAAGGCGAGGGTCGCGCCGTGCGTCGCTTCGAGGTAGGCGTCGGCGGCCTTGCGGCGCGCCCGCTTCGGCACCGGCGCGACGAAGCCCAGGTCGGCCTCTTCGTAGCCGAGGTCGATGGCGACGATCGCGCCCATTTCGAAGGCCTCGCTCGCCAACTGGTAGCCGGCCGCAAACGACTCGAACGACGGCTTCGACAGGCGATCGTCCTGCGACATCTCGATGAACTGCGCGGCGGCGAAGAAGTCGTGCGTCGTCTGCGCCAATGCCGTGCCGACGGGTGCCGGAGCGGCGCCTTGGGTCAGCACGAGCGCGCCGCCGTCGAACTCGTTAGCGCCCTTGATCTTGCTGCCGCTCGCCTTGTCCATCCGCAGCTCGAACGGCACGAGTTTCTGCTGAAACGTGAGCGAGCCGAGCGGGTGCGCGAGCACGTCGGTGCCGGGGTCGATCTTGGCCAGGCTGAGGAAGCTGTCGCCGCCGCTCGGAAGCTGTGCGCTCCAGTTGGCAATCTTGGCGATTTCCTTGCCGAGCAGGTCGCTCACGTCGACGGTGATCTGCGGCGTGTCGGGGTCGGTGCCGAAATGCTCGTCGATGTGCACCGAGAAGTCGGGCAGCGGCCACGGCGTGTGCACCTTCGCATTGCCAGCCAGGTGCCAGCGGCCCGGGCCGGCGAGCGTGCCGTCGAGATAGATCGAAGCGAAGTCGATGCCGAAGACGTGGACATCGAGATAGGCGAAGACGTCGACCTCGAAATAGAACTTCGGCTGCAGGTAGCAGATCGCGTCGAAGCCGATGCCGCCGGCGATGCTGGCGATGCCGATGTCGGCCCAGGCCTTCAGCGCCGCGCCGGCCTGCACGGTGGCCGACGTGATCGCGAAATAGCCGGCGAAGGAGATGCCGACGATGCCGATGTCGAGGCTGCAGCCGACGCGGTCGAACGGCGACGGAATGTCGGAGGGGATTTCCTTGAAGTGCGGGTTGAAGCCGCCGGCGCTGATGATGAAGGTCGGGTTGTCGCCGAACGAGGCGCGAAAGGCGAACTGGCCGGTGATGGTGATGAAGGCGACGCGCGAATGGATGAGCTTGGCGTCGAACGAGATCTTGAGCGGGTCGAAGACCACCGAGCCGACGAAGTCGAGGCGCAGGTAGAGCAACGCGATGTCGGCCGATACCAGCGGCGGCAGGGCGACGATGGCTTGGCCGAGGAGGGTGAACTGGCTCGCCTCGATCAGGAGACCCAGGCGCACCGTCACCAGGCTCGGCGTGCTCCAGCCGAGCTCGAGCATCGGTCCGATAATGAAGCCGCCCTTCTTCACCGGGAACATCGTGCGCAGCGTGTTGATGATCTGCGGCGCGTTGGCGACCGGGTTGTCGGGAAACAGCACTGCGTTGAGCTGGCCGGCGCTCAACGCCTGCGACAGCGCCGGCGGGCTGGCCGTGTGTTGCACGCCGATTAGCCCGCCGACGCCGGTCAGGGTGAAGCCGAACGAGAGCTGGATCGCCGGGAACTGGCCGAAGATGAGCAAGAGGAGCGAGAAGCCGGCGTCGCTGTGCGTGTTGAGTAGCGCGATCGCCTTGACGTCGACCGCAAGCATCTTCAGCTCGAGGATGCCGGCGTAGCCGTTCTCGTCCACCGCGAGGTAGCCGCCGCCCTTGACGATGCCGGCGTCGAGCGACAGGCCGATGCCGTTCGGCGGCTTGAACGTGAAGGCGATCGGCGTTCCGCCGCCGAGGTCGAGCTTGAGGAGAACGCCGAGGCGATCGACCGTTGCCGCGAACGGCCCGAGCGATACGCCGAACGACGCCGAGATCTCGACCCCGAGCTTGGAGAAACTGCCGCCTTCGGCATCGAGGCCCAGGTTGATGAGCTGTAGCTCGAATGGCCCGGTGGGCAGCGTCGGCACGGGCAGGCTCGCGTGCAGGCCGGTTCCGTTGATGAGGCGCAGCTTGCCGGCGGCGTCGGCCTGGGCCGAGATGTCGAGGCCGACGGTGATGCCGTCGCCAAGGATGAGCTTGAGGAAGCCATCGGCAGGCTTGATAACGACCTTGGCATCGTGCGCGAAGAACTGCAGCGAAGGCGCGCCGTTGGCGAGCTTGAGCGAGACGCCGAGCTCGCCAATGGCGAGCGTCACGCCGAGCGCATCGCTGCCGATCGTCAACGCATTGCCGGTTCGCTTCAGGTCGAGGCCGATCGCATAGGTGTTGCTGACGGCCACGGCCGTAGGCGGCGCGACCGGCACGACCACGTCGATGCCCCCGGTGGCGGTGAAGCCGAGCGTGATGTTGGTGCCGTCTATCGGCTGCGAGTGATTCAGGGCGAGGGCGAGCGAAGCCTTGATCGCGCTCGGCGGGCCGACGTCGAAGGCGAGCGTTCCCGTGAGGCCGGCCGGCCCGGCCAGCGTCAGCGTCGGCTTGCCCGCGAACGAGGGAATGGCCTGCGTCAGGAACCCGGCGGCCGCGCTCGACGACGGCGCGGTGAACGAGCGGTCGAGCATGCTGCCGACGAGCAAGGTGACCATGCCGAGCGCAGCCTGGCCGTCTGCCGAGGGTGCGCCGATCAGGGCGGCAAGCTTGTCGGCCTCGTGCCCCGCGGCCGGGCCGGCGGTCGCATCGCCGCTCAGCATCAGCAGCATCTTGCCTAGCGAAAATGCGCTCGGGTAGCGGCTGTTCGCCTGCAATTGCGTCAGGCGGTCGATCTGCTGCATCACCGGGCCGACGACGGCGAGCGCGCTCGCCGGGTTGCCGCCCTCAAGTCCGTCGACGGCCTGCTTGACGAAGCCGAGGGCAGAGAGCGTTTCACCGATCACCTCGCAGGCGATGGCCAGCGATTCAGCGGCGGCGCCGTTGTCCTTGAACGCAGAGAGATCCGGGTTTGCTGGCGGCGCGGCCGGGTTGACGAGGCCGAGAACCTGCCAGATCAGCTGCGCGACGCCGGGCCGGTCGGCCGCCGGGATGGCGCTCGCGCCGATCATCTGATCGATCGCCGCCTTGTACCAGGCATAGGTCTGCAGGAAGACCTTGTCGGGCGTCGCCATCGATCGGGCTCCAGGTCCGGCAAAGGCCAGACGGAATCTGGAGGCTAGACAAGAATCGAAGGACTGTAAACAGTGTCGCCCGAAAGGGGTGCGTCAGAGCGAGCGCGGCAGGCCCAGCACATGCATAAGGCGTCTCGCGGAACTTGCGCCGACGTCGTGTTCGTTCGCGAAGAGGTCGCGCGAGCTCTCGCAGATGCTGCGAGCGATCTTTGCCGATCGGCGTGTTCAGGCAGCAATGAAGGCCGGCGGGACGGACTCGGATATCAGCTTTGCTGGGTCAACCGTCCTAGTCGGCGCTGAAGCGTCCAGCGCCCCGAGGGATCCTGCTTCAGACTTTCAGTCTGCAGGGACCGCACGGCTCGAGGATGGCAAGATTCGTCGGCGGAGTGCGCCACCAGTTCAAGGAGGTCGGCGATCGCCTGCTGATCGCTCTGGCGGTCGAGGTTCCATCGGCCACCCCTGGCTGGATGATCCGACAGCATCAGTGGCACTTGCCTTGCGAATGGTCTAACTGGATCGACAGCGTCAGGGCATCGCCACTGCAACTGCTGCCGAGCAGTCGATCGCAGCACTAACGGCTGTTTAAGGACGATGTGCAGCCGGTCCGTTCTCATCTTGGAACTTCAGATGATGCTCAGAGCCGACGCCGGCACTTCCCTCTTTGCGGAATTTTCCGGGCCGAAGGCTATCCTGCCTTACCTTCTCTTCCATCTCCATTTCCATCGTCTAAATTGATCAGTAGAGGCTGCGACCCGGAGAGTCGCGGGGGGTCGGACGGTCCGACCTCTAATCTCTGCCGAGCCGAGCCAGCTACGACTGGGACCCGTTCGCCACCATGCTGAGCTTTCCCCTGCTGATGGTGCGGCAGGACATCGACGGCATGCTCGCCAAGGCGTTTTCGGTGCTCGATGCAGGCGCGACCGGGCCGCCAGGCATCGTCGAGATTCGGCCGCAACTCGTCTTCACCTAGGCGACGCGCCGGTTGTCGTCAGCGCCGCTGTGCGACGCGAAAGCCGATGTTGCTCGTCGAAGTCGCGATCGTGTTGGCGCTGCGCGCTGCGACACGGTAGCGGTTGCAATACGAGTCGTGGCAAAGGAACGAGCCCCCGCGCAGCGGCCGGGCGTCGCTGGCGAAGGGCGGGGGAGTCGCTGTGGACTCGTCGGCGCACCACTCCCAGACGTTGCCGCATACGTTGTAAAGGCCGAACCCGTTCGCCTCTCCGGCCGCGGCCTCGACAGGTCCAGGTTCCCAGCCGGGAGCGGCGCGCGGAAAGTCGCCGCGGAAGACGTTGCAGCGTGGCGTGCCCGATGCGTCGAGCAGGTCGTCGCCCCAAGCGAAGCGTCTGCCGGCGAGGCCGCCACGCGCTGCACGCTCCCACTCGGCCTCGGTCGGCAGGCACACCCGGGCCCAGTCGCAATACGCCAGGGCGTCCCGCCAGGAGACGTGCACCACCGGATGGCCCATGCGCTCGCGCACGTGCGAGCCCGGGCCTTCGGGTCGCTGCCACGACGCGTGCTCGACCGGCAGCCACCAGGGCAGGCCGGCGACGACGCGCGCTGCGGCACTGCGCACTGCCTCTGCCACTTGCAGGTAGAAGACGAAGGAGCTGCCGCTCCGTTCGGCATCGGTGACGTAGCGGGTGGCGCGCACGAACGCCGCAAACTCGGCGTTGGTGACACTGCAGGTGCCGATGCGAAAGGCATCGAGAGCGACCCGGCGCGCCGGCCCCTCGCCGTCGCCGGGAACGGCATCGGAGCCGTCGTTGCCCATGGTGAAGGCGCCGGAGGGGATCTCGCACCATGCTCTGGCGACGCCGATCGGCATGGCCTCCGCGGTGCGTTCGCGAGGCTCGCTGTCTGGCAAGGCCGGCTGCGGCGTGCTCGCCGCCGACGGTCCGCAACAGGACGCACTCATCGCGCCTTTTCCGCCAGGCTGATTTGCCAACCTACTCGTCCTTCTCCCAGAACGCCCGGGTGACGCCTTGGCCGCGCATCAGCGCGACGATCTTCTCGCGCGGGATGACACCGCAGCGGGCAGCCCAGGCGTCGTAGCGCGCGGCCATGTCGGCGACGCGATCGGGCTCTGCCGTGGCGAGATCGTGCAGCTCGGTTCTGTCGGCATCCATGTCGTAGAGCTCCCAGGCTTGCGGATAGCGCTTGACCAGCTTCCATCGGCCGATGCGCACGGCAGCGTTGCCCTCGTGTTCCCAGAACATGGGTTTGCGCTCGATGCCGTCGTTCGCGAACACCGGCAGCAGCGTCTGGCCCTCGAGTGGCTCGACGGCGCGGCCCTCGAACATCGCCGGATAGACCGAGCCCGTCACGTCAACGATCGTCGCCATGATGTCGGGCAGGTAGCCCGGCGCATGGCGCAGGCCGCCTTTTTCGGCGATGCCCTTCGGCCAGTGCGCGATCAGCGGCGTCGAGATGCCGCCTTCGTGGATCCAGTGCTTGTAGAGGCGGAAAGGCGCGTTCGAGAGGTTGGCCCAGGCGGTGCCGTAACTCTGGTAGGTGTCCTCCGGCCCGGGCATGCGGCCGGCGTCGTTGCCGAAGTGCACGGGCTCGCCACTGCGTGTGGTGCGCCGGGCGATCATGAGTTTGTCGACCAGCTCGTCGACGGTCACGCCCTCGGGAATGTCTTCGGCGCAAGCACCGTTGTCGGCCAGGAAGATCACCAGCGTGTTGTCGAGCTGATCGTTCCTTTCCAGGGCCGCGAGGATGCGGCCGATGCCCTGGTCCATGCGGTCGATCTGCGCCGCGTAGACCTCCATGCAGCGCAGTGTCCAGGCGCGGAACTGCTCGTCTTGCTCGGCCTCGCTCCAGGGCGGCTGGCCCGGATCGCGATCGGTCAGCTTCCATCGCGCATCGAGCAGGCCGGAGGCGACGAGCTTGTCGAGGCGATCTTCGCGCAGCCGGTCCCAGCCGGCGTCGAAGCGGCCTTTGTAGCGCGCGATGTCCTCGTCGTGCGCATGTAGCGGCCAGTGCGGCGCGGTGTAGGCCACGTACTCGAAGAACGGCATGTCGGCGTGCGCCTTCGCATGTCGGTCGACGTAGGCGACGGCTTGGTCGCTGATGGCGTCGGTGTAGAAGAAGCCCTCGGCGTGCGCCTCGTGCTCGACGTTCTCGTTGCCGCGGGTCAGCGTGTTCGGGTCGTAGAAGCTGCCGGCGCCGATGATGGTGCCGTAGAACTCGTCGAAGCCGCGCTGCAGCGGCCACGTATCGGTCGGCTTCACCAGGCTGGAGGCCACATGCCACTTGCCGCTCATGTAGGTGCGGTAGCCGTTGGACTTGAGCACCTGTGGAATCGTGACGCAGCGGTGGTTGAGGTTGCCGGCATAGCCTTCGGGCCCTGAATCGTAGGTAAGGATGCCAACGCCCGTCTGGTGCGGATGCAGGCCGGTCAGCATCGAGGCCCGCGACGGGCTGCAGCGGGCCGTGTTGTAGAAGCTGCTGAAACGCAGGCCGTTGGCCGCCAGGCGGTCGAGGTTCGGTGTCTCGATCTCGCCGCCGTAGCAGCCAAGGTCGGAGTAGCCCATGTCGTCGTTGAGGATGAGGACGACGTTCGGTTTGCTGCGGCTCATGATGGTCTCGCGATTCAGGACAGGCGATCGTCGCTGTCGGGGTCGAAGAGGTGGGCGTGCTCGGCTGCGAAGGCGAGATACACGGCACTGCCGTCGCGCAGGTCGGGCGCGCGGTCGGTCTTCAGCTTGACCGGCACGCCGCCGACGCGGGCGATGACGATGCAGCTATCGCCGAGATCCTCGACGCGCTCGACCGTTGCCGCGATGCCGGCTGCAGCGATGCGCAGGTCGCCGGGGCGCACGCCGAGCGTCACCCGGCGTGGTGTCTCGGCCGGCACGCCGACTGGCATAGCGGCCTCGCCGATCGCGACCGTACGGCCGCTCCACTCCCCCTCCAGCAGGTTCATCGGCGGCGTGCCGATGAAAGCGGCGACCGCGCGTCGTCTTTGGCCGATCGAAGATCTCGCGCGGCGTGCCGGTCTGGACGATGCGCCCGTCCATGAAGACGGCGATGCGATCGGCCAGCGTCATCGCTTCTTCCTGGTCGTGGGTCACGTAAACGGTGGTCACGCCGAGCGAACGCTGCAGCCGGTGCACCTCGATGCGCGTTTCGAGACGCAGCTTGGCGTCGAGGTTGGAAAGCGGCTCGTCGAGCAGGAAGAGGCGCGGCTGGCGGACGATGGCTCGGGCCAGCGCCACGCGCTGTTGCTGGCCGCCCGAGAGCTGGCCCGGCGTGCGCTGGAGCAGATGCTCGATGCCGACCTTGGCCGCGGCGCGGGCCACCGCGCGCACGATCTCGTCGCGCGGCCGGCCGACCATCTTCAGCGGGAAGCCGATGTTGCCCTCGACCGTCATGTGGGGATAGAGCGCATAGCTCTGAAAGACCATCGCGACATCGCGCTCGCCGGGCGGGGCGGTCGTGACGTCGGCGCCATCCATCAGCACACGGCCGGCGCTGACCGACTCGAGGCCGGCGAGGATGCGCAACGTCGTCGTCTTGCCGGAGCCCGACGGGCCGAGCAGCACGAAAAACTCGCCAAGCTCGATGGCGAGGTCGATGCCGTGCAGCACGGTCGTCTCGCCGTGGCGCTTGACGATGCCCTCGAGGCACACGGCGCCGAGGGCCGCGGCTGACGACGCGGCGCGGCTCGTTGCAGCTGCGGTCGTGTCGTCGCTCATCGGCGGCCTCCGCCCTTGACCGCGCCAACCGTGAGGCCCTTGACGATATGCCGCTGCGCGAACAGGCCGATGACGATCACCGGCGCCATCGCCAACATGGCGCCGGCTGCCAGCCGGGCCCATTGCGTCTGCTCGACCGAGATGAAATTGAACATCGCCACCGTGACCGGCCGGACCCGGTTGCCGCCGAGCACGACGGCGAACAGGAACTCGTTCCAGGCGTTCAGGAAGACGAAGATCATCGTCACCGCGATGCCCCCGCGCACCTGCGGCAGGATCACGTGCCAGAGGGCGCGCAGCCGGCCGGCACGGTCGAGTAGGGCAGCCTCTTCCATCTCGAAGGGCACGTCCTCGAAGTACGAGACCATCAGCCAGATCGCGAAGGGCAGCGAGAAGGTGAGGTCGATCAGCACCAGGCCGCCGTAGGTGTCCAGGCCGCCGATCTTCTGCAGCGCCAGGTAGTAGGGAATGATCAGGCCGACCGGCGGCAGCATCTGCGTCGCGAGCACGTAGAAGCCGGTCGTGCGCTGCGCGGGAAAGCGCAGCCGCGCCATGGCATAGGCGGCCGGCACCGCGAAGAGCATGGTCAGCGCCGTCGTGAGCATCGAGACGATGAGGCTCGAGACCAGGTTAGGCACGATCGACGAAGCGCCGAAAATCACCTCGCGGTAGTTGGCGAGCGTCGGCGTGAACAGCAGCAGCGGCGGATAGGCAAGCACGTCGCGCTCCGACTTGAACGAGGTGAGCAGGCCCCAGATCACGGGGAATGCCCAGAGCGACAGGCCGACGCCGGCGACGGCATAGAGCGCAACGTGGCGAAACGCGCTCGATGTCCGTCGCGCCTGTTGCGGTCGCGTCGAAGGCCGGCTCATCGCGGCGGCCTTCGCAGCCGGAACATCGCGTACGAGATCGCCAGCGTGATGGCCAGCAGCACGATCGCCAGTGCTGCGCCGTAGCCGAGATTGAGCTCGGCGAACGACGTGCGGTAAGCGTAGAGGTTGAGGATCTCGGTGGCCGAGCCCGGGCCGCCGCCGGTCGCCGCGAAGATGGCCGCGAATGCCGAGAGCGCGGTCATCGTGCGCAGGATCACGACCATGACGATGGCCGGCCGGATCAGGGGCAGGGTGAGGAGCGAAAGCGCTGCCAGGTGCCGGCGCGGTCGAGCCGTGCGGCTTCGTAGACGTCGGGCGGCAGGGTCGAGAGCGTGGCCAGCAAGACCAGGAAAGCGAACGGCGTCCATTGCCAGGTGTGGATGGCGATCACCGAGATCAGCGCCAGCTGGGGGTCGCCGAGCCAGTTGTGGCTGCCGAGGCCGAGCGTGCGCGTGACCAGATCGACCAGGCCAACGTCGGGCGCCAGCACCAGCGTGCGCCAGAACAGGCCGACGACGACCGGCGCCAGCACGATCGGCAGGATCGCCGCGATGCGCAGCACACCCTGGCCCTTCGGGATCTGCAGCACGAGCAAGGCGAGCGACAGGCCGACAAGCACCTGCAGCACGACCGTCGACGCGGTATAGACCGATGTCAGCAGCAGCGAATTCCAGAAGCGGGGGTCGCTGCCCATTTCGGCGAAGTTGCCGAGGCCGGCAAAGCCGGAAAGCCACGGCATGCCGAGGTCGAGGCGCTGCAGGCTGGTCCAGCCCAGATAGACCAGCGGCGCTGTGGTCGTCAGCACCAGCAGCAGTAGGGCGGGCGCAAGCAGCCCGAGCGCGAAGCGCCGTTCCTGCGACTCGAGCGAGCGTTGTCTGCGCGTCGCCGTCGCGGTTGGCGGACTGAGCGCCATCGACTCGATCATCGACCGGGGTCAGCCTTTCAGGATCTGCTCGATGCGCGCCTGGGCTTCGTCGAGCGCTTCCTTCGGCTTCTTCTGGCCGACCAGCGCCGATTGGATCGCGGTGCCCATCGTGTCGCCGATGGCGGGCCACTGCGGCACGCGCGGGCGCCAGTCAACGTCGGTGTCGTGGTCGAGCGATTCGAGCGCGGCCGAAATGAAGTTGTCGCCCGCACCTTGCATCGCCTGCGCGAATTCCGGCGACTTCCAGATCGACAGGCGGTTGACGCCCGAACGCTTGGCCGGACCGGCGAACTTGGTCGAGGTGCGCAGCTGCGTCTCGGCCGAGGCCGCCCACTGGATGAACAGCCAAGTCGCCTTCTTCTGCTTTTCACCCAGCGCCGCGTTGACCGGAAAACCCCAGTTCCACAACGACGTCACCCGCTTGCCGCTCGGCCCCTTCGGCCAGCGCGCGTAGGCGATTTTGCCGACGACCTTCGACTTCTCGGGGTTGGTGATCACCGCCGCCGAAGAATGGGCGTCGATGTAGGTCGCGACCGAGCCCTGCGAGAAGGCGTCGGCGATGTCCGGCCAGTTCCAATTGCGGACGGCTGGCGGCGCGTACTTCGTCAGCAGATCGACGTACCACTCGAGCGCCTTGATCGCCTCCGGCGAGTTGACGACGACCGTTCCGTTGTGCATCCACGAACCGCCGAAGCCGCGCAGGATCGACGGATAGATGTACATGTTCTGGCCGGCGCCGGCGAAACCGCGTAACGCGATGCCGTAGTCGTGGGCCGCCGGATCGGTGAGTGCCTTGGCGTTGGCAACAAGCTGGTCGTAGGTGTCCGCCGGCTTCAGGCCCTTGGCGGCGTACAAGTCCTTGCGGTAGACCTGGACGGTCATCTCGCCGTCGTAGGGGATGCCGTAGGGCTTGCCGTCGATCGAGTCGGCCTCGCGCCAGGCCTTCAGGATGTCTTCGTAGTCGAACCAGGCCTTGTCGGTGAGGCTCGCATCGTTCAGGTATTTGTCGAGCGGCTCGACCCACTTGTTGGCGACGTAGAGCGGGTAGTACATCGGGTCGGCGGCGTGGGTGGCATAGGTGCCGGTCTTCGACGAGAGGTCGAGCAGCGCCTTTTGCCGGATCTGGCCGGGCGGCACCTTCTCGAAGCGCAGCTTGACCCCGGTGAGCGCCTCGAACTGCGGCTGCAGCGAGATCAGGTTCTCGAAGTAGCCGGCCGGGATCACGGCGACGGTAATCGTCTCGCCCTCGGCCTGCTTCCAGTTGATCCTGGCGCTGCGATAGGCGGCGAGCTCGTCGCCTTGCGCGAGTGCCGGGCCGACCGGGCCGAGGGCCGCAAGCGCTCCGAGGGCTGCGCCTTGCCGAAGGATGTCGCGGCGAGTGACCGAGGTCGTCATGCGTTTGTCTCCTGATGTATTCGATTGCATCACACAGTAGCAGCGGCAAATGGCGGCGGCAACCCTCTGGGGATTAGCGTTTCCCCGAGGTGCGATCGATCCGCCTCTGTAATCGAATTCATGGCATGCCGGAATCGCCGCTCGACGCTGCTCCTTCATCGCTGCCGCGGGGCCGCTCGCGGGCCCAGGACGTCGCCCGCCTCGCCGGCGTGTCGACCGCGACGGTGTCGCGCGTCATCAACACGCCGGAGCGCGTCGATGCGAGGACGCTGCGCGTCGTTCGCGAAGCGGTCAGCAAGCTGCGCTACGTGCCGCATGGCGCTGCGAGCGCATTGCGCAGCACGCGCAGCCGGATGATCGGCGCGGTGGTGCCGTCGTTCGCCTACGCGCTCTACGCGCGCACCACGAGCGCCATGCAGGCGGTGCTCGACGGCGCCGGCTATTCGATGGTGCTCGCCGAGCACCACTACGACCTGAAGGCCGAGCTGCGCACGACCGAGCAGTTGGTTCGGCGTGGCGTCGACGCCTTCGTCTTCGTCGGGCTCGACCACGACCCGGCATTGTTCGCGCTGCTCGAGAGCTACGGCCGGCCGTACGTGCTGACGTGGGGCGTCGATCCGATGCAGCGACACCCGAGCATCGGCTTCGACAACCGTGCCGCGACCTTCGCGATGACGCGCCACCTCGTCGAGCTGGGCCATCGGCGCTTCGGTTTGCTCTCTGCACCGACCGAGGGCAATGATCGCGCCACCGAGCGGGGTGCCGGAGTACGGGCTGCACTGGCTCAGGCGGGATTGGCGCTGGATCCGCGTTGCGTGCGCCACGGACCCATCGATCTGCCGGGGGCATCGCTGCTGATGGACTCGCTCCTCACACTGCCGAAGCGGCTGCGGCCGACGGCAGTGATCGGCACGAACGACGTCTTCGCCGTCGGTGCGATGGTGGCCTGCCGTGCCGCCGGTGTTTCGATCCCCGACGAGATATCGATCGTCGGCTGCGACAGCACAGAGCTCGGTACGACGCAGACACCGGCCCTGACCAGCATCCGCACGCCGATCGTCGAGATCGGTCGCGCCGCGGCCGCGCAGGTGATCGCGCGTCTCGAGGGTAGGGCGTGGGATGGCTGGCAGACGCTTCCGTTCGAGATCGTGCTGCGCGGCAGCACGGCGAAACCTGCCGCGCCCGGGTAAAGCACACGCGCGAAGGTTGGCATCGCATGCCCAGCGTGGAGTCTGCGCTGCATCTTGGGCCGTCTGATGTCACGCGGACGGAAGCGGGCAGATCGAGAAGGTCGTTCAGCGCTCCTGTCGAGAGCAGGGTAGTGTTCTTGTCCCGTCTCAGCGGCCAGCGATCCCGCATTGCATGGCTCGCCCGCGGACGTACCGAACCACCTCCGCCAGATCCATCGTGTCGAGCTTGTTCTTCCTCAGGAATGCCTTCCACTGCACTTGCTTGGTGGCATCTGCGGCGAACGCCTCTCCGAGGCCGATGGGCAGCGTCGCAGGCATCGCCGTCTGTCGGCGAGCGAAGGTCGCCTCGATCGAGCGCCGCAGCTCCGCATCGTCCAACGTTGTGTCGTGCAGGAGCACCCAGAGGTCGAAGAAGTCTTTCATGCGGGTGTTGGTCATGCCGAGGATGGACACGGCGTGTAGTTTCTCGGCGGCGGCCGTGGCTTTGGGGTAAGCCCGCAGTGTCGGTGCGGGCACGTCGGCCAGCAGGGTGGGGTAGGTGACCGTCTCGGCGGCGGGTGCGACAGCGTCTCCGAATCCGATTTCGATCTGCAATGTCAGGCGTGCGCCATCGAGGGTGGCGCGCAGATCGATGCGCACCCCGCCATAGTCGCCATCCTTGCGAATCTCGGTGCCGGCAACCGACTCGGGATCGAACACGCTGCCGTCATCCACTTCGATTCAGCAGACGGATCGGAAGACTCCGACGAGCGTGGGTATGTGCGTCGGGGCCGAAGCCAAGCAGGTCTGCGTCACGCGTGGGGCGGTGCGACTGGCCGTACCAGAGCTGGAACAGCAGTGCGCCCTTGAGCAGGAAGTTCGGCGCGTGTTCGGATACGGATAGCCGGTACAGCAGCCACTCGAGGCCGTACCGGGTCAGAGTCAGGTTGAAGTCCTGCTTTGATGTGTCGGTATGCTGCTTGAGCCGTGCCCGGATCGACGCCGCGCGGTTCGCCGTCATGTCGTGATCGCCTCGATGTAGGGACGCATCACATTGGCCACGCGGCCGCGGGTGGCGTGACGCCACAGATCGTCAATGGTGAACTTGCGCTGGCGCCATCCATCGCGCAGCGCTTCGAGCGCGACATCCAGGCCGATCTTGTTGCGGAAGCGGAAGCAGTCGACGACGGTACGGGCCGCGCTGAAGACGGGCACCTTGACGCCGTCGATGTTCCGACGCTCGACAGCCCTCGGCCAGGGCATCGTCGGACATGCGGACGACGCGGATCGCAGGCTGATCCAGACGCGGCGTCACCATGTGCAGGGGGATCGCGAGCCAGACTTCAAACGGGGCCTGCGTGCCAATCTCGTGGACTCGGAGCGCTGACAGTAGGCAGACCACGCCCTTGGGTATGCGCGCCGAGACTTCGGCAAGCGAGCGGTGTTCGCTGGTTTTCGCGCCGGGAACGCCGTAGAGCCCTCGGGCTACGCGCTGGAGCTTGCCTGCCTGCACCAGGCGCGTCAGCGTGATTGTCGGCAGGCCGTGCTCTGCGACATCACGAGCGCGCAGCAGCTTGCGGGCGCGCGCGAGCCTGAGCACCTGGTGTTCGTGGGTGGACGTGGCCGCTGGAGCGGCTGCCTTCATGGCGAGGAGTATGTTGTAGAAATACGGTGAAAGTCAATATATACAGTACAAATGCAACATGTGATGAGATCCTTCCCATCGATTGCGTCAATGATGGCCGTGCCGTTCCAGCCGACGAGGGCATCGTTCTCGGACTGATCTTCCTCAAGTACATCAGCGATGCTTTCGACGAGCGCCGGGCTCAACTCCGGGTCGCGTTCCTCGACGAAGCGAGTGACCTGCACTTGCCCGACTCGTCGGACCAGCTTCAGCGCTCGAAGAGCGCCCTGATCGCCGTCGCCGACGAGGCGCTTGCCCTGGCAAAGGAGCCTGGCGTCGTCGCCCAGAAACTTGATCGGATCACGTCGCGCTTCGGCGAGCTTGAGCGCCGACAAGTACGCAAGCTGCCGCGCTTGATCGCCGAGATCGCGATCGAGCGCACCGCGCACTACGAGGCGCTCGAGAACGGTACGGCGAAGGTGGGTTGAGCACTTCAAGGAGAACGTGCTGCCGCTGGGCTACAAGGCGTTCGTCGTCGCGGTGAATCGCGAAGCCTGCGCCAAGTACAAACAGGCGTTGGATAAACACCTGCCGCCTGAGTGGTCGGTATGGGCCTGGCCAAAGAGGCCGAGGAGCAACTGGCGCGGTTCCCCCACGCAGCGGTCAGTTCGGACGAGCAGCGACGGTTCCGCGCCGCGCTCTACAAGCCGCTGCTGAAGCTTCCCCAGGACGAACGTGTGCGCGTCGTCGATCTGGTCGCGAAGGTGCTGCTGGAAACGGGGCCGTGAAGTCGTCACTGTTTCCCGCCCAGGAACTCAAGCGACGGACGCTCGGCTGGGCCACGAAACTTCGAGTGAATCCGAAAGTCATCCGCATGCAAGAGATGCGCAGGAAGTGGGGGTCCTGCTCGTCCGCTGGAACGGTAACCTTGGCCGGCGACCTCGCTACGCAGGATCAGCGCTTTCAGGATTACGTGATCGTTCACGAGTTGCTGCACCTGCGGCTGTCGACCCACAGCCGGGTGTTCAAGGCGCTGATGAGCGCACATGTGCCCGGGTGGCACGCGACGGAAGAACGCCGAGCTAGTGAACGGGCACAGTCGCAGTCGACTGGACGTTAAACGAGAACGTCCCCAGGCCGCAGGCGAGCGGGGCTGCACAGGACCTTGGTGCTCGCGACGGGGGCAATCCGTGCCTATTTCCGCTGCGGGGGTCCCGGTGGGTTGTGGGGACTCTCGCAACGTGCTAGATTTAGCTCCAAATTCGGAGTCGGATCCGGAGTCAATATGGAAGCTATTCTCTCCAAGTTCACCATGAGCATCACGGAGTTCAAGAAGAACCCCGCGGCAGCCGTTAAGGACGCTAAGAAGGAGCCGGTTGCAGTTTTGAACCACAACCGGGCTGCTTTCTACGTCGTCGAACCCCACTTGTTTCAAGCGCTGATAGAAGACTACGCGGACCGCGATCTTCGTCGTCGGGCGCTTGCGCGCGGCGCCGAGCTGCATCGTGCAGTCGAAGTAGATCTCGCCGATTTGTGATTGGTCTATAAGCTCGCGTTCCACCCTGATGCGCGCGGCGAATGGGACGCGCTCGACGGGTCTATCCGCAAACCTCTCAAGACAGCCCTCGAAAGGCGCTTGGCCAATCCGCGCACCCCTGGCAGCACGTTGAGCGGCGACCTTCACGGTTACTACAAGATCAAGCTGCTCAAAGGCGGAGTACGCCTCGTCTACACGCTCGACGAGGAACGCGGCCGGCTAGTCGTTGTCGCCATAGGGAGGCGGGTAGATGCCGAGGCGTACATCGCCGCAGCTTCGCGTGCTGTGCGGCAGGTCCGCATAGTTGAGGGCGCTGGTCGCAGTGGCGCAAAGCGTGAGCGGGTGGTGGTGAAGCACCCGATACCCAAGCGTCGACGCTAGGAATTGGCCTTCGTGCCCGAGCGGCGATTCGCGACCCCATCCGCGCGTACCTCGCGCTGCAGACGCTCACCGGGGCCAAAACTGCTGATATACCGCGATGCCGAGGGCCACGATCGATATCAACAGCGCCCACGCCGCCCAGCGAGCCGACTTTTCGGCTGAAGCCGCCGAGCGCTCGGCCGCTGACACGGCGCGTTCGTTGCGTTCGTCGTCTTGGCGCCGACGCTCCGCAAAATCCTTGTCGCGCTCGTTCTGGCGCCAGATCTGGAACCAGTGAAGGTCCTGGTCGATCTCGAATCCGGTGTTGACCTCTTCCCGTTCGAGAACATCGACGCCGTGCCGCGCGACATACGTCGCAACGTCCGCTACGCAGGTGAAGCCGTACCCGCGACTGTCGAGCGAGGTCAACTTCATCTTTTGTGGGCTCGGTTGTGGGGAAGAGATGGGGAACAGCGCTGTATGCCCCGTGTTTCCTAGTCCCCTGGCGGAGAGGGCGGGATTCGAACCCGCGGGGGGTGTTTAGCCCCCACACGCTTTCCAGGCGTGCGACTTAAACCGCTCATCCACCTCTCCGGCGGACGGCGATCTTAACGGAGGCGGGTGCGCGATCGAGCCGGCGTCAGCCCGGTCGGACGGCAGCGCTGCGCGTCAGCGCCATCGCGCTGGCGATCAGCCCCGAGACCTCGCTCAGGCTGCTCGGCACGATCATCGTGTTGTTCTTCTGCGCCAGCTGGGCGAAGGCGTCGACCGCCTGCTGCGCGACCTTGAGCTGCACCGCCTGCTCGCCGCCCGGCTGGCGGATCGCCTCGGCCACCTTCCTGATCGCCTCGGCGGTCGCCTCGGCGACGGCGACGATCGCCGCCGCCTCGCCCTGGGCCTTGTTGATCTCGGCCTGGCGCTGGCCCTCGGAGCGGGCGATGAAGGCCTCGCGCTCGCCGGTGGCGATGTTGATCTGCTCCTGCTTGCGCCTTCCGACGCGGCGATCAGCGCGCGCTTCTCGCGCTCGGCAGTGATCTGCGCCTGCATCGAGTGCAGGATCGCCGCCGGCGGCGTCAGGTCCTTGATCTCGTAGCGCAGGACCTTGACGCCCCAGTTGGTGGCGGCCTCGTCGAGCGCCGCGACGACCGAGAGGTTGATGTGGTCGCGCTCCTCGAACGTCCGGTCGAGCTCCATCTTGCCGATCACCGAGCGCAGCAGCGTCTGCGCCAGCTGGGTGATCGCGGCGATGTAGTTGCTCGAGCCGTAGCTCGCGCGCATCGGATCGGTGACCTGGAAATAGATGATGCCGTCGACCTGCAGCTGGGTGTTGTCGCGCGTGATGCAGACCTGGCTCGGCACGTCGAGCGGCACTTCCTTCAGCGAGTGCTTGTAGGCGACGCGCTCGATGAAGGGCGTGACGAATCCCAGCCCGGGCGTGAGCGTGCGGTCGTACTTGCCGAGCTTCTCGACCACCCAGGCGTTCTGCTGCGGCACGATCTTGAACGTCTTGAAGACGAAGATCGCCGCGATCACCGCGATGACCAGCGCGACGCCCATCGAGGACGACAGTTCCATGGCTTGCTCCGGGGGTTATTGGTTGGCGACGGTCGGCGCAAGGACGAGCCAGTTGCCTTCGACGGCGGCGACGACATGCTCGCCCGGCCGGGCAAGCGCGCCGGGCTGCAGCCGCGCCTCCCACATCGAGCCGCGATAGCTCACCCGCGCCGTGCCGTCGCTGCCCCAGGCCGGCGACGCGCACGCGCTCGCCGACGTCGAGGTTGACATCGTGGTCGCGCGCCCGGCGGCAGCGCGACGCCGCGCGCGCCGTGCGACGCCAGTGCCAGAGCGCGGTCGCGCCGCCGCCGACGAGCGCGGCAACGCCGAGCTGAAGCGGCTCCGGCAGGCCGAAGTGCGACGCCAGCGCGCCGGCGGCCAGGCCGAGCGCGATCATCAGCAGGTAGAAGGTTCCGGTGGCGAGCTCGGCGGCGACGGCGATGCCGGCGGCGACCCACCACACGCTTGCATTGGAGAGATCCATCGGCGCCTCCCGTCGGCCACGCACGGCGCGAGTGTAGGGGCGCGCCGTGTGCGCAGCGTCACGTCCGCACAGCGCATCGAACGCGGGCCACGGCCCTACACTGCGCGCTTTCCGAACCGCCTGGCCGAGGGCCGCCGATGCTGAAGCTTCCAGTTCCCGATCGTCATCATCGACGAGGACTACCGCTCCGAGAACGCCTCGGGCCTCGGCATCCGCGCGCTCGCCGCGGCGATCGAGAAGGAGGGCTTCGAGGTGCTGGGCACGACCAGCTACGGCGACCTCTCGCAGTTCGCGCAGCAGCAAAGCCGCGCCAGCGCCTTCATCCTGTCGATCGACGACGAGGAGTTCACCGAAGGTCCCGACCTCGACCCGGCGGTGCTCAACCTGCGCAAGTTCATCAGCGAGGTGCGCTTCAAGAACTCGGAAGTGCCGATCTACCTCTACGGCGAGACGCGCACCTCGCAGCACCTGCCGAACGACATCCTGCGCGAGCTGCACGGCTTCATCCACATGTTCGAGGACACGCCGGAGTTCGTCGCCCGGCACATCATCCGCGAGGCGCGCAGCTACCTCGACGGCGTCGCGCCGCCGTTCTTCAAGGCGCTGATCAACTACGCGCAGGACGGCTCGTACTCATGGCATTGCCCGGGCCATTCGGGCGGCGTCGCCTTCCTGAAGAGCCCGGTCGGGCGGATGTTCCACCAGTTCTTCGGCGAGAACATGCTGCGCGCCGACGTCTGCAACTCGGTCGACGAGCTCGGCCAGCTGCTCGACCACACCGGCCCGGTCGCGGCGAGCGAGCGCAACGCCGCGCGCATCTTCAACGCCGACCACTGCTACTTCGTCACCAACGGCACCAGCACCAGCAACAAGATGGTCTGGCACCACACGGTGGCGCCGGGCGACGTCGTCGTCGTCGACCGCAACTGCCACAAGTCGATCCTGCACGCGATCATCATGACCGGCTCGATCCCGGTGTTCCTGCCGCCGACGCGCAACCACTACGGGATCATCGGTCCGATCGGCCAGGACCATTTCACGCCCGACGCGATCCGCAAGAAGATCGCCAGCCACCCGCTGCTGAAGGGCGTCGACGCGGCCAAGGTCAAGCCGCGCATCCTGACCTTGACCCAGAGCACCTACGACGGCGTGCTCTACAACACCGAGACGATCAAGCACGCGCTCGACGGCTACATCGACACGATGCATTTCGACGAGGCGTGGCTGCCGCACGCCGCCTTCCACGACTTCTACGGCCAGTTCCACGCCATGGGCAGAAAGCGCGCCGCGCCCGAAGCACCAGATCGTCTTCGCGACGCAGTCGACGCACAAGCTGCTCGCCGGCATCAGCCAGGCGTCGCAGGTGCTGGTCCAGGACGCGAAGACGAGGAAGCTCGACCCGCACCTCTTCAACGAGGCCTACCTGATGCACAGCTCGACCAGCCCGCAGTACGCGATCATCGCCTCGTGCGACGTCTCGGCGGCGATGATGGAGGCGCCGGGCGGCAAGGCGCTGGTCGAGGAGAGCATCGACGAGTCGCTCGACTTCCGCCGCGCGATGCGGAAGGTCGACGCCGAGTACGGCAAGGACTGGTGGTTCAAGGTCTGGGGCCCGGAAAAGCTCGCCGCCGACGGCATCGGCACGAGCGCCGACTGGATGCTCAAGGCCAACGCCAAGTGGCACGGCTTCGGCGACCTGGCCGAGGGCTTCAACCTGCTCGACCCGATCAAGTGCACGCTCATCACGCCGGGCCTCGACATGTCGGGCAAGTTCGCCCGGACCGGGATTCCGGCGGCAATCGTCACCAAGTACCTGGTCGACCACGGCGTCGTCGTCGAGAAGACCGGCCTGTACTCGTTCTTCATCATGTTCACGATCGGCATCACCAAGGGCCGCTGGAACACGCTGCTGACGGCGCTGCAGCAGTTCAAGGACGACTTCGACCGCAACCAGCCGTGCTGGAAGGTGATGCCCGAGTTCACCGCGGCGCATCCGAAGTACGAGCGCGTCGGCCTGCGCGACCTGTCGCAGAGCATCCACGAGTTCTACGCCAAGGACGACATCGCCCGCCTCGTCACCGACATGTACACCGACCAGATCGAGCCGGCGATGAAGCCGAGCGACGCCTTCGCCTGCATCGCCCACGGCAAGACCGAGCGGGTCGACATCGATCGCCTCGAAGGCCGCGTCTCGACGACGCTGCTGACGCCGTATCCGCCCGGAATTCCGCTGCTGATTCCGGGCGAGAAGTTCAACCGCCGGATCGTCGACTACCTGCGCTTCACGCGCTCTTTCAACAAGGCCTTCCCCGGCTTCGACACCGACGTCCACGGCCTGATGTCGATGGCCGAGCTCGAAGGCGTGGGCGTCGACGACGGCAAGTACTTCGTCGACTGCGTGAGGCAGTAGGCGGCCGGAGCGGCTCAAGCCGCGCCCGGCATCGCGTGGCTGAAGCCGCCGTCCACGTAGACGATTTCCGACGGTGACGCCGCCGGCCAGGTCCGAGAGCAGGAACGCGGCGGCGTTGCCGACGTCGTCGATCGTCACGTTGCGCCTGAGCGGCGCGTTCTGCGGCGACGACGTCGAGGATCTTGCCGAAGTCCTTGATTCCCGAGGCGGCCAGCGTCTTGATCGGCCCGGCCGAGATGCCGTTGACGCGAACGCCCTTCGGCCCGAGGCTGGCCGCCAGGTAGCGCACGCTGGCCTCGAGCGAGGCCTTGGCCAGCCCCATCGTGTTGTAGTTGGGAACGCTGCGCAGCGCCCCCAGGTAGGTCAGGGTGAGGAGGGCCGCACCCGGGCGCCAGGCGCGGCGCGGCTGCCTTGGCCAGGGCCGGGAAGCTGTAGCTCGAGATGTCGTGGGCGATCTGGAACGCCTCGCGCGACAGCCCCTCGAGGAAGTCGCCGGTGATCGCTTCCTTGGGCGCGTAGCCGATCGAGTGGACGAAGCCGTCGAAGCGTCGGCCAGGCCTGGCCGAGGGCGGCGAACAGGGCGGCGATCTGGGCGTCGTCGGCGACGTCGCAATCGAATACCAGCTCGGAGCCGAACTCGGCGGCGAATTCGCCCACCCGCTCCCTGAAGCGCTCGCCCTGGTAGCTGAACGCGAGCTCGGCGCCCTCGCGTCGGCAGGCCCGGGCGATGCCGTAGGCGATCGACCGGCTGGAGAGCACGCCGGTGATCAGGAATCGCTTGCCGGCGAGAAAACCCATGGGGAGCGCTTTCGAAACGGAGGCCGGAAAGATTCTGGCATGTGCCCGGCGCGCCTCCGAAGGTCTTGACAGGCCGGTGACTTGTCGCTATTTGAGGGAGCGGATACAATTCCGCTCTTCCCTAGAAAGCGTCAAGTGGGCGGTTCTTCCGGCCCATTTTTTTTGGCCGATCGTCTTTTTGCCTTGTTCTTTCGCTTCGCTGCCCGTTGACTGAAATCGCCACTGCCTCCATGAGCCAGCATACCGCCATCGAAACGACCGTCGCCGGGCTCGGCTACGAGCTCGTCGAGGTCGAGCGCGCGCCGGCGGGATTGCTGCGCGTGACGATCGACCATCCGGCGGTCGAAGGCGGCGCCGAGCGCTTCATCACCGTCGACGACTGCGAGCGCGTCACGCGTCAGCTGCAGCACGTGCTCGAGGTCGAAGGCTTGGCCTACGAGCGGCTCGAGGTGTCGTCGCCCGGGCTCGACCGGCCGCTGAAGAGCGCCGCCGATTTTCGCCGCTTCCTGGGCGAACAGGTCGAAGTGACGCTGAAGGTGCCGTTCAAGGGCAGGAAGCGCTTCCGCGGCGAGCTGATGTCGGCCGAGGCCGGCTGGCGGATCCTGCTCGCGCCCACCGCCGCGGTCGCGGCGGCGAAGAAGCACGCCGCTAGCCGGTCGGCGCAAGCGCGCGCGGCCGCCGCCGGCCAGGCCGCGACGGCCGAAGTCGCCGGTGAAGAGAAAGTGCTCGACTTTTCCCTCGACGAGGTGCGCGAGGCGCGGCTCGTTCCGGTAATCAATTTCAAGGGGCGCTCCGCCGCCCCGCAGGGCGCGGCGACGAGCGGCTCTCGCCCCTACGAAGAAGCAGACGGAGGTCGAACCCAATGAACCGTGAACTGTTGATGCTGGTGGACGCGATCTCGCGCGAGAAAAGCGTCGACCTCGAAATCGTTTTCCAGGCTGTCGAGGCGGCGCTGGCATCGGCCTCGAAGAAGCTGCAAGGCGGCGAGGTCGACATCCGCGTCTCGGTCGACCGCGAAACCGGCGAGTACGAGACTTTCCGTCGCTGGCATGTCGTTCCGGACGATGCCGGTCTGCAGCTGCCCGATTCCGAGATCCTCCACTTCGAGGCGGTCGAGCAGACTCCCGGACATCGAGGTCGACGACCACATCGAAGAGCAGATCGAGTCGGTCTCGATCGGCCGGATCGGTGCGCAGGCGGCCAAGCAGGTGATCCTGCAGAAGATCCGTGACGCCGAGCGCGAGCAGCTGTTGACCGACTTCCTCTCGCGCGGCGAGAAGATCTTCGTCGGCACCGTCAAGCGCCTGGACAAGGGCGACATCATCGTCGAGTCGGGCCGGATCGAGGGGCGGCTGCGTCGCTCGGAGATGATCCCGAAGGAGAACCTGCGCACCGGCGACCGCGTCCGCGCCTACATCGCCGAGGTCGACCCGACCCTGCGCGGGCCGCAGATCCTGCTCTCGCGCTCGTCGCCCGGCTTCATGATGGAGCTGTTCAAGCAGGAAGTCCCGGAGATGGACCAGGGCCTGCTCGAGATCAAGTCGTGCGCCCGCGACCCGGGCTCGCGCGCCAAGATCGCCGTCGTCTCGCACGACCGCCGGGTCGATCCGATCGGCACCTGCGTCGGCGTCCGCGGCTCGCGCGTCAACGCGGTCACCAACGAGCTCGCCGGCGAGCGGGTCGACATCGTCCTCTGGTCGGAAGACCCGGCGCAATTCGTCATCGGCGCGCTCGCGCCGGCGAACGTGCAGTCGATCGTCGTCGACGAGGAACGCCACGCGATGGACGTCGTCGTCGACGAGGAAAACCTCGCGATCGCGATCGGCCGCGGCGGCCAGAACGTCCGCCTGGCCTCCGAGATGACCGGCTGGCGAATCAACATCATGTCGGCCGAGGAATCGGCGTCGAAGCAGGCCGAGGAATCAGACACCGTGCGCAAGCTCTTCGTCGACAAGCTCGACGTCGACGTCGAAGTCGCCGACATCCTGATCGCCGAGGGCTTTTCGAGCCTCGAGGAAGTCGCCTACGTGCCGATGCAGGAAATGCTCGAGATCGCCAGCTTCGACGAGGACACCGTCAACGAGCTGCGCACGCGCGCCAAGGATGCCCTGCTGACGATGGACCTCGCCCGCGAGGAAAGGGGCACCGAGGTCTCGCAGGACCTGAACGACTTCGACGGCCTGACGCCGGAGCTGATCGCCAAGCTCGAGAAGGGCGGCGTGCACAGCCGCGACGAGCTCGGCGACCTGGCCGTCGACGAACTGGTCGAAATGACCGATATCGACGCCGAGGCGGCCAAGGCGCTGATCATGAAGGCGCGCGAGCACTGGTTCGCAGCCGAGGCAGCGGCGCAGGAAAATGCCGCCGCGCAGGCCAGTGCCGACCAGGCCGCGCAAGCGGCGACCGCGCAGGCCGGTGCCGCGCAAGAAACGACCACGCAAGGATAGACACACATGGCATCGACAACCGTCGCCCAACTCGCCGCCGAGCTCAATCGCCCACCCGCGGCGCTGCTCGAGCAGCTGAAGTCGGCCGGCGTCAGTAAGGCGTCGACCAGCGACTCGGTCACCGAGAGCGACAAGGCGCGCCTGCTCGACCACCTGCGCACCGCACACGGAACGGTTGGCAGCGCCGAGCGCAAGAAGATCACGCTGACGCGCAAGTCGACGAGCGAGATCAAGCAGGCCGATTCGAGCGGCAAGGCGCGGACGATCCAGGTCGAGGTGCGCAAGAAGCGCACCTTCGTCAAGCGCGACGAGGTCTCGGCGCCTGCCGACGACGCCGCGACCGCCGAGGCGCACGAGGAAGAGCTGCGCCGGCGCGAGGAAGAGGCCCACGCCGAGGCCGAGCGGCTACGCGTCCAGGAAGAAGAGCTCGCGGCGCAGCGACGCCAGCGCGAGGAACAGGAGCGCGCCGAGCGCGAAGCGCTCGAGGCGGCGCAGGCACGCGCACGCGAAGCCGCGGCGCTGGAAGCCGCGGCGGCGGCCGCCGCCGCGGCGAGCGCGCCCAAGGTCAGCGCCAAGGCGGCCAAGGCTGCGGCTGCGGCCGAGGCGGCCAAGGCCGCGCCTGCGGTCGAAGCGCCCCCCGCCGAGCCGAGCCAAGCCGGCGTTTCGCGTCGTCAAGGCGGGTACGGTCGAGAACGAGGAAAAGCAGCGCGCCGCCGACCTGGCCAAGCGCCGCAAGGCCGCCGAGGACGAGGCCGCCGCGATCCGCAACATGATGTCGGCGCCGAAGAAGGTGCTGGTCGCCAAGAAGGCCGAGGAAGCCAAGCCGGCCGAGCCGGCCAAGGAAGCGATCAAGGGGACGATCCACAAGAAGGCTGGCGCGCCGGGCACCACCGCGACGACCGTCGCCAAGCCGGGCGACAAGAAGTCGATCAAGTCCGAGAAGCTCTCGTCGAGCTGGGCCGACGACGCCGCCAAGAAGCGCGCTCTTAAGGCCGCGCCGCGCGGCGCCCCGGGCGCCGGCCGTGCCGGCTGGCGCGCGCCGCGCGCCGGCCGCCGCGGCGACCGCAACGACGGCGCGCCGAGCACGTTCACGCCGCCGGCCGAGTTCCAGGCGCAGGAGGTGCACATCCCCGAGACGATCTCGGTGGCCGACCTCGCGCACAAGATGTCGGTCAAGGCCTCCGAGGTGATCAAGCAGCTGATGAAGCTCGGCCAGATGGTCACGATCAACCAGCAGCTCGACCAGGAGACGGCGATGATCGTCGTCGAGGAAATGGGCCACACGGCGCTCGCCGCCAAGCTCGACGATCCGGACGCGTTCCTCGAGGAAGAGAGCCAGGCCGACTCGGAGCAGGAATCGTTGCCGCGCGCGCCGGTCGTGACCGTCATGGGTCACGTCGACCACGGCAAGACCTCGCTCCTGGACTACATCCGCACCAGCCGCGTCGCCGCGGGCGAGGCGGGCGGCATCACGCAGCACATCGGCGCCTATCACGTCGAGACGCCGCGCGGAATGATCACCTTCCTCGACACGCCGGGCCACGCCGCGTTCACGGCGATGCGCGCGCGCGGCGCCAAGGCGACGGACATCGTCATCCTGGTCGTGGCCGCCGACGACGGCGTCATGCCGCAGACCAAGGAAGCGATCTCGCACGCCAAGGCCGCCGGCGTTCCGATCGTCGTGGCGATGAACAAGATCGACAAGCCCGAGGCGAACATCGAGCGCGTCAAGTCCGAGCTCGTCGCCGAGCAGGTCGTGCCGGAAGACTTCGGCGGCGACTCGCCGTTCGTCGGCGTCTCGGCCAAGACCGGGCAGGGCATCGACACGCTGCTCGAGCAGGTGCTGCTGCAGGCCGAGGTGCTCGAGCTCCGAGCGCCGAAAGACGCGATGGCCAAGGGCATCGTCATCGAGGCGCAGCTCGACAAGGGCCGCGGCCCGGTCGCGACCGTGCTGGTGCAAAGCGGCACGCTCAAGCGCGGCGACGTCGTGCTCGCCGGCTCGAGCTTCGGCCGCGTCCGCGCCATGCTCGACGAGAACGGCAAGGCGATCGACGAAGCGGGTCCGTCGATCCCGGTCGAGATCCAGGGCATGACCGAGGTGCCGCAGGCGGGCGACGAGTTCATGGTCCTCGGCGACGAGCGCCGGGCGCGCGAAATCGCGACCTTCCGTCAGGGCAAGTACCGCGACGTCAAGCTCGCGCGCCGCCAGGCCGCGAACCTCGAGAACATGATGGACCAGATGGGGCAGGGCGCCAAGCAGACGCTGCCGCTGATCATCAAGGCCGACGTCCAGGGCTCGCAGGAAGCGCTCGCGCAATCGCTCTTGAAGCTCTCGACCGACGAGGTCAAGGTGCAGATCGTCCACGCCGCGGTCGGCGGCATCAGCGAGAGCGACATCAACCTCGCGATCGCGTCGAAGGCGGTGATCGTCGGCTTCAACGTCCGCGCCGATGCGGGATCGAGGAAGCTCGCCGAGAACAACGGCGTCGACATCCGCTACTACAACATCATTTACGACGCGGTCGACGAGATCAAGGCGGCGATGACCGGCATGCTCGCGCCCGAGCAGCGCGAGGAGACGATCGGCACGGCCGAGATCCGGACCGTGTTCGTGGCATCGAAGATCGGCACGGTGGCGGGCTCGATGGTCACGGCCGGGATCGTCCGCCGCGGCGCGCGCTTCCGCCTGCTGCGCGAGAACATCGTCATCTACACCGGCGAGGTCGAGTCGGTGCGGCGCATGAAGGACGACGTCCGCGAGGTCGCCGCCGGCTTCGAGTGCGGCATCAAGCTCAAGAACTACAACGACATCAAGGAAGGCGACCTGCTCGAGTTCTTCGAGGTCAAGGAAGTCGCCCGAACGCTGTAGGCGGACCCGGCTTTCGCCCGAACCCCCGCCCTCCACGAGACGGCGGGGGTTCTTGTTTGAGCCGAAGGAAATGAAGTCATGCGACACAAACCATCGATCCCCAACCGCGGCTTTCGCGTCGCCGACCAGATCCAGCGCGACGTCGCCGAGCTGATCCGCGACCTCAAGGATCCGCGCATCGGCATGGTGACGATCAACGCCGTCGAGGTGACGGCCGACTACGCCCACGCGACGGTGCTGTTCTCGGTCCTGATCGGCGACTCCGACCGACGTGCGAGATCGCCCTCAACGAGGCCGCCGGCTTCATCCGCAACGGTCTCTTCAAGCGCCTGCAGATCCACACCGTGCCGACGCTGCACTTCAGGTTCGACCGCACCACCGAGCGCGCCGCCGAGCTGACGGCGCTGATCGCCAAGGCGAACGCGACGCGGGCGAAGGACGACTGAGTCGTGAGCACGACGCGCGCGGCCGCGCGCCCGAAGATCGTCCGGCGCCCGGTACACGGCGTGCTCCTGCTCGACAAGGAAGCGGGGCTGACGAGCAACGCCGCGGTGCAGCGCGCCAAGCGCATCTTTCGCGCCGAGAAGGCCGGCCACACCGGAACGCTCGACCCGCTCGCCAGCGGCCTCCTGCCGCTCTGCTTCGGCGCGGCGACCAAGTTCGCGCAGGCGAGCCTCGACGCCGACAAGCGCTACCTCGCGACCTTGCAGCTCGGCGTGACGACGACGACCGGCGACGGCGAAGGTGAGGTGCGCTCGGTCCGCGAGGTCAACGTCGATCGCGCGCGCCTCGAAAGCGTCTGCGCCGGATTCGTCGGCTCGATCGACCAAATCCCGCCGATGCACTCGGCGCTCAAGCGCGACGGCAAGCCGCTCTACGACTACGCCCGCGCCGGCATCGAACTCGAGCGCGAGCCACGACGGGTAACGATCCATTCGATCCGCGTCGTCGAAGGCGAGGGCGCGCGCTGGACGATCGACGTCTCGTGCAGCAAGGGCACCTACATCCGCACCCTCGGCGAAGACATCGGCGAGGCGCTCGGCTGCGGCGCGCACCTGGCGGCGCTGCGGCGCAGCGCTTGCGGCACGCTGTCGCTGAGCACGGCCGTGACCTGGGCCGAGCTGGATGATCGCGACGAGAGCGCGCTCGATCGCCGCCTGGCACCGGTTGACGCGCTCGTCGCCGGTCTGCCGAAGATCGTCCTCTCGTCCGAAGACGCCGGCCGCCTGCTCGCCGGCGTACGGCGCCGGCTCGACCTGCCTGATTCGCCTGCGGTTCGCGTTTACGGCCCCGAGCCCGGTGCGTTCCTCGGCACCGCCCACATCGCAGGAGGCGAGCTGATCGCGACCCGCCTGCTCAGCCCCGCCGAGGTCGGAGCGCTCATCGCGCGCCACTCGCCCTCGCCCGAACCGGAAAGCATCTCCGCATGACCCGCCAGATCCGAAACATCGCCATCATCGCCCACGTCGACCATGGCAAGACGACGCTGGTCGACCAGCTGCTGCGCCAGAGCGGCACCTTCCGCGCCAACGAGAAAGTCGCCGAGCGGGTGATGGACTCGAACGACCTCGAGAAGGAGCGCGGCATCACGATCCTGGCCAAGAACTGCGCCGTCGAATGGAAGGGGACCCACGTCAACATCGTCGACACGCCCGGCCACGCCGACTTCGGCGGCGAGGTCGAGCGCGTGCTGTCGATGGTCGACTCGGTGCTTCTCCTCGTCGACGCGGTCGAAGGGCCAATGCCGCAGACGCGCTTCGTCACCAAGAAGGCACTCGCGCTGGGGCTGAAGCCGATCGTCGTCGTCAACAAGGTCGACCGGCCGGGCGCGCGCGAGGACTACGTCGTCAACGCCACCTTCGACCTGTTCGACAAGCTCGGCGCGACCGAGGAGCAACTCGACTTCCCAGTGATCTACGCCTCGGGCCTGAACGGCTGGGCGACGCTTGCGAAGGGCGCAACCGGCACCGACCTGGCGCCGCTCTTCGACGCTGTCCTCGAGCACGTTCCGGCGCACGCCGGCTCGCCCGACGATCCGCTACAGCTGCAGATCTGCTCGCTCGATTACTCGACCTACGTCGGCCGGATCGGCATCGGCCGGATCAACCAGGGGACCTTGAAGCCGATGCAGGACGTTGCAGTCTACTCAGGCCCCGACTCGACGCCGATCAAGGCACGCGTGAACCAGGTGCTGAAATTCGAGGGCCTCGAGCGCCAGCAGGCAACCGAAGCGGGGCCGGGCGACATCGTCCTGATCAACGGCATCGAGGGGATCGGCATCGGCGTGACGCTGACCGACCTCGAGCGGCCGTTGCCGCTGCCGATGCTCGAGGTCGACGAGCCAACGCTGACGATGAACTTCTGCGTCAACAACTCGCCGCTCGCCGGCCGCGAAGGAAAGTTCGTGACCAGCCGGCAGATCAGGGACCGGCTCGACCGCGAGCTGCAGTCGAACGTCGCCCTGAAGGTGAAGGACACCGACGAAGACGGCATCTTCGAGGTCTCCGGCCGAGGCGAACTGCACCTGACAATCCTGCTCGAGAACATGCGCCGCGAGGGCTACGAGCTCGCGGTCTCGAAGCCGCGCGTCGTCTTCCACGAGGCCGGCGGCGAGCGCACCGAGCCGATCGAGTTCGTCACCGCCGACGTCGAGGACCAGCACCAGGGTGCCGTCATGCAGGCGCTCGGCGAGCGCCGCGCCGACCTCGTGAACATGGAGCCGGACGGCATGGGACGCGTGCGCCTCGACTACAAGATCCCGGCGCGCGGCCTGATCGGCTTCCAGAACGAGTTCCTGAACTTGACCCGCGGCACCGGCCTGATCAGCAACATCTTCGACAGCTATGAGCCGTACAAGGGCGAGATCGAAGGACGCAAGAACGGCGTCCTGATCAGCCAGGACGACGGCGAGGCCGTGACCTATTCGCTCGGCAAGCTCGACGACCGCGGCCGGATGTTCGTCAAGGCCGGCGACCCGCTCTACGAAGGCATGGTGATCGGCATCCACTCGCGCGACAACGACCTCGTCGTCAACGCCGTGCGCGGCAAGCAGCTCACCAACTTTCGTGTCTCCGGCAAGGAAGACGCGATCAAGATCACGCCGCCAATCCAGCTCACGCTCGAGTACGCGGTGGAGTTCATCGCCGACGACGAGCTGGTCGAGATAACGCCGAAGTCGATCCGCATTCGCAAGCGCCACCTGAAGGAGCACGAGCGCAAGAAGGCGTCGCGCGAGGCCGCCTGAGCGGCCGGGCGGCGCCGCGGCTCAGACGAGCTCGGCGTTGATCGCTGCGAGCGCGGCCGCGCCGGGACAGAGCTCGCGCTCGCCGAGGCGGTTGAGGGCGATGTCGACCGTCTTCAGGTGGCTGTGCAGGTCCTCGGCGCCGGCGCGAACATAAAGCAGGCCGGTCAGGATTTCGCCACGCGCCTCGTGCGTGGCGATGTGGCTCATCGCCGCCAGCCGGTCGCCCGGGTCGTAGCCTTCGGCGAGCTTTCTCAGGCGCAGCACGCTGCCGTCATGCTGCGTCACCTCGATCACCTCGCCAGGCGAGTACATCGCCGTGATCGCGTCGCGGTGCGGCATGAAGTCGAGCCGATTGACGGCCTCGTTGTGCGCCCGGACGTAGTCGTAGCTCTTGGTGCTGCCGGCGTGGTTGTTGAACGCCACGCACGGGCTGATGACGTCGATCAGCGCCGCGCCGCGGTGGCTGAGCGCGCCCTTGATCAGCGGCACGAGCTGCTCCTTGTCGCCGGAAAAGCTGCGCGCTACATAGCTCGCGCCGAGCTGCAGCGCGAGGGCCACCAGGTCGATCGCGGTGTCGCTGTTGGTGACGCCTTTCTTGCTCTTGCTGCCCTGGTCGGCGGTGGCCGAGAACTGGCCCTTGGTGAGGCCATAGACGCCGTTGTTCTCGACGATGTAGGTCATGTTGACGCCGCGCCGCATCGCGTGGGCGAACTGGCCTAGGCCGATCGACGCCGAGTCGCCGTCGCCACTGACGCCGAGGTAGAGCAGCTCGCGGTTGGCGAGGTTGGCGCCCGTCAAGACCGACGGCATGCGGCCGTGCACGGTGTTGAAGCCGTGCGACGCGCCGAGGAAGTAGTCGGGCGTCTTCGACGAGCAGCCGATTCCCGACAGCTTGGCGACGCGATGCGGCTCGATGTCGAGCTCCCAGCACGCCTGCACCAGCGCCGCCGAGATCGAGTCGTGTCCGCAGCCCGCGCACAGCGTTGAGATCTTGCCTTCGTAGTCACGCCGGGTGAAGCCGAGCTTGTTGCTCGGCAGGGTGGGGTGGTGCAGCTTGGGCTTGGCGAGATAGGTCATGTCGTTGCGGGGCTCAGGCAGCCCGCCCTTTCTTCTTCGCGATCGGCTCGACGTTGTCGGCGCGAATGCGCGTGGCGATCGCCTCGATAATGAAGCGCGCCGTAATCGGCGTACCGTCGTAATGCAGGATCGGCTCGAGCTTGGCCGGGTTCAGCTCTTGCTCGTTGACTAGCATCATGCGCAGTTGGGCATCGCGGTTCTGCTCGATTACGAACACCGTCTCGTGCGCGGCGATGAAGCGATCGACCGCAGCGCTGAACGGGAAGGCACGGATGCGCAGCGTGTCGACGTGGATGCCCGCGGCCTGCAGGGCGTCGAACGCTTCGGCCATCGCCGGGCTGGTCGAGCCGAAGTAGATCGCACCGAAGCGCGTCTCGCGCGCCGCCTTGCGCAGCACCGGCTGCGGCACCAGCTCCTTGGCGGTCTCGAACTTCTTCAACAGCCGCGTGACGTTGTAGAGATAGTCGGGGCCGGCCTCCGAGTAGCGCGCGTAGGCATCGCGGGTCGTGCCGCGGGTGAAGTAAGCGCCCTTGCTCGGGTGCGTCCCGGGCAAGGTTCGGTAGGGGATGCCGTCGCCATCGACGTCGAGGTAGCGGCCGAAGTCCTTGCCAGCCTCAAGTTCGGCCTCGGTCATCACCTTGCCGCGGTCGTAGCGACGCGAATCGTCCCAGGCGAGCGGGTCGCACAGACGGTGGTTCATGCCGATGTCGAGATCGGTCATGACGAAGATCGGCGTCTGCAGGCGATCGGCGAGGTCGAGCGCTGCGGCCGAGAAGTCGAAGCACTCCTTCGGATCCTCGGGAAAGAGCAGAACGTGCTTGGTGTCGCCGTGCGAGGCATAGGCGCAGCTCAGCAGGTCGGCCTGCTGGGTTCGGGTCGGCATCCCGGTCGATGGGCCACCGCGTTGGACGTTGATGATCGTCACCGGGATCTCGGCGAAATAGGCCAGGCCGATGAATTCGGTCATCAGCGAGACACCCGGGCCCGACGTCGTCGTGAACGAGCGCGCGCCGTTCCAGCCGGCGCCGACGACGATGCCGATCGAGGCGATCTCGTCTTCGGCCTGGACGATTGCGAACTTGTTCTGGCCGGTGGCCTTGTCGACGCGCAGTTTGCTGCAGTACTTCTGGAACGCCTCCGCGAGCGACGAGCTTGGCGTGATCGGATACCACGCGCAGACCGTGGCGCCGCCATAGACACAGCCAAGCGCAGCGGCTGCGTTGCCTTCGATGAAGATGCGCTCGCCGACGGCGTCACGGCGCTCGATCTGCAGGCCCAGGGCATCGTCGAAATATTCGTTGCCGTGGTGCAGGCCCATCATGAAGGCGTCGAGGTTGGGCTGGAGCAGCTTGGTCTTGCCCTTGTACTGCTCGCCGAGCAGCGTCGCGATCACTTCCGGCTCGACGCCGAGCATCGCCGCGAGCACGCCGACATAGACGATGTTCTTCAACAACTGGCGCTCGCGCGGGTCGGTGTAGCGCGTCGCGCAGAGGTCGGTGAGTGGAACGCCAAGCACCTGGATGTCGCCGCGGAACTTCGAGGGCGGCAACGGCTTCGAGCTGTCGTAGAGCAGGTAGCCGCCGGGCTCGATCTCGGCCAGGTCCTTGTCCCAGGTCTGCGGGTTCATCGCCACCATCAGATCGACGCCACCGCGCCGCGCCAGATAGCCCTTTTCGTTGATTCGAACCTCGTACCAGGTCGGCAATCCCTGGATGTTGGACGGAAAGATGTTGCGCGGGCTGACCGGAACGCCCATGCGCAAGAGGCTCCTCGCGAACAGCTCGTTGGCTGACGCCGACCCCGAGCCGTTTACGTTGGCGAACTTGATGACGAAATCGTTGACGGCTTCGATCCGCGGTGCCGTGCCCGCCTGCACATTCGACGTCATGTCAGTGCGGCCACCTTCTTGGTGGCGTTGTTGCTGCGACAGCCGCTGCCGGCGCGCGTCTGCGAGATAGTGAACTTCTGCATGTCCCAGGCGCCCGTCGGGCAACGCTCGGCGCACAGGCCGCAGTGCAGGCAGACGTCTTCGTCCTTGACCATGACGCGGCCGGTCTTCAGCTCGTCGGAGACATAGAGCGTCTGGTCGCCATGGCGCGCCGGGGCGCGAAGCCGCGTGCGCAGGTCGGCCTCGTCGCCGTTGGTAGTGAAGGTGATGCAGTCGGTCGGGCAGATGTCGACACAGGCGTCGCATTCGATGCACTGGCCGGTCGCGAACACCGTCTGCACGTCGCAGTTGAGGCAGCGCTGCGCCTCCTTCCAGGCGGTGGCGACGTCGAAACCGAGCTCGACCTCGACCTTGATGTTGCGCAGCGACTGGTTGACATCGCGCCACGGCACCTTGTGGCGCAACTCGGGCGTGATGTCGTTGTCGTAGCTCCACTCGTGGATGCCCATCTTCTGCGACACGAGCGTGACGCCGGGGGCGGGGCGCTGCCTGACATCTTCGCCATGCAGATGCTTGTCGATCGAGATCGCCGCGGCGTGGCCCTGAGCGACCGCCCAGATGATGTTCTTCGGGCCGAGCGCGGCGTCGCCGCCGAAGAACACGCGCGGCAGGGTCGATTGAAGCGTCACCGGATCGAGCACTGGCATGCCCCATTCGTCGAAGGCGATGCCGGCGTCGCGCTCGATCCAGGGAAAGGCGTTCTCCTGGCCGACAGCGACGAGGACGTCATCGCACTCGAACACCTGCTCGGGCTCGCCGGTCGAGATCAGCTGGCGCCGACCTTTCTCGTCGCGCACGGCGCGCACCTTGTCGAAGCTCATGCCGGTGAGCTTGCCGTCCTTATGCAGAAAGGCTTTCGGCACCAGGCAGTCGAGGATCGGGATGCCCTCGTGGATCGCGTCTTCCTTCTCCCAGGGCGACGCCTTCATCTCATCGAACGGCGAACGCACGATCACCTTGACGTCGTTGCCGCCGAGCCGCTTCGAACTGCGGCAGCAATCCATCGCGGTGTTGCCGCCACCGAGGACGATGACGCGCTTGCCGATCGACGTGACGTGGCCGAACGACACTGACGAGAGCCAGTCGATGCCGATGTGGATCCGTGCCGCCGCCTCGGTCCGGCCCGGGATCGAAAATCGCGCCCGCGCGGCGCGCCCGAGCCGACGAAGACCGCGTCCCAGCTTTCGCCGAGAAGCGAGCGCATCGAGTCGATCCGCGTGCCGCCGCGAAACTCGACGCCGAGCCTGAGAACGTAGCCCGTCTCCTCGTCGATCACTTCCTCGGGCAGGCGAAAGCGCGGGATCTGCGACCGAATCATTCCGCCGGCCTGGGCGTCGCCGTCGAAGACGACGATCTCGTAGCCGAGGGGCGCGAGATCTCGGGCCACCGTGAGCGAGGCCGGTCCGCCGCCGACGCAGGCGATGCGCTTGCCGTTCTTCTGCGCCAGCCGCGGCAGGTGGCGGGAAATGTCGTCCTTGAAGTCGGCCGCGACGCGCTTCAGGCGGCAGATCGCGACCGGTTCAGGCTTGGCCGCCTGGGCCTCTTCAACCCGACCGCGGCGGCACGCTGGCTCGCAGGGACGGTCGCAGGTGCGGCCAAGAATCCCCGGGAACACGTTCGATTCCCAGTTGACGAGATACGCCTCGGTGTAACGGCCGGCCGCGATCAGGCGGATGTATTCGGGAACGGGGGTGTGGGCTGGGCAAGCCCATTGGCAATCGACAACTTTGTGAAAGTAGTCCGGATCGCCGATAACGGTGGATCGCAAGTCTCCCTTTCCACACCAGCCGAACGCGGCGGTGCACTGCCATGGCGCAAAGGAACGAGTCGATCGTAGGCTTCGCGACGCCTGTTGTCAGCAGGGTTTGCGTGGCGGAAACAACGCCTAAAGAGGTCTCAGCGAGAGTGCGCGCGTGCGCGACCTAAGGAAATCCAGATAGGCAAGTTATTGATTCCTTATAACTTGCCTTCCAGTTTCCGCCGACCTGCCTAGATCCTCTCGGAAGAAAAGTCGCGGGAGCTCGCCGGAACAAGGCAAGCCCACTCGATGTCGAGGCCGAAAAGGCAACCCCGCGCCTGCCATCAGCGGCTTCTCGTCGGCAAGATAGGGGTTTACCATAGGGTCGGGGCAAGCCCTGGCTCAAACATGTCCAGGCTCTCCACCAAGTTCGGGGAATCTTCCAGCCATTGACAGCGCGCGCGCGTCGATGTCGCGCCATTGCCTCTGGGTCGACCCTCGTTCCCGGCTGGAACTGGTCGAGAGACTTCCCGATTTGCAAATACGGACTCAGGCTCAAGAAGGTTGGCAAGGAGCGAGTTACTTCTTTGAGCACTAAAGCCTCCGCTCTGGACCAGGACACCTCGAACGAATGCATGGGCGCGATCGAACAGTTGAGCAATCTGCTGCAGCGTCCAGCCTTGCTGCCATCGCTCCCAGATCAAGGCCTTCTGGGCGTCCGCGTGGTAGGTGCGTGCGCGTACCTCATCTGCAACACTCCTGCTGCCTACGCAGCGATCAGTGTGTTGCATCGACCGGTTGAACCGCCACTATCTGCAGCGATCCGACGTAAGGACGCCGAATGCCGGCTTCCCGACAACGGCCATCTAATGCCTTGAAGCGCTCGCCGACTCGGACTCAATGGCGTGGGCCGCCGAGTTCAGTTGATTGACCTGTGCCTGCGCCAGCGAGGCATAGAGCGGTGGACTGATCAACCGGGAAAGCAGACTGGCAACGAGTGCGCACGCCATCAGGCTGAGCACCATGGCATGGCCATCGATCATCTCCATCACGATGATGAACGCGGTCAGCGGAGCCTGTGTGGTCGCAGCGAGGAAGCCGGCCATACCCAGGGCAATGAGCGCGGCTTGGTCGGCGTGACTCGCAAGCAACCCGACATCGCTCCCGATGCCGGCGCCGATGGCCAGCGCCGGCGCAAACAGGCCAGCGGGAACTCCGCTCCAAAGTGTCAACCAAGTGGCGACGAACTTGGCAAACGCGTAGACAACGGGAACACCCTGGGTGCCCTGAAGTAGGCCTCGCGTATAGCCATATCCGCTGCCTGAGGTCGCGCCATGCGTCGCCAAAGCGACCAGCGCCACGGCAAACCCGCAGATAGCTGCAAACCGGAGCGGATGTGCCGCTCGCCACACGTTCACGCGGTCTCCGCTACCGGCGAGCGATCGCAGAAGGAGCCGCGAGAAGAGGCCGCCACTGACGCCACTGACGAGCGTCACCAGCAGGCCCGGACCCAGCAGAGTCCAGCCGATAGCCGACACCTGGATGACGCCAAAATAGGTGGAGTTGCCGAAGACCGAAACCGCCATCAGACCCGCCAGCACGATGGCGGCGACAAGCAGGCCGCTCGAGCGCTGTTCGGGCCGGCGCGACAGTTCTTCGATCGCGAACATGACTCCGGCTAGCGGTGCGTTGAATGCCGCGGCGATGCCTGCGGCTCCGCCGGCGATGAGCAGTCCATGCTCGGACACGGCACTTCGTTCCGGAAGCCACCGGCGCACGCTGTGCAGGACGCCGGCGGCGATCTGGACCGAAGGTCCCTCTCTGCCAAGCGAAAGACCTGCGAGCAAGCCCCACGCCGTCAGCAACATTTTCGCCAGGGCTAAGCGCAAGGAAACGAACCAGGTTATCTGGGACGGCGCGACGGTGGTGTCGAGAGCTGCCATGACTTGCGGGATGCCCGACCCAGCGGCGCCAGGGGCGAATCGCCTCGTGGCCCATACGGCAGCGGCAGTTGCCAGCGGCACCCAGAGCAGCGGCACCCACCAGGGCAGGGCAGCGAGGCGTTGGAAGGCGGCAAATGCCAGATCGGTGAGCCAGGTGAAAGCCACGACCGTTAGGCCGGCGAGCGCAGCGAACGCGAGAACTAGCACGCGCGTGATCCAGGGGCGCCAGTCGCTGAATTCGCGACGCACTGCCCTCAAGCTGTGACGGTCAGGGCTCAATGGCAAACCTCAGGAACGGAGACTTCATCACAGTCAGTACGGGATAGGTCATTCCCCATGCAGCAGGCGCCTGCTTCCGGTAGCGGATTGACCGAGTTTGCAGCTGCTTCGTCGCATGTCGGTCTCGATTGTCGACGCAAGCGCACACAGGACCCGCAGGCCGGCCGAACCTGCCTAGACTGCTTTTGCCAACTGACTCTTGCGAACCGAGGTGGCCACAGGAAGTCGTGAGTGCACGAGTCCAAAGCTAACGCTGGAATGGTCCGCTCCCAGGTCGAACCTATGAGCTCCCACCTGGCCCAAGAAGTTGCCCCTCAATCCCTCGACCAAGCGCCCCTTCCAACCAAGCGCTGCCGGTCAGGATTGGCAGCCGAATGACCGGTTGAATCCGCCACCCTGAGTAGACCTTCAGTGTCTCGAACTCACTGCTTCAAAGCAGTCATCTTCGGGTATCGAGCATGACTGCGGTGTACAAATCGATGTCGGTGACACCTCGCCCGATGTCGTGATACCCCATAAATCGGCCCTTGTCACAACCCCCGCCTAGCGTTGTGCCGCTTCGCCGCGACGACCGCCCAAGGGATCGTGATGAGCCAGCAGACGAAGGTCCCTACGCGCACGGCCGCAGCCTCCCCGCCGCCAAACACCGGGAAGAGGGCGACGGCCAGCCCGTGCCCGACAAACGAAACGACGATCAGTCCCGCCACGCCGCTGAGGAACGAGATGTAGAACAGGCCCAGCGGGCCCAGCAAGGCCAGCGCGATAGCCAAGGGCACGCTCTTCCTGGCGAGCGCAGTTTCAAGAAGAAGGCGGGCGAAGCCGCTGGACTGCCCGCGCGCGGCGAGCATGCGTCCAGGGAATGTGCCCCCGGCGGGCTGCGGCGTGGGTGCGAATGGGGCCGGCCAGTCCTCGGTCAGCGGCATGGCTGCATGAGCCGGCGCGTCCGGCGTGCCGGCGTGAGGGCAGCCAGGTTTCAGGTGGACGATCGTGTCGGGGCAAGCGATGGTCGTGCATGGATCTCCTCGAAAATGGAGTCGCAGAAGTCGGGCGGGGACTCCGCTAGAGCTTTGTGCAGGCCGCCTTCCAGGTGTCGTGCAACGCCCCGGCCGTCGGGACCTCGGACCAACCGGCGGCGTCCGGGCTGCCGGATGCGACGACGACACCCTGGCCCATGCGCTTCGAATATCCCGTGGTAAACAGCAGCCTCTTTCTCGAGGCGATGCAGTCGTATTCGAACTGGTTGCGCAACGACATGAAGGTCTTGCCGGCGATCGTGCGAGGGGCTTTGAAGTCCCACAGCTCGACCATCTTCGCCAGCGGTCCCGATCTGACGAGCGTTGATCGCGACACGAAGACCTCCGGGTGGCCGTCCGTCTCCGAGGTCCCCAGCAGCGTCCACTGCTCCCGCGCCGCGCGATCGCTTGACGGCGTTTCGGTGGCCATCGCCGTCCCCATCGACCGTGCTCCGCCGACGCGCCTCAGCCCGCAGCCGACGGCCGCGACCGTCGCGTGGTCCGGTCCGTTGAAGTCGATGATCATGTGCGTGAACGTGGTGCCGCCTTGCGGCAGAACGACGACGCGCGAGCCTCCGCCGCGGTACTCGGCGCGGTACATGGGTTGCTCGCGGCCGTCGCTTCGGATCGCCACGGGCCCGTTGGGCCGGAACTCGATCGTGCCCCGGCCGAGCATGGAATCGCACAGCCCGCTGGTCATTCCGCCGATCAACTCGGAGGCCATCTTGGCGAGCTCCGGCGGAAGTCCGGCCGCAGCGGGCCGCTGCCCGGACCCGGAACCGAGCGACTCCCAGCGGCCGAGCAGCAGGTTGTGATCGGGCGCGAGCGGCGGCCGCTGCTGCCACGTCCGTCGCACCGCTTCTCCCTGCGCGCTGTTGGCCGCCGCGCGCGACTGGTTCTGGCGCAGCGTATCGTTCCAGTTCTGGTCGGCCTGCTGCTGGCTGCTCTGCTGTTGTTGCGCGCGCTCCTGGGCGCGCTGCTGCTCGGCCTCCTGGCGCAAGGCGCCGGGGTCCCTGCCGAGCTGTTCGGTGGTGGGTGGGCGGGCTTGCGACCATGCCGCCAGCGATGCCAGGCCGACAGCCGACGCGACGACGATCGAGCCAATACGCCTCGCCTTCATGGAAGACTCCTCGCCGTTCAACCGGTGAGCGGCTGCGTCGGCCGTGGCAGCCGAGTCCTTCTTTCTAAACGATCGCCGTTACCGAAGCGTTACCGCGCACGGCCAGCGGCGGCCAGGAGCGCGCGATGGGTCGAAAAATTCGCCGATGCGGAAAACAGACGGTCGCGACCGACCGCTCCTGGCGCCGGGACGTTGAGTTCGAGGCGAAGCCCGGCAGCGGTCCTTCTGTGTGATCGCGAGACTTCCCAACGTCAGCTGTCGGCCAGCGTCGCGAACGGGTAGTCCGAGCCATGAAGGGAGGTCGCCAACGACCGCTTCGCGGAAGCGGCGTTGACGTGATCAGGATGCGCTACTTCGAGAACCAACCGGAGATGTGCTGGCGCATGCGCAGGAAGAATCCCGCGCGCTCCACGCCAGCAAGCGCCACGACCGGCGCCTCCCCGAGTTGCTTGCCGTTGGCCGTGACGACGACCTTGCCGATCACGGCACCCTTGGAGATCGGCGCCTCCAGGCCCGGGGTCAGCAAGACCGAGGTCTTGACCGCGGCGCCTTGTCCCTTCGGTATCACCAGCGTCCACGACTGTGCAACGCCCGCCGCGACATCGGGCGCCACGCCGTACAGCACCTTGGCGGTCGCCAGTGTCGCGCCTGCCTGGACAGGGGTCGCCTCCTCGAAGTTGCTGTAGCCCCAGTTGAACAGCACCCGGGTCTGGTCAGCTCGAGCTTGCGCGCTGTTCGCGTTCATGATGACCGAAATCAGGCGCATCCCGTTTCGCTTGGCCGAAGCGGTCAAGCAATACCCAGCTTCCTCCGTGTGCCCCGTCTTGAGTCCGTCGACGGTCGGATCGGTGTACAGCAACGCATTGCGATTGCCCTGCTTGATGCCGTTGTAGGTGAACTCGTGCTCCGCGTAGATCGGGTAGTACTCGGCGCTATTGCGGATGATGGCCTGCGCGAGCACGGCGAGGTCGCGTGCCGAGGCTTTGTGGCTGGGGCTGGGCAGCCCGTCCGAATTTTCGAAGTGCGTATGCGTCATTCCCAGCTTCGCCGCTTCCGCGTTCATCATGGCGGCGAACCCGGATTGCGAGCCGCCGATATGCTCGGCTAACGCCTTGGAGGCGTCGTTCCCGCTGTCGATGACGACACCGCGCAGCATGTCGATCAAGGGCACTTGCGCGTTGAGCGGCACGAACATGCAACTGTCGCCATCTTTGCCGCCGCGGCACCAGGCGCTCAGGCTCATGGTGACCGGCTCGGTGGGCTTCAGCTTGCCGCTCTTCAGCCCCTGTTCCACCAGGTAGCTGGTCATCATTTTGGTCAGGGACGCGGGCGGAAGCGGTTCGTCCGGATTGGAGGAGGCGAGGATCTGCCCCGTGTTGAAGTCCATCAGGACCCATGCCCTGTTGGCGAGCACCGGCACCGAGAGTCCGTTCGCGTCGGTGGTCGTCGCGGGCTCGGTGGATGCGGCCGGCTTTGGCTTGTGAGCTGCTGCGTGGGCCTTGGGATGCGGCGCGCCAGAAGCAGTCCCAGCCAAGCCGACCAGGATCAAGGTTGCAAGGATGGAAGGGAGCAGAGGGGAAGTGCGAAGACTGAGGGTCATTGAGAGATGCTTCCTGAAGAAGCCAGTATGTAGCTCGCGACCAGGCCAGGGACGGCGAAATCTGGTTCGGCGTACCTGGGTGTGCTCGTGTGCTCGACACGGGGTCGCGCGTGGATCCATGGCCAATTGTGGCGGCTCTGCCTTCGTCGGTCAGCACGGTCTTGGCGCTGGCGCCGTTGCGGTGGTTGCTCGCGTCTTCGGGCTTGGCCGCGCCGGGCGGGTAGCCCAGATGGTGACCGAGCTCGGCGCCCAGCGCGCGCTCGATCAGCGCCTTCTTGAACGCCAGCGACGCGGCGTTGACAGCCTCGGCCCTCATCGGCCCGGTCACGAACTGGTCAATCAGCTCCTTCGGGATCGACGGCAACGCCGCCATGGCCCGCCTTGACGGCCTTCGTCTTGCTCGGCACATGCTCCTTGTCGTCACATGCTATGCCTCACACACAAAATATCTGACAGGCTCAGACGACGTCGGAGTCTGCCGCCGGATCGGAATCGCCAGCCGAGTCAGTGGGGCAATGCGTCCGGTGCGCATCGCTGTCGCAATCCGCCAAACCGAGGTACTAAATGCTGACGCCTGACTGAGAAGTGCGGCCGCCCCAAGCTGACGGCCTGTATTCAACAAGTTAACATAATATACATTGTCGCGTACGCTGGTGTAGGCCCCCAGTAGTAATGTCGCCTTTCCCCCCAATAGAGATGTCGCAGAGTGACGAGCCCACATTGAGGGCTGGCCATGGCGACGAGAGCGGCGGCGACGATCACGATGAGCATGCGCGAGGTCGATCGGGTCAAGACGGTGCAGGCCGTGGTCGACCGGATGCTGCCGGTCGGGCTGGCGGCGAAGCGGCTGGGCTTAGCTGACGTCAACTCGAGCGGCTGCTGCTCAAGTACAAGGCCCAAGGCGCCGCGCGGGCTTGGTTTCGGCCAAGCGCGGTCACCCGAGCAACCATCAGTTGGCTCCTGGAGCCGCAGAGCGCGCGCTCAGGATCATCCGCGACCGCTACGCCGACTTCGGTCCCACGCTTGCCTGCGAGAAGCTGCGCGAGTGCCACGGCCTGGTCCTCGCCAAGGAGACCGTGCGCTCGCTGATGACGGCCGCCGGCCTGTGGAAGCCTCGCCGGCAGCGCGCTGCTCCGATCCACCAGCCTCGCAACCGCCGAGCCCGCCTGGGCGAGCTCGTCCAGATCGATGGCAGCGACCACGCCTGGTTCGAAGGCCGCGCCCCAGCGTGCACCCTGCTCGTCTTCATCGACGACGCGACCGGGCGGCTGATGCAGCTGCATTTCGCGCCGACCGAGTCGGCCTTCGCGTACTTCCAGGCCACCCGCACCTATCTCGAGACGCACGGCAAGCCGGTGGCTTTCTACAGCGACAAGGCGAGCATCTTCAGGGCGACGCGCCAGTCGACCGACTTCGGCCGCAACGCCACTCAGTTCGGCCGCGCCCTGTTCGAGCTCAACGTCGACATCCTGTGCGCCAACTCGAGCCAGGCGAAGGGTCGAGTAGAGCGCGCCAACCTGACGCTGCAGGACCGGCTGGTCAAGGAACTGAGGCTGGGCCAGGTCAGAACGCGAGAGGCCGCGAACGAGTTCGCCCCGCAGTTCATCGGATGCGCCACGCCGCCGGTGGACACCGAAAAAAGGGGGCGTCCATTCCATTAAGTCTCGGCCGAGCTACTTGCTAGAGCCCGGATGCGACATTTCTATTTGGCTGGGAATACGACATCTGAACTTGGCCTTGACAGCGGAGGCGAGGCGATCACTCCTCGGCAAGCGGCTCATCGAACGATTCGAACGGCTCGGCGGTTTCGATCTCTTCATCGAAGGCACGGAGTTCGACCAACGGCTTTTCTGGCCGCGGCTTGTCGAGCGGACGGCAGATCGTGCTCTTGAGTCTTGCCAGCCGGTCGGACCGTTCCAGGGCGGCGAAGACGGCTTCGGGAGAAGTCATCAAGGCGAACGGGTTAGCGACTTCGTTCGGTTGCATTTCGAGTCCCTTTGCCAGTCATTCGGGACTGTCAATGTAGGGAGCCACCTCGGTGCGTGATAGTTGGCGCACGGAGATTTGCTCTGTCAGGAGCAGGATGACAAACGGCGTCAGAAACTGACCGACTCGTACCTGCCTTTGGCCTGCAAATGCTAGACGTGACAGCTATTTAACTCGATTATCTAAAGTAAATTATCGCAACACGCCCAAGCGTCGGCCAGTGCGGTCGCTCAAGTTGTACCTGAGGTTCGTGGAACATCGACACGAGAGAAGAGACGCTCGAAGTTGCGCGACGTTGCCTCGGCGATGGTCTCGACCGTCTTGCCCTTGATCTCGGCCAACTGCTTCGCAATCCACGACACGTTAGCCGGCGTGTTGACCTTGCCGCGAAAAGGCATCGGTGTTAGATACGGGCTGTCGGTCTCGATCAGGCACAGGTCGAGCGGCACAAACGCGGCGACGGCACGCAGATCGTCTGCGTTCTTGAAAGTCAGGATTCCGGAAAAGGAGATGTGGAAGCCAAGGTCGAGCGCGGCCCGGGCGACTTCGGCGGTCTCGGTGAAGCAGTGAAAGACGCCGCCTGCCGCGCCGCCCTCCTCCTCGCGCAGCACCGCCAGCGTGTCGACCGAGGCGCTGCGGGTATGAATCACCAGTGGCAGCCCGGTGCGGCGCGCCGCGCGAATGTGGACCCGGAAGCGCTCGCGCTGCCAGGCCATCTCGGCGACGCTGCGGCCCGCGAGCCGGAAGTAATCGAGCCCGGTCTCACCGATCGCGACGACCTTCTCAAGCGCCGCGAGCTCGACCAGCTGCTCGACCGTCGGCTCGCGGCTGTCCTCCTCGTCGGGATGCACGCCCGCGCTGCACCAGAAGTTGTCGTAGGTCGTCGCCAGCGCGTGGACCGCAGGGAATTCGTCGAGCGTGGTGCAGATGCAGAGGGCGCGATCGACCTTTGCCTCGGCCATCGCGGCGCGAATTTCAGGCATGCGACCCGCCAACTCGGGCGAGCTCAGATGGCAATGCGAATCGACGAACACGGCGTTCCCCAGTGCGGCGACCTGAAAAGCAGGCGGCGCGCCCGGCTTAGGGCCAGGCCCGCCGGCGTCAGATCGTTTGCGTGGGCTTGACCGACGAGATCGACGTGCCGAGCGCTTCTTCGATCCGCGCCCGCAGCGCCCGGCTCTTCTCGTCGGTTGGGAAGCGGACGCCGACGCCTTGCGTGCGGCCGCCCGACGCGTTCGCGGGCGTAATCCAGCCGACCTTGCCCGCGACCGGATAGCGCTGCGGATCGTCGGGCAGCGACAGCAGCAGGTAGATGTCTTCCCCGAGCTTGTAGTCGCGCGTGGTCGGCACGAAGATGCCGCCTTCGCTGAACATCGGCATGTACGCGGCATAGAGCGCACCGCGCTCGCGAAAGACCAGCTGGATGACGCTCGGCCGCGTCGTCGCAGGCGCCGGCACGCTGAGGCCGCTTGCGGGAGCAGCGGCGCGGGCGGCGGTTTGGCTCATCGGCGCGAGTTTACCGACAACCCCTGGCCTTCGCGCCCCCCGGAGCGCGGCGTTTTCAACGCTTCCCGGCTCCGCTCGACCAGGCTCTCGAGCGCCAGGTCGACACTCCACGGGTGCTCGACGTCCAGTGCGAGGCGGCGCAGATCACGGCTCCAGGCGAGCAGGGCGGCGAGTTCGGCAGCCGGGCTCAGGCTGGCGCGTGGGAAGTAGCGCGGCTCGGCGCCGCACGCCACGGCGAGCGCGTCGTGACAGAGCTTTTGCAGCGCGTCGAGAGCGTGCGGGAGCGGCCAGCCTCGAACGGCCCCGGCATCGCCGCTGGCGACGCGAGCCGGCAGTGCACGCCAGGCCGCCGCGTCGACGCCATTTGCAGCCCAATCGAGCGCCTCCTGTGGCCTGCCGCCGCTGCCGGCGAGGAGCACGCCCGGCGCATCGACGCCGCGCTCGGCGAGCCAGGCCTCGGCTTCGGCGCGTGCCGGCACGCTCAGCGCGATGTCCTGGCAGCGGCTGCGAATCGTCGCCGCCAGCGAATCGGGCTCGGCCGAGCAGAGCAGGAAGCGCGAATCGCCGGCCGGCTCCTCGAGCGTCTTCAGGAACGCGTTCGCCGCCGCCGGGTTCATGCGCTCCGCCGGATGGACGACGACCACCTTGCCGCGGCCACGCGCCGAGGTCGTCGTGGCGAAGGCGATCGCGGCCCGGATTGCCTCGATGCGAACCTCCTTGCTCGGCTTTTTCTTGCTCGCCTCGCGCTCCTCGTCGCCCTCGCCCGCATCACCAGTCCAGCCGAGCGCCTCGCGCAACGCGTCGGGTAGCAACACCAGCAGGTCAGGATGCGATCGGGCAGCGACGAGACGGCAGGCGGCGCAGGTCCCGCAGGGCCGCTCCGCCAAAGGCAAGGCCGTCTGCTCGCACAGCCATGCCTGCGCCAACGCCTGGGCCAGTTCGAACTGGCCGACGGTCCCCGGACCGCGGATCAGCAGGGCATGGGCATCGCGCGTCGCCAGCGCCTGGCGCAGCGGCTCGGCCAGCCACGGCAAAGGCAGGACCCACGCGCTGCTCGCGGCCGCGTTCGGATCGAGGGCCGGCTCGCTCATTCCGCGCCAAGCCCGGGAATGCCGCGCGCGGCGAGCGCGCTGTCGATCTGGCGCCGCACGTCGGCCGGTTCCTGCGACGAATCGATGCGGACGAAGCGATCGGGTGCCTGTGCCATCCGCGCCAGGTAGCCGAAGCGCACGCGCTCGAAGAAGACGAGGTCCTCGGCCTCGAACCGATCCGCGGCCCGGGCACGCGCGCGACGCTCAGCGGCGCGCGCGGGTTCGACGTCGAACCAGAGCGTGATGTCGGGTTGCAGCCTGCCCTGCACCGCCGCCTCGAGCTGCGCAAGCACGGCGAGGTCTTGCCCGCGGCCGTGACCCTGGTAGGCGAAGGTCGCATCGGTGAAGCGGTCACAGAGGACGACTTCGCCTCGCGCCAGCGCCGGTGCAATCACGCGCTCGATGTGATCGCGACGCGCAGCGAACGCCAGCAAGGCCTCGGCGAGTCCGTCCATCGCCTCATGCAGCAACAGCTCGCGGACCTTCTCGCCAAGAGGCGTTCCGCCGGGCTCGCGCGTGCAGACGACGCTGTGCCCGCGCGCGCGCAAGCGCGCCGCGAGCGGCTCGACATGGGTCGACTTGCCCGCGCCGTCGATGCCTTCGAAGGTGATGAATCGGCTCGTCACGGCGCGGACGCCCGGCGTTGATAGCGGTTGACCGCCCGATTGTGATCGGCCAGCGTCTCGCTGAACTCGCTGCTGCCGTCGCCACGCGCGACGAAGTACAGCGCCTTGGTCGGCTCGGGACGGACCGCGGCCAGCAGCGCGGCCTTCCCGGGCACCGAGATCGGCGTCGGCGGCAGGCCGGTTCGGGTATAGCTGTTGTACGGCGTGTCGGCCAGCAGGTCGCGCTTCCTCAGGTTGCCGTCGAAGGCCGCACCGAGACCGAAGATCACGGTCGGGTCGGTCTGTAGCGGCATGCCGATGCGGAGGCGATTGACGAGCACGCCGGCGACCCGGCCGCGGTCGGCGCCGACGGCGGTTTCCTTCTCGACGATCGACGCCAGTGTCAGCGCCTCATCGGCGCTCTTCAGCGGCGTCGAAGGGTCGCGCTCGCTCCAGGCCTCGAGCAGGCGACGCTCCATCGCGCGGTAGGCGCGTTTGAGCAGTGCCAGGTCGGTCGAGCCCTTGCTGTAGGCGTACGTATCGGCCTGGAAGCGCCCTTCCGGCGAGATGCCCGCGGCGCCGAGGGCGGCCATCAACTCGCCATCGCTCAGCGTCGCGCTGCTCGGCTTCAACGCTTCGGCGCGCGCCAGCTCGGCGCGAATCTGGCGGAAGGTCCAGCCTTCGTTGAGGCGCACGGTGGCCAGCGTCTCGTCGCCCTGCACCATCTTCTCGAGCAGGCGGAGCGGCGTGGTTCCGCTGCCGATCTCGTAGCTGCCGGCTCGGATCTGACGCGCCTTGCCGGACCAGCGAAACCACTCGTAGAGGAGCAGCGGCGGGGTCTTGACGCCGGCGCGGACCCAGGCGTCGGCGATCTCGCGCGGCGTCCTGCCTGGCTCGATCGAGAGCTCGACGGTGTCGCTCGCCAACGCCAGCGGGCGCGTCAGCCAGTACCAGGCCGACGCTGCAGCCGCCCCGGCGGCCACGACAGCCAGGGCCAGCACGAATCCGCGCAGTCTCATGACGCTACAAGGGCTTCGGCGGCGTCAAGCCTCAAATCCGGTGTCTCTCGAAAGCATGTTCGACTGATGATAATGGGCCATGCCCGACGAGATTTCGATCGCCGGCGTCTGCCGCCTCGCCGATCGTGGCGTGATCCGCGCCCGCGGCAGCGACGCCGCCAAGTTCCTGCAGGGTCAGCTCACCAACGACGTGCTGACGCTCGCTCCCGGCGCTGCGCGTCTCGCCGGCTTCTGCTCGGCCAAGGGGCGCCTGCAGGCGAGCTTCATCGTCTGGCGCAATGGCGACGATGAATTCCTGCTCTCGTGCCCGCTCTCGATCCTCGCGCCGACCTTGAAGCGCCTGTCGATGTTCGTCTTGCGCGCGCAGTGCCGCCTGAGCGACGCCAGCGCGGAGATCGAGCTGATCGGCGTGGCCGGTTCGCCGGCCGCGGCCATGCTCGGCGCCGTGCCGGTCTGGAGTCGATCGGATCGCGGCGCCACCACCCTCATCCGCCTGCCCGATGCGGCCGGGCTGAAGCGTGCCCTGGTCGCCGCGCCGTCGGGCAGCGAGGTCGAGGTCGCCGCCGCACCGACGATGACGCTCGACACGTGGCGTTGGCTCGAGATCCAAAGCGGCATCGTCACGATCGAGGCGGCGACGGTCGATCGATTCGTTCCGCAGATGGTCAACTTCGAGCTCGTCGGCGGCGTCGATTTCCAGAAGGGTTGCTATCCCGGCCAAGAGGTCGTTGCGCGCAGCCAGTACCGCGGCACGACCAAGCGCCGCGTCTTTCTGTTCGACAGCGACACGCTGCCTGAGGCGGCACAGGACGTCTTCGCCGCCGGCGCGAGCGGCGAAGCGGCCGGCACCGTCGCCAATGCCGCGCCGCATCCGGAACATCCGGGCGGCAGTGCCCTGATCGAGCTCCGCCTGGCTGCTCTCGACGCCGGCGACCTGCGCCTGGGTTCAGCCGACGGCGCTCGCCTGCGCCAGCGCGAGCTGCCCTACGCGGTGTCGCTCGAGGCCGAGTCGACGCCCTGACCGCGGCGCGCTCTCCGCGTGCGCGAGCTCTTCGTCTGGTACCGCGTGCGCGACGATCGCGTCGCCGAAGCGCTCGCCGGAGTGCGAGCGATGCACGACACGCTCGCCAGGGCTTGGCCCGGCCTGCGAACGCGTCTCCTGAGCCGAACCGGCGACGGCGGCACGCAGACGTGGATGGAAGCCTATTCGTTCCATGCCGTCGATCCGAACGGCAGCGGCAAAGGCGTCGATGGCGCGATCGAACGAGCGATCGAGACTGCGGCGCTGCCGCTGGCCGCGCTGCTCGACGGCCCGCGCCACGCGGAGGCCTTCGCGCCGATCGCTCCGGATTGAAGCGGCGCCGAGCGCGCTCAGAGCACGCGCAACATCTCGACGTGGGCGATGCCGGCTTCGTCGAACTCCGGACCGCGGCGCACGAATCCGGCACGCTCGTAGAACGGGACCGCGCTGAGCTGCGCATGCAGCACGGCTTCACGGTCGCCGCGCGAGCGAGCCGCGGCGAGTAGCGCGTCGAGCACCGCCCGACCGACTCCGCCGTGGCGCGAACTCGCCGCTACCGCCATCCGGCCGATCTTGGCGACGCCGGGCACGTGCTCGAGCATCCGGCCGGTGCCGAGGGCACGGCCGAGCTGGTTGAAGGCGACGGCATGGACGGCATGCGAGTCCGCGCCGTCCCATTCCATTTCGGCCGGAATCTGCTGCTCGTCGATGAAGACCTCGGCGCGGATCGGCCGCGCCGCCGTCTCGAGCTCACGCCACGCGCCGACGCGGACGTCGAGCATCGGCTGGCCGTCCTCGAAGCCCTCGAGCACGGCACGTAGCGCCGGCGGAACGGGCAACGCGCCGCGGCCCTCGGGATCGGCGAACACATAGACCAGCTCGCCGACCACCAGCGGCTCCTCCTGGCGGAACACGGTGCCGGCGAACTGCAGCGACGAATTGCCGATTCGCGCGCACTTGATGCCAACGTCGATGACGTCGTCGTAGCGCGCCGAGGCCTGGTACTCGAGCGTCGCCTTGCGCACGAACAGGTCACCGCGCAGCTCCGCCATCGTCGCCTCGTAGGGTAGCGCGAGCGCGCGCCAATAGCCGGCGACGGCCGTGTCGAGGTAGGTCAGGTAGTGGGCGTTGAAGACGATTCGCTGGGCATCGATCTCGGCCCAGCGAACGCGCAGGCGCTCGAGGAATCGGAAGTCGGAACGGCGCATGAGGGCAGTGGTCGCGAGCGCGGCAGTGTGCCAGACTGGCGCATGGCTCTGATCAACTACATCACCCAGGTCCAGCTCGATTTCGGCGCCCTCGCCCTCCTGCCGCAGGAGCTCGAGCGCGCCGGCATGAAGAAGCCCTTGCTCGTCACCGACGTCGGCGTTCGCGCCGCCGGCCTGCTCGATCGCGCACTGGCCGCGCTCGGCGATCGACCGCACGCGGTCTTCGACGGCACGCCGTCGAATCCGACCGAGCGCGCGGTCCGCGCCGCGGTCGAGGTCTACCTTGGTGCCGGCTGCGACGGCCTGGTCGCGATCGGCGGCGGCTCGAGCATCGATCTCGCCAAAGGCGTCGCGATCGCCGCGACCCATCCCGGCCCGCTCGCGACTTACGCGACGATCGAAGGCGGCAGCGCCGAAGATCAGCGAGCGCGTCGCGCCGCTGATCGCGATCCCGACCACCGCCGGCACCGGCAGCGAGGTCGCGCGCGGCGCGATCGTCATCGTCGACGACGGCAGGAAGCTCGGCTTCCACAGCTGGCACCTCGTTCCCAAGGGAGCGCTCTGCGACCCCGAGCTCACGCTCGGCCTGCCGCCGCTGCTCACCGCCGCGACCGGCATGGACGCGATCGCCCATTGCATGGAGACCTTCATGGCGCCGGCGGTCAATCCGCCCGCCGACGGCATCGCCCTCGACGGCCTCGAGCGCGCCTGGTCGAGCATCGAGCGCGCGACCCGCGACGGCGGCGACCGCGAGGCGCGCTTCAACATGATGAGCGCGAGCATGCAGGGCGCGATGGCGTTCCAGAAAGGGCTCGGCTGCGTCCACAGCCTGAGCCACAGCCTCGGCGGCGCCAACCCCAAGCTGCACCACGGCACGCTCAACGCGGTGTTCCTGCCGGCGGTGGTCAAGTTCAACGCCAGCGCGCCATCGATCGTCAAGGAGCGTCGCCTCGAGCGGATGGCGCACGCGATGGGCTTGCATCGGGCCGAGCACGAGGGCAGCCGCCGCCGAAGGCGGTCGCCGAGGCGATCCGCGCGATGAACGCGCCGCCTCGGCCTTCCCTCCGGGCTGGCCGCGATGGGCGTCGATCGCGCGCTGTATCCGCGGATCATCGACGGCGCGATGGCCGACCACACCCACAAGACCAATCCGCGCCTGGCGACGCGCGACGACTACTCGCGGATGCTCGACGAGTCGATGTAGATCTCGGTCGTTTCGACGACGGTCGTCGGTCTCCTGCACGGTCACGATCGGCGCTTCGCCTTCGGGCCGCGACGGCGCGCCGTCGTTCGCGGCCGGGGCCGGATCCGAAGGCGATGGTGGTGGCACCGCCGCCCTCGGCGTGGACTCGCCGGCTCGACCGGCCAGGCGGCGAGGTATTCGAGCCAGTGCGACTCGCCGAGCCCGGCGACCGTGTCGCGCGCGAGCGCGATCTCGCGCTCGTAGCTCGCCTGGTCGAGGCGCCCGCGCATCTTCTCGAAGCGGCACCAGAGCAGGTAGGTGTTCATCGCGTCGGTCTCGCAGTAGCGCCGGATCTCGTCGCGCCGACCGTCGAGATAGGCGCCATAGACCTGCGATCCGTCCATGCCGAGCTTGCCGGGAAAGCCGCACAGCTTGGCCATCGCGTCGAGCGGCGCATTGGCGCGCGACTGGTACATCGCCAGCAGGTCCATCAGGTCGATGTGACGCAGGTGATAGCGGCTGATGTAGTTGTTGTAGCGGTGCTCGCGGTCGTCGTCGCCCATGTCCCAGTAGCGGCCGGCGACGACGCCGTGGCGCAGCCCCCGCTGCTGCAGCACCGGCAGGTCGAAGCCGCCGCCGTTCCAGCTGACAAGCTGCGGCCGGCGGTCGTCGATGCGGTCGAAGAACGACTGGATCACGGCCGCTTCCTCGCTCCTGCCGTCGCGCTCGAGGTCGACGAACGAGCGCACCTGCAGGCCTTTGCCGGCGCGAAAGACGCACGAGATGACGAGCACGCGCTGCAGGTACAGCGGCATGAAGTCGCTCTTGTTGCGCGCGGCGCGATCGGCGATCTCGGCCGCGTAGACCTCGGCGTCGCTCAGCGCCGGGTCGGCGCCGCGCAGGAGACGCAGGCCGGCGACGTCCGGAATCGTCTCGATGTCGAAGGCGAGAACGGAGGCCATCGCGGCAGGCCGCCCTAGCGCGCGGGCAGCAGCCGCGCCGGATCGATCGGCTTGCCCTGGCGCCGGATCTCGAAGTGCAGCTGCACGCCATCGGCATCGGTCGATCCCATCTCGGCGATCTTCTGGCCGCGCTTGACGGCCTGGTCGTCCTTGACCAGCAGCGTCTGGTTGTGCGCGTACGCCGTCAGGTAGGTCGGGTTGTGCTTGAGGATGATCAGGTTGCCGTAGCCGCGCAGGCCCGAGCCGGCATAGACCACGCGCCCGTCGGCGGCGGCGTACACCGGATCGCCCGCCTTGCCGCGAAAGACCAGGCCCTTGTTGCGCGCTTCGTCGAACGGTGTCGACACGCTCGAGGCCGCCGGCCAGCCCCAGGCGACGTCGTCGTCGCCGTCGCGCGGCGCCGCTGCCCCAGCCGTCGTTGCTACCGAGGCAGGCGCGGTCTCGCGCGCTGACGCGCTGCCGCCGAGGTCGCCGCCTGGCTTGCGGCTCCCGACGCCGATGCCCTGCGACGCCGTCGCGCTGCCGGGGCGCGCGTCGAGCGGCCGCGTCTCGACCCGCGCCGTGGTCACGGGCCGCGTCGTCGCACTCGCCGGATCGACCCCCGGCGGAACGATCCGGATCACCTGGCCGACCTCGATGAGGTTCGGATTGACCATATTGTTCCAACGCATCAGATCTTTCCAGTTCTGACCGTTGTCGAGGCCGATGCGAATCAGCGTGTCGCCCGGCTTGATGGTGTAGTAGCCGGGCCGACCGCTGTTGCTGTCGACGACGACCGGCTTGGCGGCGTCGCTCGCGGCACTGGCCGGCGGCAGCGCCGGGCTCGCCGCGGCGACGGTCGCGCGCGGTGTCGGCGAGCGATCCTCGACCGGTGCGCGGTGAGGGGTGAGCGTGCAGGCGCCGACCAGAAGGGTGGCGGTCGCGACGACGGCGCACCGCTGCAGGCGCCGCGCCGCGGCTTCGATCAGGGGCATTGAGTCGGTGTCGATCTTCATCAGCGAGCGAGTCCCGATTTTAAGGGGACGAACTTCACCGCCTCGTGCGTGCCATGGGTGTAGCCGTCGGCGTGTCGATCGACGACGACGAGCACCTGGCCGCGCCCCGACTGCTGCACCGGCGCGACCAGGCGGCCGCCGACGGCGAGCTGCTCGAGCCAGGCCGCCGGGATCGAGCCGGCGCCCGCGGCGGCGATGATGCTGTCGTAGGGCGCGCCGGGCGCGTGGCCGATGGTGCCGTCGCCGAGGACGAGGCGAAGCTTCGCGCCGCGCATCGACGCGAGCAACGCGCGCGCCTTGTCATGCAGCGGCTGGACGCGCTCGATCGAGACGACGCGCCGGCCCGCCTCGGCGAGGAGCGCCGCCTGGTAGCCGCAGCCGGTGCCGATCTCGAGCACGGCGCCGAGATCGCCGCGGGTGCGCGCGGCGGCGCCGTCGAACAGCAGCTCGAGCATGCGTGCGACGACCGAAGGCTTCGAGATCGTCTGGCCGTGGCCGATCGGCAGGCTCGTGTCCTCGTAGGCCTGGGTCGCCAGCGCCGCGTCGACGAAGAGATGGCGCGGCACGGCAGCAAATGCGGCGAGCACGCGCGGCTGGCCGACGCCCTCGGCGCGCAGGCGCTGCACCATCCGCATTCGCACGTCGGCCGAATCGAGGCCGAGGCCGACCGGCGCGCTGTGCCGGCCGGCGTCGGCGTGGGCATGCGCGGCGTGATGCTGCGGCCTGCAGCAGCGGCCCGGCGCTCGCCGACGGCGGGCTCTGCCGACGGGTCGGGCTGTCGCTGCGCCGGGCAGTCGACCGAGGGCAAGCGGAAACTTGCGCGCCGGCCGCTCGGCAGCCGTCATCCGGCGGCTTTCTCGATCCAGCGCCGCCACGGACGGCAAGCGTCGCGTGATCGGTGAGGTCGACGTGCAGCGGCGTGATCGAGACCTCGCCGCTCGCGGTGGCGTGGAAGTCGGTTCCCGGGCCCGGCCTCGCGCGCGTCGCCGGCCGGGCCGATCCAGTACAGCGTGTCGCCGCGCGGGCTCACCTGGCGGATGACCGGCTCGCTCGCATGGCGCCGGCCGAGACGCGTGATCCGGCGCGGCAGCGTCTCGGCATCGGCGCGATTCGGGATGTTGACGTTGAGCAGGAAGTGCGCTGCCTCGGGCGGATCGCGCAGAACGTGCTCGATGACGCTGCGCGCGACGCGCCCGGCGGCGTCGAGGTCCTGCCAGCCCTTTTGCACCTGCGAGAAGGCGATCGCCGGGATGCCGAACAGGAAGCCCTCCATCGCCGCGGCGACGGTCCCCGAATAGAGCGTGTCGTCGCCCATGTTGGCGCCCTGGTTGATTCCCGAGACGACCAGATCGGGCCGATGCTCGAGCAGGCCCGAGAGCGCCAGGTGGACGCAGTCCGAAGGCGTGCCGTTGATGTAGCGATAGCCGTTGGTCGCGGTGTAGACCGAGAGGCCGCGGTTGAGCGTCAGCGAGTTCGAGGTGCCGCTCGCGTTCTGCTCGGGAGCGACGACGTCGAGGTCGCCGAGGCCCTCGCACGCCTTCGACCAGCGCCGCCAAGCCCGGGCGCGAGGTAGCCGTCGTCGTTGGCGATGAGGATGCGCATGCCGAAGATTGTAGGCAGTCGCCCCCGCGCCGACGCCGGATGCTTCGCGACCGCTGCGTATCATCGTTGCGGCCCTCGCTCTCGCCTCGGCCGCACCGCACTCCTGGAGATCCGAACATGCATGCCTGGCTCTGCGAAAACCCGATCGGCGTCGAGGCGCTGCAATGGAAGGAGCTGCCGACGCCCGAGCCGAAGGCGGGCGAGGTGCGCATCGCCATCCGCGCCGCGAGCCTCAACTTCCCCGACCTCCTGATCGTCCAGAACAAGTACCAGATGAAGCCGCCCCTGCCCTTCGTTCCGGGCTCGGAATACGCCGGCGTGGTCGAGGCGGTGGGCGACAGGCGTGGCGCAGCTCAAGGTCGGCGACGCGGTCGCGGCGTTCGGCGGCACCGGCGGCTTCGCCACGCACGCCGTGGTCAACGCCGGTCTGGTCGTGCCGCTGCCCCAAGGCTTCGCCTTCGACGACGCGTCGGCGTTCATCCTCACCTACGCGACGACGCATCACGCGCTCGTCGATCGTGCCGCGCTCAAGGCCGGCGAGACGCTGCTCGTCCTCGGCGCCGCGGGCGGCGTCGGCACGGCGGCGATCCAGATCGGCAAGGTGCTCGGCGCGCGCGTCATCGCCGCCGCCTCGAGCGACGCCAAGTGCGAGCTTTGCCGCTCGATCGGCGCCGACGAGACGATCAACTACGCCAGCGCGAACATCCGCGACGAGCTGAAGCGGCTGACCGACGGCAAGGGACGCCGACGTCGTCTACGACCCGGTCGGCGGCGATCTCGCCGAGCCGGTCTTCCGCTCGATCGCGTGGCGCGGCCGCTACCTCGTCATCGGCTTCGCGCAAGGACCGATTCCGGCGCTGCCGCTCAACCTTGCGCTGCTCAAGGGTGCCTCGATCGTCGGCGTGTTCTGGGGCGAGTTCGCGCGCCGCGAGCCGAAGGCGAACGCGCGCGCCCTCGCCGAGCTGATGCGCTGGTACGCCGAGGGCAAGGTCAAGCCGGTGATCGACCAGCGCCTGCCGATGCGGGAGCTGCCTGCCGCTTACGCGCGAATGGGCAGCCGCACCGTGCGCGGCAAGCTCGTCATGACCAACGACTGAAGTCGTCGATCGCCGGCGGGCCGGCGGCAATTCCGCACGCGTGCCGCGCGCTCTCGGCCGAACGGTCGCGGCCCGACACGCCTCGCACCTTAGGCTCGCGTCAGCACGTCTCTCTCCGCCTCGATGAGCACCGAACCATTGCGCCTGGACGAGGCAGGCACCGTCTTCCCCTACGTCAACACGACGAGCCAGTGGGTGCATCGCTGCGCCAAGCGGATCCTCGAGCTCGACCCCGAGCTCGATCCGCTGGCCGCGATGCACACGGTCGACGGCATGGCGACCAGCCCGCGCTGGCGCCTGATGCTGCCCGAGGCCGTCGCCGAAGCGCTGTACGGCGATGACCCGGGCGCGGGCCGCTCTCCTTCGCGTCGCGCGCGGCGTCGCGACGGTAGGCATCGGCACGCAAACGCTGCCGTTCGTCGGCTCGCGCTTACAAAAAGCTACAGACGGGCAATGCCGTGCCGATGATCGTTGCGTGGCCCATCGACGCACCCTGCCCGTGCTTTTGTTCGTGCTGCTCGGCGCTGCGCTCGCTCCTGCGCATGGCGCGGACAAGGATGCGCTGCAACCTCGCGTCATCGATGACGCGAGGCTCAAGGCACGCGAGATCGAAAAGCAAAGGCTGATCGCCAAGCTTCGTGCGGAGGTGCCGAAGGTGCAGGAGGCGCCTGCGGGAGTCAACCCGCTGACCGCGCCGATCTTCCATCGCTACGACCGTCCATGATCGAGCGGCGAGCCTGCAGCCGTCGTGGCAAATACACGCGGGTGGCGGCAAGCGTGCAGGATTGACCATCTTCGCCGAGCATCCTCAAGGCGAAGGATGCGCGCGGCGCGCGCATGTTCTATGGTCGGGCCATGCATTTCCCCGACTCCACCTTCGCTGCGCTGCGCATGTCGGGCGACGATGCCGACGAGTCGTTCCGCTGGGGGCGCCTGCTGTTGCTCGCGGTGGTCCTGACGATCGCCGCGGCGAGCGCCGGCTTGCTCGCAGGCGGCTGAGTCGTCGCGACTAGCGACGCCGCGGCCGGGAGGCCGAGGTGGGATGTCGAGCCTCTGCGAACGATGACATTCCTGCGGAGCACCGGTGCTACTGCGTCGCCCGCGTTGACGCCGCTGCGGCCGGGTATTACGGCACGCGCTATCGTAATGCTTGGACCCCAGCATGGCGGATGCCACCACGATGACGACCAAAGGCCAGGTCACGGTGCCGCGGGAAATCCGCGACCAGCTCGGGCTTAAGTCCGGCGACAAGATGGCCTTCACGATGCTCAGCGATGAACAAACCTAAACGATTGCCGTCGGTGAAAGACGCGCTCTGAACTCACGCTTTCGAGCGGCGGACTCAACCGGTCGATGCAACACACTGATCGCTGCGTAGAGCAGCAGGAGTGTTGCAGATGAAGTACCGCACGCGCACCTACTACACCGAGGCCAGAAGGCGTTGATGTGGGAGCGATGGAAGCAAGGCTGGACGCTGCACCAGATCGCGCAGCTGTTCGATCGGCCGCATACCTCGGTCCGAGGCATCTTGTCGCGGACCGGCGGCATCCGGCCACCGCGACGGACGTCGCTGCGGCGATCGCATTGACGCTGGCGGAGCGGGAGGAGATCTCGCGCGCAATGGCCGAAGGCCAATCGATCCGCTCGATCGCTGCGCGGCTCGGGCGAGCGCCATCGACGGTCAGTCGCGAGATCAGGCGCAATGGCGGTCCAGCGGACTATCGAGCCACCGAAGCAGACCGAAGCGGCCTGGGACCGTGCGCTGCGTCCCAAGCGCTGCAAACTAGCCAAGAACAGAGCCTTGGCGACGATCGTGGCCGACAAGCTTCGGCTGCTGTGGTCACCTGAGCAGATCGCCGGGTGGCTCAAGCATACTTATCCGCACGACGAGAGCTGTCGCGTGTCACACGAGACGATCTACCGAAGTCTCTTCATCCAGGCGCGCGGCGCCCTGAAGAAGGAGCTGCTCGCAGCACCTGAGGCGCACACGCGGCATGCGTCGCTCTCGGCATCACACGCAGAAGACCGACGATCCACGGCCAGATCGCTGGGCGCCGTGTCGATCAGCGAACGCCCTGCTTCCGTCGAGGATCGCGCGGTGCCTGGTCACTGGGAAGGAGATCTGGTGTTCGGCGCTCAGCAACAGCCAGATCGCGACGCTGGTCGAGCGCCAAACGCGATACGTGATGCTGGTGAAGCTTGCGCGCAAGGACACGGAGACGGTCGTCAACGCACTCATCAAGAACGCCCGCAAGCTGCCTCAGGAGCTCTACAAGTCGCTGACCTGGGATCGAGGCAAGGAGATGGCCGGTCACAAGCGATTCACGCTCGCCACCGACATCCAGGTCTACTTCTGCGATCCGCGCAGCCCTTGGCAGCGCGGGAGCAACGAGAACACGAACGGCCTGCTCAGGCAGTACATGCCCAAGGGCATCGACATCTCGAGCTACTCACAAGCCAAGCTCAACGCGATCGCGAGACAATTGAACGAGAGGCCAAGAAAGACACTCGGCTTCCAGACGCCCGGCTGAGATGTTCAGCCAAACCGTTGCGTTGACCGGTTGAATCCGCCGGCGGATTGCAGCCATACAAGCAGCACCGACTGCTCCGCCTCGATGACCGGTGTCGGCGTGCTGCTGAGATAGAAGGCGCGTCTCAGCGTGGCGATCCGGCGAACTTCCGAACTTTCGCTTTTTGAGCGCGCCTAGTAGAGCTCCCGACCCAAAGCAGCATTTCTACTCTGCAAAGTGGGTGCTGAAGAGCGGTCGTTCACGATGCCTTACTCTCGAAGCGCCGTGGCATCGCGGGCGGGCCTCGGGCAAACACCAAGTGTTCGGCTAGTCGTTGCCGGATCAATAGGCAAGCTGAACGGCGGGCCCTCGCGCTGCGCCGCTACATCGTCCGGATGAAAGGGCAAGGGCTGCCAGCGCTTGGCCGCGAACAAGGGAAGCTGGTCGTAGGCCCGCGGCGACGCGACGTCGCTGCTCTGGCCATAGGTCAACAGTCCTTGCGCGACCGGGCCGCGCTCGTCGAAGGTCACCACCTGGATGTAGCTGGTGCCGAAGTTGATGTTATAGCCGACTGGCATTGATGGTGGCTTGGCCTTGCGATTCCAGCTTGTTGAGCACGCCTTCGAACTCGTCTCCGCCGTGCAGCGCGATCTTCTGACCGCGAACGACACGCGATTCGGGGACGCCCATCGGCACGTCGACCGCGAAGCCCGCAGCGCGCACGATGCCGACCGCGTCGCCGAGCGCCTTGAAGATGGCGGCGCGCGTGGTGGGGGTAGTCGTGTCGAGGCCCGACGGCGTTGTCACGGGCCGCGCCGGGTCGAAGGGCACGCCCCAGACTTTCGGGATGTCCTTGGCAGCGCGCCAGAACTCACGGAACAGCGGCGCGCCGCGCGAGTCGGCGTTGGTCGTGCGATCCCATGCCGAAAGCGTCTGGCAGCCGGTGTTCTGGTCAGCGGACAGTGCGGTTCTTCCGTCGGCGCAAGCCCTGAGCAGGTCGTCCATGACGAGCATGCCCGCGAGATTCTTGTCCCGGAAGATGACGCTGCGCAGATCGGTCGCACTCATCTTGTTGCCAGGCAATCCATCGGTGCCGCCCAGTCGTCCGCGGATTTCCATGATCGCGCTGCGCGTCCGCAGGCGCTGGGGCGTGCCGATCGGGCCGACGAGCGGAGAGACGTCGGCCATCGGCGCAGTGTCGGGATTGCTGAGCCAGAAGCTGTCGTTGCTGTTCTGCACGTAGTCCGGCGTGATGACCACTGGCAGGTGCGCGGGCGCGATGATCCCTGGCGATGCGGCGCTGGCGTCGCGCGACCATTCGCAGGCGCTGCGCGAACCGTCGAGCACCGGCAAGCCGGCGGCGCTCAGCAGCGCGGCGGCCTGCGGCGAAGGCTTGCAGCGCTGCAACATCGCGGCGGAGACGTCGGGAACCACCGACAGGTCGGCATACATCGCATTGCCGTCACGGTCGGCAGCGATCGTGTTGACCCACGGCATGCCCTGATTCTCCATCGCCGTGCGCAGTTCGGCGACATTCCGTGCCTGCGCCATCCGCATCCAGCTTGCCGCGGACCGGACGTTCAGAGTGTTCGCGTCACGGATCGCGTAGGCGTGTTGTGCGGTCCACCCGAGACCTGCCCGCGGCAACGACAGCACCGGGCCCCAGATCGTGGAGTAGAACGTGTGCTGCAAGGGCGCCGCGCCTGACTCCGCGGGCAACGTCACGGTGCGTGTCAACCATGTGTTTCGGCTGTCCGTCGACGAGGTAGACCGTCGGATCCTCGGGTCGAGTTGCAATTCGTAGAGCGTGAAGCGCTTGCCGGTGGAGACCGTGTGCGTCCACGCCACGTCTTTGTTGAAGCCGATCACCACGATGGAAGAGGCCAAGGCCGCGCCCATGACGTCGAGCTTGCCGGGAATAGTCTGGTGCATTTCCCAGAATCGATTCGGGCCCGTCCATGGAAAGTGCGGGTTGCCAAGCAGCAAGCCCCGCCCGTCAGGCGTTGCGTTGCGGCCGAAGGCCCAGCCGTTGGAGCCGAGTTCGCCGCCCTCCGGGTTGTCGTTGAAGCTGTAGCGCCGGATTTCTGCGGCGGCCTGCCGCAGATCGACCGGCGCCTGAGTCGCCTTCGCAACGGGCGGTGCTGCGGCCAGCACGGCCGCTGCCAGCGCCCCCACGCCGCTCAGAATCATCGACTGCTCGGTGGCACGCGAGAGGTCCGCGATGGTCATCGGACGCACCCACGGCTTGCCACGGCATGCTTCCGGCAGACCGTTCGGGGCCGACGTCGGCCAGATAGCGGTTGTAGCCCGCGACGTAGCCGCGCAGGGCCGATTGCACTTCCTGGCTGGTCGTCGCGGCAGCGCGCGCGAGCGCCTCGTCGTCCATGTGGAAGCGGATGAAGAGATCGATCTGGGCGTTCGGGAGTTTGCCGAGACCGAGATCGCCCAAAGCCTGTGGACCGAGGAACTGCGATCGTTCGCCGCGCAGCGTCAGCAGGTGCTCGGCGGTCTGGCAGACGTTGTCCTGCGCGTGCGCGTAGGCCGTGCCATAGGCGATGCCCTCCCAGTCGGGCGCAGTGATGTGGGCGATGCCGAAGGTCGTGCGCTGAATGGTCACGTTGCGCGAGCCGGCGCTCGGCGTGCTCGCGCAGCCGCCGATCAGCGCGCTCAGTGCGACGCAGCTCGCGGTCAGACGAAAGCGGGCAACGGTGTTCGTCAGCATCGTTTTCATGGGGTCGGGATGCCCGGTTTATTCGTTCGCAGCGATCCTATTTGCTGTTTGGACCAGGTGCCATTAGAAGTGCCCTGAGCAGACGTGGCGCGTTCGCGACGTCTGCTCGCCCATTTCCTCGATGGAGCGGCGGAGTGCGCAGCCATCGATTTTTGCCGAAGCAGCGCGGACGCCCTCGCTGGATGCCCGTAAAGCAGCCACTCACGAGCGACCGGAAATGGCCGGGACCGTCTCTTCCCCAAGCTCACCCATGGCTGCCGTTGGTCAACTCAGGCGATCACCCGAAAGACTGCTGTCAGGCTCGCCCGCGAACTCACAGTCGCGGCCAACAGCAGTCCTTCGCGAAGGTCGGCTTGAGGGTACGCTGCAAAGATGATCGGAGCGCGGCTTGCTGTCGGCGTCGCCCTTGCTGCTCGACCCGGGCCCGACCCATGTCAGCACGCCGACCTTGCGTCGCCGCTCCCAGCGCGACGCGGGAGTTCGGCCCGTTTACGCGCGCGCGGTGCCGAAATCGGTTGTGCAGCGCTCGCCCGCCATATCGAACTTACCTTGTTCCTCTGAGCGCATCGCTGCGCCGACCGGTTGCCGGCCCGGCGCCGGGCCGCGTTGCCTGCAGCATCGCCGGCCAGCCCTCGCGCAGGCTCGGCCAGCGCGGCGCCCAGCCGCTCGCCGAGCGCAGCTTGCGGTTCGACATGCGCAGCGAGCGCGACATCAATTCACCGAGCGAACCGGCCAGCTTCGCCACCCAGCCCGGCAGCGGGTGCGGTGGCGCCACGCCGATCGCGGCGGCGAGCACGCTCGCCACCTCGCGCCGGCGTAGCGGCTCGTCGTCGGCCACGTTGTAGGCACCGGCCGGCAGGCTGAGCGCGACGACCACGGCGGCGGCCGCGTCGTCGTGCGAGACCGATGAATAGAACGCTTCGGGACGGCCGGGCATCGGTGCAAAGCCCTTGCGCACAGCTTCGATCATCGTGAGCGACTGGAAGGCGTCGGGGCCGTAGAAAGCGGCAAAGCGCAGCACCACGCCTGCACCGCCGCCCGTGGCCGCAAAGCGGCGCGCCGATGCCTCGGCGTCGGCGACGGTGCGGTTGTAGCGCGTCGGCTCGATGGGCACGTCCTCATTGATCCAGGCATCGCCCCGGTCGGGATAGACCGGCGCGAACGACTCCTGGACGAATCGCCCGACGCGCCCGGCCAGCGCCGCATCGACCAGGATGCACGAGGCATCGCGACGCAAGCGGTCGTTCTCGCGCCAGGCTCCCGGCAGCAGCGCGCGCAGCATCGAGCTGGGCATGTGCGTGGCGAGGTTGATCACTGCGTCGTGGCCCGACAGCGCGCGCTCGAGGGCGCGGCCGTCGAAAAGGTCGACCACGAGCGCCCGGGCACCGAGCGGCGCCACGCGATCGACCGAGCGGACGCCGACGCTGACCTCATGGCCCGCCTTCAGCAGCAGTGGTACGGCTCTGCGACCGATGACGCCGGTGGCGCCGGTGACGAATACTTTCATTGCAGTTCTCCTTTCGAGGCATGCTCAATGAAATGGAAAGCGTGGCGACATCGAGGCAATGAAGACGGGCAGCCACGGCGCAGCGTCGCGTCACGGGCTCGGCGACCCTCGCAAGGCGAACCCGGCCGCGCAAATCGCCTGCGCTCCCACCGCGAAGGCAGTGCGGGCGAACAGCATGAGTGCCGGGCCGCGCCATGTCAGACTTCCCGCGTCCCGCCGATGACGGAGCGCCGCTTCCCCGTTCAGGACCACCTAAATCGTCATCGCGCCGGCCGATTCGAATGGTGGTATCGGAATTCTTGAGTCCGACCGCCATATCCGTATGCCGCCGCTCGTACGTCTTGAACGTAGAAGTAGCTTTCCTCGTGCAAGTTGCCAAACAACCTATCGAAAGACTCGAAAGCCCGCCGGAGGTATTCGGCCTTCTCGTCCTTGGTGTTGGTTTCGTCGGTGATCTTGATATCGAAGTAGACGCTGCTCTTGTCCTGAGCAGAGAGCGTCTGACCGCCTACGATCCACGTGTCCGGATCGACAAAATCGACCGCAATGGACAAGATCTTTCGGATCCTTGTGCAGGATGGTGCTGGTCAGCTCCGACAAAGTCGAGGCGATCTCCCGAGTCAACTCCGGGGACTTCTTGGCGCTGACCTTGACGTTGATGATGGGCATGGCGAACTCCTTAGCGGGCCGATCCCTTTCGGGTCGACGCGATGTGACGGCGCTCAAGTGGGGGGCTGAGCGCGAGGCCCCTTGAACAACGTCGACGCCTCACCGGGCAGCGCATCGAGCGTCGCGATTCCTTTCAGCTTGTCGGGATTGACGACGGCATAGGCCGCCAGGATGCGCACACCGTCCGTATCGATCGTCAGCACCCATGAAGGTTGTTGCCCGTTGAAGGCGACCAAGCCGGATTGCCCGTTGATCGTGACGAGTCGGTACGTCTGGTTCCTGAGATAGCGGCGCCAGATACCGAGGGTGAATCTCGATACGAGCTCGGCGCTGCGCACGACCTTGAGCGCCGCTTTCGCCCTTCCGCCGCCGTCCGATGTCCAGGTCGCGTCGGCGGCGAACAGCGACAGGAGGGCGGCCTTGTTCTCAGTCCGCAGCGCCTCGAGAAAGCGCTCGAGCAGGCGGCTTCTCGCCTCCTCGCTAACCTTGAAGCGCGGACGGTCTTGCTGAACGCGCTCGCGCGCGCGATGAACGATCTGTCGACACGTGGCTTCGCTCTTGCCGAGAATGCCGGCAATGTCGGCGTAGCCGCTGTCGAAGACCTCGTGGAGCAGGAACGCGGCGCGCTCTTCGGGCGCCAGGCGTTCCAGCACGACGAGGAAGGCGACCGACAGGTCGGACGCGAGCTCGCTGTGCGCGTCCGCGGGCGGCGCCGTGCCCCCGCCCGTGATCGGCTCAGGCAACCATGGCCCGACATAGGCTTCGCGCTCGGTGCGAGCTGCGCGCAGCCGATCGATGCAGAGCCGGGTCGTGGCGGTGACCAGCCAGGCCTCAGGCGCCTGCAGCCGCTCGGCGTCTACGCGATGCCAGCGCAGGTAGGCTTCCTGCACCATGTCCTCGGCGTCGGCCCGGGTGCCGAGCATCCGGTAGGCAATGCCGTAGAGGCGCGGTCGGTGCTCGTTGAAGACTTCGAGGCGGTCGTTCATGCCGATCTCCCTCAGCGAGCGTCCAGTTCTGCCAGGCGCCGCGCCGCGGCCGCCCGCACGGGCGGCAGGTGGCCGAGCAACGCCACCGCGGCATTGCGGAACGATTGGGCGAGCGGCGACGTCAGCGTCGCCATGCGCGTCATGCGATCGGTCATGGTCACCACGTCGGCAGCGATCCGGTGCCGCTCGGCGGCCCAGTGATCGAGCAACGCCTCGTCCCCGCCGCGCAGCACGGTCGCCAGCAGTGGCGCAAGCGACATCGCGTCCTGGATGCCGGTGTTCATGCCCTGCCCGCCAGCCGGGCTGTGCACGTGAGCCGCGTCGCCGCAGAGAAGGATCGGGCCGCTGCGCGCCGTCTGCGCGATCCGATGATGGATGCGGAAGCGCGAGCTCCAGGCGACGTCATGGACGCGAGCAGGGTCGACGCTCGGCCCGCGGGCATCGAGCAGGACCTGGACGTAGTCCCTGGAGGGAACCTCAGGTGCGGCGGCGTCGGTTGCGACGATCCGGAATCGATCGTCAGGAAGCGGCGCGACCACGACGAGGCCTTGCGGCGAGTAGAACAGGCTCACCTCCTCACGGCTCAACGGCCAGCTCATGCTCACGTCTGCCAGGACGAAGCCCTGCTCGTAGGCCGCTCCTTCGAACGCGATGCCGGCCTGCTCGCGAACCGTGCTGTGCATGCCGTCGCAGGCGACGATCCATCGGGCGTCGATCGCGACCGGCGCGCCGTCGGCGCTCAAGTTGGCGACGATGCCGTGACTCGTTCGCTCGAAGCTCGTCAGCTCGGCGGGCCGGCGTACGGCGCCGCCCATCTTCTGCAGCGCTGCGAGCAGGACGCGCTCCGTGCGGTCCTGCGGATACATCAGGGTGAAGGGGTAGTCGCTCTCGATCTCGGAGAAGTCGATCGTCACGAGCGCGCGATCGCGGTCGCGTATGCTAAAGATTGGCACCTTCACGCCGGCGGCGAGAAGCTGCGCCGTGACGCCCAAGGGCTCGAGAACCTCCAGCGTGCGCGCATGGATGACGCAGGCTCGCGAGGTCTGCGCCGCGTCCCGGTTCCTGTCGATGATCAGGGCGTCCAACCCTTTGTGGCGAAGCTCGGCGGCGAGCGCCAGCCCGACCGGGCCGGCGCCGACGATCAGGATGTCGACTTTCGTGTTCATGCGGATCTCCTGGAAACGCGCGGCATGGCGCTCATGTGTTCGATGCTGTCGAGAAGGACGGCAGCGTCGCCGGTCATCCAGACGTTGTGGATGTGCAGGCGGTCGATGCGCCAGTCGCTGTCACCGCGCACGAGCTTGGCACGGTAGATGTTCTTGAGCTGAAGATGGCGCGCCGGGTCGTCGTGGCGCACGTGGTAGGCGTCGACGAGGGCGGATAGCTCGGCCTCGCCGCCGTGGAAGGTGACGCGCGGATTGGTCACCGTGTGCGTCGTGTCGAGTCGCGCAACCGTCGCCATGATCCTGTCGACGATCTGCGTCCGGCCCGAAAACGGTGCGAGTTCGACGCCCAGCCGCCGCGCCGGCTGGCGAAAGTCGACCTCGGCGGATTCGGTGAAGGCCGACGCAAACAGCTCGCGGTCATGCAGGTCCTGACCGGCGCCGAAGCGATAGAGCGCATCGACGACCTGCTGGAACTCAGCGCTTGCATCGTCGGGCGAGGCGGTGCTAGCGCGCTTCATCGGCACGGTCGAGGCGTACCCATCCCCTGCCGGCGCGGGCTCGGCCCCGAGGACCTCGGCGGCAAGCCGCATGGCATTGCTTGTCGCCGCTCCGCCTGCATAGAAGGTCATCTGCAGGATCGTCTCGACGATCTGCTGGCGCGTTGCCCCGACGGCGACGGCGCCCTCGATGTGCGCGCGCAGCTGCGGCGTCGCAAAGCCGAGCGTCGTGCAGGCGGCGATCAACAGGAGCTCCCGCGTCGCCAGGTCGAGACCGGGGCGCGCCATGACGCCGTGGATGGCCCACTCGATCGTCATGTCGGCGAAGTCGGGGCAGATCTCGCGCAATGAAGCGACCAGCTGCTCGCCGGAATGAGCGCCGTGGAGTCGGCTTAGAAGCGCGAGTCCTTCGCGATGCGCCGTGAGGTCGCTCCGAAACGCCCCTGTGGTCGCGTCTTCGGTGTCACCGGACGAACGCCGGCACCCGACTTGTCGATCCACGCTTGCGTTGTCGTTCATGGTCATCCTTTGTTGTGCGGCGATCCGTGCGGCTCGGGAACTACCAGCGGCCCGCAGTTGCGATCAGTGACGAAGACGGCCAGCAGCTCGGCCGTCTCCTTCGCGCTCGGGTTTTCGGCGAACAGGTGCACGGCTCCCTCCGGCTCGAACCAAGTCGATCCGGCGGTGTACGTCTCGGCGGGCGTTCCTTCCATCTGCGAACGGATCGAGCCGGAGACGACGTAGGCAGTCACCGAGCCGGGATGCCGGTGGGCAGGGGTATAGGCGCGCGGCGGAAACACCACTCGCGCCGTGGTCACCGACTTCCCAGGCACGTCGGCGAGCGGCTCGCACGAGAGCTGATGCACCTGCGTCGCGGGCCGCGACGACGGCACGGGGTCGGTCGCCGAGGTGGACAGCACGGAGATGCTGGCGGTCGCCATCGCCGCCGCCCCTGCAACGAGAAACCAGAGAGCAGCGAGCGCGGTCGACGACGATGGCCGCGCGATCGAACTGGAAGGGCGTGGCGACATGGTGGCGTGCCTTTGTGTGGCGGAGGTCAGGGCTCAGGCACGAAGGCCTTCGTTCCACCCGAGTTCTCTTCGGACCTTGTCCGTGCTGACGTGAGGATTCGGATCCGCCACGTTGTAGATGCCGACAGCCCGTTGCTCGACGGCGAGGACGCACGCCCATGCGGCCGCTTCAACCTGCAACGGCACATCCTTGCCAACGGCGTCCTCGCTGCCGGTCGCCGGACCATATAGCTGGCCATAGCGCAGCACACAGCCCCGAAGGCCGGTCGTCTCCAGCACCGATCGTTCGAGCGCGAGGACGCCCTCGACCGAAATGCCGAGCGGCCCCCCGATGTCCATGGCCAGCGGTGCTTGCTCGAGGTAGGGCTCCGGCCCGGGCCGATAGAACCAAGCGATGCTCTGCGCGACGATGTGGGGAACGCCCGCGGCGACAGTGGCGGCCACGAGGTTGGCTGTTCCGACCTTCCGAAGCCGAGAATTGCGTTCGAAGGCTTCCTGGAGCTTGCCCGGGTCCCGCAGCAGGGCGAGATCGGTAAGCTGGTGAATCACGGCCTCGGGCTTGATTGCCCGCATCTTTCGCGTGAGCCCTTCGGCATCGAATGCGTCCTGCACCACGGGGATCGCGCCTGCCTCCCAGAGTTCGTGTTGAAGGTCTGCGTGGCGCGTCATCGCGAACACGCGGTGGCCGCGCTTCACGAGAATCTTGATGGAGGGGCGGCCGATGACGCCGGTCGCGCCGGCAAGAAATACGTTCATGACAGGGCACGTGATGAGGTGAAGGCGCTGGCCCGGCATGGGGGCCCGTTTGCGCAGCGATCACCTACAAGACGCGTGTGCCTGTCCTTGTGTGACACCGCTCAGGGACCTTTACAAAACATCGGCCCGGCAGTCATGTCTTCCCGTGCCGCGCATTGCAACTGAAACCGTTGCGGTACGCGATGCAATCGGTGCGCAACCGCGGAGCGCAAGCATGCCTTGCGCTCGAATCGACCCCCGGCGACACCACTGCGACATCGCGGTCCTTCCGAGCTATCAAGGCGCTGGCTTGGGCAAGCAGATCGTCAGCCACCTCGTTCAGCGTTCCAGCGGCCACAAGAAGATCATCCCTAGCAGAGTCAATCGAGGGACGTGCCGATAAGCCGCTTCGCGCCCTCCCGTCGCTCATCTCCAACGTTAGGAAAGTGTCGGCTTTCGGGCGACCAACCGGCGGGCCTCGAACGGCTCCTTAGGGGTCGACTGCGGCTCCTTGAGTTTCCGATTGCCTCGCCTGAAACCTGGCGTTCGCATCGACACGCCGAACAGCTGACGCTCGCGTACCTCCGGACCCGGCCAGAAGCGGCCACCCATGGGCGACTGCTTTGCGTCGCTACCGAATTCAAGCGGCCCAACGTTTCCGAGGTAGTCCGATCGCCAGGCGGCTCTGGATGGGTACAGGACAAAGATCAGCTGGTGACGCGTTGAACCGGAGGTGGCTGCCAGGAACCGTCCAGGATGGATGGGCGGCTTTCGCTCGGCCAGTACAGGCGGAGAAACAAGCCGAAATTGCCTTCAGGGCACGGCAACCAATTCGCCTCCTTCGCCTTTCCGGGGAGTCTTTCTGAACAAACAGATCGACCGATCCATCCGAGTTGAGGGCCAGCTCACTTCGCTTGCTCAGGTTGACCCGATCGATGGGGTTTGCGACGAAGAACCCTTCGCTGTCGTACATGGTCAGGGACCAGAAGCCCTTGACCGGCGGCAAGGCGCCGTTCGCAAAGTGGATCACATACCGATTGACGCCGTTCAGCGTCTTGCCGTCGCTGTCGACTCGAGTCAGCGGATACACGGAATCTTCGGCGCGGTTCCAACCGGGGCCTTCCCAGTTCAGAAACGCCCGCTGAAGGTAATTGGTCCCAAGGATGCCGGCAGGTTCGGCGATGACCCAACCGTTCACGTTTTTGCCTGATCTCGGACCCTGAACCTGGATTCGGGTAAGAGCGGTTTGCGGGGCTTTGGCGAGTCCAGCGGCAATGCGGGGATCGACCGCGCTGATGTCCCAGTCCTTGCCGGGGACGAGACCAATCTTCGCCATCTCGGCAACCATCGCACCGTCGGCGGGCGTCGGCGGGTTGTCTTTCATGAGCTTTGCGAGAAGCTTGAAGTAGGTTGCGGCGTCCATCGAGAGAACTTGGGTTTTGGTCGGCGTCTTCATGTCGACGTCTGCGCGCACCTCGCCCTTGGCGGGGCTGTAGTTCTTGCCGTAGGCGCTCAGCGGACGCAGCGAGAGCTTGTCCTGAAACGCATGTACCTTGTCGTAGTCCTGCGCCGTGCCCGTCGTGTAGGTGCGGCCGATGACCCAGACCATGTCTGTGGCCGACTTGTACTCGGTCATGCCGTCGGGCAGATGGCCTTTCCAGTGCGGGCCGGTGATCGCATAAGTCTGAGCCCGGCCTCCGGTCGTGCGCGTCCCCGGCGCCTCGAAGACCTCTGCCCAGCCGTCGAGCATCGGCATCATGAAGTAGCGACCGTCGGCGTCCGGAATGCTCAGGACATAGGGCTCGTTGCCAACGTCCAGCCAAGCGGCGGAATACAACGTGTCGGCGTTGGCGCCCGGGATATCACGGTAGGTGATCGGAGGAAATGCGCGAAGGTGCGCAAATTGACCCATCGGAGCACGAAGGCCCACCGGCTCGACTGTGTTGGTGGTCAGCCGCCGAGTCATCTCCAAGGTGACAAGGGGGTAGCCGTATATGTAGACATCGGCGCCAATCTGGGTCACCTCAGTTTCCGTAAGCGCCGGCCCGGATGGAGTCTTGCTCGCACATGCGCTCAAGATCGAAACAAGAAAGGCGGCGAAGAACGCCCGTTCAATGGTCCGTAGGCTCATCACACCCTCCCTATCGGGCCACTACCCGACGCAGCACGGAAAGTTAGTCTATCTGAGCGACCCCGCACAAGAGCCGGTCGCGCATGCGGGCGTTGACCCATCGCTTGTCAGCGTCCACGGTCCGATCTGCTTGCCCGGACGCCGCCGGTTGACGGTCCGCTTTGGGAGCCTTCAATCCAACGACCGTACTACTGCATTGGGTCGGGAGCACCGGTTCGCACTCGTTGGAGGCGGCCGCTCGGCTGCTGCCCTCTCGTCCGCATCACCGGTGGGTGCCTGCGAATGACGGCTTCGCCCCGGCGCCGATTTTCGCGGCGAGTCAGCGACCGACTGGTCCCAAAGTGACCGGTCCCTCGTCCGGAAAATCGCGTCGGACTGCGATGGGTCGAGAACATCGGTTCGCCGCCTCAGCACCCGGACGTTCAAGGGTGCTTCGGAGTCGAATGTCGGCTTCCAACGGCGGATTCAACCGGTCACTCGCGGAGAGAACTCGGAGACTGCAAGTGGCCGTGAGCGTGAGGTGACTACGAGCTCAAGGGTAGGCTCGTTCGTAGGTGCGCTCACCGTGTCTCGTAAGGTGGCCACTCGAGCGTTTCCTCGAGCCACTCGTCTAAAGCCTTGGACGCGCTCTTGGCTTGCGGACCGAACTCGCGCAGGTTGTGATAGCTGAGTCCGCTGCCCACGATGAGTACGTTCTCATCGCGCAGCGGCGCGAGCGCGCGGCCGACAGCGATGTGGTCCTCGGGGTCGTAGCCGTTTTTCAGCGACAGCTGCAGCACCGGAACGTTCGCGTCCGGATAGATCGCGGCCAGAGGGGAGAAGGTGCCGTGATCGAAGCCGCGCTCGGGATCGAGCCTGACCCCAAAGCCAGCCGCCGCGATGAGGGCTCGCACGCGCTCGGCGATTTGGGGCGATCCCGGCGCTGGATAACGGATGCGATAGGTGTGATCTGGGAAGCCCGAGTAGTCGTAGATCATCAGGGGCTGCACCGTGGACATCACCGTGAACTCGCGCTCTTCCCAATGCCCCGAGACCATCAGCACCGCCTTTGGCGGTACTTGTCCAAGTTGGCGCGGCATGTCTCGCAGTGAGGCTTCGCGACGGTCATAGGCGCCGCTCAATTGCGCCTTCATCCACGGCCACGGGCCGCCGCCGTGGGAGATGAAATAGGTGCGAAGCGTCATGGCCAATGCTCCTTCCGCTGGTTCACAACCCCAGGGTTCCGGCCCAAGAGGTCTGCGGCTTCATTCACTCTACCGTTTCAGGTGGTCCCCTCGCTTTTTTCAAACGTTGCTGGGCCAAGGACATTGAATCGCGCCGTCCCAGGCAGGTTGCCTAGCTGACCGAGACCTCTCACGTAAAGTGAAAGCCGGTGACAAGATGAACCGCGTCAACTTCTCCCATCTGAGTTCGCATTGGCGACGATCGAGCATGACGAGCGCCGCATCTGTGCTTGTAGGCGAGCCAGGCCGACGCTGTACCCACCCCGGGCGCCGGTTCTGACAGGCGCGGGCCATGGAATCCGCGCGTTTGTGCCTCGTCCTGCTTGCGCTTCTTGCCCTGTCGGGCATCTTGACGCGGCACCTACCGGTGCCCACTCCCTTCGTCCAGATCGGCCTCGGCGCGCTCGCCGGCTGGCCGGCCCATGGCCTGCACGTCGAGTTCGCGCCGGAGCTGTTTCTGCTCCTCTTCATCCCACCGCTCCTGTTCGTGGATGCCTGGCGCATTCCCAAGCGCGAGCTGATCCGCAATCGCACTCCGGTGGTCCTGCTCGCACTCGGGCTGGTGCTGTTCACGATCGTGGGGGTCGGCACCATGGTGCACTGGCTCGTCCCGGCGATCCCGCTCGCCGCGGCTTTCGCGCTCGCCGCCGTCCTGTCGCCCACCGATGCAGTCGCCCTCTCGGCGATCACCGCCGGCTCCCAGATGCCGCCACGGCTCAAAGGCATCCTCCAGGGCGAAGCGCTGCTCAACGACGCCTCGGGCCTGGTCTCATTCAAGTTCGCGCTGGGTGCCGCGCTGACAGGTGCGTTCTCGCTCGGATCGGCGGCGTTGGGCCTGCTTGCCGTCGGCCTCGGTGGTCTGGTCATCGGTGCAGTGCTGGCGTTCGCGTTCGACTGGACGCTGCGCTTCGTCGGCGGCCGCCCCAACGGCGATACCGCGACCGAGAGCCTGCTGATGCTGCTGCTGCCGATCGCCGCCTACATGCTTGCCGAACGATTGGGCACTTCGGGCATTCTCTCCGCCGTCGCTGCCGGCCTGGTGATGGACCGGACGGGTTTCTCGCGCCGGGGAGGGGCGGTGCAGCGCACGCAAGGGCGATTCGTCTGGGGGATGGTCGAGTTCGTCTTCAACGGGCTCATCTTCCTGTTGCTCGGCCTCTACGTGCCGATCAGCATTCGCAGCGCGATCCACGTCGGCGCCATCGCCTCGGGCCAGACCGGCACCTTGGTGTTGCTCATCGGCTTTGTCACGCTGGCGTTGATTGCGCTGCGCTTTGTCTGGGTCTGCGTGACGTTGCCAGTCGAAGGCTGGATTGCGCGACGCGCGCGTCTTGACTGGCGCTGGCCCGGACTTCGCGCCGTTTGCGCGACCGCGCTTGGGGGTCTGCGCGGCGCGATAGCCGTTGCCGGCATCCTGTCGCTACCGCAGCTGATGCCCACCGGGTCGCCTTTCCCGCAGCGCGACCTCATGATCGAGGTCGTCGTCGGCGTCGTCCTCTGCTCGCTGCTGCTGGGCGCGGTGGGTTTGCCGCTCTTGTTGCGCGGCTTGCCGGCGAGCCCTGAACCGAAGACCCAGCAAGCGCGGCGAGCCGCTCTCGTCGCTGCGGCAAAGGCGGCTCTCGCCGCCGTGGAGGCTCGCCAGGGCGAGCTGCTCGCAGCGTGCAACGAACACCAAGCCGCACTGTGCCGCAAGGCTGCAAGCGCGCTGATGGCGCACTACCAGCACATCATCGACAGCGGCGTGCCGCTTGGTCCGCCGTCGCCCGCCTCGCAGAGTGACGTCGAGTTGGCGGCGTCGTTTGCTGCCGAGCTGCGGCTGTTTGGCCTGCAGGCCGCGCGCAAGGAGCTGCACGACGCCGAGTCCTCGGGTCGGATCGACGAGCAGACGGTCAAGTCAATCCGCGCCGAGTTTGACCTCACGGAGCTGTCTCTACGGAGCGGGCTGAAGAGCGAGCGATGAAGAACGCGAACTCGTCGAAGAAGGCGATCTACGCAGCGCTGATCGGCAACTTGCTGGTCGCATTGACGAAATTCGTCGCCGCGGCGGTGAGCGGCAGCTCTTCGATGCTCAGCGAGGGCGTTCACTCGCTGGTCGATACCGTCAATGAGCTGCTGCTCCTGTACGGAATGCGGCGTTCCGGCCAGACGCCGGATGCGGTTCATCCACTCGGCTATGGCCGCGAGCTGTACTTCTGGAGCTTCATCGTCGCCGTGCTGCTGTTTGCGGTAGGGGCCGGCATCTCCATCTACCAGGGCGTAGCGCGCGTCAGAGCACCTTCGCCGGTCACCGACGCGACGATCGTCTACATCGTGCTCGCGCTTTCGTTCGTGTTCGAGGGCGTGTCGTGGCGGGTGTCGCAACGCGCCTTCCGCGCCGCCAAGGGGAACCTCGGCTACTGGGAGGCCGTTCGCAAGAGCAAGGATCCGCCGTCGTTCATCGTCCTGTTCGAGGACTCGGCGGCGCTGGTGGGCATTCTGATCGCGGCGGCCGGCACCTATGCGGCGGATTCATTGCGGATGCCGGTCTTCGATGGCGTGGCCTCTATCTTGATCGGCGTGGTGCTCGCGGCGACATCGATCGCACTCGCGCGGGAGAGCAAGGGCCTCCTGATCGGCGAACGCGCCGACCCGGACATCGTCGCGGCGATTACGGCGTTGGCCCGCGACGAGCCGGGCGTCGCGTCGGCCAACGGCGTCCTCACGGTGCATCTTGCCCCCGACCAGATCGTCGCTGCGCTCAGCCTCGAATTCGACGACGCGCTACGCACGCCGCAGATCGAACAGGCGGTGGCACAAATCGAGCAGCGCGTTCGGACCCAGTATCCGCAGGTCGTCGCACTGTTCGTCAAGCCGCAAACCCGCAGTCGCTTCGAGCAATGGCGCCAGTCGCGCTATGGCGGGTCGAAGTCCGGCTAGACCGCCCTCGCGCTTCCCAATCCGCGACCGCGGGGCGGCGACATGGCCGATGATCTCAGCGCCCTAAGGGGCGACGAAGTGCGTGATTCGGGGCGGATCGCCCTCGTGGAACCGAAGCACCGCGTCGTTGAGGTCGTGGTCGGCATGCGTGACACGCTTCAACTCGCGCAGGGACTCGAGCCACGAGTCGACGAGGAACGATTCCAGCCAGCGACCCGGATTCGCCGCATCTTCGAACACGCCCCAACGGTAGGCGCCATTGCGTCGCCGCTCTGCACCTTGACGATTGATCGCCGCCAGGAAGGCGTCCCGATTGCCCGCCACGACGCGATATTCGACTGTCACCAGCACCGGGCCGCGGTCTCCGTCTACCGCCCGAGCGATCAACTGCTGCGGCCAATACATCGAGGGCGTCAGATCCGGGCCTGCCCCTGAATGCAGCTTGTGGTGCCGCAAGGGCAGGATTGCAAGCAAGCGCTGCTCCCGGCCGTCGTGATTGCGACTGTCGGCCGAACACTGCGCCGCGTCAATCGAAATGGCTCGATCGCTGGCGCGTTGGGTAAACCTGAACCCATTCACCTTGCGAGCCCCGTACTCCCGGAGCAATATGCTCGTTTCGTCAAGGAGCACCCATGGCATCCGACTCGCCATCCGACCCGGCACTTTCGAACCTCAAAACTCTGATCCCAGACCTGGAGGCTCTCTACAAGGATGTCCACTCTCACCCGGAGCTGTCGATGCATGAAACCCGCACAGCGGGACTGGCGGCGGACCGTCTTCGTGCGGCCGGGTTCGAGGTCGCGACGGGCATCGGCAAGACTGGCGTGGTAGGCCTGCTTCGAAACGGCGACGGGCCCACGGTGATGCTGCGCGCCGATATGGACGCGCTTCCGGTCGAAGAAGGAACGGGACTGCCGTACGCGAGCAAGGCCACCGCCGACGATGGCCACGGCGGCAAAACTCCGGTGAGCCACATGTGCGGCCACGACATGCACGTGACATGGCTCGTGGGGGCGGCTACGTTGTTGGCCCAGGCCCGAACGACCTGGCGCGGTACGTTGATGGCCGTGTTTCAGCCAGGCGAAGAGACGGCCGAAGGCGCTCAGGCCATGATCGACGACGGCCTCTTCGAGAAATTCGCGAAGCCAGACGTCGTGCTCGGTCAGCACGTCATGGTGGGGCCGTCGGGAACGGTTGCGGGCCGGGCTGGCACGATCACGTCGGCCGCCGACAGCTTGCAGATTCGCCTGTTCGGCCGCGGCGCGCACGGATCCATGCCACAGGCGAGCATCGATCCGGTCGTGATGGCCGCTGCGACGGTGATGCGCCTGCAGACGATCGTCTCGCGCGAGGTCGCCGCTGCCGACGCGGCGGTGGTGACCGTCGGTTCTCTGCAGGCCGGGACCAAGGAAAACGTGATTCCAGACGAGGCCATCATCAAGCTGAACGTGCGCACGTTCGATGGAGGGGTGCGCGAGCGGGTGCTTAAGGCGATCGAGCGGATCGTCAATGCCGAGGCAGCGGCGTCCGGCGCTCCTCGTAAGCCCGAAATCACATCCCTGGATCACTACCCTTTGAACGTCAACGATCGCGACGCCAGCAAGCGCGTGGTAGACGCGTTCAGGGGGCATTTCGGCACCGAGCGCGTCCGCGAAACTGGCCCCGCCCCGGCGAGCGAAGACTTCGGATCTTTCGGCACTCAATGGAAAGCGCCTTCGGTCTTCTGGTTCGTGGGCGGGACGGATCCGGACACCTACGAGAAGGCCAAGGCCGCGAACCGGCTCAACGAGCTGCCGGTAAATCACAGCCCGAAGTTCGCGCCCGTCATCCACCCGACCCTCGAGACGGGCGTCGAAGCGCTCGTCGTCGCCACTCGAGCATGGCTGCCCGCGTAGGCACGCTCCCAAGCCGTCGGTTGACGGCGCCGCAGCTTCAAACCTCGACCGAGCACGCGACGTTGCACGACTGATGGAACACGCGTCTTTCGTTGTCGTCGATCTCCTCGGCACCCTTGCATTTGCGGTCAGCGGCGCAGCGGCGGCGCGGCAGAAGCATCTGGACCCGTTCGGTGTCCTGGTCGCCGCATATGTGACGGCGTGCGGGGGCGGTATCGTCCGGGATCTTTGCCTCGGTTCGCTGCCACCCGTGGGCATGGCCGACTGGCGCTATGCCGCGTGTGTGGTGGTGGCGGCCGCGGTCACGATTGCCGCCCAACCGCTGTTGGAACGCCTAAAACATCCGATCGTATTTTTCGACTCGCTCGGATTGGGCTTCTTCGCGGTCGTGGGGGCCCACAAGTCGATGGCCATGGGACAAAACGTCGAAGTGGCCCTGCTGCTCGGGACGATTGCCGGCGTAGGCGGCGGCGTCCTGAGAGACGTGCTGCTCAATCGCGTACCCATCATCCTTGAAAAGGAGATCTATGCGCTCGCCGCGCTGGCTGGTGCGGCGGGTCAGGTCGTGGGTGAGTTGAACGGCTACTCGGTCTTCATCACGCCTTGGGTCGCCGCGTCCGTGTGCCTTGTGCTCCGCTCCCTTGCTCTTCGCTACTCATGGAGCTTGCCGCGAACCTAGCGGTCGGCCCGAGCGTCGGTCGCAAGGAGCCGCTGCGAATAGGTCAACATCGAATGTGTAAACCGCTGGGCGCACTTCGGGCCATTGCCAGCCCGATCTCGAAAACTCGAAGTTCTATAGGGGATTCGCCATTGCACTACCGATGACTGGCCAAGGCACGCGACCGTTGATTTTTGTCGGATCCACTGCCGGCTGGGACTGGATTACCTTTGCCCCTGTTGGTCAGCATTGAGGAACATGCTCCGCAGCGGCCCTTAGGGAAGGTCTGAACAACGTTCAGACCTTCCCTAGACAGGGCTTGGGCACTCGGTCACGATGGCGTAGCCGAAGGCATGCCCTTGGCTGTCGCGCGAGACGGAGCCCGAAGCGTTCATGGCAGAAGATCCACGACATGCGCTCGAACGGTCCACTTGCACACCCGATCACCGCCCGCGCCGGCCTCCTCGCACTCCTGCTCCTCGATTGCAGCGTGCCGGCGCACGCGCAGCCAGTGCAGCGCGCTGTCAGCTCGGTCGACGTGCAGCGCCTCGCCAACGGGGTGCTCGGTGTGATGAGCTATACGGTTGCGCCCGACGTCACGACCAGCGCCCTGGCGATCTCGAACGCCGCGATCGGCACCCCAGGCCTCACGATGCAGCAGTTGGGCGGCAGCTTCACGTGCAGCAAGGGTCTGCCGCTCTACCTCGAGGGCAACGCTTCCTACTCGCGTTTCGACCCGGTCTTCGCCGCGACCGATGGCACCGGGCAGGGCTTCGTGCCCGTCGAGTGGGAAGCCGTTTCGGCGACTGGCGGTATCGGCTGGGACTTTCGCATATCGGAGCGTTGGGTTGTGCGCCCGATCGTCAACGTCATGCTTGGCACCGTCGCGAGCAACCTGGCGATCGCCAAGTGGTGGTTCAACAACAATAGCAACGGCGACCTTACATTTCTCGACGGCGGCCGGATGAAGGTATACGGCGTTGGCGGCGCGCTCATGCTCGAGTACGAGACGTCCGCACCTGAGGCCGAGGACAACTTTCAGCTGCGCTACACCAACGTGCAATTGAATTCCTACGACACGCCGAACCTCTCGGTCGCAGGGCATGCGAAAGCCGAAAACGTGTCGCTCTGGGCCAGGCGGCGTGTTCCGACCCCTTGGACCGCGCTGCAGCGGCCGGTGCGCTGGGTCTTCGAAGGTGCCTACACGAACTTTCTCGGCGACCAGAGGGAACTCGGTCTCAAGCACATGGCGTCGCTCGGCTTGGGCATCGAACTTGACTCGAGCGCCACGGACATCTGGGTGACCCGTTGGCGCGCGCTTGTCCGCTACAAATTCGGCGAAAACGTCCATGGTGTGGCGCTTGGGCTCGCCGTGAGCTTCTGATCAATGTCGGGGCATCGCTTCAATAGTTAAGGCAATGGCAGAAGTCGAGTGTCCCGAAGCCATCGGGCAAGGGCGGCAAGGACTGCTACGTGACTTCGGTCTCCGTCGGGGCCATGCCGCGAGGTCGAACCTTGGCATGGAGCACAGCCACAACAGGTTAGGCCAACCTTAAGACGCCACCGCGCGAACTCTAAAGCGCACGAAGACATCGATCGATTAACGCTCGTCTAAGACTGCTCGAATGAAATGTGACTTCGCGTCAGTCGAGCCAGCCCAGCGAAGCCGAACCCGAGCTGGTCATCGATCGACTCAAGGAGTCCGACACCATGAATGCACGAACCCCCCTCGCACTCGAGGACTTGCCCCAAGGGATGAGCCATTCGGCCTTTGCAATCCTGCGCCAGCACCTGCGCTCGCGCATCATCGGCCAGGAGCATCTCGTCGACAGCCTGCTGATCGCCTTGCTTGCCGACGGCCACCTCATGGTCGAAGGCGCACCGGGTTTGGCCAAGACGACCGCCATCAAGGAGCTAGCCGCCGCACTGCATGGCGATTTCCGGCGGCTGCAGTTCACCCCCGACCTGTTGCCGGGCGACTTGACCGGAACCGACGTGTACCGGCCAGGCGCCGGCACGTTCAGCTTCCAGCCAGGACCGTTGTTCCACAACCTCATCCTTGCCGACGAGATCAATCGCGCGCCGGCGAAAGTGCAGTCGGCATTGCTGGAGGCGATGGGCGAACAGCAGATCACGGTCGGAGGCACGACCTATCCCCTGCCGCGGCCGTTCCTGGTCATGGCGACACAGAATCCAATCGAACACGAAGGCACCTACCCGCTGCCCGAAGCCCAGCTCGACCGCTTCCTGCTCTACGTGCGGATCAGCCAGCCGGACGCCGCCGCCGAGCGCGCCATCCTCCGCCTGGCGCGCCGCCAAGCGACGCGTCAGGCCGAGGCCTCGCCGCCGCCACGCCCGCGCATCACCCTGGAACAGATCTTCGCAGCGCGCGACGAAGTGCTCTCGATCCACATGAGCGCGGCAGTGGAGGAGTACATCGTGCAACTCGTGCTGGCAACGCGCGATCCGTCTCCCTACAAGCAGTCGCTGGCCCGGCACATCAGCTTCGGCGCTAGCCCGCGCGCGACGATCGCGCTCGACCGCTGCGCGCGAGCGCGTGCCTGGCTTGGCGGCAAGGACTACGTCGCGCCAGACGACGTGCAGGCTGTCGCCCACGACGTCTTGCGCCATCGCGTCCTGATCTCGTTCGAAGGCGAAGCAGAAGGGACCACTTCCGATGCCGTCGTCGACGAGCTCCTGAAGCTGGTACCGGTGGCCTGAATGAACATGCCGACTCGCTGGCTTCGCCTCTGGCGTCGTGTGCCCCGCGGCGCGGAAGCGCCGTCACGACGCGACGTTCTGAACTCCGCGACCTGGGCGACCGCGGAAGACCTGATCGACTTGCAGCGCCACGCCGGCAAGATCGGCCTCGCGCATGCCGGACCGGCGCGCGCGCGCCTGGCCGGCGACCATCTGTCACGCTTTCGCGGCCGCGGCATGGACTACCAGGAGTCGCGCGGCTACCAGCCGGGCGACGACATCCGCAGCATGGACTGGCGGGTGACGGCGCGCACCGGCAACCCGCACGTGAAGATCTACCAGGAAGAGCGCGAGCGGCCGGTCGTCGTGTTCGTCGACCTCAACGCCGGCATGTTTTTCGGCACGCAGGGGATGCTGAAATCGGTGCTCGCGGCTCGCGCCGCAGCTCTCATCGCATGGGCTGCGCTGGCGCGCGGCGATCGCGTGGGAGCAATGCTCTTCAACGGCAAACGCAGCGACTTGCAGCCGTGCAGCGGCAAGCATGGGGTGCTGCGCCTAATCCGCCAGCTGGTCGCCCACACCGACCCGCGTGCCGGGATCGAAGCGCCGGACCACGAAGGCGGCTTGAACGCCGCGTTGAGCCGGCTGCGCCGCGTGGCCCGACCGGGCAGCCTAATCGTGCTGATCAGCGACTTCTACGGCGTCGACGACGACAGCGCGCGGCATCTGTCGTGGCTGCGCCGGCACAACGACATGATCGCCCTGCAAATCGCCGACGCGATCGAGGAAGTGCCGCCGCCGAGCGGTCGCTACGGAGTTGCCATGGCGGGCCGGCGCGCCATCCTCGATACCGGCTCGAGTGCCGCGCGCCAAGCCTATAGCGACTACTTCAGCCGCCATCATGAACAGGTGCAGGCCGCAATGCGCCGGCACGATATCCCGCTGCTACGTCTGTCGACCCGCAGCGACCTTGTCGCCGATCTGCGCCGGCATTTCGCTGCGGGCGACTCGCGCCCCGCTGGCCGCGCCGCCCAGGCCGACCGCCCGCGCATCGATGATCGGCTCGCCGCATGAGCGCAAACCTGCAACAAGCGCTGCAGCTGCGCGACATCCATCTGCCGCCGGCGCCGCCGTTCTGGCCGCCGGCGCTGGGCTGGTGGGTCGTCGCCACAGTGCTGCTGGCGCTCCTGGCATGGGGTGGTCATGCGGCGTGGCGGCAACTGCGCCTGCGTCGCCAGCGCCGCCGAGTGATGGATGTTCTGGCGCGCCTCGAAAGCGGGCTCGCCAATGAGCGTTCGCCCGAAGGCCTGGCGCACATCTCGGTGCTGCTGCGGCGGCTGGCCCTGATGCGATTCCCGCGCGCGAAGGTCGCGCCGCTCACCGGCCATGCCTGGCTACGCTTTCTCGACGAATCCGGCGGCCAGGGGCGCTTCACCGACGGCCCCGGCCGCGTCCTCGCCAGCGGCCCGTATCAACGCGCATTGCCCGGCAACCTCGACATCGTCGGCCTGGTGGCGCTGGTGCGCGAATGGGTTGATCTGAACTCGCGGAGCGCAGCATGAACTTCGTGCTCGCATGGCCCTGGTTGCTGGCCGCGTTGCCGCTGCCGCTCCTGGCATGGTGGTGGCCGCCGGCCGCAGCTGCCGCACCCGTGCCATCGCTTCGTTTTCCTTTCTCGGGCGCAGTCCGCGCAACGCTCGAACGCGGGCCGGGCCGGCGCTCCCGTGCTCGCCTCGCCCTTGGAGCTACGGCCTGGCTGCTGCTCGTCCTCGCCGCTGCCCGGCCGCAGCACGTGGGTGAAACCGTGCATCTGCCCGTCACAGGACGCAGCATCATGCTGGCAGTCGACCTGTCGGGCTCAATGCAGACGCCTGACATGCAAAGCGGTCGCGAGATGGTGAGCCGCCTCGCTGCGGTGAAGACGGTGGCCGGCGACTTCATCCGTCGGCGTGCCGGCGATCGCCTCGGCCTCATCCTTTTCGGCGACCAGGCCTACGTCCAGGCGCCGCTGACCTTCGATCGCAGCACCGTGCACACCTTACTCAACGAAGCGCAGATCGGACTGGCCGGCCAGCAGACCGCCATCGGCGACGCCATCGGCCTGGCCATCAAGCGCCTGCGCGAGGAGCCTGTCGGCAATCGCGTGCTGATCCTGCTGACCGACGGCGCCAGCAACTCCGGCACGGTCGACCCGCTTAAGGCGGCCGACCTTGCGGCGCAGGAAGGTGTTCGCATCTACACCATCGGCGTCGGCGCCGAGGAGACGACGCTGCCGGGGCCCTTCGGCCTGATGCATCAGGCGCCGAGCGACCTGGACGAGAACGCGCTGAGGGCGATCGCGCAGAAGACAGGCGGCCGCTATTTCCGCGCCTCCGACGTCGCCTCGCTGGCCGACATCTACGGCCTGCTCGACAAGGTCGAGCCGCGCTCGAAGGACGAGCAGAGCTGGCGTCCGGTCGAGGAGCTGTACCTGTGGCCGCTCGGTGCCGCCTTGCTGCTAAGCGTGCTCGTTGCCCTGTCGGCGATCGGCGCATGGCCACAGGGCCGTAAGGTCAGCGGCGCGCGTAGTGGAGCTCGCCATGCTTGAGGCGTTCCACTTCATTCACCCGCTCTGGCTGCTGGCGCTGGCGCCGCTGACGCTGCTGGCATGGCACGCCTGCCGACCCGGCGGCGACAACCCGTGGCGGCGCATCGTCGATGCGCGGCTTCTGCCCTTGCTGATGGTCGGGCAGCTGACCGCCAAGGGCGGTCGCGACATGATCTGGCTGGTCGCGGCCGGCTGGCTCATCGCAACTCTGGCGCTGGCCGATCCGACGTGGCAACGCAAGCCGCAACCGGTCTTTCAGACCAACGCCGCGCGCGTCGTCGTGCTCGACCTGTCGACGTCGATGAATGCCGATGACCTGAAACCATCGCGCCTTGCCCGTGCCCGATACAAGGTCGAGGACGTTCTCTCCCTCGGCGCAGAAGGGCAGACCGGGCTCGTGGTCTACGCGGGCGACGCCTTTACCGTGGCGCCACTGACGCGCGATGCCAACACCATCCGCGCGCAACTCAACGCCCTGGCTCCGAATCTCATGCCGAGCGACGGCAGCCGCGCCGATCTCGGCCTCCTCAAGGCCGAGGAGCTGCTTCATCACGCCGGCATGTCGACCGGCCAAGTGCTGCTCATCGCCGACGGTGTCGCGCCCGACGCCCTCGCCGCCACCGAACGCGCGGCCGCGCGCCTGAAGGGCGACGGCTACCGCGTCTCCGTGCTCGGCGTCGGCACCCCAGCGGGCGGCCCCTTGCCGGATGCGCAAGGCAGCCTCGTTCGCGACGCTCACGGCCAAGTCGTCATGGCGCGCATGGACACGGCAGCGCTGAAAGCGGTCGCGCAAGCTGGCGGTGGCACCGATCTGTCGGTGAACGCCGGCATCGATGCGCTGCGCAGCTGGATCGACAGTCACGGCGCGGCCCAAGTAGCCGGCACGGAACGATCGGATCTTTCGGCGCAGGGGTGGAAGGAAGAAGGACCCCTGCTCGCCCTGTTGCTGCTTCCGCTGGCGGCGCTGGCATTTCGGCGCAACTGGTTGCTGGGCGTGATGCTGTTACCGCTGCTCGTCATGCATCCGCGCGATGCGATGGCCTCGACCTGGGGCGACTTGTGGCAGCGGCCGGACCAGCAGGCGGCTCGCTCGCTGAGCGCAGGCGACTATGCGAGGGCGGCGCAAGTGGCGCCCGATGCCGAGCGTCGCGGCAGCGCCGAGTACAAACGCGGAAACTATCAGCTGGCCCTGGACAACTTCTCCCACGCATCGGGCGGCGACGCGGAGTACAACCGCGGCAACGCACTGGCCAAGCTAGGGCAGTATGCCGATGCAATCTCCGCCTACGACAAGGCGCTGCAAGGAGATCCCGGCAACGCCGACGCGCGCTTCAACAAGGCAGCGGTCGAGACGCTCTTGAAGCAGCAGAAGGAGCGGGAGAAGAACCAGAACGGGAAGGATCAGCAGCAGTCGCGCCAGGAAAAGTCGACTCAGCAGGATTCGGCCTCGAAGGGCGAAGGCCCGCACAACGGCTCGGGCCCGGGCGACGGTAAAAACTCCTCGACGAGCCAGAAACAGGGCCGGTCCTCGGGTTCAGCCAAGCCGGAAGAGGATCGCCAAGGCCCTCAGGGCCATGCCGCGACGGGCCAGGCTGAGCCGTCGACTCAGGCGAACGCGGCTCGGGCCGATTTGCCGGGCAAGGAGCCGACCTCCAGCGCGAGCGAGAAGGGCTCGCCCAAGGGCGCGACCGGTCACGGAAGCGAGCCGAAGGCTGCGGCAAACACGTCCGGGTCACCACCACCGAAGCCGGGCAACGAGTTTGGCGACGCCGCCAAACAACTCGCGGCACAGGGCGCGAAAGGCGGGGCCGACGGCAGTGAACCGGCGGACTCTCAAGCCAACGCGGCCGCCGACGGCTCGCCGGCCGGCACGAGGCCCCGGCAAGATGCAACCGGCACTTCGAGCAGCGCACAGTCCTTGCCCACCGAAGAACGGCTTGCAGCCGAGCAGTGGCTGCGCCGCATCCCCGACGATCCGGGCGGCCTGCTTCGTCGCAAGTTCCTCTTTCAATATCGTCAGCGGGCGCAGCAGGCCGCCAGCGACAGCCCCTAGCCGGAGAGAGGTCGGTCATGTCAAGTCCGAAACGATATTCGTCGCGACTGCATTGGGCTGGCGCCGCGCTTTGCAGCCTGCTCGCGCTGCTAGCGCCGATCGTGAGCCAGGCAGCAGTACAAGCGCGGCTGGAACGAAGCGCGGTGAGCGCAGGCGACACGCTCACGCTCGACATCGAGAGCGATGGTGCGCCGTCGGGCACGCAGCCCCAACTCGCACCGCTGCAAAAGGACTTCATCGTCCTGGGCACTGAAGCCCAAAGGGAGATGAGTTTCGTCAACGGACGACGTTCCGATCGCATGCGCTGGTCGGTTCGCCTGCAGCCGCGCCGCGCCGGCAAGCTCGTCATTCCGGCGATTGCGCTCGGCAACGAACAGACCGCCCCGCTCGACGTCGACGTCCGCGGCATGTCACCACAGGCGGTCGCGCAAGTGGCAAAGCATGTCTTTGTGGAAGCGGAGGCTGGCGATGCCGGTCGGTCTGTCTACGTGCAGCAACAGGCACCCTACACCGAGCGTCTCTACTACGACGACACCATCCAGAAGGGTGAGCTCGCCCCGCCGAATCCGGCCGATGCCGTCGTCGAGCAGTTGGGAGCCGACAAGCACGGCACCGCGGTTCGCGAAGGGCGCAGCTACAACGTTCTCGAGCGGAACTACGCCATCGCCCCCGAGAAGAGCGGCACCTTGCGCATTCCGCCGGTATCGTTCAGCGGCAGCCAGATCGTGCCGCCGAGCGCACAGGCACAAGCGCAGGCACAAAGCGACGCCGCCGATCCAGGCGATGACCTGTTCGCCCGCATACTGGGCCAATCACCGCTGGCCAATGATCCGCTTTTCAAGGGCTTCGCCGCCGGCGCCCCGTTCGGCGACGCGACGCAGCCAGTCGCCGTGCAAGGCAAAGAGGTCGTGCTCGATGTCAGGCCGCGGCCCGCAGCCGCCCATGCCGACTGGCTTCCGGCCGAGGCCATCGCGCTACGGGACAGCTGGCAGGACAATCCGCCGCAGCTCAAGGCTGGCGAGCCGGCGACGCGCACGATCATCGTCGAAGCCAAAGGCCTCTCGGCCTCGCAGATCCCGCCGTTGTCGCTGGCGCAACCTGCCAACGCTCGCTTGTATCCCGAGGCCGCCGACAACCAGAGCCGGACCGACGGCAAGACGATCTTCGGCATCAGCACCCAGAAGGTGACCTACATCCCAAACGCTCAGGGCACGCTGGACGTGCCGGCCGTCGAATTGGCTTGGTGGGATGTCGGTCACGACGAGTCGCGCAGGGCGACCCTGCCGGCGCGCACCTTTAGCGTCGCGCCCGGTGTTGCGGGCGACGCCAGGACGCACGGGCCTGCACGCCAGCCTGCGCCGACACTCGCCGTGCCGGACACGAATCAACCGTCGATCGGCGGCACGAGCGCGGCGAGGAACCCGCTCGGCCCCCGCGTACAGCTCACGGTCGGCGCTTTGCTGACGGCGCTTGTCGTAGTGCTTGTGCTCGCTACCGAATGGTGGCAGCGGCGTCGTGCGCAACGCGGCGACGGATCGAACGCGACGGTCACGCGAGTGCCCTCAAGAGCGGTCAGCTTGGGGGCACTTCGACGAGCCTGTTCTGCCAACGACCCCTACGCCGCGACGAGTGCGCTGCTTGACTTGGCGCGGCTGCAGTGGCCCGACGATCCGCCTCGTGGCCTTGGTACCTTGGGGTCGCGCCTCGCGCAGGCTGCGGCCGAAGTCAGCGCCCTCGAACGCAGCCTCTATGCCGCCGAAGAGGCGTCGTCATGGCGCGGCGATGCCCTCTGGCAGGCCATGAGAGGCGGACTTCGACCGCGACGTATCGACACGTCGCGCCATGATGACGACCTAGAAACTCTGTACCCGATTCGAAGTCAGTTGGGTCAAAGCTTGCGGTCGATTTGACCCGTACGCAACGGGCATGTGACGCCGGCGGGCTTCCGGGAAACACGGCGTGCTTAGCGCCCTGCGTCGCCCGCTTGCGCGATCGACTCTGACGTCGTTGCTGGTGACTACGACATCATCAATCGGGCATGCTCTCTTCGTTGGTGCCCGGCAAATGGGATCTTTCACGTGTTCCGGCTCCATGATGTGCCGGGCGCCAACAGACTCTTCGCCAGGCAAGTGCGTCGGCTCACCGGTGGTGAGGGAAGCGTTCCACCCTAGCCCTCGAGCGCGGCATCACAGCGGCAACTTTGTCCGGGCGCTCTTCAGAAAGAGCGCCTAGCCACGACCTTCGACCGTGATGCGGTGGGCGTCAGGATCGCGAAGAAGCCGTGTCCACGATGCGTCCGGGCGCAGAAGCGAAGCAGAGGCAGAACTCCGCGGCGATTCGCTAACGCAAAGGATTTCGTCGAGGCTCTCCTGTCCGAGATCCGCCGTCGACGCATTGCCGCGTGGCCTGAACGGCGGGTGGCGATACCTCAGCAGCTCCAGATGCGGCGTGCGACGCCCGCATCGAGGCTCGAGCGAAATCACGTCGACCTCGACACCTTCGAGCCCATCGAGGCGATCCTGCTCGATACCATGGTTGACGTCACGGGCGGTCACCCGCAGGTCGAGTTGCGCGGAAAAGAAGGCCGTGCTTTTGTCGACGGCTTGAACGACGAGCGCAAAGTGATCGATGCCAAGCATGTGTCCGACGGCGCGCGAAGCATGCCAACATGGATCGCCGATCCCGGCAGGGAACTGGATCAATTCGAGCGGATGGCCATCGGGATCGCGAAACTTGAACGCAGTCACCCCGCCGGTGTTCGCTGGAAGGGTTTGCGGTCCGCCGCGACTGATCGCGACGACTGCGTGCATCTGAAGTCGTCGCCAAGCGGCCTCGATGTCGTTGGTCACGATGGCGGCGTGCTGAAAGCGCGGATCCGGCGCCTTCGCCCCGCTCGGCATCCGCGCGGGACCGACCGCGGCCAGGAGATCGATGTGCTGCTCTCCGAGCCAAAGTCGCGCTCCCTCGGCCGTCGACGACGCGTCGAGCTCAAAGGGCCTGAAGCCGAGCGCACCGCAATAGAAATCGACCGACCGGGCCAGATCCGACACGGTCCGCCGCAATCCGGCGACGTGCATCGAGCGGTGATCCGGCATCGCCTGGCCCTCAAGGCACCTGGCAGCCGCGCCGATTCACCGCGATGGCGTAAAGCGTCGGTCCGGCACAGAGAAACAGGCGGCTGCGCAGCCGCCCGCCGAAGGTGAGATTGGCGACCGCATCGGGCACGAAGATCTTGCCGAGCAGCGCGCCGTCCGGGTCGATGCAGTGCACGCCATCGCCGGCTCCCGCCCACACGTTGCCTTCCTCGTCGCAGCGAAAGCCATCCGAATACCCGGGTGAGACGGCATGAAACACGCGCCCGTTGATGAGGGTTTCGCCATCGTCCGCCATATCGAAGACGCGCAGATGGCGATTCGGGTTCGCCACGAACTGGGTGCCGCTCTCCGAGACGTAGAGGCGTCGCTCGTCGGGCGAGAAGCAAAGGCCGTTCGGACCCGCAAAATCACCGGCGACGAGCCGCAACGAGGCGTCGCGCGGATCGAACCGGTACACTGAAGGCGGCAACTCCGGAGTCTGCTTCTCGCCTTCGTAGTCGGTCTCAATGCCGTAGTGCGGGTCGGTGAACCAGACAGTTCCGTCGCTCTTGACGACCACGTCGTTCGGCGCGTTGAGGCGCTTGCCTTGGTAGCGATCGACCAGGATGCTTTCGGTGCCGTCGAGCTCGGTGCGAACGACGGCGCGGCGGCCGTGCGAGCACTCGACGAGCCGGCCTTCTCGGTCGCGCGTGTGGCCGTTGGCGAAGCCGGCAGACTCGCGAAATGCCGACGCTCCACCTGAGGCGCTCCAACGCAGGACGCGATCGTTGGGCACGTCGCTGACGAGGAGTTGCCGCTGGTCGGCGAACCAGACCGGGCCTTCGAGCCAGCGACAGCCGGTGATGAGCGTTTCGAGTGGCGCGTTGGCAAGCACGAACGTGCGAAAGCGCGGGTCGACGATCTCGTGGGCCGGCACACTCGCGGCGGCCAGGAGCACGCTCCCGATGGCGGCCGAGGCGTCCCGCCGGGCAATCACTTCAGATGACACGGCGACCGCACCGGTGCAACGTGCAACTGCACCGTCATCAGATGCGCCGGCTTGTTGCCAAGGGTGCCGGAACGATGGCCTTTCCGGCCCAGGGCGTCGACCACGCAGTGCAGGTCTTCGCCGAGGGAAAGCTCGCCAGGGCCCATTTCGATGCGCTGCCCGTCCATTGACTCGACCCACCAGCGGCCCGATAGCGGCACGATCCATTGCGGTGCCGGGTTCTCATGCCACTCGCCGACCCAGCCGACCGGCTGCACCGTGAAGACGACGGTAGCCTCGCCGCGCGCCTGCGCGTCGCTCCACTGCGACGCCGCCTGCCCGACCTGCGTGAGCTCAAAGGCCCTTAGCGCGCAGCGGCTCTGGCGGCTCACCCCGTCGGAGTCGGTCCAGAGGTGCCAGTAGGCCGTTGCGGGCTTCGGGTCGGCGGAATTGCTCATGTCCAGAATGGCGTTGCGCGCTTGCGTAGCGGTCAGTCGATCGGGGCAAACCCCGCGCCCAGAGCCACGAGCAGAAGGCCACCAGCGAGACCGAAGTTCTTGGTGAAGTCCCAGAAATGATCGCGATCGACACTCTCACCGCGCGCCCAGAAGTCGCCGGCGCGCCAGAACGGGTGGTAAAGAAGCGCAGTCGCTACGCAGAAGGCGGCGAGCACCACGGCGGCCAGCGGCGCCTGCCAGCCGCCGACGATGCAGACCGGGGCGACGACCTCGATCGACATGGCAACAACGAGCATCCACGGCGCACCCGGGATGAAAGACGAGCGGCACTGCCTCATCGCCGCATCCCAGTGGATGACCTTGTCGACGGCACTGAAGGGAAACATCGCCACCAGCAGGACGCGAGCGACCAGAAAGGGCCAGGCACCGTGAAGGGCGACCGTCACGCCAGCCGTCCGGCGATATGGTCGGCAACGCGCAGAGCGTTGGCGACGATTGTCAGCGTCGGGTTCACGGCAGCGATCGACGGAAAGAAGCTGGCGTCGGCGAGATAGAGGTTGTCGAGCTCGTGCGCTTTGCAGTTCAAGTCGAGCACCGACGTTGCCGGGTCGGTGCCGAAGCGTGCCGTGCCGGCCTGGTGGGCGGTGCCGCCGATCGGGATGTTCTTGCCGAAGTAGAGCTTGCGCTCCATGAGGTGCGGATGCAGGCCGCAGGCGCTCAGCAAGTTCTCGAGCTTGGCCCGCAAGCGTCGGTGCGCCTCCATGTTGTTATCGGTGACCTCGAGGACGACCCGGCCACCGGCCTCGAGGCGAATCCGGTTCTCCGCGCGCGGCAGGTCTTCGCTCGACAGCCAGAAGTCCATCGCGTGGCGCGACATGAGCTCGAACGGCATGTCGGGCAGCCATTCGAGCCACGACGGCAGCGCCTCGGCACGAATATCGTCGGGGTGCGATTTGGCGCACATCTGGATGAGGCCATGCGGCCAGGCCCAGTCGTCTGCTGCGAAGTAGAAATCGCTGATGGCAAGCGTCTTCTGAAAGACCGTGTCGTTGATCTCCCTCAAAAGCGCCATCAGCACCGACTGGTTGTGCCGCATGTAGTTGCGGCCGACCTGGTCGGAGCCGTTGGCGAGACCGTTCGAGTGAGTAGCGTTCGCCGAGCGCAGCAGCAAGAGCGCGCTGCTCAGCGCGCCACAGGCGACGACGACGATGTCGGCCGAGTAGCGCTCTGCGCGGCCTTCGCGCGTGACGTGCACGGCGCTCACGCTTTGGCCGGAGGCATCGGTCTCGAGGCGGCTGACGAAGGCCTTGCGCAACAGCGTCACGTTCGGGTGGGAGGCAAGCATCGGATCGATGCAGACCACCTGCGCGTCGGCCTTGCCGTCGAGCGGGCACGGGAAGCCGTCGAAGGCGTCGCAGCGGATGCAGGTGCTCGAGCGCGTCGGCAGGCCCTCTGTCTGGTCGAGGAGGATGCCGAGCGGGAGATGAAACGGCTTCACGCCACGGGCCGACAACTGTTCGTGCAATTCCTGGATGCGCGACTCGTGTGCGACCGCCTCGTGCGGGAACTCGCCACTAGCGACCGGCTCGGTCGGGTCTTCACCGCGCTGCCCGTGCACGTGAAACAGCCGCTCGGCCTCGGCATAGTAGGGCTCGAACGCGTCGTACTTCAACGGCCATTCGGGGGAGATGCCGTCAATATGCTCGACCGCTTCGAAATCCCGCTCGCGAAATCGCAGCAGCGCCGCACCGTAGACCTTCGAGTTGCCGCCGACGTAGTAGTGGAGCCCCGGACGGAACGACTCACCATCTTTGCCATACCAGGTCTCGGCGGCCTGATAGCGGCCGTGGACGAAGACTTCGCTGGAGTTCCAGTTCGCCGTCTCGCGCGGCAGGTAGTCGCCGCGCTCGATGAGGAGGATGCGCTTGCCGGTCGGCGCCAGACGTTGCGCCAGCGAGGCCCCGCCCGGCCCGCTGCCGACGACGATCAGGTCATAGTGCTCAGCCACCGGTGGCAAAGCCCGGATAAAGCGTCATGCCGCCATCGACGAAGAGTGTCGTGCCGGTGACGTAGTCAGCGGCGTCCGAGCAAAGCCACACGACCGCCTGGGCGATGTCGCTCGGCTCGCCGATGCGCCCGTAGGGAACCAGCTTCATCAGTTCTGCGTACGCCTCCGGCGTATTCCATGCAGCCGTGTTGATCGGCGTGCGAATGGCGCCCGGGCCGATCGCGTTGACACGGATTCGCTGTGGCGCCACCTCCTGCGCCAGACTCTTCATGAGGAGCATGACGCCGCCCTTCGAGGTCGCGTAGTTGGCATGGCCGGCCCAGGGGATGACTTCGTGCACCGAGCTCATGTGGATGATCTTGCCGGCGGCCATCGAGACTGAATCGACGACGCCCCGGCGCAGGAACTCGCGAATGCCCGCGCGGGCACACAAGAACTGGCCGGTCAGGTTGACGCCGATCACCGTATTCCACTGCGCGAGGGTCATGTCGCGAAACGAGGCGTCCTGCTGCAAGCCGGCATTGCAAACGACGATGTGCAGCGTGCCGAACTCGGCAATAGCGGCAGCGAACATGCGCTCGACATCGGCCTCGACGCTCACGTCGGCGCGAATGGCAATGGCACGCCGGCCCAGGGCCTGGATCTCGGCCACCACCGCGTCGGCATCCTCGGGGTGGTTCACGTAGTTGACGACGACATCAGCGCCGGCCCGGGCCAGACCGATCGCGACTCCGCGGCCGATACCGGAATTCGCGCCGGTCACGAGCGCCGGCTGCCCGGAAAGGACCACCGGCGGCGCGGGGTCGGGAACGCGTCGCTGTGACGGTGAGGAGGACTGCACTTCAGCGGTCATGGCTGTCGCTGCTTGCTTCGACAGGCAAGGAGCGGCCGCTTCGCGCCATTGTCCGACGTCGCGACCTGCCTTGGTTGGCATCGGGGTAGTGGAACGGCGCGTATGGTTGTCGGTGCGCTCCTACGAAAGCCTGTCTGTCTTCAACCCTATTCACCTGTGACCTTCGCTCCCCTCCCATACCGCTTCGCCAGCCCTGGCAGTGGTGCGTCGGCAGCGGTCACGCCACGCTCGCCCTGCGCGCCGACTGGCAAGCCCAGTTGACGCAGGCGCGCCACGACCTCGGCTTTCGACACGTGCGCTTTCACGGCCTGCTCAGCGACGACATGGGCACGCTCGTCGTCGAGAACGACCAGCTGGTCTATTCGTTTTTCAACACCGACCGCATCTTCGATTTCCTGCTCTCGATCGGCGTGAGGCCGGTTGTCGAGCTTTCCTTCATGCCTCGCTGCCTGTCCTCGGGCAACGACATCGTCTTCCACTACCGGGGCAACATCACGCCGCCGCGCGACCTTGCCGCATGGGGAGAGCTGATCCGCAGGCTGGCCGCGCACTGGGTCGAGCGCTATGGCATCGACGAGGTGTCGAGTTGGCCGTTCGAGGTCTGGAACGAGCCGAACCTGAAATTCTTCTGGACCGGCAGCCAGGCTGCCTATTTCGATCTGTACGACAGCGCGGCGAGAGCGCTCAAGTCGCTCGACGCCCGCCTGCAGGTTGGCGGCCCGGCGACCGCGGAAAACGAATGGGTGGGCGACTTCCTTAGCCATTGCGCGGCAACGCATGCGCCGGCCGATTTCGTCAGTACCCACTACTACCCCACCGACGCCTTCGGCAAGGTCGACAGCGACACCGTCACCCAACTCGAGCACGCTCCACGCGACGTCATGCGTGATCGGGCCCTCGAGGCGCGCGCGGCCGCCTCCGATCGCCCGCTCTACTACACCGAGTGGAGCATCAGCTCCAATCCGCGCGACGCGCAGCACGACAGCTCGTTCGCTGCGGCGCTCGCCACTCGCATCGTCATGAGCGTCGACGAAATCGTCGACGGCTACAGCTGGTGGACCTTCAGCGACATCTTCGAGGAGAACTATTTCCCGAGCGCGCCGTTCCATGGCGGCTTCGGGCTCATGAACCTATACGGCATTCCGAAGCCGATCTACCGCGCCCTTGAGATGGTGCGCGCTCTCGGCGATCAGCGCTTTGTCGTCGAGGGCTCGCATGCCACGGTCGATGTGTGGGCGACCCGGTTCGAGACGAAGGCTGACAGCCGCAGCACGATGCTCGTCGTCAATCAGGCAATGCCCCGGCACGCCATCGAAAGCGAGGACCTGAGCCTCGGCCTCGCTCATGACAAGGGCCGGCGCGTCGTCTCCGTATCGATCGAGCGCGTCGACGACACGCACGCCAACCCGGCGAAGGCCTGGACGCACATGGGCTCGCCCGAATATCTGAGCCCGGGCGACGTCGCCGCGCTGATACGTTCGTCGCTGCTGACGCGCGAGCCGATCGCGTTCACGTCGTCGCCCGGCGCGACACAGATCGAAGTGACGGTGGCGCCGCAATCCGTCAATCTGCTTCGCCTCGAGTGGGAGACCCTTCCTTGAAGGAGCAGCCGGAGCACGCCCGGCTCCTGCGCCACCTGCAGGAGAACTCGTTCGGCTACTTCGTGCACGAGGTGAACCGGGCCAACGGCCTGGTCCTCGACAAGACCGCAGGACACTGGCCGGCCAGCATCGCCGCCGTCGGCATGGCCCTCACCTGCTACCCGGTCGGCATCGAGCGGGGCTTCATCGGCCGTGAAGAAGGCGTCGAGCGCACGCTCACCACCTTGCGCTTCTTTGCCGGCAGCGAGCAGAGCACCGCCGTCGATGCGACCGGCTACAAAGGCTTCTACTACCACTTCCTGGACATGCGGAGCGGAAAGCGCGCCTGGAAGAGCGAACTCTCAAGCATCGACACCGCCCTCTTCATCGCCGGCGCGCTCGCCGCAGCGGCCTATTTCGACGGCGCCACGCCCGAAGAGACGGCGATTCGTTCGTTGACGACGATGCTCTACGAGCGCATCGAATGGGACTGGATGCTGCAGGGCGACTCAACGCTCTGCCACGGCTGGCGGCCGGAACCCGATTCCGGATTCATTCCCTACCGATGGGAAGGCTACGACGAAGCGCTCGTGCTCTACATCCTGGCCCTCGGCTCGCCCACGCACGGCATCGGCGGCGAGTGCTACGACGCATGGTGCCGGACCTACGAATGGCGGAGCGTCTACGGCATCGAGTACCTGTACGCCGGACCACTGTTCACCCACCAGCTCTCTCACATCTGGGTCGATTTCAGACGCATCCAGGATGCGTACATGCGCGCGAGGCAGAGCGACTACTTCGAGAACAGCCGTCGGGCGACCCAGGTGCAGCAGCAGTACGGTATGCGCAACCCGCTCGGGCTAGCCGACCTCGGCGAGCTTTCCTGGGGAGTGACGGCGAGCGACGGGCCGGGGCCGGTCACCAAGCAGATCGCCGGGGTCGAGCGGACTTTCTTCGACTACGTGGCGCGAGGCGTCCCCGACGGGCCCGACGACGGCACGCTCGCGCCCTGGGCGGTGGCCGCCTCGCTTCCCTTTGCCCCCGACATCGTGCTGCCGACGGTCATGAACTTTCGCCGACTGAAGATCGAGATCGCGAATCCCTACGGCTTCAAGGCCTCGATCAATCCGGTGTTCGCCGGGCCGCACCACGACGGCGTTGGCTGGATATCGAAGTACCACTTCGGCATCAACGAGGGGCCGACGGTGCTGATGATCGAGAACTACCGCAGCGGTCTAATCTGGTCGCTGACACGCAAATCGGCGCCTTTCGTGCAGGGCTTGCGTGCTTCAGGGTTTGACCGGGGATGGCTTTCGCAGTAGGTCTTTTCAATGCGTCACTCGAGATAGAGCGTAGGCAATAACGGAGTCACCTGCCTTGGGTGTGGGTCGAGCCGTGACCCCCGGCGTCGACGAGCAAGCATTGGCAGACCATCGTCGCCGGTGTAGGTCATAGGGCGACTTGGTCGGCAGCACGTGTCGACGATCGGCGCATCGCCCGGTCTTCCCGACCGATCGGCACAATCACCGTACACCACGTGCGGCTTCGAGACGATGTGTTAACAAGCTGATGAAGCGTAGCCGGTAGGTTGGCAGCGCGCCCTACCCGACTTTCTGAAACCAGTCGCAAACCGATCGTGAAACACGGCCTGCGAGTTCCGTCAGAGATTCGGCTGCTGGCAACCCGTGGGCATCCCTTCTGGGCCATGGTCCACATTGCGACCGACGACGCGGCTTGCTGGCCCTGGGGCGGAGCAGTTGACCGAGACGGCTATGGGTGCGATCGAGCGCACCGCATCGCTTGGGAACTCGCGAACGGACCGGACTTGCACGGCGGTCAAGTGGTCATGCACGCCTGCGACTTTCGGCTCTGCTGCAATCCAAGGCAACTGATCGCCGCCCCAATCGCCGACGGCATTGCAACCCGAGTGCTGAAGAACCAGAGCGCCCGAGGCGCGTTCAATGGCCGCGCTCAGCTGTCAAATTCGCAGGTGCTTGGGATCTACACGGCCCAAGGCGCGTACGCGGAGCGGTCGCAGGTTCGGCGTTAGCACGGCGGCCGTCTCAGACATCAAGACCGGCCGGAACTGGGCTTGGCTCACCGGCCATATTCCCAAATCTCAGATCGCCCCATTTCCCATGGATGCCACAAAAACGGGCAGTATGGTGTCTTAAGTTGTTGATTTTGGGGTGGCTGATGGGGCTCGAACCCACGACAACAGGAATCACAATCCTGGACTCTACCAACTGAGCTACAGCCACCACCGAAGTACGAAGTATAGCGAGCGGCCTTCGTCTGGCCGCTGACGCACCGGGCGTCGGACACTCACGGTCGAGGGCAACCGCCCCCGCGCCTCAGCGCGGTTCGCTCGCTGCGCCGTCGCGCGAGGTGGTCGCCGCGTCGTTGACGCTGACCTTGTAGCGCGACTTCAGCGCCGCGTAATAGGCCGAGGCCTCGGCGTCGGCCCAGACCTGCGCGTATTGCGTCCGCGCCTTCGCCGGATCGGCGGCGATCGGGTCGCGCCCCGCGACCTTGATGATCTTCGCGACCGCGTAGCCGTCGTTGCCGATCGGCACGCCGACGAACGCCGGCAGACTGGCGGTAGGCGCCTTCAGCACCGCATCGAGCAGCGCCGGCGGCAGGTCGTGCGGCTGGGCACGCGAGACGACGAGCGTCGCTCCTGCCATCGATGCGGCCGGCGCGGCGCGCGCCGCCGCCAGCCGTTCGGCTCCGAGCTTGGTCGCGAGCGCCGCGGCCTGGGTGGCGACCAGCTGCTGGCGGATCTTGTCCTTGACCTCGGCAAGCGGTAACTGGTGCGCCTCGACGTACTTGACGACGCGACCAGCAGCAAGCTGGTTCGCGCCGACATCGATCGCCTTGGTGTTGCGCTTGTTGCGCGTCACGTCGCTGCTGAACAGCGCCTCGAGGAAGCGCGGATTGACGAGCGCGCCGCTCGCGCCCGGTGCCGGCACGCGGGTGACGTGATCCGGCCTTGCTTCAGCTCGAGCTTCCACTTGTCGGCCGCGGGCTTCAGGCTGTCGGACTGCTCGTAGACGACGTCGCCAAACTCGACCGCGGCATCAGCGAAGCGCTTCTGCACCAGCTGCGTCCGCACCTCGTTCTCGATCTCCGGACGAGCTGCTTCGAACGTCTTCTTCTCACCGCCGCGCATGCCCGTGACCCGGATGATGTGATAGCCGAAATCGCTCTCGACGACGCCGCTGGTCTCGCCCGGCTTCAGGCCGAAGGCGGCGTCCTCGAACGGCTTGACCATCGCGCCGCGGCCGAAGTAGTCGAGGTCGCCGCCTTTGGCGGCCGAGCCTTCGTCGTCGGAGTTCTTCTTCGCGATCTCGGCGAACGACTGCGGGTTCTTGCGCACCTCGGCGAGCAGCGTCTCGGCCTTGGCGCGCGCCTTGTCGCGCTCGGCCTTGGGCGCGTCCTTGTCGGCCTTGACCAGGATGTGGCTGGCGCGACGCTCCTCGGGCGAGGTGAAGCGCTTCTCGTTTTCGGCGTAGTACTTGCGCAGGTCCTCTTCCGAGACCGCGATCTGCTTCTTGACCGCGTCGAGGTCGAGCACGACGTACTCGATCGACGCCTCTTCCGGCGCCAGGAACTGCGCCGCATGCGCCGGGTCCTTGTAGAACGCCTCGATCTCGGCATCGCTCGGCGTCACCTTGGCGAGCTGGTCCTTGGCGTCGAAGCGCTCGACCTGCACCTCGCGCTGCTGGTACATCGCATCGAGCGCCGCCGACGCAGCCGCCGCCGGCGCGATCGACGAGATGCCCAGCGGCTGCAGCACCTGCTTGCGCGAGAAGTCCTGGCGCAGCCGCTCGGCGAAGAGCTCGGACGACATGCCGAGGCTGGTCAGCATGTCACGGTTGACGCTGCCGTCGGGATTGCGCACCGGCGCGAACTCGGGGCTGCTCTTGAACAGCCGGTCGAGTCGATCGTCGGTGGTGACGAGGTGCAGCTTGTCGGCAGCGACCAGCAGCACCCGATCGCGGATAAGGCCGTCGAGCGCGATCGCCTTGATCTCCGGCGACTCGAAGAGCTTCGGGTCGACCCCCGGCATCTGCTGACGCATGCGTTCCGTGCGATCGCGCAGCGCGCTGTCGAACTCGGCCGTGCTGATCGGCTGCCCCGCAACCTTGGCCACCCACTGCTGGTCCGAGCCGGCGAAGCGGCTGTAGCCCTGGATACCGAAGAAGACGAACGACGGGAAGACGAGCAGCACGAGCAGGAACTGCAGCGTGCGCGTGTGGCGGCGGAAGAAATCGAACATCGGAGTGCTGAATGCAAGAAAGGCGAACCGCAGTCCGCCTTTCGTCGAAGAGGCCGAAATTCTAGCCGAGGGTGGCCAGGCCCTTCGACCACTCGGCAGAGGGGTGGTGGGTGCTGAGGGGCTCGAACCCCCGACCTACGCCTTGTAAGGGCGCCGCTCTACCAACTGAGCTAAGCACCCGCGCCGCGTCGGCGCGGCCGACCGCGCGCGCTCAGTTGAGCGCGTCTTTCAGCGCCTTGCCGGCGCGAAACTTCGGCACCTTGGCCGCCTTGATCTTGATCGCCGCGCCCGTGCGCGGATTGCGCCCGCTGCGCGCCGCCCGCTTGCCGACGCTGAAGGTTCCGAACCCGACGAGCGACACCGCGTTGTTCTTCTTCAGGCTCGCCTTGACGCCTCCGATCATGGCTTCGAGGGCGCGCGACGCCGCAGCCTTCGAAATATCGGCTTGACGGGCGATGTGCTCGATCAGTTCGGATTTGTTCACGAAAGTTTCCCCCTCAGGAAATCTGTGTCTCACATGGAATTCGAATGGCTGCGCTGCGCGGCGGCAGCGCGAGGCGAAACGATTACAGCGTTGCGAATCTTCAGTGTCAAGCAGGGTTGAGGGATGAATTTGTTCGGGCCGGAGGCAATTCTTCCGCCGTCTGTGCAATCCACGCTTGACAGCACGACTAGCGCGATGCAGCAACGACGCTTGCCCGCGCCGGAGCGAGGGCCGAGGCGACGGCGCGGCCGAGGTCGCCGGTCGAGGCGCGACCGCCGAGATCGCGCGTCTTCGGCCCGCCCGCGGCCGGATCGAGCACCGCCTCGATGGCAGCGATGACCGCGTCGTGCGCCTCGCGATGGCCGAGGAAGTCGAGCATCATCGCGCCCGCCCAGATCTGGCCGATCGGGTTCGCGATGCCCTGCCCCGCGATGTCGGGCGCGGAGCCGTGCACCGGCTCGAACAGCGACGGGTGCTGCGCGCGTCGGGTTGAGGTTGGCCGAAGGCGCGATGCCGATGGTTCCGCGTGCACGCCGGGCCGAGATCGCTCAGGATGTCGCCGAACAGGTTGCTGGCGACGACGGTGTCGAAGATCTGCGGCCGCTGAACGAAGTGCGCGGTGAGGATGTCGATGTGATACCGGTCGACGCGAACGCTCGGGGAAGCGCGGCGCCATCGCCTCGACCCGCTCGTCCCAGTACGGCATCGTGATGGCGATGCCGTTGGACTTGGTCGCCGACGTCAGGTGCTTCTTCGGCCGCGACTGCGCCAGCTCGAAGGCGTATTTCAGGACCCGGTCGATGCCGATCCGCGACATCACCGTCTCCTGCACCACGACCTCGCGCTCGCTGCCTTCGAACATCCGCCCGCCGATGCTCGAGTACTCGCCCTCGGTGTTCTCGCGCACGATCATCATGTCGATGTCGCCTGGCGCCAGGCCGGCGAGCGGCGAGCGCACGCCCGGCATCAGGCGCGCCGGGCGCAGATTGACGTAGAGGTCGAACTCGCGCCGGAACTTGAGCAGCGAGCCCCAGAGCGAGATGTGGTCAGGGATCTTCTCGGGCCAGCCGACGGCGCCGAAGAAGATCGCGTCGTGGCCGCCGATCTGCTCCTTCCAGTCGGCCGGCATCATGCTGCCGTGGCGCTCGTAGTACGGCCACGACGCGAAGTCGAATTGGTCGAACTGCAGGCCGATGCCGAACCGGCTGGCCGCCGCCTCGAGCACGCGGATCCCCTCGGGAACCACTTCCTGGCCGATGCCGTCGCCGGCGATGACGGCGATGCGATGGGTTTTCATGTCAGTCTCTCCTTCGAGTCCTCTTCGCCGCGGCGCCGCACGACCAGGGCCACGCCCACGACCGTCAGCGCCATTCCCAGCATCATGAGCGGCGTCAGCGACTCGCCGAACATTGCCCACGCCAGCAACGCGGTGCAGGGTGGAACCAGATAGAGCAGGCTGGTGACCGTGGTCGCCTCGCCGCGCTGGATCAGCAGATAGAGGAGCGAGCTGCCGCCGAGCGTGAGCACGCCGACCGACCAGGCCAGCGCCGCGAGCAGATCGACGTGCCACTCGATCTTCTCCGTCTCGAGCCAGGCCAGCGGCAGGCAGACGACGAGCGCGGCGAGCATCTGCACCGCGGTCGCCGAGCGCACGTCGCAACGGCCGACGAAGCGCTTCTGGTAGAGCGTACCGATGGTGATGCTGAAGAGCGCCACCGTCGCAAGCGCGAGGTTCGCCGGCGTCACCTCGCCGCCGAGCTTTCTCCAGACGACGAGGGCGAGGCCGGCAAAGCCGAGCACGAGGCCGAGCCATTGCGCCGCGGAGACGCCGGCGTTGCCGTCGGCGCGACTGCCGCGCGACATCCAGACCGCCGTCAGCACCGGCTGCAGGCCGACCAGGAGCGCGGCCGTGCCGGCGCCGAGACCAGCCTTGACCGCCGCCCAGACGCCGCCGAGATAGCCCGCCTGCATCAGCACGCCGGTGACGAGCAGGTGGCCCCACTGCGCCCGGCTGGCCGGCCAGGCGGCGCGCGCGATGACGATCCACGCCGTCAGGCACAGCGCCGAGAGCGCGAAGCGGTACGACAGGAAGCCGAACGGCGGCGCATGCGGCATCGCCAGCCGGGCGACGACGAAGCCGGTCGACCAGATCAGGACGAACAGCCACGGCATCGCCGCGATGAAGCGGCGGCCGGTCAGCGGACACGGGCACGGATCTCGGGAACCGCCTTCTGCAGGTAGTAGACCATCGACCAGATCGTCAGGATCGCCGAGACGATGATCAGCACCGTGCCCCAGAGCTGGGTGTCGATCAGGCCGAACAGCATGCCGTGGTAGAGCAGGAACGGGATCGCGATCATCTGCACCACCGTCTTGACCTTGCCCAGCATGTGCACGGCGACGCTGCGCGAGGCGCCGATCTGCGCCATCCATTCGCGCAGCGCCGAGATCGCGATCTCGCGGCCGATGATCACGAGGGCGATGAGCGCATGCAGGCGGCCCAGGTGCACCAGCACCAGCAGCGCCGCGGTCACCAGGAACTTGTCGGCGACCGGATCGAGGAAGGCGCCGAACGACGACGTCATGTCGAGCTTGCGCGCCAGGTAGCCGTCGGCCCAGTCGGTGAGCGCGAACAGGATGAAGAGCGCGGTGCCGGCGATGTTCTGTGTCTCGGTCGGCAGGCTGGTGTAGTAGACGCCGACGACGAGGGGAATCGCGACGATGCGCGCCCAGGTGAGGAGCGTCGGCAGATTGAAGAACATCGGCCGGATTGTGCCGAAGAGGGCTCCGGGCGCGAGCCTGTCAACGATCGAGCGTTCTCGGCTTGAACTTCCGGCTGTCGTCGAAGAGGAAGGTCTCGACGAATTTCCAAGGCTTGGGCAGGCGCGAGACGTCGCCGAACGGCGCCGCGCGGCGGATCGCGTCGACCGCGATCTTCATCGTGTCCTTGTTCTCGCGCGGCTCGCGCAGGACCTCGATCCGGCGCACGCTGCCGTCGCCGTTGAGCTCGACCTCGACCACCGGGATCGCGAGCAGCTGGTCCGGAACGCGGCCCGTGTACGTGATGTCGGGATTGGCCGCGACCATCCGCTCGGCCGCCTGGCGGCGCACCTCGTTCCAGTTGCGGCCGCTGGCGGGCGGCGGCAGCGGGCGCCGCGCATCGCCGGCCGGGCCGCTCGGAACGGTCACAGCGGCGGTCCGCGCCGCGGGGGACGGCGGCGCTGCCGCGCGTGTCGTCGCGCCAGGGTTCTCGCCGGGCGCGCGGTCGGCCGAGCCGGTACAGCCCGCTGCGGCGATCGCCAGCAGCGTCGCCGCGCGCAACGCCATCTGCCGGCCGTGGCTGCGCTCGCGTTTCGCTTCAATGCAGGGCACGATAGATCTCCTCGGCGAGCTCGCGCGAAATGCCGTCGACGCTCAGCAGGTCCTCGACGCTGGCGCTGCCGACGCCGCGCGCGCCGCCGAAGCGCTGCAGCAGCTTGGCGCGCTTCTTCGGCCCGACGCCGGGGATCTCCTCGAGCGAGCTGGCGCCGGTGCGAACGCTGGCGCGACGCGCGCGCATGCCGGTGATCGCGAAGCGATGCGCCTCGTCGCGGATCTGGGCGACGAGCATGAGCGCGGCCGACTCGCGGCCGAGCGCGACCTTCGCCGGCCGTCGGCGAAGACGAGCTCCTCGAGCCCGACCTGTCGCCCTTCGCCCTTCTCGACGCCGACGATGCGCGCGAGCTCGATGCCGAGCTCCTCGAACACCTCGCGCGCGACCGAGACCTGGCCGCGACCGCCGTCGACCAGGACGAGATCGGGCAGGCGCCCGTTGCCCTGCGCCACCGCCTCGACCAGCTTGGCGTAGCGGCGCACCAGCACCTGGCGCATGGCAGCGTAGTCGTCGCCGGGCGTGATGCCGGCGATGTTGTAGCGCCGGTACTGCGCGCTCTGCATCTTGTGCGCCTCGAACACGACGCACGACGCCTGGGTCGCCTCGCCCGCGGTGTGGCTGACGTCGAAGCACTCGATCCGGAACGTGTCGAGGTCGTCGACGACGAGATCGAGCGCTTCGACCAGCGCGCGCGTGCGCGCCTGCTGCGAGCCTTCCTCGGCGAGCAGCTGCGCCAGGCGCAGCTCGGCGCCGGTGATGCACATGTCGAGCCAGGCGCGGCGCGGCTCGCGCGGCTGGTGCTGGACCGTCGCCCGGACGCCGCTGCGCGCCGCCAGGGTCTCGACCAGCGTCCGGTCGACCGGATGGCTGACCACGAGCAGCGGCGGCATGCCGCCCTCGAGGTAGTGCTGGGCGATGAACGCCTCGAGAACGCTGACTTCGGGCGAGCGCGGCATCTCGGCCGGGCGCCGCTTCGCCGTCGTCGGCGCTCGCCGCCAGCGCCGCCGCCTCGACCGCGATCGCGTCCTCGACGTGCTTCGGGAAGTACGGCCGGTCGCCGAGGTGGCGGCCGCCGCGAACCATCGCCAGGTTGACGCAGGCGCGGCCGCCGTCGACCTTGACCGCGAGCACGTCGGTGTCGACGACCCGGCCGCCGGTGTTGTCCTCGACCGCCTGCTGGTGCAGCACGCGGGCCAGCGAGCCGATCCGGTTGCGGATCTCGGCCGCCTGCTCGAACTGGAGCGCCTCGGCGCGCTTCATCATCTCGGCCTGCAGCGAGTCCATCAGCTCCTGCTGCTCGCCCTGCAGGAAGCGCTCGGCGTTGGCGACGTCCTGGGCATAGTCCTCGACCGAGATGTAGTCGACGCACGGGCCCGAGCAGCGCTTGATCTGATAGAGCAGGCACGGCCGCGTGCGGTTCGCGAACACCGTGTCCTCGCAGGTGCGCAGGTGAAACACCTTCTGCACCAGCTGGATCGAGTCCTTCACCGCCCAGGCGGTCGGAAACGGGCCGAAGTAGCGGTGCTTCTGGTCGACCGCGCCGCGGTAGTAGGCGACCCGCGGGTACCGCCCTGACTCGATCTTCAGATAGGGATAGCTCTTGTCGTCGACGAAGCGGATGTTGAAGCGCGGCGCCAGCGCCTTGATCAGGTTGTTCTCGAGCAGCAGCGCCTCGGCCTCGGAGCGCACGACGGTGGTCTCCATGCGGGCGATGCGCGAGACCATGTGGCCGGTCCAGATCGCGCCTTCGCTGCCGGCGTGGCGCTTCGTGAAGTAGCTCGAGACGCGCTTCTTCAGCTCGCGCGCCTTGCCGACATAGAGGACGCCGCCGGCGGCATCGAAGAAGCGGTAGACGCCGGGCAGGTTCGGCAGCGCGGCGACCTCGGCGGCGAGCCGCTCGCGGGCGCTCGCGCGACCGTCGCCGCCGGGAAGATCGACGCTTGCCTCTTCGCTCATCGAAACGATTGTGCCGCGCCGCCCGCTCGCCTTCGGGCCCGCCGACACGCGCCGTCGGCCTTCGATAATCGGACGATGCAGTGGCATCTCTACTGCCGGGTGGTCGACAACTTCGGCGACATCGGCGTCGCCTGGCGCCTCGCCGCGGACCTCGCCGGCCGCGGCGAATCGGTCCGCCTCGCCGTCGACGATCCCCGTGCGCTGGGCTGGCTCGCGCCGAAGGGTGCCGAAGGCGTGGCGGTCGTCGCCTGGAACGAAGCCGCGACGCGAGCGGCCGATGTCGTCGTCGAGCTGTTCGGCGGCGGCCTTCCCGATAGCGCGCTGGCCGGCGCCAGCGATCGCGAACCGGTCTTCATCAACCTCGAGCACCTGAGCGCCGAGGCTTACGTCGAGCGCTCGCACGGCCTGCCCTCGCCACGTCGGACGTCCGACGGATATGACTTCACGACCTGGTATTTCTATCCCGGCTTCACGGCGGACACCGGCGGCCTGCTGCGCGAGCCGCGCCTGCTCGAGCGGCGCCTGGCCTATCGCCCGCGGCGCCGACGGACTCGCCGGCCTCGGCATCGAGTCACGCCCAGGCGAGCGTCTTGTCAGCCTCTTCTGCTACCGCAACGACGCGGTCGCGCCGCTCCTGCAATGCGCTCGCCGCAACGCCGACCCTTCTGCTGCTGACGCCCGGAGCGGCAAGCGACCAGGTCAGCGCCGAGCTCGGACCGACGCTGACCCGGGGCACGCTGCGCGCGCTGCGCCTGCCCTATCTGGCGCAAGCGGATTTCGATCGCCTGCTCTGGTCGTGCGATCTCAACTTCGTTCGCGGCGAGGACTCGTTCGTCCGCGCCGTCTGGGCGGGCGCGCCGTTCGTCTGGCAGCTCTATCCGCAGGACGACGGCGCGCACGGCGCCAAGCTCGAGGCCTTTCTCGATCGCTATCTCGCCGCCGCGCCGGCGGAGCTCGGCGGCGCGCTGCGCACGCTCTTTCGGCGCTGGAACGGAAGCACGGCCGGCGCGATCGAGCTGGCGCCGCCGAGGCCGCGTCTAGCACGACGCCTGGGCGGAGCACGCCGCACGTTGGCGCGACGCTCTCGCGGGCCGGGCTGACCTGGTCACTCGGCTACTCGGCTTCGTCGCGACGAAACGCTAGAATTCGAGGCTTTGCGCCGCGCTCGCGACCATTGTCTTGGTCGCCCGGTCGCGGCGCCCCCAGCGGAACCCACACCATGAAAATCGCCCAGGAAATTCGCGCCGGCAACGTGATCATGCATGCCAAGGATCCGATGGTCGTCCTCAAGACCGAATACAGCCGCGGCGGTCGCAACTCGGCCACCGTGCGCATGAAGCTGAAGAGCCTGCTCAGCAACTCGGGCACCGAGGTCGTCTTCAAGGCCGACGACAAGATGGACCAGATCATCCTCGACAAGAAGGAGTGCACGTACTCCTACTTCGCCGACCCGATGTACGCATTCATGGACGCCGAGTACAACCAGTTCGAGGTCGAGTCCGAGAACATGGGCGACGCGATCCAGTACCTCGAGGACGGCATGCCGGTCGAGGTCGTCTTCTACGACGGCAAGGCGATCTCGGTCGAGCTGCCGACGACGCTGGTGCGCCAGATCGCCGACACCGAGCCCGCCGTCAAGGGCGACACCTCGGGCAAGGTGCTGAAGACCGCCAAGCTCGCCACCGGTCTCGAGATCTCGGTGCCGCTCTTCGTCCAGACCGGCGACAAGGTCGAGATCGACACCCGCACCCACGAATACAAGAAGCGCGTCTAGGACGCTTCGCTGGATCCGACGAAGGGCCCGCTTCGCGGGCCCTTCTATATTCGGTGGATCATGACCAGATGCCTTTCGACTTCTCGCTCCTCAGCGCGCCGTTCCGGATGCAGCCCGGCCTGCGCCGCGTCGGCGCGGGCGACGTGCAACTGACGGCGAGCATGCCGAACGGTCGTCACCTGCGCGAGAAGATCGGCGGTGCTCGCTGCCTTCCCGCACCAGGCCCTGCTGTCGGTCGCCGGCTTCGACGCGCGGCCGATCCTGAGCGCCATCAGCGACGAAGCCGCGCGAACATCGCCCCGCGCCTTCGAATTCGACGCGGGCTGCAGTCGAACGGCAGCGCGCTCGAGCGCGCCACTCCTCGGCTGGTCAGTGGTCGACGGCATGCCGACCGGCGACGGCGATCCGGCGATCGGCGACCTGCTGCGCCAGTTGCCGCGTCACGACCGCGACGTCGCCCTCCTCTGCCTCGCCTTCGAGGAAGACTTCGCCGTCCTGGACGGTGCGACGGCGACCGTCCCCTGGCTTGCCGTCTGTCTGCCGTCTCGCTGGGCGCCCGAGGAAAAGGTCGGGCGTCACTTCACGACGATCCACGCCCCCGTCGCCGACAACGCCGTGCTGCTCGCGGCCGGCGAATCGCTCGCCCGCCTCGTGACCGGCAGCGAGCGCTGGGAGCGCTTCGTCTGGACGATCACCGCCGACCCGCGCCTGCACCAGCATCCGGCGCACAGCGACGGAGCGTGGCTGCCCGACCTCTCTGCCGATGCGCTCGCCGCGCGCGCATCATTCCGCAGCGAGCGCCAGACATTCCTCCCGATTGCGGATGCGTCGCAGGCCATCTTCACGATCCGGGTCGCGAGCGTGCCGCTGGTCGCCGCGGTCACGAGCGACGAGATCGCCGCCCGGCTGCACGCCGCGCTCGCGAGCATGTCGGCCGACGTGCTCGCGTACAAAGGGCTGGCCGGCGCGCGCGAGCCGGCTGCTCGCCTGGCTGGCCGCGCGCGGCGCTTCGACGACCGCGACGCCGCGATGAACACGGCGCCGATCCGCGCCGCCGCGATCGTGCGTGATGCCGACGGCACGCCGCGCTCGGCCGAGTACGGCGACGTCTACCACCCGCGCGACGGCGCGCTCGCGCAGGCACGTCACGTCTTTCTCGACGGCGACGCGCTGGCCGCGCGCTGGCGCGGCCGCGAGCGCTTCGTCGTCCTCGAGACCGGCTTCGGTCTCGGCACCAATTTCCTCGCCACCTGGGCCGCGTGGCGCGCCGACGCACAGCGCTGCCGCCAACTCCACTTCATCTCGATCGAAGGCGCGCCGCCGACGCGCGCCGACCTCGCCACGATCGCGCGCGATCCGCTCCTCGCTTCCGCTGGCCGACGAGCTCGCCGGGCAGTGGCCGCCGCTGACATGGAACCTGCACCGCATCGCCTTCGAAGCCGGCCGCGTCGAGCTGCTGCTCGCCTTCGGCGATGTCGCCGCCTGGCTGCCGCAGCTCGTCGCTCGCGTCGACGCGTTCTTTCTCGACGGCTTCGCCCCGGCGCGCAATCCGGCGATGTGGGATGCGCGGCTGTACAAGGCGATGGCGCGGCTGGCGACACCCGACGCGACGGTGGCGACGTGGAGCGCGGCGCGGGCCGTCCGCGACGGCCTGCGCAGCGCCGGCTTCGCGGTCGAGAGCGCGCCGGGCAGCGGCGGCAAGCGCGACATCACGCGCGGCCGCTTCGCGCCGCGCTTCACGCCGCGCGCGGCGCCGCGGCAGGCTGTCCGCTGCCGGGCTCGGCGAATCGCTTCCGGTGGTCATCGTCGGCGCCGGTCTGGCCGGTTGCGCGCTCGCCCAGGCGCTCGCCGAGCGCGGCCGCTCGTCGCTGCTGCTCGAGCGCGGCACGGCGATCGCGCAGCAGGGTTCGGGCAATGCCGCCGGAATCTTTCACGGCGTCGTCCACCGCGTCGATGGCCGGCACGCGCGCTTCCATCGTGCCGCCGCCTTTGCCGCTCGCGCCGCGGTTCGGGACGCGATCGACCGCGCCGGCACGCGCGGCAGCGTCGCCGGACTGGTGCGACTCGACAGCGAGGGCGCGAGTCGGGCCGAGCTGCAGGCATCGATCGACGCGCTCGGCCTGCCCGCCGACTACGTCCGCGCCCTCGATGCCGACGCCGCGAGCCGCCTCGCCGGTGTCCCGATCCCGGTCGCGGCGTGGCACTTTCCGCATGGCGGCTGGGTCGACCCGCGCGGGCTTGCCGCCGCCTGGCTCGCGCGCGCCGGACGCCGCAGCGAGCTTCGCCTCGGCTGCGCGGTGGCGTCACTGGCGCGCGTCGGCGAGCGCTGGGCCGTGCTCGACGCGGCCGGCAACGTCATCGCGAGCGCAGAAACGGTCGTCCTCTGCAACGCCGGGGGCGCCTTGGAGCTGCTCGGCCAGCCCACCGTGGCCGATCGAGGCGCAGCGCGGCCAGATGAGCGGGATCGCGACCGCGCGCCTGGCGCCCGGTGCACTGCCCCGGCGTGCCGATCGCCGGCTCAGGCTACGTCGTCCCCGAGTCCGAAGGCACGGTCTGGTTCGGCGCGACCGCGCAATGGAACGACGCCGACCCGCTCGTGCGCGCCAGCGATCATCGCGCCAACCTGGAACGCCTCGCCCGCCTCGTCGGTCTCGCCACCGCGCCTGCGCTCGCTGATCTCTCGGGCCGGACCAGCCAGCGCTGGCTGAGCCGCGATCGCTTGCCGGTCATCGGCGCGGTGCCGGCGTCACTGGCCGAGAGCGCAGGCCTGGGCGTTGCCGCGCCGGCGCCGGGCCGGCTCGATCAGCCGCGGCTGGTGGCGCGCGCGCCGGGCCTCTATGTCTTCAGCGCGTTGGGCTCACGCGGCATCGCCTCGTCGGCGCTCGGTGCCCAGTTGTTGGCGGCGGCGATCGCCGGTGCGCCGGCGCCGGTCGAGGCCGACCTGCTCGATGCGGTCGATCCGGCGCGTTTTCTGGTGCGGCAATTCCGGCGCGACGAAGCGTCGCGACAGGCCGCGTCCCCGGTATTCGTTCAGCCGCCCGTCGGCCCCATGGCCGGGTCGGCCGGCGCCTGAGCGGGCTCGACCCCCTCCTGCGACGCGCCTTCGCCTTCGGTCGCGGTGCCGAGCTTGCGCCCTGCCTTTTCCTTTTCCTTCAGTTCCTTTTTCTTCTTCTTGGCGAGCTCGCGTTGGCGTTTCTCGAACGAATAGTTGGGTTTGGCCACGGGCCGTCCTTCCTGTGAGCTGCACGGAACGTGCACGGGCGGAGGTTACGCGTTTTTCGACGCGTCAAATTCCGCCCCTGTGTCAGAAAGTCAGGGTGCGCACGCCCGCGGCGGTGCCGAGCAGACAAACGGTCGCGCGCCGCCGCGCGAACAGGCCGACGCAGACGACGCCGGGCCATTGGTTGATCTCGCCCTTCGAGCGCCGGCGCGTCGTCGATGACCAGGCCGTGGACGTCGAGGATGATGCCGCCGTTGTCGGTGACGACGCCTTCGCGCTTTTGCGCCCGGCCGCCGATCGCCGCGAAGCGCCGCGCCACCTGCGCCGCGGCCATCGGGATCACCTCGACCGGCAGCGGAAAGCGGCCGAGGCGGTCGACCAGCTTCGATTCGTCGGCGATGCAGAGGAAGCGCTCGGCCAGGTCGGCGACGATCTTCTCGCGCGTCAGCGCTGCGCCGCCGCCCTTGATCATGCAGCCGGCAGCGTCGATCTCGTCGGCGCCGTCGACGCAGAGCGGCAGCGACTCGACTTCGCCGGCGTCGAGCACGGCCAAGCCGCGCGCGACCAGCCGCGCCGTACTGGCGGCGCTGCTCGAAACGGCGCCGGCGACCGAGCCCTTGTGCTCGGCGAGAACGTCGATGAAGTGATTGACGGTCGAGCCCGAGCCGATGCCGATGACGGCACCGCGCGGGACGTAGACGAGCGCCGCCTCGGCGACGAGGCGTTTCAGCTGGTCCTGTGTCATGCGCGTCCTCCCGGCATTCCACCGACCATCTGCTCGGCAACGACCCAGGCGTCGAACTGCTCGGCGCTGAGCGAGCCCGAGGCGAGCGCCGCCTCGCGCAGCGTGGTGCCGCGGCGATGCGCGTCCTTGGCGATCGCCGCCGCCTTGTCGTAGCCGATGTGCGGGTTGAGCGCGGTCACCAGCATCAGCGAGCGCTGCACCAGCTCGGCGATGCGCTCGCGGTTCGGCTCGATGCCGCGCGCGCAGTGCTCGTCGAAGCTCGTCGCGCCGTCGGCGAGCAGGCGCGCGCTCTGCAGGAAGTTGTGGATCGAGGAGCGGCTTGTAGACGTTGAGCTCGAAGTTGCCCGAGGCGCCGCCGAAGTTGATCGCGACGTCGTTGCCGAGCACCTGGCGCGCACGAGCATCGTCAGCGCCTCGCACTGCGTCGGGTTGACCTTGCCCGGCATGATCGAGCTGCCGGGCTCGTTCTCGGGGATCGACGATCTCGCCGATCCCGCAGCGCGGCCCCGAGGCGAGCCAGCGCACGTCGTTGGCGATCTTGATGAGCGCGGCGGCGAGCGTCTTCAAGCGCGCCGTGCGAATGGACGATCGCGTCGTGCGCGGCGAGCGCCTCGAACTTGTTCGGCGCCGTCACGAACGGCAGCCCGAGTCGTGCCGCGAGCTCGGCGGCGACGCGCTCGCCGAACTCCGGCTGCGCGTTCAGGCCGGTGCCGACCGCGGTGCCGCCGAGCGCAAGCTCCGACAGGTGCGGCAGCGCTGCGCGCACGTGGCTCAGGCCGTGGTCGAGCTGCGCGACCCAGCCCGAGATCTCCTGGCCGAGCGTCAGCGGCGTCGCGTCCTGCAGATGGGTGCGGCCGATCTTGACGATCGTCCGCGAACGCCTCGGCCTTCTTCGCCAGCGTGTCGCGCAGGGCGGCGACCGGCGGCAGCAGCCGCGCTCGCGAGCGCCTGCACGGCCGCGACGCTCATCGCCGTCGGGAAGACGTCGTTCGACGACTGGCTGCGGTTGACGTCGTCGTTCGGATGGACCAGGCGCGCTTCGCCGACGCGCGCCGCCGAGGAGCTGCGAGGCGCGGTTGGCGAGCACCTCGTTCATGTTCATGTTGGTCTGCGTCCCCGATCCGGTCTGCCAGACCGCGAGCGGGAACTCGCCGTCGTGCTTGCCGGCGAGCACCTCGTCGGCGGCGGCGACGATCGCATCGGCCTTCTCCGCGGCGAGCATGCCGAGGCCGCGATTGACGACGGCGCAGCTGCGCTTGACCCAGGCGAGCGCGCGGATCAGCTCGATCGGCATCTTCTCGGTCGAGATCGCGAAGTGATGCAGCGAGCGCTCGGTCTGCGCCCCCCAGAGACGATCGGCGGGGACGGCGATCTCGCCAAACGTGTCTTTCTCGATGCGGTGGTCGTTCATGGACGGATCCTCGTCAGCGAGTATGCAACGGCGATGCCAGAATCGTCCGCCCTCATGCCGATCGTCCCTTACCCGCTGGCGCGTCCCTTCCTGTTCGGTCTCGATCCCGAGCGCGCGCACGACCTGACGATGGCCGCGCTCGCCGCGATCCAGCACACGCCGCTGGTCGCGCTGATCGCGCAGGAGCGCGTCAGCGACCCGGTGCGAATCGCCGGGTTGGCTTTTCCGAACCGGATCGGCCTGGCCGCCGGCCTCGACAAGAACGGCCGCTGCATCGACGCCTTCGGCGCGCTCGGCTTCGGCTTCGTCGAGGTCGGGACGGTGACGCCGCTGGCGCAGCCCGGCAATCCCAAGCCGCGCATGTTCCGCCTGCCCGCCGCGCAGGCGCTGATCAACCGGCTCGGCTTCAACAACGAGGGCCTGGCCGCGTTCGTCGCCAACGTCAGGCAGGCGCGCTTTCGCGCCGGCGGTGGCATCCTCGGCCTGAACATCGGCAAGAACGCGGCGACGCCGATCGAACGCGCCGCCGACGACTACCTCATCGCCCTGGCCGGGCGTCTATCCGCATGCCGACTACGTCGCGGTCAACATCTCGAGCCCGAACACGCGCCAGCTGCGCGAACTGCAGGACGACGCCGCGCTCGATGCCTTGCTCGCGGCGTTGTGCGCGCGACGGGCCGAGCTCGCGGCCGAGCACGGACGAACGGTGCCGATGTTCGTCAAGATCGCGCCCGACCTCGACGCGAGCCAAGTCGAGGCCGTGGCGGCAACGCTGCGACGCCATCCGGTCGACGGCGTCATCGCCACCAACACCACGCTGGCCCGCGACGCCGTCATCGGCCAGCCGCACGCGAACGAAGTCGGCGGCCTCTCGGGCGCGCCGCTTGCTCCGCAGTCGAACCGGGTCATCGCCCAGCTGCGCGCCGCGCTCGGAAGCGGATTTCCGATCGTCGGCGTGGGTGGCGTGATGTCGGCGGCCGACGCTCGCGCCAAGCGCGCCGCAGGTGCGGATCTGGTCCAGATCTACACCGGCTTCATCTACCGGCGGTCCGACGCTGATCACGCGCAGCAGCACGCGCGCTTGCCGACCGCGGCGAGTGACGAGCACGTTGCACGAAGAACTCGCAATGACGAACGCGACCGGGTCGATGCCGATCCTCGAGCGCGCGCGCAGCGCGCCGCCTGCTCGCCGTCGCCGCGCTCGCCCTCGCCGGCTGCAGCGCGCTGCCCGTCATCACACCCGACATGGCGCGCGCCGATCCGGAGGGCGTGCAATTCCAGGCGGCGAGCGGCCGCATCGTCTCGCCCGAGCGCAGCCGCGAGCTGGTCGCGCAGGTCACCGCGGGCGACCCGAATCCGGACGTCCTCGCTCGCCACCTGGCGCTCGAACAGGCTGTCTCCGACAGCCCGCTCGTCCTCGGCAACCGCGTCGTCATCCTCCAGAACGGGCCGAACACGTATGCGGCGATGCTCGGTGCGATCGCCTCGGCGCGCGACAGCATCAACATGGAGACCTACATCCTCGACGACGACGAGGTCGGCAACCAGTTCGCCGACGCCCTGATCGCCAAGCAGGCGGCGGGCGTGCAGGTGAACCTCATCTACGACGGCGTCGGCGCGCTGCAGACGTCGAAGGCGTTCTTCGATCGCCTGCGCGGCGCCGGCGTCAACGTGCTCGAGTTCAACCCGGTCAATCCGCTCACGGCCAAGTCCGGCTGGGATGTGAACCGGCGCGACCACCGCAAGCTCCTGGTCGTCGACGGCCAGAGCGCGGTGCTCGGCGGCATCAACATCAGCAGCGTCTACTCGAGCAGCCCGAGCCGCGGCTCGGGGTCGACCGGCGGCTCGGGCGGCGACAAGAAAAAGGACCTGCCGTGGCGCGACACCGACCTCCTGCTCGAAGGGCCGGTGGTGGCGACGCTGCAAAAGCTGTTCATGGAAACCTGGGACGGCCAGAAAGGCGCCGCGCTGGCGCCGCGCAACTACTTCCCGGCCCTGTCGGCGCAGGGGAAAGAGGTCGTTCGTGCGATCGGCAGCACTCCCGAAGAGCCGTTCAGCCAGATCTACGTGACCTTGATCTCGGCGCTCAACAGCGCCGAGAGCGAGATCCTGCTCACCAACGCCTACTTCGTCCCCGATCCGCAGCTGATGCAGGCGCTGATCGGCGCCGCAGCGCGCGGCGTCGACGTCAAGCTGATCGTGCCGAGCACGACCGACTCGGGGCTCGTCTTCCACGCCGGGCGCGCGCACTACGAGCCGCTGCTGCGCGGCGGGGTCAAGATCTACGAGCGGCGCGAGGCGCTGCTGCACGCCAAGACGGTGGTCATCGACGGCGTCTGGGCGACCGTCGGCTCGACCAACCTCGACTGGCGCAGCTTCCTACACAACCAGGAGCTGACCGCCGTCATCCTCGGCGCCGAATTCGGCGCGAAGATGCGCACGGCGTTCGATCGCGACCTCGCCGCGTCGGACCCGATCACACTCGAGGCCTGGCAGCGGCGACCGCTCGGCGATCGCGCCAAGGAAATGTTCGCTCGACTCTGGGAGTATTGGCTGTGAGCAATGCTGCTTCGATTCGCGCGCTGCGCGCCGCCTGGGTCGCCGTCGCCGTCTCCCTGTGCCTGATCACCGGCGCCTCGGCGCAGGACGCCGGCACGCTCAAGGCGCGCCATGCCGCGCTCCAGGACAAGTTCGCGAACAACCAGTTCGGCCGGCCGCTCGTGCTCGAGTCGACGCAGACCGCGGACGACCTGAAAGGCGACGTCTATGCCGTCGTCGAGCACCCGTTCGCGATGGTCGAGCAGGCGCTGCAATCCGCCGACCACTGGTGCGACATCCTGATCCTGCACCTCAACGTCAAGCGCTGCCGCTCGAGCAGCGGCACGCCGAAGACGCTGAGCCTGTACGTCGGCCGCAAGTTCGACCAGCCGATCGAAGACGCCTACCAGCTCGCATTCGCCTACCGCGTGGTCGCCGCCGGGCCCGAGTACCTGCAGGTGCAACTGAGCGCGCCCGACGGCCCGCTCAGCACGAAGAACTACCGCATCCAGGTCGAGGCGGCACCGATCGACGCGCAGCGGACGGTCGTCCACATGTCGTACGCGTACGGCTACGGCTTCGCCGCCAAGATGGCGATGCAGACCTACCTGGCGACGATCGGCAGCGCGAAGGTCGGTTTCACGATCCTCGACCGCAAGGACGGCAAGCCGGTGTATCAAGGCGGCGTCCTCGGCCTGCTCGAGCGCAACACGATGCGCTACTACCTGGCGATCGACGCTTACCTCTCGGCCTATTCGCTGCCGCCGGCCGAACAGGCCGAGCGGCGGATCCGCGAGTGGTTTGCCAGCACCGAGCGCTACGCCGCGCAGCTGCACGAGATGAGCGAGACCGAGTACCTCGACATGAAGCGAAAGGAATTGCGCCGCCAGCAGCAAGGCTAGCGGCGCGCGGCGCGCCCGCGGCGAGCCGCGGCCCGCCGCACGGCAATACCGTTACTGCGTCGTGATCGCCTTGGCGGTGAGGCTGGCGTTGAACAGCAGCTTGCCGGGCCAGACCGGCCAGGTGACGCCGAGCGAAGCATTGTTCGGGTCGCTGTTCTGCGCAAATGCGGCGATGCTCTTCATCATCGCGTCGGAAAGATCGAGCCGGCCGGCCTTGTTCGCGGTGCCGGTCATGATGCTGCCGAAGAGCGACGGGCCGAAGGTGCCGAAGATGAACGGCAGGTCGAAGACGTGGGCGGCGCCGTAGATGTCGTTCCAGGGCGCGGGCTCCTTGTCCCAGTCGAACCGGTAGTACCAGACGGTCGACTGCTGCGACTTCAATGCGTTCAGCACGTTGTCGCGGCTGGCGGTGAAGAAGACCAGATTGAGCAGGTCGGTCCTGGCGTTGAAACCGGTCACCGGCGTCGTCACCGGCAGGTACACCGCCGGAATCCATTGCGCCAGGGTGACCGTCGGCGCGGCGTCGGGGTTGTAGCCGAACTGGGTGTTGAAGAGCGTCGCGTCGCTCACCAGGCGACCGCTGACTCCGCCGAGCGCTGGCGAGAGGGCGAGGAAGGTCGGGAACAGCTTGGCCTCGTCGCGAGCGTTGCCGGCGAGGACGGGCACCTTGGCGTAGTTGCCGGCGTTGATCGCCGCGATCGGGTCGACCGGAACGACCGTGCCTTCGGGAATCGGCCCCGATCCGGCGAGGCCGAGCGCGGACAGCTTGGTGAGGAGCGTCGAGAGCAGCGCGGCCGGGTCCTTGCTGCGCAGGTACGCGGCGATATCGGCCGGCGTCTGCGTCGCGACGTAGGCCTGCGCCGAAGCGGTGTCGGTCGCCTTGCCGTCGACGATCAGCTGGTTGTAGAGCAGCGCATTGCCCTGGGCGAGGAGGTCGAGGCCGGGCTCAGCGTCGGGATGCTGCCGGCCGGCAGGTTCGACGCCAGCGAGATGCCGCCGCTCAGCGGAACGACCTTGTGGAACAGCTTCGGGTTCGCGTTGATCATCAACGGCGAGGTGAGGATCGCGTAGACGTTGATGGCGCCTGCCGACTGCCCCATGAGCGTGACGTTGCCGGCATTGCCGCCGAAGCTGGCGATGTTGCCCTGGACGAACTGCAGCGCCTTGATGCTGTCGAGGATGCCGAAGTTGCCCGAGTCGTCGGCCGGGCTCGAGCCGTCCTTCAGCTGCGGCAGGTTGAGCCAGCCGAAGATGCCGAGGCGGTAGTTCGCGGTGACGACGACGGCGTTGGCCGCCTTGGCGAGCGCGGCGCCGTCGTAGACCGGATCGGCGGTGTAGCCGGAGACGTCGCTGCCGCCGTGGATGAAGACGATCACCGGCAGGTTGGTATCGCCGGTCGCCGGCCGCCAAATGTTGAGGTAGAGGCAGTCCTCGCTGCCAACGGCCTGGTTCAGCGTCGTCGCGATCGTCTGGTCGTAGGTGTTGTTCGAGCCCGGGCCGTAGATCCGGCCGTACTGGACGCAGGCGTTGCCGAACGTCTGCGTCGACCTGATCCCGAAAGGCGATGCATCGGGATCGACCGGCGCCTTCCAGCGCAGGTCGCCGACCGGAGGCTTGGCGAAGGGCACTCCCTTCCAGGCATAGGTGCCCGTCGCGGCCGAGTCGTCGTTGCCTTGGATCCATCCGACGGTGGTCTTGCGCACCGTCGGCAGCGGGTCGTCGGCACCGCCGCACGCGGAGAGGGCGGTCGTGACGGCGATGCTCATCGAGAGCGCGAGCGCGGGGCTGAATTTCATGTGGACTCCGTCGGGCGATTCGCCTTCGGATTCTTGCCCCGCGCAACGCTTCAGAACATGAGGGTCACCCCGGTCTTGGACTGCAGCTCGTCCTGTGTCACGCCATCGGCGATGGTGCGCACCTCGAGGCCGCGCGGCGTGACGTCGAGCACCGCGAGGTCGGTGACGATCCGGTTGACGACGCCGACGCCGGTGAGCGGCAGCGTGCACTGTCGGCAGGATCTTGAGATCGATCGTGCCGTCCTTCTTGCGCGCGACGTGCTCCATCAGGACGATCACGCGCTCGACGCCGGCGACGAGGTCCATTGCCCCGCCCATGCCCTTGACCATCTTGCCGGGGATCATCCAGTTGGCGAGGTCGCCCTTGGCGCTGACCTGCATCGCGCCGAGGATCGAGAGGTTGATCTTGCCGCCGCGGATCATCGCGAACGAGTCGTGCGAGCCGAAGATCGACGAGCCGGGCAGCGTCGTCACTGTCTGCTTGCCGGCGTTGATGAGGTCGGCGTCGACCTCGTCTTCGGTCGGGAACGGGCCGATGCCGAGCATGCCGTTCTCGCTTTGCAGCCAGACCTCGATGTCGGCCGGCACATGGTTGGCGACGAGCGTCGGCAGGCCGATGCCGAGGTTGACGTAGAAGCCGTCCTGCAGCTCCGCGGCGGCGCGCGCCGCCATCTGGTCGTGGGTCCAGGCCATGGTCAGGCTCCTGCCTTCTTCTTGTCTGCCGCTTTGGCGATGGCGTCGACCGCTTCCTTGGCGGCTTCGGCGGCGGGCGTGCCCAGCGGCGCTTCGGCCGTGGCGGCGGCGCGCAGGGTGCGCTTCTCGATCCGCTTTTCCGGATGCGCGTTCAAGACGATCCGGTGCACGTAGATGCCGGGCAGGTGCACGGCGTCGGGATCGATCGCGCCGGTCTCGACGATCTCCTCGACTTCGACGATCGTCACCTTGCCGGCCATCGCGCACGCCGGATTGAAGTTGCGCGCGGTGCGGCGAAAGACGAGGTTGCCGGACTTGTCGGCCTTCTGCGCCTTGACCAGCGCGACCTCGGGCAAGAGCGCGCGCTCCATGATGTAGACGTGGCCGTCGAACTCGCGCGTCTCCTTGCCCTCGGCAACCAGCGTGCCGACGCCGGTGCGGGTGAAGAACGCCGGGATGCCGGCGCCGCCGGCGCGCAGCTTTTCGGCCAGCGTTCCCTGCGGCGTGAACTCGAGCTCGAGCTCGCCGGCGAGGTACTGGCGCTCGAACTCCTTGTTTTCGCCAACGTAGCTCGAGATCATCTTCTTGATCTGGCGCGTCTCGAGCAGCTTGCCGAGGCCGAAGCCGTCGACGCCGGCGTTGTTCGAGATGACCGTCAGCCCCTTGACGCGCGAATCGCGCAGCGCCTCGATCAGCGCCTCGGGAATGCCGCACAGGCCGAAGCCGCCGACGGCCATCAGCTGGCCGTCGCGGACGACGCCGGCGAGCGCCGCGGCGGCGCTCGGAAAGATCTTGTTCATCGCCGATTCCTCCAGTCGAACTGCGAGATTATCAGCGGCGGCGCTGCCTAGAATCGCCGCGGGGAGAAACAACGATGCCGATGGACGCCGCCGGGTTGCAGGCCATGCTCGAGGAGCTGGGCGCCGACTACACGAAGCGGCTCGGGCTGCGCGTCGAGACCGTCGCGCCGGGCGAGGTGACGCTCACCCTGCCCGTCACGCCCGAGCTGGTGCATGCGGGCGGCGTCCTTTGCGGCCAGGCGATCCTGGCGGCGGCGGATACGGCGATGCTGCTGGCGATGATCGCGCAGCTGGGGGAGTTCAGGCCGATGACGACGGTGCAGCTGCAGGTGAGTTTTTTGAGGCCGGTGGCGAAAGAGGCGACTCGGTCGCCGTCGTCGGCCGCGTTCTGCGCCACGGGAAGAGCCTGTCATACGGCGAAGTTGAGTTTCGAGACCTCGGATGGCAAGCTTGCGGCGCACGCGACGACGACATACGCCTTGCTTTAGCGCCGGTGACCGGCCAATTGCCGGAGCGGCGTCGCATTGAGACGGCGCGTACGTGCGTCTCGGTCAGGCGAAGCGCTGAGTAAAGGTTTCCAACCCGGTGTCGAGGCCGTCAATAACCGCCTCTGCCCCGTCCGACTCGCCACCCAGCCATCTCGCGACAAGAGCACTCAACTGCCGTTGTTCGATCGGCTTGCTCAGATAATCGTCCATGCCCTGCCGCAAGCAGTGCTCGCGATCGCCGGTGAGGGCATTCGCCGTCAGCGCAATGATCGGCGTTCGGGGCGCGCCAATCTCCGCCTCAAACTCCCGGATCAGTCTTGTCGCCGCGAAGCCGTCCATGATGGGCATCTCGCAATCCATCAAGACCGCATCGAAGCGCCGATTGCGGTACGAAGCAACCGCCTCACTCCCGTCTCTCACATGCACTGACGCAACACCCATGCTCTCGAGCAACGCAGCGGAGATAAATGCATTAACCGCGTTGTCTTCGACTAACAACACCGTCTTGCCGCGCGCCGAGGCTAGTGCAGAGGGCGAGATTGCTTCGCGCAATGGGGGGCGGCACGGCGCGCTCAGTGCACTCCGCAAGCAGCAGGCGGACCGTGAACACGCTGCCCCTGCCGAGAGCACTCTTTACCCGTACGCTTCCGCCCATTGCATGCGCTAGCTGACGCGAAATGGCCAGGCCCAGACCCGTCCCGCCGTAACTTCGCGACATTCCCGCTTCGACTTGATAGAACGGCTCGAAAAGAAGCGGGATCTTGTCTTTGGCGATGCCGACACCGGTATCGGCGATTCGGATGACGAGCTTGACGCCACCCTTCGTGCGCGTCCCACGCAATCGCAAGGTAACGCCCCCGACAGAAGTGAATTTTATGGCATTGCTGACGAGGTTCATCACAATTCGGCGCAGCTTTTCCTCGTCCCCCTGAACCGCCGCAAGGTCAGCCTGCATAACGCATCGGGTCGAACCGAAGCGCTATTCCTTTTGCGCCGGCATTGGCTTGGAATGTCTGCACTGCTATTTGGCACACTCGCCGCACGTCAATTGGCGCTGTGTTGAGTGACGCCCCTCCTTTGGCGTCGAGCTTGGCGAAATCGAGGATCTCGTTAAGCGTCTGCAGTAGTCCGTCAGCTGCTTGACGGGCGACGTTGATCAGCGTCCCGCGCCGTTCTAGCGAATCGGTTGTTTCGAGCAACGTCAGCGACCCGATGATCCCGTTCATCGGAGTGCGTATCTCGTGGCTCATGTTCGCGAGAAATGCCGACTTCGCGCGACTTGCCTCCTCTGCTTTGTCCCGCGCGCGCTTCAACTCAATGATGCTGCGCTGGCGTTTGCCTCGCAGAAAGAGCTTACGTTCTCGAAGGCTGATGACACGATAGAGGGCATAGCAAATGAGATTGATGGCTGACCGAGATGGACGACGAGCCGTAGTAGAACCTGAGCGTTGCCCCCATAGTCCTTGGCAAACCAGAGGCGAAATCGCCGAATTGAAAGTGCCATGAAACCGGTCAGACAACAGAAAGACGCGTGAATCCATAGATGATGCTGTGTCGTAAAGACGACGCCGGAGAAGACTCCCCAAAACCGCGAATAGGGAGAGTCGTCAGGTTGGTTCAGGCTAGCGATAACCGAGTTGACGACAATGGCGAACCGATCGAACCGAAACGCAGATGAGCGTCGTAGTGGCGGGAGACGAATGATCTTCGCACATCTCGCGTCGCATGCGGCAGAGAGAAGACGAACGAACCATGAACATCCGCAGCGGTTGAGGCTGCCCGAAGGCGGGTGGCCCGGCCAGCCATGGCATAGATCACGAAGAACGCGAAGTAGGCAAGATCCGCCGATGCAACGCCCGATCTCAAAAAATCGCACGCCCGCCGATCGAAATACATGACGAAATTCGTGCTCGAGTTCACGATCCCGGAACGATCGCACGCCAAAGCGACGCACACTAAACGGAAGTGGAAAAGGCAACATGTATCTGCGCGTCGACAATGATTTCTACGCGCTCGCATCTATTCGACAAATCCCGCAATAAATGAAGTCGATATCCGGATCCTTGTTCAGAGATAGGCCGTACTCCGCGGCGATTGAGATCCAGGAAGTCCTACCTTTTCGCGTGCGGCTGGCGAAAGGTCCTCAAGATTTGCGTAAGGTCGTCGATATACGGTCGTCCGCCTTCGCACGGCACCTACCTTCGCAAGGAGAGGCGCTGCGTACACCGGAAGCAGACGACGAGTTTCCTGAGGTGCTGCTGTTGCTCGCTGAGCGCAAGCTAGACAAGCGCGTGCTCGGATCGATGCGCCTTCAGCCCAATGTTCGTCGCCCGCTCCGGATCGAGAGCGTGACACGGCTGCCGAAGCCCTACGACGGGTGCCGGCTGATCGAGTTCATGCGATTGGGCATCGAAAATGGCGTATCAGGGCAGATGGTCATGGCGGCGCTCGCGAAGGCGAGTTACGAGATCTGTCATGCGACAAGAATGGATTTCATCGTCGCCGTGGGCCGACGGACCACTTCCACTATCTATCGCTCGATGCTGTTCGACGACGTCCTTGGCGGGAAAACCGTCCTTGTTCCGCATGCAGGCAACTTGCCGCACAGCATCTACTGTCTTCCCACTATCGAAGCCGATCGTCGCTGGCGCGAGGGCAACCACAGGCTCTACGACTTCATGGCGCGGACCGAGCATCCCGACATCAACGTCGACTATGGGCAGGTTTTCGAGGCATTCGGCATCGGGCAGTGAGCGGTTTGGCGTATCACACGATCGCGGTCGACCATGATGACCGACCTATCGCTACGTCACTGGTCGTCACGCGCGGACTCAAGTACGTGCGCCGTCGAGTTCTTGTCGGACAGCGGCGACAGCGAACCGCTGTCCACTGCGCTTGCGCGAGTCGCGCGCGAAGTTGATGGAAATGCTTTCCTGATCGTCCGTGTAGATGAGGTCGACAGCGCCGAGGTCAACAAGGCGATCAACGCGTTTCAACGCTCGGCTGGGGGGACGCGCCTTTGCCTGGCCGGCATCCAGTCCACTCTCGACAGACTTAGCGGCGCCCCGTTTGACCGCGACAGGGTTGGGTGGATGCTCGACAACATCGACGTCACGACACCTTTGTCCGAGATCATCTCGGAACGCATCGAGGCAATCCGCTTCCGGGCCGACTTCACATCTCGTGCTGGCCGCAATATGCGACTCGGTTTCGTACTCGAGTCCATGCTGATGCTGGCCCGGGACTTGGGCCTCTGCTCACTTGGATCGGACGACGCGTTCGGCGGTGCTGACGTAACCGGACGAATGGAATTTGACTACTCGCCGCTGCATTCGGCAAAAGCGGTGAAGCCCGTTGTAACGCGCGAGGGCGCCCTCTACGGCGCCCGGGGCGACCACGCCATCACACGGGGCCGATGATCCCGCGAACCGTCTGTGGCAACGCAACCGACGTCCCCTGCCGATAGTTCACCCACACCGTCTTCGCCCCGCCGGTAGCGTAGAGCGTCCCCGGCTCGTCGACACGCTCAAGCGTGATCCACGCCATAAAGCTCGTGCGTCCCGGGTCCGACACATAGTGCTTCGCCAGCACCTCCCCCGGATACTTCAACTGCCGCAAGAAATTGCAGAAGGTGTTGACGATCACCGGCCCCTCGCCCGCCGGATCCGGGCGCTCCGGCGACCGAATGCAGCCACTCGATGCGGATGATCTCGAGGTAGCGGAAGTAGATCGTGTTGTTGACATGGCCCATCGCGTCCATGTCGCCCCAGCGGATCGGGATCACCATCTCGAGCGTGAGCTTCTTCTGCTCGGGCAACTCGAATCGCATGGCTTCCTCCCGCCGACGATGACTAAGGTCGGACGTCGAGCTCGGCGTACAGCCGATCGACGAGGGCCCGCAGGCGGCCGATCTCGGCCTCGGTCGCCGACAGCCGCGCCTTGACGGCCGCGAGTTCGCTCGCCGGAACGATGGCCTCGCTCTCGCCCGCCACCGCAAGCGCGCTCGTGTCGACCGGCCCGCACAGCAGATGAGCCCATCGCTGCTCGCGCGCGCCCGGGGCGCGGGGCAGCCGGATCGCGAGCGGCCCGCCCTTGTCGTCGGCGCGACGGGCGAGTTCGTCGAGAAATCCCTCAACCGCCGAGATGTCGGCGAAGCGATGCAGCCGCTCGCTGCTCGTCCGCAGCTCCGAGGCGGTCTGCGCGCCGCGCAGCATCAGCGTCGCCAGCAACGCCACCGATTGCGACGGCAGCGCGAGCGCACGGCCGAGGTTGTGCTCGTAGCGGCTGACGCGCGATCCGCTCGACTCGAACGCCAGCGACAACGCCTTGAGCGCCGTCGACCGCTTCCTGCACCTCGCCTTCGCTCGCCGCCAGCACCGGATCGCGCGCCGTCTTCTGGTTGCAGCCCAGCGTCAGCGCGTTGAGCGAAAGCGGATAGCTGTCGGGAACGGTGTGCGCCTTCTCGATGAGCACGCCGAGAACGCGCGCCTCGAGCAGCGACAGCGGCCTGATCGTCATCGTCGCGGGCAGCGCCTCAGAGCGAGAAGCCGTCGTCCGCCTGGACGACGGCGCCGTTGATGAAGTGGCTCTCGTTGGCGCACAGCATCAGCAGCGCCATGTCGAGGTCGGCCGGGCTGCCGATGCGCTTCCTCGGCATGCTGTCGATGAACTTCCTGCCCGAGTCGGTCTGCCACTGATGGTGGTTGATCTCGGTGTCGATATAGCCCGGGCAGAGCGCGTTGACGTTGACGCCGTAGCGGCCCCATTCGAGCGCCATCGCCTTGGTCATGTGGACGACCGCCGCCTTGCTCATCGCATAGATGCCGATCCGGCCGAGCGCGCGCAGCCCGGCCGCCGAGGCGATGTTGACGATCCGCCCGCCGGTGAAGGTGCCGGGCGCCGCGCCTTGCGAGCGCGCGATCATGCGCTTGCCGACCTCCTGGGCGACGAAGAAGGCGCCGCGGACGTTGACGTCGAAGACATAGTCGAAGTCCTCGGGCGTCGCCTCGACCAGCTTTTGCGTCGTCGCCACGCCCGAGTTGTTGACCAGGATGTCGATCGTGCCGACGTCGGTCTCGGTATGCGCGACCGCTGCGCGGATGCCGTCGTGGTCGGTGACGTCGAGCGGCACGACGTGGGCATCGCCGCCCTCGGCCTCGATCTCGGCGCGCAGGCTCTTCAGCCGCTCGACCCGGCGCCCGGCAAGAGCGACGCCGGCGCCGGCCTTGGCGAGGACGCGCGCGAACTGCGCGCCGAGGCCGCTCGAGGCGCCGGTGACGAGGGCGACGCGGCCCGAAAGATCAATCTCGTAGCTCATGAAAAGGCTGCTGCCTCTGCTCCGTAGAATCGACCACGAGTTTAGACGCCAGCCAGTCGACAAGCAGAAGACGCGAGACAAGCGATGACACCTGAAGCGATCCTGGCCCAGTACGGGCCGCGCGAGGCGATGGAGTACGACGTCGTCGTCGTCGGCGCCGGCCCTGCCGGCCTCGCCACCGCCATCCGCCTGAAGCAGCTGGCGGCCGAGCGCTCGAAGGAGATCTCGGTCGTCGTCCTCGAGAAGGGATCGGAGCCGGGCGCGCACATCCTCTCGGGCGCGATCATGGATCCGCGCGCGATCAACGAGCTGATCCCCGACTGGAAGGACAAGGGCGCGCCGCTGAACCAGCCGGTCACCGGCGACCGCTTCCTCTTCCTCACCGAGACCGGTGCCACGGCGACGCCGCACGCGCTGCTGCCCGACTGCTTTCGCAACGAGGGCAACTACGTCATCAGCCTCGGCAACGTCGTGCGCTGGCTGGCGGCACAGGCCGAAGCGCTCGGCGTCGAGATCTTTCCCGGCTTCCCGGCCGCCGAAGTGCTGTACGCCGAGGACGGCTCGGTGCGCGGGCGTCGCGACCGGCAACCTCGGCATCGGCAAGGACGGCGAGCCGACCGCCAACTTCCAGCTCGGCATGGAGCTGCACGCCAAGTACACGATCTTCGCCGAAGGCTCGCGCGGCAGCCTCGGCCGCCAGCTGATCGCCCGCTTCAAGCTCGACGCAAGGCCGCGACCCGCAGAGCTACGGCATCGGCCTGAAGGAGCTGTGGGAAGTGCTGCCGGCCAAGGCCGAGCCCGGCATGACCCTGCACACCGCCGGCTGGCCGCTCGACCTGGACGACCTACGGCGGCTCGTTCCTCTATCACCTCGACGGCAACCAGGTCGAGCTCGGCTTCGTCGTCGGCCTCGACTACACCAATCCGTACCTCAGCCCGTTCGAGGAATTCCAGCGCTGGAAGACGCACCCCGAGATCAGGAAGGTGCTCGAAGGCGGCAAGCGCCTCGGCTACGGCGCACGCGCGATCACCGCCGGCGGCATCCTCAGCCTGCCCAAGACCGTGTTCCCGGGGGGCGCCTTCGTCGGCTGCGAGGCCGGCTACCTGAACGCGAGCCGCATCAAGGGCAGCCACGCCGCGCTCAAGACCGGGATGCTCGCCGCCGAGGCGGCATTCGACGCGGTAACGAGCGGCCGCCAGCACGACGAGCTCGTCGCCTATCCGGCGGCGTTCGAGCTCAGCTGGCTGCACACCGAGCTCGACAAGTCGCGCAACTTCAAGCAGTGGTTCAGGAAGGGCTTCCTGATCGCCTCGCTCATGACCGGCATCGAGCAGTGGCTGCTGCCGCGCCTCGGCTTCAAGTCGCCGCCCTGGACGCTGCACCGAAAGCAGGCCGACCACCTCTACCTCAAGCCGGCGGCCGAGTGCCAGCCGATCGTCTACCCCAAGCCCGACGGCAAGCTCACCTTCGATCGCCTCTCGAGCGTCTTCGTCAGCAACACCAACCACGCCGAAGACCAGCCGGCGCACCTGACGCTGAAGGACCCGAGCGTTCCGGTGCAGATCAACCTGGCCAAATACGCCGGACCGGAAAGCCGCTACTGCCCGGCCGCGGTCTACGAGTTCGTCGGCGACGGCGGCAGCGAGCGGCTGCAGATCAACGCCCAGAACTGCGTCCACTGCAAGACCTGCGACATCAAGGACCCGACGCAGAACATCGTCTGGGTCACGCCCGAAGGCGGCGGCGGTCCGAACTACGTCGGCATGTGAAGGGACCGGGAGCGATGACGAAGAACGACAGCATCGAAATCCTCACCGCGGCGCGCCTGTGGCCGCCGATGATGGAAGCGTTGCAAGGGCGCGTTTCGCGTCCACGACCGAACCCACCAGAGCGACGCCGCCGCCTTCGCCGCGGTCGCGCCTCGCATCCGCGCGATCGCCGCCAGCGGCGAGTCGAAGGTGCCGCGCGAGCTGATCGCGCAGCTGCCGGCGCTCGAGCTCATCTCGGTCTTCGGTGTCGGCTACGACGGCGTCGACGTCGCCGCGGCGCGCGAGCGCGGCATCGCCGTCACGCACACGCCGAACGTCCTCAACGACGAGGTCGCCGACCTGGCGATCGCTCTCGTCCTCGCGGTCTCGCGCCGCCTGATCGAGGCCGACCGCTACGTTCGCAGCGGCGACTGGGCCAAGGGGCCGATGCCGCTTGCGCGCAAGGTCAGCGGCGCGCGCATGGGCATCGTCGGCCTCGGCCGGATCGGCATGGCGATCGCGAAGCGCGCCGAAGCGTTCGGCATGACGATCGCCTACACCTCGCGCAACCGGCGCCCCGAGGCGCCCTACCCTTACTTCGCCAGCGCCGCGGCGCTCGCCGCCGAGGTCGATTTCCTGGTCGTCATCACGCCCGGCGGCGCCGGCACGAGAAAGCTGATCGACGCAGGTGTCCTCGTCGCGCTCGGCAAGAAGGGCTATCTGGTCAACGTCGCGCGCGGCTCGGTCGTCGACGAGCAGGCGCTGGTCGCAGGCGCTCAGGAACGGCACGATCGCCGGCGCCGGCCTCGACGTGTTCGAGAACGAGCCGAACGTCCCGGCCGAGCTGCTCGCGCTCGACAACGTCGTCCTCACGCCGCACGTGGGCAGCGCGACCTGGCAGACGCGCCAGGCGATGGCCGACCTCGCGTTCGGCAACCTCGTGGCGCACTTCGCCGGCAGGCCGCTGCTCTCGCCGGTGCCCGCCTAGCCGGCCACGCGGCGTCGTCAGTCCTGGCCTTCGGTCAGGGCATCGAGTTGGAACCGGCCGTCCTTGTGGACGAGCCAGATCTCGGTGAACTTGACGTTGCCCGCCATGCCGACGTGCAGCGGCATCGGGCTAGCGAGGTGGATCATCTCGACCACGGCACGGGTCACGTCAGGCGCGTGCGATGGGCCGCGAACGACCTTCACGTCGCGCGGCTGGCCGCGCTCGTCGACCGACATCTCGACGACGACGACGGCATGGATCAGCGGCGGCAGTCGACCCCGGTAGATCCGGTTCTGATAGACGTCGTAGATGTGGCGCGCCGCATCGAGCCGATACACGCGCGCATCTGCCGCGTGCGAGACCTTCTGGATGCCGCCGCGCTTGGGCTCGGTCACGTACGCGACTTCGGCCGCGCCGACGCCGAGATGCAAAGCCAGCAGCCACGCGGCGATGGCGATCGGAACAAGGTTCATGACGATCTCCCGCGCGGCAGTGCCGCGGAATCCGCCGGTTTCGCTGGCCGTGACGGCGCGATGAGCCGGGCGGTTCAGCCTAGGAGATCGGCGAGATGCGCAGGGACCGTAGGGCCGGCCGACGCGCCGAGCGTGGCGCCGTTCACGGTGTCAGCGGTAACCGGACCTGTCTCAGGCGAGGGTCGCGCCGCTCGTCGGATCGAACAGATGGACGGCGGCGGTGTTGACACCCAGGCCGATCGTCTCGCCCGGCCGCGACGTTGGTGCGGCCGTGGATGACGACGACGATCTGCGCTTGGCCGACGCGGACCAGCAGCTCGGTCTCGGCGCCGGTCGGTTCGACGACGATCACCTCGGCCGGCGACACCGTCGGCGCTGCGCCGCCGACGCCGAGGTCGCCGGGGCGGATGCCGTAGGCGACCGGCTGACCGTCGCTGCCGGGGCTCGTCGCGGCGAGCGGCCAGCGCACGCCGCCATCGACCTCGACCCACGCTTTCGCGCCGTCGCGCCGCAGCACGCCGTTGACGACGTTCATCGCCGGCGAGCCGATGAACTGGGCGACGAACAGGTTGGCCGGGTGGTCGTAGAGCTCGAGCGGCGTGCCGATCTGCTCGATCCGCCCCTCCTGCATGACGACGATGCGGTCGGCCATCGTCATCGCCTCGACCTGGTCGTGGGTGACGTAGACCGTCGTCGTCTTCAGCCGCTGGTGCAGGGCCTTGATCTCGGCGCGCATCGCCACGCGCAGCTTGGCGTCGAGGTTGGAGAGCGGCTCGTCGAACAGAAAGACCTTCGGATCGCGGACGATCGCCCGGCCCATCGCGACGCGCTGGCGCTGGCCGCCCGAGAGCTCGCGCGGATAGCGCTCGAGGTACGGCCCGAGGTTGAGGATCTTCGCCGCGTGGGCGACGCGCTCCTTGGTCAGCGCCGGGTCGGCCTTTCGGAGCTTCAGGCTGAAGCCCATGTTGTCGCCCACCGTCATGTGCGGATAGAGCGCGTAGCTCTGGAACACCATCGCGATGTCGCGGTCCTTCGACTCGATGTCGTTGACGACGTGGCCGTCGATGGCGATCGTTCCGCCGCTGATTTCCTCGAGGCCGGCGAGCATGCGCAGGAGCGTCGACTTGCCGCAGCCCGAGGGGCCGACGAGCACCGTGAACTCGCCGTCGGCGATATCGAAGCCGATGCCGTGGATGATCCTTGCCGAGCCGAAGCTCTTCTGGACGTCGCGAAACGAGACCGAGGCCATGGACGGGGCTAGCTCTTGACGGCGCCGGCGGTGAGGCCGCCGACCATGTAGCGCTTGAAGGTGTAGTAGATCGCCGCCGGCGGCAAGGCGTAGATCAGGCCGGTCGTCATCAGCAGCTCCCAAGGCGAGTCGTCGGCGGAGAGGAAGCTGCCGAGCGCGACGCCGAGCGTCGTGCTCTTGTCGTCCGACAGCAGCAGGAAGGCGTAGAGGTACTCGTTCCAGGCGAGCAGCAGCGCGTAGGTGCCGACGGCGACCAGCGACGGCAGCATCAGCGGCAGGTAGACGAGGCGAAACAGCTGCAGCGGCGTCGCGCCGTCGATCCGCGCCGCTTCGTCGAGCTCGAGCGGCAGCTTGTCGGAGGCTTGCTTGAGCACCCAGATCGAGTACGGCGTGGCGATCGTCACCATCGCCAGGATCAGCGCCCACTGGCTGTTCAGCAGGCCGTAGTTGCTCATCGTCTTGTACATCGGCACGGCCAGGAAGGCGGCCGGGATGAAGTAGGTGAAGAGCGCCAGGTTCATGATCGTCCGGCCGCCTCTCACGCGCAGGCGGCTGATCGCGAACGCCGCCGAGGTGGCGATGAAGAGCGTGATCGCGCCGACCGCGACCGCGATCAGCACCGAGTTCCACATCTGCAGCCAGAAGTGGCTGAGGTAGTGGTGCTGCTGATGGAACACCATCGAGAAGTTGTGCAGCGTCGGATGGTCGGGCCAGAGCTTGCCCGACACCGCCTGCTCCTTCGGCGAGATCGCGAACAGCACCAGGTGGTAGATCGGCAGCAGCGTCCAGATCGCGACCGGGATGCCGATCAGGAGCAGCTTGGCCTCGGCCGAGGCCTTCTTCAGGGTGAAGCGGCTGCGTCATCGCGAGAGCCGCTTCATCATGAAGTAGACCAGCGGCAGGATCAGCGGCAGCGCGCAGACGACCGTCGCCAGCGACATGTCGACCTGGTCGAGCCGAAGGTAGCGAAGGCCGAGCGTCGCCATCACGTGCGTCTGATCGGCGGGCTGTCCGCCGGTCAGCAGGTAGACGCTGTTGAAGTCGCCGAGGGTCCAGATCATCGACAGGATCGTCGAGGTGAGATAGAGCGTGCGCAGCGACGGCCAGGTGATGAACTTGAACTTCTGCCAGCCGGTCGCGCCGTCGACCGATGCGGCCTCGTACATCTCGCCCGGAATCGCCAGGCGCCCGGCGACCAGGATCAGGGTCCAGAACGGCAGCGACTTCCAGATATGGACCAGGATCGAGAGTGCCAAGCGCGAACTGCGGGTTGTTGAGCCAGTTCGGGCCGTCGGCGCCGGTGAGGCGAAAGATCGTCGAATTGATGACGCCCCACTCGGGGTTGAGCATGAAGCGCAGCGACAGGATCGTCGGGATCGACGGCACGGCCCAGGGCAGGATGAAGAGCAGCGACAGCCACTTGATCCAGGCGTTGGCGCGAACGAAAAAGCCCGAAAGGAAAAGCGCCAGCACCATCTTCAGGTTGATGCCGACGATCAGGAAGATGAGCGTGTTGACGACCGTGCGAGTGAACACCGGGTCGTCGAACAGCTTGACGTAGCTCGCCGGATGGCGCGCCAGCCAGAGGCCGTAGCCGACCGGGTAGAGCACGAACACCGCGAAGATCAGGACGTACGGCGCGATCAGGATCAGGCCCCACGCCTGCCACGGCGTGAGGCGCTTTTTCGCCGGGCCGACCGGTGCCGATTGGCGGTCGGGCCCGGCGCCGTCGAGCGCCAGCGTCGCCAAGCCGCTACCCCGCGATCGCCTTGATGCGGGCGATCATCTCGGTCACCGCCTGCTCGACCGGGATCTTGTCGTTGACGACCCGGTTCATCGCCTTCGCCCAGACGTTCTCGTTGTTGATGATCGTGAACTTGTAGTTCTTGGTGAACTCGAACGTCACCGTGCCGGCGCCGAACTGGTTGAAGACCGAGCGGCGATGCGGATCGGCCTGCCAGAACGGACGCTGCGTCGCCGTCGTCACGACCGGGAACCAGCGGCCGAGCGCGCCCTCGACGTAGGGCGTGAGGTTCTCGTCCTGGAGCAGGAAGGCGACGAATTCCTTGGCCCGGGCCTTGTTCTTGGCGCCGTCGAAGACGACGCCGGTCTTGACCGCGGCGCGATAGACCATCTTCGAGCCGTCGGGCTTGTTCGGGAAGCCCGCGGTGCGGACCAGCTCGTCGTAGTTCTTCTTCGCGGTCGCGCGCTGCTCGGCGGTGAGCGCCTCGTTGTTGGCGTCGTCGAGCCACTTGGCGGCGATCGAGATCGTCGCGTTGTGCGTCATGACCGTCGTCTTGTTGAAGAAGGCGACGTTGTTGTCGGGATCCTTCCAGCTCGTCGACGAAGGCGGCGTGCAGCCCTTGGCGGCGACGTCGGTGTAGTCCTTCAGGGCGCCGATCAGGCCGGCCTTGACCTGCGGGTCGTCGACCAGGAGCTTGCCGTTGTCGTCGACCAGCTTGACGTTGTAGGCGTCCATGAAGGTCAGGAACGAGTAGAACGAGTCGCTCGAGTCGACGCCCATCGGCTGGCCGATGCCGAAGATCCGCGTTCCGGTCTTCTGGCGGTAGGCGGGCTGCACCTTGTCGCACCAGAACGACCAGTAGTCGGCCCACTTGGTCGGGATGTCGGCCTCCTTGAAGCCCGCGGTCTGCAGCATGTCGAGCCAGATCATCGACGTGCATCGTCTGCTGCTTGAGCGGGAACGCGTAGTAGGCGCGCTTCTTGGCCTTGTCGTTGTACAGATACGTGGTCTCGAGCGTGTTCTTGAGGAAGCGCGCCTTCATCGGGTTCAGCACGTCGCTGATGTCCTCGAGCTTGCCGTCGAAGGCCCACTTGCCGGTGACCTGGAAGTCGTAGACATCGGCGTAGGCGACGTCGGGCGGCGAGCCGGCGTCGAGCGCGGCCACCGTCTTCGGGATCATGTCCTGGATCGGATACTGCGAGAGCTCGACCTTGACGCCGCTCTTGGCCTCGTATTTCTTGATCGCCTCGAACAGGGCGTCGTCCTCGGACTTGTAGAAGCCCTTGACCCACCAGACGGTGAGCTTCTCCTGTGCCAGCGCCTGGCCGCCGAAGGCGAGCGCGCAGCCGGCGACAACGCCGGCGATCAATTTCCTCATCTGGGTCTCCTTGATTGACAGGTCTCGGGCGGTCTTGGCCGCGCACCGAAAAACCATACCCGATGGCGAACCCGTTCTCAATCCGGGATTGGCCAAGGTTGTCCGGACAACCGCACCCGAGTCGCGGCCGGCCTTGCCGGGCGCTACGCCGGCCAGGAGGGCTTGCGCTTGTCGATGAACGCCTGCACGCCCTCGAGCGCCGCGTCGTCCATCATGTTGGTCGCCATGGTGCGCCCGGCGTCTTCGTACGCGGCCTCGATGCCGTGCTCGAGCTGGCGGTAGAAGAGCTGCTTGCCGAGGGCGATGGCGACGCGCGGCTTGGCGACGATCGCAGCGACCAGCGACTCGACCGCGGCGTCGAGCGCCTCGGGTGCAGCGACGCGATTGACGAGTCCCTTGGCCAGGGCTTCATCGGCCGAGATGAAGTCGCCGGTGACGAGCATCTCGAACGCCGCCTTGCGCGCCAGGTTGCGCGAGAGCGGCACGCTCGGCGACGAGCAGAACAGACCGAAGTTGATGCCGCTCACCGCGAACCGCGCCGTGCTCGCGGCGACCGCGAGGTCGCAGGCGGCGACGAGCTGGCAGCCGGCCGCCGTCGCGATGCCCTGGACGCGCGCGATCACCGGCACCGGCAGCCGCTGCAGCGAAAGCATCATGCGCGCGCATTGCGCGAACAGCGCCTCGTAGTACGACTGCGAGGGCTCGGCGCGCATCTCCTTCAGATCGTGACCGGCCGAGAACGCCTTGCCTTCGGCAGCGATGACGACGACGCGCGCCGTCTCGTCGTGCGCGACCGCGTCGATCTCGGCCTGCAGCGCCGCGAGCATCCCTTCACTCAGGGCGTTGAACGACTCGCGGCCGGTCGAGCGTGAGGGTGACCACGCCGCGCTCGTCGCGCGCGCGGCGAACGAAAGGGGCCGGCTGGGGTTGCACGACGAGCGCTCATCGCCCGCTCCTATTCGATGGCCGAGGTCGAGCGCGCGCGCTCGCGCAGCTGGAACTTCTGGATCTTGCCGGTCGAGGTCTTCGGGATCGCCTCGAAGCGGATCTCGCGCGGCACCTTGTAGCCGGCGAGGAGCTTCTTGCAGTGGGCGACGAGGTCGGCGGCGCTGACCTCGGCGCCGCTCTTCAGCTCGACGAACGCGAGCGGCGTCTCGCCCCACTTCGGATCGGGCCGGGCGACGACGGCGCAGGCGAGCACCGCCGGATGGCGGTAGAGCGCGTCTTCGACCTCGAGCGAGCTGATGTTCTCGCCGCCGGAGATGATCACGTCCTTGCTCCGGTCCTTGATCTTGACGTAGCGGTCAGGCTCGAGCACGGCGAGGTCTCCGGTATGGAACCAGCCGCCGGCGAACGCCTCGCCGTCGCCTTCGCGTTCTTCAGATAGCCCTTCATGACGATGTTGCCGCGGAACATGATCTCGCCCATCGTCTCGCCGTCGGCAGGGACTTCGCGCATCGGTCGCCGGGTCGCATCACGGTCATGCGCTTCCTCGAGCGACGTAGCGAACACCCTGGCGGCCGTTCAGGCGGGCCTGCTCGGAGAGCGACTCGGCGTGCCAGGAGGGCGCTTGACCGCCACCGCGGCCGGCCCGTAGACCTCGGTCAGGCCGTAGACGTGGGTGATCGTCGAAGCCGATCTGCGCCATGCCCTCGATCATCGCCGCCGGGCGGCGCGGCGCCGGCGACCATCGCCCGCACCTTGTGGTCGATCCCGGCGCGCATCGCCTCGGGCGCGGCGATCAGCAGGTTGTGGACGATCGGCGCGGCGCAGTAGTGGTCGACGCGCTCCCTGCGGATCGCATCGAAGATCGCCTGCGCCTCGACCTTGCGCAGGCACACGTGCGTGCCGCCGAGCATCGCCACGGTCCATGGGAAGCACCAGCCGTTGCAGTGGAACATCGGCAGCGTCCACAGATAGCGCGGGAAGTGCGGCATGGTCCAGGTGGCCGCGTTGCAGACCGCGTTCAGATAGGCGCCGCGGTGGTGGGTGACGACGCCCTTCGGGTCGCCGGTCGTTCCCGACGTGTAGGAGATCGCGATCGCGTCCCATTCGTCGGCCGGACCGGCGAGCGTCGCCAGCGGCTCGTGGGCGGCGAGCAAGGCTTCATACTCGTGCGCGCCGAGGCGCTCGCCGGCACCTGTGTGCTCGCTATCGCAGACGTCGATCACGACCGGCGTACGGCCGTGCCCGCTGCGCAGGATGGCGAGCGCCGCCCCGACCGTCGGCGCGAGTTCGCGATCGCTGATCAGCACCGCGCATTCGCAATGCGCGAGCTGCCAGGCGATGAGCGACGCGTCGAGGCGCGTGTTGAGGGTGTTGAGGACGGCATTCAGCGCCGGCACGGCGTAGTGCGCCTCGACCATCTCGGGCGTGTTGTGCAGCATCACGCTCACCGTCGTACCGCGGCCGACGCCGAGAGCGCGCAGCGCCGCGGCCAGGCGCGCGGCACGATCGCGCGTCTGGCGCCAGGTGTAGCGGCGCGCGCCGTGGACCACGGCTTCGAGACCGCCGAAGACCTCGGCGCTGCGCTCGACGAAACTGGTCGGCGAGAGCGCGACGAAGTTCGCCGCGGTCTTGTCCAGCCCATGCTCGTAGATGTTCATCGTCGTTCGCCGGTGGCGCGGCCATCCTACGCGCGCCGCGAGGTCCTGCGAACCGCGGAGAAACGAGTGTCGAAGCCGTCGCGGTCGACCCAGAGAAAGCGGAAGGCGTCGACGAAGCCGAGGAACAACGGTGCCAGCAAGAGGGGGATGGTGAGCACGTAGACGATGCCGCGTCGGGAACGGCCGAGGTAGAACCAGTGCGCGCCCGCCCAGCCGAAAACGAGCGCGAGCGTCACTGCCAGTGCGCGCGAACGGCCGCTCTCGCCGACGCCGAGCCCGCCCCCGAGCCGCACGAACACTTCGCGCCAGGCGCGCCGCAAGGGTCCTGCCGACGGACGCATCAGGAGCACGAGCAGGTCGTCCCACTGGATCGGCCAGCGCCGCACCGGCACGGCATGGGCGCTGCCGTCGGTATCGAAGCAAACCAGGCCGCCGATGCGCCGGCGCGGATCGCGGTAGAGCTGCGTCCAGAAACGAGGCGCGGGCTGCGGCAGCGCCAGCGCAAAGGTCGGGCCGAGGGTCGGTGTCAGCCGCTCGACCAGAGCCGGCGCGACGACCGAGCCGCCGAGCAGCGCCAGCACCAGGCGCTGGCGCGGCAGGTGCACGAGCGCCTGCTCGATCTCCCAGAGCAGTCCGGGCGACGAACCAAGGCGAACGACGACCAGGCTAGCGAGTCGCATCAGCTCCTTGACCTTGGCCTGCCACTGGTCGTCGCTGACATAGAGACGCGCTGCGCCGAGCTCCGGCAGCGGTTCGCCTGGCTTGCCGATGGCGACGACCGGACCCACCGCGTCGAGGATGTCGGCCATTTCCTGCTCGGGCGTGACCAGCGCGGTGACCGACGCGCCCTGCCGCATCCACCACGACATGTCGCCCATCAGTGCCGCGCCATCGTCGGCGAACGAGCGCAGGTACAGAACCGGGGGCCGTGGGTCGCGTGTCATCGCCTGGTCGGCGCCGAGCGCGCCGAACTGGCGGCTCCGTCGCCACAGACGCCAGGCGACGATGGCGAGCACGGCGATGACCACTGACAAGGCGGTGTCCCAGCCCCTGCGGGTGAGCTCGGCCTGGGCTGCAGGATCGCTGGTCAAGACCGCATACAGGAATGCCGGCGCGAGCAGGTTGGCCAGCGTCAGCCGCAACAACAGCGCGGCGCGGCGACGTGGTACCGGACTCGACGCGTGCGTCTTGCCGCAGCCGGCGGCAAGGACGAGGAGGCCGACCGCGAACAGATTGACCCCGAGAACGCAGCCGACGGCAAGGACGGCGAAGCGCGCCGGCACGATCGGCCACTGCGCATGATCCGACAGGAACACGAACAAAGCGCCGGCGGAAAGAACCAGCGCCAGGCCGAGCATCTTCAGGCGTCGGTCCTCGGCACGGCGAACCGGTACGGACGCTGCCTGCACGTCGTTCGCGCCTCGTTCACCCCGCCGCCACGGCGAGCGCCTGATCGATGTCCCAGAGGATGTCGTCGACATGCTCGAGGCCGACCGAGATCCGCACCATGTCCGGAGCGACGCCGGCGGCGAGCTGCTGCGCCTCGTCGAGCTGGCGGTGGGTCGTCGACGCCGGATGGATGACGAGCGTGCGCGTGTCGCCGATGTTGGCGAGGTGACTCATCATCTGCGCCGCCTCGATGAAGCGCACCCCGGCGGCGAGGCCGCCCTTGACGCCGAAGGCGAGCAGGCCCGACGCACCCGGAACGCTGCCGACCGCGCGCATCTGGCGCGCCACGAGCGCGTGATCGGGATGCTCGGGCAGGCCCGGATAGTTGACCCAGCCAACGCGCGGGTCAGCCTGCAGGAAGCGGGCGACGGCGAGTGCGTTGCTGCAGTGGCGCTCCATGCGCAGCGGCAAGGTCTCGATGCCTTGCAGGACCTGCCACGCGCTCGTCGGCGCGAGCGCGGCGCCGTACACGCGAAGCGTCTCCATGCGCGCGCGCATCGTGAAGCCGAAGTCGCCGAAGGTCTCGAAGAACCTGACCCCGTGGTAGCCCTTCGACGGCTCGGTCATTCCCGGGAACTTGCCGTTGTCCCACGGAAACTTGCCGCTTTCGACCATCACGCCGGCGAGGGTCGTGCCGTGGCCGCCGAGGTACTTGGTCGCCGAGTGGACGACGATGTCGGCGCCGAAGCGGATCGGGTTGCACAGAAACGGCGACGGCACGGTGTTGTCGACGATCAGCGGCACGCCGTGCGTGTGCGCAACCTCGGCGACGGCGGCGATGTCGAGCACCTGCAGGCTCGGGTTGCCCAGGCTTTCGGCGAAGACGGCGCGCGTCGTCGGCCGCATCGCGGCGGCGAAGGCGTCCGCCGACGCGCCGTCGACGAAGCTCGTCTCGATGCCGAGCTTGGCGAGATTGACGGCGAGCATGCTGACGCTGCCGCCATAGAGCGCGCCCGCGGCGACGACGTGGTCGCCTTGTTGCAACAGCGTGAGCAGAGCGATTGCCTCCGCTGCCATGCCGCTCGCCGAGGCGAGCGCGGCGCGTCCGCCCTCGAGCGCGGCGACGCGCTCCTCGAGCACGGCGACGGTCGGGTTCGACAGACGCGAGTAGACGTTGCCGAAGGTCTGCAGGTTGAACAGGCTCGCGGCATGGTCGGCACTGTCGAAGACGAAGCTCGTCGTCTGGTAGATCGGCAGCGCGCGTGCGCCGGTCGCGGCGTCGGGGATCTGGCCGGCGTGGATCGCCAGCGTCTCGGGCTGAAAGCGGTGGTCGGCCATGACGGTTGCCGGGATCGTCGTCGAAGTCAGACCGGACGCCGCGCCGAGATGACGCCGGTGTTCACGCCGGCCCAGTTGAGCCCGCCGAACAGGCGCGCGTGCTCGATCTTGACGCAGCGGTCCATCACGACATCGAGCCCGGCCGCTGCGGCGAGCGCGGCCGCCGCCTCGTTCTTGACGCCGATCTGCTGCCACAGGCACTTCGCCTTGATCGCGATCGCCTGCTCGGCGATCGGCATCACGTCTTCGGTGCGGCGAAAGACGTCGACGATGTCGACCGGCACCTCGATCGTCGTCAGGTTGGCGTGGCAGCGTTCGCCGAGCACTTCCTCATAACGTGGATTCACCGGGATGATCCGGTAGCCGTGCTCCTGCATGTACTTGGCGGCGAAGAAGCTCGGCCGGTGCCATTCCGCGGACAGGCCAACGACCGCGATCGTCCGGCTGCTGCGCAGAATGCGGCGAAGAGCGGCGATGTCGTCGGCCATGCGGCGTTTCTCGAGGAGCTCCGGGATCGCCCTGCGCCAGCTTGGCGCCGCGGCAGCGCGCCGCTGCGGGCGCGTGCCACGTTACCCGAAACGCGCCGGCGCGGTCAAAGCGCTTCGGTCACCGGCACGCGGGACGGTGTCCGCCCCGAGCCGCGGGACACGGCCCGCGGCGCTTCGGCCGTTCCGGCCGCGCCGACGTCGCGCCACCAATCGGGGTGGGCGCGATGGGCCAGCACTTCGCGGCGCAAGGTCGTCAACGCCGTCGCGCTCGAGAGCAGGCGCAGCCGGTCAACCGCTGCGAGCGCCGCCGGACCGTCGGCGAGCGCGCGCTCGACCAGGAGCGACTCGGCCGTGCCCTTGGCGCCGTGCGACGCAGCGCGCGTCGGCAGCGCCGCCACGACGCTGGCGTGCATCGTCGGATCGACGATCGCCGCCCGGAACGACGAGAGCGCCCGGGCGATTTCGGCGCTGGCGCTCCGCGCTGCCTGCAGGACCCGCGGCTCGCGGCTCTCTTCAGGCGTGAGCATCAGACGATGTGCCCGCAGCCAGCGGCCGATGCGGGCGCGGCTGCTCAGGACCGAAAGCGGAATCGCAGTCAGCAGCCCGGCGAGGATCGGCGAAAGCCACCACGGAAACGCCGCGCTGGTGACGACAATGGCGGCGATCCAGATCAGCGCCAGCACGGTATGCGCGCCGTGCCGCGCACACGCTTCGCGCCAGGTCGTGGCGGCGTCGTCGCGCGGCGGCGAGCGCCAGTCCAGGCGCCAGCCGGTAAGCGCGGCGACGACGAACTGGCTGTGGAACAGCATCCGCACCGGCGCGAGGAGGAGCGAGTGCCAGAACTCGATGAAGGCGCTCGCCAGCAGGCGCGCGACGCCGCCGAAGCGGCGCGCTTCGCCGCGCAGCACGATCGCAACCACGGCCATCGCCTTGGGCGCGAGCAGAAGCACGCCGGTGAGGCCGAAGAGCGTCAGCATGAGCTTGAAGTTGGCGGCCGGCCAGATCGGAAACAGCTGGTCGGGTTCGAAGAAATAGATCGGATCGCTGCCGACGTGCTGCGCGAACAGCAGCGTCGAGAGCATCAGGAAGGCGAGCCAGAGTGGCGACGACGCATAGGCCAGCACCCCGGTGAGAAACGCGGTGCGGTGGACCGTGTGCAGCCCGGGCTCGAACATCAGTCGCGAGTTCTGCAGGTTGCCGTGGCACCAGCGCCGATCGCGCTGCAGCTCGGTGAGCAGGTTCGGCGGCACCTGCTCGTAGCTGCCGTCGAGCTCGTCGGCGACCCAGACCTTCCAGCCGGCGCGTCGCATCAGTGCCGCCTCGACGAAGTCGTGTGACATCACCTCGCCCGCGAGAGGACCGTTGCCGGGCAAAGGCGCGAGCGCGCAATGGGCCATGAAGGGCGCCATGCGCAGGATCGCGTTGTGGCCCCAGTAGTGCGACTCGCCGAGCTGCCAGAAGCGCATGCCGGCGGTGAAGAGCGGCCCATAGGCGCGTGCCGAGAACTGCTGGATGCGGGCGTGCAGCGTCTCGTGACCGACCGCGCGCGGCGCGGTCTGGATGATGCCGGCGTCGGCGTGCACTTCCATCATCCGCACCAGTGTCGTCAGGCATTCGCCGGTCATAACGCTGTCGGCGTCGAGAACGACCATGTAGCGATAGGCCGCGCCCCAGCGGCGGCAGAAGTCGGCGACATTTCCGGCCTTGCGCTTAACGCGCAGCTGGCGCCAGCGATAGTGGACCGCGATCGTCGGCGCTTCGCTGTCAGGCGACAGGCGCGCGGCGAGCGCGCTCCATGCCGCGTGCTCGGCAGCGCGAATCTCGGGATCGGAGGTGTCGCTGAGAACGTAGACGTCGAAGTTGCCGGCCTCGCCGGTGGCGACGAGCGAGTCGATCGTCGCCGCGAGCCCGCCGAACACGGTCGGCACGTGCTCGTTGCAGATCGGCATGACGATCGCGGTGCGCACCGCGGCATCGAGGGGGCGCAGTGCGGCTTCACCGAGGCCGCGCATCAGCGGACCTCGCCCGGGACGGAGGAGCACGGCGCCGGCACCCATCAGCCCGGTCCAGAAGCCGGCCGAGATCCAGGCGAAGAGGATGCCGAACAGGACCAGCAGGCTCCCTTCTGCGAGCGCCGCGCCACCTTCGGGCAGAACCTCGGCCATCGCCCGGGTGCCGACGAACGCGCCGAGCAAGACCAGGATCAGAAGGACGAGCCGGCGCAGCATCAACGGGCGGACGTCCCCAGGAGTCGGCCGCACCAGGCTCGGCCCGCGGCCGAGCAGGCGGCGAAGGGGTCGACCGAGCGGATGGCCGGCCCACGGCTCGGCCGGCATCGAGCTGCGCACGAGCGGCGGATGCGCCGGCGGCGTCATGGCTTGTCGGCTTCCGCCGGAAGGATATAGCTCCATGTTTCGGTGAGGATCGATTGCTGTTGTTTGAGGTAGGCGCGCAACTCGACCGGGCGTGCTGCATCGTTTCGTTTGAAGCGCACGGTCATGCGCCAGACGCCGGTCACCGGATTCTTGAAGACGTTGCGCTCCCGCACCTCGGCGTTGGCGTCGACCCATATGACAGGTTCGATGTCGGTGGCCGGTGCCAACGCGCGCAGAGCCGGTCCGTCGAAATCGACCACGTAGTTGATATCGCCGTCAGGACGCTTGACAAAGCCGCGGCCGCGCCGCGTCTGCACGGTCCAACCGACATCGGCAGGTGTCGTGCCTGCGCTTTGCCAACGGAGCCGATAGGCGATATCGAAGGGCTTGCCTGGAACCGCAGAAACCTGCGGCACCCAGAAAGCAACGATATTGTCGTTGGTTTCGTCCGGCGTCGGAATCTGCACCAATTCGACCCTGCCGGCGCCCCAGGCACCGACCGGCTCGACCCACGCGCTCGGCCGCCGCTCGTACTGGGCTTCTGGATCCTCGTAGCTCGCCGGCGAGCGGTCGCGCTGCATCAGGCCGAAGCCGTGCGGGTTGGTGGTAGCGAACGACGTCACCAGCAGGCGGCGTGGGTTGACAAGGGGACGCCAGATCCATTCGCCGTTGCCGAGCTGGACCGACAGACCGTCGGAGTCATGCACCTCGGGCCGATAGTCGTCGCGCCCGGGCTGGTTCTCGCCGAACGCGAACATGCTGGTCAGCGGCGCAATGCCGAGCTTGGCGATCTTCTCGCGCGCATAGAGCCGTGCCGTCACCTGCATGACTGTCTCGACGCCGGGGGTCAGGACGAAGCGGTAGGCGCCGGAGATGCGGCGCGAGTCGAGCAGGGCGTAAATCGTCAGCGAGGTCGCGTTTGGCTTCGGCCGTTCGACCCAGAACTCAACAAAACGCGGAAACTCCTCGCCCTCGGCCGCGGCGGTGTCGACCGCGAGGCCGCGCGCCGAGAGGCCGTACGCCTGACCTTTGCCGAGGGCGCGAAAATAACTCGCACCCTGGAAGACGAGGACCTCGTCCTTGTAGCCCGGCCTGTTGATGGCGAAGTGGACGCGCAGGCCGTTGAAGCCGAGATGGCTTAGCGTCTGCGGGTCGAGCTTGTTCTTGCCGTAGTCGAAGAGCGCCGGGTCGAACGGCACGAGACGCTCTCCCGACGGCTCGATGACGTTGATCCGCACCGGCTCGGGAACCGCGCGCCCTTGGTGGAAGAACATCAGCTCGAACGGCAGCTTCTCGGCGCGCCAGAGCGCCTTCTCGGTGCGAAAGCGGATATCGCGGTAGGCGTCGTAATCGAGCTCGCGCAACTGCGTCGGCATGTCGATCACGGGCGCCTTGTACGGGCGCGCCGCCAGGCCGCTCGCCCGCGCAGCGACGTCGTCCAGGCCGAACGCCAGTGCGGCAGGCAGCGCGGCCGCGAAAAGCAGCGCGACGAGCGCTTGGCGGAAAAATCTGGACAGGAAGGCGGTCATTTTTTCTCACGAAGGCGGGCCGCCGGGTAATAACGCGTGGCTCGGACCATCACCGACAAGGCAGGGCAAATGAGGGCGATCCGCCTAATTCCAGGGCCATTCGCCCAATGAAAACGCCCGACGGGGTTGCCGTCGGGCGAAGCAAGACAGGGGCCCGGCCCGCGCCAGACCCGGGATCGGGCGATCAGGCCTGTTTGCGGTCGAAGAACTGCTCGTCTTCGGTCGAGCCCTTGAGCGCGGCGGTGGAGGCGTCGCGCTCGATCGTCGTCGTCACGGCGTCGAAGTAGCCGGTGCCGACCTCGCGCTGGTGCTTGACCGCGGTGAAGCCTTTTTCGGCCGCCGCGAACTCGGCTTCCTGCAACTCGACGAACGCGCTCATGCTGTTGCGCGCGTAGCCGTGGGCCAGGTTGAACATCGAATAGTTGAGGCTGTGGAAGCCGGCCAGCGTGATGAACTGGAACTTGTAGCCCATTGCGCCGAGCTCGCGCTGGAACTTGGCGATCGTCGCGTCGTCGAGGTTCTTCTTCCAGTTGAAGCTGGGCGAGCAGTTGTAGGCGAGCAGCTTGCCGGGAAACTTCTTGTGGATCGCCTCGGCGAAGGCCTTGGCGTACGCGAGGTCGGGCTTGCCCGTCTCGCACCAGACCATGTCGGCGTATTCCGAATACGCCAGGCCGCGCGACACGGCCTGGTCGAGACCCGGGCGGGTGCGATAGAAACCCTCGACCGTGCGCTCGCCGGTGAGGAACGGCTTGTCGTTGTCATCGACGTCGCTCGTCACCAGGTCGGCAGCCTCAGCGTCGGTGCGGGCGATGACCAGCGTCGGCGTGCCCATGACGTCGGCGGCAAGCCGCGCCGCGGTGAGCTTGGCGTTGGCCTCGCGCGTCGGCACCAGCACCTTGCCGCCCATGTGCCCGCACTTCTTGACCGAGGCGAGCTGGTCCTCGAAGTGGACGCCGGCGGCACCGGCCTCGATCATCGACTTCATCAGCTCGAACGCATTGAGCACGCCGCCGAACCCGGCTTCGGCATCGGCGACGATCGGCGCGAAGTAGTCGATATCGTCCTTGCCTTCGGACCACTGGATCTGGTCGGCGCGCGTGAAGGTGTTGTTGATCCGCTTGACAACCATCGGCACCGAGTTGGCCGGATAGAGCGACTGGTCCGGGTACATCTCGCCGGCGATGTTGGCGTCGCCTGCGACCTGCCAGCCCGACAGGTAGATCGCCTTCAGGCCGGCCTTGACCTGCTGCATCGCCTGGTTCCCCGTCAATGCACCAAGCGTGTTGACGAACGGCTCGGTGTTGACGAGGTTCCAGAGCTTCTCGGCGCCACGCCGGGCGAGCGTGTGCTCGACGCGGAGCGAACCCGAGAGGCGAACGACGTCCGCGGCCGAGTAGGTGCGGCGGATGCCCTTCCAGCGCGGGTTTTGTGCCCAGTCCTGTTCGAGGGCTTGGATCTGATCTTGCCGTGACGGTGCGTGCATGAGGTCCTCCTGATGACAAAGAAGCGGCGAAAACGATGGGGATCAGCGTAATGCGATAGCTCGTGCGCCGAGTCTTGACGTGTCGTCGAAGATCACAGCAAAAACAGTCGACGAATCAATGAGTTAGCGACGTCTTCTCGTATCGCGAGATTGTATCCTCCACAATGAGAAATTTTGCGGCAACGCAGCACGATGCTGTTCCGCATTGCGGCATGGCCGTTTTTTGATGTGAAAGTCGGCGCTACGCGCAGTTCTTCTAGACTCCCATCTCGCCCGGCCCGATCCGGCCGGCACGCGCAGGAGAAGACATGCACAAAGACCCCCACCCCGCGGTAGCGCCGTCGACGGCTCCGGCCGCGGGCACGCCCTCGGCCAAGCTCGACGCGTACTGGATGCCCTTTACCGCCAGCCGCGAGTTCAAGAGCAAGCCGCGCCTTCTCGCCAAGGCCGAGGGGATGCATTACTGGACGCCGGAAGGGCGACAGGTGCTCGACGCCGTCGCCGGGCTGTGGTGCGTCAACGCCGGACACGCGCGGCCGAAGATCGTTCGCGCGATCGCCGAGCAGGCCGCCGAGATGGACTTCGCGCCGCCTTTCAACATGGCGCACCCGAAGGCGTTCGAGCTGGCCGAGAAGCTGGTCGAGCTCACCCCCGCTGGTCTCGACAAGGTGTTCTTCACCAACTCGGGCTCGGAGGCGGTCGACACCGCGCTCAAGATGGCGATCGCCTATCACCGCGCCCGCGGCGAGGGCCAGCGCACGCGTCTCATCGGCCGCGAGCGCGGCTACCACGGCGTCAACTTCGGCGGCATCTCGGTCGGCGGCATCGCCGGCAACCGCAAGAGCTTCGGCACCATGGTCGGCGGCGTCGACCATCTGCGCCACACCCACGACCCGAAGAAGAACGCGCTTCTCGCGCGGCGTCCCCGAGCACGGCGCCGAGCTCGCCGACGACCTCGAGCGGATCGTCGCCCTGCACGACGCGTCGACGATCGCGGCGGTGATCGTCGAGCCGGTCGCCGGCTCGACCGGCGTGCTGCTCCCGCCCAAGGGCTACCTCGAGCGTCTGCGCGCGATCTGCGACAAGCACGGCATCCTGCTCATCTTCGACGAGGTCATCACCGGCTTCGGCCGCCTCGGCGCGCCGTTCGCGGCGAGCTACTTCAAGGTCACGCCCGACCTCATGACGGTGGCCAAGGGAATCACCAACGGCGCCGTGCCGATGGGCGCGGTGTTCGCCAAGCGCGCGATCCACGACGTCTTCATGACCGGCCCGGAGCACGTCGTCGAGTTCCCGCACGGCTACACCTATTCGGCGCATCCGCTCGCCTGCGCGGCAGCGCTCGGCACGCTCGAGACCTACGCCGACGAAGGCCTGCTCACACGCGGCGCCAAGATCGCACCGGCGTTCGAGCACGCCGTCCACTCGCTGCGCGAATCGCCGCACGTGATCGACATCCGCAACATCGGCCTGGTCGGCGCGATCGAGCTCGAGTCGATCGCCGGCAGCCCCGGCAAGCGCGCCTTCGACGTCTTTCGCGAGTGCTTCCAGCGCGGCGTCCTGATCCGCACGACCGGCGACATCATCGCCCTGTCGCCGCCGCTGATCGTCGAGGAGTCGCACATCGACCAGGCGATCAGCACGATTGCCGACGTGCTGAAGACGGTCTCCTGACGACCCTGCCCCGACTTCCCGCGCTTTCTCGCGCGACGCTGAAGAGCGGCGTCCAGCCGCCGCTTGTGCCGATGAGCGCCGAAGCCTTTCTCCGGATCACTGACCTCGTCAAGGAATTCGACGGCCATCGGGTCGTCGACAACGTCTCGATCGACATCGCCAAGGGCGAGGTCTTCGCCCTGCTCGGCTCGTCGGGCTCGGGCAAGACGACCTTGCTGCGCATGCTCGCCGGCTTCGAGACGCCGACCTCGGGAACGATCACGCTCGACGGCAAGGACCTCGCCGAGCTGCCGCCGTACGAGCGGCCGATGAACATGATGTTCCAGAGCTACGCGCTCTTTCCGCACCTCTCGGTGTTCGACAACATCGCCTTCGGCCTGCGCCGCGACCGCCTGCCCAAGGACGAGGTCGAGGCTCGCGTCGCGGCGATGCTGAAGCTCGTCCAGCTCGTCCCCTACGCGAAGCGCAAGCCGCATCAGCTTTCGGGCGGCCAGCAGCAGCGCGTCGCGCTGGCGCGCAGCCTGGCCAAGAAGCCGCAGCTGCTGCTCCTCGACGAGCCGCTCGGCGCGCTCGACAAGAAGCTGCGCGAGGAAACCCAGATCGAGCTCGCCAACATCGTCCACGACGTCGGCGTCACCTGCGTCATCGTCACCCACGACCAGGAAGAGGCGATGACGATGGCCGCGCGCATCGCCGTGATGAGCGAGGGGCGCTTCCTGCAGGTCGGCGCCCCGGCCGAGATCTACGAGACGCCGGCGAGCCGCTTCGTCGCCGACTTCATCGGCAACGTCAACCTGATGGACGGAACGCTGGTCGAAGACGAGCCCGATCACGTCGTCGTCGACTGCGGCGACGTCCGCCACCGCGTCGGCCACGGCATCACCGGCACGCGCGGGATGGCGGTGACGGTCGCGCTCGGCCTGAGAAGATCCAGCTGCGGCGCGACGCGCTGACCTCGCCGGCGACGCCCGAGATAGGCGTCAACCGGGCCCACGGAACGATCAAGGAGGTCGCCTATTTCGGCAGCTTCACGGTCTATCACCTGCAGCTGGCGAGCGGCCGCGTCGTCAAGATCAGCCAGAGCAACGTCGAGCGACAGCCCGGCGCGCCGCTGACCTGGGGCGACAAGGCGTGGGCGAGCTGGACCGACCTCTCGCAGGTGGTGCTGACGCAATGAGGACGCGGACACGCGGCGGCCGCTTCGCCGTCATCGCGGTCCCTTACGGCTGGCTGCTCGTCTTCTTCCTGTTGCCGTTCCTGGTCGTCGCCAGGATCGCCGTCTCCGAGATGGAGACGACGACGATCAAGGACATCGTCACCTGGAAGGACGGCGCCCTCGCCTTCAGCGTCACGTTCGTCAACTACCTGCGTCTGGTGCAGGAGGACCTGTACCTGCGCACCTACGTCTCGAGCCTCGCCTACGCGGCGGTGACGACCGTGCTCTGCCTCGTCATCGGCTATCCGTTCGCCTACTTCATGGCGCGCGCACGCCGCTCGCTCCAGCCGGCGTTGCTGATGCTCGTGATGCTGCCGTTCTGGACCTCGTTCCTGCTGCGCGTCTACGCCTGGAAGGCGCTGCTGACCGAGAACGGCCTGGCCGCCGACGCGATCGAGCGGCTGCACCTCGACCGGCTGCTCGCCGCCGCCGGCCTGATTCCAGGGCCCGGGCAGCTGATGAACACGCCGTTCTCGCTCATCCTCGGCATGACCTACACCTACCTGCCGTTCATGATCCTGCCGCTCTACTCGAACCTGGCGAAGATGGACCTGCGCCTGCTCGAGGCCGCCGCCGATCTCGGCGCGAACGCGTGGACCGCGTTCTGGAAGATCACCGTGCCGCTCTCGCGCGCCGGCATCATCGCCGGCGCGATGCTGGTCTTCATTCCCTGCGTCGGCGAGTACGTCATCCCCGAGCTGCTCGGCGGGCCGCAGACGCAGATGATCGGCCGCACGCTCTGGGACGAGTTCTTCAGCAACAACGACTGGCCGATGGCGTGCGCCGTCGCCGTGACGATGGTGCTGCTGGTGATCGTGCCGCTGGCCGTCTTCAGCCGCTACCAGGGCGAGGCCACCGCCCGCGCCGCCTGAATCGCCATGCGCGCGCTCGCCGTCAACCGCATGTTCGCGCGCGCCTGGCTCGCGCTCGGCTACGCCTTCCTGTACGTGCCGATCGTCGCGCTCGTCGTCTACTCGTTCAACGACTCGCCGGTCGCCAACGTCTGGCGCGGCTTCACGCTGCGCTGGTACGCCGCGCTCGCCTCCGACCGCGAGCTGCTCGCCGGCCTCGCGCTCTCGCTCAAGGTCGCGTTCAGCGACCGCGTGCGCGTCGGTCGTCCTCGGCACGCTCGCCGCGTTCGCGCTCGTCCGCTATCGCCGCTTCTTCGGCAGCACGCTCTTTTCCGGCATGGTCGCGGCGCCGCTGGTGATGCCCGAGGTGATCATCGGCCTGTCGCTGCTGCTGATGCTGGTCTCGCTGCAGCGCGCGACCGAGGCCGCGTTCGGCGTCGGCTTCCCCGAGCGCGGCATGCTGACGATCTGGCTCGGCCACGTCCTGCTCGGCATGGCCTACGCGACCGTCGTCGTCCGCGCCCGGCTGCAGACGCTCAACCCGCAGCTCGAGGAGGCGGCGCTCGACCTCGGCGCGCGCCCCTGGCAGGTGTTCTGGCTGGTGACGCTGCCGATGATCGGCCAGGCGCTGCTGTCGGCGTTCCTGCTCACCTTCACGCTCTCGCTCGACGACGTCGTGCTGTCGGCGTTCCTCTCCGGCCCGGGCGCGACGACGATGCCGCTGGTCATCTTCTCGCGCGCCCGGCTCGGCCTCAATCCGAGCGTCAACGCGGTGGCGACGATCATCATCGCCCTGGTCGCGATCGGCGTCGTCGCTGCGAGCTTCCTGCTGGCGCGGAGCGAGCGCCGTCGCGCCGCCGACGCCGCCGCGGCGAAGCAGGAACCGACGCCATGAGCGTCTGGCTCGCGTATCTGTGCCTGGCGCTGGCGATGGCGATCGTCGGCGCCTACGTCGGCTTCTCGAAGGCGCTGCTCGCCGTCTTTCCGGTCTTCATCCTCGCCTGGCTGCGCTTCGCCATCGCCGCCGTGGCGATGACGCCGTGGCTGCGCCGGCCGGCAGACGAAGCGCCGCTCGACCGACGCACCCACCGCCTGCTGTTCCTCGAATCGTTCTTCGGCAACTTCCTGTTCTCGATCTGCATGCTGTTCGGCATCTACCGCAGCACCGCGCTCGCCGCGGGCGTGATCATGGCGGCGATCCCGGCGGTGGTCGCGCTGCTTTCGTGGCTGCTGCTCGGCGAGCGGCCCGGCTGGCGCGCCGCACTGGGAATCGCCTGCGCCATCGCCGGCATCGCCCTGGTCGCGTTCGCGCGCGACGCCGAGGGCGAGCTCGCGAGCGGCTCGCTGCTCGGCAGCCTGCTGCTGCTCGCCGCGGTGACCTGCGAGTCGCTCTACGTCGTCATCGGCAAGAAGCTCGCCGCCCACGTCGGGCCGAAGCGGATCAGCGCCCTGATCAACCTCTGGGGCCTGGCGCTCGTCACGCCGCTCGCGCTCTGGCAACTGCCAGACTTCGGCCTCGGCTTCATCCCGCCGTCGTCGTGGCTGCTGCTCGTCGTCTACTCGATCGCCGCGAGCGTGCTGACGGTGTGGCTGTGGATGACCGGCGTCAAGCACGTTCCGGCGTCGTCGGCGGGCGTCTTCACGGTGTTCCTGCCGATCAGCGCCGCGACGGTCGGCATGCTCATCTACGGCGAGCAGTTCACGTTCGCGCAAGGCGCGGCGTTCGCGCTCGCGCTGGTCGGCGTCGTCCTCGCGACGGTCCAGGGGCGAGCGCGCGGCGGCGCAGCGCGCCTGGCAGGCACCGCCGGCCTGACGCGCGGACGCTCGCGCTAGCGCTTCCTCGCCAACGTCACGCCGTCGCCGAGCGGCAGCATCGCGATGTCGACGCGCTCGTCGACGATGGATCTTGGCTGTTGAGCGCCTGCAGCGCCATCGTGTCGGCGTCCTCGCTCGGACGCGCGACGCTGCCGCCCCAGAGCACGTTGTCGATCGCGATCAGGCCGCCCGGCCGGAGCAGCACCAGGCAGCGCTCGTAGTAGGCGTCGTAGCCCGACTTGTCGGCATCGATGAAGGCGAAGTCGAAGCTTCCCGCCGCGCCGGCTGCGATCTGCGCGTCGAGCGTCGCTTGTGCCGGGCCGAGGCGCAGGTCGATCTTCGCCGCGACCCCGGCGTCGGCCCAGAACGGTCGGCCGACGCGGGTGTACTCGTCGCTGATGTCGCAGGCGAGCAGGTAGCCGTCGGCGGGCAGCGCGAGCGCGACCGCGAGCGCGCTGTAGCCAGTGAAGACGCCGACCTCGATCGCCCGGCGGGCGCCGATGAGCTTGACCAGCAAGCGCCATGAACTGCGCCTGCTCCGGGCCGATCTGCATGCCGGCGTGCGGGTGCGTCCGGGTCGCCTCGCGCAGGCCGGCCTGTGCCGGCTGCTCGCGCGTCGAGTGGGCGACCAGGTAGTCGCGCAGGGTGTCGTCGTAGGCGGTGTTGCGATGGGCCATGCGATGGTTCTCCTCGGGTGGGTCGGCGCTGCGTCAGGCGGCGAAGCTCTGCGTCGTGCGTGTGCGTCTGCCCGGCCATCGCCGCGCGCGCCAGGCGCGACACCGTGCGCGCCGGCTCGCTTTTCAAGGCGTGGTCCGACCATACCTGGCGCCAGCGCCGCGCGCCGGGCTCGCCGTTGCGCAGGCCGAGCATGTGGCGGGCGATCCGCGACCATGGCTCGCCGCTGGTTCGCGCGCGCTCGTCCATGTAGTCGACCATCGCCGCCTCGACCGCGTCGCGGTCCAGCGCGCGCGGCGCGGCGCCGAAGAAGCGCTCGTCCCACGGTGCTGAGTCCCCAGGGATGGTGGTAGGCCTCGCGACCGAGCATGACGCCGTCGACCGCCTGCAAGCTGGCCGGCGATCTGCTCGTTCGTCGTCAGGCCGCCGTTGACGACCAGCGTCAGCGCGGGGAAGTCCTGCTTCAGGCGCGCGACGATCTCATAGCGCAGCGGCGGCAGCTCGCGGTTTTCCTTCGGGCTCACGCCCTTCAGCCAGGCATTGCGGGCGTGGACGATGAAGACCTCGCAGCCGCCCGACGCCGCCACCGTGCCGACGAAGTCGCGAACGAACGGATAGCTCTCGTGGCGATCGATGCCGATCCGGTGCTTGACCGTCACCGGAATCGCTAACCGCGTCGCGCATCGCCTTGATGCAGTCGCCGACGAGCACCGGCTCGGCCATCAGGCAGGCGCCGAACGAGCCGCGCTGCACCCGCTCGCTCGGGCAGCCGCAGTTGAGGTTGATCTCGGCATAGCCCCACGACTCGCCGAGCCGGGCCGCCGCGGCGAGCTCGGCCGGCTCGCTGCCGCCGAGCTGGAGCGCGACCGGATGCTCGCGCTCGTCGAAGTCGAGATGGCGCGGCACGTCGCCGTGCAGCAGCGCGCCGGTCGTCACCATCTCGGTGTAAAGCCGGGCTTGCGGCTGAGCAGGCGATGGAAGAAGCGGCAGTGCCGATCGGTCCATTCCATCATCGGCGCGACGCAAAGACGCCAATCCGCCGCACCCCGGGTCACAGAGGTCGTCTCGACAGCGACGATGGAAGGACTGGGCATGGGTGCAACGCGAGCCCACAGACGAATGCACACGAACTGCACACGAGGCGGCAGGCGCGTGTGCGATCGCGCGGGCTCGGATAGCCGATTGTCCCAGCTACCGGACGCGTCCTGAACCAACCGCTGTGCCGGGCGCCGGCGCGCCGTCAGGCAGCTTGCGCTTGGGCTTTCTGCTGCGCGGCCAGTCGTTCACCGAAGACGCGCCGAAAGTGCGCCAGCGGCGCGTCGGCGACGATCGCGAGCAGGGTTGTGTCGGGCTCGCGGTCGAACAGCTTCTGCTGCGCCTCGATGATCGCCTTGTCTTCCATGAAGCCCTCGCGCAGGCTGTTGCACAGAGACAGCGCGATGTTCGGGTTGTCGAGATCGAAGTTGTGCAGGTAGTTCCAGAAGAAGTGGGTCGTGCGCCGCGTCTCCGGCGTCATGAACTGGCAATTGCGGTATGCCGGGCGCCGGCGAGGTTGCCCGTCTCCGCGCCGCTGCCGGCGGGAGCGAACAGCGATTCGAGAAAGAAGATGCCCGGCACCTTCATGTGGCCGATGTTGCGCCGGTCGACTTTCGCGGTCTTGTCGGGGATGACCTTCTTGTGGAACGGCGGCGGATCGCTGTTCATGTGCCAGCGCTCGACCCGGAATCCGTCCGCCAGGCGCTCGATGTTGAGCGGCTTGCTCTGGAAGGCGTACTCCTCCGAGCCGCCGAGGGTCTTGGTGTGGACGAACGCGCGATGGCAACAAAATCGTCAGGTTTCAACGAGCCCGGAAGCCAGTTCGACGTCGTAGTCATGATGGACGCCGCCAGTGCCCTTCCAGCCGGGGCGTGCACGGGCTCGTGTCGACCGCGCCGGAAGGATGGCCGAGATCGCCCATCAGATCAGCCAATACGCGCGCGACCGGATAGCTGCGCATGCCGGTTGGCCGGACAATGACCTGCACCGGAATCTGGATGACTTGCCGCAAGCTCGAACTTCGATGCAGTATACCTGTGCTGGATGCAATCGCCATCGATGCGCTCATCGACAAGGCGCGCCGCGCGTGGCAGCAACGTTCGTCGAGGGCGACGCCAAGCGCTCTCGCCCTCGAGTCGATGAGCCCGACTTCTCGAGGATCATCCGGCAGCTTGGCGCCGGCGACCAGCTCGTGGTCCATGCCGTACGTATGCGGTCCTCGAGAAGAAGTCGCCGGTCCAGCAACAGTGCTCTGTCGCGACGCGCCGCGGCCTCGACCCCGAGCTCGCCGCGTTCCTGCAAGGGGTCGCGGCCGAGACCGTGCGCGAGTACTACGGCCAGGGCGGCTAGTGCCCTAGCGCGTGGCCGCCGCGGCGTCTGCGCCGGCGAGCTGCTCGCGCGCGCGCTGGGTCGCGCGATCGAGCAGGAAGGCGTTCTCGAACGCCTTCATGCGACCCGCCTCGCACAGCCGGCCGAGGGTGCGCGCGGTCATCGAGATCGTCTCGCGGCCCTTGGCGCCGTGCGAGAACAGGAACAGGCTGCGCGCCGGGCTCATGTAGGTCAGGCGAACTTTCTGCCACTGGTCCTTGAGGTTGAGCTGGTAGGAAAAGCCGAGCTGCAGGTGCTCGCGCAACTGCGCGCCGGGCGCGAGCTCGGGCGATTCGACCGGCTCGGCCTTGGCGGCAGCGGCGCCGTTCGCGGCCGCAGCGGGATCGCCGGCGAGCGCGAGGGTCGGCAAGGGAACGTCGCCCTCGGCCGATGGCCGACGAAGCCGACGTCGCCGCCGCTTCCGTCGCCGCATGCGCTGGCTCAGCGGCGCCGCCGACATCGGCGGCCCAGTCGACCTCGTGGTCCGAAATCAATCCGATGGCCCGTTCCTCGTCGGCCGAGAAACGCTGCTCGACGACCGGCGCATCGCTCCCCGTGGGCGTCGGGCTCGAGCGCCGATTCCTCCGCCGTCGGGATCGGCATGCGGAACGCCGCCTCGAGGCTGCGGACCATCATGTTGTGGTCGAGGTCGCTGCGCGCCAGGCCCTTGAGCGAGCCGGCGTGCTGGGTCACGAGCTGGCCGAAGAACTCGTCCTGCGCCGCTTCGGGCCAGTCGACCAGCTTCATGCCGCGCGTCAGCTCGGCCATCAGTGCCGGCAAGGTCGCGACGAAGTGCTTGCGCTGCTCGAGCGAGCGCTTGGGCTGGATGCTGGTCACGAGCTCGGCGCCGGCGCGGCGCAGGCGCAGCGGATACGGCGCTTCCGGCCCGTCGCGGCGCGAGGCCGTGACGATCGCCTGGCCCCAGACGCCGCACAGGAAGTCGCGCACGAAAGCCGGCAGCGCGAGCGGATCGAGCGCATCGCGCAGGCGCTGGCTGAACTGCTGCTGGACACGCCATTCGAGCTCCTTGCCGCGCAGCGTCTCTGCCGCCGCGCTGGCGCGCACCTCGGCGTGGGTTTGCTCGGCAACGAAGCGCTCGAGCTCGAACAGCTTGGCGTCGTAGATCTGGAGCTGGTCGAAGTCGCCCTCGACGATGTCCTTGACGAGCTCGCCGCACCTGGTCGAGCAGCTCCTTCGCCGGACCGCTCTCGTAGCTGTCGAAGGCGCAGGCGAGCGAGGCGACGCGGTTGATGAAGCGACGCACCGGATGGCGCCGCGACGAGAAGAAGCTGCCGTCGGTGAGCGCGGCGCGCAACACCGGCAGCTGCAGCCGGGCGATCTGGCGCGCCATCTCCGGCGGCACGCGCGCGTCGGAGAGGATCTGGTCGAACAGGCTGCTCACGACCTCGATCACGAGGTGGTCGAGCTTGCCGCGCGAAGCCTGCTGCAGCTCGGCGCGATGGGCGCGGATCAGGTTCGCCGCCATCAGGCCCGAGAGGCCGGCCGACGGCGGCTGAACGTACGAACTGCTGCCGAGCGGCACGCCCGGGCGGGTCGTCTCGGCGAAGTCCGCGCCCTCGAACCCGGTGTGCGAGCCGTAGCCGGTGTCGCGCGGCAGCCGATCGAACTCGCCGAGGTAGTTGGCAGCCGCCGTTGAGGCGGCGCAGCAGGCTCATCAGCTCGGCGTCGGCCTCGACCACCGCCGGCGGCCGCACCCCGCCGGGCGCCCCGATCGATCCCGGCATGCCGCCACGGATCAGGCGATCGAGCAGCGCCGCCGAGCTCTCGGGGTCGAGCGCATCGGGCGGGTCGGCATTGGCGAGGCGGCCGAGGATCGAGCTTTCCCAGCTGCGCAGCGGCGGCTCGGCTTCGGGCGGGCATGCGGCCGATCCACGACTGCTCCCAGGCCTTGCGCGCTTCCTCGAAGCCGGTGCCGGCCGTGCTCGGGCGGGTCGGCGCGCGCGCCGCCGCGTCGTCGACCGGTCGCATCGCGAGATCGGTCGGGCGAATCGCGCGCCGTTTCAGGTCGGCGCTGATCTCGCGATAGCACGTCGGCATGAGGTTGGCCATCGCCTGGCTGAGCTCGCGCGCGAAGATCTTCTGCGTCTCGGGCTCCTCGGTGACCTTCTCGATCGCCCGGTGCAGCGCAAAACCAATGACCGCGCCACGCAGGGGGTTCCGTGCCGGATCGGCCCAGCCGTGGCGCAGCAGGCCGCTCATGTAGCCGTCGAGCTCGCGCAGCTCGGTCTCGCTGCGATGGCCGATCAGCTGGCCGATGCGCTCGAACGAGATCTTGTCCTCGATCTGGCCTTCGTCGACCAGGCTGATCGACTGCCAATCGGTCGTCTCGCCCGCCGGCTTGGAGTCGCTCTTGGCAGCGATGTCCTCGCTCACCCGGTCGCGCAGCGCGGTCGCGAACGACGACAAGAAGAGCTCGCGGCTTTCGAGGATGTGGATCTGCGCGAACGCCAGCTGACCGCGCTCGCGGTAGGTCCCGGCCGACTTCATCAGGAACAGCAGGTTGTTGGCGACCTCGACGATGGAGAGGTCGACGACCGCACGGATCTTGTCCTGCGCGGCAACGACAGCAGCGGTGACGGACGGGTCGCTCGAGGTCATGACGGTCGACATGCAGACAGGCCTCGCCACGGGCACGGCGGGCGGCGGCCCACGTTGGAGCGGAAAGTATCGTCGCTAATCGAGCCCGCTCGGCGCTCGCGGAGCGGGCGGATGTCACGCCCCGGGAACGGGCCGGGCGGGGGTTCGCATCGCGGTGCACCGACGGCGTGGCGTCGGCCACGAACCGCGCGGGGCGACTCGCTCAGGCGCGCCCGGCCGCGCTCGCGATGCCGGCGACGAAGCGCGGCCAGAGCGGCTGTGGCAGGTCGTGGCCCATGCCGTCGACGAGGTCGATCTCGGCGGCGCCGATCTTGGCCTTGAGATCGCTGCCGGCGGCCACCGGAATGAGCGGATCGGCGACGCCGTGGATGATCTGGGTCGGCGCCTGGATCGCGTCGAGCATCGACGAGCGATCGCCGTCGGCGCCGATCGCCACCATCTGGCGCGCCGTCCCGGCCGGCCGGTATGAGCGCTGCACCGAGGTCGTGAAGCGTTCGCGCAGGTACTCGGGCGCGCGAGGGAAACGACGGGCTGCCGATCAGCGCGTAGAGCTTGACGTAGTGCTCGACGATGTTGGGCACGGTCTGCGGCTCCGGCGGCCGCGCGATCATCGCGCTTCTCACCTTCAGCGTCGGTCCGGGCAGGCGGCGCGCGCCGCTCGAGGTCATCATCAGCGTCAGGCTCTTGACCCGCTGCGGCGCGCGCGCCGCCAGGTGCTGGGCGATCATTCCGCCCATCGACGCGCCGCAGACATGGGCCCGGGCGATGCCGAGCGCGTCGAGCACGCCGATGCTGTCGGACGCCATGTCGACTAGCGTGTACGGGCTCTTGACGCTGAAGCCGAAGCTGTAGCGCAGCGAATCGAGGACCAGGTTCGGCACGCCGGAGGCGTCGAAGCTCTGGCTCAGGCCGATGTCGCGGTTGTCGAAGCGGATGACGCGAAAGCCGCGCTCGACCAGCTGTGCGACCAGCCCTTCGTGCCAGCCGAGCAGCTGCATGCCGAGGCCCATGATCAGGAGCAGCGGCTCGCCCGTGGCCGAGCCGTGCTCTTCGACCTCGAGGCGAACGCCGTTGGCGAGAATCTGCATCGAGGCGGCGGCGGGCGCGCTCAGCCGGCGGCCGTCGCGGCCTCGGGCAGGCCGGTGCGGAAGAACCAGCGCCGCGCCCCCGATGCATCGAAGCTTCGCCACTCGCCGATCGGCTGCGCCAGCCGATCGGCGACGGCGTAGAGCGCGAGCGGATTCATTCCCATGCCGACATGGCTGGCGTGGACCTCGATGTTCTCGACCAGCGGGCCCGGCTCGTTCAGGCTGCAGCGCCACGAGACGATGCCGTCGGTGCGCGAGTAGATCGACGTCGTCGGCACCGGCGGCGCCTTCCTGATCTCGGCCATCAGCGTCTCGTCGCCGACCTTGCTGCCGGTCAGCAACTCATAGATGCGCCAGGCATTGGTCGCCCGCGGGTGGCCGGTGAACGGCGTTCCGAGCGTGACGACGCAACGGCTCTCGCTCGGATGCCGCTTGGCGAGTTCGCGCGCGTAGATCCCGCCCAGGCTCCAGCCGATCAGGCTCACCGGCTGGCCGTGGCGCTCGGCAAGGGCGCGAAGATCGGCCGCGCGAGCGCTCGATCACGCCCGGCCGCGGGCCGAAGTTGAGGCCCTGGCCCCACGCCTGGGTGACGTAGCCGAGGCCTTGCAGGAAGCGGCGCAGCGGCAGCGTCGTGACGTCGCTCGCGCCCATGCCGGGAAAGACCAGCACCGGGTGGCCATCGCCGCGCGGCAACCGGCTCAGCCACGGCAGCGCGGCGACCAGCGCGGCGAACTCGGCCGGCGCGCGTCCTTCGAGCAGCATCAGGAACGCGCTCGGCGCGCGTTCCTCGTCGTGACGGGTCGGCGCGCGAGCGCGCGGCGTTGTTCTTGGCGGACGGAATGCTCGGCATGCGCGACGGCTGAAGGAGGCGACGACGTTGAGGTCATGTTAGCGGCAGCGACCGCGTGCGCGCTCGAAGGCGCGTGACTATGTCGCATTGGCGACAGGGTTGTGCCGGCGCAAGGCGATCGATTCGTTGGCAACCAACGCGCCCAGCACGAGCGCGCCGCCGACGAGGACGTCCGCGCTCGGCGCCTCGCCGGCGAGCCAGGTCCAGCTGACGCCGAAGACGATCTCGAGCAGCGACAGCAGCGCGACCTCGGGCGCGAGCAGCATGCGCGCCGCGGCGACGGCGACCAGGCAGGGCACGGCGAGCTGGGCGACGCCGAGCAGCGCCAGCAGAGCGATGTCGTGAGCCGATGCGCGCAACGGCAACGCCAGCGGCAGCGTCAGCAGCGCCGAGAGCGCCGCGCCGATCAGCACCGCGACGAGCAGGTCGACGCTGCCGCCGCGGCTCTTCTGGATCGCGGTCCAGTTGAGCGCCGCGGCGATCGGCACGCCGAGCGCGACGCGCGACGCCGAGCAGATGGCGCGGTATCGACGACGGCGAGCTCGTGCGCGTACATCCAGGCGATGCCGGCGCCGGCGACGACGATCGCCGCCCAGGTGCGCACCGGCAGGCGCTGGCCGAGCGCAAGGCGCGCGACGAGCGCGGTCAGCAACGGCGCCAGCGCCATCGTGATCAGGACGTTGGCGACGGTCGTCATCGTGATCGCGACCATGAAGGCGGTGAACATGACCGACCAGCACAGGCCCGAAAGCCAGAGCGTCGCGGTCGTTGCTGGCGAGCGTCCTGGCGAGCGCGGCGAAACCGCGCAGGCGGCCGAGCAGGACGACCAGCGCCGCGCGCGTTGAAGGCGCTGCGCCAGAAAGTCGCCTCGAAGCGCCGGCGCCGAGTCGAGCTGGCGGCTGACGACGCCGGCCATGCTCCAGAGCAGCGTCGCCGCGACCATCGCCGCGACGGCGCGGGCATGCGTCATGCGCTCAATAGTCGCTGCCTGCCGATCCGGGCGCGAGGTTGTCGAACTTGGTGAGCGGCTTCAGGAACGTCAGCTTGAAGGTGTCGGTCGGGCCGTTGCGCTGCTTGGCGATGATGATTTCGGCGACGCCCGGCTCCTTGCTCGGCGACGGACTCACTTGTTGTAGTAGTCGTCGCGGTAGATGAACATGATGACGTCGGCGTCCTGCTCGATCGCGCCCGACTCGCGCAGGTCGCTCATCATCGGCCGCTTGTCGTTGCGCGACTCGACGCCGCGATTGAGCTGCGAGAGCGCGATCACCGGGCACTTCAGCTCCTTGGCGAGCGACTTCAGGCCGCGCGAGATCTCGCCGATCGACGGTGGCGCGGTTCTCGTCGCTGGTCTCCGAGCTGCCGCTCATCAGCTGCAGGTAGTCGACGACGATCAGGCCGAGCTGGCCGCACTGGCGCGCCTGGCGCCGCGCCCGCGCGCGCAGCTCGCTCGGGCTGAGCGCGCCGCTCTCGTCGATGAACATGCTCACCTTGCCGAGCTTCTCGACCGCCTCCGACAGGCGCCCCCACTCGTCGTCGCGCAGCGCGCCGGTGCGCAGGTCGCTGCTGGTCGATCCGGCCGAGCGAGCCGACCATCCGCAGCGCCAGCTGCGAGGCGCCCATTTCCATCGAGAAGACGACGACCGGCAGGCCCTCCTTGACGGCGACGTGCTCGGCGATGTTGAGCGCGAGCGCGGTCTTGCCCATCGACGGCCGCGCCGCGAGCACGATCAGGTCGCCCGCCTGCAGGCCGGCGGTGAGGCGGTCGAGGTCGTAGAAGCCGGTGCGCACGCCGGTCACTTCTTCGGCGCCGTTCTCGTGCAGCTCGTTGACGCGGTCGATCAGCTGGACCACCAGCTGGTCCATGCTCTGGAAGCCCTGGCGCGAGCGCGAGCCTTCCTCGCCGATGCGGAAGATCTTGCCCTCGGCGTCGTCGAGGATCTGCGCTACCGGCCGACCTTGCGGGTTGAAGGCGCTGGTCGCGATCTCGTCGCTCGCCGCGACCAGCTTGCGCAGCACCGAGCGCTCGCGCACGATCTCGGCGTAGCGGCGGATGTTGGCCGCGCTCGGCACGCTCTGCGCCAGCGCGTTGAGGTAGACCAGGCCGCCGATGTCCTCGGCCTTGCCGAGGCGCTGCAGCTGCTCGAAGACGGTGATGACGTCGGCCGGCTTGGTGGCGTTGATGAGCGCGGCCGATCGCGCTGAAGATCAGCCGGTGCTCGTAGCGGTAGAAGTCGGACTCGGCCGAGCAGGTCGCCGATCCGGTCCCAGGCGCCGTTGTCGAGCAACAGGCCGCCGAGCACGCTCTGCTCGGCCTCGACCGAGTGCGGCGGCACGCGCAGGCGGGCGACCTCGTCGTCGGGGCGGACATCGGACGCGGGCAGCTCGGACGAGAAGATACGGCTGCCATCGGGAAATCATAAACGGCGGCATCGCGCCGCCGCCGGTGGACAAGCCTGGGGACAGCCGCTGCACTGCCAGTGGAAATGCGCGTGACAAGAAAAGGGCTCCGAGGAGCCCGCCTCGCCCTCTCGAGGGATGGCGCGCCAGGGCGAGGCGCCTGCCGTCGGCGCAGACGAGCGCTTCGCCGAGGCTCAGGCCGTCTCGCCGAGCACGACGACCTTGACCTCGACGACCACGTCGCTGTGCGGCGCCACCGTCACGGTGTGCTCGCCGACGGTCTTGAGCGGGCCGTTGGGCATGCGCACCTGCGCCTTGGCGACCTTGAAGTCGATCCGGTTCAGCGCATCGGCGACGTCGGCGTTGGTGACCGAGCCGAACAGGCGGCCGTCGACGCCGGCCTTCTGCGTGATGTGGACCGTGCGGCCGCTCATCTTTTCGCCCAGCGCCTGGGCGCTGGCGAGCTCGGTCGGCGGCGGCCTTTTCGAGCTCGGCGCGCTTGTCCTCGAACTCCTTGATCGCCGTCGTCGTGGCGCGCCGCGCGGCGCGGGTCGGGATCAGGAAGTTGCGCGCGTAGCCGTCCTTGACCTTGACGACATCGCCGAGGTTGCCGAGGTTCTGGACCTTCTCGAGAAGAATGACTTGCATGGCGTTGGCCTCAGATCTTGTGCTGGTCGCTGTACGGCAGCATCGCCAGGAAACGGGCGCGCTTGATGCACGTCGTCAGCTGGCGCTGGAAGAAGGCGCGCGTGCCGGTCAGGCGGGCGGGCGTGATCTTGCCGTTCTCGTTGATGAAATCGCGCAAGGTGTCGATGTCCTTGTAGTCGATTTCCTTGACGCCGGTGACCGTGAAGCGGCAGAAGCGCTTGCGACGGAACAGCAGCGACTGGGTGTTGCGCTTGGGCTTGCGGTCCTTGTTGAACCGACCTTTACCGCGGGGCGGGGGCATGTGATGACCTCTCTATTTCAATGCGATGGACTGGATGTGAAAGACGATGCCGCGACCGTTGCGCTGGGCGCCGAGGAAGCCTTCGAAGTCGTGCTCGACGCCGAGCTCGGCGGCGAGCAGCGATTCGGTGATGCTGCCGATGGCGCGGGCGCGGATCTCGAACACGAGCTTCCTGGTCTGGCCGAGCTGGACGGTTTCGGACGCGTGGCGCAGGCTGACGTCGAGGGCCGGAAGGCCGGCGGGCGTGTATCGCAACGCCGCCCGCTCGACGATCTGCGCCGTCAGCGCGAGCCGATTGGTCAGGCCGACGCTTCCTGGGGCGCGCGCCGCGACTCTTCGCGGTCGACGGCCTTCATCATGACCGACGGCGTCGTCTCGGCGTGGTCCTTGAGCACCGTGAGGTGGCGCAGGACGGCGTCGTTGAAGCGAAAGCCGGTCTCGAGCTCGGTCAACACCTTGTTGTCGCACTCGATGTTGATGCAGAGGTAGTGCGCCTTGGCGAGCTTCTGGATCATGTAGGCCATCTGGCGACGACCCCAATCCTCGACCCGGTGCACCTTGCCGCCGCCGCCGGTGACGGTGGCCTTGTAGCGTTCCAGCATGGCCGGAACCTGTTCGCTCTGATCCGGGTGGATCAGGAGCACGATCTCGTAATGACGCATTGAAACTCCTTGTGGATTCCTGGAAGGAAGCCGCGCGATCGACCCGAAGGTGTCTCGTTCGGGTCACGTCAAGGCCCGAAGCGGCAAGGGAAAGCCCATGAGTATAAACGAGATGTCGAGGTCAAGTCGGGCGCTGACGCTCCGGCGGCGCTTGGCGCCGACGCTCGACGCGAGGTGCGCCTCCGATATCGCCCGAATCGCGTATTCCTCGGCGAACCGAGGCCCACGCCCTCCGCCGTGGGGTCGGCCGCGGCGTCGACCCGCGGATTACACTGCGGGCCGACAGCCGTCGAGGGTCGCCTCTGCGGCGAACGGCGCTGTACAGGGGCGCCGGAACCCTCGGGAAGTCGAAGGGAACGGGTCTGGATGAGTGATTCGAGCAACAGCGGCAAGTTCGCGCGGGACGCTTCGAAGCCCGGAACGCCGGCCACGCCCCGCGACGAGTGGCAAGCCACGCGTGCCGAGCCTGCCTCGCCGGAAGAGCTCGAAGAGTGGCAAGCGACGCGCATCCAGACACGGCAGCCGAGCGGCATCGACGAATGGCGTGTCCCCGTTCCGAGCATTCCGACGCCGGGCCGGCCTCGTTCCAGCCAACGAATCGCCCGACGCCTGGGCCTCGACCCGGGCGCAGACCGCCCTGGCGACCCAGCTCCTCGAGGACGAGGGCGACTACCTGGCGACCGAACCGGAAGAAGTCGGGCGCCAGATCGGCGGCAACGAGCGCGAGCTGTTCGTCTCGTGCGCGCCGGCCGAGGCGCTGCAGCAGCAGTTCGACCACCTGCAGCCCAACTTCATCGCCGTCCACGACATCGCGACCTCGTCGTCGCGCAAGCTCCTCACCGGCATCGCCGCGGCGAGCGGGCGCGCGGTGCAGAAGCTCGTCATCCGCCGCCAGGGCTACGGCACGGCGCTGGCGACGCTCGAGTTCGTCGAGCTGCCGACCGCCGACAACCAGTTGCTCCGGCTCTACACCACCGAGGCCGACGCCGATACGGCATCGCGCCACGCGATCGCCCGGATTCTTCTCGCCTACAGCCGGCTCGCGGTCGTCATGGTCGGCGAGCTGCCCGGGCACGCGATCGCCTCGGCGCTGAAGCCGCTGCACGACGACATCGTCGCCGGCCCCTGGCCGAACCGCAACGTCCTGCTCCTGCCGCTGGCATCGGCAAGCACGCTCGTCACCCACGGCCTCGATCTCGGCCGCGGCACCGGCGTCGCCGTGCGGACGACGCCGCAGGTGGCGCGACCCGCCGACGCGTGGGCCTTCATCACCGGAACCTGGAGCCGTCTGCGCGAGCAGGTGCCGGCCGACGGCCGGGTCGTGCCCGAGCTCGGCGCGTTCAAGCCCGCCGCCTATCAGCCGAAGCGCCCGCCGCTGGCGACCGGGCTGCCCTCGGGCGACACCCTGCCGATGGAAGACGCGTCGCCCGCCGGTCGTGCTGACCATGCGGCCGATGCCGGCGATAGCGACGCCGTCGTATTCGCCGACCATGCCCTCGACATTGATCGAGCGCTACGTCAAGCAGCTGAGCGAGCTGAACGGCGTCATCAGCTGCTGCGTGTTCGAGGTCCAAAACGGCCACGCGATCGCCCATGCCGGCGCCAATCCCGGCTCGGTCGAGCTCTCGGCCCACGGCAGCGCGCTGATCGCGGCGATGATGACCGCAAGTCGCGCCCTCGGCTTCGGTCACGCCCTGCCCGAAGCGGCGATCTCGCTCGGCGCGCACCACCTGCTGCTGCGCGGCGTGCCGCGCAACCCCGGCCTGGCGATGCACGCCGTGCTCGACAAGACCAGCGCCAACCTGACGCTGGCGCGCCTTCAGGTCCTGCGCATGGACGCGATGTTCGAGGAAACGCAGCCGGCCTGACCGAAACCGTCGGGCCCTAGTGCACGACGCGGTCGAAGACGAAGCGACCGTTCTCGTAGTCGACCGGGATCACATCCTTCGGACCGAAGCGGCCTTCCAGGATCTGCTTCGCGACCGGGTTCTCGACCTCGCGCTGGATCGCCCGCTTGAGCGGCCGCGCGCCGAACACCGGATCGAACCCCGCCTTGGCCAGCTCGGCGAGCGCGCGGCTCGTCACCTCGAGCTTCATGTCCATCTTCGCCAGCCGCTGCTCGAGGACGCGCAGCTGGATCTTGGCGATCGACTCGATGTTCTTCTGGTCGAGCGCGTGGAAGACGACGGCCTCGTCGATCCGGTTCAGGAACTCGGGCCGGAAATGCGCCTTGACCTCGGCCCAGACTGCGTCGCTGATCGCTTGGTACGGCTGACCGGACATCTGCATGATCTGCTGCGAGCCGAGGTTCGAGGTCATGACGATGACGGTGTTCTTGAAGTCGACCGTGCGACCCTGGCCATCGGTGAGGCGACCGTCGTCGAGCACCTGGAGCAGGACATTGAAGACGTCAGGATGCGCCTTCTCGACCTCGTCGAGTAGCAGCACGCTGTAGGGCTTCCTGCGCACCGCCTCGGTCAGGTAGCCGCCCTCGTCGTAGCCAACGTAGCCGGGCGGCGCACCGATCATCCGCGCGACCGAGTGCTTCTCCATGAACTCGCTCATGTCGAGGCGGATCAAGTGATCCTCGCTGTCGAACAGAAAGCCGGCGAGAGCTTTGCACAGCTCGGTCTTGCCAACGCCGGTGGGCCCCAGGAACAGGAACGAGCCGGTCGGCCGGTTCGGATCCGACAGGCCTGAGCGCGAGCGCCGGATGGCATCCGAGACGGCCTTGATCGCCTCGTCCTGACCGACGACACGTTCGTGCAGCTTGGTCTCCATCTGCAAGAGCTTGTCGCGCTCGCCCTGCATCAGCTTGGAGACGGGAATGCCGGTCGCGCGCGCGACCACTTCGGCGATCTCTTCCGCTCCGACCATCGTGCGCAGCAACTGCGGCCGGCCGCCTTCGGCGCTCTTCTTCTGCTCCTTCGCCTGCACGTCCTTGAGCTTGCCCTCGAGCTCCGGCAGCTTGCCGTACTGCAGTTCAGCGACCTTGTTGAAGTCGCCCTTGCGCTTGAGCTCCTCGATCTGGAAGCGGGTGCGGTCGATCTCCTCGAGCATCTGCGCCGAGCCTTGCGCGGCCGCCTTCTCGGCGCGCCAGATCTCCTCCATGTCGGCGACCTCGCGCTGGACCCGCTTGATCTCCTCCTCGATGAGGTCGCGCCGGCGCTTGCTCGCCTCGTCCTTTTCCTTGACGACGGCAGCGCGCTCGATCTGCAGCTGGATCAGACGCCGGTCGAGCTTGTCGAGCGCCTCGGGCTTGGAGTCGATCTCGATCTTGACCTTCGACGCCGCCTCGTCGATCAGGTCGATCGCCTTGTCGGGCAGGAAGCGGTCGGTGATGTAGCGGTGCGAGAGTTCGGCCGCGGCGACGATCGCCGGGTCGGTGATTTCGACGCCGTGGTGCGCTTCATATTTCTCCTGCAGGCCGCGCAGGATCGCGATCGTCGCCTCGACGCTCGGCTCGTCGACGAGGATTTTCTGGAAGCGACGCTCAAGTGCGGCGTCCTTCTCGATGTACTTGCGGTATTCGTCGAGCGTCGTCGCGCCGATGCAGTGCAGCTCACCGCGCGCCAGCGCGGGCTTGAGCATGTTGCCGGCGTCAATCGCACCTTCGGCCTTGCCGGCGCCGACCATGGTATGGATCTCGTCGATGAAGACGATCGTCTGGCCCTCGTCCTGGGCGACTTCCTTCAGCACCGACTTCAGCCGCTCCTCGAACTCGCCGCGGTACTTCGCGCCCGCGAGCAGCAGCGCCATGTCGAGCACCAGAACGCGCTTATCCTTGAGCGAATCGGGCACCTCGCCGGCGACGATGCGCTGCGCCAGGCCCTCGACGATCGCCGTCTTGCCCACGCCGGGCTCGCCGATCAGCACCGGGTTGTTCTTGGTCCGCCGCTGCAGCACCTGGATCGCGCGCCGGATCTCGTCGTCGCGGCCGATCACGGGATCGAGCTTGCCGCTGCGGGCGCGCTCGGTCAGGTCCATGGTGTATTTCTTGAGCGCCTCGCGCTGGCCCTCGGCCTCGGGACTGTCGACCTTCTGGCCGCCGCGCACGGCATCGATCGCCGCCTCGAGCGACTTGCGCGAGGCCCCGAACTCCTTCAGCAGTGCGCCGACCGGCGTCTTCGACTCCGCCGCCGCGACCAGGAAGAGCTCGCTCGAGATGTACTGGTCGCCGCGCTTGTTCGCTTCCTTCTCGGACGACTGGAGCAGCGCCGTCAGATCGCGGCTCGGCTGGACCGGCTCGCCCCCTTGCACTTGCGGCAAGCGCTTCAACGCGTCCTCGAGCGCGGCCTGGACCTTGCCGGCGTTGACGCCGGCGCGCGCCAGGAGCGCCTTCGGCCCGTCGGCTTGGCCGAGCATCGCCGAGAGCACGTGGACGGGCTCGATATAGGGGTTGTCGCGGGTGACGGCCAGGCTTTGCGCTTCGGCGAGCGCCTCCTGGAAGGTCGTCGTCAGTTTGTCGAGACGCATGGCGGGGATTCCTCCGGATCGTGCAGAGGTTGGGTGCCGGCGGGCGATTTCAAGGCGGCGCGCGCCGCCCGGTCAGTGCGCCAGGACCGCCTCGGCGATGCGAAAGCCCAGCGCCGCGCAGGCCAGCGCTCCGACAACGTGAGCCGTCGTGTGTATCAGGGCGAGCAAGAACTCGCCCCGCTGCAGCATGATCAGCGACTCGGCGGAGAACGCCGAGAAGGTGGTGAAGCCGCCGAGCAGGCCGGTGACGAGAAGGAGCCGCAGCAGCTCGTTGGGCGAGCGCTCGAGCCAGAACAGGACCATGCCGATGAGCAGGCCGCCGAGGCAGTTGACGAACAGCGTCCCCAGGGGAAAGCCGGCCCAGCGGGCGTTGAGCCAGATGCCTGCGCCCCAGCGCGCGAGCGAGCCGACGACGGCACCGAGCGAGACGGCAAGGATTCCGGGCCAGGGCATGCGCGGGCTCAGCGAGGCGGCGGCGACGGCGTCGCGTTGGCAGCGGTGATGCCCCAGCGCGCCAACGCGGCGTCGTCGTCGACTCGGGCATCGACCCAGCGCGCGCCGGCGGCGCCGCCCTCCTTCTTCCAGAACGGCGCCTGCGTCTTCAGGTAGTCCATCAGGAACTGGCACGCCTGGAACGCCTCGCCGCGATGCGCCGCGGTAACGGCGACCATGACGATCTGCGCTTGCGGTGCGAGCACGCCGACGCGATGGACGACGCGCGCGGCACGGATCGAGAAGCGCCTGATGGCATCGTCGATCATCGCTTCGATCGCCGCCTCGGTCATCCCCGGATAGTGCTCGAGCTCGAGCGAGCCGACGTCGCGGCCGTCGCTGCGATCGCGCACCGTGCCGACGAAGGCGCAAACGGCGCCGACGCCGCCGTCGCCGGCACGTAGCGTCGCGATCTCGACGCCGAGGTCGAAGTCGTCCGGCCGGATCGAGACGCGCGGCGTTGCCGGAGCGGTCATCTCAGCCGCCGGTCAGCGGTGGAAAAAAGCCGACCTCGTCGTCGTCGGCGAGCAGCGTCGTCTCCTCACAGAGGACGCGGTTGTGCGCGCTGCGCAACGATCGATCGCGGCCGAGCGCCTCGGCGTGGCGGCCGCCGCGGGCGACCAGCGCATCGCGCAGCGCGGCGATGTCGGCGCCGGCGCTGATCGCAACGCTCTCGCCGCTGCCGAGCGCCTCGCGCACCGAAGCGAAGTAGCGCACCGCGACGTTCATCCGAGCAGCTCGCGAAACGAGAAGTAGGCGACGCTGTCGCCGGGCGCGATCGTCCGCCCGCCCGGGTTGTCGACCAGCCCGTCGCCCCAGAGCGTCGACGTGAGCACGCCGGAGCCCTGGTTCGGGAACAGGTCGAGGCCCCCCGAATCGTTGCGGCGAACGCGCAGGAACTCGCGACGCTTGTCGGGGCGCGGCCAGGCGAAATCCGCGCGCATCGTGATCGACCGCGGCGCCAGATCGGTCGCACCTTGCAGCTTCAGCAGCACCGGACGGACCGTGAACAGGAACGTGACGAAGCTCGATACCGGATTGCCCGGCAGGCCGATGTACCACGCCGACGAACCGTCGCGGCGAAAGACCTCGCCGAACGCGAGTGGCTTGCCCGGCTTGATCGAGATCTGCCAGAGGTCGAGCTGGCCTTCCTGCTCGACCGCAGGCTTGAGGTGGTCTTCCTCGCCGACCGAGACGCCACCGCAGGTGACGATCAGATCGTTGCTCTCGACCGCGCGCTTGAGCGCGGCGCGCGTCGAATCGAGGCGATCGGCGATGATGCCGAGGTCGTCGTGGCGACCGCCAAACGATTCGATCAGGCCGCGCAGGGTGAAGCGGTTCGAGTTGTAGATCGCGCCCGGCTTGAGCGTCTCGCCGGGCATTGCCAGTTCGTCGCCGGTCGAAAAGAGCGCCACGCGAGGCCGCGCGCCGACCGAGAGCGTCGCTGCGCCGACCGACGCCGCCATGCCGAGCGCCTGCGGCGAAAGGCGCTGCCCCGCGGCGAGAACGACGGCGCCGTGGCCGACGTCTTCGCCACGGCGCCGGATCGAATTGCCTGCGGCTGGAACGACGTCGATCCGGACACCGCCGTCGAGCGCCGTGCACTGCTCCTGCATGACGACGGCATCGGCACCGGGCGGGACTTGCGCGCCGGTGAAGATCCGCGCCGCCGTTCCAGGCGCGAGCGGAACGCCGACGCTGCCGGCAGCGATCCGCTGGCTGATCGGCAGCACCGTTCCGGCGGCCGGAACGTCGCCGACGCGCAGCGCGTAGCCGTCCATCGCGCTGTTGTCGGCGGGCGGGACGTCGAGCAGCGAGCGGACGTCGGCGGCAAGAACCCGGCCAAGCGCATCGAAGGTCGGGATTTGCTCGGCGCGAGCGAGCGCCGGCGTCGGGATGCGCGCCAGGATCCGCGCGACCGCTTCGTCGAGCGACATCGGCTCAGGCCAGGCACGGGGAACAGCACTCATCGCTCAGTCATTTTCGGCGATGTACGCCATCAGGGCCTTGCCGTCCTTCGGCAGTGTCGTGAAGCGCCGCGGCAACTCCTCGAGCCCGGCGAGGCGGGCTGGCCGGGGCGCGTCGCGACCGATCGCCGCGCGAACGGTCGCGTTGAACTTGGCCGCGAGCGCGGTCTCGAGGACGATCATCGGCACCGCCGGGTCGGCGTGCGCCCGGCCGACGTGGAGCGCGTCGGCGGTGTGCGGATCGATCACCTCGCCGAAGCAGTCGTGGACGGCGCGGATCGTCGCCAGCCGGTCGGCCGCGGTGCTCTTGCCGCTGACGAAGCCTAACCGGGCGATCCGTGCTCGCTCGTCCGCGTCGAGACTGAACGCGCGGCGCGTTTCGACCTCGGCAAAGAGCGCGCGGGTGCATGCCGCGTCGCGGCCAAGGGCATCGAAGACGAAGCGCTCGAAGTTCGACGCCTTCGAGATGTCCATCGACGGGCTCGACGTCTCGTGTGTCTCGGCGGCGCCACGGACGCGGTAACTGCCCGTGCGGAAGAACTCGTCGAGGACATCGTTCTCGTTGGTCGCCAGGACCAGGCGGCGGATTGGCAGTCCCATCGAGCGCGCGACGTGACCGGCGCAGATGTTGCCGAAGTTGCCGGTCGGCACGGCGAAGTCGACCGGCTCGTCGTTGCTGCGCGTCGCCTGGAAATAACCGGCGAAGTAGTAGACGACTTGGGCGACGAGCCGCGCCCAGTTGATCGAGTTGACGGTGCCGATCGCGTGCCGACGCTTGAAGTCGAGGTCGGCCGAGACCGCCTTGACCAGGTCCTGGCAGTCGTCGAAGACGCCATCGACGGCGATGTTGAAGATGTTCGCGTCCTGCAGGCTGAACATCTGCGCCTGCTGGAACGGGCTCATCCGGCCGAGCGGCGAGAGCATGAAGACCTGGATGCCGTTCTTGCCCTTGAGCGCGTGCTCGGCGGCGCTGCCGGTGTCGCCCGAAGTTGCGCCGAGAACGTTGAGCTTGCCGCCGCGACGTCCGAGCTCGTACTCGAAGGCGTTGCCGACGAACTGCATCGCGATGTCCTTGAACGCCAGCGTCGGTCCGTTCGACAGGCCGAGGACGAACACGCCCGGCTCGAGCGGGCGCAGCGGCACGATGCGCGCGTCGCCGAACACCTCCGCGCGATAGGTCCGCTCGACGAGCGCCCGCAGGTCGCCGGCGGGGATGTCGTCGATGTAGAGCGAGAGTGCCGCAAACGCCAGCTCGGGATAGCTGAGCTCGCGCCAGGCCGCGAGCGTTCGCGCATCGACCTGCGGATAGCGCTCCGGAACGTAGAGGCCGCCGTCGGGAGCGAGGCCTTCGAGCAGGATCGCCGCGAAGCCGCGCGAAGCCGCTTCGCCGCGCGTGCTCACGTAGTTCACGCCAGCTCTTCCTTGCGGATCCGCACGATCGGCGCGAGCACCGTCGGCAGCGCTTGCATCGCCGCCAGCGCGCTCGTCATTCGGCCTTCGACGGTGTCGTGGGTAAGGATGATCACGTCGGTGCGTGCCTCGCCCGCGGCGTTGGGTCGCTGCAGCAGCGCGTCGATCGAGATGTCGTGCTCGGCGAGGATGCCGGTGATTCGGGCCAGCACGCCGGTCTCGTCGGCGACCTGCAGGCGCAGGTAGAACGCGGTGACGACGGCGTCGATCGGCAGCACCGCGAGGTCCTGCATCGCCGCCGGCTGGAAGGCGAGGTGCGGCACGCGATGGTCGGGGTCGGCGCTGGCGAGCCGGGCGATGTCGACCAGATCGGCGATGACCGCCGAGGCCGTCGGCTCGGCGCCCGCGCCCTTGCCGTAGTAGAGCGTCGTGCCGACCGCATCGCCCTGCACCATGACCGCGTTCATCGCGCCCTCGACGTTGGCGATCAGGCGCCGCGCCGGCACCAGCGTCGGATGAACGCGCAGCTCGATGCCGCCCGTCGCACCGCCCTCGCCCGGCCGCCGTTTGGTGATCGCCAGCAGCTTGATCCGGTAGCCGAGCTGCTCGGCATAGGCGATGTCGGCGCCCTGCAGCGCGCCGATGCCCTCGATGTAGGCCTTGGCGAACTGCACCGGCACGCCGAACGCGATCGCGCTCACGATCGTCGCCTTGTGCGCGGCGTCGATGCCGGCGATGTCGAAGGTCGGATCGGCCTCGGCATAGCCGAGCCGCTGCGCGTCGGCGAGCGCGCTCGCGAAATCGATCCGCTTGTCGCGCATCTCCGAGAGGATGAAGTTGGTCGTGCCGTTAATGATCCCGGCGATCCACTCGATCCGGTTTGCGGTCAGGCCTTCGCGCAGCGCCTTGATGATCGGAATGCCGCCGGCGACTGCCGCCTCGAAGGCGACGACGACACCGTTCTCGCGCGCCGCGGCGAAGATCTCGGTGCCATGCACCGCGAGCAGCGCCTTGTTGGCAGTGACGACGTGCTTGCCCGCGCCGATCGCCTCGAGCACCAGTTCGCGGGCGATGCCGGTGCCGCCGATCAGCTCGATCACGGCGTCGAGCTCGGGCCGCGCGATTAGCGCACGGGCGTCGTTGCCGGTCTCCGCGGCGTCGCCGACGACGGCCCGCGCCCGAGCCAAGTCGACGTCGGCGACGTGGCTGATCCGGATCTCGCGCCCGGCGCGGCGCCGGATCTCTTCCTGGTTGCGCTGCAGGACCGCGAACGTTCCGCCGCCGACGACGCCTGCGCCGAGCAGGCCGACCTGGAACGGCTTCATCGCCGTAAGGCGCAGGCCAACGGGTTCATTGCGCGTGCCGTGTCCGGTAATGGTCGAGGAACGTCGCGATCCGTCCCATCGCCTCGACCAGGTCGTCGGAATTGGGCAGGAAGACGACTCGCAGGTGATCCGGCTGCGGCCAGTTGAAACCCGTGCCCTGAACGATCAGCACCTTCTGCTCGGCGAGCAGCTCGTAGGCGAACTGCTGGTCGTCGGCGATCGGATAGAGCTTCGGGTCGAGCCGCGGGAACATGTAGAGCGCGGCCTTCGGCTTGACGCAGGTAATGCCGGGGATCGCCGTCAGGAGCTGGTGCGCGAGATCGCGCTGGCGCGCCAGCCGGCCGCCCGGAGCGACCAGGTCGTCGATGCTCTGGTAGCCGCCGAGCGCGGTCTGGATCGCGAGCTGGCCGGGCGTGTTCGAGCACAGGCGCATCGATGCCAGCATGCCGAGGCCCTCGATGTAGTCGAGCGCGTGGCGCTTCTCGCCCGAGACGACCATCCAGCCGGCGCGGTATCCGCACGAGCGGTAGTTCTTCGACAGGCCGTTGAAGGTGAGGAAGAGCACGTCGTCGGCAAGCGAGGCGATCGAGGTGTGCGTGTGGCCGTCGTAGAGCGTCTTGTCGTAGATCTCGTCGGCGAAGACGATCAGGCCGTGGCGTCGCGCGATCTCGACCATCTTCTGCAGCAGCTCGGTCGGATAGAGCGCGCCGGTCGGGTTGTTCGGGTTGATGACGACGAGGGCGCGCGTGCGCGGCGTGATCTTGGCCGCCATGTCGTCGAGGTCGGGCAGCCAGTCGTTCGCCTCGTCGCAGAGGTAGTGGACGGGCGTTCCGCCGGAAAGCGCGACCGACGCGGTCCAGAGCGGGTAGTCGGGCGCCGGGATAAGCACCTCGTCGCCGTCGTTGAGGAGCGCGTTCATGCTCATCGTGATCAGCTCGGACGCGCCGTTGCCGAGATAGACGTCGTCGACGGTCACGCCCTTGACATGCTTTTGCTGCGTGTAGTGGACGATCGCCTTGCGCGGCGCGAACAGGCCTTTGGAATCGGTGTAGCCGGCCGCGTTCGGCAGGTTCCGGATCATGTCCTGGACGATCTCGTCGGGTGGCTCGAGCCCGAACGCGGCGATGTTGCCGATGTTGAGCTTGATGATGTGCTGGCCCTCGTCCTCCATCTGGCGCGCCTTCTCGAGCACCGGGCCGCGGATGTCGTAGCAGACGGTGGCGAGCTTGTCGGACTTGTGAACGGGTTGCACGAGAAAGGGCTCCGGCGATGCCGCGCTGTGGGCAACCCGATATTTGACCACAGGGGTATGCGCCCGGCGGCCCTCGCCGAGCCGCGCTGCAGCCCGATACGGTCACTCCGATAATCAGGTCATGAAAATGCGCGCCGACCGGATCGAGGGCCAGAACGCGATCGCCCGCCACGGGCCCGAAGGCGTCCTCATCAATGGCGTCGAGTACACCGAAAGCGTCATCGTCGCCTGGAATGGCACGGTCGTGCCTTGGCATGCCGACAGGTTCGAGGCGCTCGGCATCGAGCACTTCGCGCGCCTCGCCGAGCTGCGGCCAGAACTGGTCCTGTTCGGCAGCGGCGCGCGCCTGCGCTTCCCCGCGCCGGGGTTGCTGAAGCCGCTGATCGACGCGCGCATCGGCATCGAGACGATGGACACCGCCGCCGCCTGTCGCACCTACAACGTCTTGCTTGCCGAAGGCCGCTCGGTCGTTGCCGCACTTCTTTTCGCCGCGGCCGCGCAGTGAGCGCGCCGACGAAGGGAGGGTCGGCGCGCCGGGGGCAAGCCCTATAATTGCGGGCTACGCGCCCACCAGGGTTCACCAAGTCACGCCCGCACGGGCCCACGCCCGTCTCGGGCCGAACAAGAGACGCCAACCCGGCTTAGCGACAAGACTTCATGACGCCTGCAATCAACAAACCCGTCCCGGAATTCGAAGCGCTTGCAACGGGAGGGGTGAAGTTCACACCGCAGGCCTATGCCGGCAAGATCGTCGTCCTCTACTTCTACCCGAAGGACAACACCCCCGGCTGCACCACCGAGGCGATGCAGTTCCGCGACCACTACAAGGAATTCGTCAAGGCCGGCGCGGTGCTGTTCGGCGTCTCGCGTGACAACATGGCGTCGCACGACCGCTTCAAGCAGAACCTTGAGCTGCCGTTCGAGCTGATCGCCGACACTGAGGAAAAGCTCTGCCACATGTTTGGCGTGGTCAAGAACAAGATCATGTACGGCAAGAAGGTCAAGGGCATCGAGCGCAGCACCTTCCTGATCGACGGCAGCGGCGTCCTGCGCGCCGAATGGCGCGGCCTGACCGTCGCCGGACACGTCGACGAAGTCCTGAAGGCCGTCAAGGCGATCAAGAAGGGCGGCTGAGCGAAAGCCGTCGTCGCGCGCCCTTGCCGCGGGCGCCGCTCGCTCCACATCCAATTCCGATGCCACTGCCCAAGCCCCCGGCCAAGCGCGCCGACTTTCTGACCCGCGCCGACTTCGACTCGCCCGCGCCGCCACGTCCGGGCAAGCGCACCGGCCGGCAGCAAGCGAGCGAGCCGGTCGCTCCAGCCGTGCTCGAGCTTTCGAACGAAGGCACGTTGCCGGCCGCGCCGCCGGTCGTCGTCAAAACGATGCCGGCGGCTCCGCCGACATACGCCCAGCCGCCCACCGTGCCGCAGACGCGAGCGCGCCGCCCGCGCGGCAACGGCCCGGCGACGCTGTTCGTCCTCGACACCAACGTGCTGATGCACGACCCGACGTCGCTGTTCCGGTTCGAGGAGCACGACATCTATCTGCCGATGATCACGCTCGAGGAGCTCGACGGCCACAAGCGCGGCATGACCGAAGTCGCGCGCAACGCACGCCAGGTGAGCCGCGACCTCGACGCCCTCGCCGCCAACATGCCGACGCGCGACACGGCCGGCCGCTCCGAGGGCATCGCCCTCAACCGCACCGGCCACCGTGAAGCCGGCGGCAAGCTGTTCTTCCAGACCGACCTGATCCACGTCAGCCTGCCGCAGGGCCTGCCACAGGGCAAGGCCGACAACCAGATCCTCGGCGTCGTCAAGGCCCTGGTCGAGCAGCAACCGCAGCGCGACGTCGTGCTGGTGTCGAAGGACATCAACATGCGCATCAAGGCGCGTGCGCTCGGCCTGCCCGCAGAGGATTATTTCAACGACAAGACGCTCGACGACGGCGACCTGCTCTACACCGGCACGCTGCAGTTGCCCGCCGATTTCTGGGACAAGCATGCCAAGACGGTCGAGAGCTGGCAGCAAGGTGGCCTCACCTACTACCGGATCAGCGGCGCGATCGTCGGCGCGCTCCTGATCAACGAGTTCGTCTACCTCGACGCGCCCGGCGCGCCCTCGCTCTACGCCAAGGTGATCGAGATCACCGGCAAGACCGCGGTGCTGCGAACGCTCAAGGACTTCACCCACCAGAAGAACTCGGTCTGGGGCGTGACGGCGAGGAATCGCGACCAGAACTTCGCCTTCAACCTGCTGATGGATCCGGAGTGCGACTTCATCACCCTCACCGGCACCGCCGGCTCGGGCAAGACGCTGATGTCGCTCGCCTCGGGCCTGAGCCAGGTGATGGATGACCGGCGCTACACCGAGATCATCGTCACCCGCGTCACGGTGCCGGTCGGCGAGGACATCGGTTTCCTGCCCGGCACCGAGGAAGAGAAGATGGGCCCGTGGATGGGCGCGCTCGACGACAACCTCGAGGTGCTGTCGAAGACCGACAGCGGCGCCGGCGAGTGGGGCCGCGCCGCGACCAACGACCTGGTGCGCTCGAAGATCAAGGTCAAGAGCCTCAACTTCATGCGCGGCCGCACCTTCCTCAACAAGTTCGTGATCATCGACGAGGCGCAGAACCTGACGCCCAAGCAGATGAAGACGCTGATCACGCGCGCCGGTCCGGGCACCAAGATCGTCTGCCTCGGCAACCTGGCGCAGATCGACACGCCCTACCTCACCGAAGGCTCGTCGGGCCTGACCTACGCGGTCGACCGCTTCAAGGGCTGGGCTCACTCGGGCCACGTGACGCTCGCGCGCGGCGAGCGCTCGCGCCTCGCCGACTTCGCGAGCGAAGTCCTCTAGCGCTCGACCGAGCCCGCCGGCTCGATCGACTCGCGGATCTGCTGCAGCGCGGTCGGATCCTCGATCGTCGTCAGGTCGCCGGCGTCGCGCCGCTCGCAAATCGCCTGGATCGCGCGCCTGAAGCAGCTTGCCGGAGCGCGTCTTGGGCAAGGCGGTGACGAAATAGACCCGCGCCGGTCGCGCCAGCGCGCCGAGCTGCGTATCGACCGTCTTCATGATCTCGCCCTCGAGGCGCAGCCGCGCGCCGGCGTCGCCTAGCGCCGCGGCGTCGCGGGCGACGACGAAAGCGATCGCGACCTGCCCCTTGAGTGCGTCGGCAACGCCGACGACCGCGACCTCGGCGACATTGCCGTGGCTCGAGATGCTCTCTTCGATCTCGCGCGTGCCGAGGCGATGGCCGGCGATGTTGATGACGTCGTCGGTGCGGCCGAGGATGAACCAGTAGCCGTCCTCGTCGCGGATGCCCCAGTCGAAGGTGTTGTAGAGCTGGCGCCCGCCGATGCTGGTCCAGTAGGTGGCGACGAAGCGGGCGTCGTCGCGCCAGACCGTCTGCATGAAGCCGGGTGGGGTCGGCCCGGCGATCGCGACGACGCCCTTCTGGCCCGGCGCGACGATGTCAGTGCCGGTCGTCTCGTCGACCAGGCGCACGTCGAAGCCGTACATCGCGACGCCCGGGCTGCCGTACTTGCTCGCCATCGGCACGACGCCGTTGGCGACGCTCAGGATCGGCCAGCCGCTCTCGGTCTGCCAGTAGTTGTCGATCACCGGCTTGCCGATCGCGTCGGCGATCCACGACGCAGTCGGCTCGTCGAGCGGCTCGCCGGCGAGAAAGAGCAGGCGCAGGCTCGACAAGTCGTGCGCGCGCAAATGCTTCGGGTCCTGCTTCTTCAGGACGCGAATCGCGGTCGGCGCGGTGAACATCACCGTCACCCGATACTTCTCGACCAGGCGCCACCAGATGCCGGCGTCGGGCCGGATCGGCAGGCCTTCGTAGAGGATCGTGGCCATGCCCGCGATCAGCGGCCCGTAGACGATGTAGCTGTGGCCAACGACCCAACCGATGTCGCTGGTCGAGAAATAGGTCTCGCCCGCCTGCCCGCAGAAGATGTGCTTCATGCTCGCCGCGAGCGCGACCGCGTAGCCGCCGGTGTCGCGCTGCACGCCCTTCGGCTTGCCCGTGGTGCCGCTGGTGTAGAGCGTGTAGCTCGGGTGCTCGGAATCGACCCAGGCGCAGGGAACGACATCATCGCGGTGTCGCTCGCACAGCGCGGCATAGTCTGCGTCGCGACCCGGCTCGCGCGTCATCGGCGCGAGGCCACGGTCGACCAGGAGCACCTTGGCCGGCTGGTGGCGCGCCAGCCGGATCGCCTCGTCGAGCAGGGGCTTGTAGGCGATGACCTTGCCGGCGCGGCTGCCGGCATCGGCGCTGACGATCAGCTTCGGCGCGGCGTCGTCGATCCGATTGGCGAGGCTGACGCTGGCGAAGCCGCCAAACACGACCGAATGGATCGCGCCGATGCGTGCGCAGGCGAGCATCGCGAACACCGCCTCGGGAATCATCGGCATGTAGATCAGGACGCGGTCGCCTTGGCGTACGCCGAGCGCGAGCAGCACCGCCGCCATCCGCTGGACCTCGCGATGCAGTTCGGCGAAGGTATAGACCCGCTCGCGATCGGTCTCGGTCGAGACGTGGACCAGCGCCCGCTGGTCGGCGCGCGTCGCGAGATGGCGGTCGACCGCGTTGTGGCAGAGATTGGTGCGACCGCCGACGAACCAGCGCGCGAACGGCGGCCGGCTCGCGTCGCACACGGTCGTGAACGGGCGCTTCCAGTCGACGAGGGCGGCCTGCTCGGTCCAGAAGGCGTCGCGGTCGACGAGCGAGCGGCGCTGGAACGCAGCGAAGGTCTCGGCGCTCGCGCCCGCGGCGGCGTTCATCGGCATGGCGAAAACTCCAGGTCGTTCCGCATCCATTGTGCCGAGACGCGAACAGTTGGCGGAAAATGCGGCAACGCGACTCCCGGACCTGCGCAATGGCCATTCTCTGCAAGCCCGAGGACTGCACCCTGCTCGTCATCGACACGCAGACGCGGCTGATGCCGGTGATCCACGACGGCGAGACGGTGATCCGCCGCTGCGTGCAGCTTGCAACCGCGGCGCACGAGCTCGGCATTCACGTCATCGGCACCGAGGAAAACCCCGACGGGCTCGGTCCGCTGGTCGCCGAGATCGCAGCCCTCTGCGACACGACGCTGGCGAAATTCCACTTCTCCGCCCCGGCCGAAGAAGGCTTCCTGCGCCGCCTGCCCGCCGGGCGCGACACGCTCGTCGTCGCCGGCTGCGAGGCCCACGTCTGCGTTCTGCAGACCGTGGCTGGCCTGGTCGAGGCCGGCCACACGGTGAAGTGGGTCGCCGATGCGATCGGCTCGCGCCACCCGCACGACCGCATCGCCGCGACTGAGCGGGCGCGCGCATTCGGAGCCGACATCGTCACGACCGAGATGGTCATCTTCGAATGGCTCGGCACCAGCCAGCATCCGAAGTTCAAGCGCCTGGCGCAACTGATCCGATAGAGAGCCGCAGCGCCGCGGGTGGATATCGTTACAGACCGGCCGCGCGCCTGCGCTATGCTGCGCGCCGATGCGAACCCAGCCCGCCCGACGTGCTCCGCCATAACGCTACGCGCGCGGCACTCGCCCTCGTCATCGGTTGCGCCAGCGGGCTCGCCTGCGCCGGTCCCGACGACATCGGGCGACGCGCTGCTGAAGCTGTTCGCGGACCAGGGTCTCGTCGCCGAATCCGTTCCATCCGCCGCGCCGGCGACGGGCGAACCGGAGCGTCCTGCGCCGGGTCCACGACCGTGCCACCGAGATGGTCGTCGCGGCGATGGATTTCGTCGGCGTGCGCTATCGGCGCGGCGGCGATTCCGCTGAAACCGGCTTCGATTGCAGCGGCTTCACGCGCCACGTCTTCGAGATCAGCCTCGGCCTCGTGCTGCCGCGCCGCGTCGACGAGCAGGCCGCGGCGCCCGGTCTCGTGGCCGTCCGGCGCGACGACCTGCAGCCCGGCGACCTGGTCTTCTTCAACACGCTGAAGCGAACCTTCTCGCACGTCGGTATCTATATCGGCGACAACCGCTTCATCCATTCGCCCCGTCCCGGCAAGCAGGTCCGCACCGAGGACATGAGCTTTGCCTACTGGGCCAAGCGCTTCACCGGCGCGCGCCGCGCCGAGACCGTTGCCACTGCCACGCCCGCGCCGGTGGCGCCGCGCTGCTGCCGCGGCAGGCGCGGGCGAGTAGTTTCCCTCGTCGACCGCGTGTCCTCGCGACGCGTACGGCCACTGCCGAAAGGCACAATCGGCCCATGGCCGACAAAGTCATCGCCGTCGCCGACCACCGCTACCGCGCCAGCCTGCCGGTGATTCCGACGCGCCTGGTCGCGCCGACCGGAGAGCTGCGCGACAGCCTGCATCGGCCGCTCGGCGATCTGCGCATCTCGGTCACCGATCGCTGCAACTTCCGCTGCAGCTACTGCATGCCGAAGGAGATCTTCGACCGCCATTACGCGTTCCTGCCGCAGGCGTCGCTGCTGAGCTTCGAGGAGATCACGCGCCTGGCGGCGCTCTTTGTCGCCCATGGCGTGAAGAAGATCCGCCTTACCGGCGGCGAGCCGCTGCTGCGGCGCGATCTCGAGCGGCTGGTGGCGCTGCTGGCGCCGCTGGCCACGGCCGACGGCATGCCGCTCGACTTGACACTCACCACGAACGGGTCGCTGCTCGAGAGAAAGGCCGGCGCGCTCAAGGCCGCGGGCCTCGGTCGGGTCACGGTCAGCCTCGACGCGCTCGACGACGCGATCTTCAGGCGCATGAACGACGCCGACTTCCCGGTCGCCGAGGTCCTGCGCGGCATCGATGCCGCCGAGCACGCCGGGCTCGGCCCGATCAAGATCAACATGGTCGTCAAACGCGGCACCAACGACCACGAGATCGTTCCGATGGCGCGCCATTTCCGCGGCCGCGACGTGGCACTGCGCTTCATCGAGTACATGGACGTCGGCGCCACCAACGGTTGGCGCATGGACGAGGTGCTGCCGTCGGCCGAGGTTGTTCGCCGCCTCGGCACCGAATTCGAGCTTGTGCGCCTGCCGGCCGTCGCGCCGGGCGAGACCGCCGAGCGTTGGGGCTACGGCGACGGCAGCACCGGCGAGATCGGCACGATCTCGAGCGTCACCAAGGCGTTCTGCCGCGACTGCTCGCGCGCACGCCTCTCGACCGAAGGCAAGCTCTTCCTCTGCCTTTTCGCCAGCCGGGGCCACGATCTGCGCGGCCTGCTGCGCGGGGGAGCCAGCGACGCGGAAATCGCGGCCGCGATCGGCCTGATCTGGCAAGGTCGCAGCGACCGTTATTCCGAGCTGCGCGGGGCGTCACCCGAGCCGCAAGCAGCCGACGAGCGGCGCGTCGAGATGCACTACATCGGCGGGTGAGCGACGCCGTCGTCATCCGGCCGCTCGCCACGGCCGACCTCGCCGACTACAAGCGCCTACGCGACGCAATGCTCGCCGCCCATCCCGAGGCGTTCACGTCCGACGCCGAGAGCGAGTCGGTCAAGGATCCGCTCGACTACCTGCAGCGGCTCGGGCTCGATCGCCACGACGGCGGTCATTTCGTGCTCGGCGCCTGGCACGACACGCGGCTGCTCGGCGCGATCGGTTGCGAGCGCGAGGAGCGGCTCAAGGTCCGCCACACCGGCCACATCATCGGCATGATGGTCCGCGCCGAGGCGCGCGGCCGCGGCATCGGCGACCAGCTGCTCGAGGCGTGCATCGCCGAGGCGCGCCACGCCGGCCTCGAGATGCTGACGCTCTCGGTAACCGCCGGCAATGCAAGCGCGATCCGCCTCTACGAGCGCCATCGCTTCGTCGCCTACGGCAAGCTGCAGCGCGCCCTCAAGGTCGGAGCGACGTACCACGACAAGCTGCACATGGTGCTGGCGCTCTGACCCGCGGGCCGCGCCTGAGCCGGCACCCGCTCAGCCGACGTTGCGCCGGGTCGCCAGCCGGCGCCAGGTGTCGACGACGCTGTCGGGATTGAGCGAGATCGAGACGATGCCCTCGTCGGCAAGCCACTCGGCGAAGTCGGGGTGGTCGCTCGGCCCCTGACCGCAGATGCCGATGTACTTGCCGGTCGCCCGGCACGCAGCGATCGCGCGCGAGATCATCGCCTTGACGGCCGGATCGCGCTCGTCGAAGTCGCGCGCGAGCAGCTCGAGGCCCGAGTCGCGATCGAGTCCCAATGTCAGCTGGGTCAGATCGTTGGAGCCGATCGACATGCCGTCGAAGTACTCGAGGAAGCGCTCGGCGAGGATGGCGTTGCTCGGCACCTCGCACATCATGATCAGCTTCAGGCCGTCGCCGCCGCCGGCCGAAGCGCGGGTCAGTCCGTGCTCGGCGAGCAAAGCGACGACGCGCTCGGCCTGGCCGAGCGTGCGAACGAACGGCACCATCACCTCGACGTTGGCGAAGCCCATCTCGCGCCGCACCCGAACCAGTGCCTCGCATTCCATCGCGAATGCCTCGCCGAACGCCTCGCTGACGTAGCGCGACGCGCCGCGAAAGCCGAGCATCGGGTTTTCTTCCTCGGGCTCGTAGCGCGAGCCGCCGATCAGCTTCTTGTACTCGTTGCTCTTGAAGTCCGAGAGGCGAACGATCACCGGCTTCGGCCAGAACGCGGCCGCGATCGTCGCGATCCCTTCGGCGAGCTTGTCGACGTAGAACGCGCGCGGCGAGGCGTGGCCGCGCGCCGTGCTCTCGACTGCCTTCTTCAGGTCGCTGTCGATGTTCGGATAGTCGAGGATCGCCTTCGGGTGGACGCCGATGTTGTTGTTGATGATGAATTCGAGCCGGGCCAGGCCGACGCCCGAATTCGGCATCTGCGCGAACTCGAACGCAAGCTGCGGGTTGCCGACGTTCATCATGATCTTGACCGGCGAATACGGCAGCTCGCTCTTGTCGACCTCGGTGACCTCGGTCTCGAGCAGGCCGTCGTAGACGTAGCCGGTGTCGCCTTCCGAGCAGGCGACGGTGACGAGCGCGCCTTCCTTCAGCACCGCGGTCGCGTTGCCGCAGCCGACCACCGCCGGGAATGCCGAGCTCGCGGGCGATGATCGCCGCGTGACAGGTGCGGCCGCCGCGGTTGGTGACGATCGCGCTGGCGCGCTTCATCACCGGTTCCCAGTTCGGGTCGGTCATGTCGGTGACCAGGACGTCGCCGGCCTGGACCTGCTCCATGTCGGCGATGCCCTCGACGATCCGGACCGGTCCGGTGCCGATCTTCTGGCCGATCGCGCGACCTTCGACGAGGACGGTACCGCTGCCCTTCAAGGCATAGCGATGCTCGGCCTTGCCGGCGCGCTGGCTCATCACCGTCTCGGGTCGTGCCTGCAGGATGTAGAGCTTGCCGTCGACGCCGTCCTTGCCCCACTCGATGTCCATCGGCCGGCCGTAGTGCTGTTCGATGACGAGCGCGTAGCGGGCGAGCTCGGCGACGTCGGCATCGGCGAGCGAATAGCGGTTGCGCAGCTCGGTCGCGGTCTCGATCGTCGTCACCAGCTTGCCGCTCGCGGCGCGTTCCTCGGCCGAGGCGAACGCCATCCGGATCAGCTTGGAGCCCAGGTTCCTGCGGATGATCGCCTGCTTGCCGTTCCTCAACGCCGGCTTGTGAACATAGAACTCGTCGGGATTGACGGCGCCCTGCACCACCGTCTCGCCCAGACCGTAGCTCGAGGTGATGAAGACGACGTCGGCAAAGCCGCTTTCGGTGTCGATCGTGAACATCACGCCGGCGGCGCCGAGGTCGCTGCGAACCATCCGCTGCACTCCGGCCGACAGCGCGACGTCGCCGTGGGCGTAGCCCTTGTGGACGCGATAGCTGATGGCGCGGTCGTTGTAGAGACTGGCGAAGACCTCGCGCATCTTGGCCAGAACGTCGTCGATTCCCGAGACGTTGAGGTAAGTCTCCTGCTGGCCTGCGAACGAGGCCTCGGGCAGGTCTTCGGCGGTCGCCGACGAGCGCACCGCGAAGGTCGCGCCGGGGTCGATCGGCGCGCAGCCGCTCGAACTCGCGCCGCACCGTCGGCCTCGAACGCCGCCGGCAACGGCTGCGCCTCGATCCAGCCGCGGATCTGCGGCACCGGCCTCGGCCAGCGCGCGAACGTCGTCGGTGTTGAGCGTCGCCAGCCGCTCGGCGATGCGCCGCGCCAGGCCGCCCTCGGCGAGGAACGTGCGAAAGGCATGCGCCGTGGTTGCGAAGCCGCCGGGAACGCGAACCCCCGACTGGCTCAACTGGCTGATCATTTCGCCGAGGGATGCGTTCTTGCCGCCGACCGCCTCGACGTCGGTCATTCTCAGGGTGTCGAATGGGGCGACCAGGGCGGTCGCCAGATGAGTGGATGACATGGGAGGGTCCGAGGGTCGTGAAAAGCCGGCGTCTCCCAACCCGAGCGCGGCGCCGCGGAGCGCGGGCCGAGGTCGCCACGCCGCATCGACGCGCGGCCGGGCGAGCGGCGGGCGCGGAGCTGGCGAGGAGGCGAGCGCGTGCATGAATGCGTCGTGGGTCGAAAACTGGCCCGATTCTAAGAGCCGGCGGCCGAGGCGACCCGCGTGCCTATCATCGGCCATGAGCGATCCCGTCCTCTCGGTCTTCTTCGTCTCCGACGGCACCGGCATCACCGCCGAAACCTTCGGCAACTCGATCCTGTCGCAGTTCGCGATCAAGCCGCGCCACCTGCGCCGGCCGTTCATCGATACCCCGGACAAGGCGCATCAGGTGGTGCGCGAAATCAACCACACAGCCGAGCACGACGCGAGGAAGCCGATCGTCTTCATCACCCTCGTCAACGCCGAGATCCTGGCGATCGTCAAGGAGCAGTCGAATGGCCTGGTGCTCGACATGTTCAACACCTTCATCGAGCCGCTCGAGGCCGAGTTCGGCATCACCTCGAACCATCGCATCGGCCGCTTCTCCGACGTCTCCGACAGCCAGGAATACACCGACCGGATCGAGGCCATCAACTTCTCGCTCGCCCACGACGACGGCCAGTCGGCGAAGAACCTGGCCGAGGCCGACGTGATCTTGGTCGGCGTGAGCCGCAGCGGCAAGACACCGACCTCGCTCTACCTGGCGATGCAGCACGGCATCAAGGCGGCCAACTATCCGCTCATCCCCGAAGACTTCGAGCGCGCGCGATTGCCGTCGTCGCTGGCGCCGTTCAAGGGCAAGTGCTTCGGCCTGACGATCGACCCCGATCGGCTCGGCGCGGATCAGGAACGAGCGTCGACCGAACAGCAAGTACGCATCGATCGAGAACTGCCGCTACGAGGTGCGCGAAGGCGAGGCGATGATGAAGCGCGAAGGCATCGCCTGGCTCTCGTCGACGCACAAGTCGATCGAGGAGATCGCGACCACGATCCTGCGCGACCTGCGGCCGGACCGGCTCGCCTACTGAACGGGTCGGTATCGCGGTCCCTTTTGAGGGCTCGCGTCGGATCGTTGGGCATTCGTGGCAACGGCCGAACGTAGCCTGCGCCGGATCGTCTCGCGCTCGGCGACGCGCGAAGCTGTCACATGCGAATCCGCCCGGCTATGTCATCCGGCGACATTGGCGTCCGCTGTGATCGTGGTCAGACTGGACGTCGCACTCTGCATTGTCTGCAGAGTCGCCGGGCACTCAGACCCAAGAACATGGAGACGCAATGAACGACATGAATCGCCGCGAGGTCTGGTGGGCCGCCCTCGCGATCTCGAGCTTGCTGGCCGCGTGCGGCGGCGGCGGCAACTCGTCGCCGGCCGACACCACGCCTCCGGCAGCGACGCCGCTCAGTTGCACGCAACTCGCAGGCATGGCGATTCCGGCAGCCTCGATCGGTCTGCCATCGAGCGGCGGCGCCGTGACCACCGCAGTGGTGACCGCGCCCAGCGGCAGCGGCGCCACCGCCATCCCGGAGTACTGTCTCGTCAACGGCAGCATCTCCCCGGTCGACAGCACCGCACCCAAGATTCTCTTCAGGGTCGCGTTGCCCACCGTCTGGAACGGCAAGGCAGTGATGTTCGGCGGCGGCGGATTCGATGGCACGATTCCGGCGGTCGCCGGCGACTTGCCCAACGGCCCGACCGATCAGCCGACGCCGCTCGGCCGCGGCTACGCCACCTTCGCAAGCGATTCGGGGCACCAGGCGAACGCCTTCGGCTCGCAGGACGCCTCCTCTTTCGCCAATGACGAAGCGGTACGTAACTTCGGCGGCGACGCCATCAAGAAGACCCACGACGCGGCTATCTTTCTGATCAGTGCCCGCTACGCCGCCGGCGCTCCGGGCCGGGCGTACTTCATGGGCGACTCGACCGGCGGGCGCGAAGCGCTGGCCGCGATCCAGCGCTGGCCGGCCGACTGGGACGGCGCCGTCGCCTGGTATCCGGCCTGGAACGACGCGGCCGCGCTCCTGTTCGGCCAGAAGGTCAACCGCGCGTTGGCGCAACCGGGCGCCTACCCCAACACGGCCAAAAAGGGGCTGGTCTTCCAAGCCGCGATGCAGGCCTGCGACGGGCTCGACGGCGTGGTCGACGGCCTGATCAGCAACCAGGTGAAGTGCGAGGCCGCGTTCGATCCCGCGACCGCCCCTTCAACGGCGTGCCGGTACGCTGCGCCGGCGGTGCGGATACCGGCGACACCTGCCTGTCGGATGCGCAGATCAACGCGCTCAAGACGCTCGACTGCGGGTGCTCAATTCAACTTCCAACTGGCAAGCGGCGAAACGGGATATCCCGGCTACAACGTCTGGGGCAGCGACCTCGGCAGGGCGAGCTCTTCGCCACTGCAGCCGACCGTCACCTTTCTGGCGCTGGGAACCGTCGCCCCGGCGGACCCGATGCCGACCTCGGGCGGACCGTATATCAGGCTTGCTCCTGGATCAATGGGTCAAATACGCCGTGACCCGCGACCCAACTTTCCACTCGCTCACCCTCGATCCCGAAAATCCCGGACCGTGGGCCAACCGCATCAGCGAGCTCAGCACCCAGCTCGACACCAAGACCGACATCTCTGCGTTCGCCGCCCGCGGCGGAAAGCTACTGCTCGCCCACGGCATGTCCGACGTGCTGGTGAGCACGCGGGCGACCGAGCAGTACTACCAGCGGCTGCAAGCGCAGATGGGACCCGACTACGTCGACACCTTTGCCAGGTTCTACGAGGTGCCCGGGCTCGGCCACGCGTTCAGCACCGTCTTCAACGCGACCTGGGACTCGCTGACAGCGCTTGAGAATTGGGCCGAAAAGGGAGTGGCCCCTAGCGGCCAAGTGACGACTGACACAGCCGGTGTTGCTGGCCGCACCCGGCCCCTTTGCGACTATCCGAAATGGCCGCAATACAAGGGGACGGGCGATGTGAACCTGGCATCTTCCTTCAGCTGCGTGGACTAACGCGTCGGCATCACTCCGCCGTCGAGCTAAGGCTCCAGAGGCGCAGCGCGATGTGGATCTCGAGCGCCCGCGACGCGTTCCCCCAATGGCCGAGCAGGTCCTCGGTGGTTGCCAGTCGCTGCCTGACCGTGTTGACGTGAATCTGCAGCCGCTGCGCCGCGAGCTTCGCGTTCTGGTTGCTGTCAAAGTAGGTCAGGAGCGTGTTCGCTAGCTCCGAGGTGCGCTTGCGGTCGTGCGAGAGCAGCGCGCCGATGGTGGCGTCGAGGAAGGCCGACAGGCTTGCCTCGTCGTGAGTCTCGAACAGGGCTGAATAGAGGGCCAGCTCGTTCTGACCGACGATGCGACCGTGCACGCCGATGCGCCGAAGCACCGCCAGCGCGCGCTTGAGGGTCGCGTACAAGGCGGGGACTTCCGCCGGCCCCGAGACCGGGCGCGAGAGCACGCCGCGATGCGGCGTGCCCAATTCGAGCCTGGCCCAGCTCGAGATCCTCTGCTGCACGTCGAGCGCTCGGGTGGCGACGCACAGGGTGACGAGAACGCCGTCGATGTCGTCGACCAGGACGTTTTCGAGGGGCGTCAGCGTTCGAAAGCGGCGCGCCGCGTAGCCCGCGCTCGGTCCGTCCATCTCGATCAGCATCAGCGAGAGCGGCTGGCCGAGATCGACGCCGTGTCGCTCGGCCTGGTTCGCTAGCAGCGCGGGCTCGTCCTGCCGCGGCGAGACGAGGGAACGTATGAGCGTCGATGCGCCTCGGCTTTTCGTCGCCTCCATGCGCTCCTGCGAGAGCAGGACGATGCCGACGATGCTCGAGCTTCGCTCGAAGGTCCGGATCGAGATGTCGTCGAGCTCGCCGAAATGAAAGAGCGCCATCGATCCGAGGACGTCGTCGCCGCCGATCACCGCCATGACCCGACACGATTCTCCTTCGGCCACGCCGGCGAGCACCGAGCGCCCCACCTGTCGGCTCGAGCTCAGCGCGCGCGCCATCTCGGCGTTGCGCACCGGCGTCGGCGTGCCGGCCTGGCTGCCGCTGGTGGCGTAGGCCGCGGCTGTTCCGTGGCCAACCACGTGGCCCGCCTCGTCGAACACGAGCACGCGGCCCGCGAGAAGCTGCGCGACCGACTCGCACAGCGTCGACAACGAGGCGCCTCGCGCCAGCAGCGAAGTCATCTGCTCGTGCGCCTCAGCGGCGGCCTGGATGCTGCGCACGTGGCGCTCGAGCTCAGCGCGCGCCTGCTCGGCCTTGGCAAGCGCGGCGTTGGCGCGCCTGAAGTCGTTCGCATTCTTCAACGCGACGGCGCCGTGCGTGGCGAGCGTGCTGAGGATGGAGATGCTCTGCGCCGTATGCGTTCGGTGATAACGATCGGCGACGAAGAGCAGGCCGATCACTTCGCCATCCCAGATCAGCGGCACGCCGACGAGCGCGGCGATGCCTTCGTCCCGGAAGGTGTCGTCGAGCTTGGGATCGTGTGCGAAGCGCTTGTCGTGCAGGTAGTCAGGCGTCGTGAAAGGAAGGCGCGTCGACATCAGGATGCTGCCGACGCCTCGGTCGCGGCGGGCGACCATGTGCGAAGTGCTTTGCGACAGGGCGCCGTCGGCCACCAGGACCTCGTACTGGCCTCGTTCAGGGTCGTAGGTCGAGAGCCAGGCGACGTCAGAGCCCAGCAGGTTGCGCGCGCGCGAGACGATCGCGCTCAGCAGGCTCGTGAGATCGAGCCGGCTCGAGAGATCCTGGGCCGATTCGATCACCGCCAGCATGCCGCGCTCGCGCTGCTGCTGCAGCTCGAGCCGGTTGCGCACCGCCATCGCCATCCGCACCGCCTCGACCAGCGTCGACTTGCCCGGATGGTCGTCGGCGAGCGACTCCACCTCGGAGAGCCGGCGCGCGAACTCGTCGGCTGGTGCACCTTGATGGAGCAGCTCGACCAAGGCGCTAGCGGCCCGTTCGCCGATCTCTGCTGGGATTGCGCGCCTCATCGCTGCCTCTCGCCGCATGGGCCACGGCGGCACGTTCGCTGCCTCATCCTCATACGCTAGCAGGAACCCGGCAAGAACCGATCCAGGGCCGCCGGAGACATCGAATCGGCGGTCGCGGTGTGCGCGTTTGACATTGGGCCGGCGCCCCGCTGCAGTGAGACTTCGCATTTGTCGATCGCACCGGAGCGCGATGCGCGGTCGATGCGAGGGGGCGCCGCGAGAAAGCCATGCCAATCCTGGATTCACTTCGTCCGAGGTCCGATCTTCGCGTCTTGGTCACGGCTGGAGCGAGCGGCATCGGCGCGGCCATCGCCTGCGCGTTCCATGAGGCGGGCTCGCGCGTACACGTGTGCGATATCGACCGATCAGCACTCGATCGGCTGAACGCCGACTCGCCTGGCATCACCGGCAGCATGGCCGATGCCGCGGTAGCGGCCGACGTCGACCTGGTCTTCGACGACGTCGAGGGCACGCTGGGTGGCCTCGACGTGCTGGTGAACAGCGCCGGCATCCCGGGCCCGACCGGCTCGATCGACACCATCGACCGCCAGGCCTGGGAGCGTACCGTCGCCGTGAACCTTCACAGCCAGTACTACTTCGCCCGCCGCGCTGTACCGCTGCTCAAGCAGTCGCGAAAAAGCCCGAGCCTGATCGCGATGGGCTCGGTCGCAGGCGGCGCGGGGTACGCCTTTCGCGCTCCGCATGTGTCGACGAAGTGGGCCGTCGTCGGCCTGATGAAGTCACTGGCCATCGAACTGCGGCCAGCTGGCATCCGTGTCAACGCCATCTTGCAGCAGCCGCTCGCAGTCGCATCGCGCCGGTCGTCGGCCGCCATCGAGGTCGCCGCGCTGGCGCTCTACCTCTGCTCGCCAGCGGCCCGCAACCTGACCGGGCAGGCGATCAGCCTCGACGGCAACGAGGAGTGCGTCCCAAATTGAAGCCATCGGCATGTTCTGACCAGACGCGCCAGGGCGAGGCGACAATGTCGCCGCCACGCCGGCAGCAACTCAGCGTCAAGATCACCGACGAGGCGTGTCAACGCTTCCGGCGTCTCGCACGCGCACACGGGTTGACACTCGGCAACTTGTTCGAGCAGGCGCTCGACGCCTGGGAAACGCAAGCGGGTCTCGGAAGGCGCCGCGACGCGTCCGATTGCCACGTCCCTGGGGCGGGCCCCGCGGTCGTCATTCGCGCCGTCGGTGCGAAGGCGGCCGTCACGGGATTCGCCCCTTCCATCACCGACGACACCGCGCGCCGCCGCGACGCGCGCGCGTCGTCACGCTATGACCTGCATGACACCGGCCCACGTGCGTCACTCGACGCCGTGAGCGTCGCCGACGCGTTGGGCTCATGCGCGCAAGCGCTTGAGCCACGACCCGTGCGGGCCTCCTACGTAGACCTGCCCGACACCTTGAAAGGCGAGACGCTGCGCGGAAGCGACAAGCAGCTTGATCTGGAAAAGCCTGAGGATGATTTACATCAGGAGGGAATACCCACAAGAAGCTCCGGAGGAACTCAAGGAGTTCGCCATCCATAAGATTGAAGCCCCAATCCCTCTTTCTCTATCCTACAAAGGAGGAAGATTATTATGAACTCAAGCCAAGAGTATTCAATTATATCTCGTCTGGTTGTATTTATTTCGATCGCAATGCTCCTGCTAGTCCCATCGCTGGCCAGGGCATGGAACAATGACGTGAGAGTTAACACCGCATATGGTGCCTTGAAGGGATCTCTCAGCAATGACGGGACGACCATGATCTGGCAGGGGGTGCCATATGCCAAGCCTCCCGTTGATGATCTCGTCAATCAAATTTATCTCCGGTGGAAAGCTCCTCAAGATCCGGCACCCTGGCAAGGGGTTCGCGAAGCGACCACACCAGTCTCGAAATGCACTCAGCTTAATACGACTGATGATTGGCTGCGAACCGGAGAGATAGACAAGGACAGCGGCGAGGATTGCCTGTATGTGAACATATTCCGGCCCAATAATTCAAAGAAGCTTCCCGTTTATGTCTGGATCCACGGGGGCTCAAACAATTTCGGATCAGCAAGAGAATATGGCGGAGCGGAAGTGGCCATTCGTTCGGACGTCGTGGTGGTGGTTGTGCAGTATCGCCTTGGTCCCATCGGATGGTTCTACCATCCGGCCCTGCAATCGGGAGCAGACCCGCTCTCCGATTCAGGAAATTTCGGCACCTTGGACAGCGTCCAGGCGTTGAGGTGGATTCAGAAAAACATCGAGGCGTTCGGAGGAGACGCGAACAAGGTAACTGTTACCGGGGAATCCGCCGGTGCACACAATACGATGAATTTGGTGATCTCACCGGTAGCGAAAGGGCTCTTTAACGGGGCCATGTACGAGAGCGGAGGGATGGCCCCGGTTACGGCTGACTCAGGGAGGGCCTCAGCCAATGACTATGTCGAAAAGCTTCTGATGTTCAAGGACGGCGTGAGTACGCCGGTCTCACCAGCCACGAGGGCTATGTACAAGCAGAAGCGAATCGATATGGAAAACGGTGGGACTCTGGGTTCTTACCTCAGGAGCAGCAAGGCGGGTGATCTGTTTCTCGCCATCCTCAAATACGGAGCGGTCCCCACTTTTCCCGTGATAGAGGACGGGCACGTCATGCCGCTGGGCGGTTGGATTCCGGCTATCCAAGCTGGCAACTACAACAAGATGCCAATAATCCTGGGCAGCAACGAATACGAGCTGAAACCGTTTCAGCCTCTCTATGGATCTATAGTTAATCTTTACGGGGCACCCTCTACTTTGCCGAAATACAGTTGGACGGATCTATTTACCTCGGTGAGAAACAATAACACGCCAAAATATGAAGACATATTGAAAACTCCATTCGACCAAGACCTGTATGATAAAACGGGGTATTTTGGCAGCCGGCAATGGAAGGCCAAGAACGTGGACTCGATAGCCCATGAGCTTTCCCAAGTTCAGGACAAAGTATATGCCTACTTTTTCAAATGGGGCGGTATCGGATCAGGACCGTATCCATTCGACCGCATTTACGGAGCTGGCCATTCTGCAGAGATCGCCTTCTTCGGCCTTGGATTTGATGGAGGACTATTCAATCTTCCCTTCGTGACGGCCAACGAAAAGGGCAGAGAAGAGCTCAAAGGCGCGATGATGGCCTACCTGTCGAATTTCGCCCGCACCGGCAATCCCAATTCTGGAGACTCGCAACACATGTTCCCTGCTCATCGCACCAAATGGGAACAATGGTCAAACGGTCCTGGGGCTCCAAAGGCAATCGTCTTCGATGCAGATCTCTACCAGGCCAAGATTGATATGATGATGGGTGACGAACTAACATTCGCCATTGCTGAAGCTGAACGTCAGGCTTGGGTAGCCGCCCAAATCCCGGCCAATCGAACCATGGCCGATAACGTGACGAAACTGTTCCTGTTTCAACCGCCATGGTAGTGTGACAACTAATATCTAGTCGTTTTGAAAGGCAGGGGATTAACCCCTGCCTTTTTATTTGTACTCATGCGACTGAACTCGAAGCATCGCCCGTCCAGACAGCAGGGGGTCCGCAGTCCCAAACCGCACATGAAAACGCCAGCCTGAAGCGAGCGGCGAAGGCTTCGAACCCCCTCCCTGCCGGGGGGCCGATGGGTTGGTACAAACCTAAAATGGCGGTCCACTCCCTGCGCCAACCTAATGCAAGCTCGCCGACCTTCTTTCTCGCCACGCCGTTGGCTGGCCTGCGCCGCCTGGGCGTTGACCTGCACCCTGGCATCGGCACAGACGCCGCAGGCGCGCCAGCCGATCGACCTGCGAGCCGACCGGGACCCGGTGATGCAGCAGGCGCTCGAAGGCGCGGTACGCGAACTTGGCCTGCAGCCCAGCCTGGCGCAGCACCGACTTTCGGTCGCGCTCGTCGACGTCACTGACAACAATGCGCCGCGGCTGGCCATGCTCAACGGCGACGAGATGATGTACGCCGCCAGCATGCCGAAGATCGGGATCCTGGTGGGCGCGCTGGCGGAGGCCGAGAGCGGGCGCTTTCCTCTCGATGAGCAGCGCTTGCAGGCGATGAACCGGATGATCCGCAACTCCAGCAACGAGGACGCCACCCGCGTGCTCAACTGGGTGGGCGGAGAACGCCTGCTCGAATTGCTGCAATCGGACCGCTTCCGCCTCTATGACGCGCAGTCCGGCGGCGGCCTCTGGGTGGGCAAGGGCTACGGTTCCGAGCCAGCGTTCCGGCGCGACCCGGTGCACAACCTGTCGCACGGCGCGACCGCGTTCCAGGTGGCCCGCCTGTACACGATGCTGGCCGAAGGAACGCTGTTCACGCCGCGCTTCAACGCGCTGATGATGGACATCCTGTCCAATCCCGGCATCCATCACAAGTTCGTGCGTGCGCTCGAAGGCATGCCCGGCGTGCGCATCTTCCGCAAGTCGGGCACCTGGAAAAACTACCACGCCGACAGTGCGCTCGTCGAGCAGGACGGCCGCCGCTTCGTGATGGTGGCGATCGCGGAGGATCCCGAGGGCGGCGAGTGGCTGGTGCGGCTGGGCCAGCGCATGTACCAGATCGCGATGGCCAATGGCCGGCCTGTCGCCGGCGGCTGATCAGTGCCCGTCGCCGATCACGCCGTGCAGGCGAGTCGCCAGCGCCTGGTGCTCGCCGGCAGAGTTCTTGCGCAGGATGTTGGTGACCAGCGTGCTGATGTAGAACAGCTTGCGTTCATCGGCCGGTGACTCGACGATCGCCGTCGAGTTCATGTAGTTCTTGACGTTGCCCGCGTAGGGCTTGCAGCTGAAGCCCGGCTCGGGCGCGCACTGGAACAGCGAGCCGGACTTGAAGTACACGGCCGAGGACGCCAGCGCCGGTGACGATGCGTAGCGGATGCGCACCTCGGTGAGGTAGATCAGCCGCTTGATCTCGCGGCTGGAGAAGACGTCGACGATGCGACCCTGCTCCAGCCGCAGCAGATAGCGCATCAGCTCGCGCGCCGTGCCATAGCTGTCGCCGGCGCCCGGGACCTTGGCTTTGCCACCGGCGGTGAAGAAGCTGCCCTGACGCAGGCTCTCGATGTCGAGCCCGTTGCGCGTGACCGGGTCGTGGAACGTGGCGGCGTACAGCTTCGACAGTTCAGCCTTGGGCGTCTCGCTGAAGAAGCGCTGAATCTCGGCTTCGGGCGCCGGATAAGCGCGGCCGAAGTGGCGCACCAGCATCGCCTCGCGCATCACCATGCCCGCGGCCGAGTTGGAGCTGGGCGACAGCATCCAGTCGAGCCATTCGTAGAGCGTGGCGCGGTCGCCGACGCGCACGGTGCGACGCGTCAGCGTGTTGGTCGCGGGATCGAACATGCGCACCGTATGGTGGTCCGACTGCGAGAAGCTGTCGGCCGTGACCACGGTGTCCTTCAACACCTTGCGCCGCGCCTCGATGTCGTCGGGGTACAGGTCGGCCAGCGCCTGGAACAGCGCTAGCGCCACCACCAGCTTGCCAACGCTGCCGACGTTCTGCTTGTGGTCGCCGCGGTGCTCGGCATAGATCGGCTTGGCCGGGTCGGACAGGTCCAGCACCGCCAGGCCGGAGGCGTCCGGATTGCCGCCCAGCACCGCAACGATCCGCTGCGTGAACCCGGGATCAGGCGCCGGCAGGTCGAAGGTCTTTCCGACCAGCCGGGGTTCCACCTGCGCCGAGTTCAGCAGCGCGCCGGGCGGCTGCTTGACGTCGCGCACCGTACCCTGCTGCGCCAATCGCATGCCCTCCAGCCGGCGGATGCCGGTGGCTTCGTAGCCGTCGAGCGGATAGGCCAGACCGGCTCCGGCGAGCAGAAGGCCGATGCTGGCCACAGCGGCCGATCGCCATGCGGCGCTGCCTTTGAAGGGGTTCATGGCAGCGCCTCCTTCAGGTTGATGCGCTTGCCCAGGTTGGCCGCCAGGCCCTTGTCCATGGCAGCCAGGTGGCTGGCACCGCGCGCTTGCCGGCTCTCGTTGAACGGGCGGATCTGCAGCAGGCCCAGCGTGCCGCCGACGAAGGCGAACTCGACGTCGGCAGCCACCGGCTTGCCGTCTTCACCGAACTGGGGAAACTGCTTCGGGATCTGGTCGGCAAATGCGATCAATTGCTTCACTTCGCCCGGCCCGAGCAGCGTGTCCTTGCCGCTCACGGGCGGGCGTGCGACACCGCCGGCTGGCCAGCGGTACCAGCTTGCGCGGCGCGGTGGCCACCGCCATCAGGCGCACTTCGCCGTTGCTGCGCGTGATGCGGACCGACTCCGCGGCCTGGCCGTCCACCGCCCCGCCCACGCCCTCGTTGACCGCCACCGACAGCACGCCGGCGTCGCCGCTGTCGACATCCTGCGTGACCATCACGCCCGACACCTCGGCCGGCACGGTTCGCATCAGCATCACCGCCGGATAGACGTGCTCGGGCCCCGACATGTGCGATTGCCGCCAGGCCCACGCGCGCGTCGGTGTAGGGCGAGGCCCAGACCTCGCTGATGCCCTTGACGATGTTGTCGAAGCCGACGATGTTGAACAGCGTCAGGTTCAGGCCGGCGCCGGTGAAGCCGGGAAGATCCTCGACGTTGGTGTCGCTGCGGATGAACACGCCGCCCTTGAAATCGGCGCCGAACTCGCGTGCCATCGCCGCGCGCAGGCGCTCGCGGAATTGGGGCCCGGGGTCGGTGTTGCGGACGATGCCGTAGATCTCGGCGCGCAGCGCCTCGCTGGCCTTCGCGGCCTCCGCCGATCCGGGCGGCAGCGCCTCGAGCTTGCGGAAGCTCTCGACCATCCACTGGTAGACGGTCTTGCTGCTGCCCTTGTACGGCTTGTCCAGCACCACGTCGCGGTACAGGCCGAACGGGATGCCGACGCCCGACACCACGCGGTCCGGGAAACGCGACTTCAACTCGCCGAGCTTCGCCGCCTTGGGGCCGACGGTGCGACCCGAATCGTCGGCGCGCAGCTTGTCCAGGCTGACCAGTTCGCGCTGCTTCAGGTCGAGCTTGCTCAGGTCGGGCGCGAACATCACGGCCTGGCCGGGCTCGGCCTTCTTCTCGGCCTGCGTGCCGAAGGCCGCGTCCCACTTCGGGCCGTCTTCGTGGATCTCGACCAGCCCGGCCGGGCTGACCGCCAGCACGACGCGCTTGCCGTCGTGGCGGCGCAGCTCGGGCAGCAGCGCCGGGTCCACCGCGACGTTCGGGATGCCGAGGTTGCGCGCCAGCAGTTGCACGTGCGACAGCGGATTGCCGGCACCCGCAGTCAGGATGCCGGCCACCGGCGGCAGTTCGGACACCGTCTCCGGCAGCAGGTAGATGCCGTCGGCACGCAGGCCACCCACCGCCTTCATGTCGGGACTCGCATACAGCACGCCGCGCGCGAGCCCGGGGTTCAGCGCCGTGAAGCCGGTGCCGACCTCGCGGCCCATCAGACGGTGCTGCACGCCGGCCGCGCGGTTGGCGTCGCGCGACAGCGCGTCCAGCCCCTGCGAATAGGCCAGCAGCGGGCTGCCGCGCAACTGGTCCTGGATGAACTGTTCGGCCATTGGCTCGATCGCCGCTAGCTTGTCCATCGCCTCGCCGAAATGCTGGCGCAGCGTCTGCGAGCCCCAGGCCGGCAACAGGCCCAGCGAGCGCAGCGCCGCCAAATGCTCGCCGAGTGGAATCTCTTCAGCCGCGAACCGAGCCCAGGCCTTGTCCAGCTCGGCGCGTTCGCGGGCGCCGATCAGGCCGCTGCCATAGGCGGCATCGGCGCCGGCCTTCAGCCGCGCGATCATGCCGGCGCGGCTGGTCTTGGCGCCCTTGTCGTCGGCACTGCGCAGCTCGACCGCCGCGCGGAAGTGTTCGCCCTCGGCCGCCAGCGACAAATCCAGCACACCCAGGCGGCGCGGACCCGCGGCGACCTGCGGCAGGACATCGCGCAGTTGCCGCAGCAGCGCTGCCGACGCCGCCAGGCGCTGCTCGGCATTGCGGGCGGCGGCGAAGGCGGTTCGCGCCTCCTGCAGCACCGGCTTCAGCGCCGCGTCGGCGGCCAGTTCCTTGGCCGCCGCGTCCAGCGCCTGCGTGAACGGGCGCGGCGCATAGACGCGATCGATCTCGGTCGCCAGCCCGCGCGCCTGCTCGGCCAGCTTGGGATCCTTGGCGTTTGCGGCCCAGGCCCGCACCGCCTCGGCATCGGCCGCCTCGGGGCTGTTGTGGATCTTGATCCGCAGCTTCTCGAAGCCCGCGTCGCGGTCGTTCAGCGCCGCGGCCAGATTGCGCACCTTCTGCGCCGACGCGCCGTCGGCACCGTGCGGCAGCAGGCGCGCACCCGTGCGCAGCGCCACGAAGCGGTAGCCGATCCAGGCCGGCTGGCCAGCCATGCCGATCAGCAGTCGCCGCGCGGTCTCGCGCTCGTCCTCTTCCTGCACCGCGCCGCGGTAGTACTGTGCCTTGCGCAGGATCCAGCCGTCGTCGGCGGCGATCAGGAACTTCTCGACCAGCCACTGCGCGTAGGCATCGGCGAAAGCCGGGTCGGCTAGCGCTTGGTCGACATCCAGCCCGGCCAACAGGTTGGCGACCAGGTAGCCCTGGGCGCGGATCTGGCGCGTCCTGTCGCTCCACTCGCCATGCTGCCAGCCCTGGCCTTTGCCGGCGCAGGCGAAGTCCTTGGGGGCCAGCACGCGGCCGTCGCGGCAGAACCACTTGATGCCGCTGAAGGGGCCGCGCGGCTGCTCCTTCATCTCGACGATCCAGCGCTTGTACTGCGCCGTCTGTCGTCGGCGGTCGCCGCCGGTCCCGCCGCCAGAGCGGCGCTCGTGCCCATCGTGCCAGCGAGCAGCAGCGACAGCAGCGCTTGCCGGCTCAGGTTTTGCAATCGTGTCATCGCTCGGGCAACCTCCGTGTTCGAGTCATCGGGCCGGATCGTTTGCACGGCGATCCCAGCCCAGCACGTCATGGCGGATCGACCAGCGGGGTCTGCTCTTCTGGGCACCCTGGCCGAGCACCCAGTAGTCTCGCATCCGGCTCAACACGCCGGCGCTGCGCTGGATCACGAGCCAGTCGTTGACCACGCCGGCCAGTTCGGCCTCACCCCTGCGCATGCCGACGCCGACCGGTACCGCGATCGCCCCCGGCTGAGGCACCACCACCGAGTAGGCCGGGTACAGGATCGACCAGGCCGCACCGGCCTCGGCCAGCATGGCGAAAGCGTCGACCTGCGGCGCCCTGCCTTCGAAGAAATCCCTTGGCGAAGACAGTGCGACGAAACGCAGGTCCACGCCGCCCAGTTGCTCGCGCAGGCGATCCTGCATCGCAGGCAGGTCACCCGGCAGCGCGATCGTCACCGGGGAGCGAGCGGTCAGGCGGGCTGCCGAGGCAAACTCGTCGCGCAGTTCGTCGCGCACCACGAGGCCCAGCGTGCTGTCCAGGTACGGCAACGAATAGGCCACCTGCGTCACCAGCTCGGGCAGGTAGGGCAGGCCGATCGCCACGTCGATGCGGCCTTCGGCCAGCAGGCGGGCCATCTGGCCGAGGTCCGCCGGGACGAAGGCGACCTGCGTTGCGCCAAGGTCCTGCGCCAGTCGCTGGGCCAGTTCGACCTCCATGCCCACGAGTTGTCCCCTCGCGTTGACGAAGGCGAACGGCACGCGGTCGCCGACAAAGGCCACCCGCAGCACCCCCCGCGCGCGGATGCGCTGCAGCGCCGGGGTCGACACGGCCTCGGCCGGCGGCGCCTCGGCCAGCAGCGCGACCGGCAGCGTGGCGCGTGGCAGGTGCATATTCTTCAGCGCCTCGTCCTTGCGATAGACGGTGTCGATCGCGTGGGCCAGGCTCAGCTTCAGGCCGCCCACTGTGACCAGCGTGGCAGCCAGCGTGATCAGCAACGCCCGTGCGATGCGACGCGGCTCGATGCGCAGGCGGCCCCCCACCGCGCTGGCCGTCAGCAGCGCCAGCGCGAGCAGGCTCATCACCGTGACCATCGAATCGAACTTGCCGGTGATGATGCTCGACGGGATGTAGAGGTTGAACAGGTCGTGCGGCACGCCCAGCAGATCCATCAGGAAAGGCAGCGCGACCTGGGCCTTGGCGAAGTAGGCGGGGATGCCCGCGCCGAACAGCGCGAGGTAGGCGTCGGCGCCCATCGGGTCGCCGGCCAACCAGGCGGCGAAGGGCACGAACAGCAGCGTCAGCAGCTTGCCGGCGTTGGGCACGACAAACGAGATCGGCACCACCACGTCGACGGCGGAGCGGGCCTCGGTGGAGTCCATCGCCTCCGCAGCCAGTGCGGTCTTGACGTTCTCCACCAGCATCGGCAGCACGATGAAGGCACTGTTGGCGATGAACGCAGTAAGCAGCGCCTCCTGGCAAAGTCCCACCACCTGGCGCCAGCTGAAGGGCGTGAGCGCAGCCACCGCCAGCGGAATGACCACGAAGGCCAACAGCAGGGCGGCGGCGCCGAAGACCACGAAATAAGCCTGCAGCCGGCCTAGCGATTCAAGCGACATCGTGCCGGCCACCGAAGCCGAGATCGCGAACACGCCGTAGGGCGTGAGGCTCAGCACGAACTGTGTGACTCGCACCACCGCGCGCTCCAGCGCCTGCAGACTCGCCAGCAGCGGCGCCTTGCCGGGCACGCCGATGAGCGCCACGCCGAGCGCCGAGCTGAACAGCACCAGCCCCGGCACGACGGCGTTGGCCATCGCGTAGAAGGGGTTGGACGGTACGTACAGCTCGCCCAGCGCGAATGGCTGCGCCGGTTCGATCAGCGCGTCGCTGTAGAAGGACGCACTGACCATCGCCGGGTAGGCCAGAGGCATCACCGCGATCACTGCGCATGCCAGCACCAGCAACAGGCCCAGCAGCGCGGCAGCGCGCAGACCCAGCCGCCGCGCCATGCTTGGGTCCAGCTGGCCCAGCCCGCCGACCAGCGTGAGCACCAGATAGGGCAGCACCGTCATTTGCATGCCGCGGATATACAGGTCGGCCAGCGGTTGCAGCACCGCTGCGCTTTCGCCGAAGAACAGCCCCACCGCCACGCCGGCGAGGAGGCCGGCCAGGATGCGCGGCGACGAGCGCTTGGCTTTCCGCGGCGCGGGCTGCGGTGACCCGGACGGCGGCACCATCGCTGTCATGCGGCCGCCCTGGCCGGCATGGCACTGCGGCGGCGGAATTCCAATCCGGTCATCACCGACGCGGCGAGCCAGACCAGCACCAGCACCACATTGATGGCGGCGAACTGCGACACATTCAGCGCGAAGACCGTGGTGCCCACGTAGACCGTGCCGGCGGCCAGCACGTCGCCCGAGCGCACGACCAGGCTGTCGATCACCTGCTTGGCCTTGTACTTCTCCTCGCGCGTGGTGGGCAGGAACAGCATCTGCCGCACCGTGTTCATCAACGAGTAGTCCACCGAATTCTCGGCCGTCTTGGCCCAGCGCACGATGGCCAGCGACGGCAGCAGCATCGCCACCCCGTAGCTGCCCAGCGCCACCACCGGAAGCACGCACAACGCAAACGTCACGCCCAGCCACTTGACCAGCCGCGAGACGAAGAACAGCTGCAGCACCAGGCCGATGATGTTGACGAGCTGGAAATAGTCGGCGAAGAACGCGCCGATGAAGCGCCCCTCGTCGGCCCGCGCCAGCAGGCCGGCGGCGATCTGGCCCTCGGCCGCCTGCTTGACGATCGCCGAGAGGATGTACTCGCCGGCCGAGTTCACCCAGTTCAGCAGCAGGATCACCAGCGCCATGCCCAGCAGGTAGCGGTTGCTCGCCACCAGCGCGAATGCACTGCGGCCGCCGATGACCTTCTCCGGCTGGTCATCGGCCGCGCGATCGGCTTGGCGCCGGCTGACTGTCGCTTCGGTCGATGAAATTGAACAGCGCCAGGCTCAGCATCAGTACCCCGGCGGCAGCCAGCAGCAGCGCGTGCGCGCCGATGACGTGGATCAGCCGGCCCGACAGCCACGCGCCCGCCACGGCGCCGGCCGACGCGCCGAAGGCGATCACCGCGAACAGCCGCTTGCCCGCGGCCGGCGTATACAGGTCGTTGGCGTAGGCCCAGAACTGCGCGGTGACCATCAGGCTGAACACGCCGATCCACAGGAAGAACACCAGCCCGACGACCACGCCGCGCTCGGCCAGGACGTAGAAAACGGGCAGGCAGACGATGAACAGCGCCGTCACGCCGTTGATCAGCCGCCGCCGCGGCAGTCGGGCGGCCGCGGCCCCGTACAGCGGCACCAACACGACGAAGAGCGCGGCTTGGGCAGCGTAGGCATAGCTCTTGAGTTCGGCGCCGCCGGGCTGGGCAAGGATCAGCACCTCGCGCACCGGCTTCATCACGTAGTACGCCACCAGAATCAGGAAGACATTGAACGTCAGCGCCAGCAGCCGTGGCCCTTCGCCCTCGCGCACATCGCTGAACAGGCGCAGCGTCCGCTCCAACGGCCGGGTGGGCAGCGACGGCTCGGGCGGCAGTTCGAGGGTGCCAGTGGCAGCGAAGGGATGGGTGGCGGACATCGCTACGGGCGGGCATGCGACCAACGGCGTCGGGCGGGGCCGATTGTCGCCGGTGCGAGGCAGATAGCGCCTGCGCTTCAGGAGACTCGGTCCGAGACACTCTCGCGTGGCCAACGCGCCGCACTTTATCAAGGGCGTGGTCACTCGCCGAAGGAATGTCCCTCGGGGTCGTGAGATTCAGTTCGCCAGCCTACGACAGCAGCCACGAGTCAGCACTCCCATAGCGCTGCAGCGCGACGCGAACCGTCGTACAACTTCCTCCAGCGAAGACCGCAATTGGCCGATCCCCGCCCTTGGAGATCGACCGGTGCGCCATCCAAGTGCTCCCGATTCAATCACCGAGCAGCGCCGCGAAGCGTGCCAGGTCGACGTTGCCGCCGCTGACGATCACGCCGACGCGCTGACCGGCGAGCTCGTCCTTCATGCGCCGCGCCGCCGCGAAGCCGAGCGCTCCGGTCGGCTCGACGACCATCTTCATCCGCTCGGCGAAGAAGCGCATTCCTGCGACGAGCTCTTCGTCGCTCGCCGTCAGCACGTCGCTCACGTCGCGCTGGATGATCGGAAACGTATAGCTACCGAGCGCCTGCGTCTGCGCGCCGTCGGCGATCGTCTGCGGCACGTCGATTCGGACGATCTCGCCGCGCCGGAACGACTGCTGGCCGTCGTTGCCGGCCTCGGGCTCGACGCCGTAGACCTTGCACGCCGGCGCGAGCGAGCGCGCGGCCAGCGCCGAGCCGGCAAGAAGGCCGCCGCCACCGAGAGGCGCGAACAGCGCGTCGAGCGCTCCTGCCTCCTCGATCAGCTCCTTCGCCGCGGTGCCCTGGCCGGCGATGATGTCGGGATGGTCGTACGGCGGTATCAGCGTCATGCCGCGCTCTTCGGCCAGGCGCTTGCCGATCGCCTCGCGGTCTTCGCGGTAGCGGTCGTAGGTGACGACCGACGCGCCGTAGCCCTTCGTCGCCGCGACCTTCGCGGCCGGCGCGTCTTGCGGCATGACGATCACCGCCGGCATGGCGAGCAGGCGCGCCGCGAGGGCGATCGCCTGGGCATGGTTGCCGGAAGAAAATGCGACGACGCCGGTGCGCCGCTGCCGATCGTCGAAACGCGACAGAGCATTGAACGCACCGCGAAACTTGAACGCGCCCATGCGCTGCAAGTTCTCGCACTTGAAGAACAGCCGCGCGCCGAGTTCGGTGTCGGCGGTGCGCGAGGTCAGCACCGGCGTGCGATGCGCGTGGCCGGCGATCCGCGCCGCGGCCGCGGCGACGTCGTCGTAGGTCGGCGGCGCGAGCGTCATCGCCGCTCCGCCGCAATGCGGTTTCTCGTCATTCGGGCTCACCTTGCGAATGGTCATGAATCGCATCGTATTGCTCCTGAGTGGCTGAGTGCAGGTCCCGCGTCGCCGAGCGTTGGTCAGCCGCCGCGCCGCCGTGCCGTTTCGTAGAGGCAGATCGCCGCCGCAGCGGCGACGTTGAGCGATTCTTGCCCGCCCGGCTGCGGCACGCACAGCACGGCCTGGCAGCGCGCGGCGATGGCGGCGGCAACGCCCTGCCCTTCGTGGCCGAACACCCAGGCGCACGGCCACGGCAAGGCGAAGACGTCGACGCGCTCGGCGGCGTGCGAGCTGGTGGCGAACAGCGGCACGGCGAGCGCGGCGAGCGCGGCGGCATCGCCGCCTTCAATGACGTGCAGCCCGAAGTGCGCGCCCATGCCGGCGCGCAACGCCTTCGGCGACCAAAGCGCTGCCGTTCCCGTGAGAGCGATCGCCTGCGTGAAGCCGAACGCAGCGGCGCTGCGCAGCAGGCCGCCGGCGTTGCCGGGATCCTGGATTCGATCGAGCACGACGGTCGGCGCCGACGGCAGCACGCTCGCCGCGTCCGGCGCCGCGACCAGGAACGCGATCGCTGCCGGCGAGTCGAGCGTGCCGAGCGACGCCATCGCCGCGCCCGAGACGATGGCGACGTCGCCGGCCGCCTGCGCCAGCGCGCGCAGGCGCGGCTCGTCCCACGCCGACTCGCTGACGATCGCGTGCGCCACCGGCGCGTCCGCCCTCTCTCGCCACGCCGCGCACAGGTGCTCGCCCTCGAGCAGCACCATGCCGTCGCGGCGGTACGCGGCGCCGTCTTCGGCGAGCTTCCTCAGACGCACCAGCAGCGGATTGCTGCGTGACGAAATCCGGGTCAGCCTGGCCACCGTCGGCGCGATCAGAACAGCCGGTCGAGGACGCTGCGCACGGGCGCGAAGCTGCGCCGGTGGTGCGGACACGCGCCGTGCTCGCGCAGCGCGTTCAGATGCTCGGGCGTCGAGTAGCCCTTGTGGCTGTCGAAGCCGTACTGCGGATGCTCGTCGTGCAGCTGCATGCAGAGGCGATCGCGATGGACCTTGGCGATGATCGACGCCGCCGAGATCGAGCGCACCTTGGCGTCGCCGCCGACGACGGTGCGCACCGGCATCGCCAGCTCGGGGCGCTGGTTGCCGTCGACCAGGACGATCTGCGGCTGCAGCGCCAGGCCCTCGACGGCGCGGCGCATCGCCAGCAGCGCGGCGCGCAGGATGTTGAGCGTGTCGATCTCGGCGACGCTCGCCGAGGCGACGCTGAAGCAGAGCGCGCGCTTCCTGATCACGAGGTCGAGCCGCTCGCGCTCCTCGGCGGTGAGCAGCTTCGAGTCGTTGAGGCCGCGGATGACGCGCCCTTCCTCGAGGATGACCGCGGCGGCGACGACCGGCCCGGCGAGCGGGCCGCGGCCGACCTCGTCGACGCCGGCCATCCAGCCGCCGACGTCGACGATGCCGCGCAGCTTGGCGGCGCGCAGGAAGGTTCGGGCATGCATGGCGGTGGCTTCAGGCGACGAGCACGGCTTCGATCGCCGCCGTGGCGAGCGCGCCGGTATCGCGCTTCAGCTCGCGGTGGATGCCCTCGAAGCGAAGCCGGAGCGCGGCGACGGCTTCGGGATCGTCGAGCCACTTGAACGCGGCGGCGGAAATATTCTGCGCCGTGGCTTTGCCCTGCAGCAGTTCCGGAACCGCGAACTCGCGCAGGAGGATGTTCGGCAACGCGACCCACGGCTGGTAAGTCAATGAGCTTGCCCAGCCACCAGTTGAGCAGATGCATCACGTAGACGACGACCATCGGCCGCTTGAACAGCGCCGCCTCGAGCGTCGCCGTGCCGCTGGCGACGAGGACGACATCGCACGCCGCGAGCGCCTCGTGGGCGCGGCCGTCGAGGAGCGTGATCGGCGCGTCGGGCGCGTGTTGCACGCGCAGCGCGTCGACGGCGTCGCGCAACCCGGCAACGACCGGGACGACGAAGCGCAGTCCCAGGCCGCAACCGGCTCATCTCGGCGGCGGCGGCGAACAGGCGCGGCGCGATGTAGCGGATCTCGGCACGTCGGCTTCCAGGCAAGAGCGCGACCAGCGTCTCGTCGCTCGCCGATGCCGAGCGCGGCCCGGCTCGCGGCGCGCGGCACCTCGAACGGAATCGCGCCGGCGAGCGGATGGCCGACGTACACCGCATTGATCTTGCGCTTGGCGTAGATCGCCGGCTCGAACGGAAAGATGCACAACACCAGATCAGTGGCGCGGCCGATCTTGCCGATGCGCGAGCCGCGCCAGGCCCAGATCGAGGGGCTGACGAAGTGGACCGTCTTCACACCCGCGGCCCTGAGCTTGAGCTCGAGACCGAGGTTGAAGTCGGGCGCGTCGATGCCGACAAAGGCCGCCGGCTTGTCGGCGAGCAGGCGCTCGACCAGCTGGCCGCGGATCGAGAACAACTCGCGCAGATGGCCGAGCACCTCGGCGTAGCCATGCAGCGACAGCTTGTGGTGTGGCCACCAGGCGACGAATCCCTGCTCGGCCATGCGCGGGCCGCCGATGCCTTCGGCGACGAGCTTTGGCCAGCGACCGCGCAGGTTCGACGAGGAGCGAGGCCGCAAGCAGGTCGCCCGATGCTTCGCCCGCGACCATCGCGAAACGCGGCGATTCGGGGTTCATCGACGCCGGCGCGACAGATCAGCGGGCGATGCCTCGCTTGGCGGTCGCCAGGAACTCGACCACCAGGCGGACGTCGGCCTCGGCTTCGGGAACCGCCGCGGCGAGCTCGGCGATGCGCGCCTTGGCGTCGTCGAAGGTGAGCCCGTCGCGATAGAGCAGACGATGGATCTGCTTGACCGCGCCGATGCGCTCGGCCGAGAAACCGCGTCGGCGCATGCCCTCGGCGTTGAAGCCGCGCACCTGCAAGCGGATGGCCGTCGACCATCATGAACGGCGGCACGTCCTGAGAGACATGGCTCTGGAAGCCGATCATCGCGTGCGCGCCGACGCGAACGAACTGGAGCAGCCCGCTCATCCCGCCGACGATCGCCCAGTCGCCGAGCTGGACATGGCCGGCCAGGCCCGAATAGCCGGCGATGATGGTGTGGCTCGCCACCTGGCAATCGTGGGCGATGTGGACGTGGTTCATGATCCAGTTGTCGTCGCCGATGCGGGTGACGCCGCCGTCCTGGACGGTGCCGATGTGGATCGAGCAGAACTCGCGGATCGTGTTGCCGTCGCCGATCACGAGCTCGGTAGGCTCGCCGGCGTACTTCTTGTCCTGCGGCACGCCGCCGATGGCGTTGAACTGCGAGATCTTGTTGCCGCTGCCGATCGTCGTTCGGCCCTCGATCACGCAGTGCGGGCCGACAATGCTGCCGGCACCGATCCGGACCGCGCCGGCGACGATGCTGTAGGCGCCGATCTCGACGTCGCCAGCGAGCTCGGCGCCAGGGTCGACGATCGCCGTCGGGTGGATCTTCGCCATCGACCGGGAGGCGCTATTCGACCGTTCGCACGGCGCACATCAGGCCGGCTTCGACCGCGGTCTCGCCGTCGACGCTGGCGCGGGCGCTGAACTTGAAGATGCTCGACTTCATGCGCTCGAGCGTGACGTCGAGGATCATCTGGTCGCCCGGCTCGACCGGCCGCTTGAAGCGCGCGGAGTCGATGCCGGCGAAGTAGTAGACCTGCTTGTCGTCGGGAGCTTGCATTGAGGGCGTCGAACGAGAGCAGCGCCGCCGCCTGGGCCAGCGCCTCGAGCATCATCACCCCGGGCATCACGGGCCGATGCGGGAAAGTGGCCGAGGAAGTAAGGTTCGTTCGCGGTCACGTTCTTCAGCGCCTTGATCCGCTTGCCGTGCTCGAGCTCGAGCACCCGGTCGACCATCAGGAACGGATAGCGATGCGGCAGCTTCTTCAGGATCTCGTGGATGCTCATCGTCATGGCGACTTCTTCTCCAGCGCTAGCACACGCTGGCGCAACGCGTGCAGGTTGCGCAACGTGGCGGCGTTCTTCTCCCACGAGGCATTGTCGTCGAATGGGAACGAGCCGCTGTAGACGCCGGCCTTGGCGATCGAGCGCGAGACCTGGGTCGCGCCGGTGATGCTGACGCCGTCAGCGATCGTCACATGACCGTTGATGCCGACGCCGCCGCCGAGCATGCAGTGCGCGCCGATGGTCGCGCTGCCGGCGATGCCGACGCAGCCGGCGATCGCGGTGTGCTCGCCGATGCGGACGTTGTGGCCGATCTGCACCAGGTTGTCGATCTTGACGCCGTCGCCGATGACGGTGTCGTCGAGCGCGCCGCGGTCGATGCAGGAGTTGGCGCCGATCTCGACGTCGTTGCCGATCACGACCGAGCCGAGCTGCTCGATCTTTTCCCAGCGGCCGCGGTTCGGGGCGAAGCCGAAGCCGTCGGCGCCGAGGACGACGCCCGGGTGGACGATGCCGCGGGCGCCGATCGTCGTCCCGAACAGGAGCGTCGTTCGCGGCCCGAGCCGAGTCGCCGCGCCGACGCGGCAGGCGTGGCCGATGAAGGCGTGCGCGCCGACGGTCACGCCGTCGGCGAGCTCGACCCCGGCCTCGATCACCGCGAAGGCGCCGACCGAGACATCGGCGCCGACACGCGCGCTCGGGTCGATGACCGCGCTCGGGTGGATGCCGCGTGCCGGCGCCGGCCGCGTTCGCTCGGCCCACCACTGGGTCAGGTGGGCGAAATAGAGGTAGGGATCGTCGCTGACGATCGCCGCGCCGCGCGCCGCGGCGGCGTCGCGAAACGCCGGCGCGACGATGACGCAGCCCGCCGTCGAGCTCGCCAGCTGCTTGACGTACTGCGGGTTGGAGAGGAAGGCGATCGTCGTCGCCGTCGCCGTCGCGAGCGGGCCGATCGCGGTGATCGGCGCGCCGCCATCGCCGATCAGTTCTCCGCCGAGCCGCTCGACGATCTCGCGAAGCGTGACTTCGCTCAATGGATTCGGCGGGCTACTTGCCGCCCTGGGCGTTGAGCGCCTTGATCACCTTGTCGGTGATATCGACCTTCGGGCTCCAGAACACGGCCTCCTGCAGGATCAGGTCGTACTTCTCGGTCTCGAAGATCTGCTTGATGACCCGGTTGGTGCGCTCGACCACCGTCGCCAGCTCCTCGTTCTTGCGCTGGCTCAGGTCTTCCTGGAATTCGCGGCGACGCCGCTGCATGTCGCGGTCCTGGTCAACGAGCTCGCGCTGGCGCCGGGTGCGCTCGCTCTCGCTCAGCGTCGGCGATTCCTTGTCGAGCTTCTCGCTGGCCGCCTTCAGCCGATTGGCGAGATCGCTCAGGTCCTTTTCACGCTTCGAGAACTCGGCCTCGAGCTTGGCCTGCGCCGCTTTCGCGGGCACCGCGTCGCGCAGACGCGATCGCTGTTGACGTAGCCGATCTTCAGTTGGTCCTGCGCCGACACCGCCGCCGCGCTCGCCAGGAGCGTCGCCGCGAACAGCGATTTCAAGGGGAGGCGGATGCTCAAAATGCGGTCCCGATCTGAAACTGAAGCTTCTGAATTCTATCTCCCTGCTGCTTGTGGATGGGCGCGCCATAGCTGAGCTTGAGCGGGCCGATCGGCGAAATCCAGCTGATGCCGGCGCCGGCCGATGCGCGCAGGCTGTCGAACGTGAGTTTCTCGTTTTCTCCCCAGACATTGCCGATGTCGGTGTAGAGGAAGATGCGCAGCGTCCGGTCGGCATTCGCACCGGGAACCGGCAGATAGAGTTCGTTGTTGATGTTCAACCGGCGGTTGCCGCCGATGAACGCGCCGGTGACGTCGATCGGCCCGAGCGAGCCCTGCTCGAAGCCGCGCACCGTGCCGAGGCCGCCGCCGTAGAAATTCTTGAAGATCGGATACGGCCGGCCGCCGAGGCCGCGCCCATAGCCGATCTCGGCGTTGAGCCCGTAGGTGAATGCGCGCGTGATCGGAACGTATTGCTGGCCTTGCATGTTGACGCGCAGGAATGTGGCATCTCCGATCGGCGCGTAGTCGATGTTGACGCGCGCGTAGCGCCCCGCCGTCGGCACCAGGGCGCTGTCGCGGGCGTCGCGTGTCCAGCCGATGGTGAACGGGATCGAGCCGCTCGTTTCACCGAACTCCTGGCGGTAGAGGAAGTAGCTGTTCGGCAGCGCGGTCGTGCCCTTGATCTCGGTCCGCTCGGCGCCGATGCCGAAGAAGACGGTGTCGTACTCGCTGAACGGGACGCCGAGCCGGTACGCCACGCCCGGCGTGACCAACTGGTACTCCTCGCCCTGGCTGTTGATCGGCCGGCTGGTGCGGTAGTAGAGGTCGATCGCGCGCGAGATGCCGTCGATCGTGAAGTACGGGATCGACGGTGCTCAGGACCAGCGTCCGGTTGTACTTGCTGGTATTGATCTCGAGGCCGAGATAGTTGCCCGAGCCAAAGATGTTGTCCTGCTTGATCGACGCCGTCAGCGAGAGCTTGTCGGCCGAGGAAAAGCCGGCGCCGAGCGAGAGGTTGCCGGTCGGCTTTTCCTTGATCGTCACCGTCAGGTCGACCTGGTCGGCCGATCCCGGGACCTCGGCGGTGTCGACGCTGACGTCGCTGAAGTAGCCGAGGCGGTCGACGCGGTCGCGCGAGAGCTTGATCTTGCGGCCGTCGTACCACGACGACTCGAATTGGCGGAACTCGCGCCGGATGACCTCGTCGCGGCTGCGCGTGTTGCCCGCGACATTGACGCGGCGCACGTAGACGCGGCGCTGCGGATCGGCGATCAGCGTCACGACGACGCGCGCGTTGGCGCGATCGATCTCCGGGCGCGAATCGACCTTGGCGAAAGCGTAGCCGAAGGTGCCGAAGCGGTCGACGAAGGCGCGCGTCGTTGCCGCCACGGCCTCGGCACGGTAGGCGTCGCCGGGCTTGATCGCGACCAGCGTCTTGAACTCCTCTTCCTTGCCGAGGTATTCGCCTTCGAGCTTGACCGCGGTGACCGTGTACGGCTGGCCTTCCTTGACGTTGATCGTGATCGTGATGTCCTGCTTGTCAGGCGAAATCGTCACCTGGGTCGACTCGATCTCCATCTCGAGGTAGCCGCGGTTCTGGTAATAGGCGCGCAGCGTCTCGAGGTCGGCGTTGAGCTTGGCGCGCGAATAGCGGTCGCCCTTCAGGTAGAAGTTGAGCCAGCCGCCGTCATTGAGCTCGAACTGGCCCTTGAGCGTGCTCTCCGAGAACGCCTTGTTGCCGACGATCCGGATCTCGCTGATCTTGGCCGCGCTGCCTTCGGTGATGGTGAAGGTGACGTTGACACGATTGCGCTCCTGCGGTGTCACCGTGGTCACGACCTCGGCGCCGTACAAGCTTCGCGTCAGGTACTGGCGCTTCAGCTCCTGCTCTGCGCGGTCGGCGAGCGCCTTGTCGAAAGGCAGGCCCTCGCCAATGCCGAATTCCTTGAGCGACTTGATCAAGGCGTCCTTCTCGAACTCCTTCATGCCGACGAAATCGATGTTGGCGATGACCGCGCGCTCGTCGACGATGACGACGACGACGCCGTTATCGATGTCGATGCGGACGTCCTTGTACAGGCCGGTGGCGAACAGGGCGCGCAGCGCCGCCGAGCCCTTCTCGTCGGTGTAGGTGTCGCCGATGCGAAACGGCAGCGCCGCGAACACGGTGCCGGCATCCGAGCGTTGCAGACCCTCGACGCGAATGTCCTTGAGCACGAACGGCTCGACCGCCAGCGCCGAGCCGAGCTTCAGCGTCAGAGCGAGAGCGAAGGAGAGTGGAGCGAGGCGGAGAGAACGCGCGAGGGCGGGCGGACGAGCGCGGAGATGCATGCAGTCGGTCATTGGAGGCCCAGCAGGCGGGCCATGTCGTTGTAGAGCGCCAGGGACATCATCATGAGCATGATGGCAACCCCGCCCCGCTGCAGCCTGTCGAGCCACAACTCGGAGACCTGACGTCCTGTCACGGCCTCGAAAAGATAATACATGAGGTGCCCGCCATCGAGGACCGGCAGCGGCAGCAGGTTCAGGACGCCGAGGCTGACGCTGACGACAGCAAGAAAGCCGAGGTAGTAGGCGAGGCCGAGGCGCACCGACTGGCCGGCGTAGTCGGCGATCGTCACCGGGCCGCTCAGGTTCTTGAGCGAAGCCTGGCCGATGATCATCTTGCCGAGCATCTTCACCGTCAGCGCCGACATCTGCCAGGTCTGGGTCACCGCGCTGGTCAGGCCATCGACGAAGCCGTAGCGCACCGAGGTCATTTCCGGCGGCTGGCCGGGGAAGACCTCGAGCCGGCCGACGCGGTTGCCGGCATCGATCACGATCGCCGGCGTGACGACGAGCTCCTGAAGCATGCCCGCGCGTTCGATGCGCCAGCGCATCGGCACGGCGACGCCGGTCTTGCCGCTGGCCCGGATCGCCTCGCGCGCCTGCGACGCGTCGTCGATGGCGACGCCGTCGATCGATACGATCCGGTCACCCGACTTGAGGCCGGCCGCGGCACCGGCACCGCCCGCCTTAACGTCGCCGAGCACCGGCTCGCTCCACGGGTTGCCGAGGCCGATCTTCTGCATCGTCTTGGCGTCGACGTCGCCCGCGGCGAGCGGCGCAAGCTCGAGATGGACGCGCCGCTGGCCGCGCCCGTCGCGCGAGCTCACCAGCAGGTCCATGTCGTCGCCGTGCAGCATCGACTGCGTCACCTGCCAGCGCAGGTCGGTGAGCGAGCGCACGTCGCGCCACTCGGCACCGTCGCTCGACCAGGCGCGGACCCAGTCACCAGCGCGCATGCCGGCACGATCTGCGACGCTGGCCGCGACCGGCGGCCCGAGCAGCGCCTTCGGCTCGTCGACGCCGATCCAGTGCGCCGCCGCGTAGAGCGCGATGGCGAGGAGCAGGTTGGCGGTCGGCCCAGCGGCGACGATCAGCGCGCGTTGCCAGAGTGGCTTGCGGTTGAAGGCGCGGCCGAGCTCGGCGACGGGGACATCGCCTTCGCGCTCGTCGAGCATGCGCACGTAGCCGCCGAACGGCAACGCGCAGACGACGAACTCGGTGCCGTCGGGCTTGGGCTGACGACGCCAAAGAACGCGGCCAAAGCCGATCGAAAAGCGCAGGACGCGAACCCCGCACGCGACCGCGACGCGGTAGTGGCCGTACTCGTGGACAACGATGAGAACGCCCAGCGTCAGAAAGAAGGCAAGGACGGTGACCATCAGATCCTCGCGTTCACTGCAGGTATGCCTTCAAGATCTTGCCGGCGCGGCGTCTGGCTTCGGCGTCGAGCGCGAGCAGCGACTCGAGCGAATCGGTCGCACCCGGTTCGGGCAAGAGGGCTTCGACGGTGCGGCAATTGACGCTGTGAATCCGATCGAACGAAACAGTTCCGGCGAGAAACGCGGCGACTGCCTCTTCGTTCGCGGCATTGAGCACCGCGCTCGTTCCGGGCGGGGCGCGAAGCGCGTCCCAAGCGAGGCCGAGGCTCGGATAAAGCGCGAGATCGGCCGGCTCGAAAGTCAGCGCTGCCAGGCTTTGCCAGTCGAGCGACGCTGATCCTGACACGATGCGATCGGGGTAGGCCAGGCCGTAAGCGATCGGCACGCGCATGTCGGGCGTGCCGAGCTGGGCAAGCACCGACTGGTCACGGCAGACGACCATCGAGTGAATGATGCTTTGCGGATGGATCACGACCTCGATCTGCTCGGGCGCAAGGTCGAACAGGTAGTGCGCCTCGATCACCTCGAGCGCCTTGTTCATCATGGTCGCCGAGTCGACCGAGATCTTGCGGCCCATGACCCAGTTGGGATGGGCGCAGGCCTCGTCCGGCGTCACCGCGGCGAGTGTCTTCGGATCGCGCCCGCGGAACGGCCCGCCCGACGCCGTCAGGACGATTCGTGCGATGCGCTCGTGCCAGGTGCTGCGGTCCTGGGGCAGGCACTGGAAGATCGCCGAGTGCTCGCTGTCGATCGGCAGCAGGGTCGCCCCGCCGCGCTCGACGGCGTCGATGAAAAGCGCGCCGCCGACAACCAGCGCTTCCTTGTTGGCGAGCAGCAGGCGCTTGCCGGCGGCGGCCGCCGCCAGGCAGGGCGCCAGGCCGGCGGCGCCGACGATCGCCGCCATCACGGCATCGACCTCGGGATGCGCGGCCAACTCGCACAGCGCGCCCGCGCCGCTCATGACCTCGGTGGCGACGCCGGCGGCGTGCAGGCGAGCGCTCAGCGCGCGCGCCTCGCCCGCGGTCGCGACCGACGCATGGCGTGGCCGAAAGCGCAGGCACAGCTCGAACAGCTCGTCGAGACGCCGCCGCGCGGTGAGCGCGAAGACCTCGAAGCGCTCCGGATGGCGGGCGATGACGTCGAGCGTCGCCATGCCGACCGAGCCGGTCGCGCCGAGGACGCAGACGCGCTGGACGCCAGGGAGCCGCTCGCGGTGGGTGGCGTTCATAGCGATGCCAGCGCGAGTGCGATCGGAAACACCGGCAAGAGACCGTCGACGCGATCGAGAATGCCACCGTGCCCGGGCAGCAGCGCGCTGCTGTCCTTGGCGCCGGCGCCGCGCTTGACCAGCGACTCGATCAGGTCACCGACGACGCTCATCGCCACCAGAAACACGACCACCAGTGCCAGGCCGAAGTAGCCGAAGCGGTTGGTGATGATCGTGTAGATGCTCTCCATGCCGATCGACCCCGACGCGTCGATCGCCAGCCAGGCGACGGCGATCAGAAGGGCGCCGATCATGCCGCTCCAGACGCCTGCCCAGCTCTTGCCGGGGCTGATCGCCGGCGCGAGCTTCTTGCGGCCGAGGGCGCGGCCGCCGAAGTAGGCGAAGATGTCGGCGGCCCAGACGAGCAGGAAGATCGAGAGGATGAAGTTGAGGCCGGCCGCCTTGGCGTTGGCGAGCGCAAGCCAGGCGGTCCAGAGCGCGATCAGGCCGACAGCCCAGCGCAGCTCGCGCGCCAGGCGCTGCCAGCCGGCGACGCCGCGACGCAGGAGCCAGGTCCCGCCGAGCACCCAGATCAGGAACGCCAGCCACCACACGGCGCGGGGCGCGGCGCTCGCCCAGCCGGCGTACAGCGCGACGGCGCATGCCGCAGCAAGAACGACCGCGAGCGCGATCGCGTAGGTGGCGCCATCGTTGAGGCGGACCCACTCCCAGCCACCGACCGCCATCGCCGCGAGCGTCAGCAGCGCGAACGGCCAGACTGCCGTGACGACCAGTGCCGGCAGCAACAGCGCGAGCAGGACCATGGCGGTCAGGATGCGCTGCCTCAGCACTCGGTCGGCCTCAGCTCACGCTCGTCACGAGCTCGCGCGCGCTCGGCACGGCGCCGAACCGGCGCTCGCGCCGCGCGTACTGAGCCAGCGCCGAGTCGAGCTCTTCGGTGTCGAACTCGGGCCAGAGGCATTCGGTGAAGACGAGCTCGGAGTAGGCTGCCTGCCAGAGCAGGAAGTTGCTGATCCTGAGTTCGCCGCCGGTGCGGATGAAAAGGTCCGGATCAGGCGCATAGCTGAGCGCCATGTAGCTATTGAGCTTGGCCTCGTCGAGCTCATGCGGCAACACGCCGGCGGCCATCGCCTGGCGACAGGCCTCGACGATGTCCCAGCGGCCGCCGTAGTTGAACGCGACCGAGAGGTGGATCTTGGTGTTGTGACGGGTGCTGTCCTCGGCGTGCTGCCAGGCTTGGCGCAGCTTGTCGGAGACCTGCGCCCGGTCGCCGACGATGCGGACGCGAACGCCGTCGCCGGCGAGCTTGGCGAGGTACTTCGAGACCGCGACCAGCACCAGCCCCATCAGGCTCGACACCTCTTCGCTCGGCCGCTTCCAGTTCTCGGACGAGAACGCGAACACAGTCAGGTACTCGATGCCGCGGTCAGCGCAGGCACGCACGGTGCGAACGAGCGCGTCGACGCCCTGCTTGTGGCCAAAGAAGCGCGGCATGTGACGCTTCTTCGCCCAACGGCCGTTGCCGTCCATGACGATCGCCACGTGACGCGGCACGGCGGGCGGCGAGTCGGCCAGAGCAGCCATCAGACCGCCATGATCTCGGCTTCCTTGGCCGAGGTGAGCCGATCGATCTCGGCGATGACCCGGTCGGTCAGCTTTTGCAGATCGTCGAGGGAGCGTCGCTCGTCGTCCTCGGAGATCTCCTTGTCCTTGGCGAGCTTCCTCGCGTGGTCATTGGCGTCGCGACGCAGGTTGCGCACGGCGATCTTGGCGTCCTCGGCGGCGTGCCGGACGACCTTGGTCAGCTCCCGGCGACGCTCCTCGGTGAGCGCCGGCATCGGCACGCGCAGGAGCTCGCCCTGTGCCGAGGGATTGAGGCCGAGGTCCGACTCGCGGATCGCCCGCTCGATCTTCGCCCCCATTCCCTTTTCCCACGGCTGGACGCTGATCGTTCGCGCGTCGAGAAGCGTCACGTTCGCGACCTGGCTGATCGGCACCTGCGAGCCGTAGTAGTCGACGTGCACCTGGTCGAGGATGCCGGCGTGGGCACGGCCGGTGCGGATCTTCTGCAGGTCGCTCTTGAACGACTCGATCGAGCGGGCCATTTTCTGCTCGGCCGTCTTCTTGATGTCGGCGATCGTCATCTCTCGAATCCTCACACGTGAACGAGGGTGCCCTCATCTTCGCCGAGGACGACGCGCTTGAGCGCTCCCGGCTTGAAGATGCTGAAGACGCGGATCGGCAGCTTCTGGTCGCGGCACAACGCGAACGCCGTGGCGTCGAGGACCTGCAGGTTCTTGATGATCGCCTCGTCGAAGCTGATGCGCGCGTAGCGGGTCGCGGTCGCGTCCTTCTTCGGGTCGGCACTGTAGACGCCGTCGACCTTGGTCGCCTTGAGGACGACCTCGGCGCCGATCTCGGCGCCGCGCAGCGCGGCGGCGGTGTCGGTGGTGAAGAACGGGTTGCCGGTGCCGGCGGCGAAGATCACGACCTTGCCTTCTTCGAGGTACTGCAGCGCCTTCGGCCGCACGTAAGGCTCGACCACCTGCTCGATTCCGATCGCCGACATCACGCGCGCCGTGATGCCTTCCTGGCGCATCGTGTCGGCGAGCGCGAGCGCGTTCATCACGGTCGCCAGCATTCCCATGTAGTCGGCGGTGGCACGGTCCATGCCCACCGAGCCGCCAGCGACACCGCGGAAGATGTTGCCGCCGCCGATGACGATCGCCAACTCGCAGCCGAGCCGGGTCACTTCCTGCACCTCGCGGACGATCCGCACGATCGTCGCCCGGTTGATGCCGTACGCGTCGTCACCCATCAAGGCCTCGCCGGAAAGCTTGAGCAGGATGCGCTTGTACGCGGCCATGCAGTCGACTCCTCGTGTTGTGATCGTCGGGCCGGGTGAAGTCTAGCCGTCGTCTGTAACGCCCCCCGCGAAAGCCGTCCTCAGCCGGCCTTGGCGGCCGCAACCTGCGCCGCGACCTCGGCGGCGAAGTCGCCGGTCTTCTTCTCGATCCCTTCGCCGACGACGTAGAGTGTGAAGGCGTGGACCTTGGTCGCCTTCTCCTTGAGCATCTGCTCGACGGTCTGCTTGTCGTTCTTGACGAACGCCTGGTTGTGCAGGCTGACTTCCTTCAAGAACTTGGCGACCGAGCCCTCGATCCGCTTGGCGACGATCTCGGGCGACTGCACCGGCTTGCCCTCGGCCTTGGCCTTTTCGGCGTCCTCGGCGGCGCGCAGCGTCGCGACCGAGCGCTCGGCGGCAATCAGCGAGGCGGCCACGTCGGCGGTGGTGAGCGCCTTCGGCTTCATCGCCGCGACGTGCATCGCCACGTCCTTGGCGGCGCTCTCGTCGCCCTCGAACTCGACCAGCACGCCGATCCGCGTGCCATGCAGGTAGCTGGCGATCCTGCCCTTGCCGGCGTAACGTTGGAAGCGGCGGATCGACATGTTCTCGCCGATCTTGCCGATCAGGCCCTTGCGAACGTCCTCGACCGTCGGGCCGAAGCCGTCCTGGCTGAGCGGCAGCGACGAGAGCGCCCCGACATCGGCCGGGTTCTTTTCCGCGACCAGCGCCGAGAGCGACTTCGCGAATGCCAGGAACGAGTCGTTCTTGGTCACGAAGTCGGTTTCGCAATTGACCTCGATCAGCGCGCCCGTGGTGCCTTCCACCGTCGCCGCGACGACGCCTTCGGCGGCAACCCGCGACGCCGCCTTGCCGGCCTTGCTGCCGAGCTTGACCCGTAGCAGCTCCTCGGCCTTGTCCATGTCGCCGTCAGCCTCGGTCAGCGCCTTCTTGCATTCCATCATCGGCGCGTCGGTCTTGGCGCGCAGCGCGCCGACCATGCTTGCGGTGATTGCCGCCATCGTCTTGCTCCTTGGCCGAACGGTGCGCCTTGGCAGCGCCGTCGGTGCATTTCAGTTGTGAAAAGGGGCCTGATCCAGCCATCAAAAAGGGGCTGAATCAGCCCCTTGGTTTGCCCGCCCGAAGGCGAGCCGAGGCGCAGCTCAGACCGCCGCTTCGTCCACTTCGACGAACTCGTCGCCGACCGCGGCGCCCTGCACCACCTCGTTGGCGGCGTTGGCCTTGCCTTCGAGAACAGCGTCGGCGACGGCCTTGGCGTACAGCGCGACCGCCTTCGAGGAGTCGTCGTTGCCGGGGATGACGTAGTCGATGCCGATCGGCGAGTGGTTCGAATCGACCACCGCGACGATCGGGATGCCGAGCTTCTTGGCCTCGGCGACGGCGATCTTGTGAAAGCCGACGTCGATCACGAACATCGCATCGGGCAGCGCGTTCATGTCCTGGATCCCGCCGATGTCCTTCTCGAGCTTCACCAGTTCGCGCTGGAACATCAACGCTTCCTTCTTGATCCGGATCTCGGTCCCGGCCTCGATCTGCGCCTTCATGTCCTTCAGACGCTTGAGCGAGCCCTTGACGGTCTTAAAGTTGGTCATCATTCCGCCGAGCCAGCGCTGGTCGACGTAGGGCATGCCGCAGCGCTTGGCTTCGGCCGCGATCACGTCGCGCGCCTGGCGCTTGGTGCCGATCATCAGGATCGTGCCGCGGCGCGCGGCCAGCTGGCGAACGAACTTCATCGCGTCCTCGAAGAGCGGCTGCGTCTTCTCGAGGTTGATGATATGAATCTTGTTGCGATGGCCGTAGATGTACGGGGCCATCTTTGGGTTCCAGAAGCGGGTCTGGTGTCCGAAATGGACGCCGGCTTCCAGCATTTCGCGCATCGTGATCGTCATTCGTGCATCCGTAAGGTTGGTTCTAGAATCCGGCTCGAATCGCAGCGCCGATGGGCGACACTGCAACACCTTGAATGAGCCGGTTCGAAGATGGAGCGGCTACCACGCCGAAGCCCTGGTTTTCACCATGAAAACCCAAGTCTCCGGATCGCTCGTCCGCCCGAGGCAAAGCGCGTGATTATAGCATCGTGATGCGCGATGACCTGACTGACGCTCGCCGGCGAATCCTGGAGGGAAGCGCCACCGCCGTCGCCCTGCTCGACGAGTCGATTGCCGCTGCGGGGTCGCCGCGCTCGGCGCGCGCCTTCATCTCAACCAGCTTCGACGCGGCGCGCGGCGCCGCTGCCGCGGCCGACCGCGCGGTCGCGGTCGGCGCCGACCTGGGACCTCTCGCCGGCCTGGCCGTCTCGGTCAAGGACCTGTTCGATGTCGCCGGCGAAATCAGCGCCGCTGCCTCGACGATCCTGGCCGACGCCGCGCCCGCCGCCACCGACGCTCCCGCGACAGCGCGCCTGCGCAAGGCCGGCGCCGCGTTCATCGGCCGGACCAACATGTCGGAGTTCGCCTTCTCCGCGATCGGCATCAACCCGCACCACGGCACGCCGGCCAATGCGGCGACGCTTGCCCTCCAGCCGACGCAACGCGTACCGGGCGGATCGACCTCGGGCGGCGCGACGACGGTGGCGAGCGGCGCCGCGTGGGCGGCGCTCGGCTCGGATACCGGCGGCTCGATCCGCATCCCAGCGGCGCTGCAGGGCGTCGTCGGGTTCAAGGGAACTGCCCGCCTGGTTCCTGTTGACGGGGCGGTGCCGCTCTCCACGACGCTCGACACGGTCTCGGCGATCACCCGCTCGGTGCGCGACGCGATCGTGCTGCACGAAGTCCTGGCCCAGCGCCGTGTTGCGCTTGAACGCAAGCCTCTGCGCGAGCGGCGCTTCGCGGTCGCCAGGAACGTCGTGCTCGACCGCCTCGACGCCACGGTGGCGCGCGCATTCGCGCGCAGCCTCGCCGCGCTCTCCGAAGCAGGCGCGCGGATCGACGAAATCGAGCTCGCCCCGATCGACGAGCTTGCCGCCCTCAATGCGGCGGGCGGCTTTCCGGCCGCCGAGAGCTGGGCCTTCCATCGCCGCTGGCTGGCGAGCCGCGAATCCGAATACGACCCGCGCGTGGCTCGCCGCATCCGGCGCGGCGAAGCGATGAGCGCCGCCGACTACATCGATCTCATCGCCGCCCGCCGCGCATGGATCGCCGGCATGGAAAGCGCGCTGCACGGCATCGACGCGGTGCTCTCGCCGACCGTGCCGATGGTCGCGCCGCCGCTCGCGCCGCTGGTCGACGACGACGAGGCGTTCTTCGCGACCAACGCCCTGCTGCTGCGTAACCCGAGCATCGTCAACTTCCTCGACGGCTGCGCCCTCAGCGTGCCGTGCCACGTCGCGGGCGAGCTGCCCGTCGGGCTCATGGTCTGGAGCACCGCGTGCCGCGACGAGACGGTGCTCGACGCCGGCCTCGGGATCGAGGCCGCGCTCGCCGGTGGCGAGCGGCACGGCCGCGGCTGAGGATGCGCGTCGCCGTCATCGGTGCCGGAGTGATCGGCGTCACGACGGCCTACGAGCTCGCCGTCGACGGGCATGAGGTGACGGTGTTCGAGCGACGCGGCACCGTCGCCGCCGAGTGCAGCTTCGCCAATGCGGGCATGGTCGCGCCCGGCTACACCGGGCCCTGGGCCGCACCCGGCATGCCGCTCAAGGTGGCGCGCCACCTCCTTGCCGCGCACGCACCGGTTCGCGTCGGCACCGGCCTGAACGCGGCCACCCTCGCCTGGCTCTGGCGCTGGTGGCGCGCCTGCCGGGCGCCGGTCTATCGCGCCAACCGCGCGCGCATGCATCGCCTCGCCCACTTCAGCCGCGAGCGGCTGCATCAGCTGACGCAACGCCTCCACCTCGACTTCGAGCGCGGCCAGGGACTGCTCGTCCTGCTGCGCAGCGAGCGCGAGCTGGCGCAGGCCGAAGCCGGCATTCGCACGCTGACGGAGCTCGGCGCCAAACCGGCGCTGCTCGACGCTGCCGGATGTCGCGCGATCGAGCCGGGGCTCAATCCGCTGACGCCGCTGCATGCCGGCCTCTACACCCAGGACGACGAGGTCGGCAACTGCCGCGAGTTCAGCCACCTCCTGAGGAAGGAAGCCGAGCGCGCCGGGGCGCGTTTTCGTTTCAATGCCCAGGTCGAGGCGATCGCGGGCGGACGCGAGCCGCGCCTGCGCGTGCTGCAGACGCCGCACGACGCGCGCGACAGCGCCCTGCGCTCGCTCGCCGACAGCGACGATCCGCCGTCGACGCAGCCCGAACCCGGCGAGACGACCGAGCCGGTTTTCGATGCCATCATCGTCTGCGCGGCGGTCGAGTCGCGCCGCCTGCTGCACCCGCTCGGGATCCGCCTGCCGCTGATCGCCGTCTGCGGCTACTCGGTGACCGCGCCGCTGCGCCACGACGACGCGCACCTTCATCTCGAGCCGCGCGCCGGGCTGATGGACGAACGCTACAAGGTCGCGATCAGCCGCCTCGGCAATCGCGTTCGTGTCGCCGGCAGCGCCGAGATCGGCGGCCGCGTCGAGCGGCAGAGCGAGCGTGCCCAGGCGACCCTCGACAAGGTGCTCGACGACTGGTTCCCCGGCGTCACCCAGCGTGGCGCGGCGCAGCGCTGGAAAGGCGCGCGGCCGATGCTGCCCGATGGGCCGCCGGTTCTCGGCGCAAGCGGCGTCGAGGGCATCTGGCTGAACGTCGGCCACGGCGGCAGCGGCTGGGCGCTTTCGGCCGGGTCGGCGCGGCTGGTCGCCGACGCGATCGCCGGACGCAAGACGCCGATCGAGATCGACGGCCTCGGCATCGAGCGACTGCGCGCATGAGCCCGATAGAACGCATCGACTCGGCCGTCGGCCGTGTCGCGATGCACGGCGTCGCGACGACGCGCGCGCGCGAAGCCGCGGCGCTCGCGACCGTGCCCGCCCACACGCTGATGGCGCGCGCCGGCGCGGCGGTCGCGCGTCTCGCGCTTGCGTTGGCGCCGCATGCGCGTCACGTCCTCGTCTTCGCCGGCCCGGGCAACAACGGCGGCGACGGCATCGAGGCCGCCACGAGGCTGGTCGGCTGGGGCAAGCGCGCGTCGATCGTCCTCGTGGGCGACGGCGAACGGCGTCCGCCCGACGCGGCCCGAGCGCTCGCCGGCGCGATCGCCGCAGGCGTCGCCATCCGGTCCTTCGATGTCAGCGGCGGCGAGGCCGATGACACTCCCGATGTCGTCATCGACGCTCTGCTCGGCATCGGCGCGAGCCGCGCCCCGAAAGGCGTGATCGCGGCGGCGATCGAGCGCATCAACTCACATGCCGCGCGCGGCGCCCGCGTCCTCGCGGTCGATGTTCCCTCCGGCCTCGATGCCGATCGCGGCCAGCCACTCGGGATGCATTGCGTCGTCGCCGCCGACACGCTGACGATGCTGACGCTCAAGCCCGGACTCTTCACCGCCGCGGGCCGCGACCACGCCGGCCGGGCGTGGCTCAGTCGCCTGGGCGTCAACGAAGACGGCGCCCCGGCCGATGCCTGCCTCGTCGGCGGCGCTGATCCTTCGTGCGTCACGGCGCTGCGACCTCACGGCGCGCACAAGGGCAGCTTCGGCGACGTCGCCGTCGTCGGTGGCGACGCCGGCATGGCCGGCGCCGCCTGGCTCGCGGCACGCGCCGCGCACGCGGCGGGCGCCGGCCGGGTCTTCGTCGACGTCCTCGGCGCCAACGATGCGGCCACATCCCTCGGTCTCGATCCCTGCCGTCCCGAGCTGATGTTTCGCGCCGGCTGGTGGAGCGGCCCGGTCACGACGTTGGCGGGCGCGACCGTCGTCTGCGGCTGCGGCGGTGGCGAGGCCGTGCGTGCGACGCTGCCGCGGCTCCTGGCGATCGCGCCGCGCCTCGTCGTGGACGCCGATGCCCTCAATGCCATCGGCGGTGATGCCTCGCTGCAGACGCTGACGACGGCACGCGCGGGCCGCGGCTTCGAGACCATCGTCACGCCACACCCGCTCGAAGCGGCGCGCCTCCTCGGTAGCACCACCACGGCGGTCCAAGGGGACCGCCTGCGCGCGGCGCGCGAGCTCGCCGAACGCTATCGCGCAGTCGTCGTCCTCAAGGGTTCGGGAACGGTCGTCGCGGTCGCGGCTGAGACCGCGCGAATCAACGCCACCGGCAATGCCTCGCTCGCCAGCGCCGGCACCGGCGACGTCCTCGCCGGCTGGATCGGCGGCCGCTGGGCGAGCGCGTCGGGTGCGACCGCCTTCGACGTTGCCACGCGTGCCGTGATCGAGCACGGCGCGGCGGCCGAGCCCGAGACGCCGGGCGCGATCCGCGCCGGCGACCTGATCGAAGCGCTGCATCGCCGCTCGCGCGCCGCCTGATCCGGCAGCGCAGCGGCTGCGTCGCTCAGCGAGCGACCTGCATCGCCTTGCCGATCTCGAGCGTTCCCTGCGCCGCGCCGCTCTCGGGAACGGTTTCGCCGCTGCGATCCGAAATCGCGTCGAATTGCGCGACGACGCGCTCGGCGCCGTCATCGGCGTGACCGATGTGAATTCCTTCGGTCAGCGTGACATAGGCGCGCTCGAACGAGCCGGCGCCCGCGCAGAGGATGGCGCGTGTCGGCGCGTCTTCGGCGACCAGCGCCAGCAGCCCGGGCGTGACCGCGCCTGCTTCGAGCAAGCGCAGGACCGACTCGGGCATCACGTTCTCGGTCATCCGCGTCGCTGCGGTCGGCGCCAGGCAGTTGACGCGGATGTTGTTCTTGGCGCCCTCGATCGAAAGCGTCTGCATCAGGCCGACCAGCGCCATCTTGGCAGCGCCGTAGTTGGCCTGGCCGAAGTTGCCGAACAGGCCGGTCGAGGATGTCGTCATGACGATTCGGCCGTAGTTCTGCGCCCGCATCACGTCCCACACCGCCTTGGTGCAGTGGACCGCGCCCATCAGGTGGACGTCGACGACGAGGCGGAAGTCGGCCAGATCCATCTTGGCGAAGCTCTTGTCGCGCAGGATGCCGGCGTTGTTTACCAGGATGTCGACGCGACCCCATTCGCGCACGGCCGCCTCGACCATCGCCTGCACCGCTGCCGGATCGGTGACCGATGCGCCATTGGCGATCGCCTTGCCGCCGGCGGCGCGAATCTCGTCTGCGACCGCGTTCGCCGCCGTCGGCGCGCCGCCGTTGCCGTCGAGCGTTCCGCCCAAATCGTTGACGACGACCGCTGCCCCGCGCTCGGCCAATGCCAGCGCGTGCAAGCGACCGAGTCCGCCACCTGCGCCGGTAACGATCGCTACCCGTCCATCGAACCGAATCGACATCTTCTTCCCCACTCCTCTGGTTGTGTGATGAATCGCTCAGCGACGCGTCGTGCCGCGCGCGCTGCCGCGCGTGCTCGTGCTCTTGCGCACCGCCGACTTGCTCGCCCGCACCGGGCGCAGGGTCGCGCCCGAGCGGGCCCGCGCCTTCGCCTTGGCGGCGGCCTTGACGACGCGATCGGCGTCCTTCAAGGCGACGATCTCGGTCGTCGCCGCCTCGAGCCGCTCGCTCGCCTTCTCGCGCTTGCCGCGCACGCCGTTGACCGCTTCCTCGCCGTCGCGGACCATGCGGAAGTCGATCTTGCGGCCGTCGAGGTCGACCCGGCTGACCTGGACGCGAACGCGCGTGCCGACGACGTAACGCAAGCCCGAGCGCTCGCCGCGCAGCTCCTGGCGCACCTCGTCGAAGCGGAAGTACTCGCCGCCGAGCTCGGTGACGTGGACCAGGCCCTCGACATAGAGACCGTCGAGCGTGACGAACAGGCCGAAGCTCGTCACCGCGCTGACCGCGCCGCCGAACTCCTCGCCGAGGTGCTCGCGCATGTAGCGGCACTTGAGCCAGGCTTCGACGTCGCGCGAGGCCTCGTCGGCGCGGCGCTCGTTGGCGCTGCAATGCGCGCCGGCGATCTCCCACGCTTCGAGCTCGCCACCCGGTATCAGCGCCGGCGTCGGCGCAGCGCCGAGTCGGGTCGTCTTTGCGCTCTTGGCCGACTTGGCCAGGCGCGCCTTCTTCGCCGGCTCGCCCTCGGCGCGCTGGCCGATCGGATAACGGCGGCTCTCGAGCAGGGCCTTGATGACGCGATGCACGAGCAGGTCGGGATAGCGCCGGATCGGGCTCGTGAAGTGCGTGTAGGCCTCGTAGGCGAGACCGAAGTGGCCGATGTTCTTGCTGGTGTAGATCGCCTGCTGCATCGAGCGCAGCAGCATCTGGTGGATCTGCTGCGCGTCGGGACGGTCCTTGGTCGCCGCGGCGATCGCCTGGTACTCGCCCGGCGTCGGATCGTCACTGATCGACAGGCCCAAGCCGAGCGCCTTCAGGTAGTTCTGCAGGAGAGTCTTCTTCTCCGGCGTCGGCCCTTCGTGGACGCGATACAGCGCCGGGTGCTTGGCGCGGGCGATGAAGTCCGCCGAGCAAACGTTGGCGGCGAGCATCGACTCCTCGATCAGGCGGTGCGCCTCGTTCCTCGTGCGCGGGATGATCTTCTCGATCCGGCCGTTCTCGTCGCAGACGATCTGCGTCTCCGTGGTTTCGAAGTCGATCGCGCCACGCTTCAGCCGTGCCCTGAGCAAGGCGCGGTAGACGTCGTGCAGGTCGAGCAGATGCGGCACCAGCGCGGCTCGCCGCCCGGCCTCGGGGCCGCGCGTGTTGGCGAGGATGGCGGCAACCTCGGTGTAGGTGAAGCGTGCCGCCGAGCGGATCACCGCCGGAAAGAACTGATACGCCTCGACCTCGCCCTCGTGGCTGACGAGCATGTCGCAGACCATCGCCAGCCGCTCGACCTCCGGGTTGAGCGAGCACAGGCCGTTCGAGAGCTTCTCGGGCAGCATCGGAATGACGCGGCGCGGAAAGTAGACCGAGGTCGCTCGCTCATACGCGTCGACGTCGATCGGCTCGCCCGGTCGGACATAGTGGCTGACATCGGCGATGGCGACGACGAGGCGCCAGCCGTTGTCGGTCTTCGAGCGCGATAGCTGGGCTGGCTCGCAGTAGACGGCGTCGTCGAAATCGCGCGCGTCCTCGCCGTCGATGGTGACGAGCGGCACGTCGGTCAGGTCGACCCGACCTTTGCGATCGGCGGCGCCGACGCGGTCGGGCAGCGCCGCGGCCTGCGCCAACGTCGCTTCCGAGAACACGTGCGGCACCTCGTACTTGCGCACCGCAATCTCGATTTCCATGCCGGGATCGTCGATCTCGCCGAGCACCTCGGTGACGCGGCCGACCGGCTGCGAGTGCATCGACGGCGGCTCCATCAGCTCGATGGCGACGACCTGGCCGGCCTTCGCATCGGCGATGCCGTTCTTCGGCACAATGATGTCCTGGCCGTAGCGCTTGTCCTCGGGAGCGAGTAGCCAGATGCCGCTCTCGTGCAGCAGGCGGCCGATGATCGGCGCCTTCTTGCGCTCGATGATCTCCAGGACGCGCCCCTCGGGTCGCCCCTTCTTGTCGTAGCGAATGATGCGGGCGCGAACCCGGTCGCGGTGCAGGACGCTCTTCATCTCCTGCGGCGAAAGAAAAAGATCGGCCTGGTGGTCGTCGCGGACGACGAAGCCGTGGCCATCGCGATGGCCCTGGACGATGCCCTCGACCTCGGCGAGAAGCTCGTTGCCGACAGGTGCGGAGGTCTTGGATGTTGTTGCTTTGATGATAAAGTCCGTGGTTGCCTGAGATGCCCAGGTGGCGGAATTGGTAGACGCACTAGTTTCAGGTACTAGCGGGTAACTCCGTGGGGGTTCGAGTCCCTTCCTGGGCACCAAAAGATTGGGTGAAGGACAGCGGGCCGGCTTTGCCGGCCCTTTCCTTTTGCGCTTTCAGATCTGGAATTTCTTGGCCAGCCCTGCCGGCCGCAAATCGTCGTACTCTTCGAAGGGCTGATGGATCCACGGGCTCGTGGCCAGCAATTCGACGTAGTAGTCGGGCGTGTACGACGAGACGCCCTTGGTCCAGATCACCGCCGAACGCAACTCGTTGATCGACGGCATGCCGCGCAGGCGGTCGACGACGGCGCGCAGCGTGATTCCGGAATCCGAGAGGTCGTCGACGAGTAGGACCTTGCCGGCGAGCTCGCCGCGCGGCAGGGTGATGTATTTTGCCAGATCGAGCCGGCCCTGGATGGTGCCGGCCTCGGCCCGGTACGAGCTCGTCGCCATGATCGCGAGCGGCTTGTCGAAAACACGCGAGAGCACGTCGCCGGGCCGCATGCCGCCGCGCGCGAGGCACAGGATCTGGTCGAACTGCCAGCCCGAAGCGTCGATCTTGAGCGCCAGGCGCTCGATCAGCATGTGGTATTCGTCCCAGGAGACGTAGAGGTGTTTGCCGTCGTCGGTGAGCATGTAGTCCTCGGCGTTGCGCGTTGCTAGAGCGAGAGGGCCAGCTGACGCCGCGCCGAGCGGGGCTCGGCATCGGGCAGGTAGGGATGGCGCAGCAGGATCGTGTGCTCGCGGTCCGGGCCGGTCGAAACCATGTCGATCGGCGCGCCGATGAAGCCCTCGACCCGCTCGAGGTAGCGACGCGCATTCAGCGGCAGCGCGTCCCAGCGCGTCACGCCGAAGGTACTTTCCGACCAGCCGGGGAAGCTGTCGTAGATCGGCACGCAGGCGACGATGTCGTCGGCGTCGAGTGGCAGGATGTCAATCCGCTCGCCGCGCAGCTCGTAGCCGACGCAGACCTTGATCTCGGGCAGGCCGTCGAGGACGTCGAGCTTGGTGATGCACAGCCCCGAGATGCCGTTGATGATCATCGAGCGCTTCAGCAGCGCCGCGTCGAGCCAGCCGCAACGGCGCGCCCGTCCCGTGACCGTGCCGCGCTCCTGGCCGACGGTCGAGAGGTGGTGGCCGATCGAGCCAGGCTCGTCGATCGCGAGCTCGGTCGGGAACGGGCCGCCGCCGACGCGCGTCGTGTAGGCCTTGGTAATGCCGAGGATGTAGTGCAACAGGTCCGGGCCGACGCCCGACCCGGCGGCGGCGTTGCCGGCGACGCAGTTGCTCGAGGTGACGTACGGATAGGTGCCGTGATCGATGTCGAGCAGCGTTCCCTGCGCGCCTTCGAACAGGACGTTGGCGCCGCCGCGGTGGGCGTTGTAGAGCGTGTAGCCGACGTCGCCAATCATCGGCCTGAGCTCCTCGCCGGCCTTCATCGCCATCTCGAAGATCGGCTCGAAGGCGAGTGGCTTGGCGTGAAAGAAGCCTTCGAGCGCGAAGTTGTGGAGTGCGAGCAGCTCGCGCAGCTTGGCGGCGAAGCGCTCGGGATGCTTCAGATCCTGGACACGCAGCGCACGGCGCGCGACCTTGTCCTCGTAAGCCGGGCCGATGCCCTTGCCTGTGGTGCCGATCTTGCCGGCGCCACTCGATTCGCGCATCTGCTCGCGTACCTTGTCGACCTCGACGTGGAACGGCAGGATCAGCGGGCACGACTCGCTGATCTGGAGGCGCGAGCGCACTTCCAGGCCCATCGCCTCGAGCCGGGCGATCTCGCCGAGGAGGTGCAGCGGATCGACGACGACGCCGTTGCCGATGCAGCAACGAACGCCCGCGCGCATGATCCCCGAAGGAATCAGCTGCAGCGCCGTCTTGACGCCGTCGATCACGAGCGTGTGGCCGGCGTTGTGGCCCCCCTGAAAGCGCACCACCGTCTGGGCATGGTCGGTGAGCCAGTCGACGACCTTGCCCTTGCCTTCGTCGCCCCATTGGGTGCCGACGACGACGACGTTGCGGCCGGGCTCGCCGGAGGGGCTGCCCTTGATCGCGCTCGCGGCGATGCTCGCGTTCATTCCTGGCATCCTGCTGTGGCTGAGAAGATGAGTGCTGAAGCGGATGCTTCAGCCTGGGGCGACGGCCCATCGGCCGTCGGCGGCGACGAGGCGGCGCGGCGCGCTCGCCACGCCGTCGCCACCATCGCCGGGCAACTCGGCGACGACGACTTCGCCGCGCGCGCGCAGTTCCCGCACCGCGCTGCGCAGCATCGGGTCGTCGCTGCATGGCGCATGGATCGGCGCCCGGCCCGACGGCGGCGCCGACAGCATCGCCAGGTCCTTGACGTCGAGGCCGAAACCAACCGCCGGACGATTGCGGCCGAAGATCGCGCCGACCTCGTCGTAACGACCGCCGCGCGCGATCGAGTCGCTTGCGCCGCGGGCATAGATCGCGAATCGCGCGCCGCTGTAGTAGGCGTAGCCACTCGAGTCGGCGAGGTCGAAGCCGAGCCGGATTCGCGGGTGGGTCGCGCGTGCATGGGCACCCAGGCGACGCAGCTCGGCGAGCGCTTGGGCGACGCCGGCGCGACCCGGCAGCTGGCGCGCCGCTTCGTCGAGCACGGCGTCGTCGCCGTAGAGGTGGCTGAGCGCTGCCAGGCCGGCCCGCGCGGGCGCCGGAAAGTCCTTGCTGAGCTTGGCGATTTCTGCGCCGTCCTTGGCGGCAAGCGCTTCGTACACCGCGTCGAGGCGGGCCGCGTCGACCGGAACGCCGGCGAGTACGGCGCGGACGATGCGCGCATCGGCGAGATCGACGACGACGTCCTCGACACCAGCGACGTATAGGCATTCGAGCGCCAGGTCGAGGATCTCGAGGTCCGCCTCCAGGCCTTCATGGCCGTAGATCTCGGCACCGAACTGGAGCGGTTCGCGGGTCGCACCGCTGCCGGTCGGCCGGGCGTGCAGGACCGGTCCGCAGTAGCACAAACGCGCGACTCCTGGGCGGTTCAGCATGTGGGCATCGATGCGCGCGACCTGCGGCGTGCTGTCGGCGCGCAAGCCGAGCGTCCTGCCGCTCAACTGGTCGACCAGCTTGAACGTCTGCAGGTCGAGCGCGTGCCCGGTGCCCGACAGCAGCGACTCGATGTGCTCGAGCATCGGCGGGATCACCAACTCGAAGCCGAAGCCGGCGGCGGCATCGAGTAGACCGCGGCGCAGCGCCTCGATGTGACGGGCCCGCGCCGGAAGGACATCGGCGATGTGCTCCGGCAGGAGCCAGGCAGAGGACATGCGAAAACGCCGCGGTTGTAAAAAAGGAATTGTACCGGCGCCTCGGCGCAGCCGAGCGCGCGTCGACCGGCGACAGCTGCGCCTCAGGACCAGAACGCGAGCAGCATCGCCAGGCCAGCGAGGACGCTGACGAGGCCGAGGAAGCGGATCTGTCCGTCGCTCATCTGCAAGGCTCGCTCGAAGATCCGGCGCCACGACGGCGGGCTCAGAAACGGCAACAGGCCTTCGGCGACCAGCATCAACGCGACGGCACTGAGCGCGACGTCCCAGAACTCGACCCCCGCCAAGGGCTACTTTCGCGAAGGGGTCGCAAAGGGGGAATCGGGGCCCCGCATCGACTTGAAGAAGTCACTGGACGGATCCAGGATCATCAGGTCAGACTTGTTGCGAAAGCTCGACCTATAGGCCTCGAGGCTGCGGTAGAACTGCGCGAACTGCGGATCACGCCCGAATGCGTCGGCGAAGATCGCCGATGCCTTGGCGTCGCCGTCGCCCTTGACCTTCTGCGCATCGCGATAGGCCTCGGCGACGATCACCTCGCGCTGGCGATCGGCGTCGGCGCGGATTTTCTCGCCTTCGGCGGCGCCGGTCGCACGCAACTGGTTGGCGACCTGCTTTCGCTCCGACGCCATCCGGCTGTAGATCGAGTCAGTGATGTTGCCGACGAAGTCGACCCGCTTGATGCGGACGTCGAGGACCTCGATGCCGAACGACTTGGCGTCCTCGGTGAGGCGGCTGCGAACGTCCTGCATCACCTTGTCGCGCGCGCTCGAGAGCACCTCGCCGACAGTCCGCTTGGTCACCTCTTCGTTGAATGCTGCATGGACGATCGGCGACAGGCGCGCCTCGAGGTTTCTCATGTCGGCGCCGTTATTGCGGATGAATTGGCGCGGATCGGTGACGCGCCACTTCACCAGCCAGTCGATCACCAGGCTTTTCTTCTCGGCGGTGAAGATCGGCCTCGTCTCGGGACTGTCGAGCGTCTGGATGCGGCGGTCGAGGAAGGCGACGTTCTGGAACGGCGGCGGCAATTTCCACTTCAGTCCCGGCTCCTGGATCACTTCCTTGATCTGGCCGAACTCGTAGACCACCGCGACCTGGCGCTGGTCGACGATGAAGAGGGTCGATGAGGCGAGCATCAGGAGCAGCAGAAAGCCGCCGATGACGAATCCGAGACGGTTCATCGCGTGCTCCCGGTCATCGGCTGTCGCGGTCGCGGCCGCGCTGGTTCTCGCGCGAGCGGATGTCGACCGTGCCGCTCGCCGGCGTGGTGTCCGGGGTCGCCGCTGGTGCAGGTGCCGACCCGGCGGCGGGCGGCGCAGTCCCTGCCGCGGCCTGTTGCAGCAGCCTGTCGAGCGGCAACTGCAGGAGGCTGGTGTTGTTGCGGGCGTCGATCATGACCTTGGTGATGTTGCCGTAGACCTCGCGCATGGTGTCGATGTAGAGCCGCTCACGCGTCACCTGCGGCGCCTTCTGGTATTCGACCAGTTGCCGCGAGAAGCGATCGGCGTCGCCTTCGGCCTGCGCGACGACGCGGGCCTTGTAGCCTTCGGCTTCCTGGCGCAGACGCGCCGAAGTGCCCTGCGCCTTCGGAATCTCCGAGCTGGCGTAGGCCTGGCCTTCTTTCTTGAGCCGGTCGCCGTCCTGGCCGGCCTTGAGCGTGTCCTCGAACGCCGCCTGCACCTGCTCAGGCGGCTGCACGCTCTGGACGTTGACGTTGACGATCAGGACGCCGGTCTTCAAGCGGTCGAGCTGTGCCTGGATCGACTTCACGAGGTCGTTGGCGATGGCGTCACGCTGCTCGTAGAGGACCGAGTCGATCTTGCTCTTGCCGACGATCTCGCGCACCGCCGATTCGGCGGCGAGCGTCACCGCCGCCTCCGGATCGCGGTTCTCGAACAGGAACGCGCGCGCGTCCTTGAGCCGGTACTGGACGGTAAAGCGAATGTCGACGATGTTCTCGTCCTGGGTCAGCATCGACGAGTCGCGCAGGCCCGTCGCCTGCGACACCGAGTTGCGACCGACCTCGGTCGAGCGCAGCTGGGTGACGTTGACGGTTTCGTGGGCCTGGAACGGATACGGGAAGCGCCACTGGAAGCCGGCATCGACGGTATGGCTGTAGCGCCCGAACGAGGTGACCACCGCCTGCTGGCCTTCCTGGACGATGAAGACGCCGCTGCCGAGCCAGATCAGGACGATGACGCCGCCGATCAGGGCCGCGCCGACGCCTGCGCTTTTCAGATTCGGCTGGAAGTTCGGTCCGCCGCCTGGATCGCCGCCGCCGTTGCCGCGGCGCGAGCCGCCGCGGCCGCTGAACAGGCCGCTCAGCTTCTTGTTGAAGTCGCGCCAGAGCTCGTCGAGATCGGGCGGACCGTCGTTGCGGCCACCGTTCTCGAGCAGGCTGACGCCGGCCGGGCCGGATGGCGCCGAGCGGCCGCTGGCGCGCTGCCATGCGGCGACGAGCCAGGCGCGCGCTGCCGCGGCCAGCAAACGCCAGCGCACGGACAGGCTCGCTTCGTCGGACAGGGGAATGGGCGTCATGAACGAGTGGATGGCAAAAGGTGCGCTGACCGAGTCGACTCAGGCGTGCGAATGATAGGTGCCGGTGCGGATCGCTTCGTCGCCGCCGTGCGGATCTTCTTCCACGGGATCAGCGCCCACGACAAATGCGGCTGGCGCGGCCACGTTCAAGGCGGGCTCGGCCGAATTGGCGATTGCCGCGGCGACGCGCTCGCGCAGGCGCGCCAGGCCTTCGCCGCTGCGCGCGCTGACGAAGACGCGCTGCGCGCTGCTGCCGTCGGGCAGCTCGACCGCGTCGACCAGGGTGCGCGGCCGCTCGGTCTCGTCCATTGCGTCGAGCTTGTTGAAGACGACGATCTGCGCCACGTCGGCAGCGCCGATCTCCGCGAGGACGCGCTGCACCTCGGCGATCTGCGCCGTCAGCTCCGGGCTCGCGCCGTCGACGACGTGCAGCAGCAGGTCGGCATCGGCTGCCTCCTGCAGGGTCGCCTGGAACGCCTCGATCAGCGTCGTCGGCAGGTCGCGGATGAAGCCGACAGTGTCGGAGAGCGCGACCGAGCGCGCAACCCCGTCGAGGTGGAGCTGGCGTGTCGTCGTGTCGAGCGTCGCGAACAACTGGTCGGCGGCGTAGGCTTCGGCGTTGACGAGCGCGTTGAAGAGCGTCGACTTGCCGGCGTTGGTATAGCCGACGAGCGAGACCCGGAAGGTTGAATTCCGCTCACGCGCACGTCGCTGCGTGCTGCGCTGGCGCTTGACCTTCTCGAGCTGCTTCTTGATGCTCTTGATGCGCTCGCCGATCATCCGCCGGTCGAGCTCGATCTGCGCCTCGCCCGGACCGCCGCGGTTGCCGATGCCGCCGCGCTGGCGCTCGAGGTGGCTCCAGCGCCGCACCAATCGCGTCGAGAGGTATTGCAGGCGTGCCAGCTCGACCTGCAGCTTGCCCTCGTGACTCTGCGCCCGCGCACCGAAGATCTCGAGGATCAGCATCGTCCGGTCGGCGACCGCGACGCCGAGATGGCGCTCGAGGTTTCGCTGCTGCGCCGGCGAGAGCGCCTGGTCGAAGATCACCGCCTCGGCCCGGTGCAGCTGGACCAGCTCCTTCAGCTCGTCGGCCTTGCCCGAGCCGATGAAGAATGCCGCGTCGGGCGCCTTCCTGCGGGCGACGACCCGCGCGACCGCGATGTCGCCCGCCGATTCGGCGAGCAGAGCCAACTCGTCGAGCGATGCGTCGAATGGCCGCTTGGCGCCGAAGTCGACGCCGACGAGGATCGCCCTCGCCGGCGCGTCGCCCGATTCCGGACGAGGCTCGCTCAACGGCACCGCCGTGTGCTGCAAACGAATGTCAAGGCTGGTCGGGAGTGTCCGGCGCGGTCTGGAAGTTGACCGCGCGGCCCGGCACGACGGTCGAGATCGCGTGCTTGTAGACCATCTGCGTCACTGTATTGCGCAACAGCACGACATATTGGTCGAACGACTCGATGTGGCCTTGCAACTTGATTCCATTGACGAGGTAGATCGAAACCGGAACGTGCTCCTTGCGCAGCAGGTTCAGGAAGGGGTCTTGTAAGAGCTGCCCTTTGTTGCTCACGTTCATGCTCCGTGATGTGTTTTGGAGCGGGAAACCTTAACACAGGGATTACCAGCAGACGCGGCGTAAGGCCATGCTTCACCGGCCCTTCTCCACGAACGGATTCTTCGAGGAGCGCATCTCGATCCTGAGCGGCGTTCCGGTGAGCTTGAAATGGGCGCGGAATCGCCCCTCGAGGAAGCGCTTGTAAGCGTCGGTGACGTGCTCGAGCGAGTTGCCGTGGATGACGATCACCGGCGGATTCATCCCGCCCTGGTGGGCGTAGCGCAACTTCGGCCGGAACGCGCCGGCGCGCTTGGGCGTCTGATGCAGCACCGCTTCCTGCAGCAGACGCGTCAGCACCGGCGTCGGCATCTTGCGCGTCGCCGAGGCGTGGGCGTCGGCGATCGCCGTCCACACCGGCCCGAAGCCCTGGCGCTTCCGGGCCGAGATGTTCATCACCGGTGCGAACTTGAGAAACGGCAGGCGCTGCTCGATCGAGCGTTGCAGCGTTTCCTTCTGGTAGGCGTCGACCGCGTCCCACTTGTTAACGGCGACGACGACGGCGCGCCCGCTCTCGAGGATGTAGCCGGCGATATGCGCGTCCTGGTCGGTGACGCCCTGGGTCGCATCGAGCAGCAGCAGCACGACGTTGGCCTCAGCGATCGCCTGCAGCGTCTTGACGACCGAGAACTTCTCGACTGCTTCGAAGACCTTGCCCCTGCGACGCAGGCCGGCGGTGTCAATCAGGTCGAAGCGGCGGCCGCCGCGCTCGAACGGCACGACGATCGCGTCGCGCGTCGTTCCGGGCTGGTCGAACGCGACCAGACGCTCCTCGCCGAGCCACGCATTGATCAACGTCGACTTGCCGACGTTGGGCCGGCCGGCGACGGCGAGCCGGATCGGCGCGTCGGCATCGACCTGTTCGGAGCTGAACTCGTCGTCCGGCTCAGGCTCGTCGGCGAGAGCGTGACCGAACGCGGCTTCGAGCACCGCTTCGGCGAGCGAGGCGACGCCCTGCCCGTGCGCGGCCGAGATCGGATGCGGCGCGCCGAGGCCGAGCTCGTAGACCTCGCCGAGCAGGGGCGACTCGGGCATGCCCTCGGCCTTGTTGGCGGCGACGAGCACCTTCTTGCCGGCGCTGCGCAGGTAACGCGCGATGTCGTGGTCGTGCGCCGAGATGCCGGCGCGAAGGTCGACGACGAAGACCACCGCGTCGGCCTCGGCGACGGCCTGCTCGGCCTGGCGCGCCATCTCACGCACGATGCCGGTCGGGTTCTCGGGCTCGAAGCCGCCGGTGTCGACGACGATGAACTCGTGCCCGCCGACCTTCGCGTCGCCATAGTGACGATCGCGCGTCAGGCCGGCGAAGTCGGCGACGATCGCGTCGCGCGTCTTGGTGAGCCGGTTGAAGAGGGTCGACTTGCCGACATTCGGCCGACCGACGAGCGCGATGACGGGCTTCATGGGGGCCGCTTTCTCAGCGACGCAGGGTCGGGCTCAGGCCGGGCGAAACGCGAACACGCCGCCCGAGCGCGTGACGACGACGAGCACGCCGCCAACGTTGACCGGCGGCACCGCGATCGCGCTGCCATCGGTCAGCACGCGCGCCTGCGCTTCGCCCTTGTCGCGCGAGAGCCAGTGCAGCGTGCCGTCGGCGTCGCCGAAGACAACCGAGCTGGCGATCGCCGCCGGCGGGCCGAGGCCGCGAAACATCAGCGCCTCGGTGGTCCAGACGACGTCGCCGGTCGCGGTCCGCCAGGCGGTGAGCCGGTCGGAGGCGTCAGCGCCGAACAGCAGTTCGCTGTCGCCGGCGACAGCGTCCGTGCCGCCAAGTGCCTTGGTCCACGCGATCTGTCCGCGCTGGGCATCGACACAGCCGACCGCGGCCTGGAACGAGCGCGCGCAGACGAGGTCGCCGCTGCGCACCGCGGGACCGATCAGATCGGCGAGTCGCTCGACCTCGTTGGCGCCCCGCGGCGAGCCGAGCGGCACCTCCCAGCGCACCGTCGCGCTGAGCGGATCGATGCCGGCCATGCGTGGGCCCTGGCCGGCGATGAGCGTGTCCTTGAAGGCGGTGATGACCCCCGTCTGCGACAGCGTCAGCGCATCGCCCGGGCGCTGCACCTGCCAGAGCTTGGCGCCGTCGCCGGCATCGAACGCCTGCACGGTGCGATCGACGCCAAGCACGAACACCCGCCCGCCCGCGACCAGAGGCGCAGTCGCCACGCGCACGCCGAGCGGCTTCTTCCACGTGACCTGGCCGGCCTCAAGCGCGACCAGCTCGCCGGCACGCGTGACGACCGCCGCGACCTTGCCGTCGCTGCCGACGCCGGCCGAGATCTTGGCGCCGACGTTGGTGCGCCAGAGCGCCCGGCCGGTGTCGGCCTCGACCGCCAGCACGCTGCCGTCGCTGGCCGCCATCGTCACGACGTTGCCGTTGACGGCGACCGTGAGCGGAAACTGGACTGCGCCGATGTTCTGGTTCCATGCCGGGCGCACCGTGATCGGCGTCGCGATCGGCTCGAGCGACTTGGGCTTGGGCTTGTCGGGGCCGAAGAGCGAGCAGCCGCTGAGCGCGATCGCCGCGATCAATGCGGCGATCGCCGCAGCGCCTGCGCGCCGGGACCGGCCGGCGCTTGGTCGAGGCGACGTCGCCGTCACTTCGCCGCCGACGCGCCGGTCGCGACCGGTGGGGCGCCGAGCACAGTGAGCTTGGCCTCGACGATGCGCCGGTAGTCGAGCTTCGGCTCCATCGCCGCCCAGGCCTTCTGGTACGCCGCCTTCGCTTCTTCGCTCTTGCCTTGCGCCAGGAGGATGTCGCCGCGCCGGTCGCTGGCGAGCGCGACGAACTCGGCGCCATCGATGACTGTCGAGCAGCTTGAGCGCTTCTTCGTAGCGCTTCAGGTCGAGCAGCAAGCCGGCCAGGCGCAGCTTGGCGATCGAACGGTACTCCGCCTCGCCGCCGCTTTGCGCGACCCAGCCGAGGCTCTCGCGCGCCGCGTCGTACTGGCCCTTCTCGGCTGCGACGCGGGCGGCGACGAGGCCCGCCTGCTGGGTGAAGACTGCGCGCGGATAGCGCTCCTTCATGTCGGCGAAGATGCGCGTCGCACGCTCGCTGTCGAGCGCTTCAGCGGCGCGGTCGATCTCGTCGTAGAGCGAGCCGGCCTTGGCACCCTGATCGCGCAGGTAGTAGTTCCAGCCGTTCCACGCCGCATAGGCGCCGAGCGCAAGTACCAGCACCCAGGTGATGAGGTTGCCGTACTGTTTCCAGAACGCTTTCAGGTCTTCGAGCTGTTCCTGCTCTTCGAGATCGAGATGGGAGGCCATGGGGAATCGGAGGAAGCGCTCGACAGAGGAGGCAAGCGGGTTGCAGGCAAACCGGGGATTATGCGGTGAGGGTCGGCGCCCATGAGGCGACTTCGGCGAGCGGCAGCAGACGCTGCGTCGCGCCCGGATCGCGCAGCGCCTTGGCCGCGACCTCGCCGCGCGCGCGCTCGTCGGCGCCGAAGATGAGCGCATGGCGGGCGCCGCTGGCGTCGGCCTTCTTGAATTGCGACTTCATGCTGCCCTGCCCTTCGCCGCCGGCCGCGTGCATCTGAACCGACACCCCGGACGCGCGCAACGACTCGCAGACGGCCATCGCGGTCGCCAGCGTGTCGGGATCGCGATCGGGAACGATCGCATAGACATCGACCGTTGCCGCCGGCATCGCGACGCCGACCGCCTCGAGCAGCAGCAGCATGCGTTCGATGCCCATGCCCCAGCCGACGGCGGGCGTCTTCCTGCCGCCGAGCTGCTCGAACATGCCGTCGTAGCGGCCGCCGCCGCACACCGCGCCCTGCGCGCCGAGCCGATCGGTGAGCCACTCGAAGACGGTCAGGTTGTAGTAGTCGAGGCCGCGCACCAGCCTCGGATTGACGCGATACGCGAGGCCCGGCAGCCGTCGAGCACGCGGCGCACGGCGGCGAAATGGGCGAGCGATTCGGCGCCGAGGAAGTCGCCCAGCCGGGGCGCGCCTTCGAGCATCGCTTGCAGCGCCGGGTTCTTGCTGTCGAGGATGCGCAGCGGATTGGTGTGCAGGCGACGGCGCGAGTCTTCGTCGAGCATGTCGGCGTGCTGCTCGAGGTAGGCGATCAGCGCGGCGCGATGGGCGCTGCGCTCCTCGGGCTGGCCGAGGCTGTTGAGCTCGAGCCGGACATCGCTGCCGACGACCAGGCCGAGATCCTGCAGCAGCGCTCGGCACATCAGGATCTGCTCGGCGTCCACGTCGGGCCCGGGGTGGCCGAGGGCTTCGACGTCGATCTGGTGGAACTGCCGGTAGCGGCCCTTCTGCGGCCGCTCGTGGCGAAAGACGGCGACCTCGCTCCACAGGCGCAGCGGCCCGTTGTAGAGGGCGTTGTGCTCGATCATCGCGCGCACGATGCCGGCGGTCGCCTCGGGACGAAGCGTCAGCCGATCGCCGTTCATCACGTCCTCGAACGAGTACATCTCCTTCTCGACGATGTCGGTCACCGCGCCGAGACCGCGGACGAAGAGGGCCGTCGGCTCGACGATCGGCGTGCGCACATTAGCGTAGCCGTAGCGGCGCATCAGCGCGCGCACCTTGTCCTCGAACCACTCCCAGCGCGCCGATTCCGGCGGCAGCAGGTCATTCATGCCCTTGACGGCGCGCAGGATCTCACTCATGGGCGGCTTCGCGCCGATCGGGTCGTGACCGACCGTCATGCGACGGTCGTGGCCGAGCCGAAGCGCTTCTCGATGTAGTTCTCGACCAGGGAATGGAACTCGGCGGCGATGTTGTCGCCACGCAGGGTCAGCGCCTTCTCGCCGTCGATGAACACCGGCGCCGCGGGCGCCTCGCCGGTGCCGGGCAGGCTGATGCCGATGTCGGCGTGCTTGCTCTCGCCCGGGCCATTGACGATGCAGCCCATGACGGCGACCTTCATCGTCTCGACACCGGGATAGCGCGCCTTCCAGACCGGCATCTGCGCGCGCAGGTAGTCGTCGATCTGCTTAGCGAGTTCCTGGAAGGTGGTGCTCGTCGTCCGACCGCAGCCGGGGCACGCGGTCACGCTCGGATTGAACGCACGCAGGCCGAGCGACTGCAGGATCTCGAGCGCGATCACGACCTCCTGCGTGCGCGCCTCGCCGGGCTGCGGCGTGAGCGAGACGCGGATCGTGTCGCCAATGCCTTCCTGCAGCAGCACCGCCAGCGCGGCGGTCGACGCGACCGTTCCCTTGGTGCCCATTCCGGCCTCGGTCAGGCCGAGATGAAGCGGATAGTCGCAGCGTCGCGCCAGGGCGCGATAGACGCTGATCAGGTCCTGGACCCCCGACATCTTGCACGACAGGATGATCTGCTCGGGCGCCAGGCCGATCCCCTCCGCGCGCCGCGCCGATCTCGAGCGCCGAGGCGATGATCGCGCGATACATGATCTGGCGCGGCTCCTGCGGCTCGGCGAGCTTGGCGTTCTCGTCCATCAGCGCGGTCAGCAGCTCCTGGTCGAGGCTGCCCCAGTTGACGCCGATGCGCACCGCCTTGTCGTAGCGCGCCGCGACCTCGACCATCTGCCCGAACTGGCGGTCGTGCTTGTCGCCCTTGCCGACATTGCCCGGGTTGATGCGGTACTTCGACAAGGCCTCGGCGCACGCCGGATAGTCGGTCAGCAGCCGGTGGCCGTTGTAATGGAAGTCGCCGATCAGCGGCACGTCGATTCCCATCCGGTCGAGCTGCTCGCGGATGTACGGCACCTGCGCCGCGGCCTCGGGCGTATTGACGGTGATTCGCACCAGCTCCGAGCCGGCGATCGCCAGCTCCTTGACCTGGATCGCGGTGCCGATCGCATCGACGGTGTCGGTATTCGTCATCGCCTGGACGCGCACCGGCGCGTCGCCGCCGATCGTCACCACCCGCGCGCCCCAACGCACCTGCGCCTGACGCGAGCGACGCGGCGCCGGCCGGGCCGGCTCGATGAACGAATCGGGTGAGGTAGACAGGTCGTCGCGCATCGTTGGTCCGTGCGAGCGGTCTATTTCAGCTCGAGGCGGGCGACGTTGTCGCGCGTGTAGGCCGCGAGCTCCATCGGCTGACCGCGAAAACTCACCTGGGTTCCGGCGGCGTTGCCGATGCGGACGCGAAACGGCGCCGCGCCCTCGAGATCGATCGTCTCCCCCGGCTGGACGAGGCGGGCGACCAGCGAGCGGCCGCTGCCGTCGGTCACTTCGATCCACGACGCCGCCGTCGCGTGCAACTGGATCACGCCGGGCACTGCTGCCGCGCCGTCGCCCGGTGCCGGCAACGGTGCTGGCGCGGGCGCCAAGGTCGTCGCCGTTCCGCTCGGCCCGGAGATTGCCTCGACCGTCGGCGGCGACGCATCCTCCGAAGGCTGCACCGACTCGGCCGGTTCCGAAGCCGACGCGGCATCTGCGTCGCTGCGGCGTCGGCCGCGGGCGCCGAAGCCGCGGCCTGGCTCGCGCCGGCCGCCGGCGCCGTGGCATGGCCGCGCCAGTGCGGCAGGCCGAACAGGCCCGAGGGCGACGAAGTAGAGCGCGACCGCGGCGATCAGGAACAGCGCGCTGAGCCAGAACACGGGGCTCAGCCTCAGCGTCGACCCGTCGCGCAGGACGCCCGCGCCGGGGCGCTCGCGAAACGGCGCGTTCAGGCCCATGCCGACGTGATCGAGACGTTGACCGAGCGGCGGCGGCAGAAGCTTGAGGACCGGCGCCGGATCGATCTTCAGCGCCCGGCAGACCGTCTGCGCCAGCGCGCGGGTGAAGGTCGCATCAGGCAGCGCTTCGAAGCGGTCGGCCTCGAGCAGCTCGAGCTTCTTCTGCGTGACCTTGATCGCAGCGGCCAGCGCGGCGATGTGCAGTCCCTGGCGCTCGCGCGCCTCGCGCAGGAGCCGACCCGCGCTCGGCGCTGCGTCGGCGGCCGCGGCGGTCTCGTCACTCATCGAACGATCCCTGACCGAACGCCCTGGCCTCGCGCGAATCGGGGAAGCGGTTGCGCAGCTGCGCGCCGAAGTCGGCGGTGCCCTGGGCGTTGCCGAGCTTGTTCTCGATCCGCGTCGCGAGCCAGAGCGTCTGCGCGTTGGCGACGCTGGCCTGGCTGTTGACGCGACGAATGTAGAACCGCGCCCGCTCGTACTCGCCGCGCCGGTACAGCACCTCGGACAGATTGGTCGCGATGAACGGGTTGGTCGGGTCGAGCTCGTAGGCGCGCGAGAGCAAGGCTTCCGATTCCGCGAGATGGCCGGCGTGGGCCTCGCAGATTCCCTGCGCGAGCAAGGTACGCGGGACATCGCGGTACTGCGGCACCGCCAGCGCCTGATTGAACAAGGCGTTCGATTCGGGATAGCGCCGCTGCTGGCACAGGTACCAGGCGTAGTTGTGCATCGTGTCGGCGTCGCGCGCATTCAGCTGCAGCGCGCGCTTGAAGCTCTCCTCGGCGAGGACGTTGTCGCCGAGGTTGGCGTAGATCAGGCCGCGCAGGTTGAAGGCCTCGCCGTAGAGCGGATCGGCTGCGATCGCGAGCTTGACCTGGTCGAGCGCGGTCGTCATCTGGCCGCGGCCGAAGTAGGCCGACGCCAGCTCCATGCGCGCACGCGCGCGCTTCGCCGCATCGGTCTCGTCGGAGGCGGTGACGCGGTCGCGCGTCTCGTTCGCCGGCACGACCGGCTGCGGCGGCGCGGCGCATGCCGCGAGCAACGCGCCGAGGACGAGCGCCAACACCATCGCCGGCAGGCGCGAGCGGAACAGCACGGTCATGCGCGATGTCGCGACGGGAGGGCGTCGCGACGCCGCGATACCGGCGCGGCGACCCGCGCCGGCGCCACGCGCGCGCGCCGTTCGGCGACCCGCGTCCGGTCCTGGACTTCGCCGGCGAGCTGGCCGCAGGCGGCGGCGATGTCGTCGCCGCGCGTCTTGCGCACGGTGGTGACGAGGCCGCCGTCCTGCAGCACCGCCGCAAACGCGGCGATTCGCTCAGGCGACGAACGCTTCAGGCCCGACGCCGGAAACGGATTGAACGGGATCAGGTTGATCTTGCATGGCACGCCCGCCGCGCCCGAGTCGCCGCGAACCAGGGCGAGCAGCGCCTCGGCCTGCGCCGGCGAGTCGTTGACGCCGTCGAGCATGCAGTACTCGAAGGTGATGAAGTCGCGCGGCGCGCGCTCGAGATAGCGGCGCGCGCTATCGAGCAACTCGGCGATCGGGTACTTACGATTGAGCGGAACCAGCTCGTCGCGCAGCGCGTCGTCAGGCGCATGCAGCGACACGGCGAGCGCGACCGGACAGTCGTCGCGCAGGCGATCGATCATCGGCACGACGCCCGAGGTCGACACCGTCACCCGCCGGCGCGAGAGGCCATAGCCGTGGTCGTCGAGCATGACCTTGAGCGCAGGCACGAGCGCAGCGTAGTTCTGCAGCGGCTCGCCCATCCCCATCATGACCACGTTCGTGATCGCCCGCTCGCCTGGGGCGAGGCCGAGGCGTGCACGCAGCGCGAACTCGGCGTGCCAGAGCTGGGCGACGATCTCGCCGGTGGTCAGATTGCGGCTGAAGCCCTGATGGCCGGTGGCGCAGAAGCGGCAATTGACGGCGCATCCGGCCTGCGACGAGATGCAGAGCGTGCCGCGGTCGGCCTCGGGGATGAACACCGTCTCGATCGCATCGCCCTGGCCGACGTCGAACAGCCATTTGACCGTGCCGTCGGACGCGACCTGCTCGCTCGCGACGGTCAGATCGGTGATTTCGGCGACGCCGATCAGCTTGTCGCGAAACGACCGGGCCAGGTCCGACATGGCGCTGAAGTCGCGCTCGCCGCGCTGGTGGATCCAGCGAAAGAGCTGGGTCGCGCGAAACGGCTTCTCGCCCTGTTGCCCGCACCAGTCGGCGAGCGCGTCGCGGTCGAACTGGAGCAGGTTGACCATTCCAGCGAAGCCGTCAGCGACTGTGGACGTTCATGCCGGCGAAGAAGAAGGCGATCTCGACCGCGGCCGTCTCGGCGGCGTCCGAGCCATGCACGGCATTGGCATCGATGCTCGCCGCGAAGTCGGCCCGGATCGTGTCCGGCGTCGGCCTTCTTCGGGTCGGTCGCGCCCATCAGTTCGCGGTTCTTGGCGATCGCCGACTCGCCCTCGAGTACCTGGATCATGACCGGCCCCGAAATCATGAACGAGACCAGGTCGCCAAAGAAGGGACGCGCCTTGTGGACGGCGTAGAACGCCTCGGCCTCGGCGCGCGAAAGATGCGCCATGCGGGCAGCGACGATCTTCAGCCCGGCCGCCTCGAAGCGGGAGTAGATCTGCCCGATCACGTTCTTCGCGACCGCGTCGGGCTTGATGATCGAGAGAGTGCGTTCCAATGCCATGGCCTGTTTCTCCGGGGTCCTTGGGCAAAGCCTTTGATTGTAGGGTGCGGTGTCGGCTCAACGACCGCGTCGGCCGCCGCCTGCCGTAGCCACCGCCACCGCCGCCACCGCCACCGCCGCCGCCACCGTAGCCACCACCGCCGCCACGGCCACGATTCTTGCGGTGGAAGGCGTCGGCGCCGATGTAGCCGACCGAGGTCTGCAGCGGGTCGGGCTGCTTCGGGTCGCCCTTGGGTCCGCTCGGCGCGCGCGGCGCGCTGCCGCCGGCGCCGAAGCCGCTGTTCGGGCCGATGCGCCGGCCCTGGACGAAGCGGTGATCGAACGTCTGCTGGAGCGGATTCGGGATCCGGCTCGGGTCGAAGTCGTCTTCCTCATCGTCGTCGCGCCGTGCCGGCCGGTCGTCGCTCGCCGGCGGCGCATCGAAGCGCGCCTCGTCGGGTCGACGTTGCGGCGGGCGCTGCCGATCATTGGGCGCGCGGTCGTTCTGCGGCCGGCCGTTGCTGTTGCGCGATCCGCCGCGCTCGTCGCGGCGCTTGCCGCCGCCGTCATTGCGCTCGTCGCTGCGCTCGACCGGATTGCCACTGGCGAGCCGGCGGATCGCGCGCACATCGGCGTCGTCGAGGTCGACCCAGACGCCGCGCTTCAAGCCGTGCGGCAGGACCACCGTGCCGTAGCGGATGCGGATCAACCGGCTCACCGTCAGACCGACCGCTTCGAACAGCCTCCTGACCTCGCGGTTGCGGCCTTCGGTGATGACGACGCGGTACCACTGGTTGAGCCCTTCGCCGCCGCCGTTCTCGATCGACTTGAACGCCGCGCGCTGGCCGTCGATCTCGACGCCCTCGAGCAGTTTCGCTCGCGCGTCGTCTTCGAGCGTGCCCATGATGCGCACCGCGTACTCGCGCTCGACGCCGAAGCGCGGATGCATGAGCTGGTTCGCCAGTCCGCCCGAGGTCGTGAACAGGAGCAGGCCTTCGGTATTGATGTCGAGCCGGCCGACCGACTGCCACTTGCCTTGCTGCAGACGCGGCAGGCGCCGGAACACGGTCGGCCGGTGCTGCGGATCGTCGTGCGTGACGATCTCACCGGCCGGCTTGTGGTACGCGATGATTCGCGCCGGCGGCGGGACGATGCGCAGGCGCACCGGCTTGCCGTTGACCTCGACGCGGTCGCCGAACGAGATTCGCTGGCCGGTGTGCGCCGGCTCGCCGTTGACGGTGATTTTGCCGTCGGCGATCAACTCTTCCATGTCGCGCCGCGAGCCTACGCCGGCCTGCGCCAGCACCTTATGCAGCTTGGGCGCGTCGGGCTCGGGGGCGAGGACGCGCTTGGTCGGCTCCTCGGCCTCGACCTCGGCAGGCTCGGCGACCTGGTCGTCGAACTCGCCCGAAAGCACTTGGGCGAACACCTCGCCGGCCTGGACCGGCACCACCGGCTGGAGATGGCGGGGCAACGGGCCCTCGAAATTGGGCGGCAGGTTCAAGGCGCGCGCCGGGCGCTCGTCGTCGCGGTCGCCGCCGCGGCGGCGGTCACGCCGATTGCGGCGCCGGCTGCGCTCGCCGAAGGGGGCATCGCCGCCGCCACCAGACATCGGCTCGCGCCCGCCGTCGGCGCCTTGCTGATCGCTCGCGACCGTGGCGCGTTCCACGGCGACCGGCGCCGGCGCGTCCGATCTGAATTCAGCCGGCGTCGCGGCCGCCGCGCTGCGAATCCACGACGGCAGCGACGGTCGCTGCGCTGGCAGCGGGCTTGCGCCGCCGCCGGGGCGCCGGCGCCGCGCCTTCGGGCGACGACGAGTCGTCGGTCATGGCCGGCGCATCCGCGGGCAACGAGGGATCGGGAGAGTCGTTCATGCGTGCGGTTCCAGGGCAGCGGCGTCGGCCGACGAAGCGTCGACCGCGGGTTCGGCCGCGGCATCGACCGCGGACTCGACGAAGGAAAGCGAGCTCTGCGAGAGCATCTCGGCGCCGCCTTCGGCGAGCGCCAGCGGCTCGCCGTCGGCGCCCTGCAGCGCCGGTAGCTCTTCGAGCGTCGCCAGGCCGAGGTCGTCGAGGAACTGACGCGTGGTCGCAAACAGCGCTGGCCGGCCCGGCGCCTCGCGATAGCCGATCGCCTCGATCCAGCCGCGGTCCTCGAGCTGCTTGACGACGCTGCTTGCGACCGCGACGCCACGGATGTCCTCGATGTCGCCGCGCGTCACAGGCTGACGGTAGGCGATGATGGCGAGCGTCTCGAGCACGGCACGCGAGTAGCGCGGCGGCCGCTCCGGATCGAGGCGAGCCAGGTAGTGCGCCATCTCCGGTCGGGTCTGATAGCGCCAGCCGGTGGCCACCGTCGCGAGCTCGATCGCCCGGTCCTTGCATTCCTCGCCGAGCTCGGTGAGCAGCGCTCGCAACGTGTCGTTGCCGACTTCGCCGCCGAACAGCGCGCTCAACTCGCGCAACGCCATCGGCCGGCTCGAGCAGATGAGCGCCGCCTCGAGGACGCGCTTCGCATCCAGGGTCTTCATGTCGTCGTGAATTCCTCGGCCGCGTCGCGTCGCGGCAATGCTGGCCGCGTCGGGGCGCGGCGTTCGTCACGTCAGCGACGTGGCGGGTTCGGCAGGCGGGCCTGCCTCGGTTGATTCGCACCCGCGGGTGCGTCACGTCTCGATGGTCTCGTCGAAGGTCCGGCAAGGCGCTTCGCCGCACAGACCGCTCGCATCGAAAGGGAATGCCGCCATTGTAGCCAGTCGGCGGGCGCTGCGGGGAATTCAGGCGTCGGCGTCGGCGCCGATCTCGGCCCAGGCGTGAGCGAAGTCGCTCGGCGCCGGGCAATGGAACGACAGCAGCACCTGCGACGAGGGCTGGCGAAAGGCGAGCCGGCCGGCGTGCAAGGCCTGCCGCTCCATGCCGAGGGCGGGCGTTCCGCCGTAGAGGCGGTCGGCGACCAGCGGCAGACCGCGCGAGGCGAGATGCACCCGGATCTGATGCGTGCGGCCGCTGTGCAGGGTGCAGCGCAGGGCGACGAAGCCGGCGCCCAAGGCCAGCCGCTCGACGTCGGTTCGCGCTGGCTTGCCGGAGGCGACGACGGCCATCCGCGTCCGCACGTTCGGGTCGCGGCCGACCGGCGCCTCGACCGTGAAGCGCTCGGGCGGCACCGCGCCCGCGGCGATCGCCAGATAGCGGCGCTGAACCTCGCGTGCCGCGATCGCCCGCGTCAGCGCGGTCACCGCGACGAGCGTCTTGCCGACGACCATCAGCCCCGAGGTGTCCTTGTCGAGGCGATGGACGATGCCGGCGCGCGGCAGCGCGGCGCTCGCCGGGTCGCGTGCCAGGAGCGCGTTGAGGAGCGTTCCCGACCAGTTGCCCGCAGCCGGATGGACGACCATGCCGGCCGCCTTGTCGATCACGAGCACGTCGTCGTCCTCGTGAACGATCGCCAGCGGCAACGCCTCGGCGCGGTAAGCGCGGCTCTCCTCGGTCGGCTGCAATGTCACGGCGATCGTTCTGCCCGGCACGCACGCGGTGCGCCGGGCCCGTCACCGCCGTGCCGTCGAGGCGCACCCAGCCGGCCTTGATCAGCGCCTGCAGATGGCTGCGCGAGAACTCCGGGACGAAGGCGACGATCGCCTTGTCGAGCCGCTCGCCGTGCTGATCGGCGGCGACGATCGCCTCGCGCTGCTCGACCAGTGTCTCGTCGCTTTCGACCGCGCCGCCCTCGGCGTCGGCCTCGGCACCAGGATCCAGTGGCGAGCGTGATTCATCGACCATATAAAATCTGACTTGTTTCCAGTGAACCCGCCGCCCGAGCGACCGAGCCACGTGCCCACTCCATGAGTCCGAATTCCTCACCCTGGCGCGCCCGGATCGCAGTGTCGGCGATCTTTTCGCTGGCAGCGTTGCTGGCGGGGTGCGGCACGTCGAGCAACGACGACACGTCGAAGTGGACTCCCGAGCGTTTGTACGCCGAGGCCAAAGCGGAGGCCTCGTCCGGCAGCTATGAGAAGGCGATCAAGCTCTACGAGCGCCTCGAGGGCCGCGCCGCCGGAACGATGCTCGCCCAGCAGGCTCAGATCGAGCGCGCCTACTACCTCTGGAAGAGCGGCGAGAAGGCGCAGGCGTTGACGACGATCGAGCGCTTCATAAAGCTGCACCCGACCAGCGCCGCGCTCGACTACGCGCTCTACCTGCAAGGGCTGATCAACTTCAACGATAACCTCGGCCTGTTCGGCAACCTCGCCGGCCAGGATCTCGCGCAGCGCGACCAGCAGGCTTCGCGCGACGCCTACCAGTCGTTCCGCCAGCTGGTCGAGCAGTTCCCGCAGTCGGCCTATGCCGAGGATTCGCGCCTGCGCATGAACTACATCGTCAATTCGCTCGCCTCCTACGAGGTGCACGTGGCGCGCTACTACCTGCGCCGCGGCGCCTACGTCGCCGCCGCCAACCGTGCCCAGCAGGCGATCCAGGAATTCCAGCACTCACCGTCGACCGAGGAGGCACTGGTCATCCTGGCGCAAAGCTACGATCGGCTCGGCCTGGTCGCGTTGCGCGACGACGCCGAGCGTGTCCTGAAGACCAACTTCCCGAATGCGACGATCGACGTCGACGTCTTCGGCAATCAATCGACGCCGTGGTGGAAGCTCTGGTGATCGGCCCGCGCCGAGCCCGCGCGCCGGCGCGCTAGCGCTCCGCGGCTGCCGCGGCGAGCTCGCGCAGCCAGACGATCGCCTCGGCTTCGCTGTCGACGCGCTTCATCGGCGGCAAGGCGGCGAAGAGGCGCCGGCCGTAGCCCATCGTCGCCATGCGCGGATCGCACACGACGAGCAGGCCGCGATCGCTCTCGCTGCGGATCAGCCGCCCCGCGCCCTGCTTCAACGCGACCGCCGCCTCGGCGACGAAATACTCGGCGAAGGCGTTTCGCCCTTCGCTCTCGAGCCGCTGCACCCGCGCCTCGACGAGCGGATCTCCGGGCGGCGGAAACGGCAGCTTGTCGATGACGACGCACTGCAGCGCCTCGCCCGGCACGTCGACGCCCTCCCAGAAGCTTTGCGAGCCGACGAGGACGGCGTGCGGCGCCTCGAGGAAACGCTGCATCAGCTGGCGCTTCGAGCCCTGCCCTTGCACCAGGACCTCGATCGCGGCGCCCGCGGCATCGAACTCCGAGCGCAGTTGTGCACCGACCGACTGAAGCGAGCGCAAGGTCGTGGTCAGGACGAACGTTCTGCCGCCGAGCGCACGCGCACAGCGGCCGGCAAGGCCGGCGACGGCGATCG